>NZ_JBIRQU010000001.1:0-18525 GCF_044333355.1 Streptomyces sp. NPDC021012
GACCTGCTGCAGTGCTGGACCGGCACCTGCACCACCTGCGGCCGACCCCTGCCCCGCAACAGAACCAGACGAAGAACCTAACGAAGCACTACTAGGCGCGGAACCGCCAGCCGTGGTCCACCGGGCCGATGCCCGCGCCCAGCGCGAACCCGGCGGCGATGGCCCCCGTCACGTACTCCTTCGCCTGCCGTACGGCCTCCGGCACCTCCAGGCCCTTGGCGAGCCCGGAGGCGATCGCCGAGGCGAGCGTGCAGCCCGTGCCGTGGGTGTGCCGGTTGTCGTGGCGCGGGGCGCGCAGCCAGTGCTCCTCGGTGCCGTCCGTGAGCAGGTCCACGGCCTCCTGGCCGCCGGGCAGGTGCCCGCCCTTGATCAGGACCCAGCGCGGCCCGTACGACAGGACCGCCTCGGCGGCCGGCCGCATGTCGCCCTCCTCGGCCACCCGGACGCCGGTGAGCTGCGTCACCTCGTCCAGGTTCGGGGTGGCGACGGTCGCGACCGGCAGCAGCTTCGTACGGAGCGAGTCGAGCGCGGTCTCCGCGAGCAGCGGATCGCCGTGCTTGGAGACGCCGACCGGGTCGACGACCACCGGGGCCTCCACGGGGGCGAGCAGCTCCGCCACGGTCTCCACGAGCGCGGCGGACGCCAGCATGCCGGTCTTGACCGCCTGGACCCCGATGTCGTCGACGACCGCCCGGAACTGGGCGCGCACGGCCTCCACGGGCAGCTCCCAGACGCCCTGGACGCCCCGCGAGTTCTGGGCGGTGACGGCGGTGAGCACGCTCATGCCGTGGACGCCGAGCGCGAGCATCGCCTTCAGGTCGGCCTGGACGCCGGCGCCGCCGCCGGAGTCGGATCCGGCGACGGTCAGCACGAGGGGCGGATTCACTCCGTCTCTCCGAAGTGGTCCCAGCCGCCCACGCTGTGCCAGGGCGCGCCGTCCACGGTGACCTGCGGCAGCGCCGAGGGGTGGAGGACCTCGCCGATGACCTTCCAGCGGGCGGGGAGCTTCACGTCCGGCGGGAAGGTGGCCACGATGGCGTGGTCCTCTCCCCCGGTGAGCACCCACTGCATGGGGTCGACGCCGACGGCCTGGCCGATGTCGTTCATCTGGGTGGGGATGTCGATGAGGCCGGAGCGCAGGTCGATGCGGACCTTGCTGGCCTCGGCGATGTGCCCGAGGTCGGCGATGAGGCCGTCGCTGACGTCGCACATGGCGGTGGCGCCGAGTCCGGCGGCGGCCGGGCCCGCGTGGTACGGCGGCTCGGGCCTGCGGTGGGCCTCGACGAAGGCGCGCGGGGAGCGGAAGCCGCGGGAGAGGACCGCGTATCCGGCGGCGGACCAGCCGAGCCAGCCGGTGTAGGCGACGACGTCGCCGGGCTGTGCGCCGCCCCGGGTGACCGGGTCGTGGTTGCGGAGGTCGCCGAGGGCGGTGATGGAGACCATGATCGTGTCGCCGCGGACGACGTCGCCGCCGACCACCGCGGCGCCCGCGACCTGACATTCGTCGCGCAGGCCGTCCATCAGTTCCGTGGGCCATGTCACAGGGAGTTCGGCGGGTACGACGAGGCCGAGGAGGAGCGCGGTGGGGACCGCGCCCATGGCGGCGATGTCGGCGAGGTTCTGCGCGGCGGCCTTGCGGCCGACGTCGTACGCCGTGGACCAGTCTCGGCGGAAGTGGCGTCCTTCGAGCAGGATGTCCGTGCTGGCCACCACGCGCCGGTCGGGGGCGGAGACGACCGCGGCGTCGTCACCTGGGCCGATCCGTACCGCCGGGGTGGAGGTGAGCCGGGACGTGAGCTCTCTGATGAGCCCGAACTCGCCCAGCTCTCCGACTGTGCCCTTCACCGCGTCTCACCTCGTGTCTTCGTGCCGGCGAGCGGGCGGGGGCGCGTCTGGGCGCGCCGCGGGTCGCGGGCCGTCACCGTGCTGGGTACCGTCAAGTAGACCGTCAACTTCTGTCCTGCGTACGCCACACCCCGAGCGCCTCCGGACGCGCGGGTCTCCCCGTGGCCCGCGGCGACGCGGTACCGTGGCGTCCCTTTCTCCCACAAGATCCTCGTGGTCGCCCTGGAGGTTCCGTGGTTCAGGCGTACATCCTCATCCAGACCGAGGTGGGCAAGGCGTCGACCGTCGCCGACACCATCTCCAAGATCCCGGGGGTCATCCAGGCCGAAGACGTGACCGGTCCGTACGACGTCATCGTGCGCGCGCAGGCGGACACCGTCGATGAGCTGGGCCGCATGGTGGTCGCCAAGGTCCAGCAAGTGGACGGCATCACGCGCACCCTCACCTGCCCGGTCGTTCATCTGTAGCCCCCGTCTACGCTTGGCCGGTGACTTCTTCCCACCGGCCCTTCGGCCTGCCCGCCGCCGTCGCGGCCGCCGTCCTGATGTCGGCCGCCGCCGGCTGCTCCTCGCCGGACGCCTCGGCGTCCGTCGCGGTGCCAAGTCCGCCGGCGGAGGAGGCGCCCTTCTGCCAGGCCCTGGCGAAGGAGCTGCCCGACACCGTGGCGGGTCTTGAGCGGAGTGACCCGGAGCCCGGCTCGGATCTGACCGCCGGGTGGGGTGACGGTGCGATCGTACTGCGCTGCGGGGTCCCCCGGCCCGAAAAGATGAGCGATCCCAAGGCGCAGGCCGTCGAGGCGAACGGCGTCGCCTGGATGCTGGAGCGCACGGAGGGCGGCGGGCCCCGTTTCACCACGACGTACCGGAAGACGTACGTCGAGGTGACGCTGGACGAGCGGTTCGCGCACGACGCCACGCCGCTCGCGGATCTCGCCGACCCGGTCCGGAAGGCCGTGCCGCCGAGCCTCTGAGAGGCGCGGCGGCCGGGCCGTGTTCCGGCTTAGCGCAGGCCCGTGGAGCGGGTCAGCGCGGCCTGGATGAGCCGGTCGACGAGCTCGGGGTAGCCGACGCCGCTCTCCTGCCACATGCGCGGGTACATGGAGATGGGCGTGAAGCCCGGCATGGTGTTGATCTCGTTGATGACGAAGTCGCCGTCCTCGGTGAGGAAGAAGTCGGCGCGGACCAGGCCCTCGCAGGACACGGCCTCGTAGGCGAGGACGGCGAGGCGCTGGACCTCGGCGGTGGCCTCGTCCCCGATGGGGGCGGGCACGATGCCGGAGGCCGAGTCGATGTACTTGGCCTCGAAGTCGTAGAAGTCGTGGTCGGTGACCGGCGGGATCTCGGCCGGGACGCTGGCGCGCGGGCCGTCCTCGAACTCCAGGACGCCGCACTCGATCTCGCGGCCGCGCAGCAGCGACTCGACGAGGATCTTGGGGTCGTGGCGGCGGGCCTCCTCGATGGCCTCGTCCAGGCCGGAGAGGTCGTCGACCTTGGTGATGCCCATGGAGGAGCCGCCGCGGGCCGGCTTCACGAAGAGCGGCCAGCCGTGGTCGGCGGCGAACTCGACGATCTTCTTGCGGGCGGCGGCGGGGTTCTGCTCCCACTCGCGCGGCCGGATGACCTCGTACGGGCCGACCGGGAGGCCGAAGGAGGTGAAGACCCGCTTCATGTACTCCTTGTCCTGGCCGACGGCGGAGGCGAGGACGCCCGCGCCGACGTAGGGGACGCCGGAGAGCTCCAGGAGGCCCTGGAGGGTGCCGTCCTCTCCGTAGGGGCCGTGGAGCATGGGGAAGACCACGTCGACCTCGCCGAGGGCCGTGGGGACCTGCCCCGGCTCGGTGAGGACGACCTCGCGGCTGGACGGGTCGACGGGGAGGACGACGCCGCCCTGCTCGGACTCGGCCAGTTCGGCGACGTTGGGCAGCTTCCGGTCCGTGATGGCCATCCGCTCGGGGGCGTCGGCGGTGAGCGCCCAGCGCCCGTCCGTCGTGATGCCGATGGGCAGCACGTCGTACTTGTCCCGGTCGATGGCGCTCAGGACGGCGCCCGCCGTGACGACGGAGATGGCGTGCTCGGAGCTGCGGCCGCCGAAGACGACGGCCACGCGCGGCTTGCGGGGGCTCTGGGTGTTCTCGCTCATATCGCGATGAGCGTACCTTGCGACTCCCGAACTCCTGAGCGCCCCGCACTCCCCGCGCGCGGATGGCTCAGCGGCGCTCGGGCTTGGCCGAGCGCGACATCAGTTCCTTGAGCGCGACGACCGGCGGCTTGCCGTCGTGGACGATCGAGACGACGGTCTCGGTGATGGGCATGTCGACGCCGTGGCGGCGGCCCAGATCGAGCACGGACTCGCAGGACTTGACGCCCTCGGCGGTCTGCTTGGTGGCCGCGATGGTCTCCTGGAGGGTCATCCCGCGGCCGAGGTTGGTGCCGAAGGTGTTGTTCCGGGAGAGCGGCGAGGAGCAGGTGGCGACGAGGTCGCCGAGGCCCGCGAGGCCGGAGAAGGTGAGCGGGTCGGCGCCCATGGCGAGGCCGAGGCGGGTGGTCTCGGCGAGGCCGCGGGTGATGAGCGTGGCCTTGGAGTTGTCGCCGAGGCCCATGCCGTTGGCGATGCCGACGGCGAGGCCGATGACGTTCTTCACGGCGCCGCCGAGCTCGCAGCCCACCACGTCGGTGTTGGTGTACGGGCGGAAGTACGGGGTCATGCAGGCGGCCTGGAGGCGCTGGGCGACCGTCTCGTCGGAGCAGGCGGCGACGGCGGCGGCGGGCTGCCGGGCGGCGATCTCCTTGGCCAGGTTGGGGCCGGTGAGGACGGCGACGCGGTCGGCGGGGACGTCGGCGACCTCGGTGATGACCTCGCTCATCCGCTTGGCGGTGCCGAGTTCGACGCCCTTCATGAGGGAGACGAGGACGGTGTCCGGGGCGAGCAGCGGCTTCCAGGCGGCGAGGTTGCCGCGCAGGGTCTGCGAGGGGACGACGAGGACGGTGAAGTCGGCGTCCGCGGCGGCCTCGGCCGGGTCGGCGGTGGCCGTGATGCCCTTGGGGAGTTCGACCCCGGGCAGGTAGTCGGGGTTGGTCCCGGTGGTGTTGATCGCCTCGGCGAGTGCGGCGCGGCGGCCCCAGAGGCTCACCTCGCAGCCCGCGTCGGCGAGCACCATGGCGAAGGCGGTGCCCCAGGACCCGTTGCCGAAGACGGCGGCCTTGGTCACTTGGAACCCTCCTCGGCGGCCCTGCGCCGCTGTTCCAGGCGGGCCCTGCGGTGGTCGTACGGCTCGGCGGGCGCCTTCTCGCCGCGGACCTCCTCCAGGAGGGCGGTGATGGCGGCCATGATGACCTCGGTGGCCTCGCGGAGCACCTCGGGCGTCGGCTCCAGGCCGTCGAAGCGGGAGAGGTCGACGGGCGGTCCGGCCTGCACGATCAGCGTCTTGCGGGGGAACAGCCGGAACTTGTTCTCCTTGGCGTACGGCGGCATCGCGAGGTTGGCGCCCCACTGGGCCACCGGGATGACGGGGACCTTGGTGAGCAGCGCGACGCGGGCGGCGCCGGTCTTGCCGGCCATGGGCCACATCTCGGGGTCGCGGGTGAGGGTGCCCTCGGGGTAGAAGGCGACGCACTCGCCGCGTTCGATGGCGTCGACGGCGGCGCGGAAGGCGTCGAGCGCGTTGGTCGTCTCGCGGTACACGGGGATCTGGCCCGTGTTGCGGAGCATGGTGCCGACGAAGCCGCCCTTGAAGAGGCCCGCCTTGGCGAGGAAGCGCGGGACGCGGCCGGTGTTGTACTGGTAGTGCGCGTAGGACAGCGGGTCCAGGTAGGAGTTGTGGTTGACCGCGGTGATGAATCCGCCGTCGGCCGGCATGTGCTCCATACCGCGCCAGTCCCGCTTGAACAGAACCACCAGGGGGGGTTTGGCGATGACCGCCGCGAGGCGGTACCAGAAGCCGATTCTGCGGCGGGGCACTCGGACACCTTTCTCCGGGGACTGGCTGGCAGGGGGCCAAGTGTCGCCCCATGCTCCTGGTCTGTCGAGTGACACCGTACGCCCCGGACCCTCCGGTGGACCGCGTGGGCGGGACAGAATGGGCCCTGATGAAGCCGCCGCAGCCGATGCACACCGACACCGACGACGACTGGTCCCTGGTCGTCCCCCTGAAGCCCCTCTCCCTGGCGAAGAGCAGGCTCGCTGCCACTGCGGGGGCGCTGCTGCGGCCCCGGCTCGCGCTCGCGTTCGCCGAGGACACCGTGGCTGCGGTGCTGGACTGCGCGCGCGTACGGGATGTGGCGGTCGTCACGGACGATCCCGCGGCCGGCGCGGCGCTCGCGGCCCTGGGCGCGCGGATCGTGCCGGACTCCCCGGCGGCGGGGCTCAACGCGGCGCTCGCGCACGGGGTCCGTGCCGTACGGGCCGGGCGGCCGCACGCGCGCGTGGCGGCGCTCAACGCGGACCTTCCGGCGCTGCGGCCGGCGGAGCTGACCCGGGTCCTGGACGCGGCCGGGAATTTTCCCAGGGCTTTTCTCGCGGATGCCGCCGAAATAGGTACGACATTCCTCTCGGCGGGTCCGGGGGTGGAATTGGAACCGGCATTCGGGGGTCCGTCGAGGCTGCGGCATTTGTCTTCGGGGGCGGTGGAAATCCTGCTCGCCGGGGTGGATTCCGTACGCCGGGACGTGGACACCGGGGAGGATCTGGCGACGGCCCTGGCGCTGGGGCTCGGTCCGCGGACGGCCGCCCGGTGGCCGGTGGCGGCCGGATAGGCTGCGGTCCATGCAGGCGACCGCGTTCACGTACGACCCCGAGACCCGCAGCGGCAGTGTGCTGCTCGACGACGGCACCCCCGTGGAGTTCGGGGCGGAGGCCTTCGAGGCGGGCGGGCTGCGGCTGCTCCGGCCGGGGCAGCGGGTGCGGATCGAGGCGGAGCCTGGCACGTCGGGCGCGGGGCTCCGGATCACCCTGGTGACGCTGCAGACCTTCTGATCCGGAGCGTTCCGCTCCGGGCGTCCCGATCCGGGACGGGACACGCCGCGGGCCGGGCTCCCCGGGGGGAGCCCGGCCCGGCGGGTCGGTACCGCGCGTCCTACTTCTTGGCGGCGGTCTTCTTGGCGGTGGTCTTGCGCGCCGTCGTCTTCTTGGCGGGCGCCTTCGTCGCCGTGGCCTTCTTCGCGGCCGGCGCGGTCTTCTTCGCCGCGGCCTTGGTGACCTTCTTGGCGGCGGCCGTGGTGGCCTTCTTGGCCGGGGTCGCCTTCTTGGCGGCGGCCGTGGTGGTCTTCTTCGCCGGCGTCGCCTTCTTGGCGGCCGCCGTGGTGGTGGTCTTCTTGGCCGGGGTCGCCTTCTTGGCGGCGGCGGCCGTGACCTTCTTCGCCGGGGTCGCCTTCTTCGCGGCGGCCTTCTTGGCGGTGGTGGCCTTCTTCGCGGCGGCCTTCTTCACGGTCGCGGAGGCGCCACCGGTGAGGCTGCCCTTGGGGGCCTTCTTGACGGAGACCTCGCCGCCCTTGGGGAGCTTCTTCGAGCCGCTGACCAGGTCCTTGAAGCCCTGACCTGCGCGGAAGCGCGGGACGGAGGTCTTCTTGACCCGGACCCGCTCACCCGTCTGCGGGTTGCGGGCGTAGCGGGCCGGGCGGTCGACCTTCTCGAACGAGCCGAAACCCGTGACCGAGACCCGGTCGCCCGCCACCACGGCACGCACGATGGCGTCGAGCACGTGGTCGACGGCGTCGGCGGCCTGCTGACGACCGCCCATCTTGTCGGCAATCGCTTCTACGAGCTGCGCCTTGTTCACGTCTTCCCCTTCGGAGACATTGCCAGAACGAAAGTGTTCAAGCTTTTTCGCACGTTAGGCATGTATATACCGCAAATCAAACACGAAACGGTCTAATCACCCTAGTGCCGCAACGTGGAAGTCCCGTTGCGGAGTTCCTGGTGTCAGTCGTCCTCTGGGAATCGGCCCTCGTCGAGGTCCTTCATCAACCGGTCCAGACGCGTCGCCGCGTCCTTGAGATCGTGCTTCGCCGCGGCCGTCACGACCAGCAGCTTCCGGGACAGCGCCATCCTTACGCCCTCCGGGACTTGCAGTGAGCGCACCCTTGTGTGCGCTTCCTTCAATCGGGCGGCGACTGCCTCGTAGAGCTCGAGTTGGCTGTCGCGTTCCATGCACCGATTGTGCCATCTAGGGCGAGTTGTCGCCCGACAGGGTCTCAACAAGCGACTGCGCCCCCCACCGGGCGGTGGGGGGCGCAGTCTTGGAAAAGCGCTGCTCAGACCGTAATTGTACGGGGCTTGAAGGCCGGTCGAGCCGCCTCGTAGGCCGCGATGTCGGCTTCGTTCTGAAGGGTGAGGCTGATGTCGTCGAGGCCGTTCAGCAGACGCCAGCGGGCGTTCTCGTCGAGCTCGAAGTCGGCGTCGATCCCGGCGGCCAGGACCTTGCGGGCCTCCAGGTCGACGGTGATCTCGGCGGTCGGGTCGGCCTCGGTCAGCTCCCAGAGGGCGTCCACCGTCTCCTGCGGGAGGACGACGGTCAGCAGGCCGTTCTTCAGCGAGTTGCCGCGGAAGATGTCGGCGAAGCGGGAGGAGATGACGGCCTGGAAGCCGTAGTTCTGGAGCGCCCAGACGGCGTGCTCGCGGGAAGAGCCGGTGCCGAAGTCGGGGCCGGCGACCAGGACCGTGGCGCCCTGCCGCTCGGGGCGGTTGAGGACGAACTCGGAGTCCTTGCGCCAGGCCTCGAAGAGGCCGTCCTCGAAGCCGTCGCGGGTGACCTTCTTCAGCCAGTGCGCCGGGATGATCTGGTCGGTGTCGACGTTGCTGCGGCGCAGCGGGACGGCCCGGCCGGTGTGCGTGGTGAAAGCTTCCATGGTTCCTCAGACCCCCGCGGTGGTGGCGACGTCGGACAGATCGGCCGGGGAGGCCAGGTGGCCCAGGACGGCGGTGGCGGCGGCGACCTGGGGGGAGACCAGGTGGGTGCGGCCGCCCTTGCCCTGCCGGCCCTCGAAGTTGCGGTTGGAGGTGGACGCGGAGCGCTCACCGGGGGCCAGTTGGTCGGGGTTCATGCCCAGGCACATCGAGCAGCCCGCGTGCCGCCATTCGGCCCCGGCCTCCTTGAAGACCTTGTCCAGGCCCTCTTCGACGGCCTGCAGGGCGACCCGGACCGAGCCGGGGACGACCAGCATGCGGACGCCGTCGGCGACCTTGCGGCCCTCCAGGAGGGAGGCGGCGTTGCGCAGGTCCTCGATGCGGCCGTTGGTGCAGGAGCCTACGAAGACGGTGTCGACCTTGATGTCGCGCAGCGGCTGCCCGGCGGTCAACCCCATGTACTCCAGGGCCTTTTCGGCGGCCAGGCGCTCCGAAGCGTCTTCGTACGAAGCCGGGTCGGGGACGTTCGCCGAAAGCGGCGCGCCCTGGCCGGGGTTGGTGCCCCAGGTGACGAACGGAGCCAGCGAGGCGGCGTCGATGACGACCTCGGCGTCGAAGACGGCGTCCTCGTCGGACTTCAGGGTCTTCCAGTACGCGACGGCGGCGTCCCAGTCCTCGCCCTCGGGGGCGTGGGCGCGGCCCTTCAGGTAGGCGAAGGTGGTCTCGTCGGGGGCGATCATGCCCGCGCGGGCGCCGGCCTCGATCGACATGTTGCAGATGGTCATCCGGGCCTCCATCGAGAGCTTCTCGATGGCGGAGCCGCGGTACTCCAGGATGTAGCCCTGGCCGCCGCCGGTGCCGATCTTGGCGATGATCGCCAGGATCAGGTCCTTGGCGGTGACGTCCGCGGGCAGCTCGCCGTCGACCGTGATCGCCATGGTCTTGGGGCGGGCCAGCGGCAGCGTCTGGGTGGCGAGCACGTGCTCGACCTGGCTGGTGCCGATGCCGAACGCCAGCGCGCCGAAGGCGCCGTGCGTGGAGGTGTGCGAGTCGCCGCAGACCACGGTGGTGCCGGGCTGGGTCAGGCCCAGCTGCGGTCCCACCACGTGGACGACGCCCTGCTCGACGTCGCCCAGCGGGTGCAGCCGGACGCCGAACTCGGCACAGTTCTTGCGGAGGGTCTCCAGCTGTGCGCGGGAGACCGGGTCCGCGATCGGCTTGTCGATGTCGAGGGTCGGGGTGTTGTGGTCCTCGGTGGCGATGGTGAGGTCGAGGCGCCGTACCTGCCGGCCGTTCTGCCGGAGGCCGTCGAAGGCCTGCGGGCTGGTCACCTCGTGCAGCAGGTGCAGATCGATGAAGAGGAGGTCGGGCTCGCCCTCGGCGCGCCGGACGACGTGGTCGTCCCAGACCTTCTCCGCGAGTGTCCTACCCATCGCTTTCCCTCCGGCCGACGTCTACGCCGGCACAACTAGAGACCCGTTTCGCGGGCCGTTGTGCGGCCGCATCACCAGGGTCACAGGTTCCGAGAAAAATTGAACTTGCGTTTCACAGAGTGAGACGCGAATATCGTTGCATGGACAACTCTAGCGGCGTAGGCGTTCTCGACAAGGCAGCCCTTGTCCTGAGCGCCCTGGAGTCCGGTCCGGCCACCCTCGCAGGACTGGTCGCGGCGACGGGACTCGCACGACCCACGGCCCACCGACTGGCCGTGGCACTGGAACACCACCGGATGGTGGCCCGCGACATGCAGGGCCGGTTCATCCTCGGGCCGCGCCTGGCGGAGCTCGCCGCCGCGGCCGGCGAGGACCGCCTGCTCGCGACCGCGGGCCCGGTGCTGACGCATCTGCGCGACGTCACCGGCGAGAGCGCCCAGCTCTACCGGCGCCAGGGCGACATGCGCATCTGCGTGGCGGCGGCCGAGCGGCTCTCGGGCCTGCGGGACACGGTCCCGGTCGGCTCGACGCTGACCATGAAGGCCGGCTCGTCCGCGCAGATCCTGATGGCCTGGGAGGAGCCCGAGCGGCTGCACCGCGGCCTCCAGGGCGCCCGCTTCACGGCGACGGCCCTGTCGGGCGTACGGCGCCGCGGCTGGGCCCAGTCGATCGGCGAGCGGGAGCCCGGCGTGGCGTCCGTCTCCGCGCCCGTACGCGGCCCCTCGAACCGCGTGGTGGCCGCCGTGTCGGTCTCGGGTCCGATCGAGCGCCTGACGCGCCACCCGGGCCGCATGCACGCCCAGGCGGTCATCGACGCCGCCGCCCGTCTCTCCGAGGCGCTCCGCCGCAACGGCTGACCTCCTCCGCACCTCCCTGTTCGTACCGGCCCACCGCTCCAACGCCGCAGCGGTGGGCCGGAGTTGTGTCCTCACACACTCGGTGGACGCGAACAGCGAAGAAGCCCTCCCCCGAAGGGAAGGGCTTCTTCGTCGAGTACCCCCGACCGGATTCGAACCGGCGCTACCGCCTTGAGAGGGCGGCGTGCTAGGCCGCTACACAACGGGGGCTTTGGATCACACGTTGCCGTGGATCCGAGCTGGTCTACCAGGACTCGAACCTAGACTAACTGAACCAGAATCAGTCGTGCTGCCAATTACACCATAGACCAATACGTGGTTAGACCAGCGTCGTACCCCCGACCGGATTCGAACCGGCGCTACCGCCTTGAGAGGGCGGCGTGCTAGGCCGCTACACAACGGGGGCCCTAGCGATCCTGCATCGGCATCATCGGGAGCTACCCAGATGATCCCGCGGGAAGGATCTGTACCCCCGACCGGATTCGAACCGGCGCTACCGCCTTGAGAGGGCGGCGTGCTAGGCCGCTACACAACGGGGGCTTTGTGGATGCCAATCCACGGTTGCAGATGAGCTCTGCGAGCTGGCCTACCTGGACTCGAACCAAGACTAACTGAACCAGAATCAGTCGTGCTGCCAATTACACCATAGGCCACCGGAACTTGATCACTTCGAGAAGGGATCTTGCTCGGCTTGCGCTTCCGGGGCTTTCCGGCCTTTCGGCCCGTTCCCCTCGGCGCAGAAAGAACATTACCCGAAGGTGGACGGTGCTCCAAAACGCGTATCCGCACGCAGCAGCGCGGGCAGCTGTCGGAGGTCGGTGATCCGGGTCAGCTCGGGCCTCCCGCCGGTCCCCGCGCGGTCCAGCCAGATGCCCCGCAGGCCCGCCTCCACGGCGCCCCGGGCGTCGATGTCCGGCTGGTCCCCGACGTACGCGACCTGGTGGGGGCGCAGGCCAAGGGCCGCGCAGGCGGCGTGGAAGGCCTCCGGGGCCGGCTTGGCCACCCCGAGCTCGGCGGCGCACACCACGGCCTCGAAGCGGTCCCGTACGCCCAGGGTGCGGAGCTTGTGGTCCTGGTTGTGGATGCTGGAGTTGGACAGCACTCCGTGACGGTAGTCACGGGCCAGCAGGTCGAGGGCGGGGACGGTGTCGGGGAACAGCTCCCAGGCGGCCTCGTAATGGACCACGTACCGGTCGAACCAGCCGTCGGCCTCGGCGGCGGTGAGCTCCGGCCGCCCCAGGAAGTCCCGCACGCGCCCGCGCCGCTGCTCCCGGAAGTCCCCGCCCTCGGCCTCGTACCGGCGCCAGTGCAGCTCCGTGAGCTCCTTCCAGCGCCGCAGGGCCTCCTCGACGGAGCCGTACGCCCCGAGCAGCCCCTCGGTCGCGAGGTGCGCCCGCATCCCGGCCCGGTCGGCGCTCGCGTAGTCGAAGATCGTGTCGTCGATGTCCCAGAGCACCGCGCGGATGGTCATGAGAACGAAGGTACCCCCGTCCCGGGGCGTGGGACGGGGGTACCGGTGCGTACGTACGGCGCGGATCAGCCGGCGAGCTTCGCCAGGGTCGCGTCGATGCGGGCGAGGGTCTTCTCCTTGCCCAGGATCTCCAGGGACTCGAAGAGCGGCAGGCCGACCGTGCGGCCGGTGACGGCGACGCGGACCGGGGCCTGGGCCTTGCCGAGCTTGAGGCCGTGGGCCTCGCCGGCGGCCAGGACGGCGTTCTTGAGGGACTCGGGGTCGCTCCAGTCGGCGTCCACGAGCTTCTCGCGGGCGGTGGTGAGGAGGGCCGCGGGCTCGCCCTTCATGGCCTTGTCCCACGAGGGCTGGTCGAAGACCGGCTCGGGCAGGAAGAGGAAGTCCACGTTGGCCGTGATGTCCGAGAGGACGGTCAGGCGGGTCTGGGCGTGCGGGGCGATCCGCTCCCAGGCGTCCTGGTCGAAGTCCTCCGGCGCCCAGGGGGCGTGCGGGGCCCGGAGCCAGGGCTCGCAGGCCTCGGCGAAGGCCTTCACGTTCAGCATCCGGATGTGGTCGGCGTTGATCGACTCGGCCTTCTTGAGGTCGAAGCGCGCCGGGTTGGCGTTGACGTCGGCGATGTCGAACTTCTCCACCATCTCGGGGATGGTGAAGAGGTCCCGGTCGGCCGAGAAGGACCAGCCCAGGAGCGACAGGTAGTTCAGCAGGCCCGAGGGGAGGAAGCCGCGCTCCCGGTAGAGGTTGAGGGAGGCCTGCGGGTCGCGCTTGGAGAGCTTCTTGTTGCCCTCGCCCATCACGTACGGCAGGTGGCCGAAGGAGGGGATCTCCTTGGCGATGCCGAGCTCGATCAGCGCCTTGTAGAGCGCGATCTGGCGGGGGGTGGAGGAGAGCAGGTCCTCGCCGCGCAGGACGTGGGTGATCTCCATGAGGGCGTCGTCGACCGGGTTGACGAGGGTGTAGAGCGGGGCGCCGTTGGCCCGGAGGATGCCGTAGTCCGGCACGTTCTCCGGGGTGAAGGTCAGCTCGCCGCGGACCAGGTCGGTGAAGGTGATCGTCTCGTCGGGCATCCGGAAGCGGACGATCGACGCGCGGCCCTCGGCCTCGTACGCCGCCTTCTGCTCGGCGGTGAGGTCGCGGCAGTGGCCGTCGTAGCCGGAGGGGCGGCCGGCGGCGCGGGCGGCCTCGCGGCGCTCGTCGAGCTCCTCGGTGGTGCAGTAGCAGGGGTACGCGTACCCGCCGGCGAGCAGCTTGTCGGCGACGTCCTTGTAGATGTCCATCCGCTGCGACTGGCGGTACGGGGCGTGGGGGCCGCCGATCTCCGGGCCCTCGTCCCAGTCGAGGCCGAGCCACTTGAGGGAGTCGAGCAGCTGGTTGTACGACTCCTCGGAGTCGCGCGCCGCGTCGGTGTCCTCGATGCGGAAGACCATGGTGGCCTCGTTGTGCCGGGCGAAGGCCCAGTTGAAGAGAGCCGTGCGGACCAGGCCCACGTGGGGGTTGCCGGTCGGGGAGGGACAGAAACGGACGCGGATGTTCGCGTTAGCCACGCTTGATCACCTTGTTGGTGAGAGTGCCGATGCCTTCGATGGTGACGGCGACCTCGTCGCCGACGTTGAGGGGGCCGACCCCGGCGGGGGTGCCGGTGAGGATGACGTCGCCGGGGAGCAGCGTCATGGCCTCGGTGATGTGGACGACCAGGTCCTCGATGGAGCGGATCATGTCGCTCGTCCGACCCAGCTGGCGCTGTTCGCCGTTGACCGTGGCCTGGATGGTCAGGTCGCTCGGGTCGAGGTCGGTCTCCACCCAGGGGCCCAGGGGGCAGGAGGTGTCGAAGCCCTTGGCGCGGGCCCACTGCTTCTCGCGCTGCTGGGCGTCGCGGGCGGTGACGTCGTTCGCGCAGGTGTAGCCGAAGATGACGTCCTTCACGCGCTCGCGGGGCACCTCGCGGCACATGCGGCCGATGACCACGGCCAGTTCGGCCTCGTGGTGCAGCTCGTTGGAGAAGGAGGGGTACTCGATGGCGTCGCCGGAGCCGATCACCGAGGTGGTGGGCTTGAAGAAGGCGACGGGGACCTCGGGGACCTCGTTGCCGAGTTCGGCGGCGTGCTCGGCGTAGTTGCGGCCGATGGCCACGACCTTGTTGGGGAGCACGGGCGGCAGGAGCCGTACCTTGCTCAGCGGGACCTTGGTGCCGCTGAGCTCGAAGTCGGTGTACGGAATGCCCTTGATGATGTCGAGGACGAGGCCGCCGGACTCGACGGTTCCCTCGCCCTCGACGGCGCCGAAGGCCACATTGCCGTCGATGGAGAATCTGGCGATGCGCACGAGTGCTGTCGCCCCTCACTTGGTACTGGCTGGAGTCTGACGCTCCAGGCTAACGCGACGAGGGGGCGGCCGACCGGCGTTATCAGCGGGGCGAATGGGGCCGGAGGGCCTCAGCGCGTCGCGGTGGCGTACGGCTGGGGCTCGTAGGGGGCCGGGGCCTGCATCAGGATGGTGCGGCGCGGGTTGGCCGTGTTGCCCGGGAGCTCGACCGCGTACTCCGGCTGGGCGCCCCGGCCGAGTTCTGCGGCGTCCGAGAGGTGCACGAGGGTGGAACGGCGGGGGTTGGCCGTCTTGCGGAGCGTCGTCGTCTTCATCGCGGTGATCAGACCTTGTTCCGGTACGGGCGCCCGAACAGGCGCGAAGGGGTGTAAAGCGTCAGGCTAAACATGCGATCCCCTTCGAATGCATGGCAGAGACACCGATTTGGGTGTGAGTTTGCTCACCTCGCGCATCACATTCCGGGCATTACGGACCGTCGCCAGTGACCACGGAAAGGGACATTACGCCACTGAATGAGCTATTCCGCTCCTGATCATGGCGACTGGGACACGTGGGGATGCCCGGCCATTGGGCCGTATAAGTCCGAATCCTCCGTGATCATCTTCTACATGGGGTGACACGTCGTGCACGCTTTGTCATACCCCTCCCGCCACGACACGCGGCCCTTGTTGGAGATCCGGCACTGTGCTGGAATTCCACGCACCGCCGCGGGTTTCAAGCCGGCGCGCAGGAGGCGCAACGCAGCGCCGGCCTAGTGGCGGGGAAGGGGGAACTGCGCCGGTCACCGACGACCACCCGGGCGCCCCACGCGCCCCGATCGACACCGACACCGTCCTCTCCGTTCATCCGGAAGGACGCCTGGTCCAGAGGTTGCGACGCTAGTGCAGGGACGTTTCAAGAGGGATGGCTCGGGGTCTTCCCAGGCCCGCCAGGGCCGAGCGGATGCTCCGGCGGAGCAGGAACCGCGTGCCGGGACCGACCGCGGTCCCTCGGCCTCGCACACCCCGAACCAGGGCCAGGCACCGTCCGGCGAGGGCGGTGACGGCGGCAGGCGCGCGAGCACCTCGGCCAAGTCCGCCGAGCCGGCCGCCACCGCCCCCAAGGTCCGGCCCGAGAACGAGGTCGGCCCGCGAATAGCCCTGCGCAACTGGCGCATCTCCACGCGCCTGGTCGCGCTCCTCACCCTCCCCGTGGTCGCGGCGACCACCCTGGGCGGCATCCGCATCAGCGACTCGCTCCAGGACATGGAGCAGCTCGACCACATGCAGCTGCTCACCAAGCTGACCCGTGAGGCGACCGGCCTCGCGCAGGCCCTCCAGGCCGAGCGCGACCTGTCCGCCGGTCCGCTGTCCAACGGCCGCCCGGTCAGCGACTACCAGGTCGCCAACCCGCGCCGCAAGACGGACCGCGAGTACAAGGCCTTCCTCGACGCCACCAACGAGATCCCGGCCACCGAGGGCGACGAGGCGCTGCGCAGCATCCGCCAGAACGTCAGCCAGATCGCCTCGCAGGTCACCGAGCTCCACGCCATCCGGAGCAGCGCCTACGAGAAGGGCGTGTCCCACTCGGTGACGGTCGAGGCGTACAGCCGCCTCATCCGCTCGCTCCTCAGCCTGTCCCAGGACATGGCGCAGGCGACCAGCAACCCCGAGATGATCAAGCGGACCCGCGCGCTCGCCGCGTTCTCGTCCGCCAAGGAGTACGCCTCCATCCAGCAGGCGATCATCGCGGCCGCGCTCCCCCAGAGCGACCGGACCTCCGGCCACCTCCAGCAGGGTGACCGCCTCTACGGCGAGGCCGCCCTCAACAGTGAGGGCGTCGAGCTCAAGTCGTTCCAGGCGATCTACGAGTCGACCGGCGGTGACGCCGCCGAGAAGACCGAGACGCTGAACAGCGGCGACCCGTCGATCAACGCCGCCAACAAGTACGCCGAGCGCGTGCTGAACTCCGACGACGCGATGGCGAGCGGCCCCAAGCGCGGCCACCTCAACTTCACCGACGAGTACAACACCAAGATCGCCGCCATGAACCGCATCGAGCTCGGTCTGCTCGGTGACATGGAGACGATGGCCCGTGAGCTGAAGCAGGAGTCGCAGCGCGACGCCATCATCAACGGTGCCCTGATCCTCCTCGTCCTCGGCGTCTCGCTCATCGGCGCCTTCGTCGTGGCCCGGTCCATGATCCGGTCGCTGCGGCGACTCCAGGACACCGCGACCAAGGTCGCCCAGGACCGCCTGCCCGAGCTCGTCAAGCAGCTCTCCGAGTCCGACCCGCAGGACGTCGACACCTCCGTCGAGTCCGTCGGTGTGCACTCCCGGGACGAGATCGGCCAGGTGGCCGCGGCCTTCGACGACGTGCACCGCGAGGCCGTCCGCCTCGCCGCCGAGCAGGCCCTCCTCCGGGGCAACGTCAACGCGATGTTCACCAACCTCTCGCGCCGTTCCCAGGGCCTCATCCAGCGTCAGCTCTCGCTCATCTCCGAGCTGGAGTCCCGCGAGGCCGACCCGGACCAGCTCTCCTCGCTGTTCAAGCTCGACCACCTCGCGACGCGTATGCGCCGTAACGGTGAGAACCTCCTCGTCCTCGCCGGCGAGGAGCCCGGCCGCCGCTGGACCCGCCCGGTCCCGCTGGTCGACGTCCTCCGTGCCGCCGCCTCCGAGGTGGAGCAGTACGAGCGCATCGAACTGGCCGCGGTCCCGGCGACCGAGGTCGCCGGCCGGGTCGTCAACGACCTCGTGCACCTCCTCGCCGAGCTCCTGGAGAACGCCACGTCGTTCTCCTCCCCGCAGACCAAGGTCCGGGTCACCGGTCACGCGCTGCCCGACGGCCGCGTGCTCGTCGAGATCCACGACACCGGCATCGGCCTCTCCCCCGAGGACCTCGCCGCGATCAACGAGCGGCTCGCCTCGCCGCCCACCGTGGACGTCTCGGTCTCCCGCCGCATGGGTCTGTTCGTGGTCGGCCGCCTGTCCCTGCGACACGGCATCCGGATCCAGCTGCGCCCGTCCGACTCGGGCGGCACCACCGCGCTCGTCATGCTCCCCGTCGACGTCGCCCAGGGCGGCAAGAAGCCCATGCCCAAGCCGGGCCAGGGCGGCCAGGGCGCGATGCCGCAGGGTGGCTCCGCCCCCGGCGGCCGTCTCCCCGGCGGTCCCGGCGCGGCCGGCGGCCCCGGCGGACGTCCGGGCCAGGGCGGTGCCCCGTCCTCGGCGGCCGGCCGTCTCGCCGCCGGTGCCGCGCGCGGCCAGGTCGGTGCGAGCGGTCCCCGGGCCGCGCTGCCCGCCCGTGACGGTGCCCCGCTGGCCGGCGGCCCGCAGTCCCGCACCCCGCAGCCGCAGCCGCAGAACGCCCAGCTGGAGCAGACCGGCCAGCTGCCGCAGGTCCCCCAGGCCCCGCAGGCGCCCGAGGCGATGCGTCCGGGTCCCGGCGGGGGCGGCCTCATCGGCGGCGCCGCGAGCGCCATCCCGTCCCGTACGGACGTGTGGGGCAACCAGCCCGGGCCCGCCGCGCAGCAGCAGCAGGGCCAGGCCCAGCAGGGCGGTTACGACTTCCCGCGCGCCGAGCTGCCCGGGGGCACCCCCCAGCAGCAGCGCCCGCAGGCCGCGAGCTGGGGCAACGACCCGCAGCAGCAGCCGGTCCGGCGCCCCCAGCAGGAGATGTCCCCGCTGGACGCCCCGCGCGGTCACGAGGAGCCGGAGTCGGCGGGCCTGTTCGGTGGACCGGCGGCCCCGCAGGGCCCCGGTTCCACGGGCCAGTTCCC
>NZ_JBIRQU010000001.1:18623-536381 GCF_044333355.1 Streptomyces sp. NPDC021012
CCGCGCCCGGACTTCGGTGCCCCGCAGCAGCAGCCGCAGCACCAGCAGCAGGCCATGCCCCAGCAGCACCAGGCCCCGCAGGCGTACCAGGGCGGCATGCAGGACCCGGCGTCGACGGCGCAGTTCCCGCGCCCCGACTTCGGTGCCCCGCAGGGTCCCGGTTCCACGGGCCAGTTCCCGCGCCCGGACTTCGGTGCCCCGCAGCAGCAGCCGCAGCACCAGCAGCAGGCCATGCCCCAGCAGCACCAGGCCCCGCAGGCGTACCAGGGCGGCCAGCAGCAGTTCGGCCACCAGCCCTTCGTACCGCAGGCGCAGCAGGCCCAGCAGCAGGCCCCGCAGGCCCAGCCGCCGGCGCCGCGTCAGCGGACCGGCGACGACTTCGGTGCCCCGCGTCCGGCCGAGCCGGTCCGCCGGCAGGAGCCGCAGCAGCCGCAGCTCCAGCAGCCGCGCCGTCCGGAGGCGCTGCCGCCGGCCGGTGGCGCGGGCGAGGCCCGTACCCCGCTGTACGACAACCTGGAGACCAACTGGTCCCACCAGGGGCAGCCGCAGCAGCAGGTGGACCTGACGCAGACGATGCCGACCCCGGTCGTGTCGCAGCCGTCCGCCCCGGCACCCCGTCCGGCCGGTGACCCGGCCGCCGACGGCCGCCAGAACGGCGGGGCCGCCTGGCGGACCTCGCCCAACGACGAGCTGGTGCGCCAGGCGGAGCGGGTGCGCAAGCCCGCGGCCGGCGGCGTCACCACCTCCGGTCTTCCGCGCCGTGTGCCGAAGGCCAACCTCGTACCCGGGACCGCACAGGAGCAGGCCCACACGGCCGGCCCCCAGGTCTCGCGTGCACCCGACGACGTCCGCGGCCGGCTCACGAATCTGCGCCGCGGCATTCAGCAGGGCCGTCAGGCCGGCAACTCGACCACGGGTAGCCACCACCTCGGTCCGAACCATCAGCAGGAGCGTTAGTTGAACGCGATGAGCCAGGCGGCGCAGAATCTGAACTGGTTGATCACCAACTTCGTGGACAACACCCCCGGGGTGTCGCACACGGTGGTGGTCTCCGCCGACGGACTCCTGCTGGCCATGTCCGAAGGATTCCCCCGCGACCGCGCCGACCAGCTGGCGGCGGTCGCGTCCGGACTGACCTCGCTGACCGCGGGGGCGTCCCGGATCTTCGAGGGCGGACCCGTCGCGCAGACCGTGGTGGAGATGGAGCGCGGCTTCCTCTTCCTGATGTCCGTCTCCGACGGCTCCTCGCTGGCCGTGCTCGCGCACCCCGAGTGCGACATCGGCCTCGTGGGCTACGAGATGGCGCTGCTGGTCGACCGGGCCGGCAGCGTCCTCACCCCGGATCTCCGTGCGGAGCTCCAGGGCAGCCTGCTCCACTAGCGGTCACGTTCACCGGACAACCCACCGCATCGACCGACCGACAGGGCGGTACGCCCCTCCGTACCGCCCTGAGTACCGTTCACCGTCCGGCCGCCCCACCCGGCCCCCCACCGGCCCCATCAGACGGCAGAAGTCTTGCTGTCACGCCCGGAGGATTCATGACCCCGCCCCCCGCCTCTCACGATCCGTACGGCTCCTCAGTCGACGAGTACGGACATGAGGGCGACCAGCCGCTGGTGCGTCCGTACGCGATGACCGGCGGCCGGACCCGGCCGCGCTACCAGCTCGCCATCGAGGCGCTGGTCAGCACCACCGCCGACCCGGCGCACCTCGCCACGCTCCTGCCGGAGCACCAGCGGATCTGCCACCTCTGCCGCGAGGTCAAGTCGGTGGCCGAGGTGTCGGCCCTCCTGTCGATGCCGCTCGGCGTCGCCCGGATCCTCGTGGCCGACCTGGCGGAGGCCGGCATGGTGGCGATCCACCAGCCGGGCAACGGAGAGACCGGCGGCACGCCGGACGTGACACTGCTCGAAAGGGTGCTCAGTGGACTTCGCAAGCTCTAACGGCGCGGCCAGATCGACCACCAGCGCGAAGATCGTGGTGGCGGGCGGCTTCGGCGTGGGCAAGACCACGTTCGTCGGCGCCGTCTCGGAGATCAACCCGCTGCGTACCGAAGCCGTCATGACCTCCGCGTCGGCCGGCATCGACGATCTGACGCACACCGGCGGCAAGACGACGACGACCGTCGCCATGGACTTCGGCCGCATCACCCTGGACCAGGACCTGATCCTGTACCTCTTCGGTACCCCCGGACAGGACCGCTTCTGGTTCATGTGGGACGACCTGGTCCGCGGCGCCATCGGCGCCGTCGTCCTCGTCGACACCCGCCGCCTCGCCGACTGCTTCCCCGCCGTCGACTACTTCGAGAACTCGGGCCTGCCCTTCGTCATCGCCCTCAACGGCTTCGACGGCAACCAGCCCTACCAGCCGGAAGAGGTCCGCGAGGCCCTCCAGATCGGCCCCGACACCCCCATCATCACCACCGACGCCCGCCACCGCGCCGACGCCAAGAGCGCCCTCATCACGCTCGTCGAGCACGCGCTCATGGCGCGGCTCAAGTAGGCGGGGCCCAAGTAGCGCGAGGGACCAGGGCAGTTGTCATATGCCTCTGCCAGGGGCGGTCTGTGTCCTTCGACACGGCCGCCCGCGCGTTCATAACGTTTCGAAAGAGAATTGGGGCGCCCCGGACACCCGACGCATCCGATCGGTGTCACTGCGCTCACATGAGCCCCGCCATTTGGCGGGGCTCGCTCTTTATGCCCGTTTTAGGTGAGGCCTGGACCACTGAAAGAGGCCCCTTCCCACTGTTTGGAACGGACCCCCTTCACGTGCTGCAATTCATGAACTCCCGAGTAGTACGGCCCTGAACGAAACACCGGCACAACGTAGGTGCCGACGCCGAGAGGTTGTTGGTCGAGTGAGGCGAAGCAAGGAAGGCTCCGCGGAGCAGGAGACGCGGGGCAACTTCACGCCGCCGTCGCGCGCAGCGGTGTCGCCCGCGGACGTGCCCGTCACGCCGCTCCCCACCGAGGCGCCCAAGGGAAGCTCCAGCAAGCTCTCTCCCCGCAACTGGCGGGTGCCGACCAGGCTGAACGCGATCCTCCTCATACCCGTGCTGGTCGGCCTCGTCATGGGCGGCTTCCAGGTCAAGGGAGCGATCGAGACCTGGCAGGAGGCGCAGGACGCCGAGAAGACGGCGCTCATCGTGCGCGCCGCCTCGGAGTACAGCACCGCCCTGCTCAACGAGCGCGACCTCACCGCCGGCCCCCTGCTCGCCGCGAAGAACCCCGAGGACCGCAAGGCCGACGAGGTCACGCGGGCGTACGCCGCGACCGACGCCGCCAAGGCGAAGTTCGACGAGGCCGTCAAGAGCATGCCGTCGGGCGAGGGCCTGGAGCGCCGCCTGCGGCTGTTCAAGGACGAGGAGCCCAAGCTGGAGACGCTGCGCAAGGCGGCGTACACCCGGTCCCTGGACCCGGTGAACACCCAGCTCGGCTACACGGGCGTGCAGCACTACCTCATGGAGTTCTCCAACGAGCTCGGGCTCGGCACCGGCAACATCACCAGCTACGGCCGTACCGTCTACGCGATCCAGCTCTCGAAGGGCGCGGAGTCCCTCCAGCGCTCCATCGGCACCCAGCTGCTGGTCCGGCCCAGCCACGACGAGGCCGTCTTCGCCCAGCAGTCCGTGGCGTTCAACTCGTACAACTACCTGGAGCAGATCGCCCTCGGCGAGTTCAACTCCGGCGGTCTGCCCGAGGACGTCGACCTGCTCAAGAAGGTCATGGCCGGCAAGGCCGCCGACGGCGAGAAGAAGATGGCCGCGGCCGGCGTCGAGCTCCCCAAGGGCAAGGACGGCTCCGTCTACTCGGGCGTCGCCTCCCGGATCGGCACCGCCAAGGGCCCCGAGGGCATCAAGGAGCTGAAGGGCCAGGGCATCACGCCCGAGACCTGGATGGCCGTCGCCACCGCCAAGTTCGACGGCTACAGCGAGGTCGAGAAGACCCTCGTCGACAAGGCCGTGAACGAGGCCGCCGACATCTCCGACGAGGCCAAGACGGACGCCTGGGTCACCGGTGGCATCACCGTCGTCGCCCTGCTCGCCGCCTTCATCCTGGCCGGGATGATGGCCCGCCAGATGAGCCGCTCGATGCGCGAGCTGCGGTCCGCCGCCTTCGGCATCGCCGAGCAGCGCCTGCCGATGCTCGTCGACCAGCTCTCCCGTACGGAGCCGGGCCGGGTCGACACCCGCGTCCAGCCCATCCCGATCGACTCGCAGGACGAGATCGGCGAGGTCGCCCGCGCCTTCGACCAGGTCCACCGCGAGGCCGTCCGGCTCGCCGCCGAGCAGGCCATGCTCCGCGGCAACGTCAACGCGATCTTCACGAACCTCTCGCGCCGCAACCAGTCGCTGATCGAGGGCCAGCTGACCCTCATCACCGACCTGGAGAACAACGAGGCCGACCCGGACCAGCTGGAGAACCTCTTCAAGCTGGACCACCTGGCCACCCGCATGCGCCGCAACGGCGAGAACCTCCTCGTCCTCGCCGGCGAGGAGCCGGGCCGCCGCTGGGACCAGCCGGTCCCGCTGGTCGACGTCATGCGCGCCGCCTCCTCCGAGGTGGAGCAGTACGAGCGCATCGAGCTGGCGGGCGTGCCGGAGGCCGAGATCCACGGCCAGGCCGTGACCGACCTCGTGCACCTCCTCGCCGAGCTCCTGGAGAACGCCACCACGTTCTCCTCCCCGCAGACCAAGGTCCGCGTCACCGCGACGCGTCTTCCCGACGGCCGCGTGATGGTCGAGATCCACGACAAGGGCATCGGCCTCACCGCCGAGGACTTCGCGGACATCAACCACAAGCTGGCCAACCCGCCGACCGTGGACGCGGCCGTCTCGCAGCGCATGGGCCTCTTCGTGGTCGGCCGGCTCGCCGACCGGCACGGCATCCGGGTCCAGCTCCGCCCCTCGGGCGAGCAGGCCGGTACGACCTCGCTGATCATGCTGCCGGACGCGATCACGCACGGCGGTGGCGGCGAGCAGCCGCTCCAGGACGACTTCACCGTCTCCCAGATCATCCCGCAGCAACAGCAGCAGAACGCCTTCGAGGCGGCCCCGCCGCAGCAGATGCTCACCGCGGCCGATCTCGGCTTCGACGACTCCCGCTACGAGCAGCAGGCCGAGGACGGGCGCGGTCTCGACCCGGTCAACCGCTCGCTCCAGCGCGAGGAGCGGCGTGCCGCCCTGGAGGCCCAGGCGCAGGGCGGCGACCGTCCGCTCTTCCGCGACGAGGCGGAGCCGGCCGAGCAGTACGGCCAGGCCCAGGAGTACCCGGCGGAGCAGTACCCCGCGCAGGAGTACCCGGCGGAGCAGTACCCGGCGCAGGAGTACGAGCAGCCCCAGCAGGCGCAGGAGTACGGTCAGGAGTACGCGGCCGGCTATCCGCAGCAGGACGGCTACGCCTACCCGCAGCAGGGTTACGAGGCCTACCCGCAGCAGGGTTATGCGGAAGCTTCGTACGAGACCCCGGAAACCGAACACCAGCAGTACGGCAATGCGTTCGATCCCCAGCCCCACCAGGCAGAGTGGCCGGATCAGGGCGCTTACCAGGGCGGCTACGGGCAGGATTTCGGAGCCGAACCGGAATCTGCTCCGAGCGCTCCCGAACAGGCCCCCGACCGCGTAGGCTTCGACCGTCCGGGTCCGACCCAGAGTCCCGCCCCGGACACCGGACACGCGCTGACCGACGCCGGTCTGCCGCGCCGCGGCAGCGTCGGCCGGCAGACGCAGCAGGTGCCCCCGCAGGCACCGCAGCAGCCGAAGCCCGCGCAGCCGGTGCAGCAGCAGGACGCAGCCGACGGCTCCGACGAATGGCGCTCGACCAACGACGAGCGCTGGCAGCGGGCCGGAAAGCTCAAGGACCCCAAGGCGGGCGGGGTCACCTCGTCCGGTCTCCCCCGCCGGGTGCCGAAGGCCAACCTGGTCGAGGGCACGGCTGAGCAGACC
The DNA here is from genome assembly GCF_044333355.1 of Streptomyces sp. NPDC021012. Taxonomy (NCBI): domain Bacteria; kingdom Bacillati; phylum Actinomycetota; class Actinomycetes; order Kitasatosporales; family Streptomycetaceae; genus Streptomyces; species Streptomyces sp. NPDC021012. Next base: position 24,568 of record NZ_JBIRQU010000001.1, read on the forward strand.
CCGCAGGGCGGCCCCCAGGTCTCCCGCGCACCCGAGGACGTCCGGGGCAGGTTGAGCAACCTGCGCCGGGGCGTCACGCAGGGACGCAACGCGGGAACGGACACGAACGGATCGGGCTTCGGCCCGGGCAGTACCTACAACCAGGAGCGTTAGTGTGAGCATGAGCCAGGCGGCGCAGAATCTGAACTGGTTGATCACCAACTTCGTGGACAACACCCCCGGGGTGTCCCACACGGTGGTGGTCTCCGCCGACGGACTCCTGCTGGCGATGTCCGAGGGGTTCCCCCGCGACCGCGCCGACCAGCTGGCGGCCGTCGCCTCCGGACTGACCTCGCTGACCGCGGGCGCGTCCCGGATCTTCGAGGGCGGTGCGGTCAACCAGACCGTGGTGGAGATGGAGCGCGGCTTCCTCTTCATCATGTCGATCTCGGACGGCTCCTCGCTGGCCGTGCTCGCCCACCCGGAGGCCGACATCGGCCTCGTGGGCTACGAGATGGCCCTCCTCGTGGACCGCGCGGGCACGGTTCTGACGCCTGACCTCCGGGCGGAACTTCAGGGAAGTCTGCTCAACTAACAGACAGACAGTGCGTTTCGTGCCACCGCACCGTAGGGTGCGGTGGCGCGGGTCCAAGGGACATGGGCCGCGAGGCAGTCGGAGGAGGAGACGTGGGTACACCCCCGGGCGCGAGCCCCTACAACGGTTATGACGCGCACCAGGCGCCGCTGGGCGACACCGCGCAGAACCGGTACAACTTTCCCTCCGCCCCGAGCAGACAGGGCGTGTCTCAGCCCTACGCGCAGCCTCAGGCCCCGTCGGCGGCCGCGGGATCGCCGGCCGCCTCGGGCGGTTCCGGCGGGCACAACCCGCTGGTGCGTCCGTACGCGATGACCGGCGGCCGGACCCGGCCCCGTTACCAGCTCGCCATCGAGGCTCTGGTCAGCACGACGGCCGATCCCGCCCGGCTGCAGGGGCAGTTGCCCGAGCACCAGCGGATCTGCCGGCTCTGCTTCGAGATCAAGTCGGTCGCGGAGATCTCGGCACTTCTCTCCATCCCCCTCGGCGTCGCCCGAATCCTCGTCGCCGACCTGGCCGAGGCCGGACTCGTCGCCATCCACCAGCCCGGCGGCGACGAGGCCGCCGGCGGTCAGCCAGACGTGACACTGCTCGAAAGGGTGCTCAGTGGACTTCGCAAGCTCTAGCGGCGGCGCGGCCCGTTCAACCACCAGCGCGAAGATCGTGGTGGCGGGCGGCTTCGGCGTGGGCAAGACCACGTTCGTCGGCGCCGTCTCGGAGATCAACCCGCTGCGTACCGAAGCCGTCATGACCTCCGCGTCCGCGGGCATCGACGACCTCACCCACACCGGCGACAAGACGACGACGACCGTCGCCATGGACTTCGGCCGCATCACCCTGGACCAGGACCTGATCCTGTACCTCTTCGGTACCCCCGGACAGGACCGCTTCTGGTTCATGTGGGACGACCTGGTCCGCGGCGCCATCGGCGCCGTCGTCCTCGTCGACACCCGCCGCCTCGCCGACTGCTTCCCCGCCGTCGACTACTTCGAGAACTCGGGCCTGCCCTTCGTCATCGCCCTCAACGGCTTCGACGGCAACCAGCCCTACCAGCCGGAAGAGGTCCGCGAGGCCCTCCAGATCGGCCCCGACACCCCCATCATCACCACCGACGCCCGCCACCGCGCCGACGCCAAGAGCGCCCTCATCACGCTCGTCGAGCACGCGCTCATGGCGCGGCTGCGGTAGTCCCTGGCGGTTGCACGTCGAAGGCCCCGCACCGTTTGGTGCGGGGCCTTCGTGCTTGGGTCCCGGGAACGGACACGCCCGTAAAGGCGCCGTACGTTGTGCCCACCCGTTCCGCCCTGCGGAACGACTGCCCGCAACGTACGAGAGGGCCCCGCACCGTCTTCGGTGCGGGGCCCTCTCGTACGGGCGTCAGCGCCAGCTGTGCGGCGCGCGGAAGCCGTGCTCGCGCTCCAGGCGGCGCCAGCGGGCCGTGGTGCGGCCGTGGGCGGCGGTCTCGGTGGGCTGGGAGGCCGCGCGGGCGAGCAGCACCGCGGTGATGGCGGCGAGCTCCTCGGGGTCGGCGGTGCCCTTCTCGACGCGGAGGAGGTTGGCAGGGGTGGTCACGTGGATGACTCCTCTTACTGAGGCGGGTTGCCGTGCTTGCGGGACGGCAGGTCGGCGTGCTTGGTGCGGAGCATCGCGAGGGACCTGATGAGCACCTGGCGGGTGTCGGCGGGGTCGATGACGTCGTCGACCAGGCCGCGCTCCGCCGCGTAGTACGGGTGCATCAGCTCGGCCTTGTACTCCTTGACCATGCGGGCCCGCATGGCCTCGGGGTCCTCGGCCTCCGCGATCTGCTTGCGGAAGATGACGTTGGCGGCGCCCTCGGCGCCCATGACCGCGATTTCGTTGGTGGGCCAGGCGTACGTCAGGTCGGCGCCGATGGACTGGGAGTCCATCACGATGTAGGCGCCGCCGTAGGCCTTGCGCAGGATCAGGGAGATCCGGGGCACGGTCGCGTTGCAGTACGCGTACAGGAGCTTCGCGCCGTGCCTGATGATTCCACCGTGCTCCTGGTCGACGCCGGGCAGGAAGCCGGGTACGTCCAGAAGGGTGATGATCGGGATGTTGAAGGCGTCGCACATCTGGACGAAGCGCGCGGCCTTCTCGGAGGCCTCGATGTCGAGGACGCCGGCGAGCGACTGGGGCTGGTTGGCGACGATGCCGACGACCTGGCCGTCGAGCCGGGCCAGGGCGCAGATGATGTTGCGGGCCCAGCGCTCGTGGATCTCCAGGTAGTCGCCCTCGTCGACGAGCTCCTCGATGACCTTGTGCATGTCGTACGGGCGGTTGCCGTCGGCGGGCACGAGGTCGAGGAGGACGTCGGAGCGGCGGTCGGCCGGGTCCTCGGAGGCGACGGTGGGCGGGTTCTCGCGGTTGTTCTGCGGGAGCATCGACAGGAGGTAGCGCACCTCGGCGATGCAGGTCTCCTCGTCGTCGTACGCGAAGTGCGCGACGCCGGAGGTCTCGGCGTGCACGTCGGCGCCGCCGAGGCCGTTCTGGGTGATCTCCTCGCCGGTGACCGCCTTGACGACGTCCGGGCCGGTGATGAACATCTGCGAGGTCTCGCGGACCATGAAGACGAAGTCCGTGAGGGCCGGGCTGTACGCGGCGCCGCCGGCGCACGGGCCGAGCATCACCGAGATCTGCGGGATGACGCCCGAGGCCTTGGTGTTGCGCTGGAAGATGCCGCCGTAGCCGGCGAGGGCGGAGACGCCCTCCTGGATGCGGGCGCCGGCGCCGTCGTTCAGGGAGACCAGCGGGGCACCGGCCGCGATGGCCATGTCCATGATCTTGTGGATCTTGGTGGCGTGGGCCTCGCCGAGGGCGCCGCCGAAGATCCGGAAGTCGTGCGCGTAGACGAAGACCGTGCGGCCCTCGACCGTGCCCCAGCCGGTGATGACGCCGTCGGTGTAGGGCTTCTTGGCCTCCAGGCCGAAGCCCTGCGCGCGGTGCCGGCGCAGCTGCTCGACCTCGTTGAAGGAACCAGCGTCGAGCAGCAGCTCGATGCGCTCGCGGGCGGTCAGCTTGCCCTTGGCGTGCTGGGCCTCGGTGGCCCGCTCGCTCGGGCCGCGCAGGGCCTGCTCGCGCAGGACGTGCAGCTCGGCCACTCGGCCTCGGGCGTCAGCGGGCTCGCTCGGGATCTGGTCCACAACGGTCATGTACCGACCCTACGAAGTCACGCAAGAAAACCCCGCCGTCGACTCCGTACAGTCTCGCGTGTCGAATCCTGGTGGGGCTGCACAGAACCCTCGCCCATGCAGCCCGAGTCAACAGCCAGACACCCCGAGTATTTGTCGGGTTCCGACATAGACCTAGAGGAGAACCTCGCAACCGTGGGTCGCGCCCCCGGTGCCCGGGGTGATCCGCAGCCGCAGCGCGGACCCGGTGGCGAGGACCTCCACCGAGGGGTCGTGGCGGACCACCCGGCGGACCGGGAGGTTCCAGTTCAGCTCCAGCGGCTGCCCGGTGCGGAGCGGCTCGGAGACCCTCAGGTCGAGGACCGCGCGGCGGCGCCGGACGAGGACGCTCGCGGGCGCGGTGACCGTGAGGGGTCCCACCGTACCGGCCTGCCAGAGGTTCGCGGCGGTCAGCCCGAGGGAGGGGACGGCGATCGCCTGCCGCTCGGCGGTGTTGTCGAGAACGTGCAGCCAGCCGGGGTCGGCGGCGCGGGCGGCGAGCGTCCGCGGGGTGGCGCCCGGCATCAGGAGGTACGCGTACGAGGCGGCGACCGGGTCGGTGCCGTGGTCCAGCCAGAGGGTCTGGTACCGGCGGGTGCGGCGAGCGGTGGAGCTGGTGGTGTTGATGTCGCTCCAGGCGCCGGTGCGGTCCTCGCGGAGGGTGCGGAGGTTCCCGGCGCCCTGCGGGAAGACCCAGCCGCCGTGGCCCTCCAGATGGGCCCAGCCCTCGCCGGTCGTGAAGGCCTGCGTCCCGGCCTCCCCCAGGAGGCGGTTGTCGACGACCGTCTCGACGGGCACGCCGTCGGTCGCGGTGATCCCGGCGCCCAGGCAGACGACCGCGTCCGCCGCGCAGAACCAGGACTTGCGGGCCTCCAGGGTGGAGCCGAGGCCCTTGAGGTGCTGGCCGACGGCCGCGTACTCGCCGTCGGTGGCCCCGCCGACCCAGCGCACGGCCGGCCGGGGCGCGCCCCACTCGCCGCCCGCCCGGTCGGCGAGGCGCCTGGTGGAGACGGTGGTGCCGGGCAGGCGGTACGGGTCGACGGTGGGCCAGAACCAGTCGGTGTACTGGTCGCCGAGGTCCGGGGTCCACCAGGAGAGCATCCCGGCGCCGGTGTGCCAGCCGCGCGGGTTCTCGCCGTTGCCGCACTCGTAGTACGTGATCCGGTTCGAGGCCATGGAGATGTTCGCGGCCCAGCCGGGGCGGCGGTGCACGGCCCGGTCCATGGCGGCGAAGAGCCGGTGGCCGGTGGGTTCGGGGGCGGCGGGGACGGGGGACGCGGCCACGGCGTGCAGCCGGGCGAGGTCGGCGACGCCGAACTGGCGGGCGGCGAGGATCGGGGAGACGGTGTCGCGCTCGATCCACCCCTTCACGCGCGCGTGCCACCGGTCGCGCTCGGCGGCGGACGCCCCGCCCGCGAGGAGGGCGATGGCCGCGATGACGCCCTGGCCGTGGAAGTGGTCGGAGCGCATGATCTGCCGGTCGTCGTTCTTCAGGTAGCCGCGGCTGACGGCGCGCCCGTTGACGCTGTCCATCATCAGGCCGTCGTAGATCAGGGGCGCGTAGGCCTTCTCGACGCTGTCCAGGACGATCTGCCGGTGGGGGTCGGTGACGGCCCAGGTGGAGCCGGCGAGGAGGGTGAAGAGCCGGCCGAGGCCGTCGAGCATGACCTGTCCGTAGGTGCCGGAGTAGGCGACCCAGGTGTGCTGGACGAAGGAGCCGTCGGCGTAGAGGCCGTCGCCCTGGGTCACGTACGGGAAGACGGGCGAGAGGGCGTCGCGGGCGAGGGCGATCTTGGCGGGGTTCGCGCCGAGGACCCCGCGCAGGGCGACGGAGCGGCAGAGGTCGACGCGGTTGGCGCCCGTGGAGGTGCCGGAGTAGTTCGTGAGCACCGAGTCGGGCACGAAGTGGTCGACGGCGGCGCAGGCGGCGGCGACGCGCTCGGCGCCGAGGCGGGGGTGGAGCGCGGCCGTGATGTCCATGAGGAGGCGGGGGCTGCCGATCTGCCACTCCCACCAGTTGCCGTAACGCGGGGCGCCCGCCTTGTAGACCGTGGCGGAGAGGTGGTCGAGGCCGCGCAGCACGTCGGCGAGCAGGCTCTCGTCGCCGGTGAGGCCGGTGCCGGGCTGCGCGTACGCCTGGGTCATGGTCCACAGGCGGCTGTAGCTCTGGGTGATGCCGGCCGGCGGGTCGAAGGGGGCGTCGGGCCAGAGCGAGGTGGGGGTGGCCGCCATGCCCGCGCGGAAGCCGCGCGCGAGCGTGCCCGTCTCGGCGAGCCGGCCGGCATAGGGCTCGGCCCCGGCGTCGAAGCCGGAGCCGAGCTGGAGGTCGAGCCAGCGGAGCCGCAGCGCCTCGAACTCGTCCGCCGAGTCGGCCGCGTGGGCCTGCGGGGCGAGGGCGAGGGTGAGAGCTGCCGCTGTCGTCGTGCTCAGGAAGGTGCGGCGGGACCAGGGGGACAGGGACACGGGAGCCTCCCGGGGGAAGTGGTGGAGACCGGTCGGCGCCCGGTGTAACACCCTGTTTCCGACGCAATCAATGAGCACGGCAGCAAGCGCTTGCCGTCCGCCGCGGGGGCGTCAGCTCCCGCAGTGGAAGCGGGCGCTCCCCCAGTCCGCGTGGTCGTTGCCGTTCCCGTCTCCGCCGTCGCCGACGACCAGGTCGACGTAGGAGGCGCCGGTGACGTCGGCGGTGAGCGACCAGGCCGGGTCCGGAGCCTTCAGGACCGGGGACTTCACCTTCTCGGCGCCGTCCGCGAGGACGCTGAACTGGACGCTGCCCCGGGTGGTCTGGACGTCGTCCACGCCGACCTCGGCGGTGAACGAGGCGCACCGGCCGCCCAGGTAGTAGCGGACCCTGGCCGGGGCGTGGGTGCCCAGGCCCTTCGTGTACGCCACTCCGCCGATCCGCAGCGGGGTGCCGTCGCCGGTGCCGGTCTCGCCGTTGGAGAGGTCGCGCTCGACGGGTCCCCAGCCGTTGGCGGCCGAGGTCCAGTCGAGGTCGCTGGCCCAGCTGTCGGCGGTGGGCGGCGGGGGCAGGGTGCGGACGGTGGTGGCGGCGGTCAGCTTCCGCCGTCCTCCCCCGATGCCGTACGCGACGGAGGCGCCCAGCGGGTACGGCTGGTAGGCCGCGTCCACCGGCGGTGTCACCTGCCAGGTGGCGGTGGCCCGCGCGCCCGGCGCGACCGTGCCGAGGGCGACGGGCGCGGCGGGTTCGGCGGTCCAGCCCTCGGGGAGGTCGAGGACGGCCTCGGCGCCGGTGACGTCGGCGGCCTCGTCGTTGGAGAAGGTGGCCGTGACCTGGTTCGGGCGGCCGGGCTCCAGGGTCTCGGGCGCGGTGACGGCGAGCGTGCCGCAGGCGGCGCGCTCGGCGGCCGGGCCGAGGTCGGTGACGGTGAAGCCGTCGAGGACGAAGTCGGCGCCCTCCGGGGCGTCCTCGCGCTTGCGCAGGCCGGTCCAGGTGTCGCCGCAGCCGGCGGTGACCGTCTCGGCGAAGTGCCCGGTGGTCCGCTGCTGGCCGATCGGGGTGCGGCGGGTCTCGACGGCCGGTCCGTCGCCGTTCGTCCGGTCGTAGCCGGTGACCCACTCGTACGCGCCCGCGTGGCTGGACTGGTAGTCGTACGCGACGCGGTAGCTGTGGCCGTCCTTCATCGGGACGGTCCAGGGCGCGGTCCGGTAGACGAGGCCGCTGTTCTCGTCGTGGGACTTGAGGCTCTCGGCGCCGCCGACGACGTCGTCGATCAGCTTTCCGTTCCAGCCGGCCTGGGTGTACGGGGCATGCAGCTGGGCGATGTGGGTGCGCGGGTCGGTGGTGCCGCCGGCGTCGCCCTTGAGGAAGGGGCCCCAGCCCTGGTCGACGGCCTCGAAGTCCTCGTACACGGCCGTTCCGGGCTTCGTCGCCGGGTCGTCGGCGACGATCCGTACGTCGTCGATCCGGACGGTCGCCGGGCTGCCGCTCGCGGCCTGGATCCGCAGCGGGACGGAGCCGTCGGCGGGTGCGGTGAAGGTGACCTTGGCGCGCTGGAGGCGGGTGCCGTTCCAGTCGGAGGCGGCGACCTGGTTCTCCAGGGCGGAGCGCTCGACGGTGACCTCCTGGCCTCCGATGGACAGGGTGGTGGGGCGGGTCCTGCCGGGTTCGACCTCGATGAGGGCGGAGGCGGTGTACCGCTTGCCGGGGGTGAGGCCGGTGATCTGCTGGCGGACCGAGGCGGTGGCGGTGCCGGAGAGCTTCGCGCTGTTGCGGCCCTGGTCGTCGGTGTCGCGGGCGACGGTGCCGGCCTTGGTCCAGGCGCCGAGCTTCGCGTCGTTGAAGCCGGGGTCCTTCACCGGGGTGCCCTGGCCCCACTGCGGGGCGGTCTGCGCGGGGGCGCTGTCGGGGTAGAGGACGTAGGGCTGTCCGGCGACGGCGTCGAGGGTGATCCGCCCGCCGGAGGGGCGCACGGTGCCCGTCTTCACGCGCCCGTTGTCGGTGAGCTTGTACACGGTGTACGTGCGCGTGCCGGCCGGGACGGCCCAACTGGTCGTGCCGCCGGACTTGTTGTAGTGGTAGAGCTTCTTGCCGCCGTCCCAGGGGAGCAGGTAGCCCTCGCCGTCGAGGACCTTGCGGCCGTTGTCGTAGAAGGTGCGGCGACCGTTCTCGACGGTGCCGCGGACACCGCCGGTGAAGGTGATGTCGTCGCCGTTCCAGCGGGTGATCCTCTGGTGCTGGAGGTACTTGGCGGGGAGGTCGCGCTGCCAGATGTTGGCAGAGAAGGCGTTCCAGTCGGTCTCGCCGGTCCAGCCCTCGAAGTCGACGAGGGCGGTCTGGCCGAGGACCGGGTGGTTGTTCCAGGTGTCCTTCTCACCGTTGCGGATGAAGCGGATGATCTTCGAGTTGAAGCCCTTGTTGGTGGCGCCGCCGTAGTCGAGGTCGTTGGCCCAGTGGGACCAGAGGGAGGCCCGCTCGAACGCCTCGGAGAACTCTGTGGCTACGTTCCAGCCCTGCGCCTGGACGGCCTGCATCGTCTTGTCGGCGATCCAGCCGTGCGTGTAGTAGACGTCGATGTAGAGCATCGACAGGTTGGGGTCGGTCTCGTCGCGGAGCTGCTTGAAGCGGCGGGCGAGGTCGCCGCTGTTGATGTCCCGGCGCTGGTCGATGTAGTAGCTCTGGCCCAGCCAGTCCCAGCCGGGCTTCGTCTTGTCGACGAGGGTCTCGCTGAAGTTGTGGGCCTCGGGGTACGACTCGGTGGCGTTCACGTGGACGCCGAAGCCGGCGCCCCACTTCCTGCCCTCGCGCAGGAGGGTGTTGAGGTCGGCGAGGCCGCCGGCGCGCTTGTTGTAGTTGCCGCCGTAGTCGGGGTGGGCGGAGTCGTGGCCCTCGGAGGCGTACCCCTTGAGCAGCGCGAACTGGCCGAGTCCGTCGGTGGAGAGCGAGATCCGCTTGACGTCGTCGAGGGTGCGCAGGAAGGGGTGGGTGGCCTGGGAGGCGAAGTTGAAGGGGATGTGGGCGACGACCCGGTCCGGGGTCCGGTCGCTGCCGGGGGCCTTGATCCCGATCGTGCGGAAGGCGACGGCGCCGTCCTGCCAGTCGACGGCTCCGTCGGCGTTGGCGTCGGGGGTGACGACGACCTTGGCCCAGGGCAGGTCGTCGCCGGTCTCGGGCTGCGGGGCGCCGGCGCCGCGGTAGGTCCACTGGCCGGACCAGACGCCGACGCGGGTCTCGGTGCCGCTCCTGCGGGCCTGGTGCCAGAAGCGGGCGCCGTCGCGGGCGGAGGCGCCGGAGGGCTTGTCGTACGAGGAGTTCGACTCGACGGCCGCGGCGAGGGCGCCGGTGTTGACGATCGCGTAGCTGGCGCCGACCGGGTTCGCCTCGGCGGCGGTGCCGTCGGTGACCCGGGCGAAGACGTCGGCGGTACGGGTGGAGTCCGGGTCGAGCCGGGTGAAGGCGGTCGCGGCGCCGGGGTCCGTGGAGCCGACGGAGACCAGGTCGTGGCCGGGGACGTCGATCGTGCCGACGCGGAAGGCCTCGGTGTCGCGGACGGCGGTGACCTTGAAGGTGGTGGTCCGGCCGTCGACGCTCAGCCGGGCGTCGATCTCGACGCCGGGCAGGTCGGGGAAGGCGAGGGTGTACGCGGCGGAGTCGGCGGTCAGGACGGGGGCGCCCGTGGCCTGGACGGCGTGGGCGGTGCCGTTGAGCACGACCTGCGTGACCGGGGCCGTACTCCCGAGGAGACGGGCGCCGCTCGCACGGTCGGTGTACGAGAGGACGCGGGGGAAGTCCTCGGCGACGGCGACGGAGAGCTGGTCGGAGCCGATGACGGCAGCGCCTTCGGCGGCCGTGGCGGCGGGGTTCTCGGCGGGCGTGCCCGCGCGGGCCGGGCCGGCCAGCGCGAGCACGGCGGAGGTGGCGGCGGCCAGCGCACAGGCCGTGCGCAGCCGCCGCGCCGCGGAGGGAACGGAGGAGTGTGGGTGCGACATGCGCACTAGTTGGCCCGGGTGACGGATCACCGTCAACGAGATCGTCCACGGACGGCCCCGCCAGTCCAACAACCCATTCCGGTTAGTCCAAGTCGCTCAGCAGCCGCCGCAGTTGTAGAAGGTCACGTCCCAGTGGCTGCCCTCGTCGGCGTAGACGTTGCCCGCGCCGGACTGCCACTGCGGGGCGCCGTCGCCGCGCAGGCCGATGTAGGTGAAGGTGTTCTTGATGTAGCTCCCGATACAGGTGTACTTGCTGAGGTCGAGCTTGTAGCCGTTCCAGTGCGAGTAGGTGCCGCTCGCGTGGCCGGTCTCGGTTCCGCCGGTGATGTTGAGGGCGCAGCCGCTGGCGCTCTTGAGGGTCTGGGCGCCCTGGGCGGTGGCGAGGTTGAGCTGCTCGAAGGACGTGCAGGTGGGGTTGTTGCGGTCCGAGCAGTTGCCGGAGGAGGACCAGGTGATCCCGGAGGAGCGGAACATCGAGGTCGCGGTGGCGTGGCTGATCTTGGTGACCGCGTGGGCGTCGGTGGCGGTGGAGAGGGCGCCGAACCCGGGGGCGAAGAGGGCGCCGAGGACGAGGCCGAGGGCGGTGAGGACGGAGCGGAGTTTCACGGGGTTGCCTCCTGCTGGTGACCGTGACGGTTGGGGACGGCTGTGCAGGTGGTGCCGGTGGCGCGGGCGGAGCCGGTGCATCCGGTCGCGCAGGGAGATGGTGCCGCAGTTCTACGCGCGTCCGCCAGAGGGCGTCGGTGGCTCTGTGACGCCGTTCGGATGAACTTCTTCCATAGCTGTTGAAAGTTGAACGGAATAGGGCTACAGTCGTTCTCGTTGAAGGTTCAACAAACACCGACAAGGAGCACGTCATGGGCATCTTCAGCCGCAAGAGCAACGAGTCCGCCACCACCACCGCCACCCTCCCGGTGGACCCGGCCCTGGCCGCCCTGACCGGCGAGTACACCATCGACCCGGCGCACAGCAGCATCGGCTTCACCGTCCGTCACGCGATGGTCACCAACGTCCGCGGCACCTTCGCCGAGCACGAGGGCTCGCTGAAGCTCGACGGCTCCGACCCGGGCGCCTCCACCGCCTCGATCGACGTCAAGATCGCCTCCATCGACACCGGCATCGGCGACCGCGACGGCCACCTGCGCAGCGGTGACTTCTTCGACGCCGAGCAGTTCCCGCTGATGACCTTCCGCTCCACCTCCGCCGAGCAGCTGGGCGGCGACAAGTACCGCGTCACCGGCGACCTGACCATCAAGGACGTCACCAAGCCGCTCTCCATCGACCTGGAGTTCAACGGCACCGCCACGGACGTCTACGGCAACGAGCGCGTCGGCTTCGAGGGCTCCGCCGAGATCCTGCGCTCCGCGTGGGGCCTGACCTGGAACGCGGCCCTGGAGACCGGTGGCGTCATGGTCAGCGACAAGGTCAAGCTGAACTTCGACATCTCCGCCATCAAGAACGCCGCCTGACCCCTTCCGGGAAACCCTTTCCGGACCCCCTTCCCGGAACCCCCGTCCGGCCCCGGACACACGAGCGCGCCCGCCCTCCGCAGCAGCGGAAGGCGGGCGCTCGGCGTTCGCGGGAGTGCCGGGCGTCAGCCGCGCTTCTCGGAGGCGGTGCGGAAGGCGAGGGCGGTCTTCGCGACCGAAGCGAGGTCGCCGTCTCCCCCGACCAGTACGCTGCCGAAGGTCTCGGCATCGGTCCACGCGCACAGCACCGTCGGCACCCCGGACGACGCGAGGTTCCCGCAGCTCAGCTTCCCGCCCCAGGGTCCGGCGTCGAAGGCGGTGACGTCCTCCGCCTTGGCCCCGGCGAAGAAGTTCCGCAGCTCCTGGTCGAGCGTCTCCCCCCGCTTCTGCGTGAAGAGCGAGGGGTCCCATTCGACGGCGTCGATGCCGAGCATCAGGTCCGGGGCGCCGTCGCCGTCACGGTCGTAGTACCACTGCCTGCCTCGCGGCTTCTTCTTCCCCTTCAAGGGGTCGGCCCCCGCGAGGATGCGGTACTCGCCGACCCGGTCGGGCCCCTCGACAACCCGGGCCCGGACGGTCTCCCCCGGCTTCGCCGCGGCCACGGCCGCCCCGGTGGAACCGGCGCCCGACTGCCCGGCCGGGGGCCGGCCCTCGTACGAGAGCGCCCTCGTGACGCCGAGGGCGACGATCGCCGCGACCGCGCCGAGGGCGATCGCCTTCCGGCGGCGGGCGCGCGCCCAGGAGCCGTCGGTGCCGCCGTCCGTGACGCGCGCGTCGGCCAACGCGGCCTCGGCGAGCGGCAGGGGCGCGGCCGCGACGCGGGGGCCCGGGGCCTCGTGGCGCCAGGAACGGGTGAGGCGCCAGACCAGGGCCGCGGCCAGGAGGGCGACGAGGAGCGTCCCGACGGCCTGGCCCTGGGCGTAGGCCTCCGAGGAGGTGTCGACGGCAAGGGTGATCATGACGATGATCGTAGGAGCGCGGCGGGCCCGCGCCGATCACGATCTCGCATCACCCGGAAGCGTGATCCCGCAGGTCAGGCGGTCTTGGCCGCCGCCTCGACGACCGCCGGGATCAGGCGGGCGTTCTCGGCGGCGCCCGGGCCGGACATGAAGCCGAAGCGGCGGCGGGCGTAGCTGTAGGCGAGGCCGGTCGCCGGGTCGGCGAAGGACTGGGAGCCGGGGGCGCCGCTGTGGCCGACGGCGCCGGGGCCGAGCGAGGGGTAGCGGGTGGCCAGCGGGACGAAGCCGAGGCCGAAGGCGTTCTCCCCGCCGGTCACCAGGTCGGTGCCGCGGGAGTGGATCCGGGCGAACTCGGCGAGGGTCCCGGGGGCGAGGAGCGGCGGCCGGCCGTCGAGCTCGCCCGCCATCGCCGCGTACATCCGGGAGAGGCCGCGCGCGGTGCCGACGCCGCCGCCGGAGAGCGGGGCCTTCTCCCGCACGGCCCGGGAGTTGCCGTAGGCGGGGTTGTCGAACGGCGGGTCGGCGTGGAGGTTGAAGGCGATGCCCATGAGGCTGTCGGGGGCGACCGGGTTCGCCGCGAGGAACTCCCGCTCGGCGGGGGTGGGCTCCAGCGGCAGGACCGTGCGGAACCGGGGTTCGAGCTCCTCGGGCAGGCCGAGGTAGTAGTCGAGCCCGTACGGGACGCGGACCCGCTCCTCGTAGATCTCCTGGATCGTCCGGCCGGTGGCCCGCAGGATCACCTCGCCGACGAGGGCCCCGATCACCAGGGCGTGGTAGCCGTGGCCGGTGCCCGGCTCCCAGAAGGGGCGCTGCCCCGCGAGGCGGGCGGCGATCCGGCGGTCGTCGGCGAGCTCCTCCATCGAGAAGCCCCCGTCCACGCCGATCACGCCCGAGCGGTGGGCGAGCAGCTGCCGGAGGGTGAGCCCGCCCTTGCCCTCGGCGGCGAACTCGGGCCACCAGGAGGCGACCGTGCGGTCCAGGTCCAGGACGCCGTCCTGGACGAGGAGCGCGGCGATCAGGGCCATGGCCCCCTTGGACGAGGAGTAGAGCGGGAGCAGGGAGTCGCCGTCGACGCCGTCACCGCCCCAGAGGTCGACGACCAGCCGGCCGTGGTGGTGGACGGCGAGCTGGGCGCCGCCGTCCCGCGCCTCGTTCGCGGCGATCTCCGCGAACACCTCGCGCACGGACTCGAATCCGGGCTCCACCCTGCCGTGGACTTCGGTCATGGCTCTGCTCCCCCTGCCTGTCGCTGTCACGGACGGAAAGAAGAACGATCATGGGCGCGGTTTCCTTCCCGTCCACGGGAGTCCGCTGCGAAGCCGCCCGAAACCGCAGGTCAACGCCTTTGTCAGTGGCGGCCGCTAGCGTCGTCGGCATGGAATTCCGCATCGACAGCGCCGTGTTGACCGACGCCGTGGCTTGGGCCGCGCGCGTCCTGCCCGCCCGCTCCCCCCTGCCCGTCCTCGGCGGTCTGCTCCTGGAGGCGGCGGACGGCGGGCTGCGCGTCTCGGGCCTCGACCACGAGGCCTCGGCCCGCGTCGAGGTCGAGGCCGACACCGCCGTCGACGGCCGGGCGCTGGTCCTCGGGCGGCGTCTGCTCGACATCTGCAAGGTCCTCCCCCGGGGCGTCACCGAGGTCGCCGTGGAGGGCGCCCGCCTCTCGGTGACCTCGGGCGGCGCCCGCTTCGGCCTCTCCCTGCTGCCGCTCGACGACTACCCCGCCGCGCCCGCGCTGCCCGAGGTGCGCGGGCTCGTGGACGGGGACGCCTTCGCGGCGGCGGTCGGCCAGGTCGCCGTGGCCGCGGGCCGGGACGACTCGCTGCCCGTGCTGACCGGGATACGGCTCGCCCTGGACGGCGGCACCATGACGCTGGCCGCCACCGACCGCTACCGGTACGCGGTCCGCACCCTGGAGTGGAAGCCCGAGGCCGGCGCCCCCGCGGAGGGCGCCGACGTGGTCGTCCCGGCCCGCCGCCTCACCGAGATCGCCCGCTCCCTCGCCGGCACGGGCCCCGCCCGCCTCGCCCTCGACTCCGGCTCCCTCGGCTTCGAGAGCGCGGGCACCCGCACCACCACCCGGCTGCTCGACGGCCGCCTCCCCCGCCACGACAAGCTCTTCGCCCTCGGCGAGCACGCCCTCGCGGTCACCGAGCTGGCCCCGCTGACCGAGGCCGTCAAGCGGGTCGCGGTCGTCGCGGAGGGCGACAGCCCGGTGCAGCTGGCCTTCTCCCCCACCGGCCTCCACCTCCAGGCGGGGTACGAGGACGACGTGGCCTCCCAGCGCCTGCCCGCCACCCTCACGGGCTCGGAGTCCCTGACGGTCGCCTTCAACCCGGGCTACCTGCTGGACGCCCTCGGTTCCCTGGACGCCCCCGAGGTCCACTTCCACCTCCTGGGCCCCGGCCAGCGCGCCCTCCTCACCGACGGCCCGGACGCCACCCACCGCCACCTGCTGATGTCGGTGAAGCCGCTGGTCTGAGCTCCTCGGGGGTACGGGAAAGGGGCGCTAGAACCCGCCGCCGCCGTCGAAGCCGCCTCCGCCACCGTCGAAGCCTCCGCCGCCCCCGAAGTCACCGCCGCCGAAGTCGCCCGAACCGAAGTCCCCGGCGCTGAAGTCGCCGCCCTGGAAGCCCCCGAAGTCCCCGCCGCCGTACTCGGAGGCGTAGGCCGGGGTGGAGAGCATGGAGCCGAGCATGGTGCCCACCAGGAGGCCGGGGAGCATCCCGCCGCCGAAGTAGCCGCCGGCCCAGGGGCCGTAGGCGGGGCCCGCCTCCCAGTAGGGGCGGCGGCCGGTCTCGGTGTCGACGGTGCGGGCCACGGGGTCGAGGCCGTCGTCGAGGCGGGCCGCGTCGGCGGCGCAGACCGGGACCTCGCGGGCGGAGCCGCCGGGCGGGATCCAGGTGCGGTCCGTGGTGGAGGGGCCGTGGCGGGGGTCGAAGAAGCAGGGCGGCCGGCGGTCGGGGAGCGGGCGGGACTCGCGGCGGGCGGCCAGGACGGCGAGGGAGAAGCGGCCGTCCTCCAGGGCCTGGGTGACGGCGCGGACCTCGTGCGGCCGGGTGACCGCGCCCATGCGGGACTTGGCGCTGTCGTACGAGTCGAGGGCGCGCTCGTAGTCGGCGCGCATGGCGTCGTCGGCGCCGGGCTCGGCGGGGTGGAAGTCGAGGCGTTCGAGTTCCTCGCCGAAGGCGGTGATGTCCTCGTCGACGACGACCCGCAGCCGGTCGAGGGCGGCGCGCTCCTCGGCCTCCTTGCGGAGCCGGTTGCGGCGGACGACGGCGTAGGCGCCCGCGCCGCCGGCGACGACGACCGCGCCGAGGGTGACGAGCCCGGCGACGGGGACTCCGGAGTCCTTCCCCACGGCACCCCAGGAGGCGGGGGCGGAGCCGCGCATCGCGGGCAGGGCCTGGTCGACGAAGTCGTTCAGCTCGGTGGCCGCGTCGACGCCGGGCGCGCGTACGGAGGCGACGAGGTTCTCCACGGCGGCCGGGGACATGACCGCCGGGTCGACGCCCGCGTCGAAGCGGTCGCCGAGGCGCACCGCGTAGAGGCCGGCGATGCCGGTCTGGGCGCGCAGGTTGTCGATGAGGCCCTTGGGCGGGAACTGCGCGTTCGCCGGGAGCACCGCCACGAGGAGCGGCTTGTCCGCGTCCTTGATCTTCTGCGCGAGGCTCTTCGCGTCGGCCGTGGAGATCTGGTCGGCGGCGCCCGGGTCGACGTAGACCGGGCCCCGTTTCAGGGCGGCGGCCGCGTCGGACACGCCCGTGGCCCTGGCACCCGCGAGGGGCGCCAGGACCAGCAGCAGGAGCAGGATCAGCCCGCCGAGGGCCGATCCCGTGGACATCGCCCTGGTCCTCATGGTTCGAAGCTACCCGAACCGGACCGAAGCGAACATGCGGGACTATTCGGCGGGGTCGATTCCGGCCCGGAGGAGGCCGTAGGTGAAGGCGTCCTCCAGGGCCTGCCAGGAGGCGGCGATGACGTTCTCGCCGACGCCGACCGTGGCCCACTCGCCGTTGCCGTCGCTGGTGGTGATCAGGACGCGGGTCGTGGACTCGGTGCCGTGGCGGCCCTCCAGGATGCGGACCTTGTAGTCGATCAGCTCGAACTTGGCGAGCTGCGGGTAGATCCGCTCCAGGCCGGTCCGGATCGCCCGGTCGAGGGCGTTGACCGGGCCGTTGCCCTCGGCGGTGGCGACGATCCTCTCCCCCTTGGCCCAGAGCTTCACGGTGGCCTCGTTGGCGTGGATGCCGTCGGGGCGGTCCTCGACGATCGCGCGCCAGGACTCCGTGCGGAAGTAGCGCCGGGCCCGGCCCTCGACCTCCTCGCGGAGCAGCAGCTCGAAGGAGGCGTCGGCGGCCTCGTACGTGTAGCCCTTGAGCTCGCGCTCCTTGACCCGCTCGACGACCCGGCCGACGAGCTCGCGGTCGCCGCCCAGGTCGACGCCGAGCTCCTTGCCCTTGAGCTCGATGGAGGCGCGGCCGGCCATGTCGGAGACCAGCATCCGCATGGTGTTGCCGACCAGCTCGGGGTCGATGTGCTGGTAGAGGTCGGGGTCCACCTTGATCGCGGAGGCGTGCAGGCCCGCCTTGTGCGCGAAGGCGGAGACGCCGACGTACGGCTGGTGGGTGGAGGGGGTGAGGTTGACGACCTCGGCGATGGCGTGCGAGATCCGGGTCATCTCGGCGAGGGCGCCCTCGGGGAGGACCTTCTTGCCGTACTTGAGCTCCAGGGCCGCGACGACGGGGAAGAGGTTGGCGTTGCCGACCCGCTCGCCGTAGCCGTTGGCGGTGCACTGCACGTGGGTGGCGCCCGCGTCGACGGCGGCGAGGGTGTTGGCGACGGCGCAGCCGGTGTCGTCCTGGGCGTGGATGCCGAGGCGGGCGCCGGTGTCGGCGAGGACGGTGGCGACGACGGCCTGGATCTGGGCGGGGAGCATCCCGCCGTTGGTGTCGCAGAGGATGACGACGTCGGCGCCGGCCTCGTGCGCGGCGCGGACGACGGCCTTGGCGTAGTCCGGGTTCGCCTTGTAGCCGTCGAAGAAGTGCTCGCAGTCGACGAAGACCCGGCGCCCCTGGGAGACCAGGTGGGAGACGGTGTCGCGGACCATCTCCAGGTTCTCGTCGAGGGTGGTGCGCAGGGCCAGTTCGACGTGCCGGTCGTGCGACTTGGCGACGAGGGTGATCACCGGAGCGCCGGAGTCGAGGAGCGCCTTGACCTGCGGGTCCTCGGCGGCGTTGCCGCCGGCCCGGCGGGTGGCGCCGAAGGCGACGAGCTGCGCGTTCTTGAACGCGATCTCCTGCCGGGCGCGGGCGAAGAACTCCGTGTCGCGCGGGTTGGCGCCGGGCCAGCCGCCCTCGATGAAGCCCACGCCGAACTCGTCGAGGTGCCGGGCGATGGTCAGCTTGTCCGCGACGGTGAGGTTGATGCCTTCACGCTGCGCCCCGTCGCGCAGGGTCGTGTCGAAGACATGGAAGCTGTCGTCGAGGCGCGAGCTCTCGGCGTTCTCCGTGGTCATGGCTGTGATGGCTCCTGTCGGATGTGGCTCCGGAAGGTATGGATCCACTTGCCCCCATTCTCACGCGTCGCCCGTTTCCGGCGTGGGTGGGGCCGGAAAACGAAAAAACCCCTCGCGGGTGCGAGAGGTCTGCGCGCGGGTCTGGGGCACGGTGTCCACTGCCGCGGGGTTGTTCCGCGGTTCAGTGGCCACTGCGGACCGGCGCGCCGCTGCCGATAATCATCGTGGTAGCAAGCACGCCGGAAGTCTGACACAGGTTCGGGAGCGGCGGGACGCCGGTCTCACGATACGGGCAGTTGATCTCGTTTCCGGCCGGTCGGGGCGGCGCCGACCCGCCCCAGGTCGATGTCGCGGGTCTCCCGCATCGTGAGGTAGACGACCAGCGAGACGGCCGCGCAGCCCGCCACGTACCAGGAGAAGCCCGACTCGATTCCGGCGTCCTTGAACCAGAGCGCCACGTACTCGGCGGTGCCGCCGAAGAGGGCGTTGGCGATCGCGTACGGCAGGGCGACGCCGAGGGCGCGGACGCCGGTCGGGAAGAGCTCGGCCTTCACGCAGGCGTTGATGGACGTGTACCCGGTGACGACGACGAGCGCGAGGAGGGAGAGGCCGAGGGCCGGCCAGAAGGAGCCCGCATGCCTGAGCATCGTCAGGATCGGGACGGTGAGGAGGGTGGAGCCGACCG
This sequence comes from Streptomyces sp. NPDC021012, assembly GCF_044333355.1. Lineage (NCBI taxonomy): Bacteria > Bacillati > Actinomycetota > Actinomycetes > Kitasatosporales > Streptomycetaceae > Streptomyces > Streptomyces sp. NPDC021012. Next base: position 43,408 of record NZ_JBIRQU010000001.1, read on the forward strand.
CGAAGGTGATGAGGAGCGGGCGGCGCCCGATCCGGTCGGAGAGCCGGCCGGCGAGCGGCTGGAGGCAGGCGAAGACGACGAGGGCGCAGAGGGAGACCAGGGTGGCGGTCGGCTTGGGCAGCCCGGCGGAGTTCGACAGGTACTTGGTGAGGTAGGTGGTGTACGTGTAGTACGCCACGGTCCCGCCCATGGTGAGCGCGACGACGAGGAAGGCCTCCCGCTTGTGCGCCCACAGGGCCCTGAGGGTGCCGCGATCGGCCTGGTCGGCGCCGGTCTCCTCGTACACCTCGGTCTCCAGCATGTTCCGCCGCAGATAGAAGACGACGGCCGCGCCGAGGGCGCCGACGACGAAGGGGACGCGCCAGCCCCAGGCGTGCAGGGCCTGGTCGGACAGGGTGCGCTGGAGGACGAGCAGCAGGCCGAGGCCGAGGATCTGGCCGGCGGTCATCGACACGTACTGGAAGCTGGACGCGAAGCCCCGGTGCTCCGGCGCGGAGGCCTCGGTGAGGTAGGTGGCGCTGGCCGCGTACTCGCCGCCGACGGAGAGGCCCTGGAGGAGCCGGGCGAGCAGCAGCACGACCGCGCCGCCGTACCCGGCGACGGCGTACGTGGGCGCGATGGCGATCAGCACGGCGGAGGCGGACATCAGCGTCACCGTCAGGGTGAGCGCCGCCTTCCGCCCCTTCCGGTCGCCGACCCGGCCGAAGAGCCAGCCGCCGACCGGGCGCATGAAGAACCCGACGGCGAAGATGCCGGCGGTGTTCATGAGCTTGGCGGTGTCGTCGCCCTCGGGGAAGAAGGCCCCCGCGAAGTAGGTGGCGAAGCTCGCGTACACGAACCAGTCGAACCACTCGACCATGTTGCCCGCGGAACCGACCCAGATCTTCTTCCAGTGCTCTCGTCCCATGGGCAGGACCGTGCCGGAGGGAGCGCGGGGGCAACAAGGGTGCAACGCGCAACGATCGGGAGTACTTGCGTGCGTTACGGTCGCGAGATCAGCGTTTCGGCGATGAACTCCCGCACGTGCGCGAGGACTTGCTCCCTCCCCGTGCCCGGGATGCCGACGGCGACGTGCACGCTGAAGCCGTCGAGCAGGGCCCGCATCCGGTGCGCGAAACGGTCCGGGTCGACGGCCCGGAACTCCCCCCGCGAGACCCCCTCGGCGAGGATCGCGACGAGGTCCCGGTGCCAGGCCCCCTCGATGGCGGCCTGCCGCGCGCGGGCGTCGGCGTCGGCGTTCTGCGACCGGTTCCACACCTCCAGCCACAGCGTCCAGTGCGGGTCCCGGGGCCCGTCGGGCACGTACACGTCCACGTACCCGTCGAGCCGCTCCCGCGCGGTCCCCGGCCGGGACAGCAGCGCACTCCGCTCCGCCCCGAGCCGCCCCTCGCTCCACTCCAGCGTCTGCAGCAGCAGCTCGTCCTTGGTGCGGAAGTAGTAGAGCAGATGCCCGCTGCTCATCCCCACCTGCCGCCCGAGCCCGGCCATGGTGAGCCCGTCGAGCCCGCGCTCGGCGATGGTGTCCATGGCGGCGGCGAGAACGTCCTCACGGGGCGGTGCCGCCTGGTTGCGCCGGCGGGGGTGGGGTGCCGGGTTGCTGCTCGTACTCACCCGTATGTTCTACCTCACCCCCTGTCGCGCTCAGACCTTCGGCTGCTGCTGCGTGATGCAGTGGATGCCGCCGCCGCTCGCGAAGATCGTGCGGGCGTCGGTGAGGACGACCTCGCGGTCGGGGAAGAGGCGGCGGAAGATCTCGGCCGCGACCTCGTCGTGGGGGTCGTCGAAGGAGCAGAGGACGACGCCGCCGTTGCAGAGGTAGTGGTTGATGTACGAGTAGTCGACCCAGTCGCCCTCCTCGTCCTTGAGGACGGTCGGGGCGGGGACCTCGATGACCTCCAGGGGGCGGCCCTGGGCGTCGGTCTGGGCGCGGAGGATCTCCACGTACATCTTCGAGCGCACGTAGTCGGGGTGGGCCGGGTCCTGCTGGCTGTGGACGAGGACGGTGCCGGGGCGGGCGAAGGCGGCGACGATGTCGACGTGGCCCTGGGTGCCGTAGAGGCCGTAGTCGCCGGCGAGGCCGTGCGGGAGCCAGATGGCCTTGGTCGTGCCGAGCTTGGCGTGTATCTCCTGCTCGACCTGCTCGCGGGTCCACTCGGGGTTGCGGCCGGAGCCGAGCTGGACGGTGTCGGTGAGGAGGACGGTGCCCTCGCCGTCGACGTGGATCGCGCCGCCCTCGTTGACGAGGGGGGACGGCTGCACGGGGACCCCGGCGACGTCCGCGACATGGCGGGCGATCTTGGAGTCGTGCTCCCAGCGGGCCCAGTCCTGGGCGCCCCAGCCGTTGAACACCCAGTCCACGGCGGCGAGTTCGGTTCCGTCGGTGACGAAGGTCGGGCCGATGTCCCGCATCCAGGCGTCGTCGAGCTCGCGCTCGACCAGGTCGATGTCCTCGCCGAGGAGCGCGCGGGCCGAGTCGGCGTCGCCGGGGGCGACGACCATCGTGACCGGCTCGAAGCGGCGGACGGTGCGGGCCACCGCCGCCCAGGCCTCGCGGGCCTCGGTGAGCTCGCGCTCGTCGGTGAAGGTGGGGTTGGGGCTGGGCCAGGCCATCCAGGTGCGCTCGTGCGGCGTCCACTCGGCGGGCATGCGGAAGGTCATGAGGAGGTCCTAAGGAAAGTCAGAGGAAGTAGAGGCGGTTGAGGGAGACGGACTCGGCCGCCTCGGAGCGGATCGGGGAGCCGTCGAGCGAGACGAGGCCGGTCCGGCCGTCGACCTGCACGTCGCCGATGCGGGAGTTGAACCGCAGGTCGGCGGGGCCGATGCCGCGGGTGCCGCGCACGGCGACCCGGCGGCGTCGGGTCGGCATGGCGTCGGAGCCGAGGTCGACGGCCGCCTGCGCGACGAACGCGACGGAGAGGTCGGCGGCCGTGGCGCCGTGCGCGCCGAACAGCGGCCCGAGGACGAGCGGTTCGCAGGTGTCGGTGGCGGCGTTCGGATCGCCCACGACCCCCCACGCGGGGAAGCCGGACTTCAGCACCAGTTGGGGCTTGGCGCCGAAGAACTCGGGCCGCCACAGCACGATGTCGGCGAGCTTGCCGACCTCGATCGAGCCGATCTCGTGCGCGAGGCCGTGGGCGATCGCCGGGTTGATGGTGAGCTTGGCCATGTAGCGCAGCACGCGCGCGTTGTCGTCGTGCGCGCCGTCGCCCTCCATCGGGCCCAGCTCGGCCTTCATCTTCCCGGCCATGGCGAAGGTCCGGCGTACGGTCTCGCCGGCCCTTCCCATCCCCTGCGCGTCGGAGGAGGTGATCCCGATCGCGCCGAGGTCGTGCAGGACGTCCTCCGCGCCCATCGTCCCGGCCCGGATCCGGTCGCGCGCCATGGCCGCGTCGCCCGGGAGGTCGGTCTTCAGGTCGTGGACGGAGACGATCATCCCGTAGTGCTCGGCGACCGCGTCGCGGCCGAAGGGCAGGGTGGGGTTGGTGGAGGAGCCGATGACGTTCGGCACGCCCGCCATCTTCAGGACGTTGGGGACGTGTCCGCCGCCGCAGCCCTCGATGTGGAAGGCGTGGATCGTACGGCCGTCCAGCACCTTCAGGGTGTCCTCGACCGACAGGCACTCGTTCAGGCCGTCCGAGTGGAGCGCCACCTGGACGTCGTGCTCCTCGGCGACCCGCAGGGCCGTGTCGAGGGCCCTCGTGTGGGCGCCCATGTCCTCGTGGACCTTGAAGCCGGAGGCACCGCCCTCGGCGAGCGCCTCCACCAGCGGCGCCGCGTCCGAGGAGGAGCCTCGGGCCAGGAAGCCGATGTTGACCGGCCAGGCGTCGAAGGCGTTGAAGGCGTGCTTGAGGGCCCAGGGCGAGTTGACGCCGACGCCCCAGACGGGACCGAACTCCTGGCCGATGATCGTGGTGACGCCGCTCGCGAGCGAGGCCTCCATGATGCGGGGCGAGAGCAGGTGGACGTGGGTGTCGACGGCTCCGGCGGTGGCGATGAGGCCCTCGCCGGAGACGATCGAGGTGCCGGTGCCGACGACGACGTCGACGCCGTCGAGGGTGTCGGGGTTGCCGGCCCGCCCGATCGCGTGGATCCGGCCCTCGCGGATGCCGATGGACACCTTGCGGACGCCCTGCACGGCGTCGATGACCAGGACGTTGCTGATGACGACGTCGCAGGTCTCGCGGACGGCCGCGGCCTTGAGGTGGAGGCCGTCGCGGGCGGTCTTGCCGAAGCCGGCCAGGAACTCGTCGCCGGGCTTCTGGGCGTCCGACTCGACGCGGACGACGAGCCCGGAGTCGCCCAGGACGACCCGGTCGCCGGCGCGCGGGCCGTGGACAGATGCGTACTCGTACGGGTCCATCAGTTCTCGACTCCCAGGTAGCCACAGGCCGCCGCGCGCCGCAGGGCCTCTTCCTTCGCGCCGGGCGCGTCCAGCGGCCCGTCGACCAGGCCCGCGAAGCCGATGGCGACGCGGGCGCCGCCGATCGGCACGAGCCCGACCTCGGCCTCGCCGCCCGGGTCGAAGCGGAAGGAGGCTCCGGCGGGGATGGCGAGCCGCATGCCGTAGGCGGCGGCCCGGTCGAAGTCGAGGCGCGGGTTGACCTCGAAGAAGTGGAAGTGGGAGGTGACGCTCACGGGGACCGTCGCCGTGTTCCGTACGGTCATCCGCACGGCGGGTTCCTGCTCGGGGTGGCCGGGGCCGGGCAGCAGCGCGCCCGGCGCCCCGGCGCCCAGACCGCCCCCGCCGATCGGGTCGGAGACGACCGCGAGCCGGGAGCCGTCGTCGAAGACGGCCTCGACGTGGACCTCGGTGACCACGTCGGCGACGCCGGGCAGGACGTCGTCGGGGCCGAGGACGGAGCGGGCCGCCTCGATCGCCTCGGCGAGTCGCTTGCCGTCGCGGGCCGCCTCGCAGACGGTGTCCGCGATGAGCGCGGTCGCCTCGGGCACGTTGAGCCGCAGGCCCCTGGCCCGGCGGGCTCGGGCGAGCTCGGCGGCACCGAAGAGAAGCAGCCGGTCGCGTTCCGTGGGGGTCAGTCTCACGCCCCAAACACCTCCTGCAATTGCGACACGTTTGAGTGACACTCTAAATGTTGAGCCGCTCGCTTCCAAGCATTGACGTCACCGACAGCCTTAGGTCACATTGAGCGCCGCTCTAAAACAGTCCCGATCGCCCCGCAGGGAGTCCCCATGGCGATAGAACAGCGCGGAGTCGACACCATCCCGGAGGCCGAACGCACCAGCGGCCCCCGCGACCTCGTGTCGATCCTGCTCGGATCCAACCTCTGTCTGGGGGTGATCGTCTTCGGCTGGCTGCCGGTCTCCTTCGGACTCGGCTTCTGGGCCTCGGTGACCTCCGTCGTCACCGGCACCCTCGTCGGCGTCGCGGTCACCTCCCCGCTCGCGCTCGTGTCGCTCCGCACCGCGACCAACCTCTCCACCTCCTCCGGCGCCTTCTTCGGCGTCCGCGGCCGGCTCGTCGGCTCCGTGGTCGGGCTGCTGCTCTCGCTCGGCTACACCGCGCTGACCCTCTGGATCGGCGGCGACGTGATGGTGGGGGCGCTCGCCCGCCTGATCGGCCTGCCGACCGGCGGCGCGGCCCACGCCACCGTCTACGCGGTCCTGGCCGCCTGCACCGTGGTGGGCGCGGTGTACGGCTACCGGCTGCTGCTGAAGCTGAGCAAGGTGCTCGCGATCGGCATGACGGTGCTCCTCGCCGTCGGCCTGGTCGCCTACGCCGGGGACTTCACGACGGCGGCGGTCCCGGACACCCCGTACCTGCTCGGCTCCTTCTGGCCGACCTGGCTGCTCTCGGCCGTCGCGGCGGGACTCAGCGGCCCGGTCGCCTTCATCACCCTGCTGGGCGACTACACCCGGTACGTCTCCCCCGAGCGGTACAGCCCGAAGACCATCTGGCGGGCCACCTGCCTGGGCCTGACCGTGGGCCTGCTGGTCCCGCAGCTCTTCGGCACGTTCACCGCCCTGGCCGCGCGCGGCGGCCTGGACTACGCGGGCCCGCTCGTCGCGGCCTCGCCCGTCTGGTACCTCGTACCGCTGCTGGTCTCCGCCAGCGCCGGCTCCGTCGGCAACGCGGGTCTGATGCTGTACTCGATGGGGCTCGACCTCGACGCGATCCTCCCGAAGGCCACGCGCGCGCGTGCCACCCTCGTGGTCGCGGCGGTGTCCACGGCTTTCGTCTTCGCCGGCCACTTCGCCTCGGACGCCCAGACGGCGATGACCTCGTTCGTGCTGCTGCTCACCGCGATCGGCACCCCGTGGGCGGTGATCACCCTGATCGGGCACGCCCGCTGCGGCGGTGTGTACGACCCGGAGGCGCTCCAGGTCTTCAACAACCGCTCGCGCGGCGGGATCTACTGGTTCTCGGCGGGCTGGCACCCGCGCGCCACCGTCTCCTGGGCGGTCGGCGCGGCGGTCGGCCTGGCCGCGGTGTCGACGCCGCTCTACGAGGGGCCGCTGCTCGCCCTGACGGGCGGGATCGACTGCAGCTTCGTCTTCTCGGGGATCGTGGGCGGCGCGCTGTACGCCGTACTGACGCCGAACAGGGCTCCCGCGACCGTGACGACGGCCCCGGAAGCCCTGGCGGCGACGGAGTAGTTACTGCTTGCCGAGTTCGTGCATCCAGCCGTGGACGTCCTCGGACTTCCCGGTCTGGATGGCGAGCAGCGCCTCGCGCAGCTTCATCGTGACCTCGCCGGGCTCGCCGCCCGACTGCTGCCACTCGCCCCGGGCGGACTTGACCGTGCCGACCGGGGTGATGACGGCGGCGGTGCCGCAGGCGAAGACCTCGGTGAGGGTGCCGTTGGCGCTGTCGGCCTGCCACTGGTCGATGGAGACGCGGCCCTCCTCGGGCTCGTAGCCGAGGTCCTTGGCGAGCTGGAGGAGGGAGTCGCGGGTGATGCCCTCCAGGATGGAGCCGGTGAGGGTCGGCGTGACGATCTTGTTCCCGTACACGAAGTACAGGTTCATGCCGCCGAGCTCCTCGACCCACTTGTGCTCGACCGCGTCGAGGTAGCAGACCTGGTCGCAGCCCTTGGCCGCCGCCTCGGCCTGCGCGAGCAGGGAGGCCGCGTAGTTGCCGCCGGTCTTGGCGTCGCCCATGCCGCCGGGGACGGCGCGGACGCGGTCCTCGGAGGCCCAGATGGAGACGGGCTTCACGCCGCCGGGGAAGTACGGGCCGGCCGGGGAGGCGATGACGACGAAGAGGTACTCGTTGGCCGGGCGGACGCCGAGGCCGACCTCGGTCGCGATCATGAACGGGCGCAGGTAGAGCGAGGACTCGCCGCCGTGCGCCGGGACCCAGGCCTCGTCGTGCCGGACGAGCACGTCACAGGCCTCGACGAAGGTCTCGACGGGCAGCTCGGGCATGCCGAGGCGGTGCGCGGAGCGCTGGAACCGGCGGCCGTTGGCGTCGGGACGGAAGGTGGCGACCGAGCCGTCGGGGCGGCGGTAGGCCTTCAGGCCCTCGAAGATCTCCTGCGCGTAGTGCAGGACGTTCGTGGCGGGGTCCAGGGAGAGCGGACCGTACGGCACGAGCTGGGCGTCGTGCCAGCCGCGGCCCTCGGTCCACCGGATGGTGACCATGTGGTCGGTGAAGTGGCGGCCGAATCCCGGGTTGGCCAGGATCGCCTCGCGCTCCGCGGCGGACAGCGGGCTGGAGGAGGGCTTGAGCTCGATCGTGGGCGTCGTCATGAGTGCGTGTCCTTCACCGGTTGTGATGGGGAGGACCGCGCGCGCACGTCGCTGTCGGGGACGGCTGTCCCTGACGAGGCGGCGTACGGGCATGCCCGTATGCCGCGGCCCCACGTCCGATTATCGCCCGTGGGGACCGGTGCGGGAAACGGGTGGGCACGGTCCGGAGTTCGAGGGGGAAGCGCCCCGCGACCGCGCAAAGGACGGCCGCCGGGCGCTGAACGCGACCCGGCGGCTGCTGCTGATGTCAGTCGGCGCGGGTCAGCTCGCTACTCGCGCGGCGAGCGCGTCGCCGATCTCGTCCGTGGTGCGGACGCTGTCGCCGCGCTCGGTGAGGTCGGCCGCGACGGCCTCCTCGACCCGGGCGGCCTCGGCCTCGTGGCCGAGGTGGCGCAGCAGGAGGGCGACGGAGAGGACGGTGGCCGTGGGGTCGGCCTTGCCCTGGCCCGCGATGTCCGGCGCGGAGCCGTGGACCGGCTCGAACATGGACGGGAACTCGCCGCTCGGGTTGATGTTGCCGGAGGCGGCGACGCCGATGCCGCCGGAGACGGCCGCGGCGAGGTCGGTGATGATGTCGCCGAAGAGGTTGTCGGTGACGATCACGTCGAAGCGGGCCGGGTCGGTGACGAGGAAGATCGTCGCGGCGTCGACGTGCAGGTAGTCGGTCGTGACCTCGGGGAACTCGGCCGCGACCTTGTTGAAGATGTTCGTCCAGAGGTGGCCGGCGAAGGTCAGCACGTTGTTCTTGTGGACCAGCGTCAGCTTCTTGCGCGGGCGGGCCTGGGCGCGGGCGAAGGCGTCCCGGACCACGCGCTCGACACCGAAGGCGGTGTTGACCGAGACCTCGGTGGCGACCTCGTGCTCGGTGCCCTTGCGGATGGTGCCGCCGTTGCCCGTGTACGGGCCCTCGGTGCCCTCGCGGACCACGACGAAGTCGATCTCGGGCTGCCCGGCGAGCGGGGTGGCGACGCCGGGGAGCAGCTTCGAGGGGCGCAGGTTCACGTGGTGGTCGAAGGCGAAGCGGAGCTTCAGGAGGAAGCCGCGCTCCAGGACGCCGGACGGCACCGACGGGTCGCCGATGGCGCCGAGCAGGATGGCGTCGTGCTTCTTGAGCGAGTCGAGGTCGGCGTCGGTGAGGGTCTCACCGGTGGCGTGGTAGCGCTTGGCGCCGAAGTCGTACTCCTCGGTCTCCAGCTTCACGTCCTGGGGAAGGGCGGCCGCGAGGACCTTGAGGCCCTGGGCCACGACCTCCTGGCCGATGCCGTCGCCGGGAATGACTGCGAGATTGATGCTGTGAGACATGTCGGCACCCTACTCTTCGTCCCATCGTCTGACACGTAACGTCCACCATGTGGACGAACGGACAGTCGGCGGGAGGGCCTCTCAGTGGCCGGTGGAGCCGCCGTTGTCACGGCGGTCGAGGGCGCGCTGGAGGGCGGCGGCGGCGTTCTGGCGGGCCTCGTCGCTGGGACGGTTGGCGGAGTGGCGGACGCGGCGGGCGGTCTGAGCGGCCATGGGGGATCGACTCCTTGAGATCAATTGGTGATCCGGATGTGCGGAGATCAGCTTGTGATCGAAGGCGCCGGAAGGGGCGGGGAGCGCCGCCGCAGGGGTTGCCTGCACGGGGCGTCGCGCTCTCGACCGCCATTCGCTTGATGAAGCGAGACGTTCGGCTCCTACAAAGCTAGGGCAGCCCTCCGCATCTGTCTCCACAATTACTCGGACTTCCTACTATCTGAGACGGCCTTCAACGCTCCGTGGAACACGACTCTCCTACCTAGGTTGCATTCCTACCTAGGTAGTGATCAGATGTGCGCATGGCAGCAGACCGCAGATCCAGCTGGCTCAAGGGAGTCCTCGACCTGCTCGTCCTCTCCCGCCTGACCGACGGGGAGAGCTACGGGTACGAGATCGCCAAGGCGCTCGCCGAGGCGGGGCTCGGCGAGATCAAGGGCGGGACGCTCTACCCCGTCCTGAACCGCCTGGAGGAGGCCGGTCTGGTGGAGGCCGAGTTCCGCGCCGCCGAGCGCGGCCCGGGACGGCGCTACTACCGGCTCACGGACCTCGGCCGCGAGCGGCTCGCCGCCGAGACCGGGGCGTGGCTCGCCTTCCACCGCGCCGTACAGACCACGCTCAGCCCAGGGGGAACGACACCATGACCACCGACGCCTACTTCGCCGAGTTCGCCGCCTCGCTGCGCGCCGCCCGGGTGCCCGAGGAGCAGATCGCCGCGACCGTCGAGGACCTGCGGGCCCACCTCGCGGAGACGGGGACGGCCCCGGAGGAGGAGTTCGGCCCCGCCGCCGCGTTCGCCGCGCAGCTCGGCGGTCTCGCGCCCGAGCCCGGCGAGCCGGACGAGCGGGCCGAGTCCTGGACGTGGACCGCCGACTTCTTCAACGACCGCCGGATGCTGGCCGTCCACGGCGACCAGGGCTGGGAGGTGGAGTCGCTCGACGCGATCGGCCGGTTCGTCTGCCGCCGGACGCCCGGCTCGGCGCTGCGCTGGGAGTACCGCCGCGAGGTCATCGCCGGGCGCCGGCGCGGCCGCGTGTTCGACGAGCTCACGCCGGAGGGCTGGGAGCTGTGCGGGGAGTGGCTGGTGTACGGCTACTTCAAGCGGCCGCGCGCGGCGACCGCGGGACCGGCGGGCACGGTGGGGGCGCCGCCGGCCACCCCGCAGCGGTGGCTGTTCCTGAGCCGTCGGGGCAAGGCGGTGCTCGCGGTCTGGGGCGCCCTGGTCGGCGGTGCGCTGGCGGCGTTCTTCGTCGGGGTGCTCGGCACGGGCGGCCTGGCGATCACGGTCGCCCTCGCGTCCATGGTCTCGGCCGCCTGGACCTCCCGGCTGGAGACGGCCACGGGCCGCGCCCGGCAGAAGGCCGACCACGGCTGACGGCCCCTCACATCACGTCGCCGTCCCGCCAGTCGAAGACCAGCGGGGCGGCGGGGTCCGGCAGGACCCGGCCGGCCGCGGGGCGCAGGAAGACGTGGCCCTCCTCCTCGGCGAGACGGACGGTCCCCTCGGGACCGAGTGCTTCGAGGCGCCCCTCCCAGACCCGCCAGCCGCGCGCCCGGTAGAGCGCGGCCCCCTCGTCCGAGGCGCCCAGCGCCCCGAAGGGGTACGCGCCGTCGATCACCCGCTCGAGCCCGGCCATGACCGCCCCGCCGAGCCCCCGCCGCCTGAGGTCGTCCCGTACGGCGACCCCCTCGACGTATCCGACGCGGTGCGAGCGGCCCCGGTGGAGCGCGCGCCGCTGCACGACGGCGCCGTGGGCGGCGATGCCCCGCCCGTCCTCGATCCAGGCGTGGACGCCGCCGAGGGTGTGGTCCCAGTCGTCCTCGGAGAAGTCGCCGTCGAAGGCGGCGTCGAGCAGTTCGCGTACGGAGCGGAGCCGGGCGGCTCCGAGTTCATGGGTGGGCGCGATCCTGACATCCATGGACCCACCCTAACCCCCATCACCCCATTGACAGGTTAATCCCGGCCTGATTGAGTCCTGCCATAACCAGTGACGAAGACTTGAGGGGTTAGAACGATGTCCGTGCTGCCGACCCACCACCGCACCGTCACCGTCCGGGGCCACGAGATCGCCTACCGCGAGGCCGGCCCCGCCGACGCCCCCGTCCTGCTCCTGCTGCACGGCTTCCCCACCAGCTCGCACATGTTCCGCGACCTGATCCCCCTGCTCGCCGACTCCCACCGGCTGATCGCCCCCGACCACCTGGGCTTCGGCCGCAGCGCCGCGCCCGCCGACTTCCCGTACACCTTCGCCGGACTGGCCGCGCTCACCGCCGAGTTCACCGAGGCCCTCGGCCTCGACCGGTTCGCGCTCTACATCCAGGACTACGGCGCCCCCATCGGCCTGCGCCTCGCCCTCGCCCACCCCGAGCGGATCACCGCGATCATCACCCAGAACGGCAACGCCTACGAGGAGGGCCTCGGCGCCGAGGCCTGGGCGCCCGTCCTCGCCCTCATCGAGGAGCGCACCCCCGAGACCGAGGAGCCCGTCCGCGCCATCCGCTCCCCGGAGGGCATCCGGTGGCAGTACGAGACGGGCGTCCCCGCCGAGTACCGCGACCTCCTCAGCCCGGACGCCTGGCACCACGACGCCGCACTGATGGCCCGCGCGGGCCAGGACGGCATCCAGCTGGACCTGATCGCCGACTACGGCTCCAACTTCGCCCTCTACCCGGCCTTCCAGGAGTACTTCCGCACCTCCCGGGTCCCGCTCCTCGCCGTCTGGGGCGAGGGCGACCAGGTCTTCGTCCCGGCGGGCGCCGAGGCCTTCCGCCGCGACCTCCCGGACGCCGAGATCCACCTCCTGCCCACGGGCCACTTCGCCCTGGAGACCCACGCGCCGGCGATCGCCGCCCTGATCGACGACTTCCTCGGGCGGCACGTCCTCCTCAGGCCGTAGCCCTCTCCAGGTCGCGGGTGACCCGCTCCACCCAGGCGGTGAGCTCCTCCCGGGAGCGGGCCTCGCCTCCGCCCAGGGCCGCGGCCTGGGCGTCCGTGATCCGGTCGGATCCCGGCGCGGTCAGCAGCCGGTTCAGCTCCTTCATCAGGGACAGCATCCGCAGCGCGTCGAGGTGCTCGATCGCGTCGACCCCGTGCCCGGGGCCGAGTGTCGTCGAACCGGGCATGTCCTGCCTCCTCACCGAGCCCCCTCCCAGCAGCGTAAGCCCGCCGCATGAGAACCGCCCCCGTCCTCGATTGGGGGAAGAGGAGGGGGGCGGTGTCAGGGGGCCTCCACGAGGCCGGGGGGCGTCAGCCCATGTGCGGGTAGCCGTACTCGGTCGGCGGGACCAGCGTCTCCTTGATGGCGCGGGTCAGCGTCCAGCGCATCAGGTTCTGCGGGGCGCCGGCCTTGTCGTTCGTACCCGAGGCGCGGCCGCCGCCGAAGGGCTGCTGGCCGACGACGGCACCGGTCGACTTGTCGTTGATGTAGAAGTTGCCCGCGGCGAAGCGGAGCTTCTCCATCGTGTACGCGGCGGCCGCGCGGTCGCCGGAGATGACCGAGCCGGTGAGGGCGTAGTCCGAGACCGACTCCATCTGGGTCAGCATCTCGTCGTACTTGTCGTCCTCGTAGACGTGGATCGCGAGGATCGGGCCGAAGTACTCGGCCTTGAAGACCTCGTTCTCCGGGTCGTCGCAGACGATGACGGTCGGGCGGACGAAGTAGCCCACCGAGTCGTCGTAGGTGCCGCCGGCGATGATCGTGCAGCTCGGGTCGGCCGCGGCACGGTCGATCGCCGCCTTGTTCTTGGCGAACGAGCGCTCGTCGATGACGGCGCCGATGTAGTTCGACAGGTCGGTGACGTCACCCATCTTGATGCCGTCGATCTCGGCCGCGAACTCCTCCTTGAAGCCGTCGTTCCAGATCGACGCCGGGATGTACGCACGCGAGGACGCGGAGCACTTCTGGCCCTGGAACTCGAAGGAGCCGCGGTTCAGCGCGGTCTTCAGGACGGCGCGGTCGGCGCTGGGGTGGGCGACGACGAAGTCCTTGCCGCCGGTCTCGCCGACGATCCGCGGGTACGAGCGGTACTTCTCGATGTTGTTGCCGACCGTCTTCCACAGGTGCTGGAAGGTCTTGGTCGAGCCGGTGAAGTGGATGCCGGCCAGGTCGCGGTGGTTCAGGGCCACCTCGGAGACGGCGATGCCGTCGCCGGTCACCAGGTTGATAACGCCCTTCGGCAGGCCGGCCTCCTCCAGGAGCTCCATGAGGAGCACGGCGGAGTGGGTCTGCGTCGGGGACGGCTTCCAGACCACCACGTTGCCCATGAGGGCGGGCGCGGTGGGCAGGTTGCCCGCGATGGCCGTGAAGTTGAACGGCGTGATCGCGTAGACGAAGCCCTCGAGGGGGCGGTGGTCCAGGCGGTTCCAGACGCCCGGGGAGTTCGCCGGGGGCTGCTCGGCGAGGATCTGGCGGGCGTACGCCACGTTGAAGCGCCAGAAGTCGACGAGCTCGCACGGGGTGTCGATCTCGGCCTGCTGGGCGGTCTTCGACTGGCCGAGCATGGTGGACGCGGCCAGCGTCTCGCGCCACGGGCCGGCGAGCAGCTCGGCGGCGCGCAGGATGATCGCGGCGCGGTCGTCGAAGGACATCGCGCGCCAGGCCGGGGCGGCGGCCAGGGCGGCGTCGATGGCGTCCTGGGCGTCCTGCTGGGTGGCGCCGCGGAAGGTGCCGATGACGGCCTTGTGGTTGTGCGGCTGGACGACCTTGAACTCCTCGCCGCCGCCGAGGCGCTTCACGCCGCCGATGGTCATCGGCAGCTCGCGCGGGTTCTCGGCCAGTTCCTTGAGCTTGACCTCGAGGCGGGCGCGCTCCGGGGAACCGGGGGCGTAGCTGTGCACCGGCTCGTTGACCGGAGCGGGGACCTGGGTGACAGCGTCCATGAGTCGCGTAACTCCTTGTGAGAGGTGGGCTCAGCCCTTGGTGAGGATGGAGCGGACGAAGAAGAGGAGGTTGGCCGGCTTCTCCGCGAGGCGGCGCATGAAGTAGCCGTACCAGTCGGTGCCGTACGCGGTGTAGACGCGCATGCGGTGGCCCTCGGCGGCGAGACGGTTCTGCTCCTCGCTGCGGATGCCGTACAGCATCTGGAACTCGTACTCGTCCAGCTTGCGCCCGGCGCGGCGGGCCAGCTCCTGGCCGATGGAGATCAGGCGCGGGTCGTGCGAGCCGATCATCGGGTAGCCCTCGCCCTCCATCAGGATCTTCATGATCCGGACGTAGGCCTTGTCGATCTCGGGCTTGTCCTGGATGGCGACCTCGGCGGGCTCCTTGTAGGCGCCCTTCACGATCCGGACGCGGGAGCCGTTCGCGGCGAGGCGGCGGGCGTCCTCCTCCGTGCGGAAGAGGTAGGCCTGGATGACGCAGCCGGTCTGCGGGAAGTCCTTCCGCAGCTCCTCGTGGATGGCGAACATCGAGTCGAGGGTGGTGTGGTCCTCGGCGTCCAGGGTGACGGTGGTGCCGATCTCGGCGGCGGCCTCGACGACCGGGCGGACGTTCGCGAGGGCCAGCTCGTGGCCGTTCTCCAGGGACTGGCCGAACATCGACAGCTTCACGGACATCTCGGCGCGCTCGCCGAGGCCCAGCTCCTTGAGCCGGCCGATGAGCTCCAGGTAGGCGTCCCGGGCGGCGTACGACTGCTCGACGGTGGTGATGTCCTCACCGACGACGTCGAGGGTGACCTCCAGGCCGCGGCCGCTGAGCTCGGAGACGATCGGGACGACGTCGTCGACCGTCTCGCCGGCGATGAAGCGGGCGACGACCTGCTTGGTCCCGGGGGCGGCCGAAACGAGACGGCGCATCTTGTCGCTGCGCGACGCGGCGAGGATCACGGGACCCAGCACGGGGTACCTCCAGAAGGACAGGGTGACGAAAGGTGCCGTACCCGATCTTCCGTAAGAAACAGGTAACAGCACGAAGAACCACCGTGAAACCTACGGATCGCTCCGATCGTCCGCCATCTACAGCTGTCACGCATCCGTGCCGGGCATCTCATACATATGTCTGAGGAGGGTGCGAGAATGGCTCCGTGAAGGGCGATTACCAAGAACTGGTGGACGAGATCTCCGCGCTGCTCGGCGCACCGGCGACGCTGGAGAACCGTGATTTCGGGCTGATCGCCTTCGGCGCCCACGACAGCGACGACGACACCGCCATGGACCCCGTCCGGACGCGGTCGATCCTGACCCGGAAGTCGACCCCGGCGGTCCGCGCCTGGTTCGAGGGCTTCGGCATCACCCGGGCGACGGGCCCGGTCCGCATCCCGGCCGCCCCGGACGCCGGTGTCTTCCGGGACCGCATCTGCCTCCCCGTACGCCATCGGGGCGTCGTCCTCGGGTACGTCTGGCTGCTCGACGCCGAGCCCGGCCCCACGCCCGCCCAGCTCACGGCCGCGATGGAGGTCGCCACCCGGATCGGCGGCCTCCTCGCCGACGAGGAGCGCGCGGACGCCGACCTCTCGCGCGAGTTCGCCGCGGTCCTGACCGCCGGGCGCGGCTGGCAGAGCGACATGGCCGTCGCGGCGCTCCGGGTGGCGCTCGGCCCCAGCGCGGACGGCCTGCACACCGTCGTCTGCGTGACGCCCTGGCGGGGCGAGGCCCCGTCGATCCGGGCGGTCCCCGGCGCGGCGGCGGTCGCCGTGCTCCCCGAGGCCGAGTCCCTCGCCGTCCTCGTGCGGCTGCGCACGGCCGAGGACCTCTCCCCCGCCCACACGGCCGCCGACCGGCTGCGCGCGGCCGCCCCGGCCGGCATCGCGAACCCCCGCCGGGGCCTCGCGGAGCTCCCGGCGGCCTGGCGCGAGGCCAACACGGCGGCCCGCGCCGCCACGGCGCAGCCGACGCTCGGCCCGGTCGCGGAGTGGACCGGGATCGGCCCGTACCGGCTGCTCGCGGCGCTCTACCACCCCGAGATCGACCCCGTCGTCGCCCCTCTCCTCGCCCCCGCCCACACGGAACTGGCCCGCACCGCCGAGGCGTTCCTCGACCACGCGGGCCAGGCGGGCCGCACGGCGGCGGCCCTGGGCATCCACCGCCAGACCCTCTACTACCGGCTGTCCCGGGTCGAGCAGCTCACCGGCCTCGACCTGGACGACGGCGAGGACCGCCTCCTGCTCCACATGTCCCTGAAGTCGGCCCGGCTCTGAGGGTCCCCCCTACCGGCCCTCCATCAGGACCCGCAGTCCGGCGGTGAGGTCGTCGGCGCTCGGCGCGGTCTCCGGGTCGACCATCCACTGGATCATGACGCCGGTCGCGAGGGCCTGGCAGAGCAGTCCGGCGACCCGGGCCTTCTCCGGGTCGGCCTCCGGGTCGATGCCGAGGAAGCCCTGCGCCATGCCGAGGCGGCCCTCGCGCTGGGGTTCCTTGATGGCCTCGCGGAGCTTCTCGTCGTCGTCGATGCGGGTGACGACCTCGGTCTGGAGCTTCCAGACCGGCCGGCTCGGCCCAGCCGCGGCGATGACCTGCTCCCAGACGGCGTGGAAACGCTCGTACGGGTCGGCCGGCAGCGGCTTCTCGCCCTCGGCCCCGGCCGCGCCCGCCCGGTCGCCCCACTCCTCGGTCAGTGCCAGGAAGGCCTGCTGGAGCAGGGCGTCCTTGGAGCCGTAGTGGTAGCCGATGGAGGCGAGGTTGGTGCCCGAGGCGGCGACGATGTCGCGCGCGGTGGTGCGCCCGTACCCCTTCTCCAGGAGGCAGCGCTTGGCGCCTTCGAGAAGGTCTTCCTTGTGTCCCATGACAGCACTGTACCCGACCGATAGACGAGCGTATAAGACGAGCGTCTATCGACCGGGTACGGGGTGCGTCAGAAGCGTCAGATCAGGTTGACCGAGCGGGCCGAGGTCGCGCCGATCTCCTCCGCGATCTCCGTGAGCACACCGGCCGGGACGGTGTCGTCCACGGTGAGGACGACGAGCGCCTCGCCGCCCTCCTCCGCGCGCGCCACCTGCATGCCCGCGATGTTCAGACCGGCCTCGCCGAGGATCCGGCCGACGGTGCCGACGACACCCGGACGGTCCTCGTAGCGCAGCACGACCATGTGGTCGGCGAGCGCCACGTCCACGTCGTAGTCGCCGACCGCGACGATCTTCTGCAGGTGCTTCGGGCCCGCGAGCGTGCCGGAGACCGAGACCTCCTGGCCGTCGGAGAGCGTGCCGCGCACGGTGACCACGTTGCGGTGGTCGGGCGACTCGGAGCTCGTCGTCAGGCGCACCTCGACACCGCGCTCCTGCGCGAACAGCGGGGCGTTGACGTACGACACGGTCTCGTCGACCACGTCCTCGAACACGCCCTTGAGCGCGGAGAGTTCGAGCACCTTCACGTCGTGCTGGGTGATCTCGCCGTAGACCTCGACGTCGAGGCGGGCCGCGACCTCGCCCGCGAGGGCGGTGAAGATCCGGCCGAGCTTCTCGGCGAGCGGCAGACCCGGCTTCACGTCCTCGGCGATGACACCGCCCTGGACGTTGACCGCGTCCGGGACCAGCTCGCCCGCGAGCGCCAGGCGCACCGACTTGGCGACGGCGATGCCGGCCTTCTCCTGGGCCTCGTCCGTGGAGGCACCGAGGTGCGGGGTGCAGACGACCTGGTCGAGCTCGAAGAGCGGGGAGTCCGTGCAGGGCTCCTTCGCGTACACGTCGAGGCCCGCGCCGGCGACCCGGCCCTCCTTGAGCGCCGAGTACAGCGCGGCCTCGTCCACGATCCCGCCGCGCGCGGCGTTGACGATGCGGACGGAGGGCTTGACCTTGTGCAGCGCCTCGTCGCCGATGAGACCGATGGTCTCCGGGGTCTTCGGCAGGTGGACGGTGATGAAGTCGGCGACCTCGAGCAGCTCGTCCAGGGACAGCAGCTTCACGCCCATCTGGGCGGCGCGGGCCGGCTGCACGTAGGGGTCGTACGCGACGATCTTCATGCCGAAGGCGGACATGCGCTGGGCGACCAGGACGCCGATGCGGCCGAGGCCGACGACGCCGAGGGTCTTCTCGCTCAGCTCGACGCCGGTGTACTTGCTGCGCTTCCACTCGCCGTTCTTCAGGGCGGTGTTGGCCTGCGGGATGTTGCGCGCGGTGGCGACGAGCAGACCGCACGCGAGCTCGGCGGCGGTGACGATGTTCGAGGTCGGGGCGTTCACGACCATGACGCCGGCCTTGGTGGCGGCGGAGACGTCGACGTTGTCCAGGCCGACGCCGGCCCGGGCGACGACCCGGAGCTTGTTCGCGGCGGCGAGGGCCTCGGCGTCGACCTTGGTCGCGGAGCGGACCAGGATCGCGTCCACATCGGCGATGGCGGGGATCAGCTCGGCGCGGTCGGCACCGTTGCAGTGCCGGATCTCGAAGTCCGGGCCCAGGGCGTCGACGGTGGCGGGCGACAGCTCTTCAGCGATGAGTACGACAGGTTTCGAGCTCACGTGAGTCCTCACAGAGGCAGTGCGGACGGCCGTCCCGACGGCCGCAGGCGGTGGAGGGGGCTTGCCGCGTGAAAGCGCACGACGCTGTGGGCCAGACGCGATGTTGTTGAGAAGTGTAGTGGTGCATCGGCGCAGTTCATGCGCCTCGTTGGAAGGATCACCCGTCCGTGGTTGGACGGGGTGTCCAACGATGTGGCGAGGGGCCGGACAGTGTGTCCGGCCCCTCGCCCGAAGGCTTACGCCTCCTCGTCGTTCACCCAGCTCATGAGCTTGCGCAGCTCCTTGCCGGTGGTCTCCAGGAGGTGCTTCTCGTCCTGGGTCTTGTACTCGTTGTACTTCTTCAGGCCGCCGTGGTACTCGGCCATCCACTCCTTGGCGAAGGTGCCGTCCTGGATCTCCGCGAGGACCTTCTTCATCTCGGCCTTGGTGGCGTCGGTGATGATCCGCGGGCCGGTGACGTAGTCGCCCCACTCGGCGGTCTCGGAGACCGACCAGCGCATCTTCTCCAGGCCGCCCTCGTACATGAGGTCGACGATGAGCTTCAGCTCGTGCAGGCACTCGAAGTAGGCGATCTCCGGCTGGTAGCCGGCCTCGGTCAGGGTCTCGAAGCCCGCCTTGACCAGGGCCGCGGTGCCACCGCAGAGGACGGCCTGCTCACCGAACAGGTCGGTCTCGGTCTCCTCGGTGAAGGTCGTCTTGATGACGCCGGCGCGGGTGCCGCCGATGCCCTTGGCGTACGACAGGGCCAGCGCGAAGGCGTTGCCCGTGGCGTCCTGCTCGACGGCCGCGATGCACGGAACGCCGCGGCCCTCCTCGTACTGACGGCGGACCAGGTGACCCGGGCCCTTCGGGGCGACCAGGGCGACGTCGACGCCCTCGGGCACCTTGATGAAGCCGTAGCGGACGTTGAAGCCGTGGCCGAAGAAGAGCGCGTCGCCCTCCTTCAGGTGGTCCTTGATGGACTCCTCGTAGACCTGGGCCTGGATCGGGTCCGGCGTCAGGATCATGATGAGGTCGGCCTCTTCCGCCGCCTGGGCGACGGGGACGACGCGCAGGCCCTGCTCCTCGGCCTTGGCCTTGGACTTCGAGCCCTCCTGGAGACCGACGCGGACGTCGACACCGGAGTCACGGAGCGACAGCGCGTGGGCGTGGCCCTGGCTGCCGTAGCCGATCACCGCGACCTTGCGGCCCTGGATGATGGACAGGTCGGCGTCGTCGTCGTAGAACAGCTCGGCCACTGGGTATCTCCTTGAAGTGCTGGTGTTGCGTCCCACCGTACGGCGGGGAGCGGGAGGAAAGTTCTCGGGTCTCGTCAGTCGGACCGCGGGACGGACCCGCGGTCGACCGTCGAAGACTCTCAGGCGCTGCGGTCGAGGGCCCGCAGGGACCGGTCCGTGATGGACCGGGCGCCACGCCCTATGGCGATCGTGCCGGACTGCACGAGCTCCTTGATGCCGAACTGCTCCAGCATCTTGAGCATCGCGTCGAGCTTGTCACTCGAACCGGTGGCCTCGATGGTGACCGCCTCGGGCGAGACGTCCACGGTCTTGGCGCGGAACAGCTGCACGATCTCGACGATCTGGGAGCGGGTCTCGTTGTCGGCGCGGACCTTCACCAGGACGAGCTCGCGCTGGATCGCAGCGCTGGGCTCGAGTTCGACGATCTTCAGGACGTTGACCAGCTTGTTGAGCTGCTTGGTGACCTGCTCCAGGGGCAGGTCCTCGACACCGACCACGATGGTGATGCGGGAGATGTCGGGGTGTTCGGTGACACCGACCGCGAGGGAGTCGATGTTGAAGCCGCGGCGGGAGAACAGGGCGGCGATCCGGGCGAGGATGCCGGGCGTGTTCTCGACGAGAACGGAGAGCGTGTGCTTGGTGGACATGTCTGGGTCTCTTCCTTTTCGCTCTTCGCCTCAGTCGTCTTCGCCGTCGCCGAAGTCGGGGCGGACGCCCCGCGCGGCCATGACCTCGTCGTTCGAGGTGCCGGCGGCGACCATCGGCCAGACCTGGGCGTCCTCGTGGACGATGAAGTCGATCACGACCGGGCGGTCGTTGATGGCGTTGGCCTCGGCGATGACCTTGTCCAGGTCGGCCGGGTCCTCACAGCGCAGGGCGACGCAGCCCATGGCCTCGGAGAGCTTGACGAAGTCGGGGACGCGGGTGCCCTTGTTCGCCTGGATGTCGTCCGGGCCGGAGTGCAGGACGGTGTTCGAGTAGCGCTGGTTGTAGAAGAGCGTCTGCCACTGACGGACCATGCCCAGGGCGCCGTTGTTGATGATGGCGACCTTGATCGGGATGTTGTTCAGGGCGCAGGTCGTGAGCTCCTGGTTGGTCATCTGGAAGCAGCCGTCGCCGTCGATCGCCCAGACCGTGCGGTCAGGCATGCCGGCCTTGGCGCCCATCGCGGCGGGGACCGCGTAGCCCATCGTGCCGGCGCCGCCGGAGTTCAGCCAGGTGGCGGGCTGCTCGTAGTCGATGAAGTGGGCGGCCCACATCTGGTGCTGGCCGACGCCCGCCGCGAAGATCGTGCCCTCGGGGGCGAGCTGGCCGACGCGCTGGATGACCTGCTGCGGCGAGAGGCTGCCGTCCTCCGGCAGGTCGTAGCCGAGCGGGTAGGTCTCGCGCCAGCGGCTCAGGTCGCTCCACCAGGCGGTGTAGTCGCCCTTGTTGCCCTCGCTGTGCTCGGCCTGGACGGCCTGGACCAGGTCGGCGATGACCTCGCGGGCGTCACCGACGATCGGGACGTCGGCGGCGCGGTTCTTGCCGATCTCGGCCGGGTCGATGTCCGCGTGGACGATCTTGGCGTACGGGGCGAAGCTGTCGAGCTTGCCGGTGACGCGGTCGTCGAAGCGGGCGCCGAGGGCGACGATCAGGTCGGCCTTCTGCAGCGCGGTGACGGCCGTGACGGCGCCGTGCATGCCGGGCATGCCGACGTGCAGCGGGTGGCTGTCGGGGAACGCGCCGAGCGCCATCAGGGTGGTGGTGACCGGGGCGCCGGTGAGCTCGGCGAGGATCTTCAGCTCGGCGGTGGCGCCGGCCTTGATGACGCCGCCGCCGACGTACAGGACGGGCCGCTTGGCGGCGGTGATCAGCTTGGCGGCCTCGCGGATCTGCTTGGCGTGCGGCTTGGTGACCGGGCGGTAGCCGGGCAGGTCGGTCTGCGGCGGCCAGCTGAAGGTGGTCTTCGCCTGGAGCGCGTCCTTGGCGATGTCGACCAGGACCGGGCCCGGGCGGCCGGTGGAGGCGATGTGGAAGGCCTCGGCGATCGTCCGCGGGATGTCCTCGGCCTTGGTGACGAGGAAGTTGTGCTTGGTGATCGGCATCGTGATGCCGCAGATGTCCGCCTCCTGGAAGGCGTCCGTGCCGATCGCCTTCGAGGCGACCTGCCCGGTGATCGCGACGAGCGGGACCGAGTCCATGTGCGCGTCGGCGATCGGCGTGACGAGGTTGGTCGCACCGGGGCCCGAGGTCGCCATGCAGACGCCGACCTTGCCGGTGGCCTGGGCGTAACCGGTGGCGGCGTGGCCCGCCCCCTGCTCGTGGCGGACGAGGATGTGGCGCACCCGCTTCGAGTCCATCATCGGGTCGTAGGCGGGGAGGATCGCGCCGCCGGGGATGCCGAAGACGGTGTCGGCGCCCACTTCCTCGAGAGAACGGATGAGGGACTGCGCACCCGTGACGTGCTCGACGGTGGTGGGCTGCGCGCCGCTACGGGGCCGCGGCTGCGGATGGTGCCCGGTGGCCTGCTCGGTCATCAGCATCTCTTCTCGAAGCAGAGGGTTTTTGCGAGGTGTTTTGCAGGGGTTTGCGTCGTTTTTGGGGTGAGCCGGTGCAACAAAAAACCCCTCGTGCCGTGAGGCAAGCGAGGGGAGCGCGTCGGGTGCGTTCTCAGCGGGACCTAAGGGACCCTGCTTCAGCCGACGCGCTTTCCAAGTACGAGAATTCGGGTGCGCATGGCACTGACCCTCCCTCTCCGCCCTCACCACTGTCAAGTGGGTGGGACGGACGTCTCAGAATGTGAGCCGATCGGGGGACGGTTTCCGACACGCACGGGGACCGCTCCGGGCAGTGGGTACTCGTCCCGTACGAGGGCCCTGCGCAGCCGGTATTCGTCGAGCGGGCCCGAGAAGGCCATGCCCTGGGCGTGGGTGCAGCCCATCGCGCGCAGGGCGACGACCTGCTCCGGCACGTCGACGCCCTCGGCGAGCGTCTGCAGGCCGAGCTCGCCGGCGATGCGGAGCACCCCACTGGTGATCTTGCGGAGGCGGGCCGATTCGACCACGCCCTCGACGAGTCCCCGGTCCAGCTTCAGTATGTCGACCGGGAGCCTGCGCAGGGCGTTGATCGCCATGTGTCCGCTGCCGAATCCGTCGAGCACGATCCGCACCCCGAGGCGGCGCAGGGCGACCAGGCGCTGCTCCAGCTCGTCGAGCGAGGTCCGGGGGTCGCTGTCGGCGAGCTCGACGATCAGCGAGCCGGAGGGCAGCCCGTACCGGGTGAGCAGCGACTCGACCGAGCCGAGGGGCAGCGAGCGGTCCAGGAGGCGGCCGGCGGAGAGCCGGATGGAGACGGGCGTGCGGTGGCCGATCCCGGCCCGCTCGGCGGCCTGCTCGACGGCCTCTTCGAGGAGCCAGCGGCCGAGCTCGGCGGTGCGCTCGCCGTCGTCGGTGACCCGGAGGTACTCGGCGGGGGTGAAGAGGATGCCCTGGCTGGAGCGCCAGCGGGCCTGGGCGCTGACGGCGGAGATCCGGCCGGTGGCGAGGTCGACGACGGGCTGGTGGAGCAGGGCGAACTCGCCGTCGTGGAGGGCGGTGCGCAGCCGGGCGGCCAGTTCGGTGCGCCGCACCACCTCGGCCTGCATCTGCGGGGCGTAGAGCTCGACGCGGTCCTTGCCGGCGGCCTTGGCCCGGTACATGGCCAGGTCGGCGTTGCGCAGGAGGTCGCCGGCCTCGATGCCGGGCTCGGCGAAGGCGACGCCGATGGAGGCGGCGACCCGCACCTCGTTGCCGCCGTCGACGCGGTAGGGCTGGGAGAGCGTGAGCCGGAGCCGGTCGGCGATCTCCTGGACCTGGTTGCGGCGGGCCGTCCGGTCGCGGCCGCCGTCGCCGAGGATGAGGGCGGCGAACTCGTCGCCGCCGAGCCGGGCGGCGGTGTCCCCGGCCCGTACGGAGTCGTGGAGGCGGCGGGCGGCCTGGACGAGGAGGTCGTCGCCCGCCTGGTGGCCGAGGCGGTCGTTGACCCCCTTGAAGCCGTCGAGGTCGATGAAGAGCACGGCGGTGCCGGGGTCGGAGGAGCGGCGGCCGCCGAGCGCCTGCCGGACCCGCCGGGTGAAGAGGGCGCGGTTGGGCAGGTCGGTGAGCGGGTCGTGCTCGGCGTTGTGCTGCAACTGGGCCTGGAGGCGGACGCGTTCGGTGACGTCCCGGCTGTTGAAGATCAGGCCGCCCTGGTGGCGGTTGACGGTCGACTCGACGTTGAGCCAGTCGCCGCGGCCCGAGCGGAAGCGGCATTCGATCCGGGTGGTGGGCTCCTCGGCGGGCGAGACGGCCAGGAAGCGGCGCACCTCGTGGACGACGGCACCGAGGTCCTCGGGGTGGATGAGGGAGGCGAGCTCGGAGCCGACGAGCTCCTCGGCGTCGCGTCCGTAGACCCCGGTGGCGGCCGGGCTGACGTAGCGCAGGGTCCCGCTGGGCGCGGCGATCATGATGACGTCGCTGGAGCCCTGCACGAGCGACCTGAAGTGGTTCTCCTTCTGCGCCAGTTCGTGGGTGAGGGCGATGTTGTCCAGGAGCATGATGCCCTGGCGCACGACGAGGGCGAGCACGACCGTGCAGCCGGTGAGGACGACGACGCGGTCGACCCGGCGGCCCTCGACGACGTTGTACAGGATGCCGAGGGTGCAGACGGCCGCGGCGAGGTACGGGGTGAGGGCGGCGAGCGAGCCGGCGACGGGACGGCTGTGGAGCGAGGGGGCGCGCGCGGTGTCCGGCGGGCGGCGCACGCCCCAGGGCGCGTACGCGAGGAGCAGCGAGCCGGCGAACCAGCCGGCGTCGAGGAGCTGCCCGGAGGCGTAGCTCGCGCGGAGCAGCGGCGAGGTGAAGAGGGCGTCGCACAGCACGGTCAGGGCGAGCGCGGCGATCGCGGTGTTCGTCGCGGAGCGGTTGGCCTGCGAGCGCCGGAAGTGCAGGACGAGGACCATGCTGACGAGCACGATGTCGAGCAGCGGGTACGCGAGCGACAGCGCGGCCTGGGCCACGGACTCGCCCTCGACGTGCGCGGTGCGGGCGAGGGCGAGGCTCCAGGAGAGCGTGAGCAGGGAGCCGCCGATGAGCCAGGCGTCGAGCCCGAGGCAGACCCAGCCGGCCCGGGTCACGGGCTTCTTGGCGAGGACGAGGAGGCCCACGATGGCGGGTGGGGCGAAGAGTAAGAAGCAGAGGTCGGCGGCGGAGGAGTCGGGCACCTCGGTGCGGAGCACGACCTCGTACCAGCCCCACACGGCGTTGCCCGCGGCCGCCATGAAGGAGGAGAAGGCGAAGAGCAGCCAGGCGGGGCGGGCGCTGCCGCGGTGGCCGCGGCCGTAGAGGAAGCAGGAGACCGCGGCGGTGAAGGCGGCGGCGCTGAGCCCGAAGTCGCCCATGAAGAGGGCCAGTCGGGGGGAGCCCCAGCCGAGCGAGGCGCCGGTGGTGTACCCCGCGCAGACGAGCCCGAGGGCGATCTGGGCGACGGCCCCGCCGAGGCGGGGGCGGTCGGGGTCCGGGTGGCCGGAGCCGCCGCCGACGGGGCTGCGCGCGATGACCGCCCCGGGCGCGCTCACCGGGCCCTCCGGTGCCGGTCCGCCGCACCCGGCCGCGTCGTGCGACCGCGCCGCCGGCTCGTCACCCCGCCCGGGGGCGTGCCCGTCGCAGTCGTGCGGGCCCCCGGGGTCCGGCACGGCACGCACGAGCGCCCTCCGCCCGTCACCACAGGCCTCACAGGGCTCCCGGTCCGGCAGCTCCGGCAGCTCGGCGCGCCCGGCGGCGGCCCGGCGGGACGACTCGGCACCGGGCTCGCGGTCCGCCGCGCCCTCACGCCCGACGGCAGACCGGCGGGGCGGCTCGGCGCCGGGCCCCCTGCCCGGCGGGTCCGCGCGGTCGGCGGCGGCCCGGCGGGGCGGCTCGGTGCCGTCGGCTGCGGTCGTGGTGTCCGGTGGGGCGGCGGGGCGGGGTGGCCGGTGCGGTGCCGCCTGGTCCGGCACCGAGTGCCCGAGGCCGGCGGCGAGGCGCGGAAGGCTTGCCGGCGGCGTCGCCGCCGCGTCGGATCGTCGGTCCTTCGGCCGTGCTCCACCCGTCGCCCCCCTCGGAATCTGATGACCCGTCACTTCGCTCCCCAGCGTCAGCCCGTTCTCGACGCAGTCCCCCGCCACGGGACGATACACCAGGACCGTCACTCAGGGACAGGGGTGCAGTACTCTCCGTGACTGCCAGGGGGCTTGTGCACGGCGCGTGTCGGGAGCGCGCGTCACCCGAGCGGCCGAGCGGGGTCGCCCGGTCGGCCGATGGTTCAGCCGGTGGTAAGGATGACGTTGGCCAGTTCCCCGCCCTCCGCGAACCTCCGCAGCTGTCCCGCGATCAGCCGCTTCGCCCTCGGCATGAAGGCCGAAGTGGAACCTCCCACATGGGGACTGATCAGGACACCGGGAGCGTGCCACAGCGGGTGCCCGGCCGGCAGCGGTTCGGGGTCGGTGACGTCGAGCGCCGCCGTGATACGACCGCTCTCCACCTCCTTGAGCAGCGCGGACGTGTCGACGACCGGGCCCCGGGCGACGTTCACGAGGAGCGCCCCCTCCTTCATCCGCGCGAGGAACCCGGCGTCGGCCAGCCCCGTGGTCTCCGGCGTGAGCGGAGTGGACAGCACGACCACGTCCGCCTCCGGGAGCAGCGCCGGCAGGTCGGCCAGGGCGTGCACCGGGCCGCGCTCTGCGGTGCGCGCGGAGCGTGCGACGCGCGCCACCCGCGCGCACTCGAAGGGCGCGAGCCGGTCCTCGATGGCGGCGCCGATCGACCCGTACCCGACGATCAGGACGGACTTGTCGGCGAGCGCCGGGTAGAAGCCCGCCCGCCACTCCTCGGCGTCCTGGCCGCGCACGAATCCCGGGATGCCGCGCAGCGAGGCGAGGATCAGGGCGAGCGTCAGCTCGGCGGTGCTGGCCTCGTGGACGCCCTTCGCGTTGCAGAGGGCGACGCCCGGCCCCAGCGAGCCGATGCCCGGGGTGACGTGGTCGATGCCGGCGGACAGGGTCTGCACGACGCGGAGGGAGGTCATCGCGGCCAGCGGCCGTACGGCGATCTCCGAGCCCTTCATGTACGGGACGACGTAGAAGGCGCAGCGCGCCGGATCGGCGGGGAACTCGGGACCGCCGTCCCAGAAGCGGTAGTTCAGCCCCGACGCGCCCGGCTCGGGAAGTCCCTCGATCTCCTCCGCCGGAACGGGAAGCCACACGTCAGCGGTCGTGTCTTCGAATCTCATGACCGGGAGGCTATGCGAAGAATCCCGCGTTCCATTGGTTACTTTGGGGGGCGGCACAGGGAGGGGTACCGGCAGGTGGAGCGCAGGACTATCGGGGCGACGGCGCTCGGCGTGGGTGCGATCGGCCTGGGGTGCATGCCGATGAGCTGGGCGTACAGCCGTTCGGAACAGCGGGGGGACCGCTCGCTGCGGACCGTGCACGCGGCGCTCGACGCCGGGGTGAGCCTGCTCGACACCGCCGACATGTACGGACCGTTCACCAACGAGCTGCTTGTGGGGCGGGTGTTGAAGGAGCGGCGGTCCGAGGCCTTCGTCTCGACGAAGTGCGGACTGCTCGTCGGCGACGGCGGCGAGCGGCGCCACGTGGTCGCCAACGGCCGCCCGGGGTACGTGCGCCGGGCCTGCGACGCCTCGCTGCGACGGCTCCAGACCGATGTCATCGACCTCTACCAGCTCCACCGGGCGGACCCCGAGGTGCCGGTCGAGGAGACCTGGGGCGCCATGGCCGAACTGGTGTCGGCGGGCAAGGTGCGGGCGCTCGGCCTCTGCGCCGTGGGGGCGCGCCCGGCCCGGCGCGGGGCCGATCTGTACGAGGGAACGATCCGCCAACTGGACCGGATCCAGCAGGTCTTCCCGGTGGCCGCCGTGGAGGCGGAGCTGTCGGTGTGGTCCCGGGAGGCGCTGGTACGGCTCCTCCCCTGGTGCGCGGCGCGGGGCGTCGGCTTCCTCGCGGCCATGCCGCTGGGGAACGGCTTCCTCACCGGGACGCTGACCCCGGGCGGCGGCTTCGAGCCGGACGACCCGCGGGCCCGGCACCCCCGCTTCACCGCCGAGATGATGGCCGCGAACCAGCCGATCGTCGCGGGCCTGCGCCGCGTGGCCGCCCGGCACGGGGCGGACGTCACCCCGGCTCAGGTGGCGCTCGCGTGGGTGCTCGGCCTCGGACGGCACGTCGTGCCCGTGCCGGGGGCGAAGCGGGAGCGGTGGGCGGTCGAGAACGCCCGCGCCGCCGCGCTGCGCCTCACCCCGGAGGACCTGGCGGAGATCGCGACGCTCCCGGCGCCGCGCGGCTCCTGGGACTGAGCGCCGCGCGGGGCGGGGCGGGGTATCAAGGAGGGGTAGCCCGACTCGTCGAAGGGGCACCGGACCGTGAGCCGTCCTGTTGTGGTGAAGGCCCTGTGGGGCGCCGCCGTGCTCGTGCTGGTGGCCGGGTGCTCCTCGGGGAGTACCGGGGAAGGCCCCGGTGCGGCGCCGCCGGCATCGGTCTCCTCGCCTCCCTCCGCCAGTGCCCGGGTCTCGGTCGCCGGCACCCTCGCGGAGGGGCTGAAGTCGCCCTGGGGCCTCGCGGAGCTGCCCGGCGGGGACCTGCTCGTCTCCTCGCGGGACGAGCGGACGATCACGCGGATCGACGGGCGGACCGGCGCGAAGAGGCCGCTCGGCGAGGTGCCGGGGGTGGTGCCGGGCGGTGAGGGCGGGCTGCTCGGGCTCGCGGTGCGGGACGGCTGGGTGTACGCGTACCTGACGGCCGCCTCGGACAACCGCGTCGTGCGCATGCGGTACGGCGGCGGGGAGGGCGACCGGCTGGGGCCGCCGGAGCCGGTGCTCACCGGCATCCCGAAGGGGTCCGTGCACAACGGCGGCCGGATCGCGTTCGGGCCGGACGGGATGCTGTACGCGGGGACGGGCGAGACGGGCCGGACCGGACTCGCCCAGGACCGGTCCTCCCTCGGCGGGAAGATCCTGCGGATGACGCCGGAGGGCGGGCCGGCGCCGGGCAACCCCTTCCCGGGCTCGGTGGTGTACTCGTACGGGCACCGCAATGTGCAGGGCCTCGCCTGGGACCCGGCGGGCCGGCTGTGGGCGTCCGAGTTCGGGCAGAACACCTGGGACGAGCTGAACCTGATCGAGCCGGGGCGCAACTACGGCTGGCCGCAGGCCGAGGGCCGGGCCGGGAAGCCCGGACTCGTGGACCCGGTGGCCCAGTGGCCGACCTCGGAGGCCTCCCCGAGCGGCATCGCGTACGCCCGGGGCGCGATCTGGATGGCCGCGCTCCGGGGCGAGCGGCTGTGGCGCGTCCCGCTCTCCGGGGCGAAGCGGTCCGGAGGGCCCGAGGCGTTCCTCACGGGCGCGTACGGACGCCTGCGCACGGTCCTCGCGGCGGGCGACGGGCGGCTCTGGCTGGTGACCAGCGAGACCGACACCCGGGGCACGCCCGGCCCCGGGGACGACCGGATCCTCAGGCTTGAGGTGCGCTGAGGCCTCAGAGGGGCGTGTCGAGCAGGTGCAGCCGGTGGGCCAGGGCGGCGGCCTCCCCCCGGCCCGCGACGCCGAGCTTGGCGAGGATGTTGGAGACGTGGACGCTGGCCGTCTTCGGCGAGATGAACAGCTCCTCGGCGATCTGGCGGTTGGTGCGGCCGGCGGCGACCAGGCGCAGCACGTCCTGCTCCCGGGGCGTGAGCCCGAAGCCGTCCTCCCCGGGCTCCGCCGGTGCCGGGGCCTGCCGCTCCGGGGCGAGGGAGAGGCGGGCGCGGGCGGCGAGGAGTTCCACGTCCTCGCGGAGCGGGCGGGCGCCGAGCCGTACGGCGGTGGCGTGGGCCTCGCGGAGCAGGGCCGTGGCCTCCTCGCGGCGGCCTCCCTCGACGAGCAGCGCGTCGGCGAGGCGGTGCCGGGCGCGGGCCAGCTGGTGCGGGCGTTCGAGCGGCTCCCAGGCGGCGACGACCTCGGCCCAGCGGGCGGCGGTCTCGCGTCCCTCGGCGCGGGCGAGCTCCTCGGAGACCTGCCGGGAGTAGGCCTCCCAGACCGGGGCCGGGGTGGCGAGGCCCCGGACGCAGCGGCGGACCCGTTCGAGCGCGGCGGCGCGTCCCTCGTCGGCGGCGGGCAGTCCGCGGCTGTCGGCCTCGGCGGTGACCGCGGTGAGGACGAGCGGCCAGCCGTAGCGGTGGGTGCCGGGCGGGAAGCCGGTCTCCGCGAGGGCGGCGAGCCGTTCCCGTACGTCCGTGAGGCGTCCCTCGGCGGCGGCGATGGATATCTCGGCCTGGGCCATGGGCAGGGTGTACTGCGGGATCGGGTCGCGGGTGCCGTAGCGCGCGCGGGCCTCGGCGAGGTGCGCGGCGGCCTTGGCGGGCTCGCCCCGGTCGACGGCGAGGTGGGCGAGCTGGAGCAGGGCCGTGCCGCCCGGCTTGATGCTGCCGGCCCCGGAGCGGAGCAGCTCCTCGGCCTCCTCCTTGCTGCGGTCCCATTCGCCGAGCGCGAGGAGCGATTCGGCGAGGTTGGCGCGGATCCAGCCCGCGCTGTCGACGAGGCCCCGGGAGCGGGCCAGCTCGATGCCGGTGACGGCGGTCTCGACGGCCTCGCGGGAGCGGCCGAGCGCCTCCATGGAGGAGGAGAGGTTCACATGGGCGCGGGCGGCCTCGTGGAACTGGCCGAGGGCGACGGTCCGTTCGCGTGCCGCGTGGATCGTGGCGAGGCCGCCCTCGGTGTCGCCGGCGGAGACCATGATGGTGCCGAGGGTGATCCGGGCGTTCAGCTCGATCGGTTCGGCCTTGACGAAGCGGGCGTACTCGACGGCGCGTTCGGCGGCGGCGAGCGCCTCGGGGCCGGGGTTGCGCAGCATTCCCCAGCCGGCCGCGCCGACGAGGACGGTGGCGTGGACGGCGGACGGCGGGAGGCCCTTGACGAGTTCCTGGGCGCGGGCGATCTCGGCCCAGCCGTCGCCCTTGCCGAGGTTGGACTGGAGCCGGGCCATCTCGGTCCAGAACCAGGCGGCGCGCAGCGGGTCGTTCTCGGCGTCGTCGAGGATCCGCAGGGCCGTGCGGCAGATCTTCGAGGCCCGTTCGCGTTCGCCGCTGAGCCTGGCGGCGACGGCGGCCTCGGCGAGCAGGTCGAGGAAGCGCAGCGAGGCGGTCTCGGGGTCGCAGCCGCAGGCGGGGTACGCGTCGGCGTAGTCCATGGGGCGCAGCGAGTCGCGCGTCCCGGCGGGGACCTTGTCCCACAGCTCCATGGCCCGTTCGAGGAGGCTGAGCTGCTCGGCGTAGGCGTGGCGCTTGCGGGTCTCGACGGAGGCCTGGAGGACGGCGGGGAGGGCCTTCTCGGGGTCGTGCGCGTGGTACCAGTACGTGGCGAGGCGGGTGGTCCGCTCGTGGGCGCGGACGAGTCCGGGGTCGGCTTCGAGGGCCTCGGCGTAGCGCCGGTTGAGGCGGGAGCGTTCGCCGGGCAGCAGGTCGTCGCTGACGGCCTCGCGGACGAGGGAGTGGCGGAAGCGGTAGCCGTCGCCGTCGGGGACGGCGAGCAGGATGTTGGCGCCGACGGCGGCGCGCAGGGCCTCGATGAGTTCGTCCTCGGGGAGCCGGGCGACGGCGGCGAGGAGTCCGTACTCGACGGTGGAGCCGCCCTCGGCGACGATCCTGGCGACCCGCTGGGCGGCTTCGGGGAGCGTCTCGACCCGGACGAGCAGGAGGTCGCGCAGGGAGTCGCTGAGCTGGCCCACGGCGCAGCCGGCCTCGTGGGAGACGACGAGCTCCTCGACGAAGAAGGCGTTGCCGTCGGAGCGTTCGAAGACCTCTTCGACGAGTCCGGGGTCGGGTTCGGCGGCGAGGATGCCGGTGAGCTGGCGGTGCACCTCGGTGCGGGTGAAGCGGGCGAGTTCGATGCGGCGGATGGTGCGGAGCCGGTCGAGTTCGGCGAGGAGGGGGCGCAGCGGGTGGCGGCGGTGGATGTCGTCGGCGCGGTAGCTGGCGACGACCACGATCCGGCCGCGGCGCAGGGTGCGCAGGAGGTACGTGAACAGGTGCCGGGTGGAGGTGTCGGCCCAGTGCAGGTCCTCCAGGACGAGCACGATCGTGCGGTCGGCGGCGAGCCGTTCCAGGAGCCGTACGGTCAGTTCGAAGAGGCGGGCGGTGGAGTCCTCGTCGGAGGGCTCGTGGCTGCCGGGGTCGCCCAGTTCGGGCAGCAGGCGGGCGAGTTCGCCCTCGTGGCCGTCGGCGGCGGCGGCGAGTTCGGCGGGGAGGCGGCGGCTCAGGGCGCGCAGGGCGGAGGCGAAGGGCGCGAAGGGCAGTCCGTCGGCGCCGAGTTCGACGCAGCCGCCGAGGGCGACGACGGCGTCCTGCTCGCAGGCCGTGTCGAGGAACTCCTCGATGAGCCGGGTCTTTCCGACGCCCGCCTCACCGCCGATGAGCAGGGCCTGGGGCTCTCCCGCTGTCGCGCGGGAGAGCGCCTCGGTGAGGGCGGTGAGTTCGCCGGCGCGGCCGACGAAGACGGGGCTGACTGACCTGGTCTCCACGGCGCCGAGCATCGCACAGACTTCCGTGCCGTCGCTCATAAGGGGGTCACGCGGCCTTGGCGAAGCGACCGCGACCGCCGTCGGTCAGCTGCTCCGTGTGGTGGCCGCCGATCCGGATGCCGAAGAGGCGCAGGCCCTTGTGGGTCGCCGGGGCCTCGTGGGCCAGGCGGTCGGCGGCGGCCTCGGCGACGAGCTCGGCGTGGTGCATGGTGTGGAGTTCGTACTCGAACATCGTGTGCTCCCTGGGTTTCTCGGTTTCGGTATCGCTCTCTTGCGATGCCTCTACTTTCGTTTCCCAGGGGGTGCCGCCACATCGGGCGAGTGCCGCATGTTCGGGACGCGGGGGTCCTTAGGAGGGTCCCAGGGGGTCCTTAGGGACTCCCTAGGGTGCCTCAGGGAGGGGCCGGAGAGGCACCTCAGGACGTCTTCGCCGCGCGCCACTCGGGGGCGAGGACGGCCCAGATCGCGGTGTCGCTGCGGTGGCCGCGGTACAGGTAGTTCTCCCGTACGACGCCCTCCTGCGTCATCCCGAGGCGGCGGGCGACGGCGATGCTGGGCTCGTTCTTCGTGGAGGCGTGCCACTCGACGCGGTGGATGCCGCGCTCCTCGATCGCCCAGTCGATGATGACCCGGCAGGCCCGGGTGATCAGGCCCTTCCCGGCGGCGGAGGGCTCCAGCCAGCAGCCCGCCTCGGCGGTGCCGTTCGCGGCGTCGAAGGTCCGGAAGAGGACGCCGCCGACGAGGGTGCCCCCGCTCCAGATGCCGTAGAGGCGGCCGGTGTCGCTCGCGGCCTTCTCGGCGTACGAGGTGAGGTAGGCGCGGGCGGAGTCGAGGTCCGTGACGATGTCGGGGAGGCCGATGTGCTGCCCGACGAACTCCCGGCCCCGGTCCATGTGGGTGAGGAACTCCTCGGCCTGCCAGGGCTCCAGGGGCCTCAGCTCGGCGCCGTCGTCACCCAGCGATATCGCGAACATCGTCGTTCCTCTCCTCGTCGGCCGGGGCCGTGACGCGCTGTACGGGTATGGCGATCTTCGCACGGGTGTCGGCGGCCTCCCGGCACTCGGGCGGTTCGATGCTGATCCGGGGCAGCAGCCGGTCGAGCCACTTGGGCAGCCACCAGTTCGCGCTGCCGAGCATGTGCATGAGCGCGGGGACGAGGAGGGTCCGCAGGATGAAGGCGTCGAGGGCGACGGCGGCCGCGAGGGCGATGCCGAACATCGCTATGACCCGGTCGCCGCTGAGGACGAAGGCGAGGAAGACGGAGATCATGATGACCGCCGCGGAGTTGATCACGCGGCTGGTCTCGGCGAGGCCGACCCGGACCGCCCGCCGGTTGTCGCCGGTCTCCAGCCACTCCTCGTACATCCGGCTGACCAGGAAGACCTGGTAGTCCATGGAGAGCCCGAAGAGGACCGAGACCATGATCACGGGGAGGAAGGGCTCGATCGGGCCGGCGCTGCCGAGGCCGAGGAGCTCGCTCCCCCAGCCCCACTGGAAGATCGCGACGACGATGCCGAAGGCTCCGGCGACGGCGGCGACGTTCATCGCGGCGGCCTTGAGCGGGATGCCGATCGAGCGGAAGGCGAGCAGGAGCAGCAGGCAGCCGAGGGCGATGACGACGCCGACGAAGAGCGGCAGCTTGCCGACGATGATCCCGGCGAAGTCGTCGTACGAGGCGGTGACGCCGCCCACGTGGACCTCCAGGGAGGTCCCGGCCCCGGCCTTCGGCAGGACGTCGGCGCGGAGCCGGTCGACGAGCTCGCTGGTCTGCTGGGACTGCGGCGAGGACGCGGGCACGACGGTGAGGAAGGCGGTGTCGCCCGCGCTGTTGTACGTGACCGGGGAGACGGACGCGACGCCCTTGGTGGCGTCGAGCGCGGCCGGCAGCTGGTCGAGGGCGACCCGGTCGTCGGCGCCGTCGAGGCCGGCGACGAGGGTCAGGGGCCCGTTGACGCCGGGGCCGAAGCCCTCGGCGAGCAGGTCGTAGGCCTTGCGCGTGGTCGCGGTGGCCGGATTGTTGCCCTGGTCGGAGGTGCCGAGGTGGAGCGAGAGCGTCGGCAGCGCCAGGACGCCCATGACGAGGACGGCGACGGCGCCGAGGAGCTTGGGGTGCCGCTCGACGAAGGCGGACCAGCGGGCGGCGAAGCCGGTGGGCAGCTCGGGCTGCGGCCCGCGCTCGGCGAGCGTCCGGCGTTCGCGCCGGGACAGCGCCCGCATCCCGATGAAGGAGAGCAGCGCGGGCAGCAGGGTGACGGAGGCGGCGACCGTGAGGAGCACGGTGAGCGAGGCGGCGATGGCGACGCCGTTGAGGAAGCTGAGCCGCAGGATCAGCATGCCGAGCAGGGCGATGCAGACCGTGGCGCCCGCGAAGACGACGGCGCGGCCGGTGGTGGCGACGGCGGTCTCGGCGGCCTCGGTGACGGAGAGTCCGCGTTTGAGGCCTCTGCGGTGCCGGGTGACGATGAACAGCGCGTAGTCGATGCCGACGCCGAGGCCGACCAGCATCCCCAGCATGGGGGCGAAGTCGGCGACGGTCATCAGATGGCCGAGGAGCACGATCCCGGAGTACGCGATGCCGACGCTGACGAGCGCGGTCGCGATGGGGAGCACGGAGGCGGCGAGCGAGCCGAAGGCGAGGAAGAGGACGACGGCCGCGACGGCGACGCCGACGATCTCCGCGACGTGCCCGCCGGGGGCCTCGGTGAGGGCGACGGCGCTGCCGCCGAGCTCGACCTGGAGGTCGTCCGTGGCGGCGGCCCTGGCGGTGGCGACGAGGGCCTCGGCCTGGGCCACGGGGATGTCGTCGGACTGCGCGTCGAAGGTGACGGTGGCGTAGGCGGTGTGCCCGTCCTCGCTGATCTGCCCGCGCGCGTCCTCGTACGGGGAGGTGACGGCGGCGACGCCGGGCAGCTCGGCGACCTTGTCGAGCATGTCGCCGACGCGTTCCTCGACGGCGTCGGCGCGGACGCTGCCCCGGTCGCTGTGCCAGACGATGGTGTCGCTGTCGCCGCCGAGGCCGTGGAAGCCCCGGTCGAGGAGGGCGGTGGCCCGGCCGGACTCGGTGCCGGGGACCTCGTAGTCGTTGGAGTACGCGCTGCCGGCGAGGGTCGCGCCGGCGGCGGTCCCGCCGAGCGCGAGGAGCCAGAGGAGGACGACGACGAGACGGTGACGTACACACCACCGTGCGATTGCTGCCAAGGACGTACTCCTGACTGGATCTGTGCTCGCGCCCCACTGTTACAGCCAAACGTGATCGTTTGCCCGTTTCGTGGCGATCCTCACAGGGCAGGTCGCGGGGCCGGGGGTCCTGCCCCCGGCCCCGCGCGGTCCTCAGCCGGAGACGCTCGGCCGGCCGTTCTCGATGTGGCCCATGAGCCTGCGGCGGAAGCCGCCCGGTGCGGTCACCTCGACGTCGTACCAGCCGTGCGCGTCGGCGGCGGAGTGGACGACGGTACGGGTCTTCCCGGGCTTCACGGTGACCGTGCGGGTCCAGTCGGCGAGGTCGTCCTCGTCGACGTACCCGAGCGGCCGGACGGTGAAGGAGACGGGGGCCTGCCCGGTGTTCCGCACGGTGAGGTGCAGGTCACGGTCCTCGTGGTCGATCCGGGAGGCCAGCTCGGCGCCGCCGGTCGCGGGGCCCTCGAACTCGCGCCGGAAGCCGTTGGGGCCGGTGACCGTGAACCGGTAACGATCACCCGGAACGGGGACGGTCCACTCCCCCTCCCCCCTGACGTCCTGGTGCTGCGGGACGGCGTACTCCCCCGCGTACGGGTAGAGCGCGAAGTGCGCGCTCGCCTTCCCCCGGTTGCTCAGCGCGACCGTCACGGCACCGGCACCGGTCGTCGCGGAGGCGTCCGGCTGGTACGGCAGCGGGCGCGCGGGGCGGACCCCGGGCTCCTGGACGGGCATCCGCTGCACGGCCGGCGGCTGGGGCCGCCAGCGCCCGGTGAAGGGCGGCACCGGGCCGGGCTGCTCGACGGGCGGCTGCCGCCGGGTCCGCCGGAAGTCGAAGGCGGAGGTGAGGTCACCGGTGACGGCCCGGCGCCACGGCGTGATGTTGGGCTCCTCGATGCCGGTGAGCCGCTCCAGGAAGCGGATCACCGAGGTGTGGTCGAAGGTCTCGGAGCAGACGTAGCCGCCGACCGACCACGGGGAGACGACGAGCAGCGGGACGCGGACGCCGAGGCCGGTCGGCAGGCCCTTCCACCGCTCGTCCGTGTCGTCGGCGGGCGGGACCGGCGGCGGCACGTGGTCGAAGAAGCCGTCGTTCTCGTCGTAGTTGATCAGGACGACGGTGTGGCGCCAGACGTCCGGGTGCGCGCCGAGGGCGTCGAGCACCTTGTAGACGAGGGTCGCGGAGGCGATCGGCGAGGAGGAGCCGGGGTGCTCGGAGTCGATCGCGGAGGGCACGAGGTAGGAGACCTCGGGGAGGGTGCCGGCGGCGACGTCCGCGCGGAAGGCGTCGGCGAGGGTGCCGGACTCGACGCGGCGGAGCCCGCGCTCGAAGAGGGAGCGCTCGGCGTCGGTGAGGGTCGCGACGCCCTCCTCCAGGAGCCCGAGCAGCCTCGCCCGCTCGGCGAGGTCCCCGGTGTCGCGGACGGCGGCGTAGAAGGACTCCATGAAGGTGTGCGCCGCCGTCCCGGGCCCGCCGGTGAGGGCGAGCGCCTTGCGGGCGATCTTCTTGAAGCTGGTGAAGAACTCGATGTTGTTGTCCGTGAAGTTCTCCCACTCGGTGTACGTCTTCCAGCTCCGCCCGGCGGCTTCGAGCCGCTCGGCGTAGGTGGGCCAGCCGTAGCCGGGGTGGGTGTCCTCCGCGTAGGCGGCGTTGCTGACGGCACGGCTGCCGTCGGCCTCGAAGCCGGTCCAGCCGGACCAGAGGTGGTTCCGGTTGGGGCTCGTCGAGGTGTGGATGGACGAGTGGTACGCGTCGCAGATGGTGAAGGTGTCGGCGAGCTCGTAGTGGAGCGGGATGTCCTGCCGGTCGTAGTACGCCATGGTGGCGGCGGTCTTCGCCGGGACCCAGCCGTCCATCCAGCCGCCCCGCCAGGCCTTGCCGCCGCCGCTCCAGGAGTGGTCGAGGGCGCCGATGTACTGGAGGTCCTTCTGCTGCGCCTCGGCGGCGCCGCGGATCGGGAAGGGCAGCACGGTCCGGCCGGGCGCGGCGGGCTGCTCGAAGACCGGCTTGCCCGAGGGCAGTTCGATCGCGTTGCGGTCGCCGAATCCGCGGACGCCCCGGAGGGTGCCGAAGTAGTGGTCGAAGGAACGGTTCTCCTGCATCAGGATCACCACGTGCCGGACCGCCGACATCCCCCCGGCGGGCGGCTCCGCGGCCATCGCCGCCTGCAACGACGGCGGCAGCAGCGACCCCGCCGCGGCGACGCCGAGGGCGCCTCCGCCCAGCGCGAGGAGCCTTCTGCGGGACAGCTCGGGGGACTTCTCGGGGGACAAGACACCGACCTCCAGTCGACGGCCAATGGTTCGCCTTCGAGCCATTGGGGGGTACGCCGGGGACGGTAATGAGCCGGGATGACCGAGAGAAGACCCAACGGGGGCGCGATGGTGAACGTCCAACAGAACTCGACACGAATCCAAGCGGTTTCCGGCCACGAACGCCCGCCGTCCACCGCACCCCTCACGCGACGGCCGGTCAGGCCCCGGTCGGCCGGGACCGGGCCGGAACGGCGGTGTGAGCCACCTCACGGATTTCCCTTGCTGAGCGGCGGTGTTCGCGAGCATCCTGATCGCGACGCACGGCCACGACGTATGAGGGGATGTCGCATGGCCAGACGCAAAGTCATCAAGGTCGAGGTCAGCAGGCGGGTGCTCTGGATCGGGGCCGAGGCGTACCCCCTGCAGAACATCGCGCGGGCGACGACGGTCCGGATCAAACCCCCGCGCGCGAAGGCCGTGGGGCGCTTCCTCACCTCCCTGCTGGTCACGGGGGTCCTGGCGGTCGCCGCGCTCGCCGTCGCCCAGTCCGGCGAGGTGTCGGACAGCGACCGGGAACTGATCACGCAGGGGGTGCGGATCACCGCGGCCGTGCTCGTGGCGGCCTTCCTCCTCCAGCTGCTCGCCGTCCTGCTCACGAGGACGTACTACGCCCTGGTCATCGAGACCTCGGGAAACCCGCGCACCCTGCTGGCCAGCCTGGACCGGAACGAGGTGCACGAGCTCGTGCGCGACATCATGCGGGCCATCGACGACCCGCACTTCCCCGGCTTCGTCAAGCAGATGGTCACCTACAACATCGGCAGCATGCGCGACTTCTACAACGCGTCCGGCGCGGGCAGCGTGGGAAGGACAGGACAGTGACCGGAAACGGCGAGTTCCACATCGGCACCATGCGCGACTTCTACAACGCCTCCGGAGACGGAGCCGTCGGCCGCATCGACCACAACCAGCAGGGCGCCCAGGACCCGCAGGCCCTCCACGACGCCGTGATCCACGCCATCGAGACCTTGCGCGGCCAGGTGTCCGCCGAGGACCGCGAGGTCCTCGACAGCTCCCTGGAGACCATCCGCCAGGGCGACGCCGCACCCCCCGGAGCCTTCCGCCGCGCCCTCGGCGCCGTCTCCGGGGTCGCCGCCCTCGTCGGCGAGGTCGGCCTCCCGGTGGCGGAGGCCGTCCGCCGGCTCCTCGCCTTCCTGGCCGGCTAGGAGCGTGTCCCGGTAACCGGCAACCCGCGTGCGCCTTGCGATCCACCATGGCCACAGCGGGCGCATGAATTTGATCGGATACGGCCACGCCTGTGTGCGCCCGGAGGCGGACGACCGGGTGCTGGTGATCGACCCGGGGACGTTCCCGGCGGCCGAGGCGCTCGACCGGGTCGACGAGGTGCTGGTGACGCACGAGCACCCCGACCACCTCGACATCGCCAAGCTCGTGGCGGCGAGTCAGCGCAACTCCGCCTCCCGGGTGCACCTGCCGTCGGCGGCGATCGAGTCGGCCCCCGAGCCGGGCGGCACGGGTTCGCCGTCGAGGCGGGGCAGCGGTTCACGGCGGCCGGGTTCGCCGTCGACGTCGTGGACGCGACACGCCGCGACACGCGGTGACACGCCACTCGATGAGCCGGGCGGAGGAGGAGCGGTTCCCCCGCCGGGGGGAGCCGGTCCCTCCTTGCGGCGGAGGCCTCGACCGGGGGCGAGCTGGGAGGTTGGAGGCAGTCGGGAAACGCCCCGGCTCCCTTCTCTCCACCGAGGATCGACCATGCGAAAGCTCACCACCGCCATCGCGCTCACCACTGCGGCCGTGGCCCTCGCGGCCGGGACGGCCGGCACCGCCGCGGCCGTGCCCGTGCCGGCCGCCCCCCGACCGGCCCAGCACCTCGCGCTGCACGGCTGGACCCTGCTCAACGAGCACGGCCCGGGCCCCAACCCGGGCGAGCGGCTCACCGCGCGGGTCAGCGCCCGTACGGTCGACGGCCACACCCGGGGGCACGTCGTGGTGCAGCACGTGTTCGAGGAGAGCGGCACCGTCCGGGCCGAGTTCGACGTCGACTGTCTGACCGTCGACGGGAACGGTGCCATCACCGTGACCGGGCCCATCTCACGGACCGTGGTCACCCCGCTCGGGGGCGAGCCGTACCTCTTCGAGGAGGGCCGGCACCCCGAGGCCGGTCTCACCTTCTACCCGACCGACGAGCAGCACCAGCGTCGGGTCGGCTGGGCCCGGACCAACCCCCAAACGCACTCCGAAGTCGTCAAGTGCGGCGCGGTTCCGGCCAACCTCTGGGTCATCGACGGCGGAACCTTCCTGCGCCGCTAGGAGCGTGCCTCTGTGACCGGCGATCCACTCGAAGCCAACGCCTCCGAGCACAAGGCGATGAGCCACGGCCGCGCCGCCGACGTCACCCGCAACGCCTCCGCGCACCGAACCACACCGCCATGCTCGACCAGTCCGCGCAGAACACCGGCACCCGCAACGCGGACGCATCCCGAAGGACGCGGCCCTGAAGGGGCGCATGGCCCGCAAGCTGCGGACCAAGCCCGGCCGGAAGGCCTACAGCCGTCAACCTCCGCAAGATCTTCCGCCACGCCGGGACAGCAGGGCCCGCCGCCCTGGCCGACTGACCAGCCGGGCCTCCCCGGCCACGTCACGAGCCCCGCCGGAGCCCCACACGGGCCCCGGCGGGACCGCCGCGACCGACCCGCCGGTCACGGGAGCGGAGCCGCTTGCCCGCTACCGGGACACGCTCCTGGGGACACCGACCGGCTGGAGACACCGACCGGCTGGAGACCCGGCACGGCGAACTCGCACCAGACGATCTTGCCGGGGTCGCGCGCCCCCACACCCCACCGGTCCGCGAGCGCCTCGACGAGGAGCAGCCCCCGGCCCGACTCGTCGGACGGCTCGCGGACGGCCGGGGTCCCGTCCCCGCTGTCGTGCACCTCGATACGAAGCGGCCCGGGGCGCTCCAGGTACAGGTGGAGCCGGTAGCCCCGGCCGGGCGGGACCCCGTGCAGGAGCGCGTTGGTCGCGAGCTCGCTCACGCACACCAGCACGTCGTCCGCACGCCCGTCCAGCCCCCAGTCGGCCAGCGCCTTGCGGGTGAAGTCGCGGGCGAGGGGCACGGAACGGCGCTCACGGCGGTAGAAGGCCTCGCGGAACAGGGGGAGTTGGTCGCTCATGGCGACCACGGTGACGTCCCGCGCCCCACGCGCCCCAGGGCATCGACCCGTACAAATTCTTTGTACGGGTCCCGAGCGCGTCGACCACGTACGGAGCGGGGAAGGCACCGCTCATGCAACGTCGCACGAACTCCAGGAAGAAGGTCCCTTCGTGGGAAGTGGTCGGCGCCCTCCTGGCGCTCTACCGGAAACAAGCGGGGCTGACCCAGCCCCAGTTGGCCTCACAGGCGTGCGTGGCCCTGGAGACGCTGGGCTCCATCGAGCAGGGACGGAGGGCGCTGCGGCTCGGGCTCGCGGGTGAGCTGGACGGCATCCTGAACACGGGCGGGGCGCTGGCGGTGGCGGTCGGGAAGGCGCCGAAGAAGGAGCGGTACCCGGCGTTCGTGCAGGAGTTCATCGACCTGGAGGCGCAGGCGCTGAGCATCTGCTCGTACGAGAACGCGGTGGTCCCGGGACTGCTCCAGACCCCCGAGTACGCCCGCGCGGTCTTCGACTGCCTCTATCCGCCGATCACTCCGCAGGAAGTGGAGGACCGGATGCTCGACCGGCTCGACCGCCAGCGGATCTTCGAGCAGAAGCCGTGGCCGCCGATGATGTCCTTCCTCCTGGACGAATCCATCCTGGAGAAGGCCATCGGAGGCCGGGAGGTGCTGCGCGGGCAGATCCTCCATCTGCGCGAGATGGCCGAACTCCCCTTCCTCAGCCTCCAGATCATCCCGAAGTCGCGGACCACGCATGCGGCACTCGACGGGCCCATGGTGCTCCTGGAAACACCCGACCACGAGCACGTCGCCTACATCGAAGGGCAGCGGGTGAGCTTCCTCATCGACGACCCCGACGAGGTCGGCATCCTCCAGGGCAAGTATGGAATGCTGCGCTCACAGGCCCTGACACCCGAGGACACCATGGGCCTGCTGGAACATCTGGCAGGAGTGACATGAGCTCAGCAGCACTTTCGTGGTTCAAGTCCAGCTACAGCGGCAGCGAGGGTGGGAACTGCCTCGAAGTCGCCTACGACTGGCGCAAGTCCAGCTACAGCGGCGACGAGGGTGGCAACTGCGTCGAGGTGGCCGCCCACCCCGCCGCCGTGCACGTCCGGGACTCCAAGCTCGGCGAGAGCAGCCCCGTCTTCAGCGTCTCCCCGGCCGTGTGGGGCTCCTTCGTCGGCGGGGCGGCCTCCTAGGCGGTCAGAGGGACGTTGCGACCCTCCAGCAAGGCGCGGCCCAGCTCGGTGACCGTGTGGAGGGTCGCGTTGCGGTGGCGGTGGCTGGAGACCAGCGCCGCTTCCCGCAGGGCCGTGAGGTGGCGGCTGGCGTTGGGCGCGGTGGTGCCCGCGCGGCGGGCCAGCTCGCCGGTCGCCGCGTCGCCGTCCGCGAGGGCGGCCAGCAGGGCGGCCCGTGTCGGGCCGATCAGCGCCGCGAGCGCCCGTCCGTCCGCCGGGCCCGCCTCGGGGGTGGCCCAGTGGGTCTCGTGCTCGATCGGGTGGACGAGGACCGGGGGCAGGGCCGGGTCGGCGAACGTCGTCGGGGCGTGGCGGCAGAAGAACGACGGCTGGAGCAGCAGGCCGCGGCCGCCCAGGTGGAGGTCCTGCTCGACGGGGAAGGCGATCCGGAGCACCGGGTACTCCCAGCGCGCCGACGGATGGAGCGTACG
The DNA here is from genome assembly GCF_044333355.1 of Streptomyces sp. NPDC021012. Lineage (NCBI taxonomy): Bacteria > Bacillati > Actinomycetota > Actinomycetes > Kitasatosporales > Streptomycetaceae > Streptomyces > Streptomyces sp. NPDC021012. The sequence continues at coordinate 86,081 of NZ_JBIRQU010000001.1, forward strand.
GAGGACCGCGTCCCAGCCTCCCTCCGCGAGCGCCGTCATGCGGCGCGCCCGGTCGCGGCTCACCTGCGCCCGGATCCGCTCCCAGAACGGGTCGAGCACGGTGCCGACGTACGCGTGCGCCGCGTCGGCCAGCCTGCCCACCGCCCCGGACTCCCTGGCCGCCAGCTGCCGGCGGCAGATCGTCGGCAGGCGCCGCCCGGGGTTCTGGATGCCGAACTCCGTCAGATCGTTCACCACCTGGCGTAACGGCGTGGCGCGCAGCGCCTCCAGACGGTCGGCGAAGCCCCCGCCGACCGCCGGGGTCAGGAAGTCCGGCGAGTACCCGACGGGCGGCGTGAGCACCGTCAGCATCCGCGTCGTCGCGGGCACCCGGGACAGCGACTCGCGCACCCACGGGCCCAGGAGCACGCCCGAATCCCGTCTTCGCAGCCGGTGCAGGCTCAGCAGCATCTCCCACATCGGATCGGGTCCCGTGGCGATCCTGATCCGCCCGAGGTCCTCGCCCGTGAAGTGAACGCGCAGCATCTCCACCCCTTCCGACCAGGGCAATTGCGTTCCAGCGCACGCAAGTTCACGGAACTCCCCCGGTGATCGCAGACTCTGATCCGTTCGGTTTTCGGATCGGCTCACTCACCAACAGAACGGGGGAACGCAAAATGCCCGAGACCCTGGCGAAGCTCGTCCGCGCCATCGCCGCGGGAGCGGTTCTCGCCGGATGCGCCGCATGTTCGAGTACGGGAACGGCTTCGACGACGGGCCCGACACCGGCGACGGCCCCGGCCCCCGCCGAGCTGACCGCGCTGCACCGGCTGCCGCCCGTGACCGGCCTGCTCTTCACCCCGCAGCTGCGGGCGGCCGAGGCACAGCAGAAGATCACCATCGCCTGCATGGCCGAGCGGGGCTACCGGTACGCCCCCGTCCCCCCGCCCAAGGCCCCGGGCGCCGAGGAGCGCCCGCAGCCCTTCGGCTTCGAGTCCACGGCTCCCCGGCCCGCGACCGCCCCTTCGGCGTCCCCCGAGGCGCCGCCGAAGCCCGGCAGCCCCGAGACCACCGCCGCGTACGCACGGGCCCTCTTCGGCGACGAGGCCAAGCGGGTCACCGCCAAGGGCGCGCGGCTGGGCGTCTCGCGGCCGGGCAACGGCTGCATGGCCGAGGCGGAGACGCGGCTGCTCGGCGACGGCCGGATGCGCTGGCTCCAGGTGCGGATCCTGCTCTTCGAGGGGCAGGAGCAGGCGCGCGAGGACGTGGAGAAGGACCCGGCGTTCCGCACGGCGACCGCGCGCTGGCGGGAGTGCATGGACCGGGCCAAGGTCAAGGCCGAGGATCCCGTACGGGTCCAGGCGTCCCTGCGCTCGGAGGCGGAGCGGCGGACCAGCCCCGTCGCCGCGGCGGACGTGCGCTGCAAGGCGGAGACCGGGTACCTGACCACGGCGTACCGCCGGCTGGCCGCCGTCCAGCAGCGCTGGCTGGACGAACACCCGGACGTCGGCCGGGACTTCGAGAAGCTCTCGGCCCGCCAGGACAAGGCGGCAGGCGAGGCGCTGGGCGGCTGAGCCCTCCCGCCACCACCACAGTCTTCCGCCCCTGAGCCCAGGAGCGGATGTTCCCCGGCAATCCCCGGAACGAAAGAGAGATTGACATGTCCATGCTCAAGAAGTTCGCCACCGTGGCCGCCACCGCCGCGCTCCTCGTGGGCGGCGGCATCGCGACCGCCTCGACCGCCTCGGCCGGCCCCAGCTGCCCCGCGGGCTACCACTGCCTCTTCGAGGGCAGCATCGGGTCCTCCGTGCACAACTTCTTCAACAGCGACCCGAACTTCACCGACGACGTGTTCTCCAGCGGGCACGGCGTGAACGACAACTCGTGGTCGGCCAGCAACTCCAGCACCGGCGGCTACGAGAGCCACTACTACAAGGACGCCAACTACTCGAACTTCGACTTCTGCGTGAACCCGGGCAGCTCCGTCAGCCACGACCAGCTGTCGGACGACTTCGTCGACGGCAACGGCATCGGTCAGCGCGACGAGGCCAGCTCCCTGCTGCTGCGGCCGACGACGTCGGTCTCCTGCTTCTGATCCCCGCCCACGCACGAAAGCGGCCCCGCACCGGAACTCCGGTGCGGGGCCACCCCCTTGAGCCGTACGGGATCAGCCTTCGCTGACGCCCAGCTTCTCCAGGATCAGGTCCTTGACCTTCGCCGCGTCGGCCTGGCCGCGGGTGGCCTTCATGACCGCGCCGACCAGGGCGCCGACCGCGGCGACCTTGCCGCCGCGGATCTTGTCGGCGATGGCCGCGTTGCCCGCGATGGCCTCGTCGACCGCCGTGCCGAGCGCGCCGTCGTCGGAGACGACCTTGAGGCCGCGCTTCTCGACGACCTCGTCCGGGGTGCCCTCGCCGGCGAGGACGCCCTCGATGACCTGGCGGGCCAGCTTGTCGTTGAGGTCACCGGCCGCGACGAGGGCCGAGACCCGGGCGACGTCCGCCGGGGTGATGGGCAGCTCCTCCAGGGAGACGCCCTTCTCGTTGGCGTTGCGGGCGAGCTCGCCCATCCACCACTTGCGGGCCGACGCCGCGTCGGCGCCCGCCTCGGTGGTGGCGACGATCGCGTCGACCGCGCCCGCGTTGAGGATGGACTGCATCTCGTGCTCGGAGACGCCCCACTCCTCGCGGAGGCGGTTGCGGCGCACGCGCGGCAGCTCGGGCAGACCGGCGCGCAGCTCCTCGACCCACTCGCGGGCCGGGGCGACGGGGACGAGGTCGGGCTCCGGGAAGTACCGGTAGTCCTCGGCGTTGTCCTTGATGCGGCCGGAGGTGGTGGAGCCGTCGTCCTCGTGGAAGTGACGGGTCTCCTGCACGATCGTCCCGCCGGAGGCGAGGACGGCCGCGTGGCGCTGGATCTCGAAGCGCGCCGCCCGCTCCACCGAACGGAGCGAGTTGACGTTCTTCGTCTCCGAGCGGGTGCCGAAGGTCTTGGTGCCGTGCGGGCGCAGCGACAGGTTCACGTCGCAGCGCATCTGGCCCTTGTCCATCCGGGCCTCGGAGACGCCGAGCGCGAGGATGAGCGCGCGCAGCTCGGCGACGTACGCCTTGGCGACCTCGGGGGCCCGCTCGCCCGCGCCCTCGATCGGCTTGGTGACGATCTCGATGAGCGGGATGCCGGCGCGGTTGTAGTCGAGCAGCGAGTGCGAGGCGCCGTGGATGCGGCCGGTCGCGCCACCGATGTGGGTGGACTTGCCGGTGTCCTCCTCCATGTGGGCGCGCTCGATCTCCACGCGGAAGACCTCGCCGTCCTCCAGCTGGACGTCCAGGTAGCCGTTGAAGGCGATCGGCTCGTCGTACTGGGAGGTCTGGAAGTTCTTCGGCATGTCCGGATAGAAGTAGTTCTTCCGGGCGAAGCGGCACCACTCGGCGATCTCGCAGTTCAGCGCGAGGCCGATCTTGATGGCGGACTCGACGCCGATCGCGTTGACCACCGGCAGGGAGCCGGGCAGGCCGAGGCAGGTCGGGCAGGTCTGCGAGTTCGGCTCCGCGCCCAGCTCGGTGGAGCAGCCGCAGAACATCTTCGTCTTGGTGCCGAGCTCGACATGGACCTCCAGGCCCATGACGGGGTCGTACTCGGCGAGCGCCGCTTCGTACGACAGCAGTTCAGTGACAGTCACGGTGGAACTTCCCTCTCAGCCCAGCAGGACGTCGTCGTCGCCGAGCCGCTTCAGCTCGCGGTACAGGATGGCGAGGCCGGTGACGATGGCGGCGGCGGACACGACCGCGTCGACGAGCTTGAGCGTGTCGTGCTCGGCGCGGGCCTTCTTGATCTGCTTCGTCACGGCGATGGCACCGAAGGCGGTGGTGCCCATCGACAGGTACGTACCGGTCTTGGACTTCTTGAAGCCCTTGGCCTTCTGCAGTGCACTGGTGGAACTCACAGCGACGGAGCCTCCTCGAGCAGCGGGTGGCCCCACTTTTCCACGAAGGCGGCCTCGACGGCGGCGCCGACCTTGTACAGCCGGTCGTCCTTCATGGCGGGGGCGATGATCTGCAGACCGACCGGGAGGCCGTCCTCGGGCGCGAGGCCGCAGGGCAGCGACATGGCGGCGTTGCCGGCCAGGTTGGTCGGGATGGTGCACAGGTCCGCGAGGTACATCGCCATCGGGTCGTCGGCGCGCTCGCCGATCGGGAAGGCGGTGGTCGGGGTCGTCGGGGAGACGATCACGTCGACCTGCTCGAAGGCCTGCTCGAACTCGCGGGTGATGAGGGTGCGGACCTTCTGCGCCGAGCCGTAGTACGCGTCGTAGTAGCCGGAGCTGAGCGCGTACGTGCCGAGGATGATGCGGCGCTTGACCTCGTCGCCGAAGCCGGCCTCGCGGGTGAGGGCGGTGACGTCCTCGGCCGAGCGGGTGCCGTCGTCGCCGACGCGCAGGCCGTAGCGCATGGCGTCGAAGCGGGCCAGGTTGGAGGAGCACTCCGACGGCGCGATCAGGTAGTACGCGGAGAGCGCGAGGTCGAAGGTCGGGCAGTCCAGCTCGACGATCTCGGCGCCCAGCGACTTCAGCAGCTCGACGGACTCGTCGAAGCGCTGCACGACGCCGGCCTGGTAGCCCTCGCCGCGGAACTGCTTGACGACGCCGACGCGCATCCCGGCCACCGAGCCGTTGCGCGCGGCCTCGACGACCGGCGGGACCGGGGCGTCGATGGAGGTGGAGTCGAGCGGGTCGTGCCCGGCGATCGCCTCGTGGAGGAGGGCCGCGTCCAGGACCGTACGGGCGCAGGGGCCGCCCTGGTCGAGGGAGGAGGAGAAGGCCACCATGCCGTAGCGGGAGACGCCGCCGTAGGTCGGCTTGACGCCGACGGTGCCGGTGACGGCCGCGGGCTGGCGGATGGAGCCGCCGGTGTCCGTGCCGATGGCGAGCGGGGCCTCGTACGCCGCGAGGGCGGCCGAGGAGCCGCCGCCGGAGCCGCCGGGGATCCGGGTGAGGTCCCAGGGGTTGCCGGTCGGGCCGTAGGCGCTGTTCTCCGTGGAGGAGCCCATCGCGAACTCGTCCATGTTGGTCTTGCCGAGGATGACGACGTCGGCGGCCTTGAGGTTCTTGACCAGGGTCGCGTCGTACGGCGGCATCCAGCCCTCGAGCATCTTCGAGCCCACGGTGGTCGGCATGCCGACGGTGGTGAAGATGTCCTTGAGCGCGAGCGGCACACCGGCGAGCGGGCCGAGCTTCTCGCCCCGGGCGCGCTTCTCGTCGACGGCACGGGCCTGGGCGAGGGCGCCCTCGCGGTCGACGTGCAGGAAGGCGTGGACCTTCTCGTCGACGGCCTCGATGCGGGCGAGGTGGGCCTCGGTGACCTCGACGGCGGTCAGCTCGCCGGCGGCGATCTTCCCGGCGATCTCGGCCGCGGTGAGCTTGATGATGGTGTTGTCCGTCATGACTTCTTAGTCCTCCCCCAGGATCTGCGGCACCTTGAAACGCTGCTGCTCCTGGGCCGGGGCGCCGGAGAGCGCCTGCTCGGGGGTGAGCGACGGACGGACCTCGTCCGCGCGCATGACATTGGTCAGCGGCAGCGGGTGGGAGGTCGGCGGTACGTCTTGGTCGGCGACCTCGGCGACGCGGGCGACCGCGCCGATGATGTCGTCCAGCTGACCGGCGAAGTGATCGAGTTCTTCGCCCTTCAGCTCCAGACGCGCCAGCCGTGCGAGGTGGGCGACCTCCTCGCGCGTGATGCCAGGCATGCGGTTCCTCACGGGGTGAGCTTGATGGTGTCGGACCATCCTATGGCGCCGGTGCCGCTGCCCGTTAAACGGTTTGCCCCGGGAGGGGGTAAGTCAGGGGTGGGTCATTGGACGACCTGGCCCGAAGGGTGGTCCAGGTCGACCTGGGCGGCGATGTCGGCGGGGCGGCGCCAGCCGTGCTCGCCGCGGGCGAGGAGCCAGGCGGTGGCCTCGCCGGGCGGCATGGCGGCGGCGACCAGCCAGCCCTGGACGGCGTCGCAGCCCAGGTCGCGCAGGCGCTCCCAGGTCTCGTCGTCCTCGACGCCCTCGGCGACGACGAGGAGGCCGAGGGAGTGGGCGAGGTCGACGGTGCAGCGGACGATCTCGGCGTCCTCGGTGTCGACGGCGAGCCGCGCCACGAACGAGCGGTCGATCTTCAGCTCGCTGACGGGCAGGCGGCGCAGGTGGACGAGGGAGGAGTAGCCGGTGCCGAAGTCGTCCAGGGACATCTTGACGCCGTGGCCGGTGAGGCCGTTCAGCGTGTCGGCGGCCCGCTGGGGGTCCTCCAGGAGCACGTGCTCCGTTATCTCCAGCTGGAGGGCGCCGGCCGGGACGCCGTGGCGGGCGAGGCGGGCGGCGACGGCTCCGGCGAAGCCGGGGGTGTGGACGTCGCGCGGCGAGACGTTGACGGCGACCGGGACGTTGAGGCCCTGGGCGCGCCAGCGGGCGACCTGGGCGAGGGCGGTCTCCAGGACGTACTCGGTGAGGTGGGGCATGAGGCCGGAGGACTCGGCGATGGCGATGAACTCGTCCGGCGGGACCTTGCCGCGCTCGGGGTGGACCCAGCGGACGAGGGCTTCGAGGCCGGCGACCTGGCCGTCGAAGCGGACCTTGGGCTGGTAGTGGAGTTCGACCTCGCCGGCGTCGAGGGCGCGGCGGAGGTCGCCGAGGAGGCCGAGCCGGTCGGGGGTGTTGGAGTCGCGCTTGGACTCGTAGACCTCGACGCCGGTGCGGTCGCGCTTGGCCTGGTACATGGCGACGTCGGCGCGGCGCAGCAGGCCCTCGGCGTCCAGGGCGTGGTCGGGGAAGACGGCGACGCCGGCGCTGGCCTCCAGGACGAGGGTGAGCCCGTCGAGGTCGAGCGGGGAGGAGAGCTCGGCGACGAGGTGGCGGGCGACCCGCTGGGCGCTGGTGGTGGAGTCGCAGGTGGGCAGCAGGACGGCGAACTCGTCGCCGCCGAGGCGGGCGGCCTCGGCGCCGCGGGGCAGGGCGAGGCGGAGCCGTTCGGCGATCTGGAGGAGCAGCCGGTCGCCCGCGAGGTGCCCGAGGGTGTCGTTGACGGAGCGGAAGCGGTCGAGGTCGATGAGGACGAGGGCGGCGCGGGCGCCTTCGCCCTCGGCCTCCTCCAGGGCGGTCCAGGCCCGCTCCAGGAGCCACTGGCGGTTGGGGAGCCCGGTGAGCGGGTCGCGGAGCTGCTCCTCGGCGCGGGCGCGGGCGATCCAGAGGGTGGAGTCGAGGGCGATGAGGGGGACGGCGAAGAGCGGCAGGAGGACCGGCCGGGTGGCGGCGACGACGCAGATGAGCGGGGCGATGCCGAGCAGGGCGACGGCGACGAGGCCCTGCCGCAGGAGGGCGGTGCGGGCGATGGTGGGCAGTCCGCGGCCCTGGGGGGCGAGCGTGTACCACAGGAGGAGGCGGGTGACCGCGAGGTAGGTACCGGCGGCGAGGACGACCTCCGGGAGGTCGCCGATGGTCCAGCCGAGGGGGTGCCAGGGCTGTTCGACGGTCGGTACGTCTCCGAAGAGGGCGAGGAGGAGGGCGGCGGCGCCGACCCCGAGGACGTCGGCGGCGCCGTGCAGCAGGCTCTGGCGCCAGCGGTGGTGGCGGGCGGCGCCGACGAGGGCGACGACGGTCAGCGAGACGAGTCCGGCGGGCACCCAGCCGTACAGCAGGAGGACGGCGAGGGTGAGGGCGGCGCCGGAGCCGGTGCCGCCCCACCAGCGGTCCCGGCCGAGGGCGACCAGGTGGCCGACGATGAGGCCGGTGAGGACGGCGAGGGACCAGCCGGCGGCGCCGCCGGGGAAGAGTCCGTGGCCGGCGCTCAGGGCTCGCTGGAGCCCGGCGGCGAGCACGACGGCGGCGATGCCCACCACGGCTGCGGGCAGCCGGGAGGGGAAGCCCAGGGGGACCACACGGCCCTGCGGCCGTGGGACCGGGGCGGCGCTCTCGGTCGGTTCCATTCCCGTCCCTCTCACAGGCGGCGGTGCCGTCGGTGTGCGATGGGCCGCGTCCTGCGCGGCCGTACCGTCGTCCGGCCCCGTCCGTCGTCCGGCGCCCGGCCGCCGGCGGGCGACCGTCCCGGAGGCACGGGTCCGTTGTCCTGACGCCATGACCGGCAGAGCCCTCGCGCGGGCGTGCAGGACTGGACGCACGGTCACCACACTAGGCCGCCGAGGGCTCCGACGGGCAGCGCTCTCCCTCTCTTGCCCGAATGCGACCAGCCCACCCGTAACGATCTGGTATGCGCCGAACGGGTGAGCTTCCGCAGGGCTCCGGGGGCTACTCGGCGACGGGCACCGCGGCCTCCCGGGCCGCCTCGGGTCCCTGTTCGAGCAGGACGGAGAAGCCCCCCTCGTCGAGAACCGGAACCTTCAGCTGCATCGCCTTGTCGTACTTCGAACCAGGGTTTTCACCCACCACGACGAAGGAGGTCTTCTTCGAAACGGAACCGGTCACCTTCGCCCCGAGCCGCTGGAGCGACTCTTTTGCGCCATCCCTGGTGAACTTCTCCAGGGTGCCGGTCACCACGACCGTCAGCCCTTCCAGCGGACGCGGCCCTTCGTCCTCTCCTGCCCCTTCGTCCTCCAGGCTCACTCCGGCCTCGCGCCACTTGCGCACGATCTCGCGGTGCCACTCCTCCGAGAACCACTGCTTCACGGCGGCCGCGATGATCCCGCCGACGCCGTCGACGGCCGCGAGCTCCTCCTCGCTCGCCTGCTCGATCCGCTCCAGGGAGCGGAACTCGCGGGCCAGCGCCTCGGCCGCGACCGGCCCGACGTGCCGGATGGAGAGCCCGTTGATGAAGCGGGCGAGCGGGCGGGTCCTGGCCGCCGCGATGTTCTCCAGCATCGCCAGCGCGTTCTTCTTCGGCTCGCCCTTCTGGTTGGCGAAGACCGTGACGATCTTCTCCTCGCCGGTCTTCGGGTCCCGCTTGGGCAGCCCGCTGTCCGGGTCGAGGACGTACGCCTTGATCGGGAGCAGCTGCTCGATGGTGAGGTCGAAGAGGTCGCCCTCGTCCACGAGCGGCGGCTCGGCGGGCTCCAGGGGGCGGGTCAGGGCCGCCGCCGCCACCGCGCCGAAGTTCTCGATGTCGAGGCACTGCCGCCCGGCCAGGAAGAAGAGCCGCTCGCGCAGCTGCGCCGGGCACGTCCGGGCGTTCGGGCAGCGGAGGTCGATGTCGCCCTCCTTCATCGCCTTCAGCGGCGTCCCGCACTCGGGGCACTCGGCGGGCATCACGAACTCCCGCTCGGTGCCGTCCCGCAGGTCGGCGACGGGCCCGAGGATCTCCGGGATCACGTCCCCGGCCTTGCGCAGCACGACGGTGTCGCCGATCAGCACGCCCTTGGCCTTCACGACCTCCTGGTTGTGGAGGGTCGCGAACTCGACCTCGGAGCCGGCCACGGTCACCGGTTCGACCTGCGCGTACGGCGTGACGCGGCCGGTGCGGCCGACGCCGACCTTGATGTCGACCAGCTTGGTGTTGACCTCCTCCGGCGCGTACTTCCAGGCGATCGCCCAGCGCGGGGCGCGCGCGGTGGAGCCGAGACGGCCCTGGAGGGGGATCTCGTCGAGCTTGACGACGACGCCGTCGATCTCGTGCTCCACGGAGTGCCGGTTCTCCCCGAAGTACGCGATGAACTCCCGCACTCCGTCGAGGGAGTCGACGACCTTGTTGTGCCGGGCGGTGGGCAGGCCCCACTCGTGCAGCAGCTCGTACGTCTCCGAGAGCCGGGAGATCTCGAAGCCCTCGCGGGCGCCGATGCCGTGCACCACCATGTGGAGCGGGCGGGAGGCGGTGACCTTCGGGTCCTTCTGCCGGAGCGAACCCGCCGCCGCGTTCCGCGGGTTGGCGAAGGGCTTGTCACCGGCCTCCACCAGACGGGCGTTGAGCCCCTCGAAGGCCTCCATCGGGAAGTAGACCTCGCCGCGGATCTCCACGAGCTCCGGGATGCGGTCGCCCTTGAGGCGCTCCGGGATGTCGGCGATCGTCCGGACGTTGGGCGTGATGTCCTCGCCGGTGCGGCCGTCGCCGCGGGTGGCGGCGCGGGTCAGCCGCCCGTGCTCGTACGTCAGGTTCACGGCGAGGCCGTCGACCTTGAGCTCGCACAGGTAGTGGAAGTCGGGCGTGCCGACGTCCCGCGCGACGCGCTCGGCCCAGGTGGCGAGCTCCTCCTCGTCGAAGGCGTTGTCCAGGGAGAGCATCCGCTCCCGGTGCTGGACGGCGGTGAAGTCGGTCTCGTACTGCCCGGCGACCTTCTGGGTCGGCGAGTCCGGCGTCCGCAGCTCCGGATACTCCTCCTCCAGCGCTTCGAGCGCGCGCAGGAGCTTGTCGAACTCGCCGTCGCTGATGACCGGCTGGTCCTTCACGTAGTACCGGAAGCGGTGCTCCTCGACCTGCTCGGCCAGCTCGGCGTGCTTCTCCCGTGCCTGGGCGGGCAGGGCCCCCTGTTCGACTGCCACCGTTTCGTCCTCCGTTACTCAGGGTTGTCCGCGAGCGACCGTGCCGCTCTGACGCAGTGGGCGAGCGCCGCCCGGGCATAGGCGGGCGAAGCACCCGCCAGACCGCACGTGGGCGTGACGACCACGGACTCCGCGAGAGCCCCCGGATTCAGCCCCAGCCTGCGCCACAGCGTCCTGACACCCATGACGCTACCGCCCGGGTCTGACAATGCCGTGTCGGTGGACGGCACCACACCGGCGAAGAGCTTCGTCCCGGCCTCCACGGCCTCGCCGATCGGCTCCTCGTCACGTTCGGTGAGAAGCGAGAAATCGAACGAGATGCCCGCCGCGCCCGCGCGCCGCAGCAGCGCGAACGGCACGTCGGGCGCGCAGGAATGGACGATCACCGGCCCGTCGTGGACGCCCATGACGTCCCGCAGGGCGCTCTCCACGACCTGCCGGTCGACGGCCCGGTGGGTGCGGTAGCCGCTGGCGGTACGGATCTGCCCGCGCAGCACGGCGATGAGCGAGGGCTCGTCGAGCTGGAGCACGATCCGCGCCCCGGGAACCCGCTTGGAGAGCTCCGCGAGGTGCTCGCGGAGCCCCTCGGCGAGGGACGCGGCCAGATCGCGGCACGCGCCCGCGTCGCCGAGGGCGGCCTCGCCGCCCCGCAGCTCCAGGGCGGCGGCGAGCGTCCACGGGCCCACCGCCTGGACCTTGAGCGGACCCTCGTACCCCTGGGTGAACTCCTCCAGGGCGTCCAGGTCCTCCCCCAGCCAGGAGCGGGCCCGCTTGGTGTCGCGGCCCGGCCGGTCGCTGATCCGCCAACCGCTCGGCTCCACGTGCGCGTACAGGTCGACGAGCATCCCGAGGGTCCGGCCGATCATGTCGGCGCCGGGGCCGCGCGCGGGCAGCTCCGCGAGGAACGGGAAGTCCTCGAAGGACCCGGTGACCGTCTTGGCGGCCTCGCGGGCGTCGCCCCCGGGCAGGGACCCGACCCCGGTGGCCGGGCCGAACAGCTTCATGTCGTCCACGCCTACCGCCCCGGACGCACGGTGAGGTCGTTGATCTCGGCGTCGCGCGGCAGGTCGATCGCGGTGACGATCGCCGTCGCGACGGACTCGGGGTCGATCCAGCGGGACGGGTCGTACTCCTTGCCCTCCTGCTGGTGGACCTTCGCCTGCATCGGGCTGGCGGTGCGGCCCGGGTAGACCGAGGTGACCCGCACGCCGTTGGCGTGCTCCTCGTGGCGCAGCGAGTCCGCGAGGGCCTTGAGCCCGTGCTTGGAGGCGGCGTACGCGCCCCACTCCGCATGCGCGTTGAGCCCGGCCCCCGAGTTCACGAACACGACGTGCCCCTGCGAGACCCGCAGCTGGGGCAGGAAGTGCCGGGTCAGCTCGGCCGGCGCCACCAGGTTGACGTTCAGCTGGTGGTGCCAGGTCTTCGGGGTCAGCTCCCCGACCGGCCCGAGGTCGACGACCCCCGCGATGTGCAGCAGACCGTCCACCCGGTCCGGAAGGCTCTGGTGCGAGAACGCCCACGACAGCCGGTCCGGGTCCGCCAGGTCCCCGACGAGCGTCCGCGCCCCCGGGAACTGCGCGGCGAGCTCCTTCGCCCGCCCCGCGTCGCGCGCGTGCAGCACGAGCTCGTCCCCGCGCGCGTGCAGGCGGCGCGCGACGGCCGCGCCGATGCCGGAACCGGCTCCGGTGATCACATGAGTAGCCATGGTCACCATGCTCGCATCAGCGGGAGGCGATCTCCGCCTCCAGGTGGGCGAGGGCCGTCGGGCCGTCCTCGGCGAAGAAGACGAGCTCGGAGAGGGGGCGGGGGAGGAAGCCCTCGGTCTCCATGCGGTGGAACTGGGCCTTGAGGCCGTCGTAGAAGCCGGCCGTGTTGAGGAGGACGACCGGCTTGGTGTGCTTGCCGTGCTTCTTCAGTTCCAGGATCTCGGTGGCCTCGTCGAGGGTGCCCGTGCCGCCGACCATGACGACGACGGCGTCGGACTTGGCGAGGAGCAGCGCCTTGCGCTCGGCCAGGTCGCCGGCGATGACCATCTGGTCGGCGTTCGGGCGGGCCTTGTGGGCGAGGAAGTCGACGGAGACGCCCACCAGCCTGCCGCCGGCCTCCTGGACGCCGTCCGCGACGACCTTCATGAGGCCGGTGTCGGAGCCGCCCCAGACGAGGGTGTGACCGGTCTTGCCGAGGCGGGTGGCGAAGTCACGGGCGGCGGACGTGTAGCGCTCGTCGAGGTCGGCGGCGGAGAGGAAGACGCAGATGTTCATGGCCCCACCGTAGGGGGTCGCGAAAGAGGTCCGGCGGGCGGCGATGAGTTTCCGTCACGGCCCCGGTCTGCCCTGCCATGGACGTGGTGAGCAGGGGTCGTGTGGTGTCGCGGGACGGCACGGAGATCGCGTACGAGCGGTACGGGGACGGGCCGGCCGTCGTGCTGGTGGGCGGCGCGGCCGGCGGCGGGCGGGCCCTCGCGGGGCTGCTCGCCCGGCGGTTCTCCGTCGTGACGTACGAGCGGCGCGGTCCGGCCCTGGTGGAGCGGGAGATCGAGGACCTGGCGGCCGTCCTGGAGGCGGCGGGACCGGGCGCGGCCGTGCACGGCACGGAGACGGGCGGGGCCCTCGCGCTCGCGGGGGCGGCGGCCGGGCTGCCGGTGGGCGCGGTGTCGGTCTACGAGCCGGAGCCGCTCGCGGACGGGCTCGCCCGGGCGGTCCACGCGCGCGTGCTGGTCGTCGACGGCGGCGCCAGCCCGGTGGCGACCCGGCAGGCGGCCCGCGCCCTGTCGGCGGCCCTCCCCCGGGCCCGGCACCGCACCCTGACGGGCCAGACGCACGAGGTGGCCCCGCACGTGCTGGCCCCGGTCCTGCAGGAGTTCCTCGACGGGCCGGTCTAGGCGACGGGCGTTTCTAGGCGGGCGCGGCCGTGCGCCGCGTCGTGGTCGCGATCGTCGCCGAGCCCACCACGCGCGTGCCGTCGTACAGGACGATCGCCTGGCCGGGGGCGACGCCGCGGACGGGCGCGTCGAAGGTGACCTTCAGCTCGCCGTCCTCCATGGAGGCGCTCACCGGCGTCTCGTCGCCGTGGGCGCGGAGCTGGGCGGTGAAGCGGCCCGGGCCCTCGGGGGCGGTGCCGCACCAGCGGGGCTTGATGGCGGTGAGGGCGGTGACGTCGAGGGCCTCGGCGGGGCCGACGGTGACGGTGTTGTTCACGGGCGAGATGTCGAGGACGTAGCGGGGCTTGCCGTCCGCGGCCGGGTGGCCGATCCGCAGGCCCTTGCGCTGGCCGATGGTGAAGCCGTACGCGCCCTCGTGGCTGCCGATCTTCGTCCCGGCCTCGTCGACGATGTCGCCCTCCGCCTTGCCCAGGCGGGCGGCGAGGAAGCCCTGCGTGTCGCCGTCGGCGATGAAGCAGATGTCGTGGCTGTCGGGCTTCTTCGCGACCGCGAGCCCGCGCCGCTCGGCCTCCGCGCGGATCTCGTCCTTGGTGGTGAGGGTGTCGCCGAGCGGGAACATGGCGTGGGCGAGCTGCTTCTCGTCGAGCACGCCGAGGACGTACGACTGGTCCTTGGCCATGTCGGAGGCCCGGTGCAGCTCGCGGGTGCCGTCCTCGTTGAGGACGACGGTCGCGTAGTGGCCGGTGCAGACCGCGTCGAAGCCGAGGGCGAGGGCCTTGTCGAGGAGCGCCGCGAACTTGATCTTCTCGTTGCAGCGCAGGCACGGGTTGGGCGTGCGGCCCGCCTCGTACTCGGCGACGAAGTCGTCGACGACGTCCTCGCGGAACCGCTCGGCGAGGTCCCACACGTAGAAGGGGATGCCGATGACGTCGGCCGCCCGGCGCGCGTCGCGCGAGTCCTCGATCGTGCAACAGCCGCGCGCTCCCGTACGGAAGGACTGCGGGTTGGCGGAGAGGGCCAGGTGCACGCCGGTGACGTCGTGACCGGCTTCGGCGGCGCGGGCGGCGGCGACGGCGGAGTCCACTCCGCCCGACATGGCGGCGAGGACGCGGAGAGGAGTCTTAGTCATAGCGGTACCAGGGTACGGGGCTCCGGGAACCGCGGTCGCGTGAGTAAGCGTTCTCCCGGGCATGGGGAGCAAGCCGAAGGGCACGGGGGACGGGGCGGGCGGGCGGCGCGTGGGGCGCCGGGCCGTGCTGATCGGCGGCGCGGCCGCCGCGGTGGGCACGGCCGCGCTGGCGAGGGACGAGCTGGGCCGGCTCTGGTGGCGGCTGCCGGGGATGGAGAAGAAGCGGGTCGAGGGCGAGCTCGACCACAAGGGCGCCGAGTGGACGGCGGCGTCGCGGGCGAACTGGCGGCGGGCCGACCGGCCGGACGACTATCCGATCGACCGGGTCGTGATCCACGTCGTCCAGGGCAGCTACGCGAGCGCCCTGAAGGTCTTCAAGGACCCGGCACACGGGGCCGCCGCGCACTACGTGGTCCGCAAGGACGGCCATGTGGCGCAGATGATCCGCGAGCTCGACGTCGCCTTCCACGCCGGGAACCGCGACATGAACGAGCGGAGCGTCGGCATCGAGCACGAGGGCTTCGTCGACCGGCCGCAGGACTTCACGACGGCGATGTACGAGGGCTCGGCGCGGCTCACGGCCGACATATGCGCCCGGTACGGGATACCCGTGGACCGGGAGCACATCATCGGGCACGTGGAGGTGCCGGGCACGGACCACACCGATCCCGGTCCGCACTGGGACTGGGACCGGTACATGGGGCTCGTGCGGAAGGCCCGCGCGCGGCTCAGCTGAGGCCGGCGGTCCTGGCCCTCTCCACGGCCGGGCCGATCGCCTCCGCGACCGCCGCCACGTCCTCCTTGGTGGAGGTGTGGCCGAGGGAGAAGCGCAGGGTGCCCCGGGCCAGGTCCGGGTCGGTGCCGGTGGCCAGCAGGACGTGGCTGGGCTGGGCGATGCCGGCCGTGCAGGCGGAGCCGGTGGAGCAGGCGATGCCGGCCGCGTCGAGCAGCAGGAGCAGGGAGTCGCCCTCGCAGCCGGGGAAGGTGAAGTGGGCGTTGGCCGGGAGCCGGCCGGCCGGGTCGCCGCCGAGGATCGCGTCGGGGACGACCGCCCGGACAGCGGTGACGAGCTCGTCGCGCAGGGCTCCGACCTCGCGGGCGAACTCCTCCTGCCCCTCGGCGGCGAGGCGGGCGGCGACCGCGAAGGCGGCGACGGCCGGCACGTCGAGGGTGCCGGAGCGGACGTGCCGCTCCTGGCCGCCGCCGTGCAGCACGGGCACGGGGGTGTACTCGCGGCCCAGGAGCAGGGCGCCGATGCCGTACGGGCCGCCGATCTTGTGGCCGGACACGGTCATCGCGGCGAGGCCGGAGGCGGCGAAGTCGACCGGAACCTGCCCCACGGCCTGGACGGCGTCGGCGTGCAGCGGTACGCCGAACTCGGCGGCGACGTCGGCGAGTTCGCGGACCGGCATGATCGTGCCGATCTCGTTGTTCGCCCACATGACGGTGGCCAGCGCGACGGATTCGGGGTCACGGGCGATCGCCTCGCGCAGCGCGTCCGGGTGGACGCGGCCGTGGTGGTCGACGGGCAGGTACTCGACGGCCGCGCCCTCGTGGGTCGCCAGCCAGTCGACGGCGTCGAGGACGGCGTGGTGTTCGACCGGGCTGGCCAGGACGCGGGTACGGCGGGGGTCGGCGTCGCGCCGGGCCCAGTACAGGCCCTTCACGGCGAGGTTGTCCGCCTCCGTGCCGCCGGAGGTGAAGACGACCTCGCTCGGCCGCGCGCCGAGCGCGGCCGCGAGCGTCTCCCGCCCCTCCTCGACGGTCCGCCGGGCGCGCCGTCCGGCGGCGTGCAGGGAGGAGGCGTTGCCCGTGACGGCGAGCTGGGCGGTCATCGCCTCGATCGCCTCGGGCAGCATGGGCGTGGTCGCGGCGTGGTCGAGGTAAGCCATGGTGCGTCGATTCTACGAGCCCGGACACCCCGGCCCGCCGCCCGGCCCGTTCACACCGGACGGCGACGGCTGTTCTCGGCCGCGAGGCGCCGTGCCGCGTATCGACCGCGAGGCGCCGTGCCGCGCATCGGCCGCGGGGCGCGGGTCAGTCGCGCGGGGCGCGGGCCAGCTGGCGGGACTGGGCCACCAGGCGGTCGGCGCTGTCCCAGACCTCGGCGTCCTCCTCCAGGAAGCCGCCGGCGAGGTTGCGGGTGGTGATGGAGACGCGGAGGGGGCCGGGGGCGGGGCGGCAGCGGATGTGGGTGGTGAGCTCGACGGTGGGGGTCCAGCCCTTGAGGCCCAGCTCGAAGGAGGTCGGCGGGAGGGCGTCCACGGAGAGGAGGAGCGACAGGGCGTCGGGCTCGCGGCCGTCGGCGAGGCCGAACCAGGCCCGCATCTCGCCCCTGCCGGACGGGGCGCCGACCGCCCAGCCCACGCAGGCGGGGTCGAGGCGGAGGTCGAGGCGGTCCGCGATCGCCGAGGAGCCGGGGATCCTCGGGGCCGGGGCGTCCGCCGCGCTGAAGCAGTTCTCGATCGCGGCGATCGCCGGGGGCGTCGCGGAGGTGCGGACGTCGTCCGTGAGGGCGTCGAGGTCCCCGTACGAGGCGAGGACGCGGATGCGCTCGACCTCGGTGCCGTCCTCGGCGTACTGGAAGAGCGAGGCCTGTCCGGTGGAGAGGGTGCGGCCGGTGCGGACCGTCTCCGTGCGGATGACCGCCGGGCCCGGCACGGAGGGCGTCAGGTAGTGCGCCGAGATCGTGAACGGGTCCGGGTGCGGGAGGTGGTCGCCGAGGGCGCGGCCGAGCAGGGCGAGGAGGTAGCCGCCGTTGACGGCGTGGATGATGGTCCAGCCGGCGGAGAGCTCGGCGTCGTAGACCCCGGGCTCCCGGAGGGTGACGGCGGTGTCGCGGTCGAACTCACTCGTGAGGGCGACGGCGTTCTCGGTGCTCGTGCTCATGTTTCCGACGGTACCGCAGGTTGCTACTGAGCGGTAGCTTTTTCCGGTTCCTCGCGCGCGGAGGAGCGGCGGTTCCAGGCGCGGGGCGCCCGCCAGTGGTAGCGCATCGCGAGCAGGCGGAGCGTGAAGGCGGTCACGACGGCGGCGCCGCTCGTGAACCCGTTGAGCGCGTCGAACCGGATGCACAGCACGACCATCGTCGCGCCCACGATCGCCGGGACGGCGTACAGGTCCCGGTCCCAGCGCAGCAGCGACGGCACCTCGTTCGCCAGCACGTCCCGCAGCACACCGCCGCCGACGGCCGTCGCGAGGCCGAGCGCGGCGGAGGAGGTGAGGCCGAGGCCGTAGTCGTACGCCTTCGTCGTCCCCGTCACGCAGAAGAGGCCCAGACCGGCCGCGTCGAAGACGTTCACCGCGGTCTGGGTGCGCTCCACCTCCGGGTGGAGGAAGAAGACGAGGACCGTCGCGATCAGCGGCATCAGGAAGTAGCCGAGATCACTGAAGGCGGCGGGGGGCACGGCCCCGATGACCAGGTCCCGGAAGAGACCGCCGCCGAGGGCGGTCACCTCGGCGAGCACGGCGATGCCGAAGACGTCGAAGTTCTTGCGGACGGCGAGGAGGGCGCCGGAGATGGCGAAGACGAAGATGCCGACGAGGTCGAGGGCGTGTTGGACGGAGGGGGTGAACAGATCGTGGAGCACGGGCCCATTGTCCCGGTTGTTCCGTCCGTCCCCGACATGGACATGGGGAGGCCCCCGTCGCCGTGCGGCGGCGGGGGCCTCCCTCGGCCTCGCCCAGGGATCACTCCCCGGACGCGTCGTCCTTCTTCACGTCGACCTCGGCCTTCACGTCGGCCTCGGCCTTCACGTCGGCCTCGGCCTTCGCGGCCGGCTCCGCCGGCTCCGGCGTCTCCGGCGTCTCCGGCGTCTCCGGCGTCTCCGGCGTCTCCGGCTTCTTCGTGATCGTGACCTCGACCGACTGGCGGGCCTCCGGGACCGTGAGGCCCTCCGCGTTCTCCGGGTGGTGGCAGGCCACGCGCTGGCCCGGGCGGAGCTCCAGGAGCGGGGGCTCCTGGGTGCGGCAGAGGTCCGTGGCCTTCCAGCAGCGCGTGTGGAAGCGGCAGCCCGCCGGCGGGGCGATCGGGGACGGGACGTCGCCCTGGAGCAGGATGCGCTCGCTCTTGACGCCCTTGCGGCGCGGGTCCGGGATCGGGACCGCGGACATCAGGGCCCGGGTGTACGGGTGCATCGGGGACTCGTACAGGGACTTGCGGTCCGCGAGCTCCACGATCTTGCCCAGGTACATCACCGCGATGCGGTCCGAGACGTGCCGGACGACCGACAGGTCGTGCGCGATGAACACGTAGGTGAGGCCCAGCTCCTCCTGGAGGTCGTCCAGGAGGTTCACCACCTGCGCCTGGATGGAGACGTCCAGGGCGGAGACCGGCTCGTCCGCGACGACCAGCTTCGGCTTCAGGGCCAGGGCGCGGGCGATGCCGATGCGCTGGCGCTGGCCGCCGGAGAACTCGTGCGGGTAGCGGTTGTAGTGCTCGGGGTTCAGGCCGACCAGGCTGAGCAGGCGCTGGACCTCCTTCTTCACGCCGCCCTCGGGCTCGACGCCCTGGAGCTTGAAGGGGGCCGAGACGATCGAGCCGACCGTGTGGCGCGGGTTCAGCGAGCCGTACGGGTCCTGGAAGATCATCTGGACGTCCCGGCGCAGCGGACGCATGCCCGAGACGCCGAGGTGCGAGATGTCCGTGCCCTGGAACTCGATCTTCCCGCCGGTCGGTTCGAGGAGGCGGGTGATGAGCCGGCCCATCGTCGACTTGCCGCAGCCGGACTCGCCGACGACACCGAGGGTCTCACCGGGGTAGACCTCGAAGTCGAGCCCGTCGACCGCCTTGACCGCGCCGGTCTGACGCTGGAGCAGGCCCTTCCGGATGGGGAAGTGCTTCTGCAGGCCGGTGACCTTCAGCAGGGGTTCCATCGTGTCGCTCACAGCTTCGGCGCAATCTCTTCGGTCCAGATGCGGGTGCGCTCCTCCTGCGGCATGTGGCAGGCCGAGTGGTGACGCTCTCCGACGAGGGTCAGCTCGGGGCGCTGGGTACGCGTGATGCCGCCCTTGGGGACGTCGGCGTACGGGCAGCGGGGGTTGAAGGCGCAGCCGCTCGGGACGTTGATGAGGCTGGGCGGGTTGCCCTTGACCGGGATGAGCCGCTCGGTCTGCTCGCGGTCGATCCGCGGCATCGAGCCGAGCAGGCCCCAGGTGTAGGGGTGCTGCGGCTCGTAGAAGACGGACTCGGCCGGTCCGCGCTCGACGCAGCGCCCGCCGTACATCACGAGGATGTCGTCGGCGAGCTCGGCGACGACGCCGAGGTCGTGCGTGATGATGATGACCGCGGAGCCGAACTCCTTCTGGAGGTCGCGCATCAGGTCGAGGATCTGGGCCTGGACCGTCACGTCGAGCGCCGTGGTGGGCTCGTCGGCGATGAGGAGCTCGGGGTTGTTGACGAGCGCCATGGCGATCATCGCGCGCTGGCGCATGCCGCCGGAGAACTCGTGCGGGTAGTTGTCGAACCGCTTGGCGGGCTCGGGGATGCCGACCCGGTCGAGGAGTTCGACGGCCCGCTTCTTCGCCGTCTTCTTGTCCACGGGGTGGTGGACGCGGTACGCCTCCACGATCTGGTGGCCGACCGTGTAGTACGGGTGCATCGCGGACAGCGGGTCCTGGAAGATCATCGCCATCTCGCGGCCGCGCATCTTGCGGACCTCTTCCGGGTCGCCGGAGAGGAGCTCGCGCCCGTTCAGCCAGATCTCGCCGGAGATCCTGGCCTTCTGCCGGCCGTACTGGCCGACCGTGTGCAGGCCCATGATGCCGAGCGAGGTGACCGACTTGCCGGAGCCGGACTCGCCCACGATGCCGAGGGTCTTGCCCTTCTCCAGCTGGAAGCTGAGGCCGTCGACCGACTTCACCAGACCGTCGTCGGTCGGGAAGTGGATCTTCAGGTCGCGTACGTCGAGGAAGGCTTCGGAGGGGGCGGACTTCCCGGTGTCGACGGGCTCTCCCACCGCCGCGCCGGTCTTCGTCAGCTTGTCCGTCATGCGAGCCTCACTCGGGGGTCGATCACCGCGTACAGAAGGTCCACCACGAGGTTCGCGAGGACGACGCAGGCGGCGGTGATGAGGGTGACGGCCAGGATCAGCGGCAGGTCACGCTCGCTCACGCCCTTGATGGCGAGGCCGCCGAGTCCGTGGAGGCTGAACGCGGTCTCGGTCAGGATCGCGCCGCCGATGAGGGCGCCGAGGTCCATGCCGAAGATGGTCAGGATGGGGGTCATGGTGGAGCGCATGGCGTGCTTGCCGAGCACGACCGACTCCGGCAGGCCCTTGGCCCGCGCGGTGCGGATGTAGTCCTCGCCGAGGACCTCCAGCATGGTGGCGCGGGTGAGGCGCGCGTACATCGCCGCGTACAGGAAGGCCAGGGTGACCCAGGGGAGGAGCAGGCCGCCGAACCAGCCGGTGAAGGACTCGGTGATCGGCACGTACGAGGCGTCCACCCAGCCGAGCTGGGTGCGGAAGACGAGCATCGCCAGCATGGCGGTGAAGAAGATGGGGAGCGAGACACCGGCGAGCGCGGTGATCATCGCGGCACGGTCGATGATCGTGCCCCGCTTGAGCGCGGAGACCACGCCCGTGGCGACACCCATGACCAGCCACAGCACGGCGGCGCCGATGACCATGGACAGGGTGACCGGGAAGGCGTCGGCGAGCATCGTCGACACGTCCTGCTCGGTACGGAACGAGTAGCCGAAGCAGGGCGCGGCGCAGTGGATCGTGTCGCCGCCGCCGGTGTAGTCCCGGCCGACGAAGATGCCCGAGACGAAGTGCCAGAACTGCACCAGGATCGGATCGCCCAGGCCGAGCTTCTGCCGGATGGCCTCGATGGAAGCCGGATCCGCCTGCTTGCCGACGAACATCGCGGCAGGATCACTGCCGGTCATCTTGGGGATGAGGAAGAAGATGCTGAGCGTCACGAGCGTGACGACGAGCAGCATCACGACGACTGCGAAAAGCCGTCGGATTATGTATGCAAGCATGCGGTCGGCCGGTCGGCGGCCGGGGAATCCGGTCGGATTCCCCGGCCGCCGGGGCGGCCATCACCTGCCCTTCGGACCTGGCGGCGGGTGGTGCGCCGGTGAAGCGGGTCGGATTACTTGACGACGCCGAGCGACGCGTAGTCGTAGCGGCCGTTGTAGGCGTCCGCCGTGTAGACGTTGGTCAGCCGGGAGCTGCGCCAGATGATGTTCTTCTCGTTGGTGAAGGGCAGGTAGACCGCGGCCTCCGACACCTTCGTGTTGATCTGCTTGTAGAGCTCGCCGGCCTTGTTCGGGTCGGTCTCCTTCAGCGCCTGGTCGAACAGGCCGTTGATGGCCTTGTCGTTCAGCTCGGCGAAGTTGTTGTTGCCGCTCTGGAGGATGAAGCGGCCGTCGACCAGCGGCTGGAGGAAGCCCTGGCCGGTCGGGAAGTCGGCGCCCCAGCCCATGATGATGATGCCGTAGCCCTTCTCCTTGACCACCTTCGGCGAACCGATGATGCCGGAGGTCTGGGCGCCGTCGAACTGGTCGATCTGGGCGTCGATGCCGACGGCCTTCAGCGACTGCTGGAGGGACTCGGCGGTCGCGATCTCGATCTTCTTGTTGTTGCGGACCGCGATCGTGGTCTTGAAGCCGTTCGGCTTACCGCACTTCTTCAGCGCCTCCTTGGCCTTGGCCAGGTCCGGGGCGCCGGCGAGCTTGCCGTACGGGTCGTACGTCGGGTCGCCGCCCTTGATGCCCGGCGGCAGCATGTTGGGGGCGATGTCGCCACCGGCCTGCGGGCCGCCACGGGCGGTCTGGAGGGACTTCGAGTCGGCGGCGTAGATGATCGCCTTGCGGCACTCGATGTTGGGGATCACCGTCTGCGGGAAGACCGCGTAGCGGATGAAGCCCGTCTGCGGGTTGTCGACGTTGCCCTTGTGCTGCTGGAGCACCTTCTGGCGGGCGGCGGCGCCGACACCGGTCGCGTTGATGTCGAGGTCGTACTCGCCCTCGACCAGACGGTTGTCCATGTCGTCGGCGTTCGTGGTGAACGTGACGCTGATGCTGTCCGGGAGCGCCTTGCGGACGGTGTCGGACTTGGCGTCCCACTTGTCGTTGCGGACGAGCTTGATGGACTTGTTCGGCGTGTACGACTGCCACTTGTACGGGCCGGAGGAGAAGGGCTTCAGGCCGTACTGAGCCTTGGTGTCCTTGTCCTGGCGGACCGGGGAGGCGGCCGGCATGGCCAGCATCTGCAGGAAGTCGCCGTTGGCGACCGGCAGCTTGAAGATGATGGTCTTGTCGTCCGGCGTCTCGATCGCCTTCAGACCGAGCTTGTCCGTGGTGGTGTCCTTGTACGGACCCTTGTACTCGCCCTTGGGGTCGAGGACCTGCTGGAGGTAGATCGGGCCGCCGGAGATGACGTCCTGGGCCCAGATGCGCTCGATGCCGTACTTGATGTCCTTGGAGGTGATCGGCTTGCCGTCCTCCCAGGTGATCCCGTCCTTCAGCGTGAAGGTGTAGGTGAGGCCGTCGGCCGAGACCTTGCCGGCGTCGGTGGCGAGGTCGGGGACCAGCTCGGTGGAGGCGGTGCCCGGGGCGGCCTTGAAGGTGACCAGCTGGCGGGTGTAGTAGCGGGCGAAGTCCCACACGAAGCCGTAGTAACCGCGCTGCGGGTCCCAGTTGTCGGCCTCCTGCGAGCCGATGAACTTCAGCTCGCCGCCCTTCTTGTCGGAGGCGTTGGCGACCTTGTTCACACCGGCGTTGAAGCCGGGCGCACCCGCGCTGTCCTTGCCGCCGTCCTTGCCGCCACCGCCGCCACAGGCGGTGGTGACGACCATCGTGGCCGCCGCAAGCAGCGCGCCCGCGGCGATTCTGCGCTGAGAGCTCTTCAGCATGGGTCCAGCAACCTCCGGGATAGTGGCGGCCGTCACGGCGGTCCGCCGAGTGGGGATGGGCCTCCTGTCGCCATCGGCAGGGGCGGGTCTTGCGTGTCGTCGGCGAACGGTCAGCGGGAGCCCTTCGGGTCGAGCGCGTCACGCACGCCGTCGCCGAAGAGGTTGAACGCCAGAACGGTGATGAAGATCGCGAGGCCGGGGATCACCATGAACAGGGGGTCCGACTCGTAGGTGGTGATGGCCGTCGACAGCATCTGGCCCCAGGAAGCGGTGGGAGGCTTCACACCCGCGCCGAGGAAGCTGAGCGCCGCTTCGGTCAGGATGTTGGTGGGGATCATGAGGGTCGCGTAGACCGTGATCGGGGCGATCAGGTTGGGCAGCAGTTCGCGGCGCAGGATGTAGAAGCGGCCGGCGCCCAGGCTCTGGGCGGCCTCGACGTACTCGCGGTTGCGCAGCGAGAGGGTCTGGCCTCGGACGATGCGTCCGACGTACGGCCAGCCGAAGAAGCCGATCACCAGGACGAGGGCGGCGATGCGCACGCCCGAACCGTCCAGGCCGAGCAGCTCGTTGGGCAGCACCGAGACCAGGGCGATCGTGAAGAGCAGCTGCGGGAAGGCGAGCATGACGTCCATGACCCGGCTGAGGGCCGCGTCGATCCAGCCGCCGAAGTAGCCCGCGATGATGCCGAGGATCGTGCCGAGGAAGACCGCGAAGACCGCCGCCAGGAAGGCGACGAGCAGCGAGATCCGGGCGCCGTAGACGATCCGGCTGAAGACGTCGCGGCCGTTGACGGGCTCGACGCCGAGGAGGAAGTCGCCGTTGATGCCGCCCCAGGACCCGATCGGCGTGCCGAACAGCGGGTCGATCTGGTCCTCGTGGAACTCGTCCGGCGGGTGGCCGAGGAGGCCCACGATGACCGGCGCGAAGATCGCGACGAGGATGAGGAAGATGACGACGAAGGCGCCCGCGAGGGCCAGCTTGTCGCGCTTGAGGCGGGTCCAGGCGATCTTCCAGGGCGAGCGCCCCTCGATCGCCTTGCCGGCCGCGCCGGACTTGTCCGGAGTGCCGGGAGCGTCGGGCGCGCCGTCGACGGTGGCGGTCGCCTCGCCCGCACTCGTCTCGTGCAGTGGTGCCGTCATCGTGGTGAGGACCCCTCTCGGCCGCGGATAGCCGGCCCTTGCCCGCCGCGGGTAGCGGCTCGGTGGAACAACCTGCTGGGCATCCGCTCGAAAGGAGGTGGAACGCCCGGTGTTCCGGGGAGTCTTCAATGCGCTCGCGATCACCCGCCAGACCTGAAGGTGAATGTTTGCTCAAACGTGATGCGGTGCTGCGACTTCCGTTATCCGGACGTCGCGATCACCTGAGCGGACCAACCGGGGCTCTCTTGTGCGCAATCGGACATGCCGCTCAACAGGTGTCTTCACCTATGGAATTGGGGTGAACGAAGGCCTCCGGAGGGGACTCCGGAGGCCTTTGCCGACAAGTGGGACACGAGGGGCGTCTCAGTATCCGGACGGAGCCGGGGGCGGGTAGCCGTATCCCGGGACGGACGCGGAACCGCGTCCGGCATGCGCCTCGCGGTCGTAGAAGGGGCGCGCGTTCGACCGCAGCCAGAGGGCCACCGGGTCGTACGCGTCGGAGAGCGCGACCGTGGAGACGGGCAGTCCGTCGGGGACGGAGCCGATCGACTGGCGCATCATCGAGCGGACCGTGTCGACGGCCGCCGGGGAGGTGTCGTACAGGTCGAGACCGATGACGAGGTACGCGGAGCCGAGCGCGGGCTGCACCCAGCCGCGGCGCAGCGACCGGACGACCGGGGTGCGGTGCGCGTTCTGCGTGAGCAGGGCGTAGAACTGCGGGATCTCCAGGGCGGGCTCGGTGACCCGCAGCGGTCCGGCGGGCATCCGGTCGAGACCGGTGGCGATCCGGCGCAGATCGGGCCAGGGGATGCCGACGCCGCCGCCGGGGGCATGCGGATTGAGCCAGACGCCCCAGCGGTCGGGGTAGAGGGCGCGGGCGATCTCGCGGCCGGTGACGAGCTCGTGGGCGCGGTTCCAGCCGGAGGCGGAGAGCTCCTGGGCGGAGGTGACGCAGGGCGCGTACCCGAAGCCGTCGACCTCCATGTTCCCGTACTGGGCGTCGGGCGCGCCGGGGGCGCCCTGCCAGAGCAGCATGAAGAGCTCGCCGTCGGCGAGGGCGTGCAGCAACTGCTCGTACGCGTCGTAGCGTCCGGGTGCCACCTGGCGCAGTCTGTGCTCGACTCCTCCGGCCGCTGCCGTGCCCGACGCGCTCACCCTGGGTCCCGCCCCTCTTCCGTCCACCGAGTCAGTTCAGCTTAAACAGGGGTACGCCTACACGGCGGCGCGCTGGTAGAAGGGCCGCACCCGCTCCAGCATCCAGTCCCCGACCGGGTCCTGCGCCATGTCGAGCAGGATGAGGTTGACGGGCCAGGCGACCTCGACGCGCCCGAGGGCGCGCCCGAGGGCGTCCAGGGGCGCGTTCCGGTCGACGCCGTCCCAGCCGCCGAGCTGGACGCCGATGAAGAGGGCCGGTTCGGTGCCCTCGACGCTGGCGAGGGCGCGGCGGGCGGTGGTGACGACCCCGGTGGCCTCGAACTCGGCGGAGGCGGCGGCGAGGAAGTCGACCGGGTCGTCCTGCCAGTCGGGCTCGAAGAGCCGGACGCGGCCGCCGCTGGCGGGGCCGTCGAGCGGGGTCCGGCCGACGCGGCAGAGCTCGGCGACGGCGGGCGGGGGCAGCGGGACGCCGACGGTGCCGCCGGGGTTCACGGCGATGCCGAGCTGCGGGGGCAGACCGCGGGCGAAGTCACGGGCGGGGGCGACCGTGAAGGACATGTGGGTGCCGACGCAGGCGAGGAACTGCTGCTCGGAGCTGAAGACGGGGACGAAGGCCGCGCCGTCGAGCTCGATGGTGGCGAGGTCCAGGTCGGCGCTGTCGGGGCCGCCGCCGTTGGGCAGGGGCACCCAGACCGGGCTGCGGCCGAGCACCTCGATCAGGCGTCCGCCCGCCCCCGGGTTGCCGAGTGAGGCGGCAAGGACCTCTTCGAGCTCGTTGCCCGGCCACGTCACGTCCACGGTCGCGTTTCCCCTTCTCGCACGGCCTGCCGCCACCGGCCACCCGGCAGCACCCTAATGCCGCCCCGGCGCCGCCGTGGCCCAAAGGGAAGGGTACGGGCGTCCCGGGACGGGGCGGGACGCCGGTCTCACCCCTCAGGAACGCCGGTCGCACCCCCGGGGACGCCGGTCGCACCCCCCGAGGACGCCGGTCGCGCCCTCAGGCCGCCTCCCGGAAGCCGATCCTGCGCAGGGAGTCGGCGGCGTCCCGGTCGAGGAGGGTGACCGAGGCGCAGCCGTGCGGCACGGTGCCGGACTCGGCGGCCCGCAGGAGCCGGCCGACGGACCGCCGGTGGCGCCCGAAGGCGTACGCGGAGACGCCCCGGCCCCGGGCGTCCTGGCCGGCCCGCGCGGTGTCCGGGGTGACGTCGAGGAGGACCAGGTGCAGGGCGCGGCCGCGGCGCCTGGCCTCGCGGGCGAGCCAGGCCCGCACCCAGGACTGGGTGCCGCAGTCGTGGACGATCACGCTCGCGCCGGAGCGCAGGGCGCGGCGCAGTCCGGCGTAGTGCGCGATCCGGACGAGGGGGCGGTAGACGGCGTACGGCAGGAGGCGCGGCATGCGGGCCTCCCAGCGCTCGCGGGCGTCCTGGGAGTCGATGCCGCCCCCTTCGGCGGCGCGCTTCAGCAGGGTGGACTTGCCGCTGCCGGGCAGCCCGGAGACGACGACGAGGTCGCCCGCGGCGAAGGTGAGGGCGCGGGGGCCGCGGCCGCCGCGCTCGCGCAGGTCCCGCAGGAGGCGGCCGCGGCGGCGGCTCCGGGCACGGGCCCGCTGGGACGGTATGCCGGTACCCGTCGCGTACGCGCCGGTGTCCTGGATCCTCATCGCTACTCCCCCTGGCCGGGTCTCAGGAGACCTCAGGAGACCCTTGCCCACGAAGTGTAAAGAATCGGTAATGCGACACAAGCGATTTGCCCCGCCGACACCGCGTGCAATGATGTGCGCGCCAGGCGCGCACAGTCGCCGTACAACCGCATACCGGCCGCTCGAATCCGCGCGGGAGAGTTCCGGACCGCCGAGCGCGTCCGGGCGCCGAAGGAGCAAGACCCTCCCTTGAATCTCTCAGGCCCCGTACCGCGTGGATGAGGCAGATCTGAAAAGCGGGACGCTTCGCCGCGTCCCCACCCAAGGTGCAAGCCGACCTCTCGGTGACGAGATGCTCTCGGTGAACCTCTCAGGTTCCATGACAGATGGGGAGGACGTCCTCGCCCGTCATGTGTTTTCGTCACCGATCACGCCCTTGGGACCCGGGAGCCACCCCATGAGCACTGCCCCCCGTCTGACCGCCCTCGATGCCCTGCATCGTTCGCTGGGCGCGACCATGACCGACTTCGCCGGCTGGGACATGCCGCTGCGGTACGGCAGCGAGCGCGACGAGCACAACGCCGTCCGCACCAAGGCGGGCCTCTTCGACCTCTCCCACATGGGCGAGATCACGGTCACCGGCCCGCAGGCCGTCGACCTCCTGGACCACGCCCTCGTCGGCAACATCTCGACCGTGGGCAACGGCCGCGCCCGCTACACGATGATCTGCCGGGAGGACGGCGGCATCCTCGACGACCTGATCGTCTACCGCCTCGGCGAGACCGAGTACATGGTCGTCGCCAACGCCTCCAACGCCCAGGTCGTCCTCGACGCGCTGACCGAGCGCGCGGCCGGCTTCGACGCCGAGGTCCGCGACGACCGCGACGCGTACGCCCTGATCGCCGTCCAGGGCCCGGAGTCCCCCGGCATCCTGAAGTCGCTCACCGACGCCGACCTGGACGGCCTCAAGTACTACGCCGGCCTGCCCGGCACGGTCGCCGGCGTCCCCGCGCTGATCGCCCGCACCGGCTACACCGGCGAGGACGGCTTCGAGCTGTTCCTGAAGCCCGAGCACGCCGAGGGCGTCTGGAAGGCGCTGACCGAGGCGGGCGAGGGCGTCGGCCTGATCCCCTGCGGCCTGTCCTGCCGCGACACGCTCCGCCTGGAGGCGGGCATGCCGCTGTACGGCCACGAGCTGACCACCGCCCTCACCCCGTTCGACGCGGGCCTGGGACGGGTCGTGAAGTTCGAGAAGACCACCAACGAGGGCCGCTTCGTCGGCCGCGAGGCGCTGGAGAAGGCCGCCGAGCGCGCCGAGACCGCCCCGCCGCGCAAGCTCGTCGGCCTGGTCGCCGAGGGCCGCCGCGTCCCGCGCGCCGGCTTCTCCGTCGTCAAGGACGGCGTGGTCATCGGCGAGGTCACCTCCGGCGCCCCGTCCCCGACCCTCGGAAAGCCGATCGCCATGGCGTACGTGGACGCGGCGCACGCCGAGCCCGGCACCCAGGGTGTAGGTGTGGACATCCGCGGCACCCACGAGCCGTACGAGGTCGTGGCGCTGCCGTTCTACAAGCGCCAGAAGTGACGGACTCGTCTCACTCCTCGTCTCACCCCGCAAGACCCACGTTCATCAGTACTCCCCCGATCCAGGAGAATCAGGTCATGAGCAACCCCAACGAGCTGCGCTACACCAAGGAGCACGAGTGGCTGTCGGCCGCCGAGGACGGCGTCGCGACGGTCGGCATCACGGAGTTCGCGGCCAACGCGCTCGGTGACGTCGTCTACGCCCAGCTCCCCGCCGTCGGCGACACCGTCACCGCGGGCGAGACCTGCGGCGAGCTGGAGTCGACGAAGTCGGTCAGCGACCTCTACTCCCCCGTCACGGGCGAGGTCGTCGCGGCCAACCAGGACGTCGTGGACGACCCGTCCCTGGTGAACACGGCTCCGTTCGCGGGTGGCTGGCTGTTCAAGGTGCGCGTCACCGGCGAGCCGGACGACCTGCTCGACGCCGCCGCGTACACCGAGTTCTCCGGGAACTGAGACCGGGCCCGAGACCCCCTAGGGATCGATTCATGTCGCTTCTGAACACTCCCCTCCACGAGCTGGACCCCGACGTCGCCGCCGCCGTCGACGCCGAGCTCCTTCGTCAGCAGTCCACCCTCGAGATGATCGCCTCGGAGAACTTCGCTCCGGTCGCGGTCATGGAGGCCCAGGGCTCCGTCCTCACCAACAAGTACGCCGAGGGCTACCCGGGCCGCCGCTACTACGGCGGCTGCGAGCACGTCGACGTGGCCGAGCAGATCGCGATCGACCGGATCAAGGACCTGTTCGGCGCCGAGTACGCCAACGTCCAGCCGCACTCCGGCGCCTCCGCGAACCAGGCCGCCCTCTTCGCGATCGCCCAGCCCGGCGACACGATCCTGGGTCTCGACCTGGCGCACGGCGGCCACCTCACCCACGGCATGCGCCTGAACTTCTCCGGCAAGCAGTTCAACGTGGTCGCGTACCACGTGGACGACGCCGGTCTGGTCGACATGGCCGAGGTCGAGCGCCTCGCCAAGGAGCACCGCCCCAAGGTGATCATCGCGGGCTGGTCCGCCTACCCGCGCCAGCTGGACTTCGCCGAGTTCCGCCGGATCGCCGACGAGGTCGAGGCCTACCTGTGGGTCGACATGGCCCACTTCGCGGGCCTGGTCGCCGCCGGTCTGCACCCGAACCCGGTCGAGTACGCGGACGTGGTGACCTCCACCACGCACAAGACGCTCGGCGGCCCGCGCGGCGGCATCATCCTGGCGAAGAAGGAGTTCGCGAAGAAGCTGAACTCCTCGGTCTTCCCCGGTTTCCAGGGCGGCCCGCTGGAGCACGTGATCGCGGCCAAGGCCGTCTCCTTCAAGGTCGCGGCCTCGGAGGAGTTCAAGGAGCGCCAGCAGCGCACCCTCGACGGCGCCCGCGCGCTGGCCGAGCGCCTGGTCCAGGACGACGTCACCGCCCACGGCGTCTCCGTCCTGTCCGGCGGCACGGACGTGCACCTGGTCCTGGTGGACCTGCGCAACTCCGAGCTCGACGGCCAGCAGGCCGAGGACCGTCTCCACGAGGTCGGCATCACGGTCAACCGGAACGCCGTTCCGAACGACCCGCGCCCGCCGATGGTCACCTCCGGTCTGCGCATCGGCACGCCGGCCCTCGCGACCCGCGGCTTCCAGGCCGAGGACTTCGCCGAGGTCGCCGACGTCATCGCCGAGACCCTCAAGCCGGGCTTCGACGCCGACAAGGCCGCCGCCCTCAAGGCCCGGGTGACCGCCCTCGCGGACAAGCACCCGCTGTACCCCGGCCTGAAGTAATTTCGTACCCTTTTGTTCGTACGGAATCTCCGGGGCACCCCGCACACTGGACAGTGAGCGCGGTGCCCCGGCCCATGCTCAGCCCCTTCGCGCTTCTCTGCTCCACCCCGGCAGACAACGGCGTCTAGCCCCCACAAGGAGTCCTTCCGTGGCCATCTCGGTCTTCGACCTGTTCTCGATCGGCATCGGTCCTTCGAGCTCCCACACGGTGGGCCCCATGAGGGCGGCCCGGATGTTCGCCCGCCGCCTGAAGAACGAGGGCCTGCTCGCCCGGACGGCGAAGATACGGGCCGAGCTGTACGGCTCGCTGGGCGCCACCGGCCACGGCCACGGCACCCCCAAGGCCGTCCTGCTCGGCCTGGAGGGCAACTCTCCCCGCACGGTCGACGTGGAGAGCGCCGACGACGAGTTCGAGCGGATCAAGGCGAGCGGGAGGATCAACCTGCTCGGTGCCCACGAGATCCCGTTCTCCTTCGACGACGACCTGATCCTGCACCGCCGCAAGGCGCTCCCGTACCACGCCAACGGCATGACGGTCTTCGCGTACGACGCGGAGGGCGGGCTCGTCCTGGAGAAGACGTACTACTCGGTCGGCGGCGGCTTCGTCGTCGACGAGGACGCGGTGGCCGGCGAGAACCCGATCATCCTGGACGACACCGTCCTGAAGTACCCCTTCCGCACCGGCGACGAGCTGCTCCGCCTGGCCAGGGAGACCGGCCTGTCGATCTCCTCGCTGATGCTGGAGAACGAGAAGGCCTGGCGCACCGAGGAGGAGATCCGCGCGGGTCTGCTGGAGATCTGGCGGGTCATGCAGGCCTGCGTCTCGCGCGGCATGTCCCGCGAGGGCATCCTGCCCGGCGGCCTGAAGGTCCGCCGCCGCGCCGCGACCTCCGCCCGCAAGCTGCGCTCCGAGGGCGACCCGGCCGCGCACGCGATGGAGTGGATCACCCTCTACGCGATGGCCGTGAACGAGGAGAACGCGGCGGGCGGCCGGGTGGTCACCGCCCCGACCAACGGCGCGGCCGGCATCATCCCCGCCGTCCTGCACTACTACATGAACTTCGTCCCGGGCGCCGACGAGGACGGCATCGTCCGCTTCCTGCTCGCGGCCGGCGCGGTCGGCATGCTGTTCAAGGAGAACGCCTCGATCTCCGGCGCCGAGGTCGGCTGCCAGGGCGAGGTCGGCTCGGCCTGCTCGATGGCGGCGGGCGCCCTCGCCGAGGTCCTCGGCGGCTCCCCGGAGCAGGTGGAGAACGCGGCCGAGATCGGCATGGAGCACAACCTGGGCCTGACCTGCGACCCGGTCGGCGGCCTGGTCCAGATCCCGTGCATCGAGCGCAACGGCATGGCGGCGGTCAAGGCCGTCACGGCGGCGAAGATGTCGATGCGCGGCGACGGCAGCCACCTGGTCTCCCTCGACAAGGTCATCAAGACCATGAAGGAGACCGGCGCCGACATGAGCGTGAAGTACAAGGAGACCGCGCGCGGCGGTCTCGCGGTGAACATCATCGAGTGCTGAGCCCCGCCCGAGAACGGCCGGCCCCGGGGATCTCCCCCGGGGCCGGCCGTTTCTCCGTCAGGCGCGGACCCAGAGGACGATGATGTCCTGGCGGTCGGCGCTGAAGGGCTCGCAGGTGAAGACCGGGCCCCAGATCCTGTAGCCGGCCTTCCCCGCGGCCTGGCAGTCGGCGTACGAGGAGTAGGAGCTGTTCGCGTAGTAGCCGGGGCCGGGGTTGGCCTGGGCGGCTCCGGCGGCTCCGAGCGCGAGCGCCCCGGCGGTGACGGCGGTCGCGAGGGCGGCTGCGGTGCGGCGGTACATGGCATTGCCTCCTGAAAACGCCGGGATGCCCCGGCGGAGTGCGTGACGATGCGATGTGGTGCGTTGCGTTGCGGTACGTCCGGCTGCGCAGCCGTGGACGAACGTACCGTCGCGAAAAGAGCCGCACAATAGGTCTAGGCCAATACGTCGGGTCCGGGGTACGACAAAGCCCGGACAGGCCGCGACCCGGGTCGCTCCGCCCGTCCGGGCCGGCAGCTCAGGTTCAGGCCTTGCTGTAGTGCGCCCAGAACTCGTCCCAGGACAGGACGCCGTCGCCGTTGTCGTCGCGCTGCTTGATGATCGCCTCGGCGACCGTCACGGTGACGTTGAAGTCGCCCAGCTCCGCCATGACGTGCTTGTACTCCTCGGCGGTGATGAAGCCGTCGCCGTTCACGTCGAACTTGTTGAATGCCGTGCGTGCCGAGTCGATGTCCGCCACTGCGTCCGCCCCTTCTTGGTGCTTGTCTGACGGGGCCAGATTAGCTGGCCGCCCGGTGACCGATGATGGGGGCATGAACAACGAGGTGGCACGGATACTGGCGGCGGCCGCGCGCGGGGACTTCCCGCCTCCGGACGGTTCGACCACGGTGGTGCCGCAGCCGAACCCCCGGGACGCGGGGGTGCTCGCCTTCACCGCCCACTCGGTGGTCTTCACGGACGCCGACCCGGAGTGGGTGCGGGCCGCGCTGGCGGCCGCGTCGAGCGACCCGCTCGCGGCGAGCATGAACCCGGGCTTCCTGTACGCCCTGATGGCCCGCACCGGCCGGCACATGAACACGATCGACCTGCTCACGGTGGCGGACACCCTGCCGGGCCCTCCCCCGCTGGAGCTCCGCGAGATCGACGACCCCGCGCACCCCCGGGTGGCGCGGGCCCTGAAGTTCCGCGACGAGGTCCGGGTCTGGGCGGCCGACGGCGGCGTCCTGATCCTGGGCCGGGGCGTCGCGGGCCGCTGGGAGGCGGCGATCGAGGTGGACGAGGAGGTGCGCCACCGGGGCCTGGGCCGGGCCCTGGCGACGGCGGCCCGCCACCTCGCCCCGGGCGGGGTGGTGTGGGCCCAGCAGTCCCCGGGCAACGCCCGCAGCGTCCGCGTCTTCCAGGCGGCCGGCTACCGCCCGGTGGCCTCGGAGGCGCTCCTGATCGCCGGCTGAGCCGCTACCGGAAGATGCCGGTGTGCCCGAGCGAGTAGCGGCCCGGCTGCGGGTAGACCGCGAGGCCGTGCGGGCCGCTGCCGACCGGGATGCGGGCGAGCTGCTTCCCGGTCGCGGTGTCGATCGCGTACACCTCGGCGTCGTAGCGTCCGGAGAGCCACAGGACCTTGCCGTCGGCGGAGACGCCGCCCATGTCGGGGGAGCCGCCGCCCGGGAGCCACCACTTCTTGGTGAGCTTGTTCTGCCCGAAGTCGAAGACGGAGACCGAGCCCTCGCCCCGGTTGGAGACGTACATCTCGCGCGAGTCCCGGCTGACGTAGAGGCCGTGGCAGCCCTTGCCGGTGGGCAGCAGGGTGGGGGTGGTGAACTTCTCGCCGTCCAGGACCCACATGCCGTGGGCCATCATGTCGGCGATGTAGAAGGTCTTCCCGTCCGGGGAGATCTTCACGTCCTGCGGCATGGCGCCCTGGAAGGGCAGCTTCTGCTGGCCGATCACCTCCATCTTCTCGGTGTCGACCTTGAGGAGCTCGCCGGAGAACTCGCAGGAGACGACGAAGTAGCGCCCGTCGGCGGAGAAGTCGGCGTGGTTGACGCCGTAGCAGCTGACGGGGACGGTCTTCTTCCGCTCCATGGTGTGGGGGTCGCGGAAGACGAGCTCGCGGTCGAGCGAGGCCATCACGATGGCGTACTTGCCGTTGGGCGTGAAGTAGAGGTTGTACGGGTCGTGGACCTCGACGGGCTTGCCGGCGACGCCGGTGGCGGGGTCGATGGGCGTGAGGGTGTGGCCCCGGTCGTTGTTGACCCAGAGGGTCTTCATGTCCCAGGAGGGGACGACGTGCTGGGGCTGGACGCCGACCGGGATGGTCTCGACGACCTGGTAGGTCGCGGGGTCGATGACCGAGACGGTGTTGGAGTTGGTGTTGGGGACGTAGACCCGGGAGGGGAAGTCCTTCACCACCGGGGAGAGCCGGTTCGGCCGGTCGGCGGCGTAGACGTCGTGCGCGTCGAGCAGGGGCGGCATCCCGGGGAGTCCGGGGGGAGCGACGGCCGCCTTGGGGACGGCGGCGGCCTTCTTCACGGGGGCGGCGCCCTCGGAGTGGTTCGCGGTGCCGCAGCCGGCGAGTCCGGCGATCAGGGCGGCGGCGAGGAGGGCCCTGGTCCTTCGGGTGGGGTGTGCCATCAGCTCAGCAGCTCCGTGGTGGTGACCGCGCTCAGGCCGCGGCGGTCGAGGTCGGCGAGGAGGAGGGGCAGCGCGGCGGCGGTGTCGGGGTAGCCGAAGTGCAGGCTGACGACGGATCCGGCGCGGACGGGCCCTATGACGTTGCGGACGACGGCCGCCGCGCCGGGCGAGGTGAAGTCGAGGGAGTCGACGTCGTACGAGAGGACGTGCGGGTATCCGGCGCGCCGGGCGGCGCGCAGGACGTGGGGGGCGGCGTGCTGGGTGCGGGAGGGCCGGAACCAGGTGCCGACGGAGCCGGTGAGGCGGCGCAGCCGGCCGGCGCAGGCCTCGATCTCGGCGAGGGCCTCGGCCTCGGTCATGGCGTTGATGTCGATGTGGCGCTGGGTGTGGTTGCCGAGGTCGTGGCCGCCGTCGAGGATGCGGCGGGCCATCTCGGGGTGCTCGTCGAGCCAGCCGCCGACGGCGAGGACGGTGACGCGGGCGCCGGCCTTCTCGGCCTGGCCGAGGAGCCGCCGGGCGAGGGCGGGGTCGCCCTGGCCGTGGAAGGTGAGGGCGACCCGGGGCCGGTCCCCGGGGCCGTGGGCGATCTCGTCCGGCTGCCCGGGGAAGCGGCGGGGCGCCGGGGCGGCGACGGGCGCGGGGGCGGGGGGCCGGGCTGCGGCGGGGGGCCGGGCTGCGGCGGGGGCGGGGCGGGGTTCCGTGCCGCAGGCGGTGGCGAGGGCTCCCGCGAGGGCGGCGGCCGCGCCCGCCCGGAGGGCTCCTCGGCGGTCGGTCGGCTTCACGCGACCATTTAAGAGGGATGTCGCCCGATTGGTCACGATTAGGCCAATTCAGGACGTTTGCCGCCGCGCGCCAGGCGTCCACCATGCGGACGAGCACCAGAAACACCCGATGAACCGCATAGCCATTCACTGTTTACAAGGCGAGTGCTACACGTCACCAACGATTCATAATTGAACTGTCCGCTTTTGACCCGTCTCGCCCCAGTAAGGACTTTTGGCGGCGAGGCCTCCCGTCTGCCATAGTCGGAGACACGACCCCCATTGACCCGGGCCAGGTCGACATAGCGGCCGTGGATACACCCCCCCGTCCACGGCTCACCACACGGAAGCCCCCACGCGCCCCACCACTGCGCACGGGGGCTTCCGTGCGTCCGGGGCCAGGAGCCTCAGGGCCGGTCGACGACCCGCATCTCGAACCAGGTCGTCTTGCCGCGCGGCGCCAGGTCCACGCCCCAGCGGTCGGCGAGCTTGTCGACGAGGAAGAGCCCGCGGCCGCTGACGTCGAGCTCGTGCACCGGCATCAGACAGGGCAGTCCGCGCGAGGGATCGCGCACCTCGATCCGGATCCAGCCCCGGCGCCGCTGTAACCGCAGGGCGAAGACCCGGGCACCGGTGTGCCGCACGGCGTTCCCGACGAGCTCCGAGACGAGGAGGATCGCGTGCTCGGCGATCGTCGGACCAAGCCCCCACTGCCGCAGCACGACGTGCTGGGTGAGCCTGCGGGCCACCCACGCGGACTCGGGGCGGGACGGCAGCCGGACATCCTCCTCGGCCGGATTGCCGTACAACTCCACTGCGTCGGCGGCCTGTTCGTCGTCGGCGGCCGGTGACCACCGCGATGCGGCGGCGCTCGCGCGCTGCCGCGGTTGTTCCCTACCCTCCAGGCCCGCCATGCCCCCCATCATGGCCGTACGAAGCCCTCCGCGGGGGCCGTTCCGGCGGAATCGGCCCCCACCCGTGAAGGATCGTCACCCGACCCGTGAAGAACGTCAGGCGAACTTCGCCTTGCCCGGGCCCTCCTCGACGAAGCTGCGCATCCCGGTCTCCCGGTCCGCGGTGGCGAACAGGCCCGCGAACCAGGTGCGCTCGATGGCGAGACCGGTGTCGATGTCGGCCTCCAGGCCCTGGTCGATCGCCTCCTTCGCGGCCCGCAGGGCGACGGCCGGGCCCTGCGCCAGCTTCGCGGCCCAGGCGTGCGCCTGCTCGTACACCTCGGCGGCCGGGACGACCCGGTCGACCAGGCCGAGCGTCAGGGCCTCGTCGGCCTTCACCATCCGGCCGGTGAAGATGAGGTCCTTGGCCTTGGAGGGGCCGATCAGCCGGGACAGGCGCTGGGTGCCGCCCGCGCCGGGGATCAGGCCGAGCAGGATCTCGGGCTGGCCCAGCTTGGCGTTGTCGCCGGCGATCCGGTAGTCGGCGCAGAGCGCGAGCTCGCAGCCGCCACCGAGGGCGTACCCGGTGATCGCGGCGACGACCGGCTTGGGGATGCGGGCGACGGCGGTGAAGGAGTCCTGGAGGGCGCGCGAGCGCTTGACCATGGCCACGTGGTCCATGACCTGCATCTCCTTGATGTCCGCGCCGGCCGCGAACACCTTCTCGCCGCCGTAGAGGACCACGGCCCGCACGTCGTCGCGGTCGGTCGCCTCCTGGGCCAGCTCGCGCAGCCGGTCCTGGGTGGCGACGTCCAGGGCGTTCATCGGGGGGCGGTCGAGGCGGATCGTGCCGACGCCTTCGGCGACTTCGAGGTTCACAGTCATGGGAGGAAGGTTAGTGTCCGTTAACGGCAAGGGGCCCGGTGCTGTTGCTCACAGCACCGGGCCCCTTCGACCGGAAGGTCACGGGAGGTCTAGGCGATCCACTCCGACCAGTCCATGTTCCAGCCGTTGAGGCCGTTGTCCGGCTGGATCTGCTTGTCCTTGGAGTTCTTCACGACGACCACGTCACCGATGAGCGAGCGGTCGAAGAACCAGGCCGCCGGCATCGAGCTGTCGCCCGCGCCCCGCGCGTCCTGCAGACCGACACAGCCGTGGCTGGTGTTGGTGGTGCCGAAGATCCCCGGGGAGCCCCAGTAGTTGCCGTGCACGAAGGTGCCCGAGTTGGACAGGCGCATCGCGTGCGGCACGTCCTTGATGTCGTACTCGCCGCCGAAGCCCACGGTGGCGCCGTTCATGCGGGTCACCTTGTACTTCTCGCTGATGACCATCTGCCCGTTGTACGTCGTCGTGGACGGCGCGCCCGCGCTGATCGGGATGGTCTTGATGATCTTGCCGTCGCGCTCGACCTTCATGGTGTGCGCGGAGGCGTCCACCGTGGAGACCTGACGGCGACCGATGGTGAAGGAGATCGTCTTCTTCTGCTTGCCGTAGACGCCCGGGCGGCCCTCGACGCCGTCCAGGTTGAGCTGCACCGTCACCTTGGTGCCGGCGGCCCAGTAGTCCTCGGGACGGAAGTCGAGGCGGTCGTTGCCGAACCAGTGGCCCTCGATCCGCACGGCCGGGACGGCCGTCACCTTGATGGCCTTCTCGACGGCCTCGGGGTCGGTGATGCCCCGGCTGAAGTTGATGGAGACCGGCATGCCGACGCCGACGGTCGAACCGTCCTCCGGCGTGTACTGGCCGATGAAGGTGTTCTTCGGGACGAGCGTGGTGAAGGTGGTGTCCTTCGCCGACTCGCGGCCGTCGGCGTCCTTCGCGATGGCGTGGACCTTGTACTGGGTGGCCGCCGCCAGGTGCGCGGTCGGCGACCAGCTGGCGCCGTCGGCGGCGATCCTGCCCTCGACCTCGGTGCCCTTGGAGTCGGCGACCGTGACCGTGGTCAGCTTGCCCTGCTCGGCGGTGACCTTGAGGGCCCCGCTGGTGGCGACCGAGTCGGCGCCGTCCTTCGGAAGGACCGTCACGACCGCCTGCGAGGCCGCGTTCCCCTGCTGGCCGCCGCCCTGCGCGGCCGGACCCTGGCCCCCCGCACCGCCGCCGGTGGCGGTCTCACCGCCGCCGCAGGCGGTCAGGACCAGGAGCAGCGCCCCTGCCGCCAGGGCCTGCAGCTTGACGCCCCCGCGCCGCCGCCCGCTCCCGACCGATGCCCCCGATATCGGCTGCCCGTTCACTGTGGCTTTCTCCCCTCGCACGGCCCGGCATCGCCACGGCCCCTCCCCCGTGCGCATCCACTCGCGCACACAGCGCTAGATAATCACACCGCAGGACACGAAAGTTCTTCGCGCATGTCACCGTTCAGTCCCAGTCGGCGTGATACGGGAGGCGGTCGGGGGTCAGCTCAGCGCGGAGCCCGCCTTCCACCGGCGCCAGTCCAGGTTCCAGCCGCCGAGACCGTTGTCGGGGGCCACCTCCTTGTCCCGCGAGTTGACCACCTCCACCACGTCCCCGACGAGCGTCCGGTCGAAGAACCAGCCCGCCGGCGAGTCGGGACTGCCGCCCTTCTCGTCCCTCAGGCCCACACAGCCGTGGCTGACGTTGGCCGAGCCGAAGGTGGAGGGGTCGGCCCAGTAGTTGCCGTGCAGGAAGGTCCCCGAGTCGGTCAGCCGGATCGCGTGCGGCACGTCCTTGATGTCGTACTCCCCGCCGAACCCGACCGTCCTGCCGTCCATCCGGGTCACGTCGTACAGCTCGGTGACGACCATCCTCCCGTTGTACGTGGTGGTCTTCGGCGCCCCCGCGGTCACCGGCAGCGTGGCCAGGACCCGGCCGTCCCGCCGTACCTCCATGGTGTGCGCGGCCGCGTCCACCAGGGAGACCTGGGAGCGGCCGACGGTGAAGCCGACCTTCTTGCGCTGGATGCCGTACACCCCGGGCGCCCCCTCGACGTCCCGCAGGCCGATCTCCACGGTGACCTTCGTGCCCGGCCGCCAGTACGCGGCGGGCCGGAAGTCGAGCCGCTCCTTGCCGAACCAGTGGCCGACGACCTCCACCGGCGGCTCCGAGGTGACGCGGACGGCCCGCTCGACCTCGGCCCGGTTCTCGATCGGCAGGTTGAAGCCGAAGGAGACGATCATGCCGGTGCCGACCGTGGAACGGTTCTCCGGCTTGAAGTAGCCGATGAAGCGGGACTCGGGGACCACGGTGGTGAAGGTGGTGTGCCGGGCCGAGCGGCGCCCGTGCCCGTCGAGCGCGACCGCGTCCACGCTGTACTTGGCGGCCAGCGCGAGCCGGGCGTCCCGCCGGGGCCGCCAGCGCAGCCCGTCCGCCGAGATCTCCCCGGCGACCTCGGCCCGCCGGCCGTCCTCGACCTGGGCGACCGTCACCCTTTCGAGCCGCCCGCTGTCCACCTTCACCTCGACGGGCCCCTCGGCCGGCACCGCCCGGCTGCCGTCCTCCGGGCTCACCCGGATGACGTCGCCCGGGGCCCGCGCCTTGCCCGGCAGGCCGATGCCGACGCCGCCACCGCCGCCCGCTCCGGAGCAGCCCGCGAGGCCCGCCATCAGTCCCGCCACCGCGAGGGCGTGCCCCGCCCGCTTCCACACAAAGGTCACACCCGGCCCAACGACGGCCACCCTCCAGGGGAAACGTGCGTGCCGGTCATGTTGGGAGCACGGCCGTGCGGGCAGAACAGGGGGAGAACCACGCGCGGGAGCGACGGCCGGGACGCCGCCGCTCCCCCCGCGTGCGGGCCCGACGAGCCGCGGGAGGCCGGGACGGTGGCGAGCGCAGCCGAGCAGGAGGCGGTACAGCAGCGTGCCCTGGAGCGGGCCGGGCCGCCCGTGTGGCCGGGGGCGCCGACCCCGCTGGGGGCCCGCTGCCGGGTCGGCCCCGGCGGGGTGACGGGCACCAACTTCGCCCTGTGGGCGGGCGGTGCGGAGGCGGTGGAGCTGTGCCTCTTCGACGCGGACGGGACGGAGACGCGCCTCCCGCTGACCGAGCTGACGCACGAGATCTGGCACGGCTTCGTGCCGGGCGTCGGCCCCGGGCAGCGGTACGGCTACCGGGTGCACGGCCGCTGGGACCCGTGGACCGGCGCCCGCTGGAACCCGGCGAAGCTGCTCCTCGACCCGTACGCGCGGGCCGTCGACGGCGACTTCGCCCTGCCGGCCGAGGTCTACGGGCACGTCCGGGACTGGCCCCAGCAGCACGTCGCCGACACCGTCCGCGACGAGCGGGACTCCGCCCCGTACGTCCCCAAGGGCGTCGTCGTCCATGACGACGACGACTGGTCCGACGACCGCAGGCCCAAGACGCCCTGGCAGGACTCGGTCATCTA
Source organism: Streptomyces sp. NPDC021012 (assembly GCF_044333355.1). Classification (NCBI taxonomy): domain Bacteria; kingdom Bacillati; phylum Actinomycetota; class Actinomycetes; order Kitasatosporales; family Streptomycetaceae; genus Streptomyces; species Streptomyces sp. NPDC021012. The sequence goes on from NZ_JBIRQU010000001.1 coordinate 126,804, forward strand.
CGAGCTGCACGTCAAGGGCTTCACGAAGCAGCACCCGGGCATCCCGGAACACCTGCGGGGCACCTACGCGGGCCTCGCGCACCCCGCCGCCGTCGACCACCTGGTCCGGCTCGGGGTGACGGCGGTCGAGCTCCTCCCGGTCCACCAGTTCGCCCACGAGGACCACCTCCTCCGCCGCGGGCTGCGCAACTACTGGGGCTACAACTCCGTCGGCTACTTCGCCCCGCATGCCGGCTACTCCTCGTCCGGGACGGCCGGGCAGCAGGTCGGCGAGTTCAAGCGGATGGTGCGGGCGCTGCACGCGGCCGGGATCGAGGTCATCCTCGACGTCGTCTACAACCACACGGCGGAGGCGGGCGAACTCGGCCCCACCCTCTCCCTCAAGGGCATCGACAACCGCGGCTACTACCGCCTCCAGTCCGACGCCCGCCGGTACGCCGACTACACGGGCTGCGGCAACACCCTGCACGTCGTCCAGCCGCAGGTCCTGCGCCTCATCACCGACTCCCTGCGCTACTGGGTCACGGAGATGGGCGTCGACGGCTTCCGCTTCGACCTGGCGGCGGCCCTCGCCCGCTCGATGCACGACGTCGACATGCTCTCCCCCTTCCTGGCGGTCATCGCCCAGGACCCGGTCCTGCGCCGGGTGAAACTGATCGCCGAACCCTGGGACGTCGGCAACGGCGGCTACCAGGTCGGCGCCTTCCCGCCCCTGTGGACCGAGTGGAACGACCGCTACCGGGACGCCGTACGGGACTTCTGGCGCGGGGCGCTCCCCGACGTGCGGGACCTCGGCTACCGGCTGTCCGGCTCCAGCGACCTGTACGCCTGGGGCGGGCGCCGCCCGTACGCCTCCGTCAACTTCGTCACCGCCCACGACGGCTTCACGCTCCGGGACCTCGTCACGTACGAGCGGAAGCACAACGAGGCGAACGGCGAGGGCAACCGGGACGGCACCCACGACAACCGCTCCTGGAACTGCGGGGTGGAGGGCGAGACCGACGACCCGGGGATCCAGGAGCTGCGCCTCCGCCAGCAGCGCAACCTCCTCACCACCCTCCTCCTCTCCACCGGCGTCCCGATGCTCGTCGCCGGCGACGAGATGGGCCGCACCCAGGGCGGCAACAACAACGCGTACTGCCAGGACAACGAGCTCGGCTGGCTCGACTGGTCGCTCCCCGACGACCCCGGCCGGGCCGGCCTCCTCTCCCTCACCCGCCGCCTGCTCTCCCTCCGCCACCACCACCCGGTCCTGCGCCGCCGCGCCTTCTTCTCCGGCCGGGCCCAGGGCGCGGACGGGCTGCGGGACCTCGCCTGGTTCACCGCCGACGGCACCGAGATGACCGAACGCGACTGGTACGCGCCGACGGCCACGCTCGGGCTCTACCTCTCGGGCCGCGACATCCCCGGCCGCGACGCCCTCGGCCGCCAGATCACCGACGACAGCTTCCTCGCCGTCCTCCACGCCGGCCCCCGGCCCCTGGACTTCCACCTCCCCGGCCCCCCGTGGGCCGCGACCTACGAACTCGTCGTGGACACCTCCCGCGAGGACCAGTCCGCACCACCGGGCACCCGCCACGAGGGCGGCACGGTGATCACGGTCCCGGCCCGCGCGATGGTCCTGCTACGGGTCCGGGAGTAGCCCGCGACCGCTCAGGCGCGGCCCAGGATGCCGCGTTCGTAGCCGGTGGCGACGGCGGCCGCGCGGTCGTTGACCCCGAGCTTGGCGTAGATGTGGGTGAGGTGGGTCTTGACCGTGGCCTCGCTGATGAAGAGCTCCGCGGCGATGGCGCGGTTCGGGGTGCCCTTGGCGACGAGGGCGAGGATCTCGTTCTCGCGGGCGGAGAGGCCGGTGTCGGCGGCGGCGGGGGTGCGGACGGCGGTCACCAGGCGGGAGGCGACGGCCGGGGAGAGGACCGTGCGGCCCTCGGCGGCGGCGCGCACCGCCGCGAAGAGCTCCCCGCGGGGCGCGTCCTTCAGGAGGTAGCCGGTCGCGCCCGCCTCGATCGCCGGGAGGGTGTCGGTGTCCGTGTCGTACGTGGTGAGGACGAGGACCCGGGAGCGGGCCCCGCGCCGGGTGAGCTCGGCGATGGCGTCGACCCCGCCGCCGCCCGGCATCCGCAGGTCCATGAGGACGACGTCCGGGTCGAGTTCCAGGGCGAGTTCGACGCCCCGGACGCCGTCGGGGGCCTCGCCGAGGACGCGGAAGCCGGAGCCCTCGACGGCGAACATGCCGCGCAGGCCGTCCCGTACGACGGGATGGTCGTCGACGATCAGGAGCGTGATGTCAGTCATGGCGCGCCCAACGGTACGCGAGCGGAGATCGCCGTGCCCTCGCCCGGAGCGGTCTCCACGGTGACCGTGCCGGCGAGGCGCTCGGCCCGCGCGCGCATGCCGTCGAGGCCGAAGCCGCCGGCCCGGGAGCGGGCGGGGACGGCGGCCGGGTCGAAGCCGCGGCCGTCGTCCCGTACGTCCAGGGTGATCTCGTCGCCCATGTAGGAGAGGGTGACGCCGGCGCGGGTGGCGCCCGAGTGGCGCTCGGCGTTGGCCAGGGCCTCCTGGGCGATCCGCAGCAGGGTGGCGGCGATCTCGTCGTGCAGCGGGTGCTCGGTGCCGGTGACGGTGAACCGGGCCGCGATGCCGGTGCGTTCGGTCCAGGCGGCGACGGTCTTCTTCAGCGCCTCGGGCAGGGTGTCGTGCTCCAGGGCGACCGGGCTGAGGTTCTGCACCGAGCGGCGGGCCTCGCCGAGGCTGTGCCGGGCGAGGTCGGCGGCGCGGCCCAGGTGGACCCGGGCGACTTCGGGGTCCGTGGTCACGGAGACGACCTGGAGCTGGGCGATGACGCCGGTGAGGCCCTGCGCGATGGTGTCGTGGATCTCGGCGGCGAGCCGCCGCCGCTCGTCGGCGACGCCCGCCTCGCGGGCCTGCACGAGGAGCTGCGCCTGGAGCGCCGCGTTCTCGGTGAGGGCCTGTTCCAGGCGGGCGTTGGTGCGGGCGAGGGTGGCGGCCCTCTCGATCTCCTTGCCGCCGAGGTGGGCGAGGCCGAGGGCGAGGGCGGCGTTGAGCGCGAACAGTCCGCCGAACGCCGCCCACTGGACGGCGGACCGCGGCGGCAGCCCGCCCGACTGCGAGCCGCCGAGCGTCAGCGCCACGGCGAGGAGTCCGGCGCGGGCGTACACGGGGCGGGGCGGCAGCAGGGGGACGGCGTCGAAGTACCCGACGCAGGCGAAGACCGCGAAGAACGGGCTCACCCAGGTGAGCGCGAACCCGAGCGCCGTGCGCAGCACGAAGTACGTGACGGAGGCGGGGCCGGGGGCGCCGGGGATGCTGACGACGCCGGGGGTGTCCGGCGCGGGCGGCTCGCTCGCGGCGAAGGCGCGCTCGCGGCGGGTCCACCAGAGCTGGAGGGCGAGGGTCGCGGTGAGGAGCGCGACGAGGACGGCGAGGGGGCGGGGGGTGATCCGGTCGGCGACGGCGAGCGCGAGGACCGTGGCCACGGCGAGCAGTCCGTACGGCGCCCAGCGGAAGAACTGCCGTCGGCGTTCCTCGACCGACGTCACGGTACTCGTGGTCACTTCGCCCCTCGCGTACGGCACTCGTGTCACTCCCAGCGGAACCAGCGGACCGCCACCCCGGTCAGCAGCACCGTCCACAGCGCCATCGCACCGAGCGCGCTCCACGCCGGCCAGGCACCGGACGCGGCCGCGCCCAGGGCCCGGGAGGCGGCGCCGAGCGGGGTGAACCCGACGATCCCGCGCAGCGTATCCGGCATCATCTGGACCGGCAGCCAGACGCCCGACGTGAACATGCTGGGGAAGTAGACGGCCGTACCGATGCCCTGGGCGATCTTCTGGGTGCGGGAGACGGCGCAGACCGTCGCGCCGAGCGCGAGGCTGCCGGCGGTGGCGAGGAGCAGGGCGAGGGCGTAGCCGGGGAGGTTGCCGGGCAGGGCGACGCCGAAGGCGAGCCGGCCGACGGCGATGACGAGCAGCGCGGAGCCGAGCCCCGCGGCCCCGTTCAGGACGAGCTGGGCGGCGAGCAGGGCGCCGGGGCGGACCGGGGTGGTGGACAGGCGGCGCAGGATGCCGCGTTCCCGGTAGCCGGAGAGGACCGGTGGCAGGGCCTGGAGTCCGGCCGTGATCAGGGCGAAGAGGACGGCGATGGGGACGTAGAGGTCGACGGTGCGCAGTCCGCCGAGGTCGGCGGAGGGCTCGCGGAAGGACGGGATGGACCCGAGGATCACGAGGAGCACGGTCGGCGCGGCCAGCACCCAGAACAGGAAGGCGGGTTCGCGGGCGAAGAGGCGGAGCTCGGTCCGCAGCAGGGCGGCGGCGGGGCGGCTGCGCGGGGCGGCGGTCACGGTGGTCACTGGTCGGCTCCGGTCAGGTCGAGGTAGGCGTCGTCGAGGGTTGCGTCGGTGACGCGCAGTCCGCGGGCGGTGATCCCGCGGCGGGCGAGCAGCTGGACGAAGGCGTCGACGGTGGCGTCGGTGCCGGTGAGCACGGTCCGGCCGCCCTGGGCGTCCACGGCGGCGGCGCCGGGCAGGGCGAGGAGTTCGGCCCGGTCGATCCGCCCGTCGTCCTCGTACGAGACGGACTTGGCGGCCCCGGCGCGGCGGATGAGCCCGGCGGGGGTGTCCAGGGCGGTGACCCGGCCGCGGTCGATGACGGCGATCCGGTCGCAGAGCCGCTGGGCCTCCTCCATGAAGTGGGTGACGAGGAGGACGGTCACGCCGCTGTCGCGTACGGACTCGACGAGCGCCCAGGTGTCGCGGCGGGCCCGCGGATCGAGCCCGGTGGTGAGCTCGTCGAGCACGACGACCCGGGGACCGCCGAGGAGCGCCAGGGCGATGAACAGCCGCTGCTTCTGCCCGCCGGACAGCTTCCCGAACCGGGTCCGCAGGTGCGGGGCCAGTCCGAGCCGCTCGGCGAGCTCCCGCCGGTCGACGGGCCGCTCGTAGAAGGAGGCGTACAGGTCGAGCGCCTCACGGACGGTCAGCTTGGCCTGGAGCTCGCTCTCCTGGAGCTGGACCCCGAGCACCCGGGTGAGCTCGTCCCGCTGCGTGGCGGGGTCGTACCCGCACACCCGCACCCACCCCTCGTCGGGGGTCCGCAGGCCCCCCACGCACTCCACTGTGGTGGTCTTGCCGGCTCCGTTGGGGCCGAGGATCCCGAAGACCTCCCCCTCGCCGACCTCGAAGGAAACCCCGTCGACCACCTTCCGGCCGTCATACGCCTTGTGCAGTCCCCGCACCTCGATCGCTGTCATGCCCCCAGCCTGCCGAGCACGCGGAACCCGGACCATCGGCCATCGCGCTCGAACCGGCATCAGCCGATCGGTTGATGCCGGGGTACGACCCGTCGGCCGGAAAACCGGATGAGCCGTGTCAGCCCCGAACCGTATGGTCGGACCTGATGCCCGAGAAACCACACACCCCGCCCCCCGACCGCCCAGACCGGTCGACGGTCCGCGTCCTGCTCCGGCTCTGGCCCTACGTGAAGCCCGTGCGGGGCCGACTGGTCACGGCCGCGGTCGTCGCGATCGTCGCGTCCTGTCTGTCGCTCGTCATCCCCCTCGTCCTGAAGTGGATGGTGGACGGGCCCGTCGCGGACCGGGACCCCGGGGGCGTCTGGCTGGGAGCGCTGTACCTGCTGCTCCTGGGGATCACCGAGGCCGGTCTCTTCGGATACCGCCGGTGGCTGGTGGCACGCCCGCTGTCCTCGGTGGAGGCCCGGATGCGTGCCGACCTGTACGGCAGGCTCCAGCGCCTCCCGATCGCCTTCCACGACCGCTGGGCGTCCGGGCAGCTGCTCTCGCGGGGAACGACGGACCTGATGCTGGTCCGGATGTTCCTGGCCTTCCCGCTGACCTTCCTCCTGGTCAACGGCGTGACGATCCTCGCCGGCTACGTGCTCCTGCTCGTCCAGGACTGGACCCTCGGCCTGGTGCTGCTCACGCCCGTGCTCCCCCTGATCCTCGCCTCCCAGTTCTTCGAGCGCCGGTACGGGGCGGTGGCGCGCACGGCCCAGGACCAGGTCGGCGACCTGACGACGGTCGTCGAGGAGAGCGTCCTCGGCATCCGGATCGTGAAGGGCTTCGGCCGGCACCGCAGCCAGACGCAGGCGTTCCGCCGGCTCGCGGAGGAGCTCCGCGGCACGGAACTGGCCAAGGCGCGGCTGCTCGCCATGATCTGGGCGGTCGTCACCGCCCTGCCCGAACTCGCCATCGGCGCGGCCCTCGTGCTCGGCGCGGTGCGGGTCGCCGACGGGGACCTGTCGGCGGGCACCCTCGTCGCGTTCCTGTCGACGGCCCTGGCGCTGCGCTGGCCCGTGGAGTCGATCGGCTTCCTGCTCGCGATGAGCAAGGAGGCCGCGACCGCGACGGAACGCTACTTCGAGGTGATGGACACCCCGGAGGAAGCGGACACGACCGGGGAAGCGAAGCCCGGCGCCACCCCGGACGGGGTCCGCTTCGAGAACGTCACCTTCCGCTACCCGGACGCCCCCGAGGACGCGCCCCCCGTCCTGGACGGCATCGACCTCCACATCCGCCCCGGCGAAACGTTGGCCCTGGTCGGCGGCACGGGCTCGGGCAAGACCACGCTCACCGCCCTGGTCCCCCGCCTGCACGAGGCGACCGCCGGCCGCATCCTCCTCGACGGCGCGGACATCGCCCTCATGGAACGGGAGGAGCTCCGCTCCCTCGTCTCCATGGCCTTCGAGGAACCGACGCTGTTCTCGGCGAGCGTCGGCGAGAACGTCCTCATGGGCGCCGAAGCGGCCGGCGACCCCGAACTGCGGCGCGCCCTGACCATCGCCCAGGCGGACGGCTTCGTCGACCGCCTCCCGGACGGCGCGGCCACCCAGGTCGGCGAACAGGGCCTCAGCCTGTCCGGCGGCCAGCGCCAGCGCCTCGCCCTGGCCCGCGCGGTCGTCGGCAGGCCCCGCTTCCTGGTCCTCGACGACCCGCTCTCGGCACTCGACGTCCACACGGAGGCCCGGGTCGAAGCGGCCCTGCGCGAGGTGCTCAAGGAGACGACGGCCCTGGTCGTGGCCCACCGCCCGTCGACGGTGATGCTCGCCGACCGGGTCGCGCTGCTCTCCCGGGGCCGGATCGCGGCCGTGGGCACCCATCAGGAACTGCTGCGCGGCAACGCCGAATACGCCTGGCTGATGTCCGGCGAAGGGAACGACAACCGATGACAGAGCCGTCCGACCCCTTCGACCGGGACGACCTCCCGGCCCCGCCCGGAGCGACGGGAGCCCTCCTCCGCTCCCTCCTCGCACCCCACCGCGCCCGCCTGGCGCTCATGGCCCTGGTCCTCCTCCTCAGGGAGGCCGCGCTCCAGGCGGGCCCGCTGCTCGTCGCGTACGCCATCGACCGGGGCGTCCCCGCCTTCCGTGCGGGAGACCACGGCCCCGTCCTCGCCGTGGCGACCGGCTACCTCCTCTGCGCCGCCCTCTCGGGCGCCCTCCAGTACGCCTTCGTCCGCGGAGCGGCCAGGGTCAACCAGGCCGCGCTGCTCGACCTGCGCGGCCGGATCTTCCGGCATGCCCAGGTGCTGAGCGTCGACTTCCACGAGCGGTACACCTCGGGCCGCCTGATCTCCCGCTCGACCACGGACGTCGAATCCCTGCGCGAACTCCTCTCGGAGGGCCTCCAGGAACTCATCGGCGTGGTCCTCTCCTTCCTCTCCATCTCCCTGGTCCTCCTCTGGCTGGACTGGGGCATCGGAGCGGTGGCCATCGCCTCCTTCGCCCCCCTCTACCTCCTCATCCGCCTCTACCAGGCACGGGCGGGCAGGGTGTACGCGGAGCGCTCCACGGCCATCGCGGGCGTGATCGTCAAGTTCGCGGAGACCATGAACGGCATCCGCCCGGTCCGCGCGTTCCGCCGCGAGAAGACCAACGACACGGAATTCGCCCTCCTCAACCACCGCCACGAACGAAGCAACGGCGACGCCCTCCTCGAAATGGCCCGCTACGTCGTGGGTTCACGCCTGGTCGCGAACACGGCGATCGCCGGCATGTGCCTGTGGGGCGCGTACCGCGTGGCGGCCGGCACCCTCGAACTGGGCGTCCTGGCGGCGGCGGTCCTCTACATGCGCCGCCTGTACGACCCGATCGACCGCCTCGGCATGTTCCTGAACTCGTACGAGTCGGCAGCGGCGTCCCTCACCAAGATCGCCGGCCTGCTGGCCCAGGAACCGGGAATCCCGGAGCCGAAGACGCCCAGGGAACTCCCCCACCGCAGCGAAGCACCCGGCAGGGAGATCACCTTCACCGGCGTCCGCTTCGCCTACCGGACGGGCGGCGAGGTACTCCCCCGCTTCGACCTCACGATCCCGGCGGGCCAGACGGTCGCGGTGGTAGGAGCCACAGGCGCGGGCAAGTCCACCCTCGCGAAACTGCTGGCCCGCTTCTACGACCCCACGGAAGGCCACGTGAGACTCGACGGCGTGGACCTCCGCGACCTGGCCACGCCCACCCTCCGCCAAGGGGTGGTCATGGTCACCCAGGAGGCCTTCCTCTTCTCGGGCACGATCGCGGACAACATCGCCATCGGCCGCCCGGAAGCGACCCGCGCCGAGATCGAGGAAGCGGCGAAGGCCATCGGGGCACACGACTTCATCACCACCCTCCCCGACGGCTACGACACGGACGTCCGCAAACGAGGCGGCCGCATCTCCGCGGGCCAGCGCCAACTGGTCGCCTTCGCCCGCGCCCTCCTGGCGGACCCGGCGGTCCTCATCCTGGACGAGGCGACGAGCTCCCTGGACGTCCCGGGCGAACGCGCGGTGCAGCGAGCCATGGACACGGTCCTCGCGGGCCGTACGGCCGTCGTCATCGCCCACCGCCTGTCCACGGTCGAGGTCGCGGACCGGGTCCTCGTGATGGAACAGGGCCGCATCGTCGAGGACGGCCACCCGTCGACACTCGTAAGAGGCGAAGGCCACTACGCGGGCCTGCACCAGGCCTGGCGGGACAGCCTGGTGGGCTGAGGGGGAGCGGCAATCGGACAGAAGCGGGGGACGGGCGGGGGGTCGTGTTCGGGACGTGAAGCGTGATGTGCGGCACCCCGGCGCCGTAGATCACGCAGTCCCGGACACGGCCCTCCGCCCGTCCCCGACGACCCGAATCAGCCCCGCCGCCGCAGGAGCGCCAGCGACAGCGCAGCCGCGAGGAGCATCAACACGGCGGCCCCCACAGCGGCCCCGGACATGGCCGACACGAAGGCATCACGCGCGGCCTCGACGACACCGGGCGCACCCCCCGACGCACCCCCCAGCGTCTCCCGGGCGGCGGCCGGCGCCGAGGAGGGCATGGCCGCGGTGTAGACCGCCGCACCGATGGAACCCAGCACGGCCATCCCGAGCGCCCCACCCAGCTCGGACCCGGATTCGAGCACGGCAGCGGCGGCCCCGGCCCGCTCGGGCGGCGCGGCACCGAGGGCGAGCTCGTTGGCGAGGGTCATCGCGGAGACGAGCCCGGCGGCGTAGACGGCGCTGCCGACGAGGACCACCCACAGGGGCGTGGCGCGGCCGACGCCGGCGAGCCAGACGAACCCCGAGGCGGACACGAGAAACCCGCCACCCATGACGTACGCCCGGTCCACCCGCTGGGCGAGCGCCGCCGCGAGAGGCGCGGCGACCATGACGCCGCCGGCGGGGACGAGACTCCAGAGGGCGGCTTCGAGAGGACTCTGCCCCAGCACGGACTGGAGGTACTGGGTGAGGAAGACGGCGAACCCCACCGTCGCGGCCATGGAGAGCAGGTTGACCAGCAGGGAGCCGCCGTACGCCGGGGTACGGACGAGCCGCAGGTCGACCATGGGGTGTGCGAGACGCCTCTGCCGCCGCACGAAGACGACACCGAGCAGGACTCCCCCGACGATCCCCAGGGCGGGCAGAACGGCCCATCCGCCCTTGGCGAGCTCCTTGACCCCGTGGATCACGGGCAGCAGCGCGGCGAGCGAGAGCCCGGCACTGAGCACATCGAACCGCGAACCGTCCCCGGCCCCGGCCCCCTTGGACTCGGGCAGCAGCAGCGGCGCGAGCACCAACAGCAGCACCATCGCGGGCAGGTTGAGCAGGAAGACGGACCCCCACCAGAAACGTTCGAGGAGCGCCCCGCTGACGACGGGCCCCAGGGAGATGCCGCTCGCCATGACGGTGGTCCACAGGGTGACGGCCTTGGCGCGCTGGCCCGGGTCCTGGAAGAGGGTGCGGATCAGGGCGAGGGTGGACGGCATGAGGCAGGCGCCGGCGACGCCGAGGAGCGCGCGGGCGCCGATGAGCGCGCCGGGACTGTGGGCGTAGGCGGCGGCGAGGGACGCGACACCGAAGAGGGCCGCACCGACGAGGAGGAGCCTGCGGCGCCCGACGCGGTCGCCGAGGGAGCCCATGGTGACGAGGAGTCCGGCCAGCACGAAGCCGTACATGTCGAGGATCCACAGCTGCTGGGTCGCGCCGGGCCGGAGGTCGGCGGCGATGGAGGGGATCGCGAAGTAGAGGACGGAGACGTCCATGGAGACGAGGAGGAGGGGAAGCATGAGGACGCCGAGGGCGGTCCATTCACGCCGCCCGGCGCGGACGGCCGGGAGGGTCTGAGGCGACGCGGTGAGTGTCATGCGGGCAGCGAAGCAACACCCGGCGTACGACGCCACGCACGCCCTAGTGCACCCCAAGCGCACTCCTTGAAAACCCAGTTCAAGCCCGCGTACAGCACACAGGTGCACTAGTACACTCGCCCCTCGTGTCGACTGAACCGCCCTACCTGACGATCGCCGCCGAGATCCGGCGCCGCATCCACGCCGGGAAGCTCGCCCCGGGCGACCGGGTCCCGTCGACGCGGGCGATCACGCGCGAGTGGGGCGTGGCGATGGCGACGGCGACGAAGGCGCTGGCGGCGCTGCGCCAGGAGGGTCTGGTCCGGGTGGAGCCGGGCGTCGGCACGGTGGTGGTGGACCCGAAGCGGCCGCGGCAGGGCACGGCGCCGTCCCTCACCCGGACCCGCATCGTCCGCACGGCGATCGAGCTCGCGGACGCGGAGGGCCTGAACGCCCTGACGATGCGCCGGCTCGCGACGCTCCTGGACACGTCGGCGATGGCGCTGTACCGGCACGTTCCGGGCAAGGGCGAGCTGGTGCGGCTGATGACGGACGAGGCCTGCGGGGAGGTGCCGCTCGGGCCGGTGCCGGCGGGGTGGCGGGAGGGCCTGGAGCGGGCGGCGCACTGGATGCGCGGCGTGTTCGCGCGGCACCGGTGGATGGCGCAGGCGATGGCCACGCTCACCCGGCCGGTGGCCACGCCGAACGCGATGGCGTACACGGAGTGGGTGCTGGCGGCGCTGTGGGAGACGCCGCTGTCGTCCTCGCAGAAGCTGCATGCGCATCTGACGCTGTTCGCGTTCGTCCAGGGACTGGCGATGGCGCACGACCTGGAGGAGCAGGCGCGGCTCGACACGGGCCTGTCGGACGACGAGTGGATGGAACAGAACGAGCCACGGTTCGACGCGCTGCAGTCGGGTGGCCCGTATCCCCTGCTCGACGCGATCGCCCATGACGGGGGCTTCGAGCTGAGCCTGGAGACGCTCTTCGAATTCGGCCTCCGGAGAACGTTGGACGGCATCGCGACCTTGATCGACGAAACGTCCGGTTAACGAACACGGTCTTACGGGCAGCGGACGATTTCCAGCCAACTTCCCGACGCGGTCCTGACAGGTCCCCGTCATTCCTGTCACTCTCTCCCCGGTTGTTCGCACCACAGTTCACCGCTTCATCCGAACGGCTGAAGCGTCACAAGTACTTGCTCCACAGCTCTCCTTGCTCAGCCCGGACGGACCCACCCAAGTCCGCCGGTACCCCCCTCGCTTAAGGAGTCTGCGTGAGATCCACGCCCAGCCGTCGCGCCACCGCGACCGGCGCCCTGATCGCCGCCGCCGCCATGCTCACCCTCGGCGTGCAGGCCGGCCCCGCCTCGGCCGGCACCTTCGGGGCCTCCGCCCCCGCGGCGCAGTCCCTCGGCAAGGTCAACCCGGGCAAGCTCCCGGCCGACCTCTCCCCCGCCCAGCGCGCCGCGCTGATCAAGGCGGCGGACGCCGACAAGGCCGCCACGGCCAAGTCCCTCGGCCTCGGCGCCCAGGAGAAGCTCGTCGTCAAGGACGTCGTCCAGGACCGCGACGGCACGACCCACACGCGGTACGAGCGCACCTACGCCGGACTGCCCGTCCTCGGCGGCGACCTGATCGTCGACGAGACCAAGGCCGGCGCCACCGCGGGCGTCATCAAGGCCAACCGCGCCGAGCTCAAGAACGTCGACCTCAGCGCCTCCGTCGCCCCGGCCGCCGCCGAGAAGCAGGCCCTCGGCCTCGCCGCCGCGGACGGCTCGAAGAAGACCGCCGCCGACCGCGCCCCGCGCAAGGTCGTGTGGATGGCCCAGGGCGCGCCCGTCCTCGCGTACGAGACCGTCGTCGGCGGCCTCCAGCACGACGGCACCCCGAACCAGCTGCACGTCATCACGGACGCGAAGTCCGGTGCGAAGCTGTTCGAGTGGCAGGGCATCGAGACCGGTGTCGGCAACACGATGTACAGCGGCCAGGTGACCCTCGGCACCGCGCCCTCGTACTCGCTGACGGACACCACCCGCGGCAACCACAAGACGTACAACCTCAACGGCGGTACGTCGGGCACCGGGACGCTGTTCACCAACACCACGGACACGTGGGGCAACGGCCTGGCCTCCAACAAGGAGACCGCGGGCGCGGACGCGCACTACGGTGCCGCGCTCACGTGGGACTACTACAAGAACGTCCACGGCCGCTCCGGCATCCGCGGCGACGGCGTCGGCGCGTACTCCCGCGTCCACTACGGCAACGCCTACGTGAACGCGTTCTGGGACGACTCCTGCTTCTGCATGACGTACGGCGACGGCACGAGCAACACCCACCCGCTGACGTCCATCGACGTGGCCGCGCACGAGATGACGCACGGCGTCACCTCCAACACGGCCGGCCTGGTCTACAGCGGCGAGTCCGGCGGCCTCAACGAGGCCACCTCGGACATCTTCGCGGCGGCCGTCGAGTTCTACGCCAACAACCCCACCGACAAGGGCGACTACCTCGTCGGCGAGAAGATCAACATCAACGGCGACGGCACCCCGCTGCGCTACATGGACAAGCCGAGCAAGGACGGCGCGTCCAAGGACGCGTGGTACTCGGGCATCGGCAACGTCGACGTCCACTACTCCTCGGGCCCGGCGAACCACTTCTTCTACCTGCTCTCCGAGGGCAGCGGTGCCAAGACCATCAACGGCGTGAGCTACGACTCGCCGACCTCCGACGGTCTGCCGGTCACCGGCATAGGCATCGACAAGGCCCGCCTGATCTGGTTCAAGGCGCTGACGACCAAGTTCAACTCCTCGACCAACTACGCGGGCGCCCGCACGGGTGCCATCGCCGCGGCCACCGACCTGTACGGCGCGAGCAGCCCCGAGGTCGCGGCCGTCCAGGACGCCTTCGCGGCGATCAACGTGGGTGCGCGCTCCGGCGGCGGCAACCCCGGCGGCGGCACGGTCTTCAGCAACGACACCGACGTCGCCATCCCGGACTCCCCGGGAGCCGCGGTGACCTCCTCGGTGACCGTCTCCGGCATCACGGGCAACGCGCCGAGCAACCTCCAGGTCGGCGTGGACATCGTCCACACCTACATCGGTGACCTCGTCGTCGACCTCATCGCCCCCGACGGCTCGGTCTACAACCTGTCCAACCGGGCGGGCGGCAGCACCGACAACATCAACCAGACCTACACCGTGAACGCCTCCTCGGAGGTCGCCAACGGCGTCTGGAAGCTCCGGGTCCAGGACAAGGCGGCCATCGACACCGGCTACATCAACAGCTTCAAGCTGACCTTCCCGTAAGCACCACCGCACGGGAGCGGGCGCCCCGGAGGGAACGTTCCCTCCGGGGCGCCCGCGCGTCTGCATACCCTGGACCGCATGATCAGGGTGCTCCTTGCGGACGACGAGGCGATGATCCGGGCCGGGGTGCGGGCGATCCTCGCCACCGACCCCGGGATCGAGGTGGTGGCCGAGGCCGGCGACGGACGCGAGGCCGTCGAGCTCGCCCGCGAGCACCGGCCCGACGTGGTCCTGCTCGACATCCGGATGCCCCGGCTCGACGGGCTCGGCGCTGCCGCGGAGCTGCGCGCGACGGTGCCGGACGCGGCCGTCGTCATGCTCACCACCTTCTCGGAGGACGCGTACATCGCGCGGGCGCTCGGCAGCGGCGTCAGCGGCTTCCTCCTCAAGGCCGGGGACCCGCGCGAGCTGATCGCCGGGGTCCGGGCCGTGGCCGGGGGCGGCGCCGCCCTCTCCCCCACGGTCGCGCGGCGGGTCATCGACACCCTCGGCGGCGGCGGGCGGTTCTCCCGCGCGGCCGAGGCGCGGGCCCGCCTGGAACCCCTCACGGGCCGGGAGCGGGAGGTCGTCGCGCTCCTCGGCGCAGGGCTCTCCAACCAGGAGATCGCCGACCGCATGTACGTGGTCGAGGGCACGGTCAAGGCACACGTGAGCGCCGTCCTCGGCAGGCTCGGCCTGCGCAACCGGGTCCAGCTCGCGGTCCTGGCGTACGAGGCGGGCCTGGTCCAAGATGCGTGAACCGCTCCGGGAGCGCCTCTTCGGCCTCGGCCTCTGGCTGCTGCTGTGCCTCCCCGTCCTGCTCAAGTCGGACCCCGACGACGGCGGGAGCTGGACCGGGGTCGCCGTCGGCGTGGCGCTCCTCGGCGGCTGCGTCGCGGTCAGCCGGCGGTGGCCGCTGGTGCCGGTCGCCGTCGTGGTCGCGGTGAGCCTGGCCTCCGCCCCGGAGCTGTTCACCCCCTCGTACAGCCTGGCCCTGATCGCCTTCGGCTATCTCGCCGGGCGGCGGCAGGAGCAGACCCGGGCGGCGCTGTGGCTGTTCGGCACGGTCGCGACGGCGGGGCTGCTCCTGACGGTGGCCACGCACTCCTCCCTCGGCCAGTGGTTCGCGCTGCTGCTGACGCTCGCCCTGGCGGTCGTGGCGCCCTGGCTCGTCGGCCGTTACGTGCGCCAGTACGACCGGCTCGTACGGAGCGGCTGGGAGCTGGCCGACCGGATGGAGCGGGAGCAGGCGGCCGTCGCCGACCGGGAGCGGCTGCGGGAGCGGTCCCGGATCGCGGGCGACATGCACGACTCCCTCGGCCACGACCTGGCCCTGATCGCGATCCGCGCGGGCGCCCTGGAGGTCGACCCGGGGCTCGGTCCCGCCCAGCAGCACGCGGCCGGCGAGCTGCGGCGCGCGGCGGCGGACGCGACGGCCCGGCTGCGGGACATCATCGGCGTCCTGCGCGAGGACGACGCCGGGGCGCCGACGACCCCGTCCGGCGAGACCGTCGAGGAGCTGGTCTCCCGCGCCCGCGCCTCGGGCCTCTCCGTCTCCCTCGCCCCGGCCCCCGTGCCGACGCTCCCGGGCATGTCGGGCCTCGCCCTGCACCGGGTCGTCCAGGAGGGCCTGACGAACGCGGCCAAGCACGCGCCGGGCGCGGCGGTCTCGGTCGCGGTCACCGGCGACGGCCCGAACGTACGGGTCAGGGTGGCGAGCGGCCCGGGCAGCACCGCCCCGGCGGGCCTCGCCTCCGGTGGCACCGGGCTCGTCGGGCTCGACGAGCGGGTGCGGCTCGCGGGGGGTTCGCTGGCGCATCGGGGTGCCGGGGACGGCGGGTTCGTCCTCGAGGCCGTCCTGCCCCGGAACCCCCCGGCGCCGCTGCCGGCCGCGCCGACCTCGGCGCGGGAGCTGGACCGGGCCCGCCGGGAGGTCCGCAGGGGCCTGGCGCGGGCGATCTGGATCCCGCTGGCGCTCCTCGGCGCGCTCGGCCTGCTGATGGCCGGGGTGGCCGTGTGGACGCAGGCCCAGTCGTACCTGGAGCCGGAGGACTACGCCGGGCTGCGGATCGGGCGGTCGCTGAAGGAGATCACCGACGACGCCGAGGACTGGCCCGCCCGCCCGCTGGACGGCCCGCCGCGGCGCACCCCGGCGGAGCCGCCCGGCATGGACGAATGCCGGTACTACCGGTCCACGATGCTGGCCGCGATCCCGGTGTACCGGCTCTGCTTCGTCGACGGGCACCTCGCCGACAAGGCGAAGGTCCCCTAGAAGGTCCCCGGGGCTACCTCAGGAGCACTCCCGCCCCCTCCCCCGTCGACTCCTCCGGCAGCGCCGCGAGGCCGAGCTCGGCCGGGTGGGCGAGCAGCGGGTGGGCGGGCAGGACGCGGACGGTGCAGCCGAAGGAGCCGGTCCGGTCGAGCTCCAGGGTGCCCGCGTAGGGCAGGCGCCCGTCCAGGTCGGGGCCGCCCGCCGGCTTGAGGGCGACGGTGCGGGTGGCGGCGAGGGTGTCGTCGGCGTCGACGCGGCCGGTGACCGCCTGCACCTCGACGTCGTCGGGGCCGAGCGCGCCGAGCGCGACCCGGACCCGGACGACGGGCGTCGCGCCGAGTTCGGCGTCCGCCTCCGCGAGGTCGTCGCCGATCTCCACGTGCTCCACGGCCACCGCCGGCCAGGCCTCCCGGACCCGGGCCTTCCAGGCGGCGAGGTCCCGCGCCCGGTCCGGGCCGAGGGCCCGGTGGGCGCCGGCGGCGGGCACGTACAGCTTCTCGACGTACTCGCGGACCATCCGGTCGGCGAGGACCTTCGGGCCGAGGTCGGCGAGGGTGCGGCGGACCATGGCGGTCCAGCCGGACGGGACGCCGTCGGGGCCCCGGTCGTAGAAGCGGGGGGCGACCCGGCGCTCGATGAGCTCGTAGAGGGCGGCGGCCTCCAGGTCGTCGCGGCGGTCCTCGTCGGCGGCGGCCGCGCCGTCGGCGGTGGGGATGGCCCAGCCGAAGTCGGGCTGGTACCACTCGTCCCACCAGCCGTCGAGGACGGACAGGTTGAGGCAGCCGTTGAGCGCGGCCTTCATCCCGCTCGTCCCGCAGGCCTCCAGGGGGCGCAGGGGGTTGTTGAGCCAGACGTCGCAGCCGGGGTAGAGGCCGCGGGCCATCTCCATGCCGTAGTCGGGCAGGAAGACGATGCGGTGCCGGACCCGGGGGTCGTCGGCGAAGCGGACGAGTTCCTGCACGAGCCGCTTCCCGCCGTCGTCGGCGGGGTGGGCCTTGCCGGCGACGACGAGCTGCACGGGCCGCTCGGGGTGGAGGAGCAGCGCCCGCAGCCGGTCCTTGTCCCGCAGCATCAGGGTGAGCCGCTTGTACGAGGGGACGCGGCGGGCGAAGCCGATGGTGAGGACGTCGGGGTCGAGGACGGTCTCGGTCCAGCCGAGTTCGGCGGCGGCCGCGCCGCGCTGCCGCCAGGAGGCCCGCAGCCGGTCCCGTACGTCGGCGACGAGCCGTTCGCGCAGCGTCCGGCGCAGCTCCCACAGCTCCCGGTCGCTCGCGTCCGGTCCGAGGCGGGCGGCCTCGGGGGCGACCCAGGTGGGGGCGTGGACGCCGTTGGTGATGGAGGTGATGGGCACCTCGTCGGCGTCGAAGCCCGGCCAGAGTCCGGCGAACATGGAGCGGCTGACGGCGCCGTGGAGGGTGGAGACGCCGTTGGCGCGCTGGGCGAGGCGCAGGCCCATGGCGGCCATGTTGAAGACGCCGGGTTCGCCGCCGAGGGGGGTCTCGTCGCCGAGGGCGAGGATCCGGCCGAGGTCGACGCCGGGGAGGGCTCCGTCGGCGCCGAGGTGGCGGGCGACGAGGGCCCGGTCGAAGCGGTCGATGCCGGCCGGGACGGGGGTGTGGGTGGTGAAGACGGTGCCGGCCCGGACGACCTCCAGGGCGGCGTCGAAGTCGAGCCCCTCGCCGCCGAGTTCACGGACGCGTTCGAGACCGAGGAAGCCGGCGTGGCCCTCGTTGGTGTGGAAGACCTCGGGGACGGGGTGGCCGGTGAGCCGGGTGTACGTGCGGACGGCGCGGACCCCGCCGATGCCGAGGAGCATCTCCTGGAGGAGCCGGTGCTCGCTGCCGCCGCCGTACAGCCGGTCGGTGACGTTCCGTTCGCCGGGGGCGTTCTCCTCGACGTCGGAGTCGAGCATGAGGAGCGGGACACGCCCGACCCGGGCGATCCAGATCTGGGCATGCAGACTCCGCCCACCGGGCAGGGCCAGGGTGATCCGGGCGGGGCCGCCGTCGGCCTCGCGGAGCAGCGTGACGGGCAGCTCGCCGGGGTCGAGGACGGGGTACTGCTCCTGCTGCCAGCCGTCCCGGCCCAGGGACTGCCGGAAGTAGCCGTGCCGGTAGAGCAGACCGACGCCGATCAGCGGCACGCCGAGGTCGCTCGCGGACTTGAGGTGGTCCCCGGCGAGGATGCCGAGACCGCCGGAGTACTGCGGCAGGGCCGCGGCGACGCCGAACTCCGGCGAGAAGTAGGCGACGGCGGCCGGGGCGTCTCCGGGCCTGCCCTGGTACCAGCGGGGGGCGTTCAGATAGCGGTCGAGGTCCTCTGCCGCCTCGCCCAGCCGCGCCAGGAACCCCTGGTCCGCGGCGAGCGCGGCCAGCCGGGGCGCTTCCAGGGCGCCGAGGATCCGGACGGGGTCGATGCCGCCCGAGCGGTCGGGAGCGAGGGAGTCGAAGAGCGCCCGGGTGGGCTCGTGCCAGGACCAGCGCAGGTTGTGCGCGAGGTCGGCGAGGGGTCGAAGGGTGTCGGGGAGGACGGGACGCACGGTGAATCGACGGATTGCCTTCACGTTGTCCACCTTCGCAGGCCGTGACGGACCGGAGCGAAAGCACCACGCTGTGCGTCCGCGACTGTCGTCCCGGAAGATTAGGCCACCCTGGCGGACCCCACCAGAGCGCCCCCGTCACACCCGGCCGGTTCAGGCGCTTGCCGACGGGCCTACGTCCGAGTAGTTAACAAAGCGCCGGATTGCCCACCCGAGAACCGGGGGAAGGCTCCTCCGGTACGCCCCCGAACCCGTCTCCCCGAGCCTCCCGTTCATCCCAGTTCATCCCTGTGGACCCGCCATCCGAGTGAACGCGGACAGGAGCCGTCATGCCCGCAACCCGCCGGCCGCCGACGGAGCTAGAAAGAGCGCACCACCACCCGCACCCCCGTAACCCGTCAGGTGATGCCGTGAATCCGCTCATGGGACGCATTCCCGTACTGGACGTCCGCCCGTTGGTCGACTGCGGTCGACGACCCGCGAAGGCGGTGGCCGGAGAGTCCTTCGAGGTGACGGCGACCGTCTTCCGCGAGGGTCACGACGCGGTCGCCGCCAATGTCGTGCTGTGCGGCCCGTCGGGCCGCCCCGGGCCCTGGACGCCGATGCGCGAACTGGCGCCGGGGACCGACCGGTGGGGGGCCGAGGTCACCCCGGACGCCGAGGGCCTGTGGACGTACACCGTGGAGGCCTGGAGCGACCCGGTGGCCACCTGGCGCCACACGGCGAGGATCAAGATCCCGGCCGGGATCGACTCCGAACTGGTCCTCGCCGAGGGGGCCGAGCTGCACGAGCGGGCCGCGAAGGGCGTCCCGAAGAAGGGCGGTGGCCGGGAGGCCGTGCTCGCGGCGGCGGACGCGCTGCGCGACGTGTCGCGCCCGGCGGCGGTGCGGCTGGCGGCGGCGCTCGCCCCGCGGGTCGTCGAGGCCCTGGACCGCCACCCGCTGCGCGAACTGCTGTCCTCCTCCCCCGCGTTGCCGCTCCAGGTGGAGCGGGAGCGGGCCCTGTTCGGCTCCTGGTACGAGTTCTTCCCGCGCTCGGAGGGCGTGCGGAAGGTGAAGGGCCGTACGGTCCCGGGGAACTTCCGGACCGCGGCCGAACGGCTCCCGGCGATCGCGGCGATGGGCTTCGACGTGGTCTACCTGCCGCCGGTGCACCCGATCGGCGAGACCCACCGCAAGGGACCGAACAACTCCCTGTCGGCGTCCCCGAGCGACGTGGGCGTGCCGTGGGCGATCGGTTCGCCGGAGGGCGGGCACGACGCGCTCCACCCGGACCTGGGGACCTTCGAGGACTTCGACGCGTTCGTGGCGCGGGCGAGGGAGCTGCGCCTGGAGATCGCGCTCGACTTCGCGCTGCAGTGCTCGCCGGACCACCCGTGGGTGGAGAAGCACCCGGAGTGGTTCCACCACCGCCCGGACGGCTCGATCGCGTACGCGGAGAACCCGCCGAAGAAGTACCAGGACATCTATCCGATCGCGTTCGACCGGGACATGGACGGGATCGTCGCGGAGACCGTGCGGATCCTGCGGTTCTGGATGGACCACGGCATCCGGATCTTCCGCGTCGACAACCCGCACACCAAGCCGGTGGTGTTCTGGGAGCGGGTGATCGGCGAGGTCAACCGGGCCGACCCGGACGTGATCTTCCTGGCGGAGGCGTTCACCCGGCCGGCGATGATGCGGACGCTCGGCGCGATCGGCTTCCAGCAGTCGTACACGTACTTCACCTGGCGCAACACCAAGGAGGAGCTGACGGAGTACCTCACCGAGCTGTCCGGGGAGACGGCCGCGCTGATGCGGCCGAACTTCTTCGTGAACACCCCCGACATCCTGCACGCCTACCTCCAGGAGGGCGGCCGGCCCGCGTTCGAGGCGCGCGCCGTGCTCGCCGCGACGCTCTCGCCGTCCTGGGGCATGTACGCCGGGTACGAGCTGTGCGAGAACACCGCGCTGCGGGACGGAAGCGAGGAGTACCTCGACTCGGAGAAGTACCAACTCAGGCCGCGCGACTGGGAGTCGGCGGAGCGGGCGGGGGCGACGATCACCCCGCTGATCACCGCCCTGAACCGGATCAGGCGCCGCCACCCGGCCCTCCGCCGGCTGCGGAACCTGACCTTCCACGACACCGACAACCCGCAGGTGATCGCGTACTCGAAGCGCTCGGGTTCGAACATCGTTCTGGTGGTCGTCAACCTCGACCCGCACCATACCCAGGAGGCTTCACTCTCGTTGAACATGCCGGAACTCGGCCTCGACTGGCACGAGACCGTGCCGGTGCGCGACGAGCTCACCGGCGAGACCTATCACTGGGGCAGGGCCGCTTACGTGCGCCTGGAACCGGGCGTCACGCCCGCGCACGTACTCGCCCTGCGACCGTCCCCGCAGACCGGAGGGTCACCCACCACATGACTGTCAACGAGCCCGTCCCCGACACCTTCGAGGACACCCCCGCCAAGGACCGCGATCCCGACTGGTTCAAGCGGGCGGTGTTCTACGAGGTCCTCGTCCGCTCCTTCCAGGACAGCAACGGCGACGGCGTCGGCGACCTGAAGGGCATCACGTCCAAGCTGGACTACCTCCAGTGGCTGGGCGTGGACTGCCTCTGGCTGCCGCCGTTCTTCAAGTCCCCGCTGCGGGACGGCGGCTACGACGTCGCCGACTACACCTCGGTGCTCCCCGAGTTCGGCGACCTCGCCGACTTCGTGGAGTTCGTCGACGCGGCCCACCAGCGCGGGATGCGCGTGGTCATCGACTTCGTCATGAACCACACCAGCGACCAGCACGAGTGGTTCCAGGAGTCGCGGCGCGACCCGGACGGCCCGTACGGCGACTACTACGTCTGGGCGGACGACGACAAGCAGTACGCGGACGCCCGGATCATCTTCGTCGACACCGAGACCTCCAACTGGACCTTCGACCCGGTCCGCAAGCAGTACTACTGGCACCGGTTCTTCTCGCACCAGCCGGACCTCAACTACGAGAACCCGGCGGTGCAGGAGGAGATCCTGTCCGCGCTGAAGTTCTGGCTGGACCTGGGGATCGACGGCTTCCGGCTCGACGCGGTGCCGTACCTGTACCAGCAGGAGGGCACCAACTGCGAGAACCTCCCGGCCACCCACGCCTTCCTCAAGCGGGTCCGCAAGGAGATCGACGACCACTACCCGGACACGGTGCTGCTCGCCGAGGCCAACCAGTGGCCGGAGGACGTCGTCGACTACTTCGGCGACTTCCGCTCCGGCGGCGACGAGTGCCACATGGCCTTCCACTTCCCGGTCATGCCGCGCATCTTCATGGCCGTGCGCCGCGAGTCCCGCTACCCGGTCTCCGAGATCCTGGCGAAGACCCCGGAGATCCCCTCCGGCTGCCAGTGGGGCATCTTCCTGCGCAACCACGACGAGCTCACGCTCGAAATGGTCACGGACGAAGAGCGCGACTACATGTACGCCGAGTACGCCAAGGACCCGCGCATGCGGGCCAACATCGGCATCCGGCGGCGGCTCGCCCCGCTCCTCGACAACGACCGCAAGCAGATGGAGCTGTTCACCGCGCTGCTCTTCTCGCTGCCCGGCTCGCCGGTGCTGTACTACGGCGACGAGATCGGCATGGGCGACAACATCTGGCTGGGCGACCGGGACGGGGTGCGGACCCCGATGCAGTGGACCCCCGACCGGAACGCGGGCTTCTCCTCCTGCGACCCGGGACGGCTCTACCTGCCGGCCATCATGGACCCGGTCCACGGCTACCAGGTGACGAACGTCGAGGCGGGCATGGCCTCTCCGTCCTCGCTGCTGCACTGGACGAAGCGGATGATCGAGATCCGTAAGCAGAACCGGGCCTTCGGGACGGGGACGTACACGGAACTCCCGGCCTCCAACCCGGCGGTGCTCGCCTTCCTCCGCGAAGACGGCGACGACCTCGTGCTGTGCGTGAACAACTTCTCGCGGCACGCACAGCCGACCGAGCTCGACCTGCGCCGCTTCGACGGCACCCGGCCCGTGGAGCTGATCGGCGGGGTGCAGTTCCCGGCCATCGGCCAGCTCCCCTACCTCCTGACCCTTGCGGGACACGGCTTCTACTGGTTCCGTCTCAAGAAGGCCTGAGCCGCGACCAGTTCCGGGTGGGGCGGTTTCCCCCGTCCCACCCTGGGCACTGTGAACGACACACGATCCACGCCGTGATTCAGGTCCATCCGGGCCTTCTTGCCGGGCCCATACGGATCTTCCCTTTCCGACACGTCCCGCACATCCGGACAGTCACAGCCGCCATCCGGGACACTCTGCGCATTTGAACGCATACGAAAGCCACTTGCGCACCCCGGGGAAAGGACGCGATGCCATGCCGGAGACCGCATCCACCACCCGGGCCCCGGACGCCCTCCTTCCGTCCCTCGCTCCCCTGCTCCACGAATGGCTGCCGCGGCAGCGCTGGTTCGCGGGCAAGGGACGCCGGGTCACCGGATTCACGCTGGACGCGGCCACCGAGCTGCTACCCCTGGACGGCGCGGGACCCGGCCTCCTCCATCTGCTCGTACGGGTCGAACAGCCGGGCCGCCCGGCCGGAACGCCCGCCGACTGCTACCAACTGCTCCTGGGCGTACGGACCCAGCTGCCGCCCCGCCTCGCCCCCGCCCTGATCGGGCGGATCCGGCAGGGCCCGCTCGCCGGACGCGCCGTGTACGAGGGACTGCGCGATCCGCGCCTCGCCGGCCTCCTGTACGAGCGGCTGCGCACCCCGGGCCGCACGGGCCCGCTGCGCTTCCACGCCACGACACCGCTCCCCCCTGCCCTGGCCCCCCGGATGCTGGACGCGGAACAGTCCAACTCCTCCCTGGTCTACGGGGATTCGTTCATCCTGAAGATCTTCCGGAGGGTCAGTCCGGGCGCCAACCCGGACCTGGAGCTCCCCCTCGCCCTGGCCGGGGCCGGCTGCGCCCGCGTCCCGGCGCCGGTGGCCTGGTTCGAATCGGGCGCCTCCACCCTCGGCGTCCTCCAGCCCTATCTGCGGGACTCCCGCGACGGCTGGCGGCTCGCCCTCGACGCGCTGGCGGACGGGCGGGAGTTCACGACGGAGGCGCGGGCGCTGGGCCGCGCGACGGCGGAGGTGCACCTGGCGCTGGCCTCGGCCCTGCCGACCCGGCGGCTCGCCCACGCGGAGACCGAGCAACTGGCGGCGGCGATGGACCGGCGCCTCCACGCGGCGGCGCAGGCGGTGCCCGCGCTGCTGCCGTACGTCCCGGGCCTGCGGGCCGTGTTCGCCGCGGCGAGCGGCGGGGCCGCGGTGCAGCGCGTCCACGGCGACCTGCACCTCGGGCAGACCCTGCGCGGCTCCGACGGCGGCTGGGCCGTCATCGACTTCGAGGGCGAACCGGCGAAGCCCCTCGACGAACGCCGCAGCCCCCAGCCCACCGTCCGCGACATCGCCGGAATGCTCCGCTCCTTCGACTACGCGGCCCGCACCCACCGCCCCTGGAACGCCGACTGGGCCACCCGGTGCCGGGCCGCCTACTGCACCGGATACGCGGAGACGGCGGGCGTGGACCCGCGCGCCGACCCCGCGCTCCTGCGCGCCTACGAGACGGACAAGGCGGTGTACGAGGTCGTGTACGAGGCCCGGCACCGCCCGGACTGGCTCCCGGTCCCGATGTCCGCGATCGAACGCCTCGCGGCCCGGTGAACCGCGACGTGTCGGGCCCGCGGCGGGCGGGCCCGACACGTTCGGCGCAGTCCGGCCGCGCGCCGCACCGCCCCCCGCCTGCGAAAGCCCGACGCGCCCCGTTCGGCCGAGTGTCCCGGCCCGCCGCCGCACCGTTCCGTTCCCGTATCCCCTTCCCCTGCCCCCAGGAGGCACCCCCGTGACCGGCCGTCCCGCAGGCAAGAAGTCCAGCACCGTACGGAAGGCGCCCCTGCTCGATCCGGGCGACCGGGCCCGGCTGCTCGCCGGGGAGCATCACGATCCGCACGGTCTGCTCGGCGCGCACCCGGTGAAGGGCGGGGTCGTCATCAGGGCGCTGCGCCCCTGGGCGAAGGAGGTCGCCGTCCTCACCAAGGGCAAGCGGCTCCCGATGGACGACGACGGCGACGGGCTGTTCTCGGTGTTCGTCCCGCTGCTGCGGAAGGTCCCGGCGTACGAGCTGCGGGTGCGGTACGACGGGGACGAGCTGCCCGTCCAGGACCCGTACCGCTTCCTGCCCTCCCTCGGCGAGCTCGACCTGCACCTGATCGGCGAGGGCCGGCACGAGGAGCTGTGGACGGCGCTCGGCTCGCACCCGATGACCCACGAGGGCGTCGCCGGCACCCGCTTCGCCGTGTGGGCGCCGAACGCGCGCGGCGTGCGGGTCACGGGTGACTTCACGCACTGGGACGGCACGGCGCTGCCGATGCGCTCGCTGGGCTCGACGGGCGTGTGGGAGCTGTTCGTGCCGGGGATCGGCGAGGGCGCCGTCTACAAGTACGACATCACGCGCCCCGACGGCTCGCACACGGTCCGCGCGGACCCGATGGCCCGCCGGACCGAATGCCCGCCGAACACCGCCTCGATCGTCACCGAGTCGCACTACGCCTGGGACGACGCGGAGTGGATGGAGCGGCGCGGGGCGCGCCCGCCGCACGAGGCGCCGATCTCGGTCTACGAGGTGCACCTGCCGTCGTGGCGGCCGGGTCTCAGCTACCGCGAGCTGGCCGAGCAGCTGCCCGCGTACGTCCGCGACCTCGGGTTCACGCACGTGGAGTTGATGCCGGTCACCGAGCACCCCTTCGGCGGGTCCTGGGGCTACCAGGTGACCGGGTTCTACGCGCCGACGGCCCGCATGGGCACCCCGGACGACTTCAGGTTCCTCGTCGACGCGCTGCACCGGGCCGGGATCGGCGTCCTGATGGACTGGGTGCCCGCGCACTTCCCGAAGGACGACTGGGCGCTCGCGGAGTTCGACGGGCGGCCGCTGTACGAGCACGAGGACCCGCGCCGTTCGCACCATCCCGACTGGGGGACCCTGGAGTTCGACTACGGCCGCAAGGAGGTGCGGAACTTCCTGGTCGCGAACGCCGTGTACTGGTGCCAGGAGTTCCACGTGGACGGGCTGCGGGTGGACGCGGTGGCGTCGATGCTCTACCTGGACTACTCGCGGGAGCACGGCGAGTGGCTGCCGAACGAGTTCGGGGGCCGGGAGAACCTGGACGCGGTCCGCTTCCTCCAGGAGATGAACGCCACCGTGTACCGGCGCTGCCCCGGCGTCGTCACCTTCGCCGAGGAGTCGACGGCCTGGGACGGGGTGACGCGGGCGACGGACCAGGTGGGTCCCGGCGGCTTCGGCGGTCTGGGCTTCGGCATGAAGTGGAACATGGGCTGGATGCACGACTCGCTCCAGTACATGGAGAAGGAGCCGGTGCACCGCAAGTACCACCACCACGAGATGACGTTCTCGATGGTGTACGCGTACAGCGAGAACTACATCCTGCCGATCTCGCACGACGAGGTGGTGCACGGCAAGCGGTCGCTGGTGTCGAAGATGCCGGGCGACTGGTGGCAGCAGCGGGCCAACCACCGCGCCTATCTGGGCTTCATGTGGGCGCACCCGGGCAAGCAGCTGCTTTACATGGGGCAGGAGTTCGCGCAGGGCGGGGAGTGGTCGGCGGACCACGGTCCCGACTGGTGGCTGCTCGATCCGGCGTACGGGGCGGAGGCGGACCACCGGGGGGTGCGGGACCTCGTCCGGGACCTGAACACGGTGTACGCGGCGACGCCCTCGCTCTGGGAGCGGGACACCGTCCCGGACGGTTTCCAGTGGGTGGTGGGGGACGCGGCCGAGGACAACGTCTTCGCGTTCCTCCGTTTCGACGGCTTCGGTTCGCCGCTGCTCGCCGTGTGCAACTTCTCCCCGGTGGTGCGCCACGACTACCGGCTGGGGGTGCCGGACACGTTCGCGGCCTGGGCGGAGGTCCTGAACACGGACGCGTCCCGGTACGGGGGCTCGGACGTGGTCGGCACCGACCCGGTGAAGACCGAGTCGGTGCCGTGGCACGGCCGTGACGCGAGCGTACGGATGACGCTGCCGCCGCTGGCGACGGTGTGGCTCAGGCCTGCCTGATCACTCCGAGGCGCTGAGTGGCCCGGGTGAGCGCCACGTACAGGTCGTTGACCCCGTGCGTGGCGCCGTCCCGGATGCCGTCCGGGTCGACGACGAGGACGGTGTCGAATTCGAGGCCCTTCGCCTGCCGGGGGTCGAGGAGGACGACCGGTCGGGTGAGGTCGGGCTTCGGGCCGTAGGAGGCCTCGGGGAGGGCGGCGATCAGGCCGGGGTGGAACCCGGCCGGGGCGATGACGGCGATCCGGCCCTCCTCGCGGAGTTCGGCGGCGACCGCGTCCGCGGCCTCCTTCACCGGGTCCTCCACGGTCCGGTCCCAGGGCTCGACGCCGGTGGAGCGCACCGAGCGGGGCGGTTCGAAGCCGGGGTCGGCGGCCCGCCGGGCCTCGGCGGCGACGGCCATGATCTCGGCGGGCGTGCGGTAGTTGACGCCGAGGCGGACGTGGTCCCAGCGGTCCTCGACGTACGGGCCGAGGATGGACTGCCAGGCGCCGACGCCGGCGGGGTCGCCGGTCTGGGCGGGGTCGCCGACGAGGGTCATGGAGCGGCTGGGGCTGCGGCGCATGAGGAGCCGCCAGGCCATGGCGGAGAGCTCCTGGGCCTCGTCGACGATGATGTGGCCGAAGGCCCAGGTGCGGTCGGCGGCGGCCCGCTCGGCGGCGGTGCGGTGGTCGGCCTCCTCGTGGCGCTCGGCGAAGCGCTCGGCGTCGATGATGTCGTGGGCGGAGAGGACCTCGGAGGCGTCCTTGTCGAGCTCCTCCTTGTCCTCGAACTCGTAGGTGCGGGAGGCGAAGGAGACGTCGAGGACGCCCTGCGCGTACTGGATCTGCTTCTGGCGCTCGGCCTCCTCGGCGGCGCGGAGGGCGGAGTCGTCCTCGCCGAGGAGTTCGGCGGCCTCGTCGAGCAGGGGGACGTCGGCGGGGGTCCAGGGGCCGCCGTCGCGCCGGATCGCCTCGACGTCCGCCTCGTCGCCCAGGTGCGTGGGCTCGGCGAGGTAGTCGGCGAGGAACTCCTGCGGGGTGAGCGGCGGCCACAGGGTGTCGATGGCGGCGTGGACGTCGGGGTTGGCGGCGATGCCCTTGGCGAGCAGGGCGATGTCGTCGGGGCCGAGGAAGTTGGGGCCGCCGTAGGGGTCGGCGCCGATGCGGTCGGCGAGCTGTTCGGCGAGCGCGTCGAGGATCCGGAAGACGAAGTAGGGGCGGGCCAGGTTGTGCGGGAGGAAGGTCTCGCGGGCCTTGTGGCGGGCTTCGAGGGCCATGTCCCAGTCGATGACCAGGTCGCCGTCCTCGTGCGGGACGATCAGCGGTTCGCCGCGCTCGGGGACCTGCTGGCGGTCCCGTACGGCGGCGGCGAGGGCCTCGGCCATGGCGGCGGCGCCCTTGACGGCGGCGGCGCGCGGGGTGTCGGTGCCGGTGGCGCGGACGCCCGGGAAGAGCTCGGCGGGGGTGGCGAGGAGGACGCCGGTCTCGCCGAGGGAGGGCAGGACGTTGCCGATGTAGCCGAGGAAGGCGGGGTTGGGGCCGACGATGAGGACGGCCCGCTTGGCGAGCTGCTCGCGGTGCGCGTAGAGGAGGTACGCGGCCCGGTGCAGGGCGACGGCGGTCTTGCCGGTGCCGGGGCCGCCCTCGACGACGAGGACCCCGCGGTGCGGGGAGCGGATGATGGCGTCCTGCTCGGCCTGGATGGTCTGCACGATGTCGTGCATCCGGCCGGTGCGGGCGGCGTCGAGCGCGGCGAGGAGGACCTCGTCGGCGTTCCGGCTCTCGTGGCCGGTGCGGGTGGCGTCGGCGAGGTCGAGGACCTCGTCGTGGAGGGAGACGACCTCGCGCCCCTTGGTGGTGATGTGCCGGCGGCGGGTGAGGCCCATGGGCTCGTAGCCGGTGGCGAGGTAGAAGGGGCGGGCGATCTCGGCGCGCCAGTCGACGACGAGCGGGGTGCGGTTCGGGTCGTCCTCGCGGATGCCGAGCCGGCCGATGTGGTGGTCGCGGCCGTCCCTGAAGACGAGCCGGCCGAAGCAGAGCCCGCTCTCCCCGGCGTTGAGCGCGGAGAGCAGCCCGGACTGCTCGGCGACCATCACGTCCCGTTCGAGGCGGCCCTGGCTGCTGCCGACCCCGGGGGTGCGGAGCGCCTGCTCGACGGCGGCTTCGGCCTGGTCCCTGAGGTCGTCGAGTCGTGCGTAGAGATCGGTGATGAATTGCTGCTCATTCCGAAATTCCTCGGTTGACAATTCGACTCCCGGCGCGATACAGTGCGTTTATTGAACTTCTCCGCGTCTCCGGTATGCCCGGACACGGAATCCACCAATATACGCGAGGCAATACCCCGACTGTCAATTCTAGTCGGGGTATTTCTGTATGCCTCGGTGTCGCCGCCCGGAAGGCCACGAGGGCGGGGGCGGGGGCCTCAGGACGGCGGCAGGAGCGGCTTCCGCTGGACCGGGGAGGACAGCACGATCGAGGTCGTGGTCCGGCCGAGCGCCGAGGTCTGCTCCAGGACCTCCTCCAGGTGGATGGTGTCGGTGACGGCGACCTTGAGGATCCAGCAGTCCTCGCCGACCACGTGGTGGACCTCCAGGACCTCGGGGCGCGCGGTGAGCTCCAGGGTGCGGGGGTGCTTGAGGTTGTAGCCGGCATGCGGGTTCACGCGGATGAAGGCCTGGATGCCGTAGCCGAGCAGGGCCGGCGAGACGTGCGCGCCGTAGCCGGTGACCGCCCCGCTCGCCTCCAGGCGGCGGACGCGCTCGGTGACGGCGGCGGGGCTGAGCCGGACGCGGCGGCCGAGCTCGCTGAGCCTGATGCGGCCGTCGGTCTGCAGGAGGTCCAGGATCTGCCGGTCGATGGGGTCGAAAGCGGGCGCCGAGGTTTCGTCGGTGGCGGCGCGCGAATGCCGTGGTTCCTTCGGCGGTACGGCTCGCACTCCCATGTTTCCCCCTTCAATCGGCGAGCGCACAACGTAACACTTGTCCCGTCGAGCAAGGGAGTTGGGATTCATGGACATTCTGGTCATCGGCGGGAACCGCTATTTCGGAAAGCGGCTCATCGCGCTCCTCCGGGAATCCGGGCACCGCGTCACGGTGCTCAACCGGGGCTCTTCCGCCGCCCCGGAGGGAATCGAGCGGCTGGTCGCCGACCGCGACGACGAGGACGCGCTCGCATCCGTTCTCGCGGGCCGCTCCTTCGACGTCGTCGTGGACCAGGTCTGCTACACCCCGCGCCAGGCGGAGATCGCCCGGCGGGTGTTCGGGACGCGGACGCGGCGCTATGTGATGACCTCGACCGTGGAGGTGTACGAGTACGAGGACTCGGCCGTACCGGTCGCCGAGTCGGCCCTCGACCTGGCCGCGGTGACCGTCGACACGGGACTGCCCTGGGAGGACCCGGAGTTCCTCGACGCGCACTACGGGGAGGGCAAGCGACAGGCCGAGGCGGTCTTCGCGGCGGGTTCCCCGTTCGCCTGGGCCTCGGTGCGGGTGGCGCACGTGCTCGGCGGCGCGGACGACTTCACGGGCCGCCTGGACCACTACGCGCGGCGGATCCGGGCGGGCGAACCGATATCCGTGCCGGTGGTGAACCACCCCGCGACGTACGTCCACGTGGAGGAGATCGCCGCGTTCCTCGCCTGGGCGGTCGGGGCGGAGTTCACCGGCCCGGTGAACGCGCACTCCCACGGCCCCCTCACCACGGCCGACCTCTGCGCGGAGATCGAGAAGCTCGTGGGCGGCCGGACGGTGTTCCGGGAGGTGGAGGTCGGCGAGGTCTCGCCGTTCTCCTTCGCCCGCTCGTACGGCATGGACAACTCCCGTGCGGTTGGGCTCGGTTACGCGTTCAGCGATTCCGGCGAGTGGCTGGCGAAGGCCGTCGCCGAGACGATCGGGGAGGCACGCTGATGCGGTACCGGACGCTGGGCGACGTACGGGTCGGGGCGATCGGCTTCGGCACGATGCCGCTCTCCATCGAGGGCCGCCCCGACGAGGCGCGGGCCGTCGCCACCGTGCACGCGGCCCTGGACGCGGGGGTGACCCTGCTCGACACCGCCGACTCCTACCACCCGCCGGGCGGCACACCGGGCGAGGGCGAACTCCTCGTGCGGCGGGCCCTCGCCTCCTACGGCGGCTCCACGGACGAGGTGCTCGTGGCCACGAAGGGCGGCCGGGGGCGCACCGCCGACGGCGGCTGGACCGTGGACGGCCGGCCCGAGCACCTGCGGCGGGCGGCGGAGGACTCGGCGCGGCGGCTCGGCGGCGACGCGATCGGCCTGTACCAGCTGCACAAGCCGGACCCGGCCGTCCCGTACGCCGAATCCCTCGGAGCGGTACGGAAGTTGCTGGACGCGGGCACGATCCGCCTGGCGGGCGTCTCGAACGTGGACACCGGGCAGATCCTGCTGGCCCGCGAGATCCTCGGTGACCGGCTGGTCTCCGTCCAGAACCGGTACTCGCCGGCGGTACGGGACAGCGAGGCGGAGCTGCGGCTCTGCGCTTCGCTCGGCCTCGCGTTCCTGCCGTGGAGCCCGCTGGGCGGGATCTCGCGGAGCTCGCTCGACGGGGCGTCCGCGCTGGAGGAGGACCCGGAGTTCGGGGCCTTCCACCGGGTGGCGCGGACGCACGGGGTCAGCCCCCAGCGGGTGGCCCTCGCCTGGCTCCTGACCCGCTCGGAAACGGTCCTCCCGATCCCGGGGGCGAGCCGACCCGAGACGGTGCGGGACTCGGCGGAGGCGGCGGCCCTGCGGCTCGCGCCGGAGGACCTGTCGTCCCTGAACGCGCCCTGACCCGCACGCCCGCCCCGGCGCCGCCGGCCGCGCCGACGGCCTCAGGAGCCGTTCGGCATCGCCACCCAGCCGTATCCGAAGCGGTCCAGGCCCCGGGACTCGTCGATGGCCTCGAAGGCGTGGGTCAGGGCGTGGCCGTATTCCATCCGGCGCGGGACCATCTCGTCCGTCAGCAGCATGCGTTCCTGGTCCATGAGCTCTCGCGAGCAGGTCCGGTGGGTGGTCCGGGTGAGCCGGTCCATCGAAAGGGTGTCGTCGTCGAAGACGGCCCTGCCGGTGAAGTCGTTGCAGCCGGCCTTGCCGGTGACGGTCCCGTCCCGGTGGAAGACGTAGTACACCTCCTCGCCGCCGACGACCGGCGCGACGGAGTCGCCCACGACCACGTGGTCCAGCCGCCACCGGGAACCGAAGAGCCCCTGGGGGCGTATCAGTTTCACCGCGACGTAGTCGCCCTCCCGGTTCCTCAGGTCCATCGTGAGGTCGTCGACGCGCCGGTCGATGCCGAGCGGCCCGCTGAAGAGCTTGCGCAGCTTTTCCCCGAAGACCCGGTACGACGTCGGGCAGTGTTCGGCCGAGGGCCCTCCGTCGACCTTCCGGCCGACGGTGAGCGCCGCTTCCGCGACGGTGACCGCCGCCCTGAAGGGGACGCACCCGTAGTTGCCCTCGGCCGTACCGTCACGGCCGAACTCGACCCATGCCGCGGCACGGGGCGGCGCGGTGGTCACCCGCCCGCCGACGGTGATCCACTGCACGTACCAGCGCGCTCCCACCAGCAGTCCCCCGTTCCCGCCGGGGCCCCGGGGAGCGGGTACGGCCGTGGCCCTTCCCGCGTCCGTCGGCCTCGTGTCCGCCGACGCGCACCCGGCGACGAGGATCAGGACGGCGAGGAGGGCTCCGGCGATGGCCCCGGCACGGATTCCACGCTCGGCGGTCGTTCGCATGGAGTGTGAGACGGACGAGACCCGCGCAGGGTTGCGGAGCTCCTCTTCGGCTGCCGCCGCGTACCGCCCGAAGTCGCCACGGAGGCGGGGGCACCGCCCCACGGGACGCGGCCCCCGTACGACGGACGCGGGTCCGTACGTGCGGGGGCCGGCGGGGAGCGGCGCGGGCCGGGAGCAGCGCGGGTCGGGAGCGGCGCCGGTCGGGGGCGGGGTCCGGGGGTCAGACGCCCGCGCGGGCCCTCTCCTCGCCCTCGTCCGCGCGCTGGTCGGGCACCGGTGCCGGACCGTGGTCGTCCACGAGCGTCGTCTCGTCGAAGGGGACGCGGCCCGCGAGGACCTCCGCGGCCCGCTCCTTGTCGATCTCCTTCGTCCACGTGCCGACGAGCACCGTCGCCACCGCGTTGCCGGCGAAGTTGGTGAGGGCGCGGGCCTCGCTCATGAAGCGGTCGATGCCGACGATCAGGCCGACCCCGTCGACGAGGTCGGGGCGGTGCGACTGGAGGCCGCCCGCGAGGGTGGCGAGCCCGGCGCCCGTGACGCCCGCCGCGCCCTTCGAGGCGATGATCATGAAGACGAGGAGCGAGATCTGCTCGCCGATCGACAGCGGGTTGCCCATCGCCTCGGCGGTGAAGAGCGAGGCCATCGTCAGGTAGATCGCGGTGCCGTCGAGGTTGAAGGAGTAGCCGGTCGGCACGGTGATGCCGACGACCGGCTTGCTGACGCCCAGGTGCTCCATCTTCGCGATGAGCCGCGGCAGCGCGGACTCGGAGGACGAGGTGGAGAGGATCAGCAGGAACTCGCGGCCCAGGTACTTCAGGAGCGACCAGATGTTGATCCCGGCGATCAGGCGGAGCAGCGTACCGAGGACGAGGAAGACGAAGAGCCCGCAGGTGACGTAGAAGCCGATCATGATCATGGCGAGGGACTTGAGCGCGGCGGCACCCGTCGCGCCGACGACGGCCGCGATCGCGCCGAACGCGCCTACGGGCGCGGCCCACATGATCATGCCGAGGATGCGGAAGACGAGCTTCTGGATGTGCCCGATCCCGCGCAGGACGGGCTCTCCGGCGGAGCCCATGGCCTGGAGCGCGAAGCCGGCGAGGAGGGCGACGAGGAGGGTCTGGAGGACCTCGCCCTCGGTGAAGGCGGAGACGAGGGTCTTCGGGATCATCCCGAGCAGGAAGTCCGGCGTGGACTGGTGCGCGCCCTCCGCCTGCTTCGCGCCGGCCTCGGCGAGCTCCTTGGTGAGGTGGAGCCCGGAGCCGGGCTCCAGGAGGTTGCCGACGAGCAGACCGATCGCGAGTGCGACGGTCGACATCACGAGGAAGTAGCCGAGGGCGAGCCCGCCGACGGCGCCGACCTTCGCGGCCTTGCGGACCGAGCCGACGCCGAGCACGATCGTGCAGAAGATGATCGGCGAGATCATCATCTTGATCAGGTTGACGAAGCCGGTGCCCAGGGGCTTGAGCTCGACGGCGACGCCCGGCGCCAGGAAGCCGACCGCGATGCCGAGCAGTACGGCGCCGATGACGGCCAGATACAGATAGTGGGTGCGGTCCCGGCGTGCGGCCACGGGGTCCTCCTCGTGCTGATGGGTGTCCACGTCCCGGTGGACCTCCGCGACTATCCATCAGCCTGTGACCCGGGTCACGATTGCGTGCCTTTCGTTCACGGCGGGCCTCGACGGGCACCGCCGGGAGCGGCCGGGAAGGGCACGATTCGGGAACGCGGTACCGCCCGCGACCGTTCCCACGTGCACACTTACCGCATGCGTCTCCCCCTCCGCCGTCCCCGCAGCCTCGCCGGCCAGCTCTTCGCGATGCAGGTCGTGCTCGTGGCCGTCGTCGTGGCGGGCTGCGCGGTCTTCGCGTACGTCACGGACCGGGCGCAGGCCGAGGAGACCGCGCGGCGCCAGGCCACCGCGACCGCCGCCGCCGTCGCCGACTCCCCGTCCGTGGCCGCCGCCGCCCGCTCCGCCGACCCGACGGCCGTCCTCCAGCCGTACGCGGAGTCGCTGCGCCGCCACGCGGGCGTCGCCTTCGTGGTGATCATGGCCCCGGACGGCACCCGCTGGACGCATCCCGAGCCGGCGCAGATCGGGCGCACGTACCTCGGCCACATCGAGGAGGCCCGGCGGGGCCGGCTCTACTCCGAGACGCACCTCGGCGTCCTCGGCCCCTCCGTCCGGACGGTGGCGCCCGTCCTCGACCACGGCCGGGTCGTCGCCCTGGTCAGCGCGGGCATCACCATCGACAGGATCAGCGAGCAGGTACGGCAGCAGGTGACCGCGCTGCTCGGCATGGCGGGCGCGGCGCTCGCGCTCGGCGGCGCGGGGACGTACGTCGTGAACGCCCGCCTGCGCCGCCACACGCACGGCATGAACGCCACCGAACTGAGCCGGATGCACGACTACCACGAGGCCGCGCTGCACGCGGTCCGCGAAGGGCTCGTGATGCTCGACGGACGGCGGCGGATCGCCCTCATCAACGACGGCGCGCGGGAGCTGCTCGGCCTGGACGAGGGGGTCGTCGGCCGGTCCGCCGCCGAACTCGGCCTGCCCGCCCCGCTGACCGGGGCGCTGCTCTCCTCCGAGCCGCGCGTCGACGAGACGCACCTGACGGCCGAACGGGTCCTCGTGGTCAACACCCGCCCGGTGGTGGGCGGGGAGCGGCGCGGCACCGTCGTCACGCTCCGGGACCGCACCGAGCTCCAGGCGCTCTCCGGCGAGCTGGACTCCGAGCGGGGCTTCACGGAGGCGCTGCGCTCCCAGGCCCACGAGGCGGCGAACCGGCTGCACACGGTCGTGTCGCTGATCGAACTGGGCCGGGTGGCGGAGGCGGTGGAGTTCGCGACGGCGGAACTGGAGCTCGCGCAGGCCCTGACGGACCGGGTCGTCGACGCCGTCGGCGAGCCGGTCCTCGCGGCGCTGCTGCTCGGCAAGGCGGCGCAGGCCAACGAGCGGGGCGTGGAGCTGGTCCTCACCGAGGACAGCCGCATCGACGACGGCCGGGTGCCGGCGGCCCTGCCCTCCCGGGACCTCGTGACGATCCTGGGCAACCTCATCGACAACGCGGTCGAGGCGGCCGGCGGGACCCCGCAGGCGCGCGTGACGGTCACGGTCGCGGCCCGCGCGGGCGACGGCGAACTGCTGCTGCGGGTCGGCGACAACGGCCCCGGCGTCCGCCCCGCCGACCGCGAGGCCGTCCTCGGCCGCGGCTGGTCCACCCGGGGCCCCGGCCGCGGCCTCGGCCTGGCCCTGGTCGGCCAGGCCGTCTCCCGCGCCTCGGGCACACTGGACCTCGCGGAGGCCGCGGAGGGCGGCGCCCAGTTCACCGTACGACTGCCGCTGCCGCGGGAGGGCGGGGCGACGGACGGCGGCCCCGGAGCCGCGGACGGCCTCGGCGCCACCGGCGCCTCCGGCCGCCCCGAGGCCGGCGGAGGGCGCGGCGCGAACGGCCGGCCCGGCGCCCCCACGGGCCCCCGCGCCGCCGGACCGGAGGTGATCGCGTGAGTACGGCTCCGCTGCGGGTCCTCGTCGTCGAGGACGATCCCGTCGCCGCCGACGCCCACGCGCTCTACGCGGGGCGCGTCGAGGGCTTCCGGGTCGTCGGGGTGGCGCACTCGCGGGCGGCGGCCGTGCGGATCCTGGACCGGACGCCGGTCGACCTGATCCTGCTGGACCTCTATCTGCCCGACGGCCACGGCCTCCAGCTGCTTCGTGCCCTGCGGGCCGCCGGGCACTCCGCCGACGTCATCGCCGTGACCTCGGCCCGTGACCTGGCGGTCGTCCGCGAGGGGGTGTCCCTCGGGGTCGTCCAGTACGTCCTGAAGCCCTTCGCGTTCGCCACGCTCCGGGACAGGCTCGTCCGGTACGCCGAGTTCCGGGCGGCCGCCGGGGAGGCCTCCGGGCAGGACGAGGTGGACCGGGCCCTGGCCACGCTCCGGGCCCCGCAGCCCGCCACGCTCCCCAAGGGGCTGAGCGCCCCGACGCTCGAAGCGGTCACCCGGACCCTCCGCGCCGCCCCGGCGGGGCTCACCGCCGCCGAGGCGGGCGCGGCCGTCGGGATCTCCCGGATCACCGCGCGCCGCTATCTGGAGCACCTCGTCACCGGCGGCCGGGCCGTGCGCGCCCCGCAGTACGGCCAGATAGGGCGGCCCGAGCTCCAGTACCGCTGGCTCGACGGTCCCGCGCGCGGGCACTGAGCGGCGGGACGGTTACCTTCCGGTTCCCACGTTCCTACGACGACGCACGTTGGGGGAACGCACCGTAGCCACCCGTCACTTCTCGTATCTACCGTGGCGGGGTGCACCAACCCTCCCCTCCCTTCGACGCCCAGGCCGCGCGCCGGCTCCGCGAGGCCCTCGGCATGGCCCCCGGACACGTCGCCTACGGCCTGCGGGCGCAGTACGGCCTCCTCGTCCACCCCGACACCGTGGTCGCCTGGGAGCGCGGCCGGGCGATCCCGGACGAGCAGGAGCTCACCGCCCTCGCGGGCGTCCTGTGGTGCTCCCCCGTGGACCTGATCGCCGCCCCCGCCACCCTGCGGGAGCACCGGGTCGCGCGCGGGATCGCCGCCGAGGAGCTCGCCCGGCGGGTGGGCGTGTCGGCCTCCGCGTACCAGCGGATGGAGGACGAGGGCCGCTGGCACGGCAACGAACGCCAGACGGCCGCCCTCGCCGAGGCGCTCGGTCTCGGGCCGCGCGCCCTGATCACCGCGACCGGCGGCGACGAGGTGCTCGCGGAGCTGCTGCGCAGCGCGGTCAGCACGCGCTGGCAGGCGTACGTGAAGCCGGTCGTGAAGATGGTGCCGCTGCCCAAGCGGATCGTGGAGCCCGCGCTCCAGCGGCTCCACACGGAGTACCACGCGCGGATGGTCGCGGTCAGCAGCTGGGGCGCGCCGGGGACGACCGGCGACGAGGGGCGCGTCTACCTGGACGGGATAACCGAGCACTTCTGGGCGGCGGTCGGTCCGTGACGGCGGAACCGGCCCCCGGTACGTGACCGCGGGACCGGTCCGTACATTGGCGCCGTGAGACGACACATACCGTTCGACCGACTCCACAACTTCCGTGACCTGGGCGGCTATCGGACCGCCGGCGGCGGCACCGTGCGGTGGGGGACCCTCTACCGCTCCGACTCCCTCGGCAAGCTCGCGGACGCCGACCCCGCCGACCTGGAGCGCTTCCGCGCGCTGGGCGTGGGCACGGTGATCGACCTGCGCTATCCGTGGGAGATCGCCCGCAAGGGACGCCTTCCGGAGACCGAGGGGGTCTCCTGGCACAACCTCTCCATCGAGCACCGCCCCTACGACCAGGAGGCGATCGACCCGGCCCTCGACCCCTGGCGCTACCTCGCCGACCGGTTCGCCGAGGTCGCCGAGGACGGGGCGGAGGAGCTCCGCGCGGCCCTGGAGCTGATCGCCGCCGCCGAGGGGCCGCTCGTCTTCCACTGCGCCTCCGGGAAGGACCGCACGGGTCTGCTCGCGGCCGTCGTCCTCGCCCTCCTGGACGTCCCGGACGAGGAGATCCTCGCGGACTTCGCGCTCACCGAGCTGGCCACGGAGCGGCTGATCGGCGACTGGCGGGCGGCGCATCCGGGCCGGGAGCCGCGCTGGCCGGGCTTCGGCCGGGCGCCCGCCGACGTCATCCGGCTGTTCCTCGCGGACCTGCGCGGGCGGTACGGCTCGGTGCACGGGTACGTCACCGGGCACGTCGGGCTCGACCCGGCGGTGGTGACGGCGCTCAGGGCCCGTCTGGTGGAGGCCGCCTGAGCCCGGGTCCCGGTCCTCAGTCCGCCCGGTCGAAGTCGAAGAGCTGGCCCGCCGCGTCCGGCGCGCAGGGCGCCTGGGCGAGCCGCGCCCAGGCGGCCTCGCGGTCGCCGACGACGGTGACGCAGCCGCCGGGGGTCGCCGAGCCGACCGGGACGATCCGGTAGCCCTCGACGGGGGTGCCGTACGCCTCCAGGGTGAAGGCCTCCACCCGGGTCGGGTCACCGCAGGCGGCGTCCTCGTACGCGGCGTCGGGTATCCGTCCGCCGGAGGGTATGCCGGAGCAGCCGGGGCCGAGGTCGGGGTGGTGCGAAACGATCCTCCACCGGCCGCCGCCCAGCTCCGCGAGCGAGTAGCGCGGGAGTCCCGCGGCGGCGCACGGCAGCTGGTGGACCCGGCCGGTGCGGGCGCCGCGCCGCTCGCCGAGGCAGAACTCGGTGCCGGCCACCCGGATGCGGACGTCCCCGGCGGCGGGGGCGGTGGGGGTGCGGGGCGGATGTCCGGCCTGCCCGTCCTTCAGGAAGGCGACGACGCTGGCGCCGGCGAGCACGAGACCCGCGAGCGCGACCGCCGCGACCAGGCCGCGCCGTATCCGGGACCGGGGCCCCGGACGGGCCTCGCCGGGCTCCGGGGCCTCGGGGGCGCCGGGCCAGGCGGGCGGTGCGTCGGGGGCCTCGGCGGCGGCCGGGCCCGGGGCCGCCGGGCCGGGTCCGTACATCCCGCCGGTCGCGGGCTCCTCCCGTGCGGTCCGCGGATCAGGAGTGTGCTCCCCCGGCGTCATCCGCGCCTCCCCCCTTCCGCCGGACAGGGTCGGGACGTGTCCGGGACAGGCCCCAGCCTTGTTGATCGCGCGCCGGGGCTCAAGGGGGGAATCCGGCATTTCCGGGGGGCCGGAAAGCCGGGGAGTCGCGCCTAGAAGACCGACTCCGCCTCGCGCATGCGGTCCTCCGGGACCGTCTTGAGCTGGGTCACGGCCTCGGCCAGCGGCACCATCTCGACGTTCGTGCCGCGCAGGGCCGTCATCCGGCCGAAGTCGCCGTTGTGCACGGCCTCCACCGCGTGCCAGCCGAAGCGGGTGGCGAGCACCCGGTCGTACGCGGTCGGCGTGCCGCCGCGCTGGACGTGGCCGAGGATGACGGGCCGGGCCTCCTTGCCGAGGCGGCGCTCCAGTTCGTACGCGAGGGCCGTGCCGATGCCCTGGAAGCGCTCGTGGCCGAACTGGTCGATCTCGCCCTTGTCGTAGTCCATCGTGCCCGCGGCGGGGTGCGCGCCCTCGGCGACGCAGATGACGGCGAACTTCTTGCCCCGGGAGAAGCGCTCCTCGACCATCTTGACCAGGTCGGCCGGGTCGAAGGGGCGCTCGGGCAGGCAGATGCCGTGGGCGCCGCCGGCCATGCCGGACTCCAGGGCGATCCAGCCGGCGTGGCGGCCCATCACCTCGACGACCATCACCCGCTGGTGGGACTCGGCGGTGGTCTTGAGCCGGTCCATGGCCTCGGTGGCGACGCCGACGGCGGTGTCGAAGCCGAAGGTGCGGTCGGTGGAGGAGATGTCGTTGTCGATGGTCTTGGGGACGCCGACGACGGGCACGCCGGCCTCGTGGAGCATCCGGGCGGCGGTGAGGGTGCCCTCGCCGCCGATCGGGACGAGCGCGTCGAAGCCGCTCTTCTCGATGAGCTCCTTGGCGTTGTCGCAGGCCGCGCGGAAGCGGTCGCGCTCCAGGCGGGAGGAGCCGAGGATGGTGCCGCCGCGGGCGAGGATGCCGCTGACGGCGTTGAGGTCGAGGGGGCGGTAGCGGCCGTCGAGCAGGCCCGCGTAGCCGTCCTCGAAGCCGATGACCTCGTCTCCGTAGTGGGTGACCGCCCGGTGCACGACCGACCGGATCACTGCGTTCAGGCCGGGGCAGTCGCCGCCTGCGGTGAGAACTCCGATGCGCATCGTGCTGTGTCTCCTGCTCGGTCGCGGTCCGTTGTGAGCCACTTCGATTCTCACACGCCGTTACCGGCGGGCGCGCTCGCCGGCCGTCCGCGCGTCCTTCCCCGCGGCCCCGGGAAGGCCTTTCGTCCCGGGTTCCCGGGCCCTTCGTCCGGCGGGCGACCTAACCATTGCCGGGGGTATTGTCAAGGGGGTAATGCCGCCCTATCGGGGCTTTCTGAGCACTGTCGATTGACGCACGGGCCGCGGAGAAGGTGCCGCGAGGGCACCCTCCCGGCCCCTTCCGCAGGACTGGACAGGAGACGACGGCGTGACGCGCAGCGTGTACGTGACCGGGATCGACCGCGGTGACGGCCGCCAGGTCGTCGAGCTGGGAGTCATGGAGCTCCTCACCCGCCAGGTGGACCGGGTGGGGGTGTTCCGGCCCCTCGTGCACCACCGTCCCGACCGGCTCTTCGACCTGCTGCGCGCCCGCTACCGGCTCACCCAGGACCCCTCGACGGTCTACGGCATGGACTACCAGGAGGCCTCCGCGCTCCAGGCCGAGCGGGGCACCGACGAGCTGGTGTCCCGGCTCGTCGACCGCTTCCACGCCGTCGCCCGCGACTACGAGGTCGTCCTCGTCCTCGGCACCGACTTCGCCGCCACCCAGCTCCCCGACGAGCTCGCGCTCAACGCCCGCCTCGCCAACGAGTTCGGCGCCTCCGTCATCCCGGTGGTCGGCGGCAAGGGCCAGCCCGCCGAGTCCGTACGGGCCGAGGCGCGCAACGCCTTCCGGGCCTACGACGGACTCGGCTGCGACGTCCTCGCGATGGTCGTCAACCGGGTGACGGGCGAGGACCGCGAGGCCATCGCCGAGCGGCTCGCGGCCCGGCTCCCCGTACCGTGCTACGTCCTGCCGGACGAGCCGGCGCTCTCCGCGCCCACCGTCGCCCAGATCACCCAGGCGCTCGGCGCCACCGTCGTCCTCGGCGACGACGCGGGGCTCGCGCGGGACGCGCTCGACTTCGTCTTCGGCGGCGCGATGCTGCCGAACTTCCTCCACGCGCTGACCCCGGGCTGTCTCGTCGTCACCCCCGGGGACCGGGCCGACCTGGTCGTCGGCGCGCTCGCCGCGCACTCGGCCGGCACCCCGCCGATCGCGGGCGTGCTGCTCACCCTGAACGAGCGGCCCGGCGAGGAGATCCTGACCCTGGCGGCACGCCTCGCGCCCGGCACCCCCGTCATCTCCGTGCCCGGCAACAGCTTCCCCACCGCCGCCGAGCTGTTCGCCCTCGAAGGCAAGCTGAACGCCGCCACCCCGCGCAAGGCGGAGACCGCCCTCGGCCTCTTCGAGCGGCACGTGGACACCGCCGACCTCCTCAAGCGGGTCTCGGTCGCGCGCAGCGGCCGGGTCACCCCGATGATGTTCGAGCACGAGCTGCTCGAACAGGCGCGGGCCGACCGGCGCCGGGTGGTGCTCCCGGAGGGCACCGAGGAGCGGGTGCTGCGCGCCGCCGACGTGCTGATCCGCCGTGACGTCTGCGACCTGACGCTCCTCGGCGACGTCGAGGCCATCCGCAAGAAGGCCGCCGACCTGAGCGTGGACCTGCGCGACACGCAGCTGATCGACCCGCAGACCTCGGAGCTGCGCGACACGTTCGCGGAGCGGTACGCGGCGCTGCGGGCCCACAAGGGCGTCACCGTGGAGCTGGCGTACGACGTCGTCTCGGACGTGAACTACTTCGGCACCCTGATGGTCCAGGAGGGCCTGGCCGACGGCATGGTGTCCGGCTCGGTGCACTCGACGGCGGCGACGATCCGCCCGGCCTTCGAGATCATCA
Source organism: Streptomyces sp. NPDC021012 (assembly GCF_044333355.1). NCBI lineage: Bacteria > Bacillati > Actinomycetota > Actinomycetes > Kitasatosporales > Streptomycetaceae > Streptomyces > Streptomyces sp. NPDC021012. The sequence goes on from NZ_JBIRQU010000001.1 coordinate 168,822, forward strand.
AGACGAAGCCGGACGCCTCGATCGTCTCCTCGGTCTTCTTCATGTGCCTCGCCGACAAGGTGCTCGTGTACGGCGACTGCGCGGTCAACCCGGACCCGGACGCCGAGCAGCTCGCGGACATCGCCGTCCAGTCGGCGGCGACCGCGGCCCGCTTCGGCGTGGAGCCGCGGATCGCGATGCTCTCGTACTCCACGGGCACCTCGGGCTCCGGCGCCGACGTCGACAAGGTGCGGGAGGCGACGAAGCTGGTCCGCGAGGCGCATCCGGAGCTGCGGATCGAGGGCCCGATCCAGTACGACGCGGCCGTCGAGCCCTCCGTCGCGGCGACGAAGCTGCCGGGTTCGAAGGTGGCGGGCCAGGCGACCGTGCTGATCTTCCCGGACCTCAACACGGGCAACAACACCTACAAGGCCGTGCAGCGCTCGGCCGGCGCCGTGGCCGTCGGGCCGGTGCTCCAGGGCCTGCGCAAGCCGGTGAACGACCTCTCGCGCGGCGCCCTCGTCAGCGACATCGTCAACACGGTCGCCATCACGGCGATCCAGTCCCAGACCCAGGAGCCGCCGGCATGACGACCCCTCCCTCTCGTGTACTCGTCCTCAACTCCGGCTCCTCGTCGGTGAAGTACCAGCTGCTCGACATGAAGGACGACCGCCGACTCGCGCAGGGCCTGGTCGAGCGGATCGGCGAGGAGACCTCCCGGATCGTGCACACCCCGCTCCAGGGCGGGGAGCGGCGCGAGAAGAACGGGCCGATCGCCGACCACGCGGCCGCGCTGAAGGCGGTCGCCGAGGAGCTGGCGGCGGACGGCCTGGGCCTGGACTCCCCCGAGCTGGCGGCGATCGGCCACCGGGTGGTGCACGGCGGGCTGCGGTTCACCGAGCCGACGGTCATCGACGAGGAGGTGCTCGCCGAGATCGAGCGGCTCGTGCCTGTGGCGCCGCTGCACAACCCGGCGAACCTCACCGGCATCCGTACGGCGATGGCGCTGCGCCCGGACCTGCCGCAGGTGGCGGTCTTCGACACCGCCTTCCACACGACGATGCCGGAGTCGGCGGCGCGGTACGCGATCGACGTGGAGACCGCCGACAAGCACCGGATCCGCCGGTACGGCTTCCACGGCACCTCGCACGCCTACGTCTCGCGGGAGACGGCGCGGCTGCTCGGCAAGGAGCCGGAGGAGGTGAACGTGATCGTGCTGCACCTGGGGAACGGCGCCTCCGCCTCGGCGGTGCGGGGCGGCCGGTGCGTGGACACCTCGATGGGTCTGACTCCCCTGGAGGGCCTGGTCATGGGCACCCGCTCGGGCGACGTCGACCCCGCGGTGACCTTCCACCTCAAGCGGGTGGCGGGCATGTCGGCGGACGAGATCGACGTGCTCCTGAACAAGAGGTCCGGTCTGGTGGGGCTCTGCGGCGACAACGACATGCGGGAGATCCGCCGGCGGGTCGACGAGGGCGACGAGCGGGCGGCGCTCGCCTTCGACATCTACGTCCACCGGCTGAAGAAGTACATCGGGGCGTACTACGCGGTCCTCGGCCGGGTGGACGCGGTGGCGTTCACGGCGGGGGTCGGCGAGAACTCCGCGCCGGTGCGGGAGGCCGCGATCACGGGCCTGGAGGAGCTGGGGCTCGCGGTGGACTCCGACCTCAACGCCGTCCGCTCCGACGAGCCCCGGATCATCTCGCCGGTGTACGCGCGGGTGGCGGTCGCCGTGGTGCCGACGGACGAGGAGCTGGAGATCGCCCGACAGAGCTACGCACTGGTGCACGGAGAAGTGAACGCCTGAGCGGACCCGCGCCCATTTGTACTTTCCGCCAGACGGAATATTCCGCAGTGAAACAAACCGATAGGATCCGCCTCATGCGCCGTTCCAAAATCGTCTGCACGCTGGGCCCCGCCGTCGACTCGTATGAGCAGCTGAAGGCTCTCATCGAGGCCGGTATGAACGTGGCCCGATTCAACTTCAGCCACGGGTCCCACACGGAACACCAGGATCGGTACGACCGCCTCCGGCAGGTCTCCGCGGACATCGGCCGCTCCGTCGGCGTCCTCGCCGACCTCCAGGGCCCGAAGATCCGGCTGGAGACCTTCGCCGAGGGACCGGTCGAGCTGGTGCGCGGTGACGAGTTCACCATCACCACCGAGGACGTCCCCGGCGACAAGTCGATCTGCGGCACCACCTACAAGGGCCTGCCCGGCGACGTCGCCAAGGGCGACCAGGTCCTGATCAACGACGGCAACGTCGAGCTGCGCGTCGTCGAGGTCGACGGCCCCCGCGTCAAGACCATCGTGGTCGAGGGCGGCGTCATCTCCGACCACAAGGGCATCAACCTGCCCGGCGCGGCGGTCAACGTCCCCGCCCTGTCGGAGAAGGACGTCGAGGACCTCCGCTTCGCCCTGCGGATGGGCTGCGACATGGTCGCCCTGTCCTTCGTCCGCGACGCCAACGACGTCAAGGACGTCCACAAGGTGATGGACGAGGAGGGCCGCCGGGTCCCCGTCATCGCCAAGGTCGAGAAGCCGCAGGCCGTCGAGAACATGGCCGCCGTCGTCGCCGCCTTCGACGCGGTCATGGTGGCCCGTGGCGACCTCGCCGTGGAGTACCCGCTCGAGAAGGTCCCGATGGTGCAGAAGCGCCTCGTGGAGCTCTGCCGCCGGAACGCGAAGCCGGTCATCGTCGCCACCCAGATGATGGAGTCGATGATCACCAACTCGCGGCCGACCCGCGCCGAGGCGAGCGACGTCGCCAACGCGATCCTGGACGGCGCGGACGCGGTCATGCTGTCGGCCGAGTCCTCGGTCGGCGCCTACCCGATCGAGACCGTGAAGACGATGTCGAAGATCGTCGCCGCGGCCGAGGAGGAGCTCCTCTCCAAGGGCCTCCAGCCCCTGGTCCCGGGCAAGAAGCCCCGCACCCAGGGCGGCTCCGTCGCCCGCGCCGCCTGCGAGATCGCGGACTTCCTCGGCGGCCAGGCCCTGATCGCCTTCACCCAGTCCGGCGACACCGCCCGCCGCCTCTCGCGCTACCGCACGCAGCAGCCGATCCTCGCCTTCACGACGGACGAGGGCACCCGCAACCAGCTCACCCTGAGCTGGGGCGTGGAGTCCTTCCTCGTCCCGTTCGTGGACAACACGGACGCCATGGTCGACCTGGTCGACGCCGAGCTCCTCAAGCTCCAGCGCTACAACGCCGGCGACACCATGGTCATCACCGCCGGCTCTCCCCCCGGCGTCCCCGGCACCACCAACATGGTCCGCGTCCACCACCTGGGCGGCGGCGAGCACGCCTGACGCGTGTGACGCACGACGAAGCCCCCGTCCGATCCGGACGGGGGCTTCGCCTTGTGCGTCACACGCGTCAGACCCCGCGGGAGGCGGACGGGTCCTCTCCCTCACCCTCCACCCGGAGCGAGCCGTCGTCCACCACGAGCTCGTGGTAGCCGAGGTGTTCCCCGAGTTCGTGGTAGCGGAGGTACCGGGCTTCCGTGATCGGAACACCGTAGGCCTTCAGGGCTCTCAGGAAGAACCGGAAGCCGAGGTCGGGGTCGATGTTGGCGACGACACGCCGCAGAACGGGCACGACACCGCGGACGGCGCCGTACCGGTCGCCCTCGGTCGCGGTGGCCAGGGGAGCGGCCATGGCTTCGATCTCCGAAAGCACGTCGGCCTTCAGCTCCACAGCTGGGTCCGGCACGCCGTCGCCGCGAAGTGCGCTCAGCTGCCCCGCGTCGTACCGCGTCGTGACCGACTCCACGATCTCGCGCAGCCACGCCTTCCCGTCGAGCCACGGAGCCTCTGCCGAGTACGCCCTCCTCACCGCTGCACTCCACAGGACGTTGACGTCCTGGGTGGTCAACGAGGACGCGAGGAGTCGTTCGGCATCGGACAGCAAGGTTGCCGCGTAGGCTCCCTCTCCCCACTCGACGGCTTCCCCGACCACCTCGCGCTGCTCAAGACCGCTCGCGGCAGGTGACGACAGCCACTTGGCGAGCCCGCTGAGGCCGAAGTCCACCCATATATCACTGCGTGACATCACTCTGAACTCCTACTCCGGCGATGCCGTGTAGACGATATATCCGTTGTGCTTCGGCATTCCTGTCCGTTGCAGGGTGAGGACCACCGTATTCCCGGCTTTCCAGAAGTCTCCGTCGTGGCGATAGACGGTACCGAGTGACCCCGGAGTGTCAAGTCTCACCTTGAACGAAAGCAGGTGTAGAGGACTGCTCGAATCCTTGGGGGTTCTCGCCATCCAATCGGCCAGACGCTTGCGGTTCTTCGCGTTCTGCGCCGCCGACCCGCCGGTCAGGAACTTCTTCATGGCCTCGTCCACGGACGCCTGAGCGGTGGAGAGATCGTTCCACACGGAATTGATCCCCGGGCCGTTGGGATTCTTCAGCAGCTTCCTTTTCGCCAGGTCGATCGCCTCCTGAGCCGTGGGCGTGACGTGGTCCGCGATCGTATGCCCCGCGGTCGCAGATTCGTGCGTGAGGAGGTTCAGGCAGTTGTGGACGAGGACGCTCCGGGAGGTCGCCCCTCGGGTACCGACGAAGAACGTGTGCAGGCCTTCCACCGTCAGGTCGTACACGGTGAGCGCGGCACGCTCGTCCCGGTCCCGTACCGAAGCCACACGGGCGGCGATCCCATCGGCACCAATCACCAGGTCGTCGGGCCGGAGGGTCAGAGCGAGAGTCCACCCGCGACCGACGACATGGACCTTGTGCCCAGGCGTGGTGACCACCGTGGAGCCGTCAGCGAGCCGAACCTCGACGAGGTTCGTCGTCTCGTGGCGGAACGTCGACGACACCCGCATCCCACGTCGCTCACCGCTGTCGGGATCGGCCGCGAGCACGAGATCGCCGATCCGCACGCCGCTGATCGGACGGGTCGTCCCGTCCGCCATGACGACCGGCGTCTCCCCCAGGAAGCTGTTGGTGCTGCAGGCCACCAGAACATCCTCGACCAGGTTCACCTCCCTGGTGATGGCGGCCATGATCTGCGGGTCCAGGTCCAGGTTCTTGAGCGCCCGGTAAGCGTCCGCCACCCCGACCCCGGTGTTCATCGCCGCATCGAGTGCTCGGATCACGTCAATGGCATCGGCGATCTTCTTCCCCGGGATGAAGTTGCTCGCAGCCCACAGGCACCCGGAGACGCTTCCCTTGGAACACTGGACGAAGTCGTCCGTCAGGACGTGCCACACGACCTTGAGGAATGCCTTGTCCAGTTCGCTGACGATCTCCCACCGCGTGAAGTAGTGGTCGATATAGGCAACCTGGTTCTCGAACCGCTGGCTTCCCACCCACGTCGTCGCCGCAGTCGGGCAATTGGCGGCCGTCGGAGTGTCTCCGGCGGCCGGGTCCTGGCAGAGATAGAAGTCGACGGTGACGTTGAAGGTCAGCTTGAACTTGACCGTGCAACCGTCGAATCCGATGTCCAGCACGCAGGGGTTCTGAGGTTGCGCCTCACCGATCTGCTCCATGCTCTGTCTGGTGAAGACGCCTCCGATACCGGTGGCACCACCGGTCGAAATAGTCTCTTGGGCCTTGGTGTTCTCGGCACGAGTCGCCGCGTCCTCGGCTTCGTCCGCGGCCTCGTCAGCCCGGCCGGCCGATTCCTCAGCCTTCGTCGCGTCCTGTTCGGCCTGAGTCGCCACATCACTGGCGGTGCTGGCGTCGCTCTCGGCGGCCGTCGCCGAAGTACGCGCCGCTCCCGCATCCTTCTCCGCCTCGCTGGCTGCCCCGTCCGCCTGCGCCGCGTAGTCTCCAGCGGAATTCGCGGCTTCCTGCGCCGCTTCCGCATCCGCCTTCGCCTGCTGGTGGTACTCCACTGTTCTGGCGAGCGCCTGCTTGGCAGCCTCGACCGATTTCGCCGCGGCGTTCGCTGATGCCTGGGCCGCCTCGGCCGATGCCGTGGCGGCCGCCGCGTACTCGGCGCTGCGGGCAGCCGCTTCCGCGGCGGCCTTCGCGTCGGCGGTCGCCCGGGCCGCAATGGCCTTCGCCTCGACGGCCGCGGCGGCGGCCTGGACGGACTTGGCCTTCGCGAGAGCGGCCTGCTGCTCGGCTTGAGTCTTGGACGCCTGCCCGATGAGCACCGCGAGGCCCGCTGATGGATCGGTGTCCGCGTACGGAGATCCGAGTTCGATGGCGTCGTTGGCCGGCTTGATCACCTGTTGCGCCGAGTTCCGGGTGGCTATCGCCGCCTGCGCTGTGGCGTAGGCGAAACCGGCCGCACGCACCGAAGCAGCAACCGCCGCAGCCGCCTCCTGGCGTGCGACGTCCGCGTGCCCCTTGGCTTCGGCCGCCTTCTCCCGGGCCGTGGCAGCCTGTGCCTTCGCCGTGATCGCGTTCCATTTCGCCTGGTCGGCTGCGTCGATGGCGTCAGCTGTGGCTGCGGTGGCCTTCGCCACGGCAGCCTCGGTGATCGCGACGTCCCGCTTGGCCGCGTCCGCTGTCGCCTGAGCCCGCTTGGCCGCGCCTTCGGCGCGGGTGGCGGCGGCTCTGGCGTTGGCCGAGGCCCTGGTGGCCGAGTCGGCGGCCGCACGGGCGCTCGCCGCCGCCGTACCCGCCTCGTTGGCAGCGGTGCGCGCATCCGTGGCCGCAGCCCGCGACGCGGCGGCGGCATCGGTGCCCTCATCGGCTTCCGCTCTGGCTTCCAGTGCGAACGCCTTGGCCTCCAGGGCGTCGCGTCGGCCTTCTGCGATGATGGCATTGTCCCTGGCCTTGACCGCGTTCTGTTCGGCGGCCAGCGCCTCGTCCTTCTTCGTCGCGGCGGTGGCGCCTGCGGTCTGCGCGGCAGCCAACTTGTCCGCCGCTATCTGGCGTTCGGACTGCGCCTTCGCCTTCGCGGTGGCGGCCTTGGCCCGCTCCGTGTCTGCCAGTTCCTTCTGGGACTTGGCGTACGCGGCTTCCGCTTCGGCCTTCTTCCGCTTGGCTGCCGCGTCGGCGGCGGCCACCTTCGCCTCCGCCTCGGCGGCCTTGGCGCGATTCTCCGCTTCCTTGGCCTTGGCCGCGTTGTCCGCGGCCAGCTTCGCCTGATACGCGGCGCCGTCGGCGGCGGCCTTGGCCTGCGCCTCGGCCTCCTCGGCGGCCTTGCGGCGGAACTCGGTCTTCGAGGCGTGTGCCTGCGTCTCGGCGAGCGCCATCAGCGTCTTGCTGTCGGACGCGGACGCGCGGGTGGCGTTCGCCGCCGTCTCAGTCGCCTTGAAGGCCGCCTGCGCGGCGGCTGCGGACGCCTTGGCGACCTGTACGGCCTGCTGCCCGTACATCAGGCCGCGGCCGCGCGGCAGGCCGGCGGCGTCGGCGAGGGCGTACGCCTCGATCTTGGCCTCGTCCGCCCGTGCGGCCTCCTCCTGCGCGGCGAGTGCGGCACGTCCGGCGACGTAGACCCGACCCTGGGCCCGCTCCCGAGCGCGGGCGATGTTCGTCTTGACCTCCGCAAACTCGGCGGCTGTCGGGTAGAACATCGTCGAGCTCGGGGACTGCCTGATCCAGTGGTCTTGCCAGTCGGTGAGCCGGCTCGCAATGAGGGACTGGCCCAGCGCCTCGGCCATCGCCTGTGAGGCCACTCCCAGGTGTCGGGAGGCCTTCGCCTCGGCATCCATGATCACGGCCCGCTGTGCCTTCTGACCGGACAGCTCGTTCTGCCACTCGACGGAGGCCTGGGCGACCTCGGCATCCAACACCTTGTACGGATCAAGCGGGTTGTGCGCCGTGCAGGAGGCGAACCGTGCCTTGAGCGCCTCGACGTCGAGGCGGAACTCCATGGTGTCCGGCTCCGGCGCGGTCGTCGGGAAGCCACCGTGCTGGAGGAAGATGCGCGCGTCGTCCGCGTACATCGGGTGCATGAAGGCCATTTTCCACTCGAGCGCCTCCAGCGCCGCCCAGTCCTCGTAACGGTCCTTGGAGTAGCGGGCCGCGGCGATCGCGTTGACCGCTTCCACCGACTCCTTGCTCGCAACCGGTGTCTGGTCCGTGAAGTAGATATCGGACTCGGTGTCGAAGTACAGGGCACCCAGCCCGCCCATGACTCCGGTGGTGTAGTAGGGGTTCTCCTCGGTGTCGACCCATTCGAACCCGGCGCCCGTGTAGCCGGGCGGAGTGGTCATCGACGGAATGCGCAAGGACTGTTCCCAGACCTCGTCCCGGGCCCCCAGTTCATAGCCCTTGGCGTTTTTCCACGCGTTGTCCTCGTCCCAGGCGATGGCGAGGGGAGTATTGCCGTCTTGCCACTGCATGCTTTCGGCTGCGGCGTGCAGCTCGGCCTCGGTGCCGTTCAGACCACTCCGCGACACGGCCTTCAGCGCCTGGCCACCTCTGCGGAGCGTCAGGTTGAGCAGGCATTGGTCGACGCGCACCTTTGCGGCAGCGTCGAGATCCAAGGTCTCCTTCCCCGGTAGGTCGGTCAGGGCAGCGGCGGGAGCCACGGGCTCGGTCGTCCGGGGCAGTTGGTTGCCGGTGAGAGCTACGGCAAGTGCGGTGGTCAGGGCGGTGACGCTCAACAGCCGCGTCCATCTGCGGGAGGCACGGCGGCCGCCCGGAGGCGCGTACATACGCATGGTGGATCAACCGTTCTCGTACGGAAGTGGCGGAGGGAAGAGGGCGCGCCTCAGAAGAGGTGGTCGAAGGCGGCCCAGCCGCCGGTGCCGATCTGCACGCGAGGAGCGAAGGGAGCGCTGGGGTTTCCGGTTCCCTTGAAGAGCCAGAGCAAGCCGGCCGTGTCAGCGGCGATCAGGTCGGTCTTGCCGTCGCCGTTGTTGTCGCCCGTGGAAACGATCAGCTTGTGGATGTTCCAGCCGGTGCCCACCGTGATGCGCGCCCCGAGGACCCCGTCCGCCACGTAGTTGCCGGTGCCGGGGTAGATGTACAGCGTGCCGTCCGACTGCCGGGCGATGAGGTCGGTCTTGCCGTCGCCGGTGTAGTCGCCGCGGCCGGCCAGTGCGGTCATGGCGCCCCAGCCGCCACTGCCTATCCGTATACGCGGCTGGAGCAGGCCGTCGGGTCGGGCCGCGTAGAGCCAGAGCGTCCCGTCCGTATGCCGTGCGACGAGGTCCGGTTCAGCCGTCCCACCCATGTTGCCCACGGAGACCAACCGGTCGTATATCTGCCACCCCCCACCGACGACCTTGGTGTCGTTACCACGTTCGGCGGTATAGAAGAGCGTGCCGTCGGAACGGTGGTAGAGGTCGTTGCCCTTGCCGCCCTCAGAGACGTTGGCCTGCACGATGGCGTCCGCCTCGGACCAGTCACCGCCCATGTCGACCATGGGCTGGACGCCTCCCGTGCCCTTGGGCTCGTAGTCGTAGAGACGGCCGGACTTGCGGCCGAAGAGGGGGAACATCACGGGTCCGGGAGCGGCTTGGACCTGCGCTGCGGCGGCCTCGTCCGTACGGTCCGTCCAGGGAAATGACGGCTGCACGGCTACGAGCAGGGCAGCCAGGAGCCCACCGAGAGCTGCCATGGAGAGCGCCCCTCTGGCGAGCGGGTGATCGGTTTGACGACGCATGAAGGTGGTGGGTCCTCACAGGGGTTGCCTGCGCAGACGCGAGGAGGATCTCTGCACGACGGCCGCCCCCCCGACGCCCGCGCGCTGAAGCGGATCCGCTTCAACCACATTCAAAGTAGAACAACAGTTTGACTCTGTGAAGATTCTTTTGAGCCCCTGTGAAGCTCGTCGTGGCCCGCACTCGTGAAGAGCGCGGGCCACAACGGTGTGCGGCTCCCGGAGTGGTACGGGGGTCAGCTGGGCTCGATCGTGTTGCGGAGGCCCTTGATCTGGAGGTTGCCGCCGAACTGGCCCGCCTGCTTGATCTTCACGTTGCTGAACCAGACGAGCGAGATGTCCAGCGGCGGCGGGGACTCCGGGCTGAAGGTGATCGGGATGATGCCGAGGAGGTTGCCCTTCAGCTCCTCCGTGTACATCGTCACCGTGCCGCCGGTGATGGTCGACGTCGAGCCCGGCGTGGAGCGGATGTGCGCCGTGCGGCCCTCGGAGTGCTCCGTCATCTGGTGCAGGTCCTTGATGTCCACCTCGGACGCGGTGAACTTCAGGACCTTCTTGATCGTGCCGCTGCCGGTCTTCACCTCGACGATGCCGTGGTACTTGAGGCCCTTCAGGGTGAGCCAGGAGCTCTCCAGGCGCCAGGGCGCGTCCGGGAGCAGCGGGATGCCCGGCTCCAGTTCGGCGTCGGCGAGCGCCTGGGCGTCGTACTCGGGGCACGGGAAGCGGGGCTTGGCCCCGTCGGGTATGTCCGTGTCCTTCTTGGCGTCGAGGCCCTTGGCGCTCTCGGGGAGCTCCGCGACCTTCACGCCCGCCTGGTCGGCGGCCTTCTCGATCGCCGTCTTCGTCCTCTGCGCGGCCTCGTCCGCCGCCCTCTGCTTCGGGGCCGCGGTGGTGGCGGCCGGGGCCGGAGCGTCGGTCGCCGGCGTCTTGTCGGCGGAGGGCTGCGTCGGGGTGGGCGCGGCCGTGGTGGGCGCCGTGGTGGGCGTGGGCGTGGCCGTCGGCGTCTTGTCGGGGCCGTCGAGAAGGTCCTTCAGGGCGTCGCCCAGGCCCAGCGGGTCCAGCGGGTTCCTGGACTGCGTCGGCGAGGGGGTGGCCGTGGGGGTCGAGGCGGGCGCGGGGGCGGTCGTCGCGTGCTGCTGCGCCTGCGGCGCGGCGGTCTGCACGGCCTGCGTCGCGGTGGGCGTCGGGGTCGCGTCCGGCGTCGCGGTGGCGGAGGGCGTGGCGGTCACCGTGGGGGTGTCCGTCGGCGAAGCGGTGGCGGTGGGCTTCGCGCTCTCCGTGGGCTTCGCCGTCTCGCTCGCCTCGGGCGTCGGCTCGTCCGAGCGCGTCACACAGGGGCCGGGGGCGAAGGGGATGTCCTTGTCGTCCGCGAGGGCGAGCTTGGGCGTGAGGCCCATGCCCACGAACACCGCGGTCGGCATGGCCGCCAGTGCCATCGCCTTCCCGGCGGGGCCCTGGATCCTGTTCAGCAGCGACTTGCGCGGGGCCGCGTGCCGCGGGCCCTGCTTCGCGAGCGCCGGCTGATTCTCGTCACCCCGCACTGTTCCTCCCGCCGTTGGCGTCGGTCGTGGTTTCGGTCGCCATGTGCTCCGCCTCGCGCTGCTCCGGGACGACGGCCGCGGGCACGACCTGGGTCTCGGGCTCCGCGCCGGCCTCGTGGGAGGCCTCGGGGTGACCGTCGTGCTGTGCGTCCTCGGTCTCCTCGACCGGCCGTGCGGGCGCCCAGGAAGCGGACATGGCGCCGCCGACGAGGGCGAACAGGAATCCGATGACGAGGCCGCCGAAGTTCGACACCGGGATGGAGACGAGTGCCAGGACGATCGCCGCGACACCCGCGAACACCCGGACGATGGGCTGGAACCACATCGTCAGCCCGAGCGTGATGAGCAGGACGCCGATGATCAGCGCGCCGGCTCCGGCGGTCGTCGCCAGGGCGAGCGTCATGTTGCCGAGCCGCATGTCCCCGTACGGGAGGTAGGCGATCGGCACGCCGCCCAGCATGGTGAACAGTCCCGCCCAGAAGGGCCGGGTCTGCCGCCAGACCTTGAACCGGTTCTCCTTTTTGGGGACTTCGCGGGAGGCGGGGATCTCGGCGCTCATGGAACAGCTCCCTGGAAGCGGTGTTGCTGAGAAAGGTGAAGAAGGAACCTGGCGGGTGGGGCCGCACGCGGCCCCACCCTTCGGAACGGATCGGCCCTCAGGGACCGGCCGGTCCTAGAAGCACTCGTGGACGCCCTTGTCGAGCGACAGGTGCAGGCCGGGAAGCGTGAAGGTCGCGGCCGTGGTGGCCCAGGCACGCTGCTTCACGTTCGTCAGCGTCGCCGTCTCGGCGCGCTGGCCGAAGCCGAACGGGTTGGCCGCGGTGTTCGGCTGGATGCCCGGCTTGCTGCCGTCCGCCTTGCCGCCGAACTCGTTGAGCTTGCCCGCGGCGACGCCGATGTCGATCTTCTTGAACTCGGCGTCGGCCTGGAGGTCGGAGACATCGAGGTAGATGCCCGACGCGATGACCTTGTCCTTGTCATCGCCGGACTCGGCGGCCTTGCCGCCGGCCTTCAGGGTGAGGGTGACGGAGTCGTTGATGAACGGCACCTTCGGCGTCACCACGGACTGGCACATGTTGGTGATCTTGGCCTCGGTGAAGCCGGACACCGCGACGGGGGCGTTGAGCTCCGAACCGTCGAGGTTGTTGCCCCTGGCCACGCTGCCGTACTGGACGAAGTTCGTGCCCTCGAGCTTGTCGGCACGAACCTTGAACTCCTGGCCGGAGATGCTGAAGGACGCGGCGAGCGCGCCCTGGGCGAGGCCGACGCCGATCGCGGCCGTCGCGGCCACGCTCGGGACCATGACGACGGCGAACCGCTTCCATCTGGTTCCGCCACGAACCTGGGACTTCATGAGAATTCCTCCTTCTCGGACGTACATCTCCGGAGGGACCCCGGGGGGCCGCCCTGGGATGGGAGAAGAGCTACGTCCTCGGGAAGGAGAGCGCCGAGGCGTCAGGCGGCGCGATGCGCGTCCGAATCACCGGCGATCACCCCCGAGCGACAACCATGGGCGCGCCTTGGGGCGCGACCTGTTCGGACAGGCCCCGTTCGGTGAGAGCGGGAACCCCCCTGTCCGCGACCGGTGCCGGAACACCGGTCGGCTCGGTGGGGACCCTTGCCGCGATCCCGGTTGGTTGCCGGGGTGGTGCGGTTCGGACCGAGCGTCGCCGATCGTGGTCCATTCCGGGCCCCCGCACAAGGGGGTTCATTACCGGCTAGTAACGGGGGGATAACCACGCCATGGCGGGACGGGACCGAACGGGCACGCTGGGTACGTTCGAGCGACGGGGAATGTCGGGAGATCGCCGGATGAATGCGGACAGAACACCGGGTTCGATTTACTACAAGTAACAGCGGCCGCGATTACCAAGTTTTGGTAAAGCGCGGCCGCGATTTGTCACCCTGCTGCCAAATCGTCGGACGATCCGGCGGTGCCGGGAGCTAGAACAGCACCCGGGCGAGGGCCTGCCGGGCCGCCGTCACGCGCGGGTCGTCCGCACCGATCACCTCGAACAGTTCGAGGAGGCGGAGCCGCGCCGCGTTCCGGTCCTCGCCCGCCGTGCGGCGCACGGTCTCCACGAGGCGCCCGAAGGCGTCCTGGACGTGACCGCCCACCAGATCGAGGTCGGCGGCGGCGATCTGAGCGGTGACGTCCGCCGGGTTGTCCGCCGCGTTCTTGCGGACGGCACCGGGGTCCAGATCCTGTACGCGGGTGAGCAGTTCGGCCTGTGCCAGGCCGAGCTTGGCCTCCGGGTGGGCCGGGTCGTCGGCGAGCACGTTCTTGTACGCCTGGACGGCGCCGGCCAGGTCGCCCGCGTCGAGCGCGGACATGGCCGCTTCGAGCAGGGCGTCGTACGGGCCGGCCTGTCGCGCGGCGGGGGCCGAGGCGTCGGCGTCCACGGCGATGCCGGTGAGGCCGAAGCGCTCCTCGCCGACCTGGATCAGCTGGTCGAGGGTCTCCCGGATCTGCGCCTCGGGCACCGCGCCCTGGAAGAGCGGCAGCGCCTGACCGGCGACCACCGCGAAAACGGCCGGAATTCCCTGGATGCCGAACTGCTGCATCAGCATCTGGTTGGCGTCGACGTCGATCTTCGCGAGCAGGATGCGGCCGTTGTACTCGACGGCGAGACGCTCCAGGAGGGGGCCGAGCTGCTTGCACGGCTCGCACCACTCGGCCCAGAAGTCGAGGACGACCGGAACCTCGGCGGAGCGCTGGAGCACATCGCGCTCGAAGCCGGCCTCGTCGACGTCGATCACCAGGGCCGACGGGGGCACCGCGGCGGAACCACCCTGCCGCGCGGCCTCGGCGCGCACCTGCTCCGCCTTCGCCTTGGCCTCTCCGGCCGCCTTCACCGCGGCGAGGTCGACGACGCCGCTCATGGACATGTTTCGGGGCTGCATGGATACATCCTCCCCCTTCCGCGCGCGTAACCGGTAAGCCATGGCTGAACCGTGCCGTCCGCACATCTCCCGCCGGTGTGTGCGAGACGCGCGGACGACACGGTTCTTCGTCTTCGGCGGCACCGGGTCCCCACCCGGCACCTTCGCTCCGCACCGGGTCCCCACCTGGTGCGCTGGTTGTCGCTCAGGCCGCTCAATGCCTTTCGCTACAGGTCGTAGCGTAACTCCGCCGAGGGACCCGGCGGGAGGGCGCGCGTCCGATCCGTACGGTGAACTGCCTCACATCACCGACCCCTGGCGGTATACCTACCGGCGGGTATGGTCCCTTCTCATGTGTAGCCGCACCAACCGCAGCAGCCGTACCGGCCGCCCCCGCTCCACCGAGGCCGACACGGCCATCCTGGAGGCGACCCGCGCGGCCCTGGTCGACCTGGGCTGGTCGAAGCTCACGATGGGGGACGTGGCCGGCCGCGCCGGGGTGGCGAAGACGACGCTGTACCGCCGCTGGGCCAACAAGAACGAACTCGTGGTGGACGCCGTCGCCGTCCTCTTCGACGAACTCGAACTGCCCGACCTGGGTTCCCTCCAGGCCGACATCGAGCACGTGGTGCTGCAGTTCGCGACCCTTCTGGAGCGGCCCGAGACGAAGACGGCCCTGATGGCCGTCGTCGCCGAGTCGACCCGGGACGAACCGCTGCGCGAGCGCATACGCGCCTCGATCGTCGACCGCCAGAAGCGCCTGGTCCTGGCGGGCCGTCGGCGGGCGCAGCAGCGCGGCGAGCTCCCGGAGGAGCACCCGCCGGCCACGGTCGCCGCCCTCGACGACCTGATCTTCGACGTGGTCGCCGGCGCGGTGGTGCACCGCGCCCTGGTGAGCGCGGAGCCGGTGGACGGGCCCTGGGCGGCCCGCCTCTCCGCCCTCCTCCTCGGCGGCCTGGGCGCGGCGGCCACCACCGGCTGATCGGTCCGAACGCGGCAGGGGCGGTACGGGAACTCCCGTACCGCCCCTGCCGTGTTCAGGTGGATCAGAAGCCCGGGGGCTCCGTGTAGACGCCCCACTCGTCGCGCAGCACGTTGCAGATCTCGCCGAGCGTGGCCTCGGCCCGTACGGCCTCCAGCATCGGGCCGATCATGTTCGAGCCGTCGCGGGCGGCGGCGATCATCGCGTCGAGGGAGGCGCGGACCCTGGCGTCGTCGCGGCGGCCCTTGCGCTCGCCGAGGACGCGGACCTGCTCCCACTCGACCTCGTGGCTGACGCGCAGGATCTCCAGGTCGCCGGTGACGGAGCCGTGGTGGACGTTGACGCCGACGACCCGCTTCTCACCCTTCTCCAGGGCCTGCTGGTAGCGGAAGGCGGACTCGGCGATCTCGCCGGTGAACCAGCCGTCCTCGATGCCGCGCAGGATGCCGGAGGTGATCGGGCCGATGGGGTGCTGCCCGTCCGGGTGGGCGCGGCGGCCGCGCTCCTTGATCTGGTCGAAGATCTTCTCGGCGTCGGCCTCGATGCGGTCGGTGAGCTGCTCGACGTACCAGGAACCGCCCAGCGGGTCGGCGACGTTGGCGACGCCGGTCTCCTCCATCAGCACCTGCTGGGTGCGCAGCGCGATCTCGGCGGCCTGCTCGCTGGGGAGCGCGAGGGTCTCGTCGAGGGCGTTGGTGTGGAGGGAGTTGGTGCCGCCGAGGACGGCGGAGAGGGCCTCGACCGCGGTGCGCACGACGTTGTTGTACGGCTGCTGGGCGGTGAGGGAGACGCCGGCGGTCTGGGTGTGGAAGCGGAGCCACTGCGCCTTGTCGGTCTTCGCGCCGTAGACCTCCTTCATCCAGCGGGCCCAGATGCGGCGGGCGGCGCGGAACTTGGCGATCTCCTCGAAGAAGTCGAGGTGCGCGTCGAAGAAGAAGGACAGGCCGGGCGCGAAGACGTCCACGTCCAGGCCCCGGCTCAGGCCCAGCTCGACGTAGCCGAAGCCGTCGGCGAGGGTGTACGCGAGCTCCTGCGCGGCCGTCGCCCCGGCCTCGCGGATGTGGTAGCCGGAGACCGAGAGCGGCTTGTACGCGGGGATGTTCGCCGCGCAGTGCTCCATCAGGTCGCCGATGAGGCGCAGATGGGGCTCGGGCTCGAAGAGCCACTCCTTCTGCGCGATGTACTCCTTGAAGATGTCGGTCTGGAGCGTGCCGTTGAGGACGGCCGGGTCGACGCCCTGGCGCTCGGCGGCGACCAGGTACATGCAGAAGACCGGGACGGCGGGGCCGGAGATCGTCATCGAGGTCGTGACGTCGCCGAGCGGGATGTCCTTGAAGAGGACCTCCATGTCGGCGGCGGAGTCGATGGCGACGCCGCAGTGGCCGACCTCGCCGAGGGAGCGGGGGTCGTCGGAGTCGCGGCCCATGAGGGTGGGCATGTCGAAGGCGACGGAGAGGCCGCCGCCGCCGGCGGCCAGGATCATCTTGTACCGCTCGTTGGTCTGCTCGGCGTTGCCGAAGCCGGCGAACTGGCGGATGGTCCAGGTCCGGCCCCGGTAGCCGGTCGGGTGCAGGCCCCGGGTGAAGGGGTACTCACCGGGCCAGCCGATGCGCTCGAACCCCTCGTAGGTGTCGCCGGGCCGGGGCCCGTAGACCGGCTCGACGGCGTCGCCGGAGAGCGTGGTGAAGTCGGCGTCCCGCTTGCGGGCCTTGTCGTAACGGGCCTGCCAGCGACGGCGGCCTTCCTCGATGGCGTCAGCGTCCATGCTTCGAATTTACTAGGACGTCCTAGTAAATGTCGATGGCAAACCCCCGCACATCAGTGCGGGGGTGGGTCCCCGGGCCCCGGTCAGGCCTTGACCGGCTCCGGCCGCACGCCGCTGACCAGCGGAAGCGTCTCGGCGACGACCTTGCGCTCGACGAAGAACGCGGCGGTCGGGATGGTGCCGGAGACCAGCACCCAGATGAGCTTGCCGAACGGCCACTTGGCCTTGGAGCCCAGGTCGAAGGCGAAGATCAGGTAGATGATGTACAGGACGCCGTGGATCTGGGAGACCACGAGGGTCAGGCCCTCGCCGACGCCGAAGCCGTACTTGGCGACCATGCACGCGCACAGGACGAGGAGCATGACGGCGGTCACGTAGGCCATGACGCGGTAGCGGGTCAGCACGCTGGATTTCATGCCGTCGAGCGTAACGGCACGATCCGGGCGATCTTCGCGGGGGTCGGGGTGCCGTCAGCCCTCGTCGAAGTCGTGCGCCGCGACCCGCAGCGGGCGCAGCATCGCGAAGATCTCCGCGCATTCCTCGGCGTCGTACGCGCCGAGGCCGAACTCCATCGCCATCAGGTCGCGGGTCGCGGCCTCGACCACCTCGCGGCCCTTCTCGGTGATGCAGGCGAGGGTTCCGCGTCCGTCGTTGGGGTTGGGCCGCTTGCTCACGAGCCCCGACCTCACCAGCCGGTCCACCGTGTTCGTCACCGAGGTCGGGTGGACCTGCAGCCGCTCGCCGATCTTGGACATCGGCAGCTCGCCGGCCTTGGAGAAGGTGAGCAGGACCAGGGCCTCGTACCGCGCGAAGGTCAGCCCGTACGGCTTGACGACCGCGTCGACCTCCGCGAGGAGGATCTGGTGGGCGCGCATGATCGAGGTGATCGCGGCCATCGAGGGGGCCGGGCCCCAGCGCTTCTGCCAGAGTTCGTCGGCTCGGGCGATGGGGTCGAAGGGGAGACTGAGCGGCTTGGACACGCCTCGACCTTATCGACTGGTCATATGCCGGTCAGCCCCGTCTCGCCTTTCGGTCGCGCGCAGCTCGGCCGCGGCGGCGAGGAGGCACAGGGTACCGAGGACGCCCGTACCGGCCACGACCGTGTGCACGGGCGCGAACTCGGCGGCGATCCCGGCCCCGGCCATCCCGACGCCCTGGACGGTCATCATGCCCGCCGTCATCAGGGTCATGGCCCTCCCCCGCTGCTCCTCGGGGACGGCCGCGACGAACCAGGCGTCGAGTCCGAGGGTGTACGCGCCGGTGGCTCCCGCCAGGAAGAGCGCGACGGCCGCGAGGGCGACGCCGGGCCGGGGCCCGTACAGCAGGTACGGCAGGACGCCGGCGACGGCGAGCGGCAGCACGATCCGGGAGCGGGTCGCGGCGGAGAGGAACGATCCGGCGAACAGCT
This sequence comes from Streptomyces sp. NPDC021012, assembly GCF_044333355.1. Lineage (NCBI taxonomy): Bacteria > Bacillati > Actinomycetota > Actinomycetes > Kitasatosporales > Streptomycetaceae > Streptomyces > Streptomyces sp. NPDC021012. The sequence goes on from NZ_JBIRQU010000001.1 coordinate 186,896, forward strand.
CGCCCGCGATCGTGCCGACGGGCAGCGCGCACATGAGGAGGCCGAGGGCGGCCGTGGAGACGCCGATCTCGTCTGCGTAGGGAGCGGCGAGGGCCTCGGGGACGACCGCGAACAGCGGCGGCACCCAGAACATCAGCATCAGCGCCCGCACCCGCCGGTTCCGCAGCACGGCCCGGGTCCCGGCGAGCCCGCTCGCCCCTCCGCCCGCCCGAGCGGGCCGCCGGGCGGTCCCGAGCCGCAGCAGGAGCGCGGAGGCGAGGAAGGTGGCGGTGGTGACGGCGAGGGCGCCGCGCGGCGGAACGACGGTGAGGAGGACTCCCCCGGCGGCGAAGCCGGTCAGCAGCGCGCTCTGCGACACGATCCGCAGCAGCGACCGCCCGAGCACGAACAGGTCGCCCTCACCCAGGATGTCGGCGAGGGTCGCCATCCGGGTGCCGTTGAAGACGGGCGAGACCACCGCGATCGCACAGCGCAGCACGAGCAGGACTGCGACGGGCGTCGCGGGCACGACCATGACCGCGACACAGCCCGCACAGACGAGATCGCAGACGACGAGGATCCTGCGGGGCGGAAGCCGGTCCGTCAGCCCCGCCAGAAGGGTGCCCCCGACGAGGTACGGCAGGAACCCGAGCGCGAACGTCAGCGAGGACAGCAGCGGCGACCCCGTCAGGTCGTACACGAGCACGGTGAGCGCCAGCTCACTGACGACGACCCCGAGCAGCGAGAACAGATGCGCCGCGAACACGAACCGGAACTCACGGACGGCGAAGACGGCACGGTAGCCGGGGCGGGGGTCGGGGCCGCCGGCCCGGGCGGGGGCGGATGCGGCCACGGCCCCGACGGGGCCGACGCCGGGTCCGGTGGCCGGGGCGGGCGTGACACCTCCCGCCGGGGTCGGCGCGGCGCCGGGAACGCCGACCCGGGCGGGGGTCGGCGCGGTCTCCGGGCCCCCGGCGCGGGCCGGGGCGGGTGCGGTGCTCGGGTCGGTGGCCAGGGCCGCCGGTGCGGGAGGCGTCGGGGCAGGGGTGTTCGCGGGCGCCGTCGTCGGCGTCCGGGTGTCGTTCTCGGGCATGGGCGCAGCCTGCCGGGCGCAGGGGGCGCACTCTAGACTTTCGGCTCCAGCCGAATGTTCAGCCGTGTCCCCCGGAGGGCCCCGTGCCGTACCACCTCCGTTTCGGCGAGGCCGACCCGCTGCGGATCCGGTTCGCGATCTCCCCGCTCTGGGAGACACACTCCGCCGTGCGCGTCCTCGCGCGGCCCGCGAAGCAGGGCTACCACCTGCCCTGGATGCGGCGGATCGCCGGCGCCGCGCGGGAGCTCGATCTCGGGCCGTTGCAGCTGCTCATGCCGCTGCGCGGGCACAGCCCGGACTTCCTCTACCCCCCGCCCCTCGGCCCCGCCGCCGCCTTCGAGGACGAGATCGCCGCTGTGCGGGAGACCGATCCCGCGCTCGTCCTGGACGACTTCGAGCGGGCGCTCGCGGAGACGCCGGGGGCGGCGGACACCCCGGAGGGGCGGCGGCTGCTCGCGGACCCCGCCGGGGCGGTGCTGCGGCTCGCGGACCTGCTCCGGGCCGCGTACGAGGCGCTGATCGCCCCGGACTGGCCCCGGCTGCGCGCGCTCCTGGAGGCGGACGTGGCGTACCACTCGCGGCGGCTCGCGGAGGGCGGGCTCGAACGGCTCCTGGGCGAGCTGCACCCGGCCTTCGACTGGGCGGCGGAGACGGCCACGCTGCGGGTGGACTATCCCGGGGAGCACGACCGGCCGCTGGACGGGCAGGGGCTCGTCCTGATGCCGTCGGTGTTCACCTGGCCGGACGTGGTGAGCGGCTTCGATCCGCCCTGGCAGCCGACCGTGGTCTACCCGGCGCGCGGCATCGGCGGACTGTGGTCCGAGCCCCGGGACCGCACCCCCGAGGCGCTGGCCCGGCTGCTCGGCCCGGTGCGGGCGGACGTCCTGTGCGCCCTGGCCGAGCCGATGGGGACGACGGCACTGGCCCATCTCCTGGGCAGGGCGCCCTCCTCCGTCTCCGCGCACCTGGCGGTGCTGCGGGACGCGGGCCTGCTGACCTCGCGGCGGTACGGCCACCAGGTGCTGTACGAGCGGACGCCGCTGGGCATCGCGGTCTCGCAGCCGGAGGCGGGGTGAGCCTCAGGGGTCGAGACGGCGCCGCAGCGTGTACGTGACGGCCTTCCGCGCCACCGGGTTCAGCTCCTCGACCGCGGCCATCAGGGCGCCGAGCTGTTCGAGCGCGGTGAGCGCGGCCTCCGCGCCCGCCGGATCGACCCCTTCGTAGAGTTCGAGTCCGACGAAGGAGGCGGCGACCGCGCGGGCGAGCCCGGCGGGGTCGGTGAACTCGGCGAGCGGGGTCCCGGCGAGGACGCGGACGAGGACCTGCTCGATCTCGGCGATCCACAGGTCGAGCCCGGCGGCGGTGGCCGGGGCGAGCCGGGGGTGGGTCTGGGCGCCGGCGAGCAGCTGCCCGAGGACGGCCACGTGCCCGGCGTCCCGCTCCTCGGTGTGCATCTCACGCCCGAAGGCGAGCAGTTCGGAGAGGCTGGAGACGGAGCGCAGCCGCTCCCGGTGGCGGGCCACCCGCAGCTCGGCGCCGTGGCGGCAGGCGGCGGAGAGCAGTTCGTCGACGGAGCCGAAGTGGTAGAAGACGAGGGCCTGGTTGACCCCGGCGGTGGTCGCGATCGCGCGCGCGGAGGCCTTGGCGATGCCCTGCTCGACGAGCGTGCGCAGGGCGCCGTCGAGCAGTTTCTCCCGGGTCTCCTGGCTTCTGGCGTCCCGCGTCTTCGCGTCCTGCGCGGTCCGCCCGCTCATGCCCGTACCTCCTCGCGCACCGGGCGCAGCCCCGCGCGCACCCCCCGGGAGCGTACGTCGGCGTAGGTGGCGGTGAAGGACCCCCGGTAGCCGAAGAGCGGCCCGAAGTGGCGGTTGACCACCCGGACGTCGATGCGGAAGCGGCCGGTGCGCTCGTCGAAGGACTCCCGCACCTCGGCCCGGCCGCCGACGAGTTCGGGGACGCGGACGTCGAGCGGGCCCTCGCGGAAGCGGTGTTCGCCGGAGGTGATGAGGAGCGAGCCGTCGGGCTGGGCGGTCGGGTGGAGGTCGCTGGCGAGGTGCTGGTGGGTGCCGAGGTAGTCGAGGACGCAGTCGCGCTCGGGGCTGTGGACCATGGTGGCGTCGAAGCGGCGGAGGCCGCCGGGGAGGTCGAAGGTGCGGACGAAGGTGACGGTCTCCCGTCCGTACGAGTCGGCGTAGGGGACGTTCTCGATGGTGAAGGGGACGGCGCGGCCGGTGCGGGGCAGCAGGATGTTCCGCAGCCCGCCGAGCGCGAGGAAGGGCTTCACGAAGGCCCTGCCGTGCCAGATGTGGTCCATGACGCCCCGGCCGACGCACAGCTCGCCGCTCGCGAGCCCGACCGAGAAGCGCCGTTGGAGTTCGGGGTGCAGCCGCTCGAACTGGGCGTCCCCCATGACGGTGCGGAAGATCGAGGTCACGGCTGCTCCAGGGTGGCGAGGAGCCGGGGCTCCGGGTGGCGGGCGGGCGGGGTGCGCAGACAGCGCCGGGCCGCGGGGGCGCGCGAGGAGGGCGATACGAGGACGGCGAGGGCGAGCCCGAGGACGGTGAGCGGGAGGGCGGCGAGCGACACGGGCCCGAGCGGCAGGGCGGTGGCGGTCCACGGCACGGCCACGAGCAGGATTCGGGCGGCGAGTTCGAGGAGCCAGCGGTCGCGGGAGCGCTCGGGGGTGATGCCCCGCTCGCACCAGAGCCGCAGCCGGTCGAAGGACCAGGCGGTGGCCCAGCCCATGAGGGGCCGGAAGAGGAGCCGGTCGGCGACGCGGCCGAAACGGCCCCAGCGGGGCCGGTACGCGTAGCCGGTGAGGAAGCGGATCCCGTCGGGGGTGGGCACGTACCGCCAGTAGCCGCTGCCCTCGGCGAGCAGCGAGAGCGGGTGCGGCGAGGCGAACCGGAGGGCGGAGACCCGGTCGCCGCCGGCCCGGTGGCGCTCCCCCGCGGAGACACCGGTGCCGGCGACGGCCAGGAAGGGCAGGACGCGGGTCGCGTAGCGGAAGCGTCGGGGCTCTCCCTCGGTGCGCGGAAGGGAGGAGATCTCCGTGAACCGCAGGTCCCACCGCTGGTGTCGGTCGGGTTCCTGCGTGCGTTCCCAGAGCGTCTCCAGATCCACGCGCACGCGTGTCTCGATGTAGAGACCCATGGATGTCCCCCCAGCTCATCCGGCTTTTGAGCGACCGCTCAAAACTGCCTCAAGAGGGAAGGTAGTGGATTTTGAGCACTCGCTCAACCAGAGGGCGAAAGAGAAGCCCCCGGTCCTGAACGCAGGACCGGGGGCTCCTCACTCACAGCCGCAGGCGTCAGCCGCCCAGGTGGCGCTCCACCGTCTCGACCTTCGTGGTGAGACCGTCCGTCACGCCCGGGCGGATGTCGACCTTCATCACGACGGAGACGCGCGGGGCGCGGGCCTCGACGGCGGCGACGGCGCGCTTGACGACGTCCATGACCTCGTCCCAGTCGTCGCCCTCGATGGAGGTGAACATGGCGTCGGTGCGGTTCGGGAGGCCGGACTCGCGGACGACGCGGACGGCGTCGGCGACGTACTCGCCGACCTCTTCGCCCACGCCGAGGGGGGTGACGGAGAACGCGACGATCACGCCTTCACCGCCTGCTCCGCGCGGGCGCGGGAGGCGATGACCGCGTCCTCGGCCTCGCGCTTCAGCTTCCGCTCGGCGTAGAAGCCGCCCAGGGGCAGGACCGAGAGGACGAAGTAGAGGGCGGCGGTGCCGAAGCTCCACTTGGTCTTGTTCCAGGCGTCGAGCCAGAAGAGGACGTAGAGGATGAAGAGGATGCCGTGGACCGCTCCCATGACCGGCACCGCGTTGAAGTCCGTCGTCCGCTTGAGCACCGAGCAGACCAGCAGGAGCAGGAACGATACGGCTTCCGGCGCGGAGACCAGCCGGAGTCGGTGGAGGGCGGAAGCGGTCTTGATGTCCACGGTGGGCGTCACCTTCGTTCGATCTTGTGAACGGATGCACAAGGGCCCGTCCATTGTGCCTGGCGACTTTGCTGTCCCTTTTACCGGGGGCCCAGTACCTTCCTCGGGTGGCAACGTTCCGACTCCAAGGCAGCAAGGTGCTCGCCGTCTCCATGACCGGCGACGCCGTCAAGGCGAAGAACGGCTCGATGGTCGCCTACGACGGCCAGATGGCGTTCAAGAAGATGAGCGGCGGCGGTGAGGGTCTGCGCGGCATGGTGACCCGCCGGCTCACGGGTGAGCAGATGGAGGTGATGGAGGTGCGCGGCCAGGGGACCTGCTGGTTCGCCGACCGGGCCTCCGAGATCAACCTCGTCTCGCTGCACGGCGACAAGCTCTGGGTGGAGGCGAGCAATCTGCTCTGCACCGACGCGGGGCTGCGCACCGGCACCACCTTCACGGGGCTGCGCGGCGGCGCCACCGGAAACGGGCTCTTCACCACGACCGTCGAGGGCACCGGGCAGGCGGCGATCATGTCGGACGGTCCGGCGGTGGTGCTGCGGGTGACCCCGCAGTACCCGCTCCAGGTGGACCCCGGCGCGTACATCGCCCATCAGGGCAACCTCCAGCAGCACTTCCAGTCGGGTGTGACCTTCCGCACCCTGATGGGCGAGGGCGGCGGCGAGGCCTTCCAGATCCGCTTCGAGGGCGACGGGCTCGTGTACGTCCAGCCGAGCGAGCGGAACACGATCGGGGGCGACGTCTGATGCCGTTCCGCGAGATCAACTCGAAGATGGTCGAGGCGACCGTCGTCCCCGGGCAGCGGATGTTCAGTCAGCGCGGCGCGATGCTCGCGTACCGCGGGGACGTCGCTTTCACGCCGAACATCGCGGGCGGCCAGGGCGGCCTGATGTCGATGATCGGCCGCCGGGTGGCCGGCGAGGCGACCCCGCTGATGACCGTCGAGGGCAACGGCACGGTGATGTTCGGGCACGGCGGCCACCACATCCAGGTGATCGCGCTGACGGGCGACACCCTGTACGTGGAGGCCGACCGTCTCCTCGCCTTCGACGGGACCCTGGAGCAGGGCACGATGTTCATGGGCTCGCAGGGCGGGGTCATGGGCATGGTGCGGGGGCAGGTGACCGGCCAGGGCCTGTTCACCACGACCCTGAGGGGCCACGGTTCGGTGGCCGTCATGGCGCACGGCGGCGTCATCGAGCTGCCCATCGCCCCGGGCCGCCCGGTGCACGTCGACCCGCAGGCGTACGTGGCGCACCACGGCGACGTGCGGAACAAGCTCTCCACGGCGCTCGGCTGGCGCGACATGGTGGGGCGCGGCTCGGGCGAGGCGTTCCAGCTGGAGCTGAGCGGCAGCGGCGCGGTGTACGTCCAGGCCTCGGAGGAGAAGCTGTGAGCACCCCTGTCATCCACGACCCGCACTCCCTGCCGTCGGACGACAACGTCAATCCGTACACCTTCTGCGTGGAGCTCAAGGGCTCCCAGTGGTTCCTGCAGAAGGGGAAGATGATCGCCTACTACGGGCGGATCGAGTTCAACGGCATCGGGCACGGGCGGCTCGACCGGCTGGTGCGGACCTCCTTCCACTCGCCGCTGCATGCGAGCGACTGGGTGGTGGCGGAGGGCAGCGGGAAGATGCTGCTGGCGGACCGGGCCTTCGACGTGAACTCGTACGACCTGGACGAGGGCAATCTGACGATCCGCTCGGGGAACCTGCTGGCGTACCAGCCGACGCTGGCGCTGAAGCAGTCGATCGTGCCGGGGTTCGTGACGCTGATCGGCACGGGCAAGTTCGTGGCGGCGTCGAACGGGCCGGTGGTCTTCATGGAGCCGCCGATGCGGGTGGATCCGCAGGCGCTGGTGGGCTGGGCGGACTGCCCCTCGCCCTGCCACCATTACGACCACGGCTACATGACCGGCGTGATGGGCGGCGTACGGGCCCTGACGGGCATCGGCGGGACCTCCGGCGAGGAGCACCAGTTCGAGTTCGTGGGGGCGGGCACGGTGCTGCTCCAGTCGACGGAGCTGCTGATGCCGGAGCGGGCGATCGGCGGACCGCCGGCGCAGGCGGGCGTGCCCGGTGGGCATGGTTCCGGCCAGGGCATGCCCGGCGCGGTACCGCGCCTTCCAGGCCAGCTCGGTGACCTCCAGCGGCGCTTCGGTCTGTGAGCGGTAGTCTGCGGAGTGTGACGTGATCGAACGCGCGCTCCCAGACTTCGTCAAGAATTCAACTTCTTAGGTAGAATCCATATATGGAGACCGAGACCGCCACCCCCTGGCTCACCGACGGCGAGCAGTGCGCCTGGCGCACGTTCCTGGACGTCCAGAGAATGCTGACGTACCAGCTGGAGAAGGACCTCCAGCCCTTCGGCCTGACGATGAACGACTACGAGATCCTGGTGAACCTCTCGGAGTCCGCGGACCGGCGCCTGCGCATGAGCGACCTCGCCGCCGCCACCCTCCAGTCGAAGAGCCGGCTCTCGCACCAGATCACCCGCATGGAGAACGCCGGTCTCGTCCGCCGCGAGAACTGCGAGTCCGACCGGCGCGGGCTCTACGCCGTCCTGACCGACGACGGCATGGAGACCATGCGCAAGGTCGCCCCGCACCACGTCGAGTCGGTGCGCAGGCACTTCATCGACCAGCTCAGCGGCGAGGCCCTCGGCGACCTCCACGAGTCCCTGAAGCCGGTCGCCGAGCAGCTCCGCGGCCGCCGCGGCAAGCCGTGACCTGACAGAGAACGCGAAGGGCCCCTCCGGCGACCGGAGGGGCCCTTCGCGCAGGTGCCGGGGGTCAGTTTCCGGTCAGGCTCGCGACCAGCTCGTCCGAGGCCGCGTACGGGTCGAGGGCGCCCGCCACGATCCGCTCGGCGAGGGCGTCCAGGCGCCGGTCGCCGTGCAGGTCGCCGATGCGCTCGCGCAGGGCCGTGACCGCGATGGTCTCCACCTCGCGCGCCGCACGGGCCCGGCGGCGCTCCGCCAGGACCCCGTGCTCCTCCATCCAGGCCCGGTGCTTCTCCAGCGCCTCCACGACCTCGTCGACGCCCTCGCCGCGCGCCGCGACCGTCTTGACGATCGGCGGCCGCCAGTCGCCCGCGGCCCGCGCCTCGCCGAGGCCCAGCATGTGGTTGAGCTCCCGGGCGGTGGCGTCCGCGCCGTCCCGGTCGGCCTTGTTCACCACGTACACGTCGCCGATCTCCAGGATGCCCGCCTTCGCGGCCTGGATCCCGTCGCCCATGCCCGGCGCGAGGAGCACGACCGAGGTGTCGGCCTGGGAGGCGATCTCCACCTCCGACTGCCCGACGCCGACGGTCTCCACGAGGATCACCTCGCAGCCGGCCGCGTCCAGGACGCGGATGGCCTGCGGGGCGGACCAGGCGAGCCCGCCGAGGTGGCCGCGGGTCGCCATCGAGCGGATGTAGACGCCCGGGTCGGAGGCGTGCTCCGACATCCGGACCCGGTCGCCGAGGAGCGCTCCCCCGCTGAACGGGGAGGACGGGTCGACGGCCAGGACGCCGACCCGCTTGCCCGCCCTGCGGTACGCGGAGACCAGCGCGGACGTCGACGTGGACTTGCCCACGCCCGGCGAGCCGGTCAGGCCCACCACGTACGCGCCGCCGGTGAGCGGCGCGAGCGCCGCCATCACCTCGCGCAGCTGCGGGGACGCCCCCTCCACGAGCGAGATCAACCGGGCCACGGCCCGCGGCCTGCCCTCCCGTGCCTGGGCGACGAGTTCGGGGACGTCCACCATGTGCGCTGCTCCTTGACCAGAAGGACTTACTTGCCGGGGACCTTGACGATGAGCGCGTCGCCCTGACCGCCGCCGCCGCACAGGGCGGCCGCGCCGACGCCGCCGCCGCGCCGCTTGAGCTCCAGGGCCAGGTGCAGCACCAGACGGGCGCCGGACATGCCGATCGGGTGGCCGAGCGCGATGGCGCCGCCGTTGACGTTCACCTTTTCGGGGGTGACGCCGAGGTCCTTCATGGACTGGTGCGAGACGGCGGCGAAGGCCTCGTTGATCTCGATCAGGTCGAGGTCGGAGACCTCCAGGCCCTCCTTCTTGAGGGCGTGCAGGATCGCGTTGGACGGCTGCGACTGGAGGGAGTTGTCCGGGCCGGCCACGTTGCCGTGGGCGCCGATCTCGGCGATCCACTCCAGGCCCAGCTCCTGGGCCTTCGCCTTGCTCATGACGACCACGGCGGCGGCGCCGTCGGAGATCTGCGAGGCGGTGCCGGCGGTGATGGTGCCGTCCCTGGTGAAGGCCGGGCGGAGCTTGCCGAGGGACTCGACGGTGGTCTCCGCGCGGATGCCCTCGTCCTTGGAGAAGACGACCGGCTCGCCCTTGCGCTGCGGGATCTCGACCGGGGTGATCTCGGCCTCGAAGACGCCGTTCTTCTGGGCGGCGGCGGCACGCTGGTGCGAGAGGGCGGCGATCTCGTCCTGCACCTCGCGGCCGATGCCGAGGCGGGTGTTGTGCTTCTCCGTGGACTCGCCCATGGCGATGCCCTCGAAGGAGTCGGTGAGACCGTCGTACGCCATGGCGTCGAGCATCTCGATGGCGCCGTACTTGAAGCCCTCGCGGGACTTCGGCAGCAGGTGCGGGGCGTTCGTCATGGACTCCTGGCCGCCGGCGACGACGATGTCGAACTCACCGGCGCGGATCAGCTGGTCGGCGAGGGCGATGGCGTCGAGACCCGACAGGCACACCTTGTTGATGGTGAGCGCGGGGACGTTCATCGGGATGCCGGCCTTGACGGCCGCCTGGCGGGCGGGGATCTGCCCGGCGCCCGCCTGGAGCACCTGGCCCATGATCACGTACTGCACCTGGTCGCCGCCGATGCCGGCCCGGTCGAGGGCCGCCTTGATGGCGAAGCCGCCGAGGTCGGCGCCCGAGAAGGACTTGAGCGAGCCGAGGAGGCGACCCATGGGCGTGCGGGCGCCCGCGACGATCACTGAGGTGGTACCGGTCGTTCCAGACATGAGGCACGGCCCCTAGGGATGAGGAGTGAACGAGGGTTTACCGCCAATGTACTGAGCGGCGCGGCGAACGGTCACCGGCCCGATGGTGTGATCGCGCGCACGTTGCGTAACCACCTTTCCGGCGGTGCACTGGATCCATGCTGACGCGTATCGACCACATCGGGATCGCCTGCTTCGACCTGGACAAGACCGTCGAGTTCTACCGTGCCACGTACGGTTTCGAGGTCTACCACTCCGAGGTCAACGAGGAGCAGGGCGTCCGCGAGGCCATGCTCCGGATCAACGCCACCGACGACGGCGGGGCCTCGTACCTCCAGCTCCTGGAGCCCACCCGGGAGGACTCCGCGGTGGGCAAGTGGCTCGCCAAGAACGGCGAGGGCGTGCACCACATCGCCTTCGGCACGGCGGACGTCGACGGGGACGCCGAGGCCATCCGCTCCAAGGGCGTCCGGGTCCTCTACGACGAGCCGCGGACCGGTTCCATGGGCTCCCGGATCACCTTCCTCCACCCCAAGGACTGCCACGGCGTCCTCACGGAACTGGTCACTTCGGCGGAGCCGTCCGCTGACCACTCCTCAGCGGAGCACTGACCTCCGGATTCCTGGCCCGGTAGAGTGGGCGGCTCCGGGCCGGGGCCGGTCGGGGCCGCTCCGTGCGGCACCGAAGTCGGGATGTCGGGGTCGTCCGATCTGCCACGATTCCCCGGGGGTCCGTCCTCGGCCGTGAGGGCGTGCTCGTAGGAGTTGCGACCAGGGTTGGGGTCTCCCCTGCTCGAAGAGCTTCGGGGAAGGATGGGACCGCGCAGTGCGGGGCTACGAACGCCAGGAGAGCCACCGAGCTGAAGACGACCATCTCGCCAGGTTCGAAGCCGAGATGGACCGGCTGAAGACCGAACGCGAGAAGGCCGTCCAGCATGCCGAGGACCTGGGCTACCAGGTCGAGGTCTTGCGCGCCAAGCTCCACGAGGCGCGGCGCACCATCGCGTCCCGGCCCGCGTACGACAGCGCGGACATCGGCTACCAGGCCGAGCAGATGCTGCGGAACGCGCAGGCGCAGGCCGAGCAGCTCCGCCAGGACGCCGAGCGCGAGCTCCGCGAGGCCCGCGCCCAGACCCAGCGCATCCTCCAGGAGCACGCCGAGCACCAGGCCCGGCTCCAGGCCGAGCTGCACAACGAGGCCGTCCAGCGGCGCCAGCAGCTCGACCAGGAGCTCAACGAGCGCCGCCAGACCGTCGAGGCGCACGTCAACGAGAACGTCGCCTGGGCCGAACAGCTGCGCGCCCGCACGGAGTCCCAGGCCCGCCGCCTGATGGAGGAGTCCCGCGCGGAGGCCGAGCAGTCGCTCGCCGCCGCCCGCGCCGAGGCCGCCCGGCTCGCCGAGGAGACCAGCCGCCGCGTCGGCGCCGAGGCGGAGTCCGCCCGCGCCGAGGCCGAAGCGATTCTGCTGCGCGCCCGCAAGGACGCCGAGCGGCTCATGGCCGCCGCCTCCAGCCAGGCGCAGGAGGCCACCGCCCACGCCGAGCAGCTCCGCTCCAGCACCGCCGCCGAGACCGACCAGGCCCGCCGGCAGGCCACCGAGCTCTCCCGCGCCGCCGAGCAGCGGATCCAGGAGGCCGAGGAGCGGCTCCGGCTGGCCCGCGCCGAGGCCGAGAAGGCCCTCACCGAGGCCAAGGAGGCCGCCGCCCGGCAGCTCTCCTCCGCCGAGTCGGTCAACGAGCAGCGCACCCGCACCGCGAAGGCGGAGATCGCCCGGCTCGTCGGCGAGGCCACCAAGGAGGCCGAGGCGCTCAAGGCGGAGGCCGAGGAGAAGCTCCGCGAGGCGACCGCCGAGGCGGAGAAGCTCGTCACGGAGGCCACCGAGAAGGCCGTCACGGCCGCCGCCGAGGACTCCGCCGCCGCGCTCGCCAAGGCCGCCCGCAGCGCCGAGGAGATCCTCACCAAGGCGTCCGAGGACGCCCGGGAGACCACCCGCAAGGCCGCCGAGGAGGCCGAGCGGGTCCGCCGCGAGGCCGAGACCGAGGCCGACCGGCTGCGCGCCGAGGCCGGCGAGCAGGCCGACGAACTGCTCGGCTCGGCGAAGGACGACACCAAGGAGTACCGCGCCAAGACGGTCGAGCTCCAGGAGGAGGCCCGCCGGCTGCGCGGCGAGGCCGAGGCGCTGCGCGCCGAGGCCGTCGACGAGGGCGAGCGGATCCGCTCCGAGGCCCGCCGCGAGGCCCTCCAGCAGATCGAGGAGGCGGCGAAGACCGCCGAGGAGCTCCTCACCAAGGCCCGTACGGACGCCGAGGAGCAGCGCACCAAGGCCGGCGCCGAGGGCGAGCGGGTCAAGTCGGAGGCGATGGAGCGCGCCCAGACGCTCCGGGCCCAGGCCGAGGAGACCCTGGAGCGCACCCGCGCCGAGGCCGAGCGGCTGCGCGCCGAGGCCGAGGAGCAGGCCGAGTCGGTGAAGGCCGCGGCCGAGGAGGCCGCCGCCGGGCTGCGCGCGGACGCCGAGCGGGCCGCCGAGGCGCGCCGCACGGAGGCCGCCGAGGAGCTGGCCCGGCTGCACGGCGACGCCGAGGCGAAGGTGGCGGCCGCCGGGGAGGAGCTCGCCGACGCGCGGGCCGAGGGCGAGCTGATCCGGCGCGAGGCCGCCGAGGAGACGGAGCGGCTGCGGACCGAGGCCGCCGAGCGGATCCGGTCCCTGCGGGAGCAGGCCGAGCAGGAGGCCGAGCGGCTGCGCGCCGAGGCCGCGTCGGACGCCTCCACCACCCGTACCGAGGCCGAGTCCGCGGCCGTACGGCTCCGCTCGGAGGCCGCCGAGGAGGCCGAGCGGCTGAAGTCGGAGGCCCAGGAGACCGCGGACCGGGTGCGGGCCGAGGCGGCGGCCGCCGCCGAGCGGGTGGCCGCCGAGGCCGCCGAGGCCCTGGCCGCCGCGCAGGAGGAGGCCGTACGGCGCCGCAAGGAGGCCGAGTCGACCCTCGAATCGGCCCGTTCCGAGGCCGGTCGGGAGCGCGAGCACGCCCGGGAGCAGTCCGAGGAGCTCCTCGCCGCCGCCCGCAAGCGGGTCGAGGACGCGCAGGCCGAGGCGCAGCGCCTGGTCGAGGAGGCGGACGCGCGGGCGACCGAGATGGTCACCGCCGCCGAACAGACCGCGCAGGAAGTGCGGGACTCGGTCGCCGGGCTGCGCGAGCAGGCCGAGGAGGAGATCGCCGGGCTGCGTTCCGCCGCCGAGCACGCGGCCGAGCGGACGCGTACCGAGGCGCAGGAGGAGGCGGACCGGGTCCGCTCCGACGCGTACGAGGAGCGGGAGCGCGCCTCGGAGGACGCCGCCGCCACGCGTGCGCGTGCCCAGGAGGAGTCGGAGGCCGCCAAGGCGCTGGCCGAGCGGACCGTCACGGACGCCCTCGCCGAGGCCGAGAAGCTCCGCGCCGACACCGCCGAGTACGCCCAGCGGGTACGCACCGAGGTCACGGACTCCCTCGCCTCGGCCGAACAGGACGCCGCCCGCACCCGCGCCGACGCCCGCGACGACGCCAACCGCATCCGCTCCGAGGCCGCCGAGCGCGCCGAGACGACGGTCGCCGAGGCCCGCACGGAGGCCGAGCGCATCGCCGCCGAGGCCGAGCAGGTCCTCGACGAGGCCCGTCAGGCGGCGGACAAGCGGCGCGCGGACGCGGCCGAGCAGGCCGACACCCTCATCGGGGAAGCCACGGCCGAGGCCGAACGCATCGGCGCCGAGGCCGCCCAGCTGCTCGCCGAGACCGAGCAGCTCAAGATCGACGGTGAGGCGCACGCCGAGGCGCTGCGCGACGCGGCGATCGCCGAGGGCGAGCAGGTCCTCGACGAGGCCCGCAAGGCGGCCGACAAGCGCCGCGCCGACGCCGCCGAGCAGGCGGACACCCTCATCGGCGAGGCGACGACCGAGGCCGAGCGGATCGCGGCCGAGGCCGCCCAGCTGCTCGTCGAGGCCGAGCAGGTCAAGGCCGAGGGAGAGGCGCAGGCGGAGGCACTGCGGGCCGAGGCGCGTGCCGAGGCCGAGCAGGTTCTCGACGAGGCCCGCAAGGCGGCCGACAAGCGGCGCGCCGACGCCGCCGAGCAGGCCGACACCCTCATCGGCGAGGCCACGGCCGAGGCCGAGCGGCTCACCGCTGAGGCGGTGGAGCTCATGGAGACGGCCGAGCAGGACGCGCAGCGGCTGCGGGCCGAGGCCGAGCAGGTCAAGGCCGAGGGAGAGGCGCAGGCGGAGGCGCTGCGGGCGGAGGCCCGTGCCGAGGCCGAGCAGGTCCTCGACGAGGCCCGCAAGGCGGCCGACAAGCGCCGCGCGGACGCCGCCGAGCAGGCGGACACCCTCATCGGCGAGGCAACGGCCGAGGCCGAACGGATCGCGGCCGAGGCCGCCGAGCTGCGGGAGACGACGGAGCGGGACGCCGAGCGGCTGCGGACGGAGGCCGAGCAGGTCAAGGCCGACGGAGAGGCGCACGCCCAGGCCCTGCGGAACGCGGCGCTCGCCGATTCCGACCAGATCCTGGACGAGGCCCGCAAGGCGGCCGACAAGCGCCGCGCGGACGCCGCCGAGCAGGCCGACACCCTCGTCGCCGAGGCGACGGCCGAGGCCGAGCGGATCGTGAACGAGGCGGCCGAGCTGGCCGATTCGGTCGGCGCGGACGCCCGCGCCGAGGCGGGCCGGACCGTCGGCGCCGCCTCGGAGGAGGCCGAACGGCTGCGTGCCGAGGGCGCCGAGGCGATCGCCGAGGCCCTCCAGGACGCCGAGCGGATCCGTACCGAGTCGGAGCGGGTGAAGGCCGACGCCGCGGCCGCGGGCGAGCAGATGCGCGCCGAGGCCCGCGAGGAGGCGGACCGGATCCTCGACGAGGCGCGGGAGGCCGGGGCCCGGAAGCGTTCCGACGCGGCCGAGCAGGCGGACCAGCTCGTCGCCAAGGCCCAGGAGGAGGCGCTGCGCGCCACCACGGAGGCCGAGTCGCAGGCCGACACGATGGTCGGCGCGGCCCGCAAGGAGGCCGAGCGGATCGTCGCCGAGGCGACCGTCGAGGGCAACTCGCTGGTGGAGAAGGCCCGTACGGACGCGGACGAGCTCCTGGTCGGGGCGCGCAGCGACGCGACGGCCATAAGGGAGCGGGCGGAGGAGCTCCGGGGCCGTATCGAGGGCGAGATCGAGGAGCTGCACGAGCGGGCGCGGCGCGAGTCGGCCGAGCAGATGAAGACGGCCGGCGAGCGCGTCGACAAGCTGGTGAAGGCGGCCGAGGAGCAGCGGGCCGAGGCGGAGGAGAAGGCCAAGGAGCTGGTCTCCGAGGCGAGTTCGGAGGCGAGCAAGGTCCGGATCGCGGCGGTCCGCAAGGCGGACACGCTGCTGAAGGAGGCCGCGCAGAAGAAGGCCTCGCTCATCGCGGAGGCCGAGGCCATCAAGGCGGAGGCCGAGCGGATCCGTGCCGAGGCGGAGGCCGAGGCCGAGAAGACGGTCGCGGAGGGGAAGCGCGAGCTGGAGACGCTGACGCGGCGGCGCAAGGACATCAATGCCGAGATCTCCCGTGTCCAGGACGTCCTGGAGGCGTTGGAGTCTTTCGAGACGCCGTCCGCCGGAAAGGACGGGGTCAAGGCGGGTGCGTCGTCGGGGTCCACTCGTACGGGTGGCAAGTCCCAGGACGGCTAGCCACTCAAAAGGCTGGACATTCTCCAGATCAAACGGGCATACGCTCGATGACACGCCGCTTCGGCCCCTAGGATTCCCTCTAACACCTCACCGGTCTCATTCGACAGGAAACCCATGAGCGACACATCCTCCCCCTTCGGCTTCGAGCTCGTGCGGCGCGGTTACGACCGCGGTCAGGTGGACGACCGCATTACCAAGCTCGTGTCCGACCGCGACAGCGCTCTGTCCCGCATCACCTCGCTGGAGAAGCGCATCGAGGAGCTCCACCTCGAGACGCAGAACGCCCAGGCGCAGGTCACCGACGCCGAGCCGTCGTACGCGGGGCTCGGCGCCCGGGTCGAGAAGATCCTCCGGCTCGCCGAGGAGGAGGCGAAGGACCTGCGTGAGGAGGCCCGCCGCGCGGCCGAGCAGCACCGCGAGCTGGCCGAGTCGGCCGCCCAGCAGGTGCGCAACGACGCGGAGGCGTTCGCGGCCGAGCGGAAGGCGAAGGCCGAGGACGAGGGTGTCCGGATCGTCGAGAAGGCGCAGGGCGAGGCCAACTCGCTGCGTGCCGAGGCGCAGAAGGACGCGCAGTCGAAGCGCGAGGAGGCCGACGCCCTCTTCGAGGAGACCCGCGCCAAGGCCGCCCAGGCCGCCGCGGACTTCGAGACGAACCTGGCGAAGCGCCGCGAGCAGTCGGAGCGGGACCTCGCCTCGCGTCAGGCGAAGGCCGAGAAGCGCCTCGCGGAGATCGAGCACCGCGCCGAGCAGCTTCGTCTGGAGGCCGAGAAGCTGCGCACGGACGCGGAGCGCCGGGCCCGCCAGACGGTGGAGACCGCGCAGCGCCAGGCCGAGGACATCGTGGCCGACGCGAACGCCAAGGCCGACCGGATCCGTTCGGAATCGGAGCGCGAGCTCGCGGCGCTGACGAACCGCCGCGACTCGATCAACGCGCAGCTGACCAACGTCCGCGAGATGCTGGCGACGCTGACCGGTGCCGCGGTGGCGGCGGCCGGCTCCCCGATCGACGACGAGCGCACGGCCGGCGTCCCGGCCCAGCAGTCGCGGTAAGCGGTAGGCGACCCCGGCGTACCCCCGGCGCGAAGAACCCCCCGCCCCCGTCATTCCTCCGGTGGCGGGGGGTTTTGCGTGCCCGTAGCTTGGTGCGCATGATCGAGCTTGAGGGCCTGACGAAGAGGTACGGGACGAAGACCGCGGTCGACCACCTCTCCTTCCAGGTCCGCCCCGGCGTGGTCACCGGCTTCCTCGGGCCGAACGGGGCGGGCAAGTCGACGACGATGCGGATGATGCTCGATCTGGACAACCCGACGAGCGGGACGGTCCGGATCGACGGCAAGCACTACCGGGAGCTGTCCGAGCCCCTGAAGTACATCGGGGCGCTGCTCGACGCCAAGGCGATGCACGGCGGCCGTTCCGCGTACAACAACCTGCTGTGTCTGGCGCAGTCGAACCGCATCCCGGCGAGCCGGGTGGGCGAGGTGCTCGATCTGGTGGGTCTGACGGCGGTCGCGAGGAAGAAGTCGAAGGGTTTCTCCCTCGGCATGGGGCAGCGGCTCGGGATCGCGTCGGCGCTCCTCGGCGATCCCGAGATCCTGATGTTCGACGAACCCGTCAATGGTCTGGACCCCGAGGGAATTCACTGGATCCGCAATCTGATGAAGGCGTTGGCGGCCGAGGGCCGGACGATCTTCGTTTCCAGCCATCTGATGAGTGAAATGGCGCTGACGGCCGATCACCTGATCGTGATCGGGCAGGGAAAGCTGCTGGCCGACACGTCGATGGCGGATTTCATCCAGCAGAATTCCCGGAGTTATGCCCGGATGCGTTCGCCGCAGCAGGAACGGCTGCGGGACGTGCTCCACGCCAACGGATTCGTCGTGATCGAGGCGGGCAACGGGACGCTGGAGATCGACGGGGCGAGCACGGAGAAGCTGGGCGAGCTCGCGGCGGAGAACGGGCTCGTGCTGCACGAGCTGTCCGCCCAGCGCGCCTCCCTCGAAGAAGCGTTCATGCAGATGACGGCCAGTGCGGTGGAGTACCACGCACACGGCACCGACGTACACGGCGGCGCCAAGGCGCCGGGCCCCCAGTGGGGCACGACCTCCGAGGGAGCCTGATCGATGGCAGCGGCAACCGCGGTCCTGCAGTCCGAGTGGACCAAGATCCGGACGGTTTCGTCGACCGTCTGGACGCTGGCGAGCGCCCTCATCGTCACGGTGGCGATGAGCGCGGCGCTGTGCGCCCTGTTCCGGTCGACCTTCGACGATCTCTCCGACGTCGAGCGGGCGACCTTCGACCCGACGTTCGCCAGCTTCTCCGGGACGATCCTCGGCCAGCTGGCGATGGTGGTCTTCGGTGTCCTGGTGGTCGGCACCGAGTACTCCTCGGGCATGATCCGCACCTCGCTCGCGGCGGTCCCGCAGCGCGCGACCTTCCTCTTCTCGAAGATCGCGGTGGCCGGGGTGCTCGCCCTCGTGGTGGGCCTGGCGACCAGCTTCCTGTCGTTCTTCCTCGGCCAGGCGCTGCTCGGCGAGCACCGCACCACCATCGGCGCGGACAACGTGCTGCGCGCGGTGGCCGGCGGCGGCCTCTACATGGGGCTGATCGCGGTCTTCTCGATGGGCGTCGCGACGATGCTGCGCTCCTCGATGCTGTCGCTCGGCATCCTCGTGCCGTTCTTCTTCCTGATCTCGCAGATCCTCTCGAACGTCCCGAAGGCCAAGGAGGTCGCCAAGTACTTCCCCGACCAGGCCGGCTCCAAGATCATGCAGGTGGTGCCGAACGCGCTGGGCTCGGAGAAGGCTCCGTACGGCCCCTGGGGCGGGCTCGGGATCATGGTGCTGTGGGTGGTGGCCTCGCTCGTCGGCGGCTACGTGGTGCTGCAGGAGCGGGACGCCTGATCTCAGCCCGGTTCTTCCGCTTGGTCCTTCCGCTCGGTTCTTCCACTTGGCCGGAACCGTCAACGCCTGGATAAGCTCCTAGCTCATACGGGGGGCTCCGGCCGACGGCCGCCACGCCCCGACACGGATGCGATCGACCTGTCGATGGGGCTGGAGAATGATCGAGGCAGTCGGCCTGACGAAGCGCTACGGCGCCAAGACGGCCGTGTACAACCTTTCCTTCCAGGTGAGGCCCGGTGTCGTCACCGGATTCCTGGGCCCCAACGGCTCCGGCAAGTCGACGACCATGCGCATGATCCTGGGGCTCGACCAGCCCACTGCGGGCCAGGTCACGATCGGCGGCCACCCCTTCCGGCAGCTGCCGAACGCCCCCCGCCAGGTGGGCGCGCTCCTCGACGCCAAGGCCGTGCACGGCGGCCGGAGCGCCCGCAGCCACCTCCTGTCGCTCGCGCAGCTGGCCGGCATCCCGGCGCAGCGCGTCGACGAGGTCCTCGGCGTGGTCGGCCTCCAGGACGTCGCGAAACGGCGCTCGAAGGGCTTCTCGCTCGGCATGGGCCAGCGGCTCGGCATCGCGGCGGCGCTCCTCGGCGACCCTCAGGTGCTGCTCTTCGACGAGCCCGTCAACGGCCTGGACCCCGAGGGCATCCTCTGGGTGCGGAACCTGATGAAGAAGCTGGCCGCCGAGGGCCGCACGGTCTTCGTCTCCAGCCACCTCATGAGCGAGATGGCGCTGACCGCCGACCACCTGATCGTGATCGGCCGGGGTCAGCTCCTCGCCGACATGCCGGTGAAGGACTTCATCTCGGCGAACTCCGCCGACTTCGCCCGGGTGCGGACCCCGGAGACCGAGCCGGCGCAGCGGGAGAAGCTGGTCCCGGTGCTCATGGAGGCCGGCGGGCAGGTGCTGTCCGAGCCGGACGGCGCGCTGCGCGTCACGGGCCTGCCGCTGGCGCGGATCAGCGATCTGGCGCACGGCGCGGACGTACGGCTCTGGGAGCTGTCCCCGCACCAGGCCTCCCTCGAAGAGGCGTACATGCGGCTGACGCAGGGCGCCGTCGACTACCGCTCCACCGACGACCGTCTCGCCCATCTCCAGCCGCCCGTGCAGCCGGGCCAGCCGGGGTACGGGCTGCCGCCGCGGCCGCCGGTCCCGGAGGTGCCGCAGGAGGGCTGGTACGCCCCGCCGCCGCCCGGGCAGAACCCGTACGCGGGCGCGCCGGGCCCGTACGCCGGTGCCCCTCAGGCTCCCGCGCCCGGTCCGTACGCCCCTCCGGCCGCTTCGCAGCCGGGCCTCCCGCAGCCGAGCGAGACCCCGAAGGACGTCCGATGACCGCCCCCACCCACCACCACGCCCCGGCGCCGCACGCCTACGTCTCCCCCATCCCGGTCCGCGCCGCGCACCTCGGTGACGCGCTCGCCTCCGAGTGGACGAAGATCCGCTCGGTGCGTTCCACGGTGTGGACGCTCGGGGTCATGATCCTGCTGATGCTCGCCATCGGCCTGGGCGTCGCGGCCATCGCCTCGGGCGCCGACGTCGAGATGGGCGGGCAGTCCGCGCTCGCCTTCGGCTTCTTCGGGATGCTGCCGGCGTCGATCTGCGTGATCACGCTCGGCGTCCTGACGATCTCCTCCGAGTACGGCACGGGCATGATCCGTACGACGCTGACGGCCTGCCCGAGCCGGGCCCGGGTGCTGACGGCGAAGGCGATCGTCTTCTTCCTGCTGGTCTTCTCGGTCACCACGGTGATGGCGACCCTGGTGGCGGTGGCGCAGGTCGCGCTCGTGGACACGGCGGCGCCGCCGACGGGTGCCGAGTGGCTGCGGGCGACGGTCGGCGCGGGCGCCTACCTGGCCCTGCTCGGGCTGGTCTCGCTGGCCGTGGGGACGCTCGTCCGGCACTCGGCCGGCGCGATCACGGTGATGATCGGCGTGCTGCTGCTGCCGCTGGTGGCGGGCATGTTCATGATGGCCGAGGCGCTGCGGTCGGTGCAGGAGTTCCTGTTCACCTACTCGATCCCCTCGCAGATGATCGCGCTCTACAACGCCACCCCGCAGTTCGGCGACTCGGGCCCGGCGGGCTGGGAGACGCTGCTGATCGTGGCCGCCGTCGCGGCGGCGGCCCTGGGCGGCGCGTACGCCGTGCTGAGCAGCCGGGACGTGTGAGCCGCTAGTACCTCGGCGCGTTGCGGGACCGCTGCACCCTGCTGGTGCGGCGGTCCTTCGCGTTCCAGCAGGCCTTGTGCCAGTGGCGGCGGTCGTCCACGCCGCCCCACTCCGGCCAGGCGACGACGTGCGGGGCGCCGGGCGGGATCTCCTGGTCGCAGCCGGGGCAGCGGTAGCGCTTGCCGGGGGAGCTCGCTCCGGCGACGAGGCGGACGTACCATTCCTCGCCCTGCCATGTCTCGGTGCGCTGCACGCCGCCGTACCGGTCGCCGTGATCGCCCTGCTGCGCGGGCTTCTCGCCGCCTCGGGAGCGGTTGTGACGCGGGGACACGGGCACACCTCACGGGGTCTGGGAACACGGACCGTTCCCTCCAGCCTACGGGCCGCCACCCGGTGCCCCGGGCCCCGTCCGGAACGGCTTAGCCGAAAATCGCAAGAACTTCATGAACGGCCGTTGCCTTTGGCACGTGTCAGACGTTGTTGCCAGTGCGAGGGGAGATGTACGCGTCGGCCGCAAGGAGGCAGAAGGCGATGCGCGTGGGTACGTTCGTTCTGGCAGCCCAGTTCCCGGGCCAGGGGCAGGGAGAGGCGCTGCACCGGGCGGTGCGGACCGCCGAGGTGGCCGAGGAGGCGGGGCTCGACTCCGTCTGGCTCGCCGAGCACCACTTCGTGCCGTACGGGGTCTGTCCCTCGGCCGTGACCCTGGCCGCGCTGCTCCTGGGCCGCACCCGGCGGCTCCGGGTCGGCACGGCGGTGAGCGTGCTGCCCACCGTCCACCCGGTCGCCCTCGGCGAGCAGGCTGCGCTGCTGCACCTCACCTCGGGCGGCAGGTTCACCCTCGGGGTGGGCCGGGGCGGGCCCTGGGTCGACCTGGAGGTGTTCGGCGCGGGTCTCGAGGCGTACGAGAAGGGGTTCCCGGACTCGCTCGACCTGCTGCTGCGCTGGCTCACCGAGCCGCGTGTCGGCGCCGACGGGGAGCGGATCGCCTTCCGCGAGGTGCCCGTGGTGCCCCGCCCCGACGAGCTGATCGACGGCCCCGCCTCCCCCGAGGTGGTCGTGGCCTGCACCTCGCCGAAGAGCGTGCGGCTCGCGGCGGAGCGCGGACTGCCGATGCTGCTCGGCATGCACTGCGGCGACGAGGACAAGGCCGAGATGGTCGCGGCCTGGAACCGGTGCGCGCGGGAGGCCGGGCGGGACCCGGACGAGATCGCGCGGACCGGGGCGCAGCACGTCTCGGCGGGGGTGGCCCAGCTGGCGGACCGGGGGGCGGACGCGGCGGAGGCGCTGGTGAAGGCGATGCCGGGCTGGCTGAAACAGGGGCTCGACGCGCACGTGACGGTGGACGGCCGGCACCGGGTGATGCGGGACCCCGTCGCGTACACGGAGCTGCTGTGCGGGCTGCACCCGGTGGGCACGCCCCGGCAGGCGGCGGACCGGCTCGCGGCGACGGCGGAGCGTACGGGCATCACGCGCTTCGCCCTGCTCGCGGAGGGCTCGGGCGACCTCGCGGCGACCGAGGAGAACGTCCGGCGCCTGGGCGCGGAGGTCCTGCCGCTCCTGGTGTGAGAGCGGCCACGTCCGGGACTGTGCTGCCGCTCCCGCGCCGGTCGGCGGCGATGCGCGTCGGCTCGCATCGGTCGCGTTCTCCCGCGGTGTCGAGCGGCAGCACCATGTCTCAGCAGTCGCGCAGTTCCGGCGACTGGTTCAGCAGCTGCCCCCGGATGGACGTGAAGCGGGCGAGCCGCTCGTCCACCGCCGGGTCCAGCGGGAAGACCGCCACGCGGTGGCAGTTCTGGAAGGCGAGACGCACCCCGAAGTGCCGCTGCAGCGCACCGCGAATGGCATCGCTCGCGAGCGCGCGCAGCAGTTGACCACGTTCCTGCTCGTTCGACGGCGGCGTCTGGTTGTCGGCGAACTCTCCGCCGTCGACCTTCAGCTGTGCCACCAGAGAACTGATCATCTCCCATGCGTAGGGCAGGGAGGTCCGGACGCAGTCGACGAAGTCGGCTTCGTCGACCTCGCCTCGCTCGGCCTGTTCCAACAGTGCCGGTGAGACGTCGAGCGACATGGGTTCTCCTCTCGCGACCCCGCGGACGGGGTCTTGCGGGCAGGGCCGAGGGCCGGCCGTGCGCCACGCAGAGTGCACGGACGACGACCTCCAGCTTCCACGGTAAGCGCGCAGTCCGGGCGACACCAGAAGAATGGGCACACAACCGGCTGATAACCGACGGGTGTTCGGCTCATGACCGCGCTCCGGCGCATCCCGGAAGCCGCTCGGACCGTACCCGCCCGATGCCCGGGTGATGCCCGAATCGCGCGGAAGAGGGCCTGTCTTGTAGCGTTGCCGACCATGCGTCTCGTCATCGCCCGTTGCTCCGTGGACTACGCGGGCCGGCTCACGGCCCACCTGCCCTCCGCTCCCCGTCTGATCCTGGTCAAGGCAGACGGCAGCGTCTCCATCCACGCGGACGACCGCGCGTACAAACCGCTCAACTGGATGTCCCCGCCGTGCACGCTCAAGGAGGGCGTCGACGGTGAGGCGGGCATCTGGACCGTGATCAACAAAGCGGGCGAGAAACTGATCATCACGATGGAGGAGATCCTCCACGACTCCTCGCACGAACTGGGCGTGGACCCCGGTCTCATCAAGGACGGCGTCGAGGCGCACCTCCAGGAGCTGCTCGCCGACCGGATCGAGACCCTCGGCGAGGGCTACACCCTGATCCGCCGCGAGTACCCGACCGCGATCGGTCCCGTGGACATCCTGTGCCGGGACTCCGACGGCGGGACGGTCGCGGTGGAGATCAAGCGGCGCGGCGAGATCGACGGCGTCGAGCAGCTGACCCGCTACCTGGAGCTGCTCAACCGCGACCCGCACCTGGCGCCGGTGAAGGGCGTCTTCGCGGCCCAGGAGATCAAGCCGCAGGCGCGGGTCCTCGCGACGGACCGCGGGATCGGCTGCGTCGTCCTCGACTACGACGCGCTGCGCGGCATCGAGGACGACAAGCTGCGGCTGTTCTGAGACCTGTCCCACGGACGACGGCCCCGGGTGCGATGAGCGCGCCCGGGGCCGTCGTCGTCTCCCGTACGGGTCAGGCCGGCGTCTCCGAGGCGGTGGAGGTCTCGGAGGCGGAGGGGGCGCCGAGGGTCGTCGTCGCGCCCGACGACGGCGGCTCGGTCGTCGTCGGGGGCGTCGTGGGCGGCTCGGTCGTCGGCGTCGGCGGGTCGGGGGTGGTCGTCGGCGGCTTCGACGGCGTGGTGGTGGGCTTGGGCGAGGTCGTCCTCGTCGGCCTCGGGCCGCCCGTCGCGGTGGGGGCCGTCGTCGTCGCTCCCCCGGTGGGCCGCGTCGTCCCGCTGGGCGAGGTCGTCGCCGACGGGCTGTCCGAGGGCGAGGGGGAGCCGG
The DNA here is from genome assembly GCF_044333355.1 of Streptomyces sp. NPDC021012. Lineage (NCBI taxonomy): Bacteria > Bacillati > Actinomycetota > Actinomycetes > Kitasatosporales > Streptomycetaceae > Streptomyces > Streptomyces sp. NPDC021012. The sequence continues at coordinate 211,010 of NZ_JBIRQU010000001.1, forward strand.
AGGCGGACGGGTCCGTGGACGAGGACGCCGAGGCGCTCCCGGAGCCCGAGGGGCTCGGGGAGTCCGAGTGGGTGGCCTCCCCGGTCTCGGCCGGGGCGGTCCCGCCGTCGGCCGGCGGCTCCTCGCCGTCGAGGCCGTCGCCGGTGCCGCTCTCGCTCGCGGTGCTGTCGGAGGTGACGCGGTTGTTCGCGGGGTCCGTGCCGTCGCCGGAGGTGGCGCCGAGGGTCACGACGGTGCCGAGGACGGCGACGAGCAGCGCGCCGGCGCCGACGGCGACGAGGTTGCGGCGGGCGCCGCTGAGGATGCCGCCCTTGAGGCCGGGGCGGCGGGCCCCGCCCTCCTCGGTGTCGGGGCGGGCGAGGAGCGTCGGGCCCTCGTCGGCGAAGCCGGGGAACGCGGGGACGGGGGCCGTCGCCGGGGCCGCCGCCGGGCTCCGGAAGGGTCCGCCGGGCAGCGGGGCCGTGACGGGCTCCGGTACGGGGGCGGGGCGGGCGGCCGGGCCGCGCAGGGCGGGGGTTCCGCGCGGCGGGGAGAGGGGCTCCACGGCGGCCGCGTGCTCCCCGGAGAGGTCGGCGACGAGGGCGAGTGCCCGGCGCCCCGCGACGGTGCCGCGCTTGTCGGCGAGCACCCCGCGCATGGCGATGGAGGCCTCCAGCTCGGCGCGGGCGCGCTCCAGGTTTCCGGCGCAGATCGCGAGGACGCCGAGCTCGTGGTGGAAGTAGGCCTCCTCGGCGACCTCGCCGGTGAGCCGGGCGGCTTCCTGTCCGGCACGCAGGGCGCGCTCCCAGGCGCCCCAGTGCAGTCCGGCGGCGAAGGCGGGCGCGGCGGCGCGGGCGAGGAGGACGGCGGTGGCGCGGTGTTCGGCGGCGGTGTCGCCGCTGCCGGGGATCAGCACGGTGAGGGCGGCGAGCAGGGCGTCGGCCTCGGCGGCGGCCCGCTCGGGGGTGACGGAGGGGTGGGACGCCCACCAGGCGTAGTGCTGGGCGGCGGTGTGGGCGCGCTCGACGGCCTCGCGCTCGTACCCGTGGGCGAGGAGCTGGGTGAGGACTCCGGCGGCGAGGCGGTAGCGGGGGCCGGTCGGGGAGAGCAGTCCGCAGGCCACGAGCTCGCCGAGGGCGGCGTCGGCGTGGGTGTCGCCGACGAGGGCCGGGAGGTGGGCCTGGTGGGGGACCTCGCCGCCGAGGGCGACGGCGAAGCGCAGGGCGGTCTGGGCGGAGCGGCTGAGGCGGGAGGCGAGGAGGGCGGCGGGGGCGGCGCCCTCGCCGAGGCTGGGCAGCGGTATGTCGCGGAGCTCGATGTCGGGGTCCTCGACGCCGTCGAAGGCGGCGGCAGCGGCGGCCGCCGCCGCGGCGGGGTCGGTGGGGCCGAAGGCCTCTTCGAGGGCGCCGAAGGCGTCGAACTCGGCGGGGGTGACGCGCAGCTTGTCGCGCTGCCGGAGCAGGGCGCCGGCCTGGACGAAGCGGAGCGGGAGGCCTTCGGACTCGAACCAGAGGTCGCCGGCCCAGTTGGCCTCCTCCTCGGTGAGGGTGCGGCCGACGGCGCTCGTCAGGAGCTCCAGGGCGGCGGCGCGGCCGAGGCCGGCGAGGAGGACCTCCTCGACGGGGGCGTCGGCGGAGGGGGCGGGCGCGTCGGGGGCCGCGGCGAGGAGGAAGGCGCACTCGGGGGCGGCGGCGAGGAGTTCGTCGAGGGCGGCGCCGCCGAACTCCAGGTCGTCGACGACGACCACGGCGCCGACGTCGCCGAGCAGGGCGAGGAGGCCGGCCCGGTCGGGGCGGTGGTCGGGGGCGTACCGGACGGCGGTGAAGAGTTCGTGGAGGAGTTCGGTGGGGGTGCGGTGGTGGCCGGAGAGGCGGACGACGCCGTCGGGGGCGAGGCCGGCGCAGTCGGCGGCGACGGCGTCGAGGAGGGTGGTGCGGCCGGAGCCGGGGGCGCCGACGAGGCGGGCGCAGCGGCCGGAGCGGAGGATGCCGGTGAGCCGTTCGCGTTCCTCCTGGCGTTCGAGGAGGGGCAGCTCGGGCGCGGCGGGGCCCGGCGGGACGGGCGGGGCGGCGGCGCGGGCGGCCTCGGCGCGTTCCTCGGGGGTGCGGGGGCGGGGGGCCGCCGGTTCCCGGCCGGGCGGGCAGGGTTCGATCTCGCTGCCGTCGACGGGGTTGACGGTGAGGAGCAGTCCGCCGGAGACGAGCCGGACGACGCGGGCGCGTGCGGGCGTCTGGGCGGGCGCCGGCGCGGGCACGCCACGGCCCTGGCGGGTCTCCTCGCCCTCGGTGTCGTGACCGTACTCCTCCGACCCAGGGTTGATCGGGTCCATGGTGCAAGCCCCCAAGAAGCGGTTCCGGTGCCCGCCGGTGGTTCCGTCCATGTGCAGGCGGGGCCGTCATGGTGCGGGCGACCGAACCCTAGACCGTGCTCAGGGGCTCGGGAACAGTCGGGGTGCTCCCGAGACCAAGACGTCACGGTCTTGTGAGGATTGAGCGTGACGCCTGTTTCACACAGCTGCTTCACACCCGACGGGCGTCCCGGGGGTCACACGCGGGGCAGGGACTCCAGGGCGAGGCCGCCCTCGATGGCGAGGATGCGGTGCAGCCGGGTGGCGACGAGGAGCCGCTGCATCTGGGGCGGCACCCCCCGCAGGACGAGGCGCCGGCCGCAGCGGCCGGCCCTCCGGTGGGCGCCCATGATGACGCCGAGTCCGGTGGCGTCCCAGGAGTCGAGGCCGGTCAGGTCGAGCACCAGGTCGCCGACTCCGTCGTCGACGGCCGAGTGCAGGACCGTGCGGGCGTCCGCCGCGCTGCGGACGTCGAGGCGGCCCCCGACGACCAGCTCGACGTGGTCGCCCCTGATGTGCATATGCGCTCCCCGAGAGTGCTCCGTCTTCGCAACAACTGACTGCCGCACCGGCAGATACGTTGCGCCTTGTCAGCGAACCGATACCGAAATTCACCCCGTGGAGTGAGGGCGGGGTGGTGGGTCGGGATCAGTACTTGTAGAAGCCCTGCCCGCTCTTGCGGCCGATGTCACCCGCGTCCACCATCCGGCGCATCAGCTCCGGCGGCGCGAACTTCTCGTCCTGGGACTCGGTGTAGATGTTGTTGGCGGCGTTCACCAGGATGTCGATGCCGGTGAGGTCGGCGGTGGCGAGCGGGCCCATGGCGTGGCCGAAGCCGAGCTTGCAGGCGATGTCGATGTCCTCGGCGGTGGCGACGCCCGACTCGTGGAGCTTGGCGGCCTCGACGACGAGGGCCGAGATGAGGCGGGTGGTGACGAAGCCGGCGACGTCGCGGTTGACGACGATGCAGGTCTTGCCGACGGACTCGGCGAACGCGCGGGCGGTGGCGAGGGTCTCGTCGCTCGTCTTGTAGCCGCGGACCAGCTCGACGAGCTGCATCATCGGGACCGGCGAGAAGAAGTGGACGCCGACGACGGCCTCGGGGCGCCCGGTGACCGCGGCGATCTTGGTGATCGGGATCGCGGAGGTGTTGGAGGCGAGGACGGCGCCGTCCTTGACGATCTTGTCGAGCGAGCGGAAGATCTCGTGCTTGACGTCGAGGTTCTCGAAGACGGCCTCGACGACGACGTCCGCGTCGGCGACGGCGTCGAGCTCGGTGGTGGCGGTGATCCGGCCGAGCGCGGCCTCGGCGTCCTCGGCGGCGAGCCTGCCCTTGGCGACGAACTTGTCGTACGAGGCCTTGATGCCGTCGGTGCCGCGGGTCAGGGCGGCGTCGGTGACGTCACGCAGGACGACGTCCCAGCCCGCCTGTGCCGAGACCTGTGCGATGCCGGATCCCATGAGTCCGGCCCCGATGACGGCGAGCTTCCTGGCCACGATCTTCCACCCCTCTACACCTGTTCACTTCTGGCTCTCCGGCGGAGATTAGCGGTCGCGGGGCCCCATGTGACCGCTAAGTAATGCGCGTCACGCCCTCTTTGACGGACGTCACACTCACGACACCCCTCAGCCCTCGCGCACCGCGTACGCCAGGACCTCCTCGCTCAGCAGCTGCTCGATCTCGTCGAGGAGGGCGAGGGCCTCGCGGGAGACCTCGCCCGCCCTGCCGCCCGCGGTCATCCGCTCGGAGACGAACTCGACGACGGTGCTCTGGATCCAGGCGATCTGGCCGCCGACGAGCAGGGGCATCGGGTCCTCGGGTCCGGCACCGGCCTCCTCGCGCAGGGCGTCGACGGTGGTCCGGCGGACCTCCTGCTGGAGGACCATGAGCCGGGCCTGGAGGGTGGGGGCCTCGTCGATCACCCGCATGAAGTCGGCGTAGCCGTCCATCAGTCCGTACGCGGGCGAGACGGCGGTGACGTGGCCGCGGATCTCGCGGAGCACGGCCTCGGCGGCCGACTCCCCCGCGTCGCGGCCGCGGATCATCCGGGCGAGGCGGTGGGTGACGCCCTCCATCCGGTCGAGGAAGAGGTCCTCCTTGGCCGGGAAGTAGTTGTAGACGGTGTTGACGGAGACGTCGGCGGCCTCCGCGATCTCCGCCACCGTCACGGCCTGGAAGCCGCGCTCCAGGAAGAGTCCGGTCGCGATGTCCGAGATCCGCTGTTTCGTCTGGCGCTTCTTGCGCTCCCTGAGCCCTTCAGCCATGCCGTCATCCTAGGTGCCCTGAAATTTTGGAGGCGTTGCAAAATTTCAGTGACTCTGTTTTTGTAGTCGCCATGCCCATCATCAGCACGGCCGGGCTCGCCCGGACCTTCGCGACGAAGACCGGCCCCGTGGAGGCCGTCCGCGGGATCGACCTCACCGTCCGCCCCGGCGAGATCCTCGGACTCCTCGGCCCCAACGGCGCCGGCAAGACCACCACCCTCCAGATGCTCACGACGCTCCTGCCGCCCACCGCCGGCGCCGCCACCGTCGCCGGCCACGACCTCGTCAGGGACCCCGCCGCCGTCCGCCGACGCATCGGGTACGTCGCCCAGTCCGGCGGCCTCGACCCGCAGGAGACCGTCCGCTCCGAACTCGTCACGCAGGGCAGGCTCTACGGCCTGGACCGGACGACCGCCGCGGCCCGCGCCGGGGAGCTCGCCGCCGACCTCGGCCTCACCGAGCTCCTCGACCGGAGGACCCCGGCGCTCTCCGGCGGCCAGCGCCGCCGGCTCGACCTCGCGATGGGCCTCACCCACCGCCCCGAGGTCCTCTTCCTCGACGAGCCGACGACCGGCCTCGACCCCGGCAGCCGCGCCGACCTGTGGGCGCTGGTGCGGCGCCTGCGCGACGAGCACGGCACCACCGTCGTCCTCACCACCCACTACCTCGACGAGGCCGACGCGCTCGCCGACCGGCTCGTCATCGTCGACAAGGGGACGGTCGTCACCGAGGACACCCCCGCCGGCCTCAAGGCCGCGCACGGCGTGACCACCCTCCAGGAGGCCTTCCTCGCCGTCACCGGCCGCGGCCCCGCCCCCGTCGACACCACCCCCGTAGCGGTCTAGGAGACCCGTGATGCTGTTCCGCGACACCGCGCTGCTCTTCGGGCGCTACGCCCGCCAGACCCTGCGCTCCCCGTTCCAGATCTTCTTCGGCACCCTGATGCCGCTGCTCTACCTCTTCTTCTTCGGGCCGCTGCTCACCGGCCTCCCGCTGGGCCGCGAGGGCGACTCCTGGCAGATCCTCGTCCCCGGCCTGCTGCTCCAGCTCGGCCTCTTCGGCGCCTCGTTCGCCGGTTTCTCGCTCATCATGGAGAAGGGCTGGGGCGTGTTCGACCGGATGCGGGTCACCCCGGTCAGCCGGCTCGCCCTGCTCCTCGGCCGGGTCCTGCGGGACGCCGCGCTCTTCGTCCTCCAGGCGGTCCTGCTCGTCCTGGTGGCGATCCCGATGGGCCTGCGGGCGCCGCTCCCCGGAATCCTCCTCGGCTTCGGCTTCGTCGCCCTGCTCTCCGCCGCGCTCGCCTCCCTCTCGTACGCACTGGCCCTGAAGCTGCGCACCCCGCAGGAGTTCGGCCCCGCGATCAACACGCTCGCCATGCCGGCGATGCTGCTCTCGGGCCTGATGCTGCCGATGGCCCTCGCCCCCGGCTGGCTCGACGTGGTCTCGCACCTCATGCCGTTCCGCTATCTGGTGGACGCGGTCCGGGAGGCGTACATCGGCCACTACACGACACCGACGGTGCTGTACGGGGTGCTGGTCGCCCTCGCGCTGACGGCGCTCGCCGTGACGGTCGGCACACGCTCGTTCCGGAGGGCCGGCGCGTAACTAGGCTGGACCCATGGTCAATCTGACGCGCATCTACACCCGTACCGGCGACAAGGGCACCACGGCGCTCGGCGACATGAGCCGGACCGCCAAGACCGATCTGCGGATCTCGGCCTACGCCGACGCCAACGAGGCCAACGCCGCCATCGGGACGGCCATCGCCCTCGGGCAGCTGGACGAGGAGCTCGTGAAGGTCCTCACCCGCATCCAGAACGACCTCTTCGACGTGGGCGCCGACCTCTGCACGCCGGTGGTGGAGAACCCCGAGTACCCGCCGCTGCGCGTCGAGCAGGGCTACGTCGACAAGCTGGAGGCCGACTGCGACCGCTTCCTGGAGCGGCTCGACAAGCTGCGCTCCTTCATCCTGCCGGGCGGCACGCCCGGTGCGGCCCTGCTGCACCAGGCCTGCACGGTGGTCCGGCGGGCGGAACGCTCCACCTGGGCGGCCCTGGAGGTGCACGGCGAGACGATGAACGCCCTGACGGCCACGTACCTCAACCGGCTGTCCGACCTTCTGTTCATCCTGGCCAGGACGGCCAACAAGGAGGTCGGAGATGTGCTCTGGGTGCCCGGCGGAGACCGCTAGGCCGGATGCCGGGCATGCCCTTGCCCGGGGGTCCGGGGGTCGCCCCCGGGGGATGCGGCATCCTTGCCCGCACCGCGAACAAGGAGGTCGGGGACGTGCTCCGGGTCCCCGGCGGCGACCGCTGACCCGGCGTCCGGGTCCTTCTTCCGCCAGATCAGGTAGCTGAGCGCGATCAGGCCGTGGATGCCGACCGCCCGCCATGCGGCGAACATCCAGCTCCACAGGCTGTCGGTGTTCCCGTCGTCGCCGACGTACCAGATCGCGAGGAGCAGCAGGACGGTGGCGACGGCGCCGCCGATCAGCGTGCCCAGCCAGATCCGGCCCTCGTGGCGGGCGCGCGCCATGCCGTACCTCGGGGGCTTCGGGGGCGGCGGCGCGCCGCCCAGGCGGTGGGCGGCGTGGCCGTCGAGCCACTTCACGGTGCGGTGGCCGTGGCCGGCGGTGTAGCCGAGGTACAGCGCGGCGAGGCCGTGCTCCCAGCCGGGCTCTGCGCCGTTCTTGAGGTCGATCGCGGTGACGACGAGGAGGACCAGCTCCAGGAGCGGTTCGCACAGCAGCAGCGCCATGCCCGCCCGGGGCTTCTTCAGGAGGTAGCGGGTGGCGAGGCCGGCGGCCAGCAGGACCCAGAAGCCGACCTCGCAGACGACGATCAGCGTGACGATCACGGCGGTTCCCCTTTCGGTGCCCCTTCAGCGTCCCGTGGCACCGGGCCCGGTTCGTCGTCGCCGGTGACGAAGTGCGTCTACATCGTTCGGCGGAGGGACGGATCGGCCCGGGCGAGGAGGTCCCGGCCCGGTGCGGCATGTTGGATGAGTACGTGACACTCCCCCGCCCGCACCGCGTCGACCTGTTCATCGCCGCCGCCGGACTCGTCGGCGGCCTGATCCTGTGGTGGTTCGGGCTGCACACCCAGGTGGACCGGCTGTTCACCGAGCGCTGGGCGGCCCTGGTGCCGCTCGTGGTGATGTCCGGCTGCGAGGCGGTGCGCCGGACGGCGCCCAGGGCCGCGCTGGGCGTCGGCACGCTCGCGATCGTCGCGGACCAGTTCACGTACGGGAGCCTGGCCACCGTCCTGATGTTCACGGACGTCGTCTACGCGGCCGTCGTGTACGGGCCGACCGCCCACGCCCGCCGCGTCCCCTACACCACCGGGCTCGTCACGATCGGGGTGACGATCGGCTTCCTGGTCTGGTGGGAGAACGCGTACGCGCTGCTCGTCGGCGTCATCACCGGCATGATCTCCTTCCTCCCCGCGATCACCGGCGCGATCGTCCGCAACCACCGCGAGGCGGCCGACGCCGCCCGGCTTCGGGCCGAACAGACCGCGCTGCTCGCCGAGATGGACCGGGCGCAGGCGGTCGTGGCCGAGCGGGCGCGGATGGCGCGCGAGCTGCACGACGTGGTGGCGAACCACCTCTCGGCGATCGCGATCCACTCCACGGCCGCGCTCTCCCTCGACGAACCGGCCACCACCCGGCAGGCGTTGACGGTGATCCGGGAGAACAGCGTGGCGGGTCTCGCCGAGATGCGGCGGCTGATCGGGCTGCTGCGGGACAGCGGCGGGGACGCGGAGCCGGGGGCGGTGCCGAGCCTCGACGCGCTGGACGGTCTGCTCGCCCGGGCCCGTGCGAACGGCGCGTCCGGCGGCCTGGAGTTCGTCCTCCAGGACTCCCGGCCCGCGGGCGGGACCGCCCTGCCGGCGCCCGTGGAGCTGGCGGCGTACCGGATCGTCCAGGAGTCCCTGACGAATGCGGTCAAGCACGCCTCCCCCGGTACGGTCACCGTACGGGTCGGCCTCGGCGACGGGGTCCTGACCGTGGCCGTCGACTCGCCGTACGGGAAGCGGTCCGGGCCGTCGGCGCCCGGGACGGGATCGGGTCTGGTGGGGATGCGGGAGCGGACGGAGCTGCTCGGCGGGGAGTTCCGGGCGGCGGCCTCGGGGGCGGTCTGGCAGGTGCGGGCGGTCCTGCCCGCGGACGAGAAGGCGGGAAACGCATGACGATCCGGGTGGTCGTGGCCGAGGACCAGTCGGCGGTACGGGCGGGGCTCGTGCTGATCCTGGGGAGCGCGCCGGACATCGAGGTGGTCGGCGAGGCGCCGGACGGCGAGCGGGCGGTGGAGCTGGCGCGCGAACTGCGCCCGGACCTGGTCCTGATGGATGTGCAGATGCCCCGGATGGACGGGGTGACGGCGACCGGGATCGTCGTCGCGGAGGGCCTCGCCGACGTCCTCGTCCTGACGACCTTCGACCTGGACGAGTACGTCTTCGGGGCGCTGCGGGCCGGGGCCTCCGGTTTCCTGCTGAAGAACGCGGACGCGAAGGAGCTGATCACCGCGGTGCGGACGGTGGGGCGCGGCGAGGGCCTGATCGCCCCGGCGGTGACGCGGCGGCTGATCGCGGAGTTCGCGGCCCCGAGGCGTCCGGCAGTGGATCCCGCCGTACTGGAGGTGCTGACGCCCCGGGAGCGGGAGGTGCTGTCGGCGCTCGGCCTGGGTCTGTCGAACGCGGAGATCGCGGTGCGTCTGGACATGGCGGAGGCGACGGCGAAGACGCACGTGAGCAAGGTGCTGGGCAAGCTGGGGCTGCGGAGCCGGGTCCAAGCGGCGGTTCTGGCACAGGAGTTGGGGGTTTAGGAGAACTTTGCCGACGATGGTCTGGACCTCTTGACGGTTGGTACAGACCTTTCTACGCTCGCGGGGCGCGCGCATCTCCACGGACCACCCCCACCTTGTCCGTCCGCAACTTGAGGAGCACCGTTGAGCACTCAAGCACCGACGCGCAGAGCAGGGTTCAGAAAGCGGACCGCCGCCGGACTGACCGCCCTGATCCTGCCCCTGGCCGCCCTGGTCGGCCTCGCCTCCCCCGCCGAGGCCGCCACCTCGGCCACCGCGACCTACATCAAGACCCAGGACTGGGGCACCGGCTTCGGCGCCAACTGGACCATCAAGAACACCGGCACCACCACCATCAGCTCCTGGGCCGTCGAGTGGGACTACCCCGCCGGCACCTCCGTCACCTCCGCCTGGGACGCCACCGTCACCAGCTCCGGCACCCACTGGACCGCCAAGAACGTCGGCTGGAACGGCACCCTCGCCCCCGGCGCCTCCGTCTCCTTCGGCTACAACGGCGCGGGCCCCGGCGCGCCCACCGGCTGCAAGGTCAACGGCGCTTCCTGCGACGGCACCACCGTGCCGGGCGACAACCCGCCCTCGGCCCCCGGCACCCCGGTCGCCTCGAACATCACCGACACCTCGGCCAAGCTCACTTGGACCGCGGCCACCGACGACAAGGGCGTCAAGAACTACGACGTCCTGCGCGACGGCACCAAGGTGACCACCACCACCGGCCTCACCTTCACGGACAGCGGCCTCACCGCCGGCACCGACTACTCGTACACCGTCGTCGCCCGCGACACCATCGACCAGACCGGACCCGCCGCCGGCCCGGTCGCCGTCCACACCACCGGCGGAGGCGGCGGCCAGCCCCTCCCGAACGCCGTGAAGATGGGCTACTTCACCAACTGGGGCGTCTACGGCCGCAACTACCACGTGAAGAACATCGTGACCTCGGGCTCCGCGTCCAAGATCACCCACATCAACTACGCCTTCGGCAACGTCACCGGCGGCAAGTGCGCCATCGGCGACTCCTACGCCGACTACGACAAGGCCTACACCGCCGACCAGTCCGTCGACGGCGTCGCCGACACCTGGGACCAGCCGCTGCGCGGCAACTTCAACCAGCTGCGCAAGCTGAAGAAGCTCTACCCGAACATCAAGGTCATCTGGTCCTTCGGCGGCTGGACCTGGTCCGGCGGCTTCGGCCAGGCCCTGCAGAACCCGACCGCCTTCGCCCAGTCCTGCTACGACCTGGTCGAGGACCCGCGCTGGGCCGACGTCTTCGACGGCATCGACCTGGACTGGGAGTACCCCAACGCCTGCGGTCTGTCCTGCGACACCAGCGGCGCGGCCTCCTTCAAGACCATGATCCAGGCCATGCGCGCCAAGTTCGGCGCCAACGCCCTGGTCACCGCGGCCGTCACGGCCGACGCCTCCGACGGCGGCAAGATCGACGCCGCCGACTACGCGGGCGCCGCGCCGTACATGAACTGGTTCAACGTCATGACGTACGACTTCTTCGGCGCCTGGGCGGCGAAGGGCCCGACGGCCCCGCACTCCCCGCTCACCTCGTACGCCGGCATCCCTCAGCAGGGCTTCAACTCGGCCGAGGCCATCGCCAAGTACAAGGCCAAGGGCGTCCCCGCCAACAAGCTGCTGCTCGGCATCGGCTTCTACGGCCGCGGCTGGACCGGCGTCACCCAGGCCGCCCCCGGCGGCACGGCCACCGGCCCCGCGCAGGGCACGTACGAGCAGGGCATCGAGGACTACAAGGTCCTCAAGAACTCCTGCCCGGCCACCGGCACCGTCGCGGGCACCGCGTACGCCTACTGCGGCACCAACTGGTGGAGCTACGACACCCCCGCCACCGTGAACGCGAAGATGAGCTGGGCCAAGAACCAGGGCCTCGGCGGCGCGTTCTTCTGGGAGTTCAGCGGTGACACCAGCAACGGCGAGCTGGTCGGCGCCATCAACACCGGCCTGAGCTAGGCCGGGAAAGCCGAAGCGGGGACGGCGCAGCACGCCGTCCCCGCTTCTTCATGCCTCAGGCGACATTCACCCTCTGCCCGGGAGGCGCCGCCTCCAGCCAGGCCATGAAACCCGTCCGGGCGTCCTCGCTCATCGCGAGCTCCATGCGGACGCCCTCGTACATACAGGGCTGGATCACGGAGTCGGAGAGCAGCGCGAGCTCCTCCTCGCCCTCCGGCATCCGGCGCTCCAGGGCCACGATGGACGAGCGCTCCAGGACGCGGCGCGGGCGGGGCGAGTACGAGAAGACACGGAACCAGGCGATCTCGTCACCGCTGTAGCGGGCGACCCCGTACACCCAGCCCTTGCCGGTCGGATCCGGCTCGTCGGGGACGTCCCAGCGCAGCGAACAGTCGAACGTGCCGCCGGCGCGCTGGATCAGTCTCCGGCGCGTGCCGAAGACGAAGAGCCCGATCACCACCAGTGCGACGACGATGCCGCACACGAGCAGAGCGAGGAACATCTTCACCGACCTCCTCGCTGCGTCCCGTGGCCGGCACGGCCGGCAGAACCGAATACAACCTGCATCTGCATCGCCTCAGCCGCGACACGGTCCGGAAAATTCCGGATCGTGCCGCGGCTGAGGGCACTCCTGCTCGGTGCGGTCCGCTAGCGGACCGATACCGCGCGCAGCCGGACCTCGGCGCGCCGCTCGGCGGCGGCGTCGGAGTCCGTCTTCGCACGCTCCAGCGCGCGCTCGGCGCGCTGGGCGTCGATCTCGTCCGCCAGCTCGCAGATCTCCGCGAGCAGAGACAGCTTGTCGTCGGCGAACGAGATGAATCCTCCGTGGACGGCGGCGACGACGGTCGCGCCCTCGCTCGTACGGATGGTCACCGGGCCCGACTCCAGCACACCGAGCAGCGGCTGGTGGCCGGGCATGACGCCGATGTCGCCGGAGGTGGTACGCGCGATGACCAGGGTGGCCTCGCCGGACCAGACACTCCGGTCCGCGGCGACCAGCTCGACGTGCAGCTCAGCAGCCAAGGGTGGCTCCTCGGGTCACCACCCGGCGGTCGTGCCGGGTGTTGGGGTCAATTCTAGGGGGCGTGGAGAGGGGGACGGGACGGATCCCGTCCCCCTCGGTGAGCACGGGGCTCAGGAGACGCCGAGCTCCTTGGCGTTGTTCTTGAGGTCCTCAAGGCCACCGCACATGAAGAACGCCTGCTCCGGGAAGTGGTCGAACTCACCGTCGCAGATCGCGTTGAACGCGGCGATCGACTCGTCGAGCGGAACGTCCGAACCGTCCACGCCGGTGAACTGCTTCGCCGCGTGGGTGTTCTGGGACAGGAATCGCTCGACACGGCGGGCGCGGTGGACGGTGATCTTGTCCTCCTCGCTCAGCTCGTCGATACCGAGGATCGCGATGATGTCCTGGAGGTCCTTGTACTTCTGCAGGATTCCCTTGACGCGCGTGGCGGCGTCGTAGTGGTCCTGCGCGATGTAGCGCGGGTCCAGGATCCGGGACGTGGAGTCCAGCGGGTCCACGGCCGGGTAGATGCCCTTCTCGGAGATCGGACGGGAGAGAACCGTCGTCGCGTCGAGGTGGGCGAAGGTGGTCGCCGGCGCCGGGTCGGTGAGGTCGTCGGCGGGGACGTAGATCGCCTGCATCGAGGTGATCGAGTGACCACGGGTCGAGGTGATGCGCTCCTGGAGGAGACCCATCTCGTCGGCCAGGTTCGGCTGGTAACCCACCGCGGAGGGCATGCGGCCGAGCAGGGTCGAGACCTCGGAACCGGCCTGCGTGAAGCGGAAGATGTTGTCGATGAAGAACAGCACGTCCTGCTTCTGCACATCGCGGAAGTACTCCGCCATGGTCAGACCGGCGAGGGCGACACGGAGACGGGTGCCCGGGGGCTCGTCCATCTGGCCGAAGACCAGGGCGGTCTTGTCCAGAACGCCGGAGTCGGCCATCTCGTGGATGAGGTCGTTGCCCTCACGGGTGCGCTCACCCACGCCGGCGAAGACGGAAACACCCTCGTGCAGCTTCGCCACACGCATGATCATTTCCTGGATCAGAACGGTCTTGCCGACACCGGCACCACCGAACAGACCGATCTTTCCACCCTTGACGTACGGGGTGAGAAGGTCGACGACCTTCAGGCCGGTCTCGAACATCTCGGTCTTCGACTCGAGCTGGTCGAACGCCGGGGCCTTGCGGTGGATGGACCAGCGCTCGCTGACCTCCGACTCCGCCTCGGGCTCGTTCAGGATCTGGCCCAGCGTGTTGAACACGCGACCCTTGGTGACGTCGCCGACGGGCACCGTGATGCCGTCGCCGGTGTCGACCACGGGGGCCTGGCGGACCAGACCGTCGGTGGGCTGCATCGAGATGGTGCGGACGATGCCGTCACCGAGGTGCTGCGCGACCTCGAGGGTCAGCGTCTTGAGCGCGCCCTCCTCGGCCGGGTCGGCGACCTGCACGTGCAGGGCGTTGTAGATCTCCGGCATCGCGTCGACGGGGAACTCCACGTCGACGACCGGGCCGATGACCCGGGCGACGCGGCCCGTGGCGGCGGCCGTCTCAACAGTGGTCGTCATTACTTGTCACTCCCCGCGGTCGCGTCGGCCAGGGCTGCGGTGCCACCGACGATCTCGCTGATTTCCTGGGTGATTTCGGCCTGTCGGGCCGCGTTGGCAAGTCGGGAGAGGTTGTTGATCAAGTCTCCCGCGTTGTCGGTGGCCGACTTCATCGCGCGGCGCGTGGCGGCGTGCTTGGAGGCAGCCGACTGGAGCAGCGCGTTGTAGATCCGGCTCTCGACGTAGCGCGGCAGGAGGGCGTCGAGGACGTCCTCCGCCGACGGCTCGAAGTCGTACAGCGGACGGAGGGTGTCCGGCTCGCCGGCCTCCTTCGCCACCTCGTCGAGGCTGAGGGGCAGCAGCCGGGCCTCGACCGCCGTCTGGGTCATCATCGAGACGAACTCGGTGTAGACGATGTGGAGCTCGTCCACACCACCCTCGGCCGTGTCCTTCTCGATCGCCTCGATCAGCGGTGCCGCGATCTTCTTGGCGTCCGCGTACGTGGGCTCGTCCGTGAAGCCGGTCCACGTGTCGGTCAGCTTCCGCTCACGGAAGTTGAAGTGCGACACACCGCGGCGGCCGACGACATAGATGTCGACCGTGCGGCCCTCGCCCTCCAGCTTCTTGATGAGCTGCTCCGCCGCCTTGATGGCGTTGGAGTTGAAGGCACCGGCCAGACCGCGGTCGCTCGAGAGGAGCAGGACCGCGGCACGGCTCGGGTTCTCCGCCTCGGTGGTCAGCGGGTGCTTGTCGTTCGCACCCGTGGCCACCGCCGTGACCGCGCGCGTGAGCTCGGTCGCGTACGGAGTCGACGCCTGCACCTTGCGCTGCGCCTTGACGACACGCGAGGCGGCGATCATCTCCATCGCCTTGGTGATCTTCTTCGTCGCGGTGACGGATTTGATGCGACGCTTGTAGACCCGGAGCTGCGCTCCCATGAGTCAGGTCCCTTCCGTCGTCACTTCGAGACGTTGACGGCGGGAGCGTCCGCGCCCAGCAGCTTGCCGTCAGACGTCTCGAACTGCTGCTTGAACTCCGCGATGGCGTCGGCGACGGCCGTCAGGGTGTCGTCCGACATCTTCTTGCCCTCACGGATGGAGGTCATGAGACCGGAGTGGTTCTGGCGCAGGTACGCCAGGAGCTCGGCCTCGAAGCGACGGATGTCGGCGACCGGGACGTCGTCCATCTTGCCGGTGGTACCGGCCCAGACGGAGACGACCTGGTTCTCGGTGGGCATCGGCTGGTACTGAGCCTGCTTGAGCAGCTCGACCATGCGCTGACCGCGCTCCAGCTGCGCCTTCGAGGCCGAGTCCAGGTCGGAACCGAAGGCCGCGAAGGCCTCCAGCTCACGGAACTGGGCCAGGTCCACGCGGAGGCGGCCGGCGATCTGCTTCATGGCCGGGTGCTGGGCGGAGCCACCGACACGGGAGACCGAGATACCGACGTTCAGGGCCGGGCGCTGGCCGGCGTTGAACAGGTCGGACTCCAGGAAGCACTGGCCGTCGGTGATGGAGATGACGTTGGTCGGGATGAACGCCGAGACGTCGTTGGCCTTCGTCTCGACGACCGGCAGACCGGTCATCGAGCCCGCGCCCAGCTCGTCCGAGAGCTTCGCGCAGCGCTCGAGGAGACGGGAGTGCAGGTAGAAGACGTCACCCGGGTAGGCCTCACGGCCCGGCGGGCGGCGCAGCAGCAGCGACACGGCGCGGTAGGCGTCGGCCTGCTTCGACAGGTCGTCGAAGACGATCAGGACGTGCTTGCCCTGGTACATCCAGTGCTGACCGATGGCGGAACCGGTGTACGGCGCCAGGTACTTGAAGCCGGCCGGGTCGGACGCCGGGGCGGCGACGATCGTCGTGTACTCGAGCGCGCCGGCCTCTTCCAGGGCGCCGCGAACGGACGCGATGGTCGAGCCCTTCTGGCCGATGGCGACGTAGATGCAGCGGACCTGCTTGTTCACGTCGCCCGAGCGCCAGTTGTCGCGCTGGTTGATGATCGTGTCGACACACAGAGCGGTCTTGCCGGTCTGACGGTCACCGATGATCAGCTGACGCTGACCACGGCCGACCGGCGTCATGGCGTCGACGGCCTTGTAGCCGGTCTCCATCGGCTCGTGCACCGACTTACGGGCCATAACGCCCGGGGCCTGCAGTTCGAGGGCGCGGCGGCCCTCGGTCGCGATCTCGCCGAGACCGTCGATCGGGTTACCGAGCGGGTCGACGACGCGACCCAGGTAGCCCTCACCGACACCGACGGAGAGGACCTCGCCGGTGCGCTGCACCGACTGACCCTCCTCGATGCCGCTGAACTCGCCGAGGACGATCGCACCGATCTCGCGCTCTTCGAGGTTCAGCGCGAGACCGAGGGTCCCGTCCTCGAACTTCAGCAGCTCGTTCGCCATGGCGGAGGGAAGACCCTCCACCTTCGCGATGCCGTCACCGGCCAGGCTGACCGTGCCGACCTCCTCGCGCGAGGCCGCGTCCGGCTGGTACGACTGGACGAAGTTCTCCAGTGCGTCCCGGATCTCCTCCGGCCGGATCGTGAGCTCCGCCATCTGGGTTCCCTGCTCTCCTTGTTGGGCCCGAAGTTTCTTAAGGGGTCTGGGGGCCGACCCCCAGGAATCTTCTGCAATCTCTGCACGGCCCAACCGGGCCGCTGGTGATGCTGTGTTGCTGTGCTGCCTTGGTGCTGCTGTGGTCGCGGCCGTCAGCCGGCCAGTCGACGGGTCGCCTCGCCGAGGCGCTCCGCGATGGAACCGTCGATGACCTCGTCGCCGACGCGCACCGTGATCCCGCCGAGGACCGCGGGGTCCACGTCCAGGTTCAGGTGCATCTCGCGGCCGTACAGCTTCGCCAGGACGGCACCGAGGCGCTGCTTCTGCCGGTCCGACAGCGGCACCGCCGAGGTGACGACGGCGACCATCCGGTCCCGGCGCGCCGCGGCGAGCTTGGACAGGGACTCGAGTCCCGCTTCCAGGCTACGTCCCCGGGGCTGGGTCACCAGACGGACGACCAGACGCTCGGTGGTCGCGTGGGCCTTGCCGCCGAGCAGGCTGCGGAGCAGCGTGCCCTTCGCGGTGGCCGTGGCGGCCTTGTCCGTCAGCGCCGAGCGGAGCTCGGTGCTGGAGGACACGATCCGGCCGAACCGGAACAGCTCGTCCTCGACGTCGTCGAGCGCGCCCGCCTTCTGCGCCGCGGTGAGGTCGGCGGTGTTCGCCAGCTCCTCGGCCGCGTCGACGAGGTCGCGCGAACGCGACCAGCGGGAACGCACCATGCCCGAGACCAGGTCGACGGTCTCGCCGCCCACCTGACCGCGGAGGAGTCGCTGCGCGAGCTCGGCCTTGGCCTCACCCGGCTGGGCGGGGTCGGTCAGGACCCGGCGCAGCGACACCTCGCGGTCGAGCAGCGCGGTGACGGCAGCCAGCTCGTCCGCGAGCTTCGTCGCGTCGACCGGCGTGTTGTCGGTCAGCGCGTCGAGGGACTCACGGGCGGCGGCCAGTGCCTCGCGGCTCGCTCCGTTCATCGGACAGCCTCCACCTTCTCCTCGAGCTCGTCGAGGAAGCGGTCGATGGTGCGGCTCTGGCGGGCGGTGTCCTGGAGGGACTCGCCGACCAGCTTGCCGGCCAGGTCGGTGGCGAGCTTGCCCACGTCCTGGCGCAGCGACGCGGACGCGGCCTTGCGGTCGGCCTCGATCTGCGCGTGGCCGGCCGCGATGATCTCCTCGCGCTGGCGCTGGCCTTCCGCCTTCATCTCCTGGATGATCGCGGTGCCCTGCTCCGTCGCCTCCTGGCGAAGACGCGCGGCCTCGTGGCGGGCCTCGGCGAGCTGGGCCTTGTACTGCTCCAGCACACTCTGAGCCTCGATCTGGGCCGACTCGGCCTTCTCGATGCCACCCTCGATGGCCTCGCGGCGCTCGTCCAGAACCTTGTTGATGTTCGGGAGAAGCTTCTTGGCGAGGAAGCCGAAGACGATGACGAAGGCGATCAGGCCGATGACGAGCTCATCGAGATGCGGGATGAGCGGAGGCTGGGGCTCCGCCGCTTCCGCAAGAAGCAGAGCGTTCACATCAGTGCCTTCCGTAAAAAGAATCGGGCAGTCGGTCCGGCTTACTGGTAGACGAAGCCCATGACGATGCCGATGAGGGCGAGCGCCTCACAGAAGGCGAAGCCCATGATCTGGTTGGTACGGATGAGACCGGCGGCCTCGGGCTGGCGGGCGAGGGCCTGCGTACCGTTGCCGAAGATGATGCCGACGCCGACGCCGGGGCCGATCGCGGCGAGGCCGTAACCGATCGAGGCGACGTTGCCGACGACGTTGGTCTTGGCGCTACCTTCGCCAGCGGCGAGGTTGATCATGTCGAGAGCAGCGGACATGCCGATACTTCCTTCTCTGTTCAATGACCCGATGGGGGTTGGCCACCGGACGACTGATGGTTTCGGGGGTGGAGCTACGGGGCAGGGAGGCTCAGTGGTGCTCGGAGAGCGCGCCCTGGACGTAGCTGCAGGCCAGGAGGACGAAGACGTACGCCTGGACGGCCTGGATGAAGAGCTCGAAGGCGGTCATCACGAGAACCATCACGAACGAGGCGCCGGCGTAGACGAAGCCCAGGCCGTTCATGAGGTACCAGGTGGCCAGCGAGAACATCACGATCAGCAGGTGACCGGCGAACATGTTCGCGAACAGTCGCACCGCGTGCGTGAAGGGCCGGATGAGCAGGTTCGAGAAGAACTCGAGCAGCATGATGAGCGGGAGGATCGCACCCAGGGACTTGTCGTACCCGAGGATGTTCTTCCAGGCACCGACGAAGCCGTGCTTCTTGAAGGTCAGCGCCACCCACATGACGTACACGATCAGCGCGAGGGCCGCCGGGAAGGCGATCAGCGAGGTGACCGGGAACTGGGCGACCGGAATGATCGACCAGAGGTTCATGATCCAGACGAAGAAGAACAGCGACACCATGAAGGGGACGTACTTCTCGCCGTCCTTCTTGCCGATGATCTCGTAGACGATGCCGCGGCGCACGAAGTCGTAGCCGGCCTCGCCGACCATCTGCATCTTGCCGGGGATCAGCTTGGGCTTGTTGAAGGCGGCCCAGAAGAACCCGACGACCACGATGGAGCCGAGGACGGCGAGCAGCATCGGCTTGGTGATGTCGATGCCGCCCACCGTGGCGATGGGCTCGTACATGAACGTGTGCAGGCCCGGCGCCGGGAAGCCACATCCAGAGAAGATGTGGCAATCCGGGTCGAAGGCAAGCGTCTGGTCAGCACTCACCGCGGGCTCCTTCAGCGTGGCGCATAGGTACGGCAACCTCGTTGTGTCGGCGCGGCGCGCAGCCGCGGGTCGGCACTGGACTGGTCTTACGGATAAGGGGGCGGCGGTTCGGCGTCGAGCCTCTCGCTGGGGCAGGCGCCGTTTCGGATGCCCGCGTCCGCAGTGCCGCAGTTGGCACCGGACGATAGCAGGAAGCCGAACGCGGCTTTATCCCGGCCCTACCCTTCACGACTTGGACCCCGTGTTTCCGGGGTCGATGTACGTGATCTTGGCCTTCATGTAGGCCCGGGCCTGTGCGGCGACCCACACCACGGTCGTCGCGAGCAGCGTGAAGGCGAAGGCCTTGAAGTCGAACAGCGTCGTGTTCTTCAGCAAGGCCAGGAAGATGAAGAGCACCAGCAGCTGGGCCGTGTAGAGCATGAGCCCCATGGCCTGGAAGAGGTGCGGAAGCGACTTCGCCGTCCGCTGGAGAACCAGCTGCCCGATCCCCATGAAGAGGATGACCACCAGGGTGCCGACGACGGCACCGATCGCACCCTTGCCCCCGGCGACCACGCCGCTGATGACCGTGGCGACGGCGCCGACGGCTGCGGTGGGTACGGCGGTGTGCAGAAGGATGCGTGCGTCGTTCGACGGCATGGCGGTGTCTCCGCTTGCTCTTGGAGGGGGCGATGGTGTCGTCATGGACGAGCGTAATCCCGGTCCGAGGTGGGTCTCGGGGCCAACAGACCGTCGCACTACGGTCTTTCGGCACTGTCGCCGGGTCTCGTGAACCGTATCACAAACTATTTGAATAGGTCTTTACTCGTAAGGTGTGCCAACAGTCACACATGAGAGTGACCCTGCGCGTGTGTGCGCGACAGCAGGGCAAGTTGTCTGCTATAGCCCCCGAATGAGGCTTTTCGTCAACCGCGCGCCCCGGCCTTACTCCTGTCGGAGAAGCGCGAACGGTGACCGATGGCGGTCGCCCCGTTGACCCCGGCGGGCACGGGCTCCCGCTCCTCCTCGACCACCTCCGAGGACTCTCCCGGCTCCACGGCCCCGACCGGCACGGCGGCCGGCTTGCGGCGGCGGTAGCGGGGCGGGACGACGGACTGGGCCCAGCGCGGGGCGCGCGGCGTGAAGCGCGGCAGCAGGAGCAGCACCAGGCCGATCGCGCTGAGCCCGGTGATGGCGAGGACGATCCACATCGAGGTCGAGTGGACCGAGTAGGCCAGCGTGCCGAAGGCGATGAGCGCCGACCAGAAGTACATGATCAGCACCGCGCGGCTGTGCGAATGCCCGATCTCCAGGAGCCGGTGGTGCAGATGGCCGCGGTCGGCCGCGAACGGCGACTGGCCCTTCCACGTGCGGCGCACGATCGCGAGGACCAGGTCCGCCATCGGGATCGCGATGATCGTCAGCGGCAGCACGAGCGGGATGAAGACGGGCAGGGCGGCGTGCGTGGCCTGCCGGGTCGAGCCCTCGAAGATCTTCAGCGCGTCGGGGTCGACCTGGCCGGTGATCGAGATGGCGGAGGCGGCCAGGATCAGGCCGATCAGCATCGAGCCGGAGTCGCCCATGAAGATCCGCGCCGGGTGCATGTTGTGCGGGAGGAAGCCCAGGCACATGCCCATGAGGATGGCGGCGAAGAGGGTCGCGGGGGCGGCCGCCTCGATCGTGTAGCCGTACCAGAGGCGGTACGCGTACAGGAAGAAGGCCGCGGCGGCGATGCAGACCATGCCGGCGGCGAGGCCGTCGAGGCCGTCGACGAAGTTCACGGCGTTGATGGTGAGGACCACCAGGGCGACCGTCAGGAGCGTGCCCTGCCAGGGGGTCAGGGCCACCGTGCCGACGCCGGGGATCGGCAGCCACAGGATCGTCAGACCCTGCGCGACCATCACGCCGGCGGAGATCATCTGCGCGCCCAGCTTGATGAGCGCGTCCAGCTCGAACTTGTCGTCGAGGACGCCGATCAGCCAGATCAGGGCGGCGCCGGAGAGCAGCGCGCGGGGCTCGTTGGACTGCTCGAAGACGCTGTTCAGGTTCTGCAGGTGGTCGGCGACGAGGAGTCCCGCGCACAGCCCGAAGAACATGGCGATGCCACCGAGCCGCGGAGTCGGTTCTCGGTGCACGTCGCGGGCGCGGATCTCCGGCATCGCCCCGGTGGCGATGGCGAACTTCCGCACCGGACCGGTGAGCAGATAGGTCACCGCGGCCGTGACACAGAGCGTCAGCAGGTAATCACGCACGGGCTGCCCCACAGGAATCGCTGGCCATCTCAGCCCCACACCCTAGCCGTGCCGTCCATGTGCTTGGAGACACGCGTGCCTCCCGAACGGTTGCGCTCGCTCTTCCGTCAGGGCCCATACGGGGGAAATCGGGAGGTCAGCTCCCGTACTTCCGCGCGTACCCGGGCCGTTTCCCCGGGGTCGTCGCGCAACGCGACGGTGAACAGTGCGGCAATTCTCGCCATCTCCGGGGAGCCCATCCCCTGGGTGGTGACGGCGGCGGTGCCGAGCCGGATCCCGCGGCCCTCCCCGTACGGCAGGGCGCAGGTGTCGAGCACCATGCCGGCGGCGGCGAGCCGGGCGCGCGCGGTGCGGCCGTCGACGCCGAGCGGGGTGGAATCGGCGGTGATCAGATGGGTGTCCGTCCCTCCGGTGGTCACCGCGAAGCCCTCGGCGGCGAGCGCGGAGGCGAGGACCCTGGCGTGTTCGACCACCTGATGGGCGTACGCGGTGAACGCCGGGGTGGACGCCTCGCCGAAGGCCACCGCCTTCGCCGCGATCGTGTGCATCTGGGCGCCGCCCTGCGTGAACGGGAACACCGCCCGGTCGATCCGGTCCGCCAGCTCCTCGCCGCACAGGACCATCCCGCCGCGCGGGCCGCGCAGCACCTTGTGCGTCGTCGCGCAGACCACGTCGGCGTACGGGACGGGGCTGGGGGCCGCTCCCCCGGCGACGAGGCCGATGGGGTGGGCGGCGTCGGCGATCAGATAGGCCCCGACCTCGTCGGCGATCTCCCGGAACAGCGCGTAGTCGAGATGGCGCGGATACGAGATCGATCCGCAGACGATCGCCTTCGGGCGGTGGTGGCGGGCGAGCGCGGCGACCTGCTCGTAGTCGACGAGCCCGGTCTCGGCGTCGACGCCGTACGGCACGAAGTCGAACCACCGGCCGGAGAAGTTCGCGGGCGACCCGTGCGTGAGGTGCCCGCCGTGGTTCAGCCCCATGGCCAGAACCGTGTCACCGGGCCTGAGAAGGGCCGCGTACGCCGCCAGGACGGCCGAGGAGCCCGAGTGGGCCTGTACGTTCGCGTGGTCGGCTCCGAAGAGCGCGGTGGCCCGTCCCACGGCGATCCGCTCCACGGCGTCGGCGTACTCGCAGCCGCCGTGGTGCCGCGCGCCCGGATAGCCCTCGGCGTACTTGTTCGCCAGCGGCGAGCCGAGCGCCGCGAGCACCGCCCGCGAGGTGAAGTTCTCCGCCGCGATCAACTGCAGACTGTCCGCCTGCCTCCGCGCCTCACCGAGCAGCACATCGGCGACCTCGGGGTCCTGCCGGCGCAGGACGTCGAGTTCCTCATCGGGGGGCGCGGTGACCGACATGTCACCAATGTAGGCGCGCCCCTCCACCCCCGCCCGTCAGCGCTCGGCGCTGACACCCGTCAGGGCCGTCACCACGGGGTCCAGCGCCTGGTTGATCTCGTCGCCGATCGAGCGGAAGAAGGCGATCGGGGCGCCGTAGGGGACCCGATCCCCGACGCGCCCCTCGCACCGCTCGGCCCCGAGGGGGCCTCCCGGGCTTCGGGACGCTGCGGCGGCCTCCGACCGCCGGGCGTGGCCGAGGGCCGTCAGCGCTCGGCGCTGACACCCGTCAGGGCCGTCACCACGGGGTCCAGGGCCTGGTTGATCTCGTCGCCGATCGAGCGGAAGAAGGTGATGGGGGCGCCGTAGGGGTCGTTGACCTCGTCGGCGTCCACCGAGGGGGCGAGGAGCCACCCGCGTAGAGCCGCGGCGGCGCGGACCAGGGCGCGGGCGCGTTCCACCATGCCCTCGTCGCGCGGGTCCGGCAGGGTGGCGGGGTCGATCGCGCGGACCAGGCGGGTGAACTCCTTCAGGGTGAAGGTGCGCAGGCCCGCCGAGTGGCCCATCGAGATGACCTGCGCGCGGTGGTCGCGGGTCGCGGTCAGGACGAGGTCGGCGCGGATGACGTGCTCGTCGAGGAGCTCGCGGCCGACGAAGCCGCTGTAGTCCGCGCCGAAGTCGGCGAGGACCAGTTCCGCGTTGGTCTCCATCGGGGCGCCCTCGTGGCCCCAGGTGCCCGCGCTCTCCACGATCAGGCCACCGCCGAGGGGGTCCCCGAGGCGGACGCTCAGGGCATGGCGGGTCAGCCGCTCGGTGATCGGCGAGCGGCAGACGTTGCCGGTGCTGACGTGGAGTATGCGGAAGGTGTCGCTGTTCTCGTGCCCCGCTATGCCACGCCCCTCAGGCGCGGTCAACTGGCCACCTCGAGGTCGGGTACGACCTTCCGGAGCTCCTCCGGGGAGAGCGCGCCCTCCCGCAGCAGCACCGGCACCTTGCCCGTGACGTCGACGATGGACGAGGGGACGATGCCGGGCGTCGGGCCGCCGTCGAGGTAGACGGAGACGGAGTCGCCGAGCATCTGCTGCGCCGCGTCGCAGTCCTCCGGCGCCGGGTGGCCGGTGAGGTTGGCCGAGGAGACGGCCATCGGGCCGACCTCGGTGAGCAGCTCGATCGCGACCGGGTGCAGCGGCATCCGGATGGCGACGGTCCCCCGGCTGTCGCCCAGGTCCCACTGGAGGGACGGCTGGTGCTTGGCGACGAGGGTGAGCGCGCCGGGCCAGAAGGCGTCGACGAGCTCCCAGGCCTGCTCGGAGAAGTCGGTGACCAGGCCGTGGAGGGTGTTCGGGGAGCCGATGAGCACGGGCGTGGGCATGTTGCGGCCGCGGCCCTTGGCGGCGAGCAGGTCGCCGACGGCCTCGCCGCTGAAGGCGTCCGCCCCGATCCCGTACACGGTGTCGGTGGGCAGCACGACCAGCTCGCCCCGGCGGACGGCGGACGCGGCCTCGCGCAGACCGGTCGCGCGGTCGGTCGCCTCGTTGCAGTCGTATCGCCGTGCCATCAGCTCCCGGCCTCCTCGTGTGCGTCGTGCGTGGTCATGGCATCGCCTTGCGGGCGGTCGCGAAGCGCGGCCGGTTGTTCAGGTCCGGGTGGTCGGCGGCGTCGGCCCAGCCGGCCTCCTCGTTGAAGATCCACGGCACCTGCCCGCCCTGCGTGTCCGCGTGCTCGATGACGACGAGGCCGCCGGGGCGCAGCAGCCGGTGGGCGGTGCGCTCGATGCCGCGGATGGTGTCGAGGCCGTCCTCGCCGGAGAAGAGGGCCATCTCCGGGTCGTGGTCGCGGGCCTCGGGCGCCACGTACTCCCACTCGGTGAGCGGGATGTACGGCGGGTTGGAGATGACCAGGTCGACCTGTCCGTCCAGCTCGGGGAGGGCGGTGAGCGCGTCTCCCTCGTGCAGCACCACCCGGGAGCCCTCGACGTTCTTGCGGGTCCACGCGAGCGCGTCCTCGGACAGCTCCACGGCGTGCACCCGCGAGCGGGGCACCTCCTGGGCGAGCGCGAGGGCGATCGCCCCGGAGCCGGTGCACAGGTCGACGATGAGCGGTTCGACGACGTCCATGGCGCGTACGGCGTCTATGGCCCAGCCGACGACCGACTCGGTCTCCGGGCGGGGCACGAAGACGCCGGGCCCCACCTGGAGCTCCAGGTAGCGGAAGAACGCCCGGCCGGTGATGTGCTGGAGCGGTTCGCGGGCCTCGCGGCGGGCGACGGCCTCCCAGTAGCGGGCGTCGAAGTCCGCGTCCTTGACGTTGTGCAGCTCCCCCCGCTTGACGCCGTGCACGAACGCGGCGAGCTCCTCGGCGTCGAAACGCGGTGAGGGAACGCCGGCGTCGGCCAGCCGCTGGGTGGCCTGGGCCACCTCGGCAAGCAGCAGGTTCACGCTGGTCCTCCGTGGTGCGGGGTGGGGCTTGAGGGGGGCCTTACGCTGCGGGCTTCGCCCGCCTTGCGCTGCGGCGGGTCTCGCCCGCCTTACGCTGCGGCGAGCTTCGCCGCCGAGTCGGCGTCGACGCAGGCCTGGATCATCGCGTCCAGGTCGCCGTCGAGGACCTGGTCCAGGTTGTACGCCTTGAAGCCGACGCGGTGGTCGGAGATCCGGTTCTCCGGGAAGTTGTACGTGCGGATCTTCTCGGACCGGTCGACGGTGCGGACCTGGCTGCGGCGGGCGTCCGCGGCCTCGGCCTCGGCCTTCTCCTGGGCGGCGGCGAGGAGCCGGGAGCGCAGGATGCGCATCGCCTGCTCCTTGTTCTGGAGCTGGCTCTTCTCGTTCTGGCAGGAGGCGACGATGCCGGTCGGCAGGTGCGTGATGCGGACCGCGGAGTCGGTGGTGTTGACCGACTGGCCGCCGGGGCCGGACGAGCGGTAGACGTCGATGCGCAGGTCGTTGGCGTGGATCTCGACGTCGACCTCCTCGGCCTCGGGCGTGACGAGCACGCCGGCGGCGGAGGTGTGGATGCGGCCGGCGGACTCGGTGGCGGGCACGCGCTGGACGCGGTGCACCCCGCCCTCGTACTTGAGCCGGGCCCAGACGCCCTGGCCGGGCTCGGTGGCGCCGTTGCCGCCCTTGGTCTTCACGGCGACCTGGACGTCCTTGTAGCCGCCGAGCTCGGACTCGGTGGCGTCGATGATCTCGGTCTTCCAGCCGACGCGCTCGGCGTACCGCAGGTACATCCGGAGGAGGTCGCCGGCGAAGAGGGCGGACTCGTCGCCGCCCGCGCCCGCCTTGATCTCCAGGATGACGTCCTTGTCGTCGCTGGGGTCGCGCGGAACGAGGAGCAGGCGGAGCTTGTCGGTGAGCTCCTCGCGCTGCTTCTCCAGCTCCTTGACCTCGGCGGCGAAGTCGGGGTCGTCGTGCATCAGCTCGCGGGCCGTCTCGATGTCGTCACCGGTCTGCTTCCAGGAGCGGTAGGTGGCGACGATCGGGGTCAGCTCGGCGTAGCGCTTGTTGAGCTTGCGCGCGTTGGCCTGATCGGCGTGGACCGAAGGGTCCGCGAGCCTGGTCTCGAGGTCGGCGTGCTCGCCGACCAGTTCCTCGACCGCCTCGAACATCGGGGGCTCCTGGGTTTTCGTGGGTTGCTACGGGACGGCAAAGCGCCGGTCCCGGCCACCCCCGCACGGGGGCAGCCGAAGACCGGCGCAGTGGCTCGCTACTTGGCGGAGCCGGCAGCCTTGCCGAAGCGGGCCTCGAAGCGGGCCACGCGGCCGCCGGTGTCGAGGATCTTCTGCTTGCCCGTGTAGAACGGGTGGCACTCGGAGCAGACCTCGGCACGGATGGTGCCCTCGGTCAGGGTGCTGCGGGTGGTGAACGACGCGCCACAGGTGCAGCTGACCTGGGTCTCGACGTACTCGGGGTGGATCTCGCGCTTCAAGGTGTCTCCTAGTTTCGGGAGGGCGCCGGGTCGCCGCCGCGGGTTGCGGACAGCGTGAACCGGGGCCGACGTACCAGTCTGCCAGGACCGGCCGCATCTCCCCAAACCGGGGGCGGTCCGGATGTATTCCCCGGCTACCTGACCACGCCCCCGGCCTTGCCGGTGGCGGCGTCCTTCGTGGCCGACGCGGGGATCGGCAGGTCGCTCTTGAGGGCCTTCCAGACCTGTGCGGCCTGGGCTTCGAGGGGGACGACGCGGTTGGGGTCCCGGGGGTCGTACTCGACGGGCAGGGTGACCATGTGGACGTTCTGGGAGCCGATGCCGGCGAGGCCCTTGGCGAAGCCCGTCAGCTCCTGGACGGAGTCGAGTTCGGAGTCGGGCGTGATGGCCTTGGTGGCGGCGTCGGCGAGCCCGTACAGCTTGGCGGGGTTCGAGAAGACGCCGACGTCCTTGACCTGGTTCATGAAGGCCTTCATGAAGGCCTGCTGGAGCTGGATGCGGCCGAGGTCGCTGCCGTCGCCGACGCTCTTGCGCGTGCGGACGAGGCCGAGGGACTGCTCGCCGTCGAGGGTGTGCGTGCCCGGGGGGAGGTCGAGGTGGCTCTTGGGGTCCTGGATGGCCCGGGTGGTGGTGATCTCGACGCCGCCGAGTTCGTCGATGAGCTTCTTGAAGCCGGTGAAGTCGACCTCGAGGTAGTGGTCCATGCGGATGCCGGACATCGACTCGACGGTCTTGACGGCGCAGGCGGGGCCGCCGACCTCGTACGCGGTGTTGAACATGGCGCGCCGCTCGCCGGGGACGGCGGTCCCCTTCGCGTCGGTGCAGGCGGGCCGGGTGACGAGGGTGTCGCGGGGTATGGAGACCACGCTGGCCTTCTTGTGGCCCTCGTAGACGTGCACGACCATCGCGGTGTCGGAGCGGGCGCCGCCCTCGTCCTTGCCGTAGGCGCCGTTGTCGCCGGAGCGGGAGTCGGAGCCGAGGACGAGGATGTCGAGGGAGCCGTTGTCGACGTCGTCGGGGCGCTCCTTGCCGAGCTGGGCGTTGATGTCGACGCCCTTCAGGTTGCCGTCGAGCTTGAAGTAGACGTAGCCGAGTCCGGCGCCGCCGAGGAGGAGGACCGCGGCGGCCCCCGATATGAGGATCGGCGCCTTGCGCCGCTTGGCGGGCGGTTTGCGGCGTCGGCCGCTGCCCGCGCCGCGCGCGCGGCCGCTCTTGCTCTGCTCGGTCATCGTCTTTCCCTCGGGCCTCGGTTTCACCTGCTGTGACGGTGAAGCACCCGAAAGGGTTGCATATGACCCTGTGAGGTTTGGGTGAGCTTTGCCCGGAAACAGCACTGCGCCCACCGTGCGGAACACGGTGGGCGCAGTGGTTTACGCAGGTCACGACGGGGTTACGAGCGCGGTGCCCGTTTCTCGTCGTGTGACGCGGATCTCGCCTCAGTCGTTGTTGCCGCCCGGCGTCGTCTTCTGGATCTGGAGCAGGAACTCGCCGTTCGACTTCGTCTGCTTGAGCTTGTCGAGCAGCAGCTCGATCGCCTGCTGCTGGTCGAGCGCGTGGAGCACGCGACGCAGCTTCCAGGTGATGGAGAGCTCGTCGCTGCCGAGGAGGATCTCCTCCTTGCGCGTGCCCGAGGCGTCGACGTCGACGGCCGGGAAGATGCGCTTGTCGGCGAGCTTCCGGTCGAGCTTGAGCTCCATGTTGCCGGTGCCCTTGAACTCCTCGAAGATCACCTCGTCCATCCGCGAGCCGGTGTCGACCAGCGCGGTGGCCAGGATGGTCAGCGAGCCGCCGTCCTCGATGTTGCGCGCGGCACCGAAGAAGCGCTTCGGCGGGTAGAGCGCGGTCGAGTCGACACCACCGGACAGGATGCGGCCGGAGGCGGGCGCCGCGAGGTTGTACGCGCGGCCCAGGCGGGTGATCGAGTCGAGCAGGACGACCACGTCGTGACCCAGCTCGACGAGGCGCTTGGCGCGCTCGATGGCCAGCTCGGCGACGGTGGTGTGGTCCTCGGCCGGACGGTCGAAGGTCGAGGAGATGACCTCGCCCTTGACCGACCGCTGCATGTCGGTGACCTCTTCCGGACGCTCGTCGACCAGGACGACCATCAGGTGGCACTCGGGGTTGTTGTGCGTGATCGCGTTGGCGATCGCCTGCATGATCATGGTCTTGCCGGTCTTCGGCGGGGCCACGATCAGACCGCGCTGACCCTTGCCGATCGGCGACACGAGGTCGATGATGCGGGTGGTCAGCACGCCCGGGTCCGTCTCCAGGCGGAGGCGGTCCTGCGGGTAGAGCGGGGTCAGCTTGTTGAACTCCGGGCGGCCGCGGCCGGAGTCGGCGGCCATGCCGTTGGCGGAGTCCAGGCGGACCAGCGCGTTGAACTTCTCGCGGCGCTCGCCCTCCTTCGGCTGGCGCACGGCGCCGGTGACGTGGTCGCCCTTGCGCAGGCCGTTCTTGCGGACCTGGGCGAGGGAGACGTACACGTCGTTCGGGCCGGGCAGGTAGCCGGAGGTCCGGATGAACGCGTAGTTGTCGAGGATGTCGAGGATGCCCGCGACGGGGATCAGGACGTCGTCGTCGGCGACCTGCGGCTCGCCGGCCTGGAAGTCGTCACGGCCACGACGGCCGCGGCGGTCGCGGTAGCGGCCGCGACGACCGCGACGGCCGCCCTCGAAGTCGTCCTCGTCCTGCGGGCCGGCCTGCTGGCCGCCCTGCTGGCCCTGGGCGCCCTGGCCCTGCTGGCCGCCCTGGCGCTGGCGCTGGCCGCCCTGGCCGCCGCCCTGCTGCTCGTCGCCCTTGCGGTCGCGCTGGCGGTCACGGCGGTCACGGCGGTCGCCGCGCTCCCCGCGGTCGCGGCGGCCGCGGCCCTCGGCGCCGTCGACGGCGCCCTCGGCCCTGGCGTCGGCCTGCGGCTCGGCCTTGACCTCGCGGGTCTCGGTACGGGCCTCGGTCTTGACGATCTGGGCGGCCTCGGCCTTGGCCTCGCCCTCCGGCGAACCGGCGGGGGCGGTGGCACGGCGACGGCGGCGCTCACCGGCCGGGGCGTCGTCGGCGGCGGGCTGGCCCGGGATGTCGATCTGCTGCTGGGCGACGGCCTTCTCGGCCTTCTCCGCCTTCGGCGCGGCGGCCTCGGCGGTCTCGCCCGTGCGGGCCTTGGAGGTGGCGCGGCGCTTCGGCTTGGCGTCGGCGGCGTCGGCGGTCTTGGCGGGGGCGGCGGAGCCTCCGGCCTGCGCCTCCTTGATGACCTCGATCAGCTGGCTCTTGCGCATCCGCGCGGTGCCCCTGATGCCGAGGCCGGACGCGACCTGCTGCAGCTCGGCCAGGACCATGCCGTCGAGGCCGGTGCCGGAGCGGCGGCGCCGTGCGGTGCCCGTGGCACCTGCGGCGGGCGCGGCGGTGTCGACACTGCTGTCGGCAGTCACGCCCATCAGATCGGTGGTGTCGCTCACGAAGGGTCCTTCCCTGGAGCGGACGTCGGCCATCTGGCTCGGCGACCGGTTGTGCTGTCCGGCAGGGTCCTGGTTCTTGGACCGTGTCCGGGGCGGTGGTCCCGCCGGGTACGGCGGAGAGAGAACGTGCTGGGTCCGGCCCGAGCGCCCCCTGCTCGGCCCTCGACTCGAAGAAGAGCGAGGGGTGTCGTGCCGGTTCCGGAGCGTGCTCAAAACTGCTCAGGCAGGCTGCTCAGGCAGTTGGGGAGGCTCCCGGAAGAATGGGTGGTCCCTGATGGGGACACTCCGCACCGCTCCACAAAGAGGTCGGGTGCAGACTTGAGGTTAACACTACCGGCTCCAACAAACATTCCCCCTCTCCCTCACCGGCAATCTCCTGTCCGAGGCGCTGCCCGGCGCCCCGGCCGCCACACGCCTAGGGCGCCAGCGGCAGGACGCTCGCTCCGGACGCGTCGAGGTCGAGCCGGTTCGCGGCCCAGCCCTCGCCCGCGAGGCGGGCGACCTTGTCGGCCGTCCCGTGTTCGGCCAGCGCGAGGACCGTGGGGCCCGCGCCGGAGATGACCGCGGGGACGCCGTCCGCGCGCAGCCGGTTCACCAGGGCGATGCTCTCGGGCATCGCGGGGGCCCGGTACTCCTGGTGCAGCCGGTCCTCGGTGGCCGCGAGCAGCAGCTCGGGGCGGCGGGTCAGCGCCTCGACGAGGAGGGCGGCGCGGCCGGCGTTGGCGGCGGCGTCCACGTGCGGGACGGTGCGCGGCAGGAGTCCGCGGGCGGTCTCGGTCAGTACGGGCTTGCCGGGGACGAAAACCACCGGAACGATGGAATCCGAGGGATCCATCCTGATCGCCTTCGCGGCGCCGGACTCGGTCCAGGCGAGCGTGAATCCGCCGAGCAGACAGGCGGCGACGTTGTCGGGGTGGCCCTCGATCTCGGTGGCCAGCTCCAGGAGGGCGGCCTCGTCGAGCCGGGCGTCCCCGCCTATGGTCACGGCGCGGGCGGCGACGATGCCGGCGCAGATGGCGGCGGAGGAGGAGCCGAGGCCGCGGCCGTGCGGGATGCGGTTGGCGCAGACGACCTCGAGGCCGCGCGGCTGTCCGCCGAGCAGGTCGAAGGCCGTGCGCAGGGAGCGTACGAGCAGGTGGCTCTCGTCGCGCGGGAGCGTCTCGGCGCCCTCACCGGCGATGTCGACGTGCAGCCCGGAGTCGGCGACCCGGACGACGACGTCGTCGTAGAGCCCCAGCGACAGGCCGAAGGCGTCGAAGCCCGGGCCGAGGTTGGCGCTGGTGGCGGGGACGCGCACCCGTACGGCGGCGGCGCGGAACGCTGGACCGGCCATCGCTCGTTGACTCTCCTTGATCGCGAAAACGGTGTTTCAGACAACGGGTATTCAAGACGAAGTACTCGGAGACCCGGGGGCCGGGGGCCGTTTCGGCCGCGGAGGCGACAACGGCAACGACACCGCGCATATGCGACGGGGCGGGTTCGGTACAGCCTATCGAAGGAAGGTTCTGTGGCGACATAGGGCGCACAGGAGGCGCACGATGCGTGTCGCGAGCCATCCTGTGCGCCTATGTAGGTTCCTGATCGGGTTTCACCCGATCAGGAACCGGCGGGACTTGCCTGTTCCCGGCCCCTGGCCCGTTTTTCAGGCCAGGCCGAGGCGCTCGGCGGCGGCCGCGGCGTCGACCGGGACGGTGACCGGCTGCGGCGCGCCGGCGACGGCCCAGTCGGGGTCCTTGAGGCCGTTGCCGGTGACGGTGCAGACGATCTTCTGGCCGGGGTCGACCTTGCCCTGCGCGGCGGCCTTCAGCAGACCGGCGACCGAGGCGGCCGAGGCGGGCTCGACGAAGACGCCCTCCTGGGCGGCCAACAGGCGGTAGGCCTGGAGGATCTCACGGTCCGTCACCTCGTCGATGAAGCCGCCCGACTCGTCGCGCGCGGCGATCGCGTAGTCCCACGAGGCCGGGTTGCCGATGCGGATCGCGGTGGCGATCGTCGAGGGGTCCTTGACGACCTCGCCGCGCACGAGCGGGGCGGAGCCGGAGGCCTGGAAGCCCCACATGCGCGGGCGGTGGGTGGCGAGGCCGTCGGCGGCGTACTCGCGGTACCCCTTCCAGTACGCCGTGATGTTGCCGGCGTTGCCCACGGGCAGGACGTGGATGTCGGGGGCGTCGCCCAGCATGTCCACGATCTCGAACGCGGCGGTCTTCTGGCCCTCGATGCGGACCGGGTTGACCGAATTGACCAGCGCCACCGGGTAGTTCTCGGAGAGGCCGCGGGCCAGGGTCAGGCAGTCGTCGAAGTTGCCGTCGACCTGGAGGATCTTCGCGCCGTGCACGAGGGCCTGGCCCATCTTGCCGAGCGCGATCTTGCCCTGCGGGACGAGCACGGCCGACACCATGCCCGCGCGCACCGCGTAGGCGGCGGCGGAGGCGGAGGTGTTGCCGGTGGACGCGCAGATGACGGCCTGCGCGCCCTCCTCCTTGGCCTTGGAGATGGCCATGGTCATGCCCCGGTCCTTGAAGGAGCCGGTGGGGTTGGCGCCCTCGACCTTGAGGTGCACCTCGCAGCCCGTGCGCTCGGAGAGGACCTGAGCGGGGACGAGCGGCGTGCCGCCCTCACGGAGCGTGACGACCGGCGTCGTGTCCGTGACCGGAAGGCGGTCCCGGTACTCCTCGATGATGCCGCGCCACTGGTGGGTGCCCTTGTGGGTCATGGGTCCTTACTCCCCTTCAACACGCATGATGCTGGCGACACCGCGCACGGTGTCGAGCTTGCGCAGCGCCTCGACGGTCCCGGAGAGGGCGGCGTCGGGCGCGCGGTGGGTGACGACGACGAGCGATGCCTCGCCGTCCTTGCCCTGCTGGCGCACCGTATCGATGGATACGCCGTGCTCGGCGAAGACCGTCGCGACCTGGGCGAGGACGCCCGGCTTGTCGGCCACGTCGAGGCTGATGTGGTACCGCGTGACGACCTCGCCCATGGAGCTCACGGGCAGCTGGGTGTACGCGGACTCGCCGGGGCCCGTCGCCTCGTTGAGACGGTTGCGGCAGACGGCGACGACGTCGCCGAGAACGGCCGAGGCGGTCGGCGAGCCGCCCGCCCCGGGGCCGTAGAACATGAGCTGCCCGGCGGCCTCCGCCTCGACGAAGACCGCGTTGTACGCCTCGCGGACGGAGGCCAGCGGGTGGCTGAGCGGGATCATCGCGGGGTGCACGCGCGCGGTGACGGACCCGCCGTCGGCGGCCCGCTCGCAGATCGCGAGCAGCTTGATGGTGCAGCCCATCTGCTTGGCGGAGGCGAAGTCCGCGGCGGTGACCTCGGTCATGCCCTCGCGGTAGACGTCGTCGAGGCGCACGCGCGTGTGGAAGGCGATCCCGGCGAGGATGGCGGCCTTGGCGGCGGCGTCGAAGCCCTCGACGTCGGCGGTGGGGTCGGCCTCGGCGTACCCGAGGGCGGTGGCCTCGTCGAGCGCCTCGGAGTAGCCGGCGCCGGACGTGTCCATCTTGTCGAGGATGAAGTTCGTCGTGCCGTTGACGATGCCCATCACCCGGTTGATCTTGTCGCCGGCGAGGGACTCGCGCAGCGGCCGGATCAGCGGGATGGCGCCGGCGACGGCGGCCTCGTAATAGAGGTCCTGGCCGTGCTGCTCGGCGGCGGCGTACAGGCTCGCGCCGTCCTGGGCGAGCAGCGCCTTGTTCGCCGAGACGACGGAGGCGCCGTGCTCGAAGGCGGTGGTGATGAGGGTGCGGGCCGGCTCGATCCCGCCGATGACCTCGACGACGACGTCGATGTCCCCGCGTTTGACGAGGGCGGTCGCGTCGGTGGTGATCAGCTCGGCGGGGACTCCCCCGCGGACCTTGTCGGGCCGGCGGACGGCCACGCCGGCGAGCTCGACCGGCGCGCCGATGCGCGCGGCGAGGTCGTCGGCGTGCGTCGTCATGATGCGCGCCACCTCTGAGCCGACCACACCACAGCCCAGCAGCGCCACCTTCAGCGGACGCGTACGCATCATCCGACCTCGTTTCCTCGTACTACTTCGTATCTCTACGGTCTCGTAGTTCTACGGTTCTCTACGGAGAACCAGTCTCACTCACCGGACGGGGGATTCAGCCCCTCGTCCGGATCCTGAGACACCGATTTCATCACGCGGCTATTTGACCACGCGACTATTTCATCAGCCCACGTCGAGACGCAGGAGATCTTCCTCCGTCTCGCGCCGGACGATGACCCGCGCCTCGCCGTCGCGGACGGCGACGACGGGCGGCCGCAGGGCGTGGTTGTAGTTGCTGGCCATGGAGCGGCAGTACGCGCCGGTGGCCGGCACGGCGACGAGGTCGCCGGGCGCCAGGTCCGAGGGCAGGAAGGCGTCCCGTACGACGATGTCGCCGCTCTCGCAGTGCTTGCCGACGACGCGGGAGAGCATCGGCTCGGCCTCGCTGGTCCGCGAGACGAGGCTGACGCTGTACTCGGCGTCGTACAGGGCGGTGCGGATGTTGTCCGACATGCCGCCGTCGACGCTCACGTACGTCCGCAGCCCTTCGAGCGGCTTGACGGTGCCGACGCGGTAGAGGGTGAAGGCGGTGGGGCCGACGATGGCGCGCCCCGGCTCCACGGAGATGCGGGGCGTCCGCAGCCCGGCGGCCTCGCACTCCCGCGTGACGATCTCGTTCAGCGCCTTGGCGATCTCGTGCGGCTCGCGCGGGTCGTCCTCGGAGGTGTACGCGATGCCGAGCCCGCCTCCGAGGTCGATCTCGGGCAGCTCGACCCCGTGCTCGTCCCGCACCTCGGCGAGCAGCTGCACGATGCGCCGCGCGGACACCTCGAAGCCGGCCATGTCGAAGATCTGCGACCCGATGTGCGAGTGGATGCCGACGAGCTCGAGGCCGTCCAGCGTGAGGGCCCGCCGCACGGCCTCGGCGGCCTGCCCGCCGGCGAGCGAGATCCCGAACTTCTGGTCCTCGTGGGCGGTGGCGATGAACTCGTGCGTGTGCGCCTCGACGCCGACGGTCGCGCGGATCTGCACGCGCTGCCGCTTGCCGAGGGACTGCGCGACGTGGGCGACCCGCACGATCTCCTGGAAGGAGTCGAGCACGATCCGCCCGACACCGGCCGAGACGGCCTTGTGGATCTCGTCGTCGCTCTTGTTGTTCCCGTGGAAGGCGATGCGCTCGGCGGGCATCCCGGCGGAGAGAGCGGTGGTCAGCTCGCCCCCGGAACACACGTCGAGGTTCAGTCCCTCCTCCTTGAGCCACCGCACGACGGCGCGGGAGAGGAAGGCCTTCCCGGCGTAGAACACGTCGGCGTCCTTGCCGAAGGCCTCGGCCCAGGCGCGGCAGCGGGCGCGGAAGTCGGTCTCGTCGAGGAAGTAGGCGGGCGTGCCGAACTCCTCGGCGAGGGCGTCGACGGCGAGACCGCCGACGGTGGCGACCCCCCGCTCGTCGCGCTTGACGGTCCGGGCCCAGATCTTGGGGTCGAGCAGGTTGAGGTCGGCGGGCGGAGCGGAGTAGTGCCCCTCGGGGAGGACATCGGCGTGGCGGGGCCCGGCGGGGTGGGCGGAACGGCTCATGGTCTGCGTCTTTCAGATCTGGTCGGGTGCGCTGATGCCGAGCAGGGCGAGGCCACCGGCGAGCACCGTCCCGGCGGCTTCGGCGAGCGCGAGCCGGGACCGGTGGGCGGCCGAGGGTTTCTCGCCGCCGAGCGGCAGAACGGTGTGCTGGAACGCGAGCAGCGCGTCGGCGGTGGCTTCCAGGTGCCGGGCGACCCGGTCGGGGGCGCGGTGGCGGGCGGCGGCGAGGAGGACGACGGGGTGGTCGCCGAGGACGCCGAGAAGCTCGGGAGCGTGGATGTCGGTCTCGTACGAGGGGGCGAAGCCGAGCTGCAGCCCGTTGACGAGCAGCCGCCGGACCCGCGCGTGGGCGTACCGGACACGGAAGAGGGAGTTGCGCTCGTGCTGGACGAGAAGGGGCGGACCGTCGAGGACACGATCATGCGGAGCGGCCCGCAGCAGCGCCCACCGCGCGGCGTCGACCCCGAGGGTCCCGGGCTCGTACGCCCCGCCCCGTACGTGGATCCGCTCGTCCCCGCCGAACCCGGCGTCGGCCCCTTGACCGAGGAGCAGCCGGAGCACGACCTCGGTGACGATCCCGGCCCGCTCCTCCGCCGGCTCGGCGAACCGCACGACGGTCCCGGCGAGCGCGTCACCGTGCCCGTACGCGACTCCGGCGGCACGAATCGCCCGTACGAGGTCGCCGCCGGCGTCACGACGCAGGGTGAAGTTCAGGAAGCCGGGCCCGGTGATGTCCACGGCCAGGATCCCGGGGGCTCCCTGGAGCCGCTCCTTGAGAACCCCGGCCACATCGAGCGCACTGCGCCCCGCGGGCCTGGCGAGACTGAGCGCGACGCTACTGGCGTACTCCCCGGTCCCCCCGGGCCTCGCCCGCTCCACCTTGACCCTCGGAGGGACCTCGACCCGCAGCGCACCGTCATCGACCGCACGGCGCACGGCGTGCTGCACGGTGAGGGAGAGGTCCGCGGGGGTCACGGGACAAGCCTAGGGGAGGAGGGGGGTCAGAACGCGAACCGGTTTCGCCATGCGGGCACCCCCCTCAGCCCACCCCCCGCCCACTCCGAGCCCGCCCCGCCCCCTCCTGCCGAACGTCCTCCGGCCGAGAGCCCCCCACCCGGGATTCCTGCTGCTGACGACCCCCTCCGGACCGGGAATCCTGCGGTCGGGCGTCTTGGGGGCGGGGCCCCTGGGACCGGGGGCCTTCACGGCGAACGTCCTGGGACCGATGATCTTCGCGACGGTCCCCCTGGGGCCGAAGGTCTTCACGGCGAACGTCCTGGGACCGGGGGTCTTCACACCGGACGCCCTGGGACCAGGGGTCTTCACACCGGACGCCCTGAGGCCGGGAGTCCTCGCGCCGGACGTCCCGCTCCTGCGTTCCGTCGACTGCGGCCGGCTCCTCTCCCCCGTCATGCCCGGCCGCGTCAGGACGCTCCCGCCGCTCACGGTGCATCAACTGCCGGACCACACGGACGAGGTCCGAGGGTTCGAAGGGCTTGGCGAGGAAGGCGTCGACACCGGAGGGGGCCCCGCCCACCTCGTGCTCGCCGCAGGCGCTGATGATCGCCACCGGCAGATGGCTGGTCCGCGGGTCGGCCCGCAGCCGCTCGGCGGTCTTGATCCCGTCCAAGCGGGGCATGACGACGTCCAGGGTGACGACATCAGGACAGACCTGATGCACGACATCCAGACACTCGGCACCATCGGCCGCGGTCACGACCTCGAACCCCTCGAGTTCGAGATTGACCCTGATCAACTGGCGGATCACCTTGTTGTCATCGACAACGAGCACCCGACCGGACACGCCTGACACACGAACGAGAGTAGGCCGCCCCGAAGCCCCCCGTCCGGGTTTTGCCCACTTCTGACCCGTGCGGGGGACCCACCCCCCGGTGACGCCCCGGAAATACCTGTTCACAGCCACCCCCGGAGAGCTGGTAGGGTTCTACCCGTCGCCACCAAGCGCGACGAAAGCCCCCGTAGCTCAGGGGATAGAGCAACGGCCTCCGGAGCCGTGTGCGCAGGTTCGAATCCTGCCGGGGGCACTTCGCAGAAGTGCCACACAGACCCCGTGATCAGCGGAAACGCTGGACACGGGGTCTTGTTGCATGTGCGGGCAGGGCCGGGCGGTGGGGGGAGAGTGGCGCTGCATAGGCTGGGCGGGCTCCGGAGGGTCGGGGGCTGATCGCGTGTGGGGTGGGGAATTGCCGAAGCATCGGATGTCGAGGAAGGGCCGTTACATCGCCATGGGGGCGACGGGGGTCGTCGTCGTGGCGGGTGCGGGGGTGGCGGCGCAGACCTCGACGGCGGCCACGGTGTGGCCGGCGCAGAAGACCTACACGGGCCGGGCGTTCGACGCCTGTACGGCGCCCTCGCTCACGGCGATGAAGGCCTGGAAGAAGGACGCCTACTACGGCGGGGTCGCCGTCTACATCGGCGGGAGGAACCGGGGCTGCGCCCAGCCGAACCTGACCCGGTCCTGGGTGAAGTCGGTCGACACGCTCGGTTGGCGGGTGATCCCCCTGTACGTCGGTGCCCAGCCGTTCTGCCAGAAGAGCCTCAGCAAGGAACGGTTCACCGCGGCCACCGCCGCCTCGGTCGGTGCAGCCGACGCCGGTGACGCGGTCGCCAAGGCCGCGGCGCTCGGCATGAAGCCCGGCAGCCCGGTCTACCTCAACATGGAGTCGTACGACGTCGCCGACAAGGCCTGCAACGACGCCACCCTCACCTATGTGCGCTCCTTCACCAGGACCCTGCGCGCCAAGACCTACCGCGCCGGCCTCTACGGCTTCAGCAGCTCCAGCGCCAAGGCGATCGCCACCGCGAGCAACCGCACCGACCTGCCGGGCAACCTCTGGTACGCCCTGTGGAACGGCCGGGAGACCACCACCGGGGACTGGCCCTGGGACCCGAGGCTGTACACCGGCCACAGCCGCGGCCACCAGTACAAGGCCAACAGCAGGGAGACCCGCGGCGGGTACACCATCACCGTCGACCGCAACGCCTGGGACGCCCCGGTCGCCATCGTCGGCTGACCGGCCGCCGGCGGCGGTACGCAGGAAGACCCCGCCCGCAGTGGGAACACTGCGGACGGGGTCTTCCCCTTGCGGGACCCGGGGGTTACTTGACGTTGATCGCGGTCCAGGCCTTGGCGACCGCGTTGTACTGGGTGCTGCCGGTGCCGTAGAGGTCCGCGGCGGCCGAGAGGGTGGCCGTGCGGGCGCCGGCGTAGCCCGTGGTGGAGGTCATGTAGGTGGTGAGGGCCTTGTACCAGATCTTGTACGCGGCCTGGCGGCCGATGCCGGTGACCGTGGAGCCGTCGTAGGTCGGCGAGCTGTAGGTGACGCCGTTGATCGTCTTCGTGCCGCTGCCCTCGGACAGCAGGTAGAAGAAGTGGTTGGCCGGGCCCGAGGAGTAGTGGACGTTGAGGCGGCCGACCGTCTTCGACCAGTAGTCGGCGGAGCTGCCGTCCTTGCTGGGCTTGTCCATGTAACGGAGCGGCGTGCCGTTGCCGTTGATGTCGATCTCCTCGCCGATGAGGTAGTCACCGGTGTCGGAGGCGTTGTTGGCGTACCACTCGACCGAGGTGCCGAGGATGTCGGAGGTCGCCTCGTTCAGGCCGCCGGACTCGCCGCTGTAGCGGAGGTTCGCGGTGGAGGAGGTCAGGCCGTGGGACATCTCGTGGCCGGCCACGTCGAGGGACGTGAGCGGGTGGGTGTTGCTGATGCCGTCGCCGTACGTCATGCAGAAGCAGGAGTCGTCCCAGAACGCGTTCACGTACGCGCTGCCGTAGTGGACGCGGGAGTACGCGGCGACGCCGTCGCCGCGGATGCCGAGGCGGCCGAGCTCGTTCTTGTAGAAGTCCCAGGTGACGGCCGCACCGTAGTGGGCGTCGGCGGCCGCGGTCTCGCGGTTGGAGGCGAGGCCGTTGCCCCACGTGTCCGTGGAGTTGGTGAAGAGCGTGCCCTGGCCGGACGTGCCGCCGTTCAGGTCGTACGTCTTGTGGCCGCCGCGCGCGGCGTCGTTGAGGGTGAACGTGCCGGAGCCCGAGCTGCCGAGGGCGACCTGACCGGAGTACATCGTGTTGCCGATGCCGGTCTCGATCGTCTCGACGGAGGAGAGCTCCTTGCCGGTGGTGGCGTCGGTGACGACCTGGCGGCGGCTCGGGGTGCCGTCCTTCTGGACGCCGGTGACGTACGTCTCCCAGGCGAGGACCGGCTTGCCGGTGGCCGCCCAGATCACCTTGCGGGCGGAAGCGACCTTCTCGTTCGTGTCGGCGGCGGAGGCGAGGGCCGCCTTGCCGGCGGTGGCGGACGAGACGGCGGCCGTCGTGGTCGCCACGGATATGCGGGCCGAGGTCGCCTTGGTGGTGGAGCGGGCGCCCGACTTCTTCTGGTGGACGACGAGGTCGCCGCCGAGGACCGGGAGGCCCTGGTAGGTGCGCTCGTAGCGCGTGTGCACGGTGCCGTCCGCGTCCTTGACGACATCGCGGACGACCAGCTTCTCCTGGGCGGCCAGGCCGATGGCCTGGGCGGTGGCGGCGGCCTCGCCCTGCGCCTCGTGGATGGCGGCGGCACGCTGGGCACCGGTCAGCTTGAGCGCCGTGGCGCCGGCCTCGCGCTGGGCGTCGGCGTTGGCGGATCCGGTCTGGACACCGACGACCACCATGGCGGCCGAGGCGAGCAGGGCGGCGGCGCGGGCGGTGGTACGGCGGTGCGAGGACTGCTGGCGGGTCACGCGGGCTCCTTCGCTGAAAAGCGGGGGGTTGTGGGGGTGGGTGTTGCGGGTGTGAGAGTGCCAGCGAAAGAGTCTGTTTGACAGGTCTGCAACAAGGATTTGACCAGCTGTTGTCCGAAGGACAGATAACTCTGTTCGTTATGCGGCGAGTTAGGGGAGGATCGCGTTCCCCTCTGCCCAGATTCGGGCAGAACCAAGCCTCCCGGAGGGATCGCCGGGCGGTTTGGGGTGTTTGCGATTGATTGAGCTACTTGCCGGCACTTCAAGGGAGTTGGGGCTCGGGCCGTACGCCCGCGAGGCCCTCCCGAAGGGCCGCCCCCTGATGGGTGACATCGCGCCACGTCTGGAGCGGTACGGGGCCTTTGCTCCCCCGGGACGGACGACGGGCAGGCTACCCTCCGGCCCCGCGGGAGGCCGGCTCACCGGCCCGCCGCACCCCGATCACCTTGCCCCGACCACCCCCGGTCGAACCGCGTCAGGTCGCGGGGCGACCTCGCCCGTCCGGGGGCGGTCGGAGGGGTGAGAGGAGGGACGGGAGGGGCGGGGGCGGCCTCCGGGGCGCGGGGCGGCCACCCGCGCTTCACCCGGCGTCGACGTATCGGGCGTTCGGGCACCGAGCGCAACTGCCTTGCTCCGTACCGTACATGGCGGAAAGAGGCCGCAACGGACGCCCCCCGCGCGACAGGTGCCGCCGGTTCGGCTTTGTTGCCCCTCCCGTGGTGCACACTTGCTGCCTGGCACAGCGCTCACGGGGAAGGCGGCCGGCAATGCTGACGGGGATCGAGGAGGTCGACTGGGCCTCGCTGGGGCATGCGTACGGCCCCGCGGACGACGTGCCGGAGCTGCTCCGCGGACTCGCCTCCGCCGACCCCGCGGAGCGCGAGACCGCCCTCGACGGCATGTACGGCGCCGTGCACCACCAGGGCGACGTCTACGACTCGACGCTCGCCTGCATCCCCTTCCTCCTCGAACTCGTCGCCGACCCCGACGTCCAGGACCGGGGCTGCATCATCGAGCTGCTCACCAGCATCGGCGGGATCGAGCTCGACGACGACGAGGAACTGGACGAACTCGGCGTCGACGACGAGGAGTCCATCCCCGCCGCCAACTACGCGATGGCCGCCGCCGCCATCGCCGCCGGGGCCGACGTCTTCCTCGGGCTCGTCTCGGACCCCGACCCCGAGGTGCGGCTCGCCGCGCCCTGCGCGCTCGCCTCGCTGCACCCCGAGCCCGCCCGGGTGCTGACCCTGCTGCGGGAGCGGCTCACCGTCGAGCGGGACACCGAGGTGCGGCTCACCCTGGTGGCCGCCGTCGGGCGGATCGCCCTGCGGCACGCCTCGCTGCACGCCGAGACCGTCGAATGGCTCGGCTGGCTCGCCCGCGCCGCCCACGACCCCGGACTCCGGCTCGCGGCGCTCGTCCAGCGGGCGCGCTGCGCGCCCGCCGACATCCCGGACGACGTGGTGCCGTGGGTGACCGGACTCCTGGAGGAGATCAGGACCTCGGCGAACCGTCCGGACGCCCCCGGTACGGAGCGGGCCGCGACGCCGACCCTCATCGGGCAGGTCCGCGAGCTCCTGGAGGAGCACGCCGCCGGGCGGCCGGCCCCGTGGACCGAGGAGCTGCTGCGGACCCTGCATGCCGCGCTCGACGACCGGGTCGACGACCGGATCGCGCTGATCCTCGCGCAGCTGCGCAGCCCGGACTGGGGGCAGCGTTCGGACGCGATCTGGTTGTGCGGCGGTCTGATACGGGTCTGGCGCGGGCGGTACGAGGAGGTCGTCCGGCTCGTCGGCGCGCAGCTCCGGGACCCCGAGCCACGTCTCCGGGACGCCGCCACCTCCCTGCTCGAACGGCTCTTCGAACTGGGTGCACCCGCCGCCGACGCGCTCGCGGCCCGCCTGGCCGTGACACCGGGCCCCGACGCCGCCGCGGGGGCCTGCGCCTCCGGCGGGACGGGCGACGCGACGGGGCCGGGCGCCTCCACCGCGCCGGGCGACGCGACCGAGCTGGGCGCCTCTGCCGACCCGGGCGGCCCAGCCGATCCGGGCGCCTCCACCGCGCCCGGCGGCGCAGCGGGCTCGGGTGTCCCGGCCGGTCCGGGCGACGCGGCTGGTCCGGGCGACGCGGCCGGTCCGGGTGTCCCGGCCGGTCCGGGCGACGCGGCCGCGCCCGGCCTCGCGGCCTCCGGGCTCAGTGCGACCCCCTGTTCCGGGCATGCCTTCGTCGGGCGGTCCGGGCGGGACGGGGCGCTGCTCGCGCTGGCCAGGGCCGGGGACACGCGGGCGGTTCCGCTGCTGGCCCGGGCCCTGGAGGAGCCCGAGGTGCGGCGCGAGCTGCTGTACGCGATGGACGGGCTCGGGCCTTCGGCGGCGATGCTCGCCCCGCTGCTGCGGCGCAGGCTCGCCGAGGTCGAGCTCGACGAGCGGCTGTACGACCGGGCGGCGCCGCTGCTGTACGCGCTGGCGTCCGTACGGGGCGGGCAGGCCGTCCCGGAGGTGCTGCGGGTGCTGCGCGGGGCGCCCGCCAACCGGCGCGACTGGGTGCGGGAGGCCGCCCTGCGGACCCTGGCGGCCTTCGGGCCCGCCGCCGCGGAGGCCGTGCCGGACATGCGAAGACTGCTGGCCGCCGAGTCGGCCGCGGTGGCCACGACGGCGGCCCGGGCCCTGTGGGCGGCCGAGGGGGATCGCGGGGACGTGCTGCCGGCCCTGGAGCGGTGGCTCCGGCCGGACGCGTC
Source organism: Streptomyces sp. NPDC021012 (assembly GCF_044333355.1). Lineage (NCBI taxonomy): Bacteria > Bacillati > Actinomycetota > Actinomycetes > Kitasatosporales > Streptomycetaceae > Streptomyces > Streptomyces sp. NPDC021012. The sequence goes on from NZ_JBIRQU010000001.1 coordinate 254,204, forward strand.
GGGCGCGGACTGGTGCGCCGCCGCGCGGGCCCTCGGCGAGATCGGCCCGGCGGCGGCCGCGCTGGCCCCGGCCCTCCGGCCCGGTCTGGCCTCGCGGGACCTGTGGGTGCGGGTCCGCAGCGCCGCGGCGCTGTGGCGGGTGTCCGGCGAGGCCGCGGACTCGCTCCCGGTGCTGCTCGCGGCCTGGGAGGAGAACCGGCACGCGCGCGTGGACATCGCGGAGTGCCTGGCGGAGATGGGCCCGGCGGCCTCGGGCGCGCAGCTGGTGATCCTCACCGAGCTGACCCGCAGGCGCCGTCACAACGCGCGCGAGGACGGCTCGGGCAGCCATGACATCCACCTCGACGAGAAGCTGCTGACCCTGTGCCGGGCGGCGCTGGCGCGGATGGAGCGGGGGACGTTCTAGGGCCTGTCCGGGCCTGTCCGGGCCCCTCCGAGGGCGGCGATCATCAGCCGATGAGACAAAAAGGACTTCACTCCGCATAAGGTCTACAGGGAGCCCGACCCCCACCGACCGAGGAGCAGGAGCAGCGTGAGACCGCGCGGAGTCCGGAGCGCCGCCGGCGGCGTCCTGTGCGTCCTCGGCCTCGCGCTCGCGCTCACCGGCTGCGGGGGCCGCGAGGGCGCGCTCAAGAGCGCCGGTCCCACGCCCACCGCCGTGGGGCCCGTACGGCTCTGGCCCGACCTGCCGCCCGCCACGAACCCGCCGATCGACTACGGCGAGTCCGACACCCAGCGCGTCCCCGGCGTCGAGGTCCCCGACAACGACGTGCACTCCGTCGACGCGGTGGCGGTCGTCCAGGCCGAGGTACGCGCCCACCCCGACACGTACACGGGCCCGGACGGCCTGTACCAGGTGACCGCCCGGGCGATCGAGGCCTGCGGCACGGCGCCGGCGGCCTGCCCGGTCCTGCGGCCGTACTACCGCGACCTCACCGGCAACGGCCGGGACGAGCTGATCGTCGGGATCCGGATGCCGGACCAGCAGGTCGGGGTGCGGGTCTATCTCGCCGAGAACGGCGGACTCACCCGGATCATGTCCACCGTCGACCAGGTCATCAGCGTGGAGCTGGCGGGCCGGGCCCTGATCCTGCGGGTCGGTTCGGCCGGCATCCCGGGGTACGAGTACCGGACCGCCTGGACCTGGGACGAGCAGCAGCGCAGCATGCTGCCCACCCGGGACGAGATCGTCCGGGTGAAGCCGCCCGGCACCGGACCCTCGACGGTCCCCGCCCCCCGCCTGGTGAGCCCCACGCCGACCCCGACGAACGCACCCGCACCCACACTCCCGGAGGCGACGCCGTGAGGCCCGCACCGCTCCCACCGGAGGCCACCCCGGCACAGCCCGCACCGCCCCTCCCGGAGCCGACCCCGGCACAGCCCGCACCGCCCCTCCCTGAGGCGACCCCGGCGAGCCCCGTACCGCTCCTCCCGTCGGAGACGGGCCCGGTGAAGCCCGTGCCGCCCCTCCCGGAGGCCGCCCCGGCACGGCCCGTACCGCTCCCCCCGGAGGCGACGCCGTGAGGGCGCCCCGGCGGCCCGCCTGGACCGCGACGCTGACCTCGAAGGCCGCGCTGTTCATCGCGGTGATGTGCTGCGCGCTCGCCGCGCTGCTCGGCGCGCTCGTGCACGTCTCGGTGACCGGGCAGACCGTGAGCGACTCCCGGGACAAGGCCCTGGCGCGGCTCACCGAGGTCACCGGGCTGTACGAGGCGGGCGAGCCGCTCCCCCGGTTCGCCGGCGTGGACCCTGCCGGGCTGCCGCCCTCGCTGCGGGCGCTCGCCCTGCGCGGGGAGCGCGGCACGGTGGTCGCGGAGCACCAGGGCCGGCCGACGATGTGGGCGGCGGGCCCGGCGGACGGCCACGCCCTCGCCGTACGCCTCGACTACACCCAGAGCGCCGAGACGATCGACGCGCTCGACCGCTCGATCCTCGGCTCCTCCGTCCTGGCGATCGGGGTGACCCTGCTCGTGGGCGCCTTCGCCGTCACCCGGGTCACCCGCCGGCTGCACCTCACCGCGCAGGTGGCCCGCCGGATCAGCGCCGGCGACCTCGACGCGCGCGTGGACGATCCCCGTACGAAGGACCCGACCCGGCCCCAGGACGAGGTGGCCACCGTCTCCGGGGCGCTCGACACCATGGCCTCCTCGCTCCAGCGCAAGCTGCAGACCGAGCAGCGGTTCACCGCCGACGTGGCGCACGAGCTGCGGACCCCGCTGACCGGGCTCTCGGCGGCGGCCGAGCTGCTGCCGGAGGGGCGGCCCTCGGAACTCGTACGGGACAGGGTGCGGGCGATGCGCGGACTCACCGAGGACCTCCTGGAGATCTCGCGGCTCGACGCCCGCACCGAGACCGTGGACCTGGCGGTGCACGAACTCGGGCCGCTCGCCGAGCGGGTGGTGCGCGCCTCGGGCACCGCCACGGAGGTGCGGATCGTCCGGGACGCCACGGTGGAGACGGACCGGCGGCGCGTGGAGCGGGTCCTCGGCAATCTGGTGGCCAACGCGCACCGGCACGGGGCGCCGCCGGTGGTGGTGACGGTGGACGGCCCGGTGGTGTCCGTACGGGACCACGGGCCGGGGTATCCGGCGTACCTCCTGGAGTCGGGGCCGCAGCGGTTCCGCACCGAGAGCGGCGGCAAGGGGCACGGCCTCGGGCTGACCATCGCGGTGGGCCAGGCGGAGGTGATCGGCGCCGAACTGGTCTTCGCGACCGCCCCGGACGGGGGCGCGGAGGCCCGGCTGCGGCTGCCGGAGTACGTACGGCTCGACGCCCCCGGATCCGAGGAGTGACGGCACACCGTCACACAAAAGGGACATAGGGCATACCGCTTGCTACGTTGCGGACCATGACCGCACCCGCACCACGGCCCCGGAGCCCGGACGCGCCCCCGCCCGGCATCCGTGTCCCGAAGCGGCGCGGCGTGGAGCTGTCGCTCCTGATCGGCGCGGTCCTGATCTCCGTCCTCGGCTACGCGGAGGTCGGCCTCGCCCGCAGCGGCGCCGTCCCTCCCGACGCCGCCCGCTACGGGGCCGGGCTCGGGCTGCTCGCGCTCCTCGCCCATCTCGCGGTCCGCTTCCGCGCCCCCTACGCCGATCCCCTGCTGCTGCCGATCGCCGTCCTCCTCAACGGCCTCGGCCTCGTACTCATCTACCGCCTCGACCTGGAGACGCCGAAGGACCAGGCGGCGACGACGCAGCTGGTCTGGTCGACGCTCGGGGTGGCGCTGTTCATCGTGGTCGTCCTGCTGCTCCGCGACCACCGGACGCTCCAGGGGTACGCGTACGTGTCGGTGGCCGCCGCGCTCGGCCTGATGATCCTGCCGATCTTCTTCCCCGCGGTGAACGGCGCCAAGATCTGGATCAGGCTCGGCGGGTTCTCCTTCCAGCCGGGCGAGTTCGCCAAGATCCTGCTCGCCGTCTTCTTCGCCGCGTACCTCGCCGCCAACCGCAACGCGCTCGCTTACACCGGCCGCCGGATCTGGAAGTTCCAGTTCCCGACGGGCCGCGTCCTCGGGCCGATCGTGGCGATCTGGCTGCTGAGCGTCGGCGTCCTCGTCCTGGAACGCGACCTGGGCACCTCGCTGCTCTTCTTCGGCCTCTTCGTGATCATGCTGTACGTGGCGACCGGCCGGACCGGCTGGATCGCGGTCGGTCTCGTCCTGGCCTCCGCGGGCGCCTTCCTCGTCGGCTCGCTCGAACCCCACGTGCACAGCAGGGTCCAGGACTGGCTCGACCCCTTCGCCTCGATCCGGGCCGGAGACGGTCCCGGGCAGCTCGCCCAGTCGCTGTTCGCCTTCGCCGCCGGGGGGATGCTCGGCACCGGGCTCGGCCTCGGCCACTCCGTCCTCATCGGCTTCGCCACCAAGTCCGACTTCATCCTGGCGACGGCCGGCGAGGAGCTGGGGCTCGTCGGCCTCACCGCGCTCTTCCTGCTGTACGCGCTGCTCGTCGCCCGCGGCTACCGCGCCGGCCTCTCGCTGCGCGACCCCTTCGGGCGACTGCTCGCCATCGGCCTCGCCTCGATCGTGGCGCTCCAGGTCTTCGTGATCGCGGGCGGGGTGATGGGGCTCATCCCGCTGACCGGCATGGCGATGCCGTTCCTGGCGCAGGGCGGCTCCTCCGTGGTGACCAACTGGGTGATCGTCGCGCTCCTCATCCGGGTCAGCGACTCGGCCCGCGCCCCCCAGCCGGACGCCGCCGACACCGGGGAACTCGCCAGGATCCGGGAGGTCCGTTGATCCGGTACATCCGGCGCGCCGCGGCGCTCTGCCTCGTCCTCCTGGTGGCGCTGCTCGTCAACGCCGCCCGCGTGATGGTCTTCGAGGCCGACTCCCTCGACGACAACCCGGCCAACCGGCGGATCGCGATCGACCGGTACGCGAAGCCGCGCGGCGAGATCGTCGTCGACGGCAAGCCCGTGACCGGCTCCCGGGACAGCGGACAGCAGCTGCGCTGGGAACGGACCTACCGGCAGGGGCCGCTGTACGCGCCGCTGACCGGCTACGCCTCCCAGACGTACGGCACGACGCTCGTCGAACACGCCGAGGACGGCATCCTCGCCGGCACCGACCCGAAGCTGGCGCCGCTCCCCCTCTGGAACGACCTCACCCGCGGCCGGCAGCCCGGCGGCGACGTGGTGACCACCATCCGCGCCCCCCTCCAGGAGGCCGCCTTCCGGGGGCTCGACGGGAAGCGGGGCGCGGTCGTCGCGGTCGAGCCGTCGAGCGGCCGGATCCTGGCGCTCGTCAGCTCCCCCTCGTACGACCCGGGGATGCTCTCCGGTACGGGGCAGGGGGTCAAGGACGCCTGGCGGCGCCTCACCACCTCCCCCAACCAGCCGATGCTGAACCGGGCGCTGCGGCAGACCTACCCGCCGGGCTCCACCTTCAAGATCGTGACGGCCGCCGCGGCGCTGGACGCGGGGGTGGTGCGGGACCCGGAGGCGCCGACCGACACCCCCGACCCGTTCGTCCTGCCCGGCACCCGCCAGGTGCTGCCGAACGAGGCCACGGGCTGCGGCGACGCCTCCCTCGCTGCCGCGATCCAGTGGTCCTGCAACACCGTGATGGCCGGGCTCGGGGTGAAGGTGGGCCTGGACGGGATGGTCGACGCGGCGGAACGCTTCGGCTTCAACGACACGGCGCTCCGGGTGCCCTCCTGGGTGGCGAAGTCCAACTTCGACCGCCGGATGAGCCCGGACCAGCTGGCCCTGTCGTCGATCGGCCAGTTCGACACGACGGCGACCCCGCTCCAGATGGCCCTGGTCGCGGCGGCCGTCGCCAACAACGGGGAGATCGCCTACCCCTACCTCGTCGACCGCACCACCACCTCCGGCGGCACCACCGTGGACCGCACCGCCCGCCGCAGCTACCGCCAGGCCATGAACCCCGCGACGGCCATGCAGCTCCAGCGCCTGATGGTCCGGGCCGTTGAGGAGGGCACCGGCACCAACGCGGCCATCCCCGGCGCCCGCGTCGGCGGCAAGACCGGCACCGCCCAGCACGGCTTCGGCAACACCGGCACCCCGTACGCCTGGTTCATCGCCTGGGCCCAGGCCGACGACGCGGCCCAGCCCGCGGTCGCGGTCGCCGTCGTCGTCGAGGACGCGGAGGCCTCCCGTACCGACATCAGCGGGGGCGGCAGCGCGGCGCCGATCGCGAAGGCGGTGATGGAGGAGGCGCTGCGGTTGGAGGCGGAGGCGCGGAATCCGTAGCCCGGATCACGGATCCAGGATCCAGGGTCCGCAGCTTGTATCCCGGATCCAACATCCTGGATCCGGACCGTGGATCCAGGATGTTGGATCCAGAAGCTCGGAGCCCAAACGTTGGATCCCAGACGTTGGATCACAGACGTTGGATCCCAGACGTTGGATCCAGGAGGTTGGATCCGAATATGGGATCCCGGATCCGACATCCCGTCACGACACCGCTTCGCCCTCCGCGATCGCCGCCTCCACCTCCGCGACCCGCTCGGCCTCCTCCGTCGCGAAGCGCTCGCGGTCCAGGGCCTCCGCGATCTCCTCGTCCTGGCTCATCAGCAGGTCCAGGTTGGAGTCTCCGAGGTCGAAGACGCCCATGTCGAGGTAGGCCTTCTGGAGGCGGTGGCCCCAGAGGCCGATGTCCTTGACGCAGGGGACGATCCGGCTGAAGAGGAGCTTGCGGAAGAGGTGCAGGAACTCGCTCTGCTCGCTGAGTTCCTCGGCCTCCTTCTTCGGGATGCCGAAGTTCTCCAGGACCTCGACGCCGCGCAGCCGGTCGCGCATCAGGTAGCAGCCCTCGATGACGAACTCCTCGCGTTCGCGGAGTTCGGCGTCGGTGAGCTGCTTGTAGTAGTCGCGGAGGGCCATCCGGCCGAAGGCGACGTGCCGGGCCTCGTCCTGCATGACGTACGCGAGGATCTGCTTGGGCAGCGGCTTGTCGGTGGTGTCGCGGATCATGCCGAAGGCGGCGAGGGCGAGGCCTTCGATGAGGACCTGCATGCCGAGGTAGGGCATGTCCCAGCGGGAGTCGCGCAGGGTGTCGTCGAGGAGGCCCTTGAGGTTGTCGTTGATCGGATACAGCATCCCGATCTTCTCGTGGAGGAAGCGGCCGTAGATCTCGGCGTGCCGGGCCTCGTCCATGGTCTGGGTGGCCGAGTAGAACTTGGCGTCCAGGTCGGGGACGGACTCGACGATCCGGGCGGCGCAGATCATGGCGCCCTGCTCGCCGTGGAGGAACTGGCTGAACTGCCAGGAGGAGTAGTGCCGGCGCAGGTCGCCCTTGTCCTTCTCGGTCATCTTCGCCCAGTGGCGGGTGCCGTGGAGGGTCAGGACCTCGTCGGGGGTGCCGAGCGGGTCGTACGGGTCGACCTCGATGCCCCAGTCGATGCGGGTGGCACCGTCCCACTGCTTGTCCTTGCCCTTCTGGTACAGGGCGAGGAGCCGCTCGCGGCCGTCGTCGTAGTCCCAGGAGAAGCGGGCGGCGCCGGTGGCGGGCACCTGCCAGCCGGGTGCGGCGGGGGCGTTCACGTACAGGTCGTGCGTCGACACTGGCGACTCCTTACCGTCCGTTTCCAGCAGGCTCACACGGTGGTAGACGGATCGTCAACAAGTCGGACGCGGTTACGCTGCGGTTCATGACGAGCGCCGCCACCCCCGCGTACCGCAGGCTCACCGTCGAGGAACGGCGCGGGCAGCTCCTCGCCGTCGCGCTGGGGCTCTTCGCCCACCGGGCGCCCGAGGACGTCTCGCTCGACGACGTCGCCGAGGCGGCCGGCGTCTCGCGGCCCCTCGTCTACCGGTACTTCCCCGGCGGCAAGCAGCAGCTGTACGAGGCCGCCCTGCGCTCCAACGCCGACGCCCTGAACCGCTGCTTCGCCGAGCCGCCCGCCGGGCCGCCGACCGAGCGGCTCGGCCGGGTGCTCGACCGCTACCTGGCCTTCGTCGACGAGCACGGCACCGGGTTCAGCGCCCTGCTGCGGGGCGGCAGCGTCGCCGAGACCTCCCGGACCTCCGCGATCGTGGACGAGGTGCGGCGGGCCGCCGCCGAGCAGATCCTCGTCCACCTCGGGGTGGAGCGGCCGGGCCCCCGGTTCGGCATGCTCGTCCGGACGTGGATCGCCGCCGTCGAGGCGGCCTCGCTCATCTGGCTCGACGAGGGGAAGCAGCCTTCGGCGCGGGAGCTGCGGGACTGGCTCGTCGACCATCTCGTCGCCCTGCTCGCGGCGACCGCGGCGAGCGACGCGGAGACGGCGGAGGTCGTGAAGCGGCTCCTCGCGCAGGAGACCCCCGAGGGCCCGGTGGCGACGCTGGCCCGCCGGGTGGCGCCGGTGCTGGGCGGGGCGGCCCGCCTGCTGTGAGGCGGGTGCCGGGGGAGACTGTGGGGGTGAGAAGCGAGAACACCCCCTTCCGCGGCGGCCCCCTCGACGGCCGGGCCCTGCCGATCCTGGTCGGCCCGACCGGCCACCCTCCGAAGTGGTACGAGATCCCGGTCCCGGCGCACGACGGGCACCCGCCGACCCTGCACACGTACCGGCGCGAGCCCTCGGGCTACACGAAGCGGCTCGGACTGCAGCGCGGCTGGGTGTACGTGTACGCACCCGAGGGGCGGGAGCGGCGCGAACTGAAGTGGCCGTGGTCGAAGCCGACGCCGAAGTCAAAGCCGGAGCCGGAGCCGAAGTCGAAGCCGAACGAGTGACGCCACAAGACGCGCCTTGATTTGTGCGTTAATCGGATGAAGTGACCCGTCATCATCCCCGTGGAGGTGATGACGTGTCGCGAAGGCTGCTGCGCACGGTCTGCACGGGGGCGCTCGCCGCGGCGACGGCGCTCACGGGGGTGCTCCCCTCGGCGAGCGCCGCCCCGGACCCGCCCGCCGACCCTCCGGCGGAGGCCCCGATCGCCTGGGCGGACCCGACGGCGGAACCGGTCGGGCCGGTGGACCCGACGGCGGAACCGGTCGGGCCGGTGGACCCGACGGCGACCCCAGCCGCACCCCCGGCCGCAGACCCCGCCGCGGACCCGGCAACCCCAGCCGCACCCCCGGCCACAGAGCCGGCGACCTCAGCCACGGACCCCGTCACGGACCCAGCCGGACCAGCGGAACCCGGAACACCCCCCGCTCCCCCCGCCCAGGACGACGCCTCCGCGCTCCCGCCCCCCGGCGGGGACTCCGTCGGCGGGCTGCTCACGCGGCTGCGGACGCTCTACCGGCAGGCCGAGGAGGCGACCGAGCGGTACAACGCCGCCGAGGAGGCGCTGAAGCTCCAGGACGCCGACACCAAGAAGGTCACCGCCCGGCTCGGCGCCGCCCGGACCGCGCTGGCGCAGGGCCGTGCCGCCGCCGGGCGGATCGCCCGGGACCAGTACCAGGGCAGGTCCGGATTCTCTTCCTACGTGGAGCTGCTCTTCGCCCCGGACCCCCAGTCGGCCCTGGACGAGGGGCATCTGATGGACCGCGTGGCGCGCGACCGGGCCACCGCCCTCTCCCGGCTGGCGAGCGCCGAGCGGCAGGCCGGGAGCCTCGCGAGCGCCTCCCGCAAGGCCCTGGACCGGCAGCAGGGGCTCGCCGCCGCGCAGCGCAAGCGGCGGGACGAGGTGCGGGCCAAGCTCCTGGAGGTCGAGAAGCTGCTCGCCGCGCTGTCGCCGGACCAGCTGTCCCGGCTGACCGCGCTCGAACACGTCCAGACCGCCGGCGCGCAGCGCGAACTGCTCGACTCCGGCGTCCTGGAGGGCGCGCGCACCCCGTCCCGGGCGGGCGCGGAGGCGCTGCGCTTCGCGGTGGGTCAGATCGGCAAGCCGTACGAGTGGGGGGCGGAGGGCCCGGAGGCGTACGACTGCTCGGGTCTCACGCAGCAGGCGTGGGCGGCGGCCGGCCGGGAGCTGCCCAGGACCAGCCAGGAGCAGTGGGCGACCCTGCCCCGGGTGCCGCTGTCCGAGCTGCGCCCCGGCGATCTGGTGGTCTACTTCCCGGGCGCGACCCACGTGGCCCTCTACCTCGGCGAGGGCCTGGTGGTGCAGGCCCCGCGCCCCGGCGGGAAGGTGAAGGTCTCGCCGATCGCGGCGAACCCGCTGCTCGGCGCCGTACGGCCCGATCCGGGCGGAACGGCCCTGAAGGCGTACACCCCGCCCGCGCTCCCGGCGGGGGCGAAGGACGGCGCGGACGAGGGCTACGACAAGAGCTGAACTGCCGTCCCCGATGCACCCCTTGCCCTCACGCGTAACATCCAACAAGCTTTACGGGTCCTTACCGATGGTCGATCGCCGACCCCGGACACGGAGCCCGCCATGCCCAGCCCCACCATGCCCAGCCCCGTCACGCCCGGACTCTTACCGGACACCCGACCCCGACGCGCGCTCGCCGCCTCGAACTTCGTCAACGCCGTCGGCAGCGGGCTCTTCCTGACCGCCGGCGTCCTGTACTTCACCCAGGCCGTGCGCCTCCCGGCCGCCGCCGTGGGACTCGGCCTCGGCATCGCCGGACTCCTCTCGCTCGCCGTGGGCATCGCCGTCGGCCACCTCGCGGACCGGCGCGGCGCGCGCGGGGTCTACGTGACCACCCTGGCCGTGCAGGCGCTCGCCACGGCGGCCTTCGTGCTCGCCGACAGCTTCTGGCCGTTCGTCCTCGCCGTCTCCGCGGCCACCGGCGCCAAGACGGCCGGTCTCGCCGCCCGGGCGCCGCTCATCCGGCACCACGGAGGGGACAGGCCGCAGGAGTTCCGCGCCTATCTGCGGGCCGTGACCAACGTCGGCATCTCCCTCGGCGCGCTCCTCGCGGGGTGGGCGGTCCAGGTCGGCACGCTCGGCGCGTACCAGGTCCTGGTCGCCGGGAACGCCTGCGCGTTCGCGGCCTCCGCCGCCGTCCTGTTCCTGCTGCCGCCCGTCGCGCCCGCGCCCGCCGCCCGGGGCCCCCGGTGGATCGCGCTGCGGGACCGGCCGTACCTGGCGCTCACCGCGCTCGACGGCGTGATGGCGGTCCAGTTCAAGGTGCTCACCGTCGCGATCCCGCTCTGGCTCGTGGGGTCCACCACCGCCCCGCACTGGCTCGTCTCCGGCACCATGCTCGCCAACACCGTCCTCGTCGTCGGCCTCCAGGTGCGGGCGAGCCGCGGCGTCGACTCGCCCCGGGCCGGCGGCCGCGCCTACCGGCGCGCCGGAGCGGCCTTCCTCGTCTCCTGCGCCCTCGTCTCGCTCTCCGCCGGGACGCCCGTCGCGGTGGCGGTCGTCCTGCTCATGGCGGCCGTGGTCGTCCACACGGTCGGCGAACTGTGGCACGCGGCGGGCGGCTTCGAGGTGTCGTACGCGCTCGCCCCGCCCCACGCCACCGGCCAGTACCTGGGCGTCTTCGGTCTGGGCGCCGGTCTCTCCGAGGCCCTCGGCCCCGGCCTCCTCATCGCGCTCTGCATCGGCTGGGGCCGCCCCGGCTGGTTCGCCGTGGGCGCCCTCTTCGCCCTGACGGGCCTCCTGGTCCCGTTCGCGGTCCGCCGCGCGGAGTCGCGTCACTCGAAGAGCGCGACGACGCCGACCACCCAGACCGACATGAACGCGACCGTTCCGACCAGGCAGCCGAACCCGATGAGGACGCCGCCGACCGTCAGGCCGCCGGTCTCCGGGACGTGCTCCTCGTCCGCGTCCTCCGCGTAGGAGGCGGGATCGTCCCAGTCGACCGGCCGTCCCCGCTCCTCGGCGCGGGCCGTACGGAGCGTCACGAGCCGCTCCTCGGCGCAGGCGGTCGCCGCCAGCGCCTCGGGCCCGCGCCAGGCGAGGGCCTTCATGCGGCGGGCGGAGGACCCGTACCGCTCCTCGAAGGCGGCGGTCTCGTCCGGGTCCCGGTCCTCTTCGAGGTACATCCAGCGCCCCGCCTCCGCCGCGTCGCCGTACAGCCGGTACACCTCGGCGAGCCGGCGGCGCAGGGTCAGGTCGTACGGGAAGGAGGAGACGAGTCCGCGCAGCCGCTGGCGCGCCATCGGCACACGGCCGGCGGCCAGGTCCGCGTCCACGCGGGCGAGGGTCAGAGACGGGGGCATGGCTCCATGATCGGGCACTGGAAAGCGCCGTCTCGACCGGATTCCGACGGCCGACACCCGCTCGGGTGCCGGCCGTCAGTCGTCGAACACCAGTCGCCGGGGGTCGCCCCGGTCAGCTCCCGGAGACCTCGGCCAGGTAGGCGGCCGTCTTCTCGGGCTCGAAGAAGAAGTTCTCGAAGTCCGCCGGGTCGTTGAAGCCGTTCGCGAAGCGGTCGGCGACGGGCTGGAGCTGTCCGGCCGCGCCGAGCAGGTTCAGGACGTGCTCCGGCGGGGGCGCCAGCATCGCGTTCGTCCACTTGGTGACGTGCTGGGCCGTCTTCCAGTAGCGGTCGAAGGCGCCCCGCATCCACTCCTCGTCGAAGGGCTTGTCGCCCTGCTCGACGATGGCGGCGAGATAGGCGGCGGCGCACTTGGAGGCCGAGTTGGAGCCCTGGCCGGTGATCGGGTCGTTGGCGACGACGACGTCGGCGACGCCGAGGACCAGGCCGCCGCCGGGAAGCCGGCCGATGGGGTTGCGGACCGTCGGCGCGTACCGGCCGGCGAGGGTGCCGCCCGCGTCGGTCAGCTCGACCCGGGTGGCGCGCGCGTACTCCCAGGGCAGGAACTTCTCCATGAGCTCCAGCGTCAGGGCCAGGTGCTCGGAGGGGTCCTTGACGCCCTTGAAGGCGTCGACGGGGCCGCCGGGGACGCCCTCCCAGAAGAGGATGTCGGCGCGGCCGCCGGTGGTGAGGGTCGGCATGACGAAGAGCTCGCCGACGCCCGGGACGATGTTGCAGCGGACCGCGTCGAAGTCGGGGTGCTCGGGGCGCGGGCCGAGGCCGTGGACGTACGCGACGGCGAGGGCGCGCTGGGGCTCGCTGTACGGGGAACGGGCGGCGTCCCGGCCGAACATGGAGACCAGCTCGCCCTTGCCGGCCGCGACGAGCGTCAGGTCGTAGCTGCGGGAGAAGTAGTCCAGGTCGCCGACGGCCGCACCGTGTATCACCAGCTGGCCGCCGCGCTGGGCGAAGGTGTCCATCCAGCCGGCCATCTTCACGCGCTGGTCCACGGACTGGGCGTATCCGCCGAGCCTGCCGACCCAGTCGATCGCGCGGGAGGAGTCGGGGGCGGCGACGGAGACGCCGAGGCCCTCGATCCTCGGGGCCTGGGACTCCCAGAAGTTGAGCGCGAGGTCCCGCTCGTGCTGGAGGGCGGTGTCGAACATGCACTGGGTGGACATCACCCGGCCGGTACGGACCTCGTCGGCCGTCCGGTTGGACATGAGGGTGACCTCGTACCCCTGCGACTGGAGTCCGAGGGCGAGCTGCAGGCCGGACTGGCCTGCGCCGACTATGAGTATCTTCCGCATGGGTGGTGCTCCTGGCGCTGTTCGGGGCCGACTATTCGGGGGTGGCGTCGAGTGCGTGCGCGACCATCGCGAGCAGGGTCTCGATGACGCTGTACCGCTTGCGCGCGTCCATGACCACCACGGGCACGTGCGCGGGCACGGTCAGAGCTTCCCGTACGTCGTCCGCCTCGAACAGCTCCGTGCCCTCGAAGTGGTTGACGGCCACGATGTACGGCAGCCCGCAGCTCTCGAAGTAGTCGAGCGCCGGGAAGCAGTCGGTGAGCCGCCGGGTGTCGGCGAGCACGATCGCCCCGATCGCCCCGCGCACCAGGTCGTCCCACATGAACCAGAAGCGCTGCTGTCCCGGCGTGCCGAAGACGTACAGCACCAGGTCGTTGTCGAGGGTGATCCGGCCGAAGTCCATCGCCACCGTGGTGGTGAGCTTGTCCGGGGTGGCGGTGAGGTCGTCGGTCTCCTCGCTCGCCTGCGTCATCAGCGCCTCGGTCTGGAGCGGGGTGATCTCCGAGACGGCGCGGACGAAGGTGGTCTTGCCGACGCCGAAGCCGCCCGCGACCACGATCTTCGTGGCGATCGGGGCGCGGGAATGGTCGAGCTGCCAGTCCTGCGCGCCCTCTTCGGCGTCGAGCACGGGATCCTGGGGCCCCGGCTGGGCGGGAATCCCGGCGACCGCCGGGGTTTCGGAGACGGCGGTGGCGTCAGAGACGACGGAGTCCACTCAGCACCCTTTCGAGGAGCGCGCGGTCGGGCTGGCCGGTGCCGTGACCGGTCCCGTACACACGGATCTTTCCCTGGTCGGCCAGGTCGCTGAGCAGCACCCGGACGACCCCCAACGGCATCTTCAGAAGCGCCGAGATCTCCGCGACCGTCCGCATCCGGCGGCAGATCTCGACGATGGCCCGCATCTCCGGCATCAGCCCGCGGGGGGCCGGTCCGCCGTCCGTCAGGACCTTGCGGGCGGCGGGCGCTTCGAGCGCCGCCACGAAGGTCTCGACGAGCAGGATGTGACCGAAGCGGGTGCGGCCGCCGGTCAGCGAGTACGGGCGCACGCGCGCGGGGCGGCGGTTCTCCCCCCGTACCGGCAGCTTGAAGGCGTGCTGAGCCGAGGACATGGCCGTCACCGGGTGCTCTCCATCGATTTACGCAGCTCGCTGCGGACTTCGGGGGTGAGTACGTGACCGGCACGGCCCACGAAGAGCGCCATGTGGTACGCCACCACGCTCATGTCGCAGTCGGGCGTGGCGTGCACGCCGAGCAGCGAACCGTCGCTGATCGACATGACGAAGACGCTGCCCTCGTCCATCGCGACCATCGTCTGCTTGACCCCGCCGCCGTCCATCAGCCGGGCGGCGCCGATGGTGAGGCTGCCGATGCCGGAGACGATGGTCGCCAGATCGGCGCTGGAGCCGCGCGGCCCGCCGGGACGGCCGGTCTCGGCGGCGCTCGTCGCGGCCTGCTGGGTGGCAGGGTCCGACGAGAGCAGCATCAGGCCGTCGGAGGAGACCACGGCCACCGAGCGGACGCCCGGGACCTCCTCCACCAGATTCCCCAGCAGCCATTGCAGGTTGCGGGCTTCCGTGCTCAGTCCGAACGTTCCCGTCGCAGTCAACTGCGTGCCTCCTCGACTGTGTCCCCCGTCATCTCCTCTGTACGTGCAGTCCTCGCGGCTTCTATGCGTGCCGTGTCCAGCTCCGCCTCCACGTCCCGGCGCCCGGCCTTGGCTCCCTGGTGGAAGCCGCCGAGCCGACGGCGCAGGGCCTCCGCGTCCACGCCTCCCTGGCGGGGCGCGGTGGTGGCTCCGGCCCTGCGGACCACCTGCGGGGTGCGCTTGGGCAGGCCCTTGTCCGTGACCCGCTCCCACTGGCCGACGCGCGGTCCGGGAACCGGCGCGTCTTCGGCGGCCGGGGCGTCGACCGGGGCCGGGGCGTCGACCGGGGCCGGGGTCTCGACCGGGGCCGGGACCTCGACCGGGGCCGGGACCTCCGTCAGGGTCGGCTCCCCGTCGGCGGCGCGCTCGTGGGTGTCCGGCTCCGGCGGCGGGTCGGGCAGCCGGACCTGGAGCGTGGTCTCGGAGACGGATTCGTACGGCTCGGGCGTCGGCTCGTACGGCTCCTCGGGCGTCTCGTACGACGCTTCCGGCTCGGGGGCGGCTTCCGGCTCGGGTGCCTGCTCGTGCTCCTGGGGCTGCGCCTGGGCCTGTTCCTGAGCCGTTTCCGCTTCCGTCTCCGCCGCCAGGAACGCGGCCTCCGCCGCCTCCACGAGGGGGTCGCGGTGCCGGGACGGCAGGGTGTTGGAGTTGGCCTCGGCGGCGGAGCCGGGGAGCTGGATCGCCGGCGCGGCGCCCGCGATCCGTACGGGCTCCGTCACGGCCGTCGGCGGGGCCGTGGGCAGCAGGGGCAGCGGCAGGACCACGACGGCGGCGGTGCCGCCCGGCTTCTGCTCGCGCAGTTCGACGCGGACGCCGTGGCGGGCGGCGAGCAGGGAGACGACCCTCATGCCGAGGCCCTCGCCCTCGAAGGCCTCCGGGTCGGCCTCGGCGAGGCGTGCGTTGAGCTCGGCGGACCGGGCGGGGGTCATGCCGATGCCCGAGTCCTGCACGGAGAGCATCACCTCGCCGGTCTCCAGGAGCCAGCCGGAGAGCTGGACCTCGGCGTCGGGCGGCGAGAAGGAGGTGGCGTTCTCCAGGAGTTCCGCGACCAGGTGGCTCAGGTCGTCCGCGGCGAAGCCGGCGACCTGGGCGTGCGGCGGCAGGGACTGGATGGTGACCCGCTCGTACCGCTCGATCTCGCTGACGGCGGCGCGCAGCACGTCGACGAGCGGGACGGGCCCGGCGTGGCCGTGGACGTGCTCGTGGCCGGCGAGGACGAGGAGGTTCTCGCTGTGGCGGCGCATGACGGTCGCCATGTGGTCGAGCTTGAAGAGGGTCGCGAGGCGGTCCGGGTCCTGCTCGCGCTCCTCCAGCTTCTCGATGACGCCGAGCTGCCGCTCGACGAGCCCGAGGCTGCGCAGCGAGAGGTTGACGAAGGTGTGGTGGACCGAGTTCCTGAGCCGTTCGAGGTCGGCGGTGAGGAGGGCGACCCGGCCCTGGAGGTCGGCGCGCTGGGCGGCGAGCTCGGCGGCGACGGCGTCCTTCTCGGCGGCCAGGTCGGTGCGCTCGTCGGTGAGCCGCTCGGTCTGCGCGGCGAGGCCGGCGAGCTTGCCGTGCAGGGCGTTGAGGGAGCGGACGACCTGGGCGAACTCGTCGTTGCGGCCGGTGAAGCGGATCGCTTCCTCGGCCTGCGGCTCGGGGGCGGCGGCGAGCCGGGCGGCGCCGAGGCGGAGCACGGCGAGCGGCCGGGTGAGGGTGCGGGCGACGTAGGTGGAGATGCCGATCGCGACGAGGAGGCAGCCGCCGAGGAAGGCGATGCGCAGTTCGAGGGCTTCGACGTCGTCGTCGCGGAGCGCGGAGAGGCGGTCGACCCGCTCGGTGGCGAGGGCGGACTCGACGCCGCGCATCTGCTCGATGCGGGCGGAGAGGGCGGACTCCAGGGCGGCCGGGTCCGTGCCGCGCTCGGCCTCGGTCAGCTTGGGCTGGTCGGTGAGGGAGGCGAGCGCGAGTTCGGCGCTCTTGACGTCGGGACCGGTGACGGTGGCCGCGAGGGAGTCGCGGGCGGTGGCACCGGCGGCCTGGTCGAAGTCGCCGAGGGCGGCGAGTTCGCGGACGCGGGCCTGCTGGGCGGCGGCGGTGAGGCCGTCGCGGGCCCGGTCGGCGTCCGCCGCGCCCTCGGGCTCGTCGGTGACGTAGGTGCCCGTCTGGGGGTCGTAGTGGACGTTCCCGCTGGGCTCGGGCTGCGGCACGCTGAGCGCGGCGACGAGCAGCCCGCGGGTGGCGGAGGCCTGTTCGACGGCGCGGCCGAGGGCGGCGGGGGCGCGGGTGGCCTCGGTCAGGGCGGCGTCGGAGGCGCGGGCCGGGGTCTTGTCGGCGAGTTCGTCGGCGAGGGCCTGGAGCTTGGCGATGACGTCCGTGTACGCCTTGTGGGCCTCCAGGGCCGTGCCCTTGCCGGTGAGGGCGGTGCGGCGGACGGAGGGGACGCCGGCGAGGTCGCGGCGGAGTTCGGCGGGGGCGGCGGGCCGGATCTCGTCGATCTGGCGGTCGACCCGGGTGGAGCGCGCGTCGGTGATCTGCCGCTTGTGCTTGGCGTCGCCGGTCTGCTCGTCGCGTCCGGCGGCGATGTACGCCACGACCTCGTCGCGCTCGTCGGCGAGGGAGTGCGCGAGGGTGACGGCCTGCCGGTCGAGTTCGGCGAGGGTGACGAGGCGCTGGGACTCGGTGAGCTCGGCGGAGGCGGTGAGGACCGCCGGGGCTCCGGCGGCGAGGACGGTGACGCCGACGAGGGCGACGCCGGCGACCAGCCGGTTGCGGACGCGCTTGGGCCGGCCGACGGGGGCCTGCGGCACACCGGGGGTCTCGCTCTGCGTGCCGTTCTTGCTCCGAGGCCGCTTCTTCTGCACCGGTGCTCGCATTCTTGATTCGTCCGCCGATGAAGCAGAGGTGACGGCCGGTCACTGGAGCGCGCCCCCACCCCTGGTACGGCTTCCGACCATTCCAGCGCTTCCGGCAAGGGGACGGGCATCGGCCGCTCCGCCACCCGAACGAGTGAACAACACTCAGTAGTTGGCGAACAACTTCCGGAGGTGGGCTCCGGGGGCCCGCGCGGAGCGCCGGTTGGATCTTCCGGGCGGGCTTTGGCAGTATGCGCGCCCGCAGCTTCCCGGGGGTGGCGGTTCCGCCGCTCGCGCCGCTTCCGCAGGCTTGGTACAGGCCTTTTCCGGTCATTTGCAGGTCCGGTGAAGGAGTCCGCCGGGGAATGCGCGGGGGCGGGCACACTGGACGCCATGCGCAGCGAAGCCGCCTCTCTTCCCGGCAGCCCCGAACGCCCCAACGAGGACTGGGTGGCCGCAGCTCTGCCCGCCTCGGGGAGCGGGGGGACGGTCGTCCTGCTCGACGGCGTCACACCTCCCGCCGGTGATGACGGTTGTGTGCACACGGTCCCGTGGTTCACCGCGCGACTGGGCGGGGCTTTGACCGAACTGTCCGGTTCCCGCCGGGACCTGACCCTGTCCGAGATCCTGTCCCTGGCCATCCGGCGCACCGCGGACGCCCACCGCGACACCTGTGACCTTTCTCACGTGCGAACGCCTCAGGCGACGGTGGTGCTCGCCCGCTGGGACGGGGCGTCGGTCGAGCACCTGGTCCTCTCCGACTCCGTACTCCTCCTGGAGTCTCCGGACGGGGCGGTGCGGGCCGTGCTCGACGACCGGCTGGACCGGGTGCCGGACGAGGTGCGGCGCTCCCTGGCGGCGACGGACCGGCTGCGGAACCGGGAGGGCGGCTTCTTCACGGCGGCGGCCGACCCCGCGGTCGCGGGGCGGGCGGTGACCGGGAGGAGCCCGCGCGCGGAGGTGCGGGCCCTGGCGGCGCTCACGGACGGGGCGAGCCGCTGGGTGGAGCTGTTCGGCGAGGGCGACTGGGCGGACTGCTTCGGCGTCCTGCGCGAGGAGGGCCCGGCCGGTCTGCTGCGCAGGGTGCGGTCCCTGGAGGCGGCCGACGCGCGGGCCGGCGGGGCGCACCGCTGGAAGCTCCACGACGACGCGACGGCGGTGTACGCGGAGCTGTCGGAGCGCTGAGCCCCTCGGGCTCCGCCGTTGCCCTCCGCCCCCTCGGCCCTCTGTACTCCCCGGCCCCTCAGCCCTCCGAACCCCCGGCCTGCCGGTCAGCCCTCCGAGCGGACGTTGAAGTGGTGCAGGAGGCGGGCGAGTTCGGCCACCTCGGCGCGGTCCCAGTCGGCGAGTTTGCGGACGTAGCGTTCGCGCCGGGCGTCGCGGACGCTGCGGAAGCGGTCCCGGCCCTCCTCGGTGAGGCGGACGAGCGAGGCGCGGCCGTCGGCGGGGTCGGGGTCGCGGGCGACGAGCCCGAGGTCCTCCAGGGCGCGCAGCTGGCGGCTCATGGTGGCCTTGCCGACGCCGAAGTACCCGGCGAGTTCGGTGGCCCGCTGGGGTCCGGCGTCGTCGAGGCGTACGAAGAGGCCGTACGCGGCGGGCTCCAGTTCGGGGTGGACCTCGCGGGCCATCTCGCCGGACTGGGCGCGGGCGCGGCGGAGGAAGACCGCCAGCTCCCGTTCCAGGGCGAGGAACTCCTGGTCCACACCACCGCCGGTGGTGGCCCGGCCTTCATGTCCCGTACCGCTTCCGTGCACGTCAGCACCTCCCGCGCGCTTTCCGGTCGCTGAAAGTTTCTTACCGGGGCGTCCATCGCCGCAGCTCCCCCAGTATTTCGCAGGCGTAGACCAACGGCGGCGACCAGTCCCTCTTCCGCCGGTGGGTCTACGTGCGTAGCGTCTTCTCCGGAAGCCCTGAATGACATGTCCATTCCAGGACGTGCCGACATCCCCGCCAAGCCTTTCGGAGGCACGCAATGCGTGTGCACAGATCCGGAACGACCCTCGCCGGCGCCGGCCTCGCGGCCCTGGCCCTCCTCCTCCCCCTCGGCCTCTCCAGCACCGCCACCGCCGCCCAGGACCCGGGCGCCCGGAAGGCGACCCCCGCGCGCGGCTCCGCCTACATGGGCATGGGCGTGATCGCGCACGACGGCCAGGGCCCCAAGACCGGCCCCGCGTCGATCCTCGCCACCCAGACGGAGGGCGTGGACGTCTCCAGCCACAACGGCAACGTGGACTGGTCCACCCTGTGGAACAGCGGCGTCAGATGGGCCTACGTCAAGGCGACGGAAGGCACCTACTACAAGAACACCTCCTTCAACCAGCAGTACACCGGCTCCTACAACGTCGGCATGATCCGGGGCACGTACCACTTCGCCACCCCGGACACCACGACCGGAGCCGCCCAGGCCGACTACTTCGTCAACAACGGCGGCGGCTGGTCGGGGGACGGCAAGACGCTGCCGGGCGTGCTCGACATCGAGTGGAACCCGTACGGCGCGACCTGCTACGGCAAGACGGCGTCCGGGATGGTCGCGTGGATCCAGGACTTCGTGAACCGGTACAAGTACCGGACGGGCCGCGACCCGGTGATCTACACGGCCACGAGCTGGTGGAAGCAGTGCACCGGCAACTCCGCGGCCTTCTCCTCCACCAACCCGCTGTGGATCGCGCGGTACGCCTCCGACGTCGGCGAACTCCCGGCCGGCTGGCCGTACTACACGATCTGGCAGTACACCTCCTCCGGCCCGACGGTCGGCGACCACGACCACTTCAACGGGGACTACTCGCGCGTGCAGGCGCTCGCGAACGGCTGACCCCGCGCTCCCCGCTCCACGGCGGCCTCCCGGGCCCACGGCACCCCGGGGGGCCGCTTCGGCTTTTTCCGCCCACCCTCTTGCTCATTGGTATGGACCAATGCGACGCTCTACCGCGGCCGCCCGGAACGCAACTTCCGTACGCCCAGCGCGCGTTGCTCGTCCCGTACTCCCCCACGCACGAGAGAGAGCCCCCGCATGGCCTCCTACCGCCGCACCGCCACCGTCTCCGCCGCCGCCCTGTCAGCCGCCGCCCTCGTCGGCCTCACCCCCACGGCGGCCGGCGCCCACGGGGCCGTCTTCAACCCCGTCAGCCGGATCGCGGCCTGCTACGCCGAGGGCCCCGAGACGCCCAAGTCGCAGGTGTGCAAGGACCTCGTCGCCGACTCCGGCACCCAGCCGCTCTACGACTGGAACGAGGTCAACATCGCCAACGCCGCGGGACAGCACCAGGCCCTCATCCCGGACGGCAAGCTCTGCTCGGCCAACCGCGAGAAGTACCGGGCCCTGGACTGGGCGCGCACCGACTGGCCGGCGACGGCCGTCGCCGCCGGCTCCTTCGACTTCAAGTTCCGCGTGACGGCCCCGCACTCGGGCACCATGACCGTCTACATCACCAAGGCCGGCTTCGACCCGACCAAGCCCCTGAAGTGGTCGGACCTGGACCCGACGCCCGTCGCCGTCTACGACACCGCCCGCACCGCGACCGACGGCTACTACAACTTCAAGGGCACCTTCCCGGCCCGCACCGGCCGCCACATCGTCTACAAGATCTGGCAGCGCAACGACAGCCCCGAGGCCTTCTACAGCTGCTCGGACGTCACCTTCGGCGGGGCGGCGACGGCTTCCGCGACGACGGCCGGGGCCCAGGCCCCGACCGAGGCGAAGATCGCCGCGGGCGCCGAGCTGTCCACCGTGAGCCACGCGGGCCACGGCGGCGACGAGCAGCCCCCGGCCCTCTCCGCCGAGACCGCCGGGGCCTCCTCCTCGCCGCTCCCGACGGCCCTCGCGGGCGCGGGCGCCCTCGCCGCCTTCGCCGGCGGCAGCCTGCTCCTGGGCCGCCGCCGCAACTCCTCCGCCTCCTAGGCGTCCCCGCCTAGGAGCGGGAGGCACCGACGGGGAAGAGGGCGGTGAGCCGGGGCATCGCCGACCCCTCCGGCCGAGACGCCCGAGGCCGCTCGCCCTCTTCCCACTCCCCCGCCGCCTCCGCGGCGTCCTCCGCCTCCTCGACGGCGTCGAGGAACTCCTCGCCGTCGTCGCCCTCCTGGCCCGTCAGCTCGTCCCACGCGTCCTGGGCGACGTAGTCGAGCTCCTCCCACTCGGGCCACTCGTCGTCGTCCCACTCGTCCTCGTGCCGGCCCACGAGCGCCCGTATCCCCGGCAGGTCGGCCAGGGCGTCCGGGTCGGCGAGGACCGACTCGTACGCCTTCCGCCCCTGGCCCACGAGCCAGAGCGTGAAGTAGTGGAAGCCGTCCTCGGTGCAGTGGCCGCCCTCGATCCGGTTCGCCGCCGCCCACACCGCGCGCGTGTCGGCGCGCTCGGTCGCCCGCTCCAGCCACACCTGGAACTCCACGCTCTCGGCCGCCGGACGCCGGAGCAACTCCTCCCGCAGCCACTCCAGTCGCTCGTCCCGGTCACCGGTCCGGCGGCTCAACTCGTCGATGAGAGCCCAGAAGGCGTCGTCGTTCATGCGTACGAGGATGCCAGTCCCGACCGACATCCGGGTAACGAGATCCGAACGCGCGGGAGCGGGGTGCCCGATCGGCACCCCGCTCCCGTGGACGGGGAGTTACGCGGCCACGTCCACCGGCACCACCGCCGGGGCGAGGGCGATCTCCAGGACCTGGCGGACGTCCGTCACCGGGTGGACCTCCAGCTTCTCCAGGATCTCGGCCGGGACGTCGTCCAGGTCGGCCTCGTTCCGCTTGGGGATCACGACCGTCGTGATGCCCGCCCGGT
Source organism: Streptomyces sp. NPDC021012 (assembly GCF_044333355.1). NCBI lineage: Bacteria > Bacillati > Actinomycetota > Actinomycetes > Kitasatosporales > Streptomycetaceae > Streptomyces > Streptomyces sp. NPDC021012. Next base: position 276,306 of record NZ_JBIRQU010000001.1, read on the forward strand.
GCGCGGCGAGGAGCTTCTGCTTCACGCCGCCGATCGGCAGCACCCGGCCGGTGAGGGAGACCTCGCCGGTCATGGCCACGTCCGTACGGACGAGCCGGCCGCTCAGCAGGGAGGCGAGGGCGGTCGTCATGGTGACGCCCGCGCTCGGCCCGTCCTTGGGCACCGCGCCCGCCGGGAAGTGGATGTGCACGCCCCGGTCCTTGAGGCCGGTGACGGGCAGCTCCAGCTCCGCGCCGTGCGAGCGGAGGAAGGAGAGCGCGATCTGCGCCGACTCCTTCATCACGTCGCCCAGCTGGCCCGTGAGGGTCAGCCCGGCGGCGCCCGTCTCCGGGTCGGCGAGGGAGGCCTCCACGAAGAGGACGTCACCGCCCGCGCCGGTCACGGCGAGCCCGGTGGCGACACCCGGCACGGCCGTCCGCCGCTCCGCCGGGTCCTGGGCCGACTCCGGCACGTGGTGCGGGCGCCCGATGAGCTCCCGCAGATCGTCCGCCCCGACCGTGAACGGCAGCTCGCGGTCGCCCAGTTCGTGCTGGGCCGCGGCCTTCCGCAGCAGCCGGGCGATCGAGCGCTCCAGGGTGCGGACGCCCGCCTCCCGGGTGTACTCGCCGGCCAGCTTCCGCAGCGCGGACTCCTCCAGGACGACCTCGCCGGTCTCCAGACCGGCCCGCTCCAGCTGGCGCGGGAGCAGGTGGTCACGGGCGATGACGACCTTCTCGTCCTCCGTGTAGCCGTCCAGGCGCACCAGCTCCATGCGGTCGAGGAGCGCCTCGGGGATGGCTTCGAGGACGTTCGCCGTGGCCAGGAAGACCACGTCGGAGAGGTCGAGCTCGACCTCCAGGTAGTGGTCGCGGAAGGTGTGGTTCTGCGCGGGGTCGAGGACTTCGAGGAGGGCCGCCGCGGGGTCGCCGCGGAAGTCGGAGCCGACCTTGTCGATCTCGTCGAGCAGGACCACCGGGTTCATGGACCCGGCCTCCTTGATGGCGCGGACGATCCGGCCGGGCAGGGCGCCGACGTACGTGCGCCGGTGGCCGCGGATCTCCGCCTCGTCCCGTACGCCGCCGAGGGCGACCCGGACGAACTGCCGGCCCATCGCGTGGGCGACGGACTCGCCGAGCGAGGTCTTGCCGACGCCGGGCGGCCCGACGAGGGCGAGCACGGCGCCGCCGCGACGGCCGCCGACGACACCGAGGCCGCGGTCGGAGCGCCGCTTGCGCACCGCCAGGTACTCGGTGATCCGCTCCTTCACGTCGTCGAGGCCGGCGTGCTCCGCGTCCAGGACCGCGCGGGCGCCCCGGATGTCGTACCGGTCCTCGGTCCGCTCGTTCCACGGCAGTTCGAGGACGGTGTCGAGCCAGGTGCGGATCCAGGAGCCCTCGGGGGACTGGTCGCTGGACCGCTCCAGCTTCTCGACCTCCTTGAGGGCGGCCTCCCGCACCTTCTCGGGCAGGTCGGCGGCCTCCACGCGGGCGCGGTAGTCGTCGGACTCGTCGCCCTCGGTCTCGCCGTTGAGGTCGCGGAGCTCCTTGCGGACGGCTTCGAGCTGGCGGCGGAGCAGGAACTCGCGCTGCTGCTTGTCGACGCCCTCCTGGACGTCCTTGGCGATGCTCTCGGCGACGTCCTGCTCGGCGAGGTGCTCGCGGAGCTGGGCGGTGGCGAGCTTGAGGCGGGCGACCGGGTCGGAGGTCTCCAGGAGCGCGACCTTCTGCTCGACGCTGAGGAAGGGCGAGTAACCGGAGTTGTCGGCGAGGGCGCCGACGCCGTCGATCTGCTGGACGCGGTCGACGACCTGCCAGGCGCCGCGCTTCTTGAGCCAGCTGGTGGCAAGTGCCTTGTACTCCTTGACCAGTTCGGTCACGGAGCCGGGCAGCGGGTCGGGCAGGGCCTCCTCGACGGTGCTGCCCTCGACCCACAGGGCGGCGCCGGGGCCGGTCGTACCGGCGCCGATGCGGACGCGGCCGAGGCCGCGGATGAGTGCGCCGGGATCGCCGTCGGACAGCCGTCCGACCTGCTCGACGATGCCCAGGACGCCGGTGCCGGCATAGGTCCCGTCGATCCGCGGCACGAGCAGCACGCGGGGCTTGCCCGCGCCGCCGCGGGCGGCGGCCTGGGCGGCCTCGACGGCGGCCCGTACGTCGTTCTCCGACAGGTCCAGCGGCACCACCATGCCGGGCAGCACGACCTCGTCGTCGAGCGGCAGCACAGGCAGAGTGAGCGGCACGGACGCCATGGACTCAGAAGCCATGATCTCCCCTTCGGCAGTCAAGTTGAGCTATACGCACTCAATGCTTGTGAGCCCGGGGATGTTCCCGGACGCCCGTTCGCTCTGAGCGATCACTCCCGCATGCGCCCGCATGGAGCCGATGTAATACCTCCATGGATATAGCATCCCTTACGGAAGCCTGGGTGGCGGGCTGGACCGTCTCCCGGGGCACCCCGCCCGCCGTCGCCGAGCCCTGGGGCCACCGGATCGACGTGGGCCTGCCCCGGCACGTCGTACGGCACGTCCTGCCCGCCCCCGACGCGGCCTCCGTCGGCGCGCTCTGCGCCCGGCTGACCACGCCGTACAGCTGGCTCAAGGTGATGGCGGGCCCGGAGGAGGCCGGGCGGTGGATCACCGAGGGCTGGACCGTCCCCGACGACCCGGGCTTCATGATGGTCAAGCCGCTGGACCCCGGCGCCCGCCCCGCGCCGCCCGAGGGGTACGCCAGGACCACCGAGGTCGAGGACGGCGTCATCCGGGTCCGGATCCTCGCCCCGGACGGCACCCTCGCCGCCCGCGGCCAGATCGCCCCGACCGGCTCCACCGCCGTCGCCGACCAGATCGAGACCGACCCCGCGCACCGGCGCCGCGGCCTCGGCGCGAACGTCGTGCGCACCCTGGAGGCCGCCGCCGCCCAGGCGGGCGCCGGGACCGGGGTGCTCGCGGCGACCACGGACGGCCTCGCCCTGTACGACGCGCTCGACTGGCGCTACCGGTGCCCGGTCACCGGGATCGTACGGACGGGACCGGAAGACCACTGAGGGGTGGAATCGCGGCCGTCCGGCTGCGCGCGGGGCCCGGAACGGGGCATGCTCGGTCCATGGTGCGAGACGTACGGAGTGCGTGGACGTGGTGCGGGACCCTGCTGCTCACGGGGGCCCTGGCCGGCGGCCTGAGCGGCTGCGGCCCCGGGGTGCCGTCCGCGCCCGGCGGACCGTCGTCGAGCCTGAGCGCCCCGGCCGTGCCGAGCGCCACCACGCAGCCCGCCACGCCCACCGCGGAGCCCCGGCCGACGGAGGTCCTCGTCGAGGTCGTCGTCACCGGCGGCTTCGCCGGCGTCCACAACCAGCTCGTCGTCCACTACGACGGCAGCTGGACCAGCACCTCGGGCACCAAGCCGCCCCGGACCGGCCGGCAGACCCCCGCCGAGGCCGCCGAACTGCGGGCGGCCCTGGAGGACCCCGCGTTCGCCCTCGTCCCCGAGCGCCCGACGGGCAGCCCGATCCCCGACGGCTTCCAGTACCGGCTGACCCACCGCGGCCGCCTGGTCGTCGCGGACGACGGCGAACGCCCGCCCGCCCTCCAGCGCGTCTTCGCCGCCCTGCCGGGAGGCGGCCCGCCGACGGACCGGTGAGGGCGTGAACGGGGCGCGCGTGAACGGGGCGCGCGCGTGAACGGGGCGCGCGTCACTCCTTCGGTGCCGCGATCTCCGTGTACTGGCGCCGGAGGTACGCGCCCACCCGGGCCGGCATGTCCATCGAGGAAGGGTCGAGGGCCCACTGGATCTGGAGGCCGTCCATGACGGCGAGGTGTTCCTGGGCGACGCCCAGGCAGTCGGTGTCGGGGCGGAGTTCGCCGCTCCGCACGGCCTGCTCCAGGAGCTCGACGGTGTTCCGGAGCACGCGCGCGTAGCGCTCCTTGAAGTACTGGTGGGCGGGGTGGTCGGCGTTGCCGGACTCCCCCACCAGGACGTTGAACATCCGGACGATGCCGGGGCGCCGGGTGTTCTCCTCGATCAGGGCGACGAGGGTCTCCAGATAGGCCGCGTACGACTCGGGCTCGACACTGAACAGCCGCTCCACGTCGTGCTGTTCGCTCTGCGCGAGGACCGAGAGGAGCAGGTCCTCCTTGCTGCGGAAGTGGTGCAGCAGACCGCCCTGGGTGATCCCGCAGTCGCGGGCGATGCGGGCGAGGGAGGAGGCGTTGAAGCCCCACTGCCCGAAGTGGTCGACGGCGGTGTCCAGGATCTTCTGGCGGCGCGCGTCGCCGACCGCGTAACTGCCCCTGCCTGCGCTCTTGCGGGGCGTCCGCTCCGTGTTCTCCGCCATGCGGCCACCTTAGCCGCGCCCGGAAAAGGGTTTCCGGCGTGTGACCCAGGACACAATACAGAAACCTAGTGGTCACTCAGTTTTCACGCTTAGCCTGTGGGCGCCCAAGGTCGGCACCTCCGCCGGCCCCTGACCGACGGACCCTCCCCACGGCCTTCGGTCGAGTAGCCCCGGAGCCGCCCATGCACCCGTACCAGGACCCCGCCCTCCCCGTCGACGCGCGCGTGGAGGACCTCCTCTCGCGCATGACGCTGGAGGAGAAGGCCGGCCAGCTCTTCCACACCATGCTCACGATGAACGCCGACGGCACCCCGGTGACCGAGGCCGACGGGGACGACCTGGAACTCACCACCCCGCAGCTCGTCCAGGACCTGAAGCTCACCCACTTCAACCTGCTCGGCACCTACGGCGCCCGCGAGACGGCCCTCTGGCACAACGCGGTCCAGGAGATGGCCGAGGGCACCCGGCTCGGCATCCCGGTCTCCCTCTCGACCGACCCCCGCCACTCCTTCACCGACAACATCGGCGCCTCCTTCAACTCCGGCGCCTTCTCCGCCTGGCCCGAGGCGCTCGGCCTGGCCGCGATCGGCGACCCGGAGCTGGTCTTCCGCTTCGCCGACACCGTCCGCCGCGAATACCTCTCCGTCGGCTTCCGCACCGCGCTCCACCCGCAGATCGACCTCGCGACCGAACCCCGCTGGTCCCGCCAGACCGGCACCTTCGGCTCCGACGCGAAGCTGACGAGCGAGCTGGTCCAGGCGTACGTGCGCGGCCTCCAGGGCCCCGAGCTCGGCCCGGAGTCGGTGGCCGCGATGGTCAAGCACTTCCCCGGCGGCGGCCCGCAGAAGGACGGCGAGGACCCGCACTTCCCGCACGGCAAGGAGCAGGTCTACCCGGGCGGGATGCGCGACTACCACCTGGAGCCCTTCAAAGCCGCCATCGCCGCCGGCTGCTCGCAGATGATGCCGTACTACGGACAGCCCGTCGGCACCGACTGGGAGGAGGTCGGCTTCGGCTTCAACAAGGGCGTCATCACGGGCCTGCTCCGCGAGGAACTCGGCTTCACCGGCATCGTCTGCACCGACTGGGGCCTCCTGACGGACGCCCCGATCTTCGGCGAGATGCACGAGGCCCGCGCCTGGGGCGTCGAGCACCTGAGCGTGGCCGAACGGGCCGCCAAGGCCCTGGACGCGGGCGCGGACCAGTTCGGCGGCGAGGAGTGCCCCGAGGTGATCGTGGAGCTCGTCGGGGCGGGCCGGATCCCCGAGGCGCGGATCGACGCCTCCGTGCGGCGGCTGCTGCGGGAGAAGTTCCTCCTCGGCCTCTTCGACGAGCGCCGGTACGTCGACCCCGACGAGGCCGCCGAGACGGTCGGCCGCGCCGACTTCACCGCCGCGGGCGCCGCCGCCCAGCGCCGCTCGCTCACCGTCCTCACCGACGGCCCGCTCCCCCTCTCGGGACGGCCGAGGCTCTACGTGGAGAACGTCGACCCCGCGGTCGCCGCCGCGTACGGCGAGATCGTCACCGACCCCGCCGACGCCGACCTCGCGGTCCTGCGGCTCCGCACCCCGTACGAGGAGCGCCCGAACAAGTTCGAGTCCTTCTTCCACTCCGGCAGCCTCGCCTTCGGCCAGGAGGAGCTGGACAGGATCCTCGCCCTCCTCACCGCCACCCCCACGGTCGTCTGCGTGAACCTGGAGCGGCCGGCCGTCCTGCCCGAGATCGCCGAGCACGGGGCGGCACTGATCGCCGACTACGGCGCCGGCGACGACGCCCTCCTCGACGTGGCCTTCGGCCGCGCCAAGGCGGAGGGCCGGCTGCCCTTCGAGCTGCCGCGCTCGATGGCGGCGGTGGCGGCGTCCCGGCCGGACGTACCGAACGACACGGTGGATCCGGTGTTCCCGCACGGCCACGGCCTGGAGATCTGAGCCGGGGGGCCTGGATCCAGGGCCCGGAATCCAGGGCCCGGGATCCAAGGTCCGGGATCCAGGGCCCGGGATCCAAGGTCCGGGATCCAATACCCGAATTCTGGATCCGGGATCCCGGATCCAATATTCGAATACCGGATCCAATATCCATGATTCGGATATTGGATCCGAAATCCACCCACAGACCGCGGGGCATCTGACGACCCCGCGCACGATCCGGGGCCCGCCCGTGGGGGGCCGGGCCCCGGATCCCCTCCTCCCCACCCGCATGTCATGCTCATGAAGGGATCGCACGTATGCGCACGTACCTCGCGCTGTCCGCGGCAGCCGCCGTACTCGCCGCCGCCGGCGCCACCGCGTACGCCACCACCTCCGGCAGCACCACCGACTCCCGCCCGCTCGCGGGGATGCGGATCCTGATCTCCAACGACGACTCGATGCAGGCGGCGAAGGCGAGCAACTCCGACGGGCTGGGCCTGTACGAGCTGCGCCGGGCGATGTGCGCGGCCGGTGCCGACGTCGTCGTGATGGCGCCCTGGCAGGTCCAGTCCGGCAAGGGCACCGCCGTCACCAACGGCGGCGTCCTGACCGCCCAGCGCCGCACCGCCCTGCCCGCCGGGTACGAGGACGACTGCGCCCAGGCGCCCTCCGGCGGCGCGGTCTACGGCGTCTGCCTGGCCGACGGCCCCTGCACCAAGAACTCCCCGTCCGCGACCCCCGCCGACACCGTCAAGCTCGCCCTGCGCGCCGGCCTGGAGGCCAAGGCCGGCTGGACCGGGGCCCCCGACCTGGTCGTGACCGGCATCAACTCCGGCCCCAACGTCTCCGCCCAGGTCAACGACTCCGGAACCGTCGGCGCGGCCCTCGCCGCGATCGACCAGGACGTGCCCGCGATCGCCTTCTCCTCCTCCGGCGACGAGACGAACACGAGCTTCCCCCGGGTGAACTACCGGGCCAACGCCGAGTTCGGCGCCCGCTTCGTCGCCGGCCTCAGGAATCGCGGCCTGTTCACCTCCGCCTTCGCCCTCAAGGTCGACTACCCCGACGTCAGCGCCGGGCAGCGGGCCGGGGCCCCGGTCTGGACGCGCGTCGGCGACGGACAGGTCGTCTGGCACGCCTACGACCGGACCGGCGAGGACTCCTTCGAGATCGGCCTCGGCTTCTGCGAGGAGACCCCGGGCGACCCCTGCACCGAGACCGCCCGGAACGCCGACTCCACCGCCCTGCTCCGCGACGGCCGGATCGCCGTGGCCCCGATCACCGCCGACCGCACCTACGGAGTCCCGGTAGGCGCCCGCCGCGAGCTGAAGGCGATCGAGCGGTACGTGGAGCACGAGGCCCCGCGCCCGTAAAGCCCGTAAGGCCCGTGACCCGTCACGCTCGTTATGCGTTTGTCCCGGCCGTCGCCGCTTGGCGAGGATGGCCGGGACAAACGCATAACGAACCGTACGCACACGAGCAACGGAGTGATCATGACCAGCCCCGTCACCCTCGACCGCCGAGAAGGGCCGTACGGAGAAGTCGTCCTCCGCCGCCGCGCCGAGCACTACGAGATCATCGCCAACGGCACCTTCCTGATGGACACCTCCGACGGGCGCTCCGAGCGGCTGCTGATCGACGCGGCCCTGGCCGCCCTCCCCGAGGGCTCCCGTGAGGGCGCCTCCGTCCTCGTCGGCGGCCTCGGCGTCGGTTTCTCCCTCGCCCACGCCGCCGCCGACCCCCGCTGGGGCCGGATCGCGGTAGCCGAGCGCGAGGAGGCGATCATCGACTGGCATCGCCAGGGGCCCCTCTCCGCGATCTCCGGGGCCGCGCTCGCCGATCCCCGGACCGTGATCCTGCACACGGACCTCGTGGCCCACCTCCGCACCACCACCGACACCTACGACGCCCTCTGCCTCGACATCGACAACGGCCCCGACTGGACGGTCACCGAGGACAACGAATCCCTTTACTCACCTGAGGGATTGGCGGCCTGCGCGGCCCGGCTGAACCCGGGCGGGATCCTCGCCGTGTGGTCGGCCCGGCCGTCCGCGGATTTCGAAGAGTCGTTGCGGAATGCCGGATTCAGCGGGGTACGGACGGAAGAGATCCCCGTTGCCCGGGGCGTCCCCGACGTGGTCCACCTCGCGGTCCGTCCCGCGTAGCTCCTGGATAGCCGGGACGCCGTCGGTACCTCTAGGCTGCTGCACCGACATCGGCGACGCGAGGCGGGGCAATGGAGCAGACACACACCACTCACCACGGTGCGGCGGCCACTCCGGGGGCCCAGCGGCGCGTCCTGGTGGTCGAGGACGACGCCACGATCGTGGAGGCGATCTCCGCGCGGCTGCGCGCCGAGGGCTTCCTCGTCCAGACCGCGACCGACGGCCCCGCGGCCGTCGACGCCGCCGAGGCCTGGCAGCCCGACCTGATGGTCCTGGACGTGATGCTGCCCGGTTTCGACGGCCTGGAGGTGTGCCGCAGGGTCCAGGCCCAGCGCCCCGTCCCGGTCCTCATGCTGACCGCCCGCGACGACGAGACCGACATGCTGGTCGGCCTCGGCGTCGGCGCGGACGACTACATGACGAAGCCGTTCTCGATGCGCGAGCTGGCCGCCCGGGTGCACGTGCTGCTGCGCCGGGTGGAGCGGGCCGCGCTCGCGGCGGTCACCCCGCGCAGCGGGATCCTGCGCCTGGGCGAGCTGGAGATCGACCACGCGCAGCGCCGGGTCCGGGTCCGCGCGGAGGACGTGCACCTGACCCCGACCGAGTTCGACCTGCTCGTCTGCCTGGCCAGCACCCCGCGCGCGGTGCTCTCCCGCGAGCAGCTGCTCGCCGAGGTGTGGGACTGGGCGGACGCCTCGGGCACCCGGACCGTGGACAGCCACATCAAGGCGCTGCGCCGGAAGATCGGGGCCGAGCGGATCCGTACGGTCCACGGAGTCGGCTACGCGCTGGAGACCCCGGCGCCGTGAACCCGCCGGGCCCCGGGAGGCCGCACACGGGACGGGGAGGGCGCCGGCCCCGCCGGATCGTGATCTCGATCAAGACCAAGCTGGGCGCCCTGGTCGTCGGGGCGGTGCTGCTGACCTCCGGACTGGCCCTGGTGGCGATCCGCACGTCCACGGAGTTCCGGTACATCACGATCTTCGCGATGATCGCGACCCTCCTGATCACCCAGTTCGTGGCGCAGTCCCTGACGGCGCCGCTCGACGAGATGAACACGGTGGCCGGGTCGATCTCGCGCGGCGACTTCAGCCGCCGGGTGCGGGGCGCGGACCGGCGGGACGAGCTGGGCGACCTCGCGTCGACGATCAACCGCATGGCGGACGACCTGGAGGCCGTCGACCGGCACCGCAAGGAGCTGGTGGCCAATGTCTCGCACGAGCTGCGCACGCCGATCGCCGCGCTCCGGGCCGTCCTGGAGAACGTGGTGGACGGGGTGTCCGAGGCCGATCCGGAGACCATGCGGTCGGCGCTGAAGCAGACGGAGCGGCTCGGCCGGCTGGTGGAGACGCTGCTCGACCTGTCACGTCTTGACAACGGTGTCGTGGCACTCAGGGCGAGCCGCTTCGAGGTCTGGCCGTATCTGTCGGGGGTCCTGCGGGAGGCGAACCTGGCGGCGTCCCAGCGCGGCCTGTCGTCCACCTCGGGCCTGCACCGCCGTACGGACGTCCATCTGCACCTGGACGTGTCGCCGCCCGAGCTGGTCGCGCACGCGGACGCGGAGCGGCTGCACCAGGTGATGGCGAACCTGATCGACAACGCGGTGAAGCACTCCCCGCCGCACGGCCGGGTCACGGTCCGGGCCCGGCGCGGCCCGTATCCGGACTCGCTGGAGCTGGAGGTCGAGGACGAGGGCCCCGGCATCCCGGAGTCGGAGCGGCACAAGGTCTTCGAGCGCTTCAACCGGGGCGTGGCCCCGGATCGGCAGGGTCCGGGCAGCGACGGCGGGACGGGGCTCGGGCTCGCGATCGCGCGGTGGGCGGTGGATCTGCACGGCGGCGGGATCGGAGTGGCCGAATCGTCACGTGGCTGCCGCATCAGAGTCACTCTTCCGGGCAGTCTCCCCCCGCGGGATTGACGTAGGGTTCGAACCGGAAGCACGCGTTCTGCGTGTACGTGGGCAGAAGCTGCGTTCACGTGAGCGGGACGTGGTCAGGGGTGCGGTCGAAGTGGGCCGTGCTCGCGCTTTTCCGTACCCTCACACATGCGGAACCACGCTTGTTTCCCGCCATTCAAGGCATCGAAACACGCTGTCAAGTGTGACTTGCGCAACGTTGGACTGCCTGGCCTGCACCTCTCGGCCGGACAGGCGTAGCCTTTATTTCCGCTGTCCATCACCTTGCGAAGCGGAAGAGGGCGGTTGCCGCCGTGTCGTCTCAGTCCCCCAGTACCCCGAGCTCCCCGGCCGACCAAGACGGGCAGGGCGTGAGCCCCGCAGCCGCCTTCGGTGCCAATGAGTGGCTCGTCGACGAGATCTACCAGCAGTACCTCCAGGACCCGAATTCAGTCGATCGTGCCTGGTGGGACTTCTTCGCCGACTACAAGCCCGGAGCGTCGGAGACCCCGTCCGCCCCGGCCGCCACCACCACTCCGAGCGCGCCCGTCGCGCCGCAGGCGGGCCCCGCACAGGCCGCGCCTTCGGCTCCGGCGGCCGTTCCGGCCCCCGCGCCCGCCCCGGTCGCGGCCCCTGCTCCGGCTCCCGTGAAGCCCGCCGCGGCCCCCGCGCCGGTCGCCGCGAAGCCGGCCGCCGCCGCTCCGGCGCCGGTCAAGGCCAAGGAGTCCACCGAGGCCCCCGCCGGCCCCGAGCTGATCACGCTGCGCGGCCCCGCCGCCGCGGTCGCGAAGAACATGAACGCCTCCCTGGAGGTGCCGACGGCCACGTCCGTCCGCGCCGTCCCGGTGAAGCTGCTCTTCGACAACCGGATCGTGATCAACAACCACCTGAAGCGCGCCCGGGGCGGGAAGATCTCCTTCACGCACCTCATCGGCTACGCGATGGTGCAGGCGATCAAGGCCATGCCGTCGATGAACTACTCCTTCGCGGAGAAGGACGGCAAGCCGACCCTGGTCAAGCCGGAGCACGTGAACTTCGGCCTCGCGATCGACCTGGTCAAGCCCAACGGCGACCGCCAGCTCGTCGTCGCGGGCATCAAGAAGGCCGAGACGCTCAACTTCTTCGAGTTCTGGCAGGCCTACGAGGACATCGTCAAGCGCGCCCGCGTGGGCAAGCTGACGATGGAGGACTTCACCGGCGTCACGGTCTCCCTGACCAACCCCGGCGGCCTCGGCACCGTCCACTCCGTCCCGCGTCTGATGCCCGGCCAGTCGGTCATCATGGGCGTCGGCTCGATGGACTACCCGGCCGAGTTCCAGGGCACCTCCCAGGACACCCTGAACAAGCTGGGCATCTCGAAGGTCATGACCCTGACCTCGACGTACGACCACCGCGTCATCCAGGGCGCCGCCTCCGGCGAGTTCCTGCGGATCGTCGCGAACTACCTCCTCGGCGAGGAGGGCTTCTACGACGAGATCTTCAAGGCCCTGCGCATCCCCTACGAGCCGGTCCGCTGGCTCAAGGACATCGACGCCTCGCACGACGACGACGTCACCAAGGCCGCGCGCGTCTTCGAGCTCATCCACTCCTACCGGGTCCGCGGCCACGTCATGGCCGACACCGACCCGCTGGAGTACAAGCAGCGCAAGCACCCCGACCTGGACATCACCGAGCACGGCCTCACCCTGTGGGACCTGGAGCGGGAGTTCGCGGTCGGCGGCTTCGCCGGCAAGTCGATGATGAAGCTCCGCGACATCCTCGGCGTGCTCCGCGACTCGTACTGCCGCACCACCGGCGTCGAGTTCATGCACATCCAGGACCCGAAGCAGCGCAAGTGGATCCAGGACCGCGTCGAGCGCCCGCACTCCCGCGTGGAGCGCGAGGAGCAGCTGCGGATCCTGCGCCGGCTGAACGCGGCGGAGGCCTTCGAGACCTTCCTGCAGACGAAGTACGTCGGCCAGAAGCGCTTCTCCCTGGAGGGCGGCGAGTCCGTCATCCCGCTGCTCGACGCGGTCATCGACTCGGCCGCCGAGTCGCGCCTCGACGAGGTCGTCATCGGCATGGCCCACCGCGGCCGCCTGAACGTCCTGGCGAACATCGTCGGCAAGTCGTACGCGCAGATCTTCCGCGAGTTCGAGGGCAACCTCGACCCGAAGTCGATGCACGGCTCCGGCGACGTCAAGTACCACCTGGGCGCCGAGGGCACCTTCACGGGCCTCGACGGCGAGCAGATCAAGGTCTCGCTCACCGCCAACCCCTCGCACCTGGAGGCGGTCGACCCGGTCCTGGAGGGTGTCGTCCGCGCCAAGCAGGACGTCATCAACAAGGGCGGCACGGACTTCACCGTCCTGCCCGTCGCCCTCCACGGCGACGCGGCCTTCGCCGGCCAGGGCGTCGTCGCCGAGACGCTGAACATGTCGCAGCTGCGGGGCTACCGCACCGGCGGCACGGTCCACATCGTCATCAACAACCAGGTCGGCTTCACCGCCGCCCCGGAGTCCTCGCGTTCCTCGATGTACGCGACCGACGTGGCCCGCATGATCGAGGCGCCGATCTTCCACGTGAACGGCGACGACCCGGAGGCCGTGGTCCGCGTCGCGCGGCTCGCCTTCGAGTTCCGCCAGACGTTCAACAAGGACGTCGTGATCGACCTCATCTGCTACCGCCGCCGCGGTCACAACGAGGGCGACAACCCGCAGTTCACCAACCCGCAGATGTACAACCTGATCGACAAGAAGCGTTCGGTGCGCAAGCTGTACACCGAGTCGCTCATCGGTCGCGGCGACATCACCCTCGAAGAGGCGGAGCAGGCGCTCCAGGACTTCCAGGGGCAGCTGGAGAAGGTGTTCGCGGAGGTCCGCGAGGCCACCGCCGCCCCGTCGGCGACGACCGTCCCGGACGCCCAGGCCGAGTTCCCGGTCGCCGTCACCACCGCGGTCTCCCAGGAGGTCGTGAAGCGGATCGCCGAGTCGCAGGTCAACATCCCGGAGCGGATCACGGTCCACCCGCGTCTGCTCCCGCAGATGCAGCGCCGCGCCGCCTCCATCGACGACGGCACCATCGACTGGGGCTTCGGCGAGACCCTCGCCATCGGCTCCCTGCTGATGGAGGGCACCCCGGTCCGCCTGTCGGGCCAGGACTCCCGCCGCGGCACCTTCGGCCAGCGCCACGCGGTGCTCGTCGACCAGGAGACCGGCGAGGACTACACCCCGCTGCTCTACCTGGCCGAGGACCAGGCCCACTACAACGTCTACGACTCGCTGCTCAGCGAGTACGCGGCGATGGGCTTCGAGTACGGCTACTCGCTGGCCCGCCCGGACTCCCTGGTCATCTGGGAGGCCCAGTTCGGTGACTTCGTCAACGGCGCGCAGACCGTCGTCGACGAGTTCATCTCCTCGGCCGAGCAGAAGTGGGGCCAGACCTCCGGCGTCACGCTGCTCCTGCCGCACGGCTACGAGGGCCAGGGCCCGGACCACTCGTCCGCGCGCCCGGAGCGCTTCCTCCAGATGTGCGCCCAGGACAACATGACGGTCGCCATGCCGACGCTTCCGTCGAACTACTTCCACCTGCTGCGCTGGCAGGTCCACAACCCGCACCACAAGCCGCTCATCGTCTTCACCCCGAAGTCGATGCTGCGTCTGAAGGCCGCGGCGTCCAAGGTGGAGGAGTTCACCACCGGCGGCTTCCGCCCGGTGATCGGCGACACGACGGTCAACCCGGCCGACGTCCGCAAGGTCGTCTTCTGCGCCGGCAAGGTCTACTACGACCTGGAGGCCGAGCGTCAGAAGCGCGGCGACACGGAGACCGCGATCATCCGTCTGGAGCGCCTGTACCCGCTGCCGGGTGCCGAGCTCCAGGCCGAGATCGCCAAGTACCCGAACGCCGCGAAGTACATCTGGGCGCAGGAGGAGCCGGCGAACCAGGGTGCCTGGCCGTTCATCGCGCTCAACCTGATCGACCACCTGGACCTGGCGGTCGGCGCGGACATCCCGGCGGGCGAGCGCCTGCGCCGGATCTCGCGTCCGCACTCCTCCTCCCCGGCGGTCGGCTCGGCCAAGCGCCACCAGGCGGAGCAGCAGCAGCTGGTCAACGAGGTCTTCGACGCCTGATCGACCACTCCGTACGCGTACGGAAGGAGGCCCGGCACCCCACTCGGGGTGCCGGGCCTCCGGCGTTTCCGGTGCTCGTACGGGCGGTCAGCCCAGGTTGGCCTCGAAGTCCCAGTAGGGCCTGTTCCGCTGCCGTGCCGACAGGGTGTGCGGGTGCTGGGCGCCGAGCGTCCGGGTGAGGGTGAGCAGCGCGTCCTCCTCCAGCTTGCCCGCCTCCTCGTTCTCCCTGAGGCCGCGCAGGTCGGTGGCGAGGGCCACCTGGCTCGACAGGGTGAGCGGGTGCTCGTTGCCCAGGGTGTGCCGGGCGCGGCGCAGGGTGTCCCGGCTGAGCTCGGCGGCGTCCTGCACCCGGCCGTTGAAGTTGCGGGCGGCGCAGGTGTTGAGCGCGCAGCCGAGGACCCAGGGGTGGTCGGGCCCGAGCGAGGCGGTCAGCCCGGCGAGCGCGGCCTCCAGGATGGCCAGGGCGTCGGCGCGTTCGCCGGACGCCTGGAGGACGAGGGCGGTGTTGGCGAGGACGCCGGTGGCGACCGGGTGCGCGGGGCCGAGGAGGGCGCGGTAGCCGGCCTCGGCCTCGTGGATGAGCTCGCGGGCGTGGTCGAGGTCGCCGTGTTCGCGGAGGAAGTTGGCGTAGTTGTTGAGGGAGGAGAGCGTCACGTAGTGGGTGCGGCCGTGCACCTGCTCCAGCTGGTCGAGCAGGCTGGCCATGGTGGCTCCGAGGTCCTGCTGGAAGCCGCCCTCGCGGCGCCGGCACAGGGCCAGCTGGGTGCGGGCGTACAGGGTCTGCAGGTGCTGCGGGCCGAGTACCTGCACATGGCGCAGGACGTTGGCCTCCTGGCGGGCGAGGGCTTCGCGGTACTGGCCGAGGAGCCGCAGGTCGTGCGCGAGGGCGTTGCTGGAGTTGAGGGTCTGGGAGTGGCGTTTGCCGAGGACCCGCTCGCTGTGGGCGAGGGTCTCGGCGTCGGACTCGTACGCCTCCTGGAAGCGGCCGAGCTGCCGCAGGGTGACGCCGAGGTTGTGGCGGGCGACGAGGGTGGAGAACTCGCTGCCGCCGAGCAGGCGTTCGGCGTCGGCGAGGACGGTGCGCTGGAGCCGCTCCGACTCCTTGTACTGGCCGAGGAAGCGCAGGTCGCTGGAGATGGCGCTGCTGGAGAGCAGGGTGCCGAGCTCGTTGGGGGGCTGGGCGGCGGCGAGGCGTTCCCGCTGGGCGAGGTCGAGGTCGTACGCCTCGCGGAAGCGGCCGAAGGAGCGCAGGATGTTGCCCTGCTGGGTGGTCAGGTCCAGCATGGGCTGGTCCAGCGGTTCCATGAAGGTGGACCAGTTGTCCCGGATCTTCTCGGCGAGCTGGATGCCGGCCTTGAACTCGCCGCTGCGGAAGCAGTAGCGCAGGCAGTTGAGCACGGCGGTCTGGGTGCGCGGGTTGCGGCTGAGCAGCGCGCCGGAGGGTTCCAGGTGGGGCAGGAGTTCGGCGTAGCGGGGCCAGTGCCGGCTGTCCATGGGGTTGCCGGGGTCGGCCTCGGCGAGCAGGGTGCGGACGGCCTGGCGGTGGGCGGCGCGGTGGTCGCCCTCGGTGAGCCGGGCGACGATGTCGTGGACGAGCCGGTGCATGTGCACGGACTCCTGGTGCGGCCCGACCTCGGCGTTGTTGACGGGGCCCCGGGTCTCGCGGGTGAGCACCGAGTAGTTGACCAGGGTGTCCAGGGCCCGGGACCAGGCGGCGAGGTCGGTGACCATCCAGCGCAGGTCCTCGGGGAGGTCCGCCTGCGGATAGGCGCGGATGAGGCCGAGCGGGATGCGGCCGGGGGCGAAGGAGGCGCACAGGCTGAGCACGTCGATGGCCTGCGGCTGGGCGCGTCGGAGCCGGTTGATCAGTATCGACCAGGAGGTCAGGGACGCCTGGGGGAAGCCGTCGCCGGACGGTTCGACGGCGGAGATCCGCCCTTCGCGGACCATGTGCAGGTACTCGGAGACGTCCATGCGGGACTCGCCGAGCCAGGCCGCGGCCTGGACCAGCGGCAGGGGGACGTCCCCGAACTCGGCGGCGACCTCGTCGGCTTCGGGCGCCGTGACGTGCGGGGCGCGCCGCATCAGATAGCCGGTGGACTCGGCGCGGTCGAAGCCGGGGATCTCCAGGATGTCGGTGTAGTCGCCCCAGCCTCGGTTGCGCGAGGTGACGAGGACGTGGCCGGGTCCGTGCGGCAGCATGACGTTCGCGCCGTCCGTGTCGTCCCAGCCGTCGAAGACGACGAGCCAGCGGGAGTGCGGGTCGCCCCGGCGCAGTGCCTCGCGGACGGCGCGGATGCGTTCGCCGGGCTCGTTGCCGGTGGTCAGGCCGAGTTCGGCGGCGAGCTCGCCGAAGCGGTCGCGCTGCACGTTGCGGTCGTCGGAGCTGACCCACCACACGACGTCGTAGTCGGAGCTGAAGCGGTGGGCGTACTCGGCGGCGATCTGGGTCTTGCCGATGCCGGACATGCCGAGCAGGGTGCAGGCGGCGTTGCCGCGCTCGGCGTCCATGAGCCGTTCCTGGAGCTCGGTGAGCAGGTCGTCCCGGCCGGTGAAGCGCGGGTTGCGGCGCGGGATCTCGCCCCAGATCTCGGGAGGGGTGTCCGGGAAGCGGACGAGTGATCCGGGGGGCAGCCGGCGGCCGGTGGCGCGGCGGGGTTCGATGGCGAGCCTGCTGAGCAGCCGGACTTCGGCCTCCTCCTCGCCGACGCCCCACAGGCTGACGGGTTCGAGGACGGCGGTGGCCGGGAGCAGGGTCCGGTTGGTGAGGTTGACCGCGGCGAACCGCTCGGCGTGGGCGGCGACGAAACCGCGCAGGACGTCGTTCCACTCACCGGCCGCGCGCGGGCCGAGCTGGAAGAACCAGTCGTCCAGGACGAGCAGCACCTGGCCGCGGGCGAGCAGCAGGTCGCCGAGCGAGTCCTCCAGGGGCATCTCGCGCGGCGGGTCCCAGCGCTGGAGACTCGCGCGCACCCCGTACGCGTCGAGCCGTTGGTTGATCCAGGTGGCCCACGGACGGTTGTAGCCGGGGAAGACCACGAGGACGTGTTCCGGCGCGCTCCTGGCTCCGTGATCCGCCGCACCGCCCGATCGCTGTTCCGCCATCTGTCGTGTCTCCCGTCCCGCTCCCGCGCAACGCAGTGTCATGTGCCGTGGGCACAGTGTTACCCAGCGGCCAGGGGGGCCGCGCCGAGGCTCGCATGGTGCTGCCTCATTTGGTGCACGAACTCCCGCCCCTCCACGGTCAGTTCATCGGATTCAAGCAGGATCAGCAGGGCCGCGCCCACCTGATCGTGGATGTCGTCGAACTGTTGCCCGGCAGCGTGGCGCCAGGCCGCCGGCACCCCGTCGGCGGTGACCGCGCGCCACCACAGATCGGTCAGGGCCATGTGCGCGTAGGCGCCGTGCAGCACGCCGGCGATGGGCCGCGGGTCCGGCCGCCAGCCGACCTGGTGCACGGCGTCCCGCCCGGGCCCGTACAACGGCATGAGTTCATGGAGCGTCGCCAGCTTGCTGTGATGCAGCTCGTGCACCACCGTTTCGACCATCCCCCGCCCCTCGGCGGGCAGCGAGGTCAGTACGGCTCCGGGAGCGGCGCTCAGCGTGGCCCCCAGGTGCCGGGGCCCTCGGGGAAGGACGGGGACGACCGCACGGACACCACGGGACACCTCGGCCGCCCGGCCGGGGTCCGTGCGGGCCAGGAGGTCCTGGGCGGCGCGCCAGGTCGCGGACCAGGCGGCGTGGTCGGTGTCGGCGGGGTCGGCCGCGACGACCACCCTGCCGCCCGCTCCGGACGGCACACGGTACGGGTCGAGATCGTCCAGGCGCGCGGCGCTGCCGTGCAGCGGGCGGACCGCGCGCCAGCCGGGCCCGCGGCCCGTGAGGACGCCCCGGCGCCCATCGGCCAGGGTCAGGACGGCGGGTGCGGCATGGCGAGCACCGTCCGGGTGGAACCGTACGGTCCGTTCGCCGGCGCTGACCCGGACGCGGTCCGCGGCCACCCCCAGGCGGCCCACGCCGGGCAGCGGGAGCAGGCCGTCCGGGGTCTCCACGGTCAGATCGAGTGCGCCGCCGGCGCGCAGGGCGGCGGTGACCGCGAGGTTGTCGAGGTGGCCGAGCAGCCTGTCGAAGGCCGGCCCGGCGGGCTCGGCGAGCGCACCGGTCAGCCAGGCCCCGGTCGTCGGGTAGTCGAGGACGTCACGGACCACGGCGGGATGGCGCCGCTCGACCCGTTCGAGCAGGTCCCAGGCGCGCTCGAACCGGCCGAGCGCGCCCGGCTCGACGGAAGCCCGGTGCCGGTGGACGCGCACCAGGAGCGCTTTGAGGAGCAGCAACCGCCGGGTGTGCAGGGCGGACCGCAGCAGCGTGAGCCCGGCCGGGGCCGGGCTGAGCCGGGCCAGTCGGGCGACGACGGGCGCGGGCAGAGGGGCGACGCTCACTCCCGCCTCCGTGGGCCTGCGGCGGGTGGCGCGCATCTGACCGAAAAGGGGCGGTCGGCGTGGCCGCTGCACCGGAGGTCAGCCGTCGACCTTGTCCCCGCCGCTCTCGACGAACCAGGAAGGCTCCAGCTCCTGCGGATGCCAGAGCACCCGCTCGACGGCGGCCGCCAGCTCGGGATCGTCCATGAAGCGCAAGGTCCGCAGGTCCACGCCGACGAGGTCGGGCAGGCCCCATGGCCGCTCGCCGCCCCGGTCGACGCCTGCGACCCGCTTCGTGTGCTCCAACACCCTCGGCTCCTCCTCACCGGCCCTTGTCCCCCACGGTCGTAGCGGCGGAGCGGTTCTTCCCGACGTCCGAAAGCCAGAAACCCGTTCGACTCAACTGCGCCCATGCGCGCCCCCGTTATCAAGCCGTTCCGATTCCCCTTCGCGCCAGGCCCACCAGGGCGGCGCGATCCGGCGCCGTTCCTCGCGGGAGAGGCGGTCCGGTCGCGGGCGGGGGTCGGCGTTCGCCTCGGCGAGCAGGGCCCTGGTCCGTTCCACGTCCGCCCAGTCGACGGGCACCAGCATGCCGTCGAGGCGGCGCCACTGCTCGGCGGCCTGTTCCAGGACGGTCACGGCGTGGCCGACGCGGTCCATCAGGTACAGCACCGCCCCCTGGGCGTGGAGCGCCCGCGCCAGGGTGACCGTGCCGGGGGTGTCGCCGTGGGCGGCGCGGCTGTCGTCGGCCGCGAGGCGGAAGGCGGTGAGGGCGTCGACGAGCTGCCCGTCCCTCGCCGCCTCGCTCAGCTGCAGCTGCGTCCAGCCCAGTTGGAGCCGGACCTCGGCCCGGACGGCGGGGTCGGGGGTGGCGCGGACGGCCTCGTCGAGGAGGTGGCGGCTCTCGTACAGGTCCGGCAGGAAGCCCGCGCGGTCGAAGCGCAGGGCGAGCACGCTGCCGATGAGGATCCGGGCCCGCTCGCGGGCGGCGGCCCTGGCGGGGAGGCAGGTGAGGGCCTCGCGCAGCACGGACTCGGCGCGGTCGACCGGCCGGGTCCCGGTGCCGGCGGCGGCGCGGCGCAGCAGGGACTCGCCCCAGGCGAGCAGCAGCCCGCCGCGCTGCGCGCTCCCGGCGGGTGCGAGCAGGGTGGCCTCCTCGTACGCCTGGTCCGTCCCCGCTCCGTCGCCGGTGGCCTCGTACAGGCGGGCGCGGGCGACGGCGTGACGCAGCCTCAGGGCGTGGCCGTCGCCGAGGAGGGCCTCCGCCCGGTCGAGGACGGGGGCGACGCGGTCCGGTCCGGCCTTGGCGAGGTACAGGGCGTCGGCGAGGTCGAGCAGGACGGCGGCGCTCTCCCCCAGGGCGAGGGCGACGGTGAGCTCCTCGGCCGCGGCGGCGCCGTCGCCGCGCGCCAGGAGCAGCCGCCCCCGACGCAGGTGCAGGGTGGGCCGGGCGGCCGGGGGCCACTGGTCCGCGTCCCCGGCGAGGGCGGCGAGGGCGGTGTCGAGCTGCCGGGGGTCCCCGGTCTCCTGCCACAGGGCGTGGTGGACGACGGCCCGTTCGAGGCGGGCCTCGGCCCACCCGTCGTCTCCGGGCCGGGCCCGACTCCCGGCGTGGACGAGGGCGTCGGCGGCCTGGCCGAGGAGCTCGGGGCGGCGGCCCGCGCGCCGGACGGCCCCGGTGCCCGCCTCCGCGTACAGGATGCGGCCGAGGAGGATCCGGGCCTCGACGGGTGCGGTGGGCAGCGCCTCCTCGGCCCGCTCGCGGGCGGCGGCGAGGAGGGCGGGGTCGGACTGGGCGCGTCCCTGGTCGAGGAGGCGGCGGGCCTCGGTGAGGGGGTCGGGGGTGACGAGGTCGGGGTGGTAGAAGCGGAGCACGCGCGCGGGGATGCGGGCGAACAGTTCCGCCTCGGCGTCCTCGGGGCCGTGGGGGTCGTCGGTCCCGTCGGGCTGGGCGGCGAGGCCGGGTCCGCCCTCTCCGGCGCCGTGGCCGTGGCCGGCGAGCCGGGCGGCGGCGAGCGCGGGGAAGTTCCGCGTGCCCTGGCCGAAGTTGCGTTCCACGTACTCCGAGCAGTGCTTGAGGACGAGGGCGGCGGCGCCGGGATCGAGCGAGCCGAGCAGGAACTGCTGGATGCCGGGCGGATAGCTGAAGCAGGGGTACGGGGCGGGGCCGGGCAGTCGGCGCAGGAGCCCGCTGAGCAGGACCTCGGCCAGCTCCATGGGTCCGGTGTCGGGCAGCATCGCGCGCTGGACGAGCTGCATGACGGGGAGGGTGAGCGGGGCCGCCGCGAGGTGGACGGCGAGACGGAGCGCGCCGGGCGAGGCGCCGGCCCGGAAGGCGTGCAGGAGTTCCTCGTCGGCGCGGGGGGTGCGGGGCGCCCGGGGTGTCTGCGGCTGCCGCGGTGGCTGCGGCCGCGCCGGCTCGGGGGCGAGCCGGGCGGCCCAGCCGCGGACGGTGTCGCCGCCGTGGCCGGTGTGGAGGCGGGCCCAGGAGGCGAAGGCCTCGGGGGTGGGGGTGAGCACGGGCACGGCCCGCCGGGCCGGGTCGGGGGCCGCCCAGGGTTCGTCGTCGGAGCGGAAGGCGGCGGGGCCGCGGGAGGCGGCGGAACGCTGGAAGGTGCCCGGTTCGGCGGGGAGCGCGGTGCGCGGCCAGAGGCGCGGCGGCAGCGGCTGGACGAGGGCGAGCGGGGAGTGGCGGGGCCACTGGCGCAGGAAGCGCTGGGCGGCGCCGCGCTGCCAGAGCGGGCCGACGCAGTCGCTGACGATGAGGGTGAAGCGGCGTCCGGTGGGGTCGTGGAGCTGGTCGACGGGGCGGAGCCGCGGTCTGCCGTCGGTGCCGCTGGTGGTGGTGACGAGCGGCGGCCCTTCGCCGGTGTCGTACAGCCGGTGCACCTGGACGTCGCGGAAGGCGCCGGACTGCTGGCAGGCCTGGCGCAGCTCCTCGACCATGCGGTCCCAGACGACCATGGCGGGGCCGGTGTCCATGAGGAGCTGGATGTCGGGGCGGCGGCCGGCGGCGGGGCGCAGGACCGGGGTGAGGATGCCGGCGGCGGCGCTGCGCTCGGCGGTGGCCTCCTCGTCGAGGGTCCCCTCGCCGGGGCGCGGCGGGGCGGGCGCGTACCCCCGCAGCGGGCGCAGGGCCTTCTGGAGGCCGAGGAGTCCGGGCAGGGCGTTGGCGCCGGGCGCGCGGACGGGCAGGGCCGCGCCCCGCCCCGTACCCCCGTCGACGCCGCCGCGCGCTCCGTCCGCCGGGGCGGCTCCGCCGCGCATGTGGATGCCGACGGACTCGCCGCCTCCGGTACGCGCGGGCGTGCGTCCGGGCTTCTCCTCGCGATTGGCCGGATCTAGCCCCTCGTCGGCGGGTCGGGCGGTCCCCGTGCCCCCGCCGTCCGCGTTCCCGCCGTCCGCGCGGGACGGCGGTTCCGGATCAGGATCCTCCGGTTCCGGCAGCCACTGGGAAAGCCAGAGCGCGTCCGCGACGGCCTCGGCGGACGGGTCCGCGCCGCCCGCCCGGAGTCTGCGGGTCAGCTCCTCCAGAGGCATCCGGGGCGTCCGGGGCATCCGGTCATCACCTCGGCTGATCGAGCGGCTGCATGAGCATCTCCGCGATGCGTTCCCTGGTCACCCGCTCGGCGCGGGAGGCGTGCTGGGTGAGGTAGAGCGCGTTGAGCAGCTGGTCGGTGGCGATGACCTCGCCCGGCTCCCGGTTCAGGAAGCGCTGGACGAGGCCCTGTTCGCCGTCGCCCGCGACGGCGTCGGGCCCGAGGTGGGCCTCGATCATGGCGCCGAGCTGCTCCTCGCCGGGCGGTTCGAGCTCCAGGCGGATGCAGCGGCGCAACAGGGCGGCGGGGAAGTCCCGTTCGCCGTTGGAGGTGAGCACGATGAAGGGGAAGGTGGTGCAGCGGATCCGGCCGCCGTACACCGGCACCTTGCGACCGTCGTCGCTGAGCACCTCGACGACGGGCTCCCGGTCGGCGAGCCGCTCCAGCTCGGGGATGGCGAACTCGCCCTCCTCCAGGGCGTTCAGGAGGTCGTTGGGCAGGTCGAGGTCGCTCTTGTCCAGCTCGTCGATGAGCAGCACGCGGGGCTGCTCGGAGGGGAGCAGCGCGGTGCCGAGCGGTCCGAGCCGGATGTACGAGCCGATCCCGGCCGGGGCCGCGGCGGCGGAGTCGGACGCGCCGGCCTGGGCGCGCTCCAACTGGACGTCCTGCAGGCGGCCGATGGCGTCGTACCGGTAGAGGCCGTCCTGGAGGGTGGAACGGCTGACGATCGGCCAGCGCAGCACCCGGCCGAGCCGCAGCTCGTGCGCGACGGCGTGCGCGAGGGTCGACTTCCCGGTGCCCGGGTTGCCGGTGACCAGGAGCGGCCGCCGCAGGTACAGGGCGGCGTTGACGGCGTCGGTCTCCGCGGGCCGGGGGTGGTGGTTCTGGACCAGCCTCCGCTTGACGCCGAGCCGCCGGTCCGAGCCGGCCAGGGTGTCGTCCGCGCCCCCCGCCGAGAAGTCCCGCCAGGGCGGCGGAGCGGGCAACCGCCGTATCTCGTCGTGCGGATGCCCGGCCCCACGGTAGATCCGCCAATCGTTCACGATGGACTCCTCCTGGCTGTGATGTCCCGGCCGGGCCCGTCGAACGTACCGCCCGCGCACCACCCCTGCCGACCCCCATTCCGGTCGTCCCCGACGGAGTCGTGAACTGCCGGACCCACGGGACGAACGAGGGTGGACGGAGGCTGTGACGGGCCCGTGCGCGCGGGGCGGACGGGGCTGGACGGGCCGTGTGCCGGGGCCGGGGGCGTACGGCGGACCGGGGCGGACGGGCGGTCTGCGGGAACCTGGGCCGTACGACGGACCGGGGCGGACGGGCCGTGTGCGGGAGCCGGGCCCATGGGACGGGCCGGGCCGGACGGGCTCGGTGGCCGGGGCGCGGTCGGGGCGTGCCGGGGCGCGGTCGGGGCGTGCCGGGCCGGCGTCACGGGTCCTCCTCGCCGAGCAGCGGCGGGACCTCCAGGCGGCCGGCGTGCGGGGGGCGGTCGGGCGGGTCGTACAGGACGGCGATGGTCTCCGCCCAGGCGAGGTCGGGCCGCTCCGGTACCAGGGCGCGCAGGGAGCGGATGGGCTCGCCGAGCCCGTGGGCGGTGCGCGCGTCCGCGAGCAGCCAGTCCGCCTCCACGTGGAAGGCCGCGCAGTCGGTGTGGTCGTGGGCACCGGTCCGCCAGAGGGCCAGCGGATGGCCGGCGGCCAGGGCCGCGTTCATCGCCATGAGCCCGTCCCCGCTGCCCACCGGGCCGCAGTAGACGGGAACGGTGCCGCCCTCGGCCCGGCGGAGCCGCTCGCGCGTCTCGTCCGGGCTCTCCCGGCGCACGCGCGCGGTGTGGGCGTCCGGGCCCGCACCGGGCACCTCGGCGCGCAGCGGGGCCGCGCGCAGCGGCCCTCGTTCCCCGGCCTCCCAGCGCGCCCGCCACTCGGGCGACGGCTCCTTGCCGTGGCGCCGGGCGTCCCGGATGACCACGATGCGGCGCTGCCCGAGGGTGGTGGGCCCCCACGTCTCGTCGGGGCCCTTCGGGGGGTCGAGCCGCCAGGTGTCGAGCGGTTCGTCGAAGAGCTCGCGCGGCAGCACGGCCTCCACGGAGGCCAGGTGCGGCCCGTTGTCGCCGAGCCGGAGGGCCTCGGCGAGCGGCCCGCGCAGGGTCTCCTTGAGCTGGGCCCGCTCGACGCCGCGGTCGTCGCCGTGGAGCGGGGTGACCATGTGCCCGTCGCGGAGCAGCTTCACGCGCCACGGGTAGCGCCGGTCCCAGCGGGGCGTGTCGATCTCCAGGAGCACGTCCGCGCGTGCCCGGCGCTCGCGTACGTGGGCGAGGGCCGCCGAACTGCCGGGGCCGATCAGGTCGTCGATCTCGCGGCGGAGGTACGGACCCGCGTCCGCGGCCAGGTCGATGATCCATTTCCGGAAGTCGGCCGCGCCGCCGAGACCGCCGGGGCGCCCGGAGACCCGCCGGACGACATGGGCGGCGTACAGGAGCACGGCGTCGAGGCCGGGATCGCCCGGATCGCCGCGGTCGGGCGCGCGCAGCCTGTACAGCAGGGCGGCGCCCTCGCTCCACGTCCGCGGATCGTCCTCGAACGCGTCCGGGGCGGTGGTGTTCCTGATCCAGGCCTTGACCCGGTCGACCAGGTCCATGATCTCGCCGGGGTTGATCGGCGGGGGCAGCGCGGCGAGCTGTCCCCGCAGCCGGATGCGCAGTTTCGGGCTCAGCGGTTGCGGGGTGCCGAGCCGCTCCCGCTCCCGTTCCTGCACGCGCGTCCAGTCGGATTCGTAGTCCAGCGAATGGAGGTAGTGGTCGAGGTGGTGGCGGTCGTGGTCACGCAGGGCCTCGGCCCAGTGCTCGCCCCCCGGCGCGTCGTGCAGGCGGCGCAGTACGGCGAGGGGGACGAGGGCCCCCTGGTGGGACCAGCGCCCCTTGTTGAAGCCGATCACGGCGCCCGTGACGTCGTCGACGACCGGGCCGCCGGAGCAGCCCTCGACGGGCAGCACCTCCTTCGTCACGAGGGCGTGGGCGTCCACACCGCTCAGCTCGCCGTGGACCTGACGGATGCCCAGTTCCCCGGTCTCCCGGGACCAGCCGTGCAGGCCCACCTTGGTGGTCAGGTCCGGAGGCCGGTCGGCGAGCATGACGCAGGAGGCCTTGTGCGTGCCGGGCACGCGCACGAGTGCGACGTCGGGGAAGCCCCAGGGCTCGGGGCGCACGTCGGGGTCCTCGGGCCGGGGCAGGGCGAGCACCACCGTGCCCCTGGACCGGCGCGTGTCCCTGCCGTCCTGCCAGGTGATGCCGACGGCCGGCTCATTCCTCCACACCGCTCCACCCCCCTCGGCCACGACATGGGCGCAGGTCAGCACCCATCCGGGGGCGATGAAGAAGCCGGTGCCCCAGAACCGGTCGCCGTCCCGGTCATACCCGCTGTCAGGAGCCCCGATGCGTACGAGTGCGGGGCGCACGAGAGCGTCGAAGGCGCTCATGCGGCGCCATCGGCCGCCGGGCGCCGCTGCGGGCCGATGCCTGAGCGCGGTTCCGCGCCCTCGGGTGCGGACACCGCCACGGATCCGTCCTGCTCCGTCCGGGAAGCCGTCGTCGCTTGTGAATCCGTTGCCGTCTGCGCAGCCGTTGCCGCCTGTGGATCCGTGGCCGTCTGAGCAGCCGCTGTCTCCTGTGCGGCCGTACGGCCCGGTTCGGTCCACGTGAGGGAGACGTTCACGGAGGCCTTGCCCGCGCCGTCCGCGAGGACGCCGATCACCTTGCCGGACTGCGCGGACAGTTCGATGCCGAAGCTGACGGCGACCTCCACCGACCCCTCCGGGTCGAGGCCGGCCCGCAGGGAGCCGACGACCCCGCGCACCACGTCCGTGAGCCCGCCGGCCATCGAGACCACCCGGTCCCTGACTCCGGTGTCCTGGAAGCCGCCGCCTCTGCCGAGCTCCTCCGCGTCGCTGACCCGTGCCCAGACGGGCGTGCCGTCGTCCAGTCGAATCCGAGCGATCCCGTGTGCCACAGCGGCCCCCGCTCCCCGAAGCGATGTTGGATCCAGAAGGCTAATCGGTGGGACTGACGGGCGACAGGGGACGGGAGGGGTACGGCCTATCCTGATCGCATGTACTTCACCGACCGTGGCATCGAGGAACTGGAGAAGCGGCGCGGCGAGGAGGAGGTCACCTTCGAGTGGCTCGCCGAGCAGCTGCGGACCTTCGTCGATCTCAACCCCGACTTCGAGGTGCCGGTCGAGCGCCTCGCGACCTGGCTGGCCCGTCTGGACGACGACGAGGACGACGACGAGTAGGAACCTTCCCCGGCTGCGGGGTCACCGCTCCCGCAGCCGGTCGTAGGCGAGCCCGAGCGCGCCGTGCGCGACGAGCAGCGCCCCGGCCGTCGCCCAGCCGCCGCTGCGCCGGCCGGCGCCCCAGAGCAGCAGCGGCACCCCCGCGAGGAGCTGCGCCCCGCTCAGTACGCGCGCCTTGGGGCCGCGCAGGTACGGGCCTAGGGGACCGCCCTCCACGACGTCGAGCTCGGCGCGCACGGCGTCTCTCCAGCCCGACCATTCGAGCTGCTCGGCGCCCTGCGCGAGGGCGACGGAGCGGAGCCGGTCGGCGCTCTCGCCGGGGACGATTCCGGTGGGCAGGGCGAGTCCGGCGCGGGCGAGGACCGCGACGACGCCGAGGAGCCGGGTGTGGGCGTCGGCGTCCGGGTCGGGCGCGGTGAGCGGTTCGAGGGCCTGTACGTCCAGGACGGGGTCGAGGGCGAGCCGGGCGGCGAAGGTGCGCATGGCCTCGTCCTCGCCGACGGGGGTGCCGTCCGCGAGCCAGGTGTAGCCGACCGTACGGCGGAAGCCGACGGCGAGCGTGAGGCCGGCCCGGTCGCGGTCCCACCAGAGCGCGACGACGGGCCACCCCGCGGCCGAGACGGCGAGGGCGGTGGCCCAGCCGGTGACGACCTGTTCGACGGGTTCCCCGCCGTGCAGCCAGGGCTTCCCCTCCGGTACGAGCACGCTCCATTCGGCTCCGGCGGGGGCGAGGAGCAGCTGTTCCCGCAGGAGGTGGGCGGGCGGCCGGACCGCCTGGGGTTCGGCACGGCAGAGCAGCAGGGCTCCGGCGGGGTGCGGTCCGGATGTCGCGTTCATGGGCCTTACGCTAGGACATTTTGTCCAGTTAAGTCGCACATTACCCCCCACCCCGTCAGGGAAGAGTCAGGGTTGACTCCATCGAACCGAGATATATCGTGTCTATCGAGAGACGCGATATGTTGCGTTGCCGATACGGGAGGTCAGCACCATGACAGAGTGGTCCGTCACCGAGCCGACGAAGCTGGCTCCGACCGAGCCGGTGACACGACTCCAGGTCCGCATCGTCAACGGCGCGGTGAACGTGGTGGGGACGGAAGAGAGTTCCACCCGGCTGGAGATCTCCGAGATCGAGGGTCCGCCGCTGATCGTGACGCAGGACGGCTCCACCCTGACCGTGACCTACGAGGACCTCCACTGGAAGGGCATCCTCAAGTGGTTCGAGCGCAAGGAGTACCGGCGCCGGAAGGCCGTCGTCTCCGTCGCCGTCCCCGCGGGCGTCGACGTCGAGGTGGGCGTGGTCGGCGCCGAGGCGGTCGTCACCGGGATCAGAGGGCGTACGGAGGTGCGCGGGGTCACGGGCGACACCACCCTCCTCGGGCTCTCCGGCCCGGTCCGCGCCGAGAGCGTCTCGGGGAACCTGGAGGCCCAGTCGGTCACCGGAGCCCTGCGCGTCAACTCGGTGACCGGCGACGTGACGGTGATCGAGGGCGCGGGCTCCTCCGTGAAGGCCGACACGGTCAGCGGCGACATGGTCATCGACCTCGACCCGGCCCGGCTCGACGGGCCGCCCGCCGACATCCGGCTCACCAGCGTCTCCGGCGAGGTCGCCATCCGGCTGCCGCACCCGGCCGACGCCCGCGTCGAGGCCAGCACGACGAGCGGCGCCGTGTCGAACGCCTTCGAGGACCTGCGGGTGGGCGGCCAGTGGGGCGCCAAGTCCATCACCGGCACGCTCGGTTCGGGCCGGGGCACGCTCAAGGCGACCACCGTCTCCGGCTCCATCGCCCTGCTCCGCCGCCCCGAGCCCGAGGAGGACGGCGACGCCGCCGCCCCGTCCGCCTCCTCGTCCACTTCCTCCGCGACCGGAAAGGTGCTCTGACATGCCGCCCGTCTTCGCCCACGGACGCCTCCGCCTCTACCTGCTCAAGCTGCTCGACGAGGCCCCCCGCCACGGGTACGAGGTGATCAGGCTCCTGGAGGAGCGCTTCCAGGGGCTGTACGCGCCCTCGGCCGGCACGGTCTATCCGCGCCTCGCCAAGCTGGAGGCCGAGGGCCTCGTCACCCACGCCAGCGAGGGGGGCCGCAAGGTCTACTCGATCACCGACGCCGGCCGCGCCGAGGTGGCCGCGCGCGGCGCCGAACTGGAGGACCTGGAGCGGGAGATCCGCGAGTCGGTCTCGGAGCTGGCGGCGGAGATCCGGGACGACGTGCGGGGCGCGGCCGGGCGGGTGCGCAGCGAGATGCGCGCCGCGGCGGGACAGAGCCGCACGGTGGATCCCCCCTCGTTCGCCGAGGCCAAGGAGGAGATGCGCCGGTTCAAGCAGGAGTGGAAGCAGCAGGCCCGCGAGGCCCGCGAGGAGGCCAGATCGGCGCGGCGCCAGGCGAAGGAGTTCCAGCGGGTCGCCCAGCAGGTGCAGGAGGAGGTCCAGGACCGGTTCCTGCGGGGCGACTGGCCCAAGGGCGTCTGGGAGGGCATCTCGGGGATCACGGCCCAGCTCGGCGACCTCGTGGCGGGCACGACCCACCCGAAGGCCGCCTCCCAGGACTCGCCGTTCACGAAGACCCCGACCGACGGGGCGCCGGAATGGGCGCGGGACACGGCGGGCACGGGCGGCGAGGCACCGGAGTGGGCGCGGGACGCGGCGAGCACGGGCGACCCGGCCCGCGACCTCGACCGGCTCCTCGACCGCTTCCGCGACGAGATCCGCGACGCGGCCCGCGACCACGGGGTGACCGAGGACCAGCTGACCGAGACCCGCCACCACCTGTCGACGGCGGCCCTCCGCATCACGGGCCTCCTGAACTCCGAGCGGAAGGCCTGACCGGCCGGGCCTGAAACCCGCCCCAGGCCGTCCGCCCGACCGACCGGGCCCACCGAACCCGGCCAGGGTGACGGCCCCGGGCCAGGGCACTGGACCCGACCGGGACCGATCTGGGCCCGACCGGGAGACCGACCGCGGGACCGACCGGGGCCCGACCGGGAGACCGGCCACGGGACCAATCCAGACCGCACCGTCACCGGGCCCGGCCCCGGTGACGGGTCGCGGGGCGGGTTCGTCAGTCGCGGGTGGCGGTGACCGTCACATGGGCGTTCGGGGTCGCGAGGATCCAGGCCCGGGTGCGGTCCTTGCGGAGGACCAGGGCGCCGCCGCGGGCGGTCACGCGCCAGTCGCCGGACGGCAGGGAGAGCTCGGTGACGCGGGAGCCGCGCGGGCCGGCCGCGTCGTACGACAGGCGGTAGACCCCGGCCCCGGGGTCGTACGCGGCGGAGCGGACCGTGCCCGCTACCGCCTCCGCGTACGGCTCGGCGGTCAGCTCCTTGTTCGCGCGGAAGGCCCCGGTGGCGTCCACGGCGCAGTAGCCGCCGCCGTAGCACCACTCCCAGCCGGTCCAGCCGGAGCTGTAGCGGGAGAGCGAGGCCATGGCCTCGCGGTAGAAACGGTTCATGTTCGGAAGGGAGTTGTTGAGCGGCCCCCACTCGCCCACGACCACGGGGACCTTGTACTCCTTCGGGTACTGGGTGACCGCCGCCTCGTAGTTCTCGATCCAGCGGGCCGACGGGTCGTAGTCGCCGCCCGCCTCCATCACGCCGTTGTAGAAGTGCGGGGCGTAGGCCACCTTCGGGTCGTCGATCCTCCCCAGCCCGGTGGGCACGCCCTCGCCCACGATCGGGGTCGGCTCGACGAAGATCCACCCGTCCTTGTCGACCGAACGGATCTGGTCCGCGATCCGGTTGTACATCGGGGTGATCTGGTCCCGCTCGATGCGCCGGGCGGCCGTCGCCAGGTCCTCGCCCTCGCGCAACTCGCCCATCGGCTCGTTGATCGGGTCGTAGCCGAGCACGGCCGGGTGGTGCTCGAAGCGGGCGGCGAGCACCCGCCACATGCGGGCCTGGGCGCGCTGGAGGTCCTCGTCCTCGTACAGGTGGGTGAAG
This sequence comes from Streptomyces sp. NPDC021012, assembly GCF_044333355.1. Taxonomy (NCBI): domain Bacteria; kingdom Bacillati; phylum Actinomycetota; class Actinomycetes; order Kitasatosporales; family Streptomycetaceae; genus Streptomyces; species Streptomyces sp. NPDC021012. The sequence goes on from NZ_JBIRQU010000001.1 coordinate 306,866, forward strand.
GCGCGCTGGACGGCGGGCTCGAAGTACTCGGAGAACCAGTCGTCGGGGTGCGGGGTGAAGGGCAGCCCGTCGGTCCTGGTGGCCCAGGCGGGTATGCCCCGCGAGCCGAAGGCGGGCCCGAAGACGTCCTGGTGGGCGTCGAGGACGACCTTGACGTCGTACTTCGCGGCCCAGTCGAGGACCCGTTCGATCTTGCGGAGGTAGGACTGGCTGTACTGACCGGGGCGGGGTTCCAGGTCGTCCCAGAAGACGAGGAGCCGGGCCGTGTTGTAGCCCTTGGCCCGCATGTCCCGGAAGTGCTTCTCGGTGATCGCGGAGAGGGCGGCGTCGCCGCTGTGCGACTTGTCCGCGAGGTTCCAGCCGCGGAGGGTGAGGACCCGGCCGCGGGCGTCGGTGAGGGCGGGGATCGCGTCACCACCGGTCTCCGCTCGGGCGGCGGTCGGGGCGAGGAGAGCGGCGACGACGACGGTCGCCGCGAGGGTGGTGCGCAACAAGGTGGACCTCCGGCACGACAAGGTGAGAGATGTTCACGTTTCGCGTGCCGGAGATCTCATCAGGTCGACCGACCCGTATCAAGAGGTCGTCACGAGGTCTTCAGAACGATCTTCCCGAAGAGCTCGCCGGAGGCCATCTTCTCGAAGCCCTCCCGGGCCCGGCCCAGGGGCAGGACCTCGTCGATCACCGGCCGGACGCCCGTGGCCGCGCAGAAGGACAGCAGGTCCTCCAGCTCGTCCTTGGAGCCCATCGTCGAGCCGACGACCTTCAGCTCCAGGAAGAAGATCCGGGTCAGCTCGGCATGCGAGGGGCGGTCGCCGCTCGTGGCGCCCGAGATGACGATCGTGCCGCCGGGCCGCAGCGACTTGACCGAGTGCGACCAGGTGGCGGCGCCGACGGTCTCGATGACGGCGTCCACCCGCTGCGGGAGCCGCGCGCCCGGCTCGTACGCCTCGACGGCGCCGAGCTCGACGGCCCGCTTGCGCTTGGCCTCGTCGCGGCTGGTGGCGAAGACCCGCAGGCCGGCCGCCTTGCCGAGGGCGATCGCGGCGGTGGCGACACCGCCGCCCGCGCCCTGCACGAGCACGGAGTCCCCGGGCCGCACGCCGGCGTTGGTGAAGAGCATGCGGTACGCGGTCAGCCAGGCGGTGGGGAGGCAGGCGGCCTCCTCGAAGGACAGCTCCTTCGGCTTGGGCAGCACGTTCCAGGAGGGCACGGTGACCCGCTCGGCGAAGGTGCCCTGGTAGCGCTCGGTGAGGATGGAGCGGGGCTCGTCCGGCCCCACGCCGTGGCCCGTCTGGCCGATGACGGAGTGCAGGACGACCTCGTTGCCGTCCTGGTCGATGCCGGCGGCGTCGCAGCCGAGGATCATCGGCAGCTTCTCCTCGGGCAGTCCGACCCCGCGCAGCGACCACAGGTCGTGGTGGTTGAGCGAGGCGGCCTTGACGGTGACGGTGGTCCAGCCGGGACGCGCCTCGGGCTCGGGGCGTTCGCCCAACTCAAGGCCGTTCAGGGGCTGGTCGCGGTCGATTCGGGCAGCGTAGGCAGCGAACATGGCCCCGACCCTAGGGGCCCTCGGGTGCGTGACGGAACCGCACCCCACTGTGACGCGCGCCCCACCTGGCGACACGCGCCCCACCCGGTGACACGCGCCCCACCCGCACCAACGCCCCGCGCCCCGCCCCCGCACCAACGCCCCGCGCCCCGTCCCCGTACGAGAACGCCCCACAACCCGTACCACCACCCCCGTACAGCCCGAAGGGCCCCGCCCTGCCCTTGCGGGGGACAGGAACGGGGCCCTTCGGCGTACGGAGAGCGCGTCAGCGGCGCGCGACGCCCTCGGCGCGGGCGGCGGCGGCGACCGCGGCCGCGACGGCCGGGGCGACCCGCTCGTCGAACGGCGACGGGATCACGCAGTCGGCGGCGAGCTCGTCGCCGATCACGTCCGCGATGGCGTTGGCCGCGGCGATCTTCATGCCCTCGGTGATCCGGGAGGCCCGGACCTGGAGCGCACCGGCGAAGATGCCGGGGAACGCGAGGACGTTGTTGATCTGGTTCGGGTAGTCCGAACGGCCGGTCGCCACGACGGCCGCGTACTTGTGCGCGACGTCGGGGTGGACCTCGGGGTTCGGGTTGGCCATGGCGAACACGAAGGCGTTCGGGGCCATGGCGGCGACGGCCGCCTCGGGGACCGTACCGCCGGAGACGCCGATGAAGACGTCCGCGCCGGCCAGGGCGCTCTCCAGGGAGCCGCTGAGGCCCGCCTTGTTGGTGAGCTCCGCGATCTCGCGCTTGACGTCCGTGAGGTCCTCGCGGTCGCGGCTCACGATGCCCTTGCGGTCGGCGACGCAGACGTCGCCGAGGCCGGCCTCCAGGAGGAACTTGGCGATGGCCACACCGGCCGCGCCGGCGCCGGAGATGACACCGCGCAGGTCACCGAGGGTCCGCCCGGTCAGCTTCGCCGCGTTGCGGAGGGCCGCCAGGGTGACGATGGCCGTGCCGTGCTGGTCATCGTGGAAGACCGGGATGTCGAGGCGCTCCTGGAGCTTGCGCTCGATCTCGAAGCACCGCGGGGCCGAGATGTCCTCCAGGTTCACTCCGCCGAAGGACGGGGCGAGGCGGACGACGGTCTCGACGATCTCGTCGGTGTCCGTGGTGGCCAGGGCGATCGGGACCGCGTCCACGCCGCCGAACTGCTTGAAGAGGATGGCCTTCCCCTCCATGACCGGGAGGGAGGCCTCCGGGCCGATGTCGCCGAGGCCGAGCACCGCCGTGCCGTCGGTCACGACGGCCACGACCTGGGACTTCCAGGTGTAGTCGTTGACCAGCTCGGGCTGCTCCGCGATCGCGGTGCACACCTTGGCGACGCCGGGCGTGTACGCGAGGGACAGGTCGTCCTTGTTCCGGACGGGAACGGTGGCCTGCACGGCCATCTTGCCGCCCCGGTGAAGGGCGAAGACAGGATCGAAGGGCTCCTCGGGAGCTCCTTCCGTACCACTGTCATTGCGAGGATTGACGATCTCCGCTGCCATTGGGTTGACCCCTTAAGTCTGCTTCAGTTGAGGGTTGGCCGCTCCTGATGCGGAGCGGTGGGCGGGTCCCGCGGCCGCCGTGTCTGGCAGCCGCGCGGGCGCGCCGCACAACGCGCCCTGAGCCCCGGATGAGGGGTGTAAGGATCCTTCTTACCGGACGGACGGCACCGCAGACGAGTCCATAACCATTCGGTGACGCGACTCATACCGAGCGCATCCGGACGCGGACGGAGAACGACACGTCACCCGATGTCCCGATAGATGCTTTCCGCACCCGATTGGCGGCCTTCCCATCGTCCGAATGGCGAGATGAACCGCAGATTTTCCGGCGACGGGGAAAGGATTCCGAAGAAGATCCGGCCTTGATGTACCGGCCTGTAGCGATTTCGGGGTCACCCGTTATCCGATTTTGACATCCGAGGCCGTCGGTTTGTGGCAGTCCGAATGGCAAGATGCCGTAATCACACGAGGTCGCGACACTCGAAGATGTGTACGCGACCACCTGGCAGCACTTCACACGCCGGAGGAACCCGACCATGACCGCACGCTCCACGCGTTGTACGACCGCCAAGACCCGCACGTCCCGTCTTGCCGCGGTCGCCGCCATCGCGGTCGCCGGCTCGATGCTTCTGACCGCCTGCGGCGACCAGACCGAGAGCGCGAACACGCCGAAGGAGACCGGCTCGGCCTCCGCCGGCAAGGCCCCGCTCTTCTCGAAGCTCCCCGCCGACATCCAGAAGTCGGGTGTCATCAAGGTCGGCACGGACGCCTCGTACGCCCCGATGGAGTACACCGACGGCGGCAAGATCGTCGGCATCGACCCGGATCTCGGGGAGGCCCTCAGCAAGCAGCTCGGCGTCAGGTTCGAGTTCGTCTCCGGCACCTTCGACGGCCTGATCACCTCGATCTACACCGGCCGCCAGCAGCTGATCATGTCCGCGATGACGGACAACAAGAAGCGCCAGGAGGGCCTGGACGACAGCGGGAAGAAGATCGGCAAGGGCATCGACTTCGTCGACTACTTCAGCTCCGGCGTCTCCCTCCTGGTCAAGAAGGGCAACCCGCAGGGCATCAACTCCCTGGACGACCTCTGCGGCAAGACCGTCGCCGTCCAGCGCGGCACGATCTACGAGGACACCTTCAAGGCGCAGGCCGCCAAGTGCGGCGACAAGAAGCTGACCATCCAGGCCTTCGACACCGACGCCGAGGCCCAGACCCGTGTGAAGGCGGGCGGCGCGGTCGCCGACCTGAACGACTACCCGGTCGCCTCGTACATCGCGAAGACCTCGGGCGGCGGCAAGGACTTCGAGGTCACCGGCAACCAGAGCGACGTCGGCCTCTTCGGCATCGGCGTCTCGAAGGACAACACCCAGCTCCGCGACGCCGTCAAGGAAGCGCTCGACGCCATCATCAAGGACGGCTCGTACGCTGAGGTCCTGAAGAAGTGGAACGTCGAGGACAGCGCGGTCAAGTCGGCCACCGTCAACGCCGGCAAGTGACCTCTCCTCGTACCACTGAAGGGCAGTCGTCATGACTGACAAGATCAGCAAGGAACCGGCCGCCGCTCCGGCCGGTCCCACCCCCTCGGGCGTCCCGTACGAGGCGATCAAGGCCATCCCCGTGCGGCACTACGGCCGCTGGGTCAGCGGCGTGATCGTCGTGGCCCTCCTCGGATGGCTCGTCTACGCCTTCTCGCAGGGCGACGTCGTCTGGGCCACGGTCCGGGACAAGGTGTTCGACCCGTCCGTGATCAGCGGCATGTGGAACACCATCATCATCAGCGTCTCGGCCATGGCACTGGGCCTCGTCCTCGGCATCGTCTTCGCCGTGATGCGGCTCTCCAAGAACCCGGTGACCGGCGCGGTCTCCTGGCTCTACATCTGGTTCTTCCGCGGCACCCCGGTGTACGTGCAGCTGCTGGTGTGGTTCAACCTGTCGCTGATCTTCCACTACATCAACCTCGGTCCGATCTACAAGGACGAGACCGTGGACGTCATGACGCCGTTCATGGTGGCCCTGCTCGGCCTCGGCCTGAACGAGGGCGCCTACATGGCGGAGATCGTCCGCGCCGGCATCCAGTCGGTCGACGAGGGCCAGACCGAGGCGGCGCACGCGCTCGGCATGTCGCAGACGAAGACCATGTGGCGGATCGTCCTGCCGCAGGCCATGCGGGTGATCGTGCCCCCGACGGGCAACGAGTTCATCAACATGCTGAAGACCTCCTCGCTGGTCTCGGCCGTGCAGTACACCGAGCTCCTGCGCGCCTCGTCGAACATCGGCAACACGGCCGGCGCCGTGATGGAGATGCTCTTCGTGGCCTCCATCTGGTACCTCGCGCTCACCAGCGTGTTCAGCGTCGGCCAGTACTACCTGGAGCGCCGCTTCGCCCGCGGTGCGACGCGCAACCTGCCTCCCACCCCGTTCCAGCGGGTCAAGGCGAACATCACCACCTTCAAGCGTTCCCCCGGGGGTATGGCATGACCGGCGCACCCATGGTCAAGGCCGAAGGCGTCCACAAGTCCTACGGCGCGGCCCACATCCTCCGCGGCATCGACCTGGAGGTGCAGAACGGCGAGGTCTTCTGCCTCGTCGGCCCCTCCGGCTCCGGCAAGTCGACCTTCCTCCGCTGCATCAACCACCTGGAGCGCATCGACGGCGGCCGCCTGTCCGTCGACGGCCAGCTGGTGGGCTACAAGCAGAAGGGCGACAAGCTCTACGAGCTGAAGGACAGCGAGGTCGCGGTCCAGCGCCGTGACATCGGCATGGTCTTCCAGCGCTTCAACCTCTTCCCGCACATGACGGCCCTGGCCAACGTCATGGAGGCGCCCATCCAGGTGAAGGGCGAGTCCAAGGCGGTGGCGCGCGAGCGGGCCGAGCGCCTGCTCGACCGGGTCGGCCTGCGGGACAAGATGGGGAACTACCCCTCGCAGCTCTCCGGCGGCCAGCAGCAGCGCGTGGCCATCGCCCGCGCGCTGGCGATGGAGCCGAAGCTGATGCTCTTCGACGAGCCGACCTCGGCGCTCGACCCGGAGCTCGTGGGCGACGTCCTCGACGTCATGCGGGACCTGGCCGAGTCGGGCATGACGATGGTCGTCGTCACGCACGAGATGGGCTTCGCCCGTGAGGTCGGCGACTCGCTGGTCTTCATGGACGGCGGCGTGGTGGTCGAGTCGGGCAACCCGCGGGACGTCCTGACGAACCCGCAGCACGACCGGACGAAGGCGTTCCTGTCGAAGGTGCTGTAAGGCGCGCGGAGAGGGGCGGTACGGGATCTCCCGTACCGCCCCTCTCCCTTCCCCTTCCCTCCCGGCTACTTCACGGCGAGGAGGAGGGTGTCCGAGGGCGAGGCCCAGACGGGACGGGCCTCGCCGAAGCCGGCGGCGCGGAGCGTGTCGGCGTGCCAGCGGGCGGAGGGCGTGTCGCCGTCGGCGTGCTCGCCGTAGATCTCGAAGCGGCGGGCGGTGGGCCCGGCGAGGACCGGGTCCGCGGCGGCGAGGGCCCACCAGTCGGCCCAGTCGAGGACCCCGGCGGCCTTCTCCCGGTCCATCCGGGCATGCCGCCGGGCGCGCTCGGCGGCGTTGATGCGGGGCGTGCTCTCGTCGATCATGTGGTCGGCGTTCATGAGGACCCCGCCCTCGCGCACGAGACCGGCGAGCTGCCCGTAGAGGGCCTCCAGGGGCCCGCTGTGGAGCCAGTGGAGGGCGGTGGCGGTGAGGACGGCGTCGTACGTGTCGTACGGCAGGCTCGCGGCCCACGCGGGGTCCTTGAGGTCGGCGGTGACGAAGGTGACGCGCTCGTCGCCCGCGAAGGAGCCCTCGGCGATGGCGAGGAGGGCCGGGTCGAGGTCGACACCGACACTGGTGGCGTCGGGGAACCTCCGGAGCAGCCGGCTCGTGATACTTCCCGTACCGCACGCGAGGTCGAGGACGCGGGGCTTCGGCCCCACCAGCGCCTCGACCATGTCGAGCATCACGCGGAACCGCTCCTCACGGTCCGGCATGTACCACTCCTGCTGACGGTCCCAGCTCCGCTGCCAGCCCGCCCAGTCGGTTCCGGTCATGGTCGTTCCTCCCCGCGTCGGTCCTACCATTCGTAATACCCTCGAAGGGGAAACAGCCGTTACCCCCTCCGGTCGAGACACTAGCCCGCCGAAGTAAGGACTACAAGTGGAACTGGCCCATTACTCGGACTTCGCCGTACGCCTGGTCAACACCGAGGAGCCGGCCCGCGGCAAGGACACCCTGACCTCCGTCGAGGTGGTACGGGAGCTCTTCGGCCCCGCCACCCAGATGGCCCGCAGGGTCACCGAGGCCGACCTGCCGCGCTTCCGCGCGGTGCGCGCCCGGCTGCGGGCTGTCTTCGCCGCGGCCGACGAGGGCGACCACACGGGGGCGGTCGACCTCCTCAACTCCCTCCTCCTGGAGTTCCCGGTCAGCCCGCAGATCTCCGGCCACGAGACCCTCGACGAGGAGGGCCGGCCCCGCTGGCACATGCACCTCGCCGACCACTCCTCGAACGCGACCACGGGCTACGCCGCCATCTCGGCGATGGGCCTCGCCTTCCACCTGACGGAGTTCGGCGCGGACCGGCTCGGCCTCTGCCAGGCGCCGCCCTGCCGCAACGCCTACCTGGACACCTCCACGAACCGCTCCCGCCGCTACTGCTCGGACCGCTGCGCGACCCGCGCCAACGTGGCCGCCTACCGGGCCCGCAAGCGCCAGGAGGCCGAGCGGACGGACCGGACCGGCCTCACCGCGGACACCAGCCAGGAGATCACCACTCCCGCCGAACGCTGACGCCCCGGCGTCACCGGCCGGTACCGCGCCCGCACCCGCCCGAGAACCAGCTCGGGCGGTACGGCCCCGAAGACCCGGCTGTCCCCCTCGGCGTCCGGATTGTCACCGAGCACCCACCAGCCGCCGTCACGTCGCTCGATCAGCCGCTTCACGATGAGCAGATCCTGCTGGAGCGGGTGCCGCAGCACGGCCACGCACCCGGCCCGCAGCCGCGCCCCGTAGTGCACGAGCAGCTGGTCGCCGTGCAACAGCGTGGGCACCATCGAGACGCCCGTCACCTCGGCGATCCCGAACGGCGCACCGGCCTCCCCCACCTGCTCCCGCCCCGACCGCGCCATCCGGCACCTCCCGATCCACTCGTCCACTCGTACACGCGTCCCATCCTGACCCTGGACTTTTGACCTAAGCCCCAGGGGGCGCCCGCGAAAACGCCCTTCTCACCGAGTAATCTCCCACCTGAGAAGACGATCACGAGGAAGGACGGCTCAATGCTCTCCCGCCTGTTTGCCCCCAAGGTCAAGGTCAGCGCCCACTGCGACCTCCCCTGCGGCGTGTACGACCCGGCCCAGGCCCGCATCGAGGCCGAGTCCGTCAAGGCTGTCCAGGAGAAGTACCTGGCCAACGAGGACCCGCACTTCCGTGCCCGCGCCACGGTCATCAAGGAGCAGCGCGCGGAGCTCGCCAAGCACCACGTCTCGGTGCTCTGGAGCGACTACTTCAAGGCCCCGCACTTCGAGAAGTACCCCGAGCTCAACCAGCTGGTCAACGACACCCTGAAGGCCCTCTCGGCCGCCAAGGCGTCGACCGACCCGAAGACGGGCGAGAAGGCGCTGGAGCTCATCGCCGAGATCGACCGCATTTTCTGGGAGACCAAGAAGGCCTGACCTTCGCTCCCCGAGCACCTGAAGGGACCCGGCCGTCGCGGCCGGGTCCCTTCGTGTGTCCGGGCACGGGGGTCAGCCCTTGCGGAGGGACGGGGGCAGGCCGCGGGTGCCGGTCAGGGTGGCGCCGGTGAGTTTGGCGTTCTTGAGGTTGGCGTGCGTGAGGTCGGCTTTGGTGAGGTCGGCGTTCGTGAGATTGGCGTCGGTGAGGTCGGCGCCGGTGAGGTTCGCTTCCGTCAGGTCCGCTTCGGTGAGGTCGGCGCTCTTGAGGTCCAGGCCGGTGAGGTCGGTACCGGACAGGGCGGCGGTTCTCAGGAGGGCGCAGCGGTTCTCGGTCGTCAGGTCCTCGCGGCCGGCCGGCTGGAGGAAGACGTCGGTGCAGAAGGAGGCCTTGCGCAGGTCGGCGCCGGAGAAGGAGGCGCCCGTCAGGTCGGCGCCCGAGAAGTCGGTTTCGGTCGTGTCCGCGCAGTCCCAGCGGCCGTTGCAGAACTCGACGTCCCTGAGGTCGGAGCCGTGGAAGGTCGCGCCCTGCAGACGTGCGTCGGCGAGCGAGGCCTCCGCGAGGTCCGCGAACATGACGAAGGCGCCGCCGAGGTCGGCGCGGTCCAGTCGGGCGCCGTGCAGGTCGGCGGCGGTGAAGTCGGATCCGCGGAGGTCCGAGCCGGTGAGCACCGCCTCGCGGAGGTGGATGACGTGCTGTCCGCGGGCCGCGACCGGGTGGGCGGGGGTCCAGCCCCGCAGGTCGACGCCGGTGAGCAGGACGGTGAGGCCCTGGTCGTACTCGGGGCGTCGCCGTACGAGCACCTCCATGGCGGCGCTCGCGTCGACGGACGGCTCGGATGTCTCGGACGTCTCGGTTCCGGGCCTGACCGGGGAGTGCCGTCGGAGGTACGCGGAGAGCACGGAGACCACGCTGCCCTGGTCCGGGGGCGAGTCCTTCATGATGCGTTCGAGTGCGTAGATCCCGCCCAGCCGCACGTCGACGGAGCCGGAACCGAGGTTCACGATCGCGGTGTTGAAGCGGGTGGTGATCTGCCCCTGCTCGGTGATCCGCAGCTCCTTGCCCGTCTGGTTCACCTGGAGCCAGGTGAAGAGCAGGGCGGCCACGGCGGCCAGGCCGGGCAGGCTCAGGAGCAGCAGGGAGATCCGGGAGGGCGGCCGGCCGCCGGCCTCGCCCCGTCCCGGGCCGGGGCGCCGCGCGTCGCGCCGCCGCAGGAGCTGGTGGAGTCGTCCGCTTCTCGGCCTCTCGGTCATCTCCTCATTGGCCCACGCGCCGCCCGCGGCGCCCGGGCACCACACCGGGGCCACTCACCCCCGGGGGTCGCGGCCCACACGTTCAGGGGGCGGGGGCCGCCTCCGTCGGGAGGGTGTAGCGGCGCTTCTCCTTGGAGGTGGCGCCCAGGCGGTCGTAGAAGCGGATCGCGTCCTCGTTCCAGGCCGGGGTCTGCCACTGGAGTTCCGGGAGGCCGAGGGTGCGGGCCTCCGTGCGGAGGGCGGCGATCAGGAGGGGGCCGAGGCCGTGGCCGCGGGAGGTCTCCGTGAGGTAGAGGCAGTCCATGTGGAGGTACTCCGCGCCGTCCCAGGTGGAGAGCTCCGGGGCGCAGGTGGCGTAGCCCGCGAGGGTGCCGTCGGGGAGGGCGGCCACGAAGCAGCGGAGGCGGGGCCGTTCGGTGCCGAAGAGGAGGCCCGCCAGGCGGTCCGCGAGGCCGGGGGCCGGGGGTGCGGCCTTCTCGTACGCGGCGTGCTCGGTGACGAGTTGGACGATCCTGGGCAGGTCCTCGGGGTGGGCGTGCCGTACCTCTGCCTCGCGTGCGCTCATACGGTCATCATGCACGGCCCCACCGACAGCAAAGCCGCCGCGCCCTGCCGGCGGAGCCACTCGCGGTACGGGGCCGCGCGGAGGGCCACCTCCCGGTAGGCCGCCGCGAGTTCGGCGTACGGGACGTCCAGGGGCGTCCCGGGGCGCGCGTAGAGCAGGAGGCGTACGCCCAGCGGGTCGCCGCGCAGGGGGCGGATGGCCATGTCCTCGCGCGGGCCCGAGGTGGGCTGGCAGGGGGCGACGGCCTCGCCGAGGGCGATGAGCGCGGCGGCCGTGTGGTAGTCGCCGTGCAGCAGGGGCGGGTCGATGCCGGCGGCGCCGAGGACCCTCCGGAGGCCGTCCCATTCGCCGTCGACGGTCGGGTCGACCATCCAGTGGTCGGCGGCGAGGTCGGCGAGGTCCACGACGGGGCGGGCGGCGGCGGGGTGGTCGGGGGCCATGGAGACGAACTGGGGTTCGCGGGCGACGAGGACCCGGCCCGTGAGGCCCTCGGGGACCCGTAACGGGCAGCCCTCCACCTCGTGCACGAAGGCCACGTCGAGCTGTCCGGTGGCGACCGTGCGCAGCAGCGCGTTGGCGGAGACCTCCACCCGGAGGCCGACGTCCGTGCCGGGCAGCCGCTGCCTGAGCCGGCGCAGCCAGCCGGGGAGCGCCCGGCTGGCGGTGGAGCCGACGCGGAGTCCGGGGCCGTCGGCGCGGGCGGCCGCGGCCCGGGTCTCGGTGACGAGCGCGGCCATGTCGGCGACGAGGGGCCGGGCCCGGCTGAGCAGGGAGCGGCCGAGCGGGGTGGGGCGGCAGCCGGTGCGGCCGCGGGAGAAGAGTTCGGCGCCGAGGGAGTTCTCGATGCGGCGCAGCTGGGTGGTCAACGAGGGTTGGCTCATGCCCAGTTGGCGGGCCGCCTTGTGCAGGCTGCCCGTGTCCGCGATGGCGCAGAGCGCGCGCAGATGTCTCACCTCCAGCTCCATGCCCCGAGGGTAGGGCGGCTCCCGGAGTCGCACCAGACGCCCGGATCCCCTCAATCACCTTGCATTCCAAGGGAGTTGGTCGCGTGATGCGTTCGGGTTATCGGGGGTTGGCATCATCCGCGCGGGGGTCGGCTGCCCCGAGACTCTCTCCGAAACCCAACAGGAGGAGCCCCCCATGCCCCACCCCAAGGTCCTCACCTCCGTGCTGACCGCCGCCCTCGGTCTCGGTCTCGCCGCCTCCCTCGGTACGGCCCCGGCGGCAGCGGTCGGCACGGGCACCGTCACGCACGGGTACGCCGGTTCGGCCGAGGAGGCCAAGGCCAACCAGGCCTTCTTCGAGGCCGTCGTGAAGTCGGTGGCGAAGAAGCGCGCCGCGACCCCGGGCGCGACCGCCGTCACCGTCGTCTACAGCACGGCCGACGCGCCGAGCTTCCGCACCCAGATCGCCCGCTCCGCGCAGATATGGAACAGCTCGGTGGCGAACGTCCGGCTCGTGGAGGGCGGCAACCCCGACTTCGCGTACTACGAGGGCAACGACTCCCGTGGCTCGTACGCCAGCACCGACGGCCACGGCAGCGGCTACATCTTCCTCGACTACCGGCAGAACCAGCAGTACAACTCGACCCGGGTCACCGCCCACGAGACCGGGCACGTCCTCGGGCTCCCGGACCACTACAGCGGCCCGTGCAGCGAGTTGATGTCGGGCGGCGGTCCCGGCACGTCCTGCCAGAACGCCCAGCCGAACGCGCAGGAGCGGTCCCGCGTCGACCAGCTGTGGCGCTACGGCCTCGCCTCCGCCTTCAAGAGCCCCGCCTTCAAGAGCTGACGCAAGGCCCCGTACACGGCGGCGGCGCTCCCTCCCCGGGGCGCCGCCGCCCCGGTCTCAGGCGGCCTGGAGGAGCCTGCGGCCGAAGTCCGCGCCGGCGGGCAGCTGGCTCCGCACCCGGTCGAGGGCCTCCTCGAAGTCGCCCCCGGCGACGCATGCCTCGAAGGCGGCACCGCCGTAGTGCAGGGTCAGGCTGAGGTCGGCGCGCTCACCGAGCGTCAGCAGGCAGGCCAGCGTGGCCTGCTGGGCGGTGTCGCCGACGACGACGGGGAGCGGCAGGTCCCACTCCAGGACGCAGCCCGTGAGGGCCTGCCCGCCCCCGTCGGTGGCGGCGAGCGCGGCGAAGCCCTCGCCCGCGTACTCGGTCCCCCTGATGCGGGTGGCGACGCGCCGCCCGTCGGCCGTGATGACGATCGCTTCCGCGCCGCTGCGGTCCCGGTACCAGCCGGTCCAGACTTCTGTCGACTCCGATGACATGCGCGGACTGTAGCGGTCTGACCGGCTCCGCCGCGCGTCCGGTCACCCTGTGGCCGGACTTCTCCCGATCTCGCCGTTCTTGCCGGTCACGTGCGTGGTAGCGGCTTCCGCACCCCCGTACAGCGGGCACCGCGGATTGCGGCAGGGCTGCACCTCCCACTCCGGCACCCAGGCCCCGAGGACCTTGTGCCGGGTGGCCAGCACGCCGAGCGGTTCGCCGCAGGCCGGGCAGTGGCGCTCGGCCAGGGGGTCCCGCGTCGTGCGGGGCGCCTCGTCACCCATGCGTCCAGGGTAGGCCGCCCCGCGCAGTGCCGCCTGTCACCGCTTCCTGGTGTACGTACGGACGAGCACGCCGTTGTCGAAGGCGCGGACGTCGCCGAGCTCGAAGTCGCGGGGCTCGAAGCCGGCGCCGAACATCGGCATGCCGGTGCCGTAGACCTGGGGGTAGGTCTTGATGACCAGCTCGTCGATCTCCTCGATGAGCTCGCCCGCGAGGGTGGAGCCGCCGCAGAGCCAGATGTCGAGGGGGCCGTCCTCGGCCTTGAGCTCGCGGATCCGGCCGACGAGGTCGTCGGCGATCAGCTCGACGTCGGGGTGGGGCGACTCGGTGAGCGAGCGGGTGGCGACGAACTCGCGCAGGTGGCTGTACGGGCTGGTGACGCCGATGTCGAGGGCGAGCCGGTACGAGCCCAGCCCCTGGACGACGGTGTCGAAGTGCCTGTTCTCGCCGTCGACGCCGAGCATCTCCCGGCCCTGCGTCGGAATGGTCTCCGGGTATTCGGCACCCATCCAGGCCATGTACGCCCCGTCGGTGTACTTGAACATGGAGGTGGCATCGCCCTCGGGGTCGCCGATGAAGCCGTCGATGGTGCAGGCGATGTAGTACGTGAGCTTGCGCAAACCGGTCCTCTTCGTCCTGGGGATGCGGCCGCGATCGCAACCACGACAGTTATAGTGCTTCACCTGTAGTGGTTGCGCAAGATCTTTATTCGAAGGAGTTCGAGTGGCGAGGAATCCGGAACGTCGTACGGCACTGCTCGACGCCGCGATCGAGGTCTTGGCGGACGAAGGCGCCCGCGGGCTGACCTTCCGGGCGGTCGACGCCCGGGCGGGGGTCCCCACGGGCACCTCGTCCAACTACTTCAACGACCGGGACCAGCTGCTCTCCCAGGTCGGCGACCGGATCTTCGTCCGGCTGACACCGGACCCGGAGGACGCGGCGGCCGCCATGCGGCCCGCGCCCAGCCGGGAGCTGCTGCTCGACCTGATGCGCTGGATCGCCCGGCGGCTCGCCGCCGAGCGCACCTGCTACCTCGGGCTCTTCGAGCTCCGCCTCGAAGCCGTCCGCCGGCCCGAGCTGAGGTCCCAGCTCACCAAGGTGCTCCGCGCCGACCTGGACGCGAACATCCAGGGGCACCTCGCCGCCGGGATGCCCGGCGACGCGGACACGGTCCGGCTGCTCTACTTCGCCCTCACCGGACTGCTCCTCGACCACTTCACCGTGCCCGGGGTCCTCGGCGACCGGGAGCTTGACGACATGATCGAGACCGTGGTCACCCGGATCGTCCCGGACGTGTGAGGACCCGGATCGGGGGCGTGGTCAGCGCGTGCGCCGCGTGACGAACTCCGCGAGGGCGAGCAGGTCCTCCGCCGCCGCCAGGTCCGGCACCGCCTGGGCCAGGTGCTCGACGGCGCGGCCCATGCGCTCGGCCGCCTGGGCCTGCGCCCAGTCGCGGCCGCCGGCCCGCTCGACGGCGTCCGCCGCCGCCCGTACCGCCGCCGCGTCGAGCGTCGGACGGGAGTACAGCTCGGCCAGCTCCTCCCCCGCGGGCGTGCCGGAGGTGAGCGCCGCCACCACGGGGAGCGACTTCTTGTGGGCGACGAGATCGGCGCCGGCCGGCTTGCCCGTGCGGTCCGGGTCGCCCCAGATGCCGATGAGGTCGTCGATCAGCTGGAAGGCGAGGCCCGCCTCCCGGCCGAAGGCGTCCATCGCCGCGACCTCCTCCTCCCCCGCGCCCGCGTAGAGCGCGCCGAGGGCGCAGGAGCAGCCGAGCAGGGCGCCGGTCTTGGCGGTGGCCATGGCCAGGCACTCGTCGAGGGAGACCTCGCACGGGTCGCGCCGCTCGAAGGCGCAGTCGGCCTGCTGGCCCGCGCAGAGCTCGATGACGCAGGCGGCGAGGCGCGCGGAGGCCGCCGCGGAGGCGGGGTGGGGGTCCTCGGCGAGCAGCCGCAGGGCCAGCGCGCTCATCGCGTCACCGGCCATGAGGGCGTCCGGGATGCCGAAGACGGTCCAGGCGGTGGGCCGGTGCCGTCGGGTCGTGTCCTCGTCGACGATGTCGTCGTGGAGCAGCGTGAAGTTGTGCGCGAGCTCCACCGCCGCCGCGGCGCTCACGGCCCGGGTCTCGTCGGCGCCGAGGGCGCGGGCCGCGGCGAGGACCAGGGCGGGCCGGATCGCCTTGCCCGGCTGCGCGGTGTCCGGGCTGCCGTCGGCGCGCTCCCAGCCGAAGTGGTACATCGCCACCCGCCGCATCGAGTCCGGCAGGGACTCGACGGTCGAGCGGAGTCGGGGGTTGACGGCCGCGCGCGTCCGGTCCAGGAGCGTCACGGCCCCCTGGCCGTCGGCTACGGCGTCCACGCTGGTCATGGTCACGGTCATTTCCTTCGCATCCTTCGCGGCGGTCGGCGGCGGTCGGCCGGGGAGCGCCCGGGGGCGGACGGGTCCGGTGCCCGCCCCCGGGCGTCGACGGCTCAGCGCCAGCGGCTGACCTCGACGTTCTCCAGGACACCGAGCGCGTCCGGGACGAGGATCGCCGCCGAGTAGTAGGCCGTGACCAGGTAGGAGATGATCGCCTGCTCGTCGATGCCCATGAAGCGGACGGAGAGGCTGGGCTCGATCTCGTCGGGGAGGCCGGTCTGGTGCAGACCGATCACGCCCTGGTCGGCCTCGCCGGTACGCATGCAGATGATCGAGGTGGTCCGGGCGTCCGTGACCGGGATCTTGTTGCAGGGGTAGATCGGCACGCCGCGCCAGGTCGGGATGCGGTTGCCGGCGATCTCGATGGTCTCGGGGACAAGTCCGCGCTTGTTGAGCTCGCGGCCGAAGGCGGCGATGGCGCGCGGGTGGGCGAGGAACATCTTGGAGCCCCGGCGGCGGGAGAGCAGCTCGTCCATGTCGTCCGGGCCGGGGGCGCCGTCGTGCGGCTGGATCCGCTGCCCGTAGTCGCAGTTGGCGAGGAGGCCGAACTCCTTGTTGTTGACGAGCTCGTGCTCCTGGCGCTCGCGGAGCGCCTCGACCGTGAGCCGCAACTGCTGCTCGGTCTGGTTCATCGGCTGGTTGTAGAGGTCGGCGACGCGGCTGTGCACCTTCAGCACGGTCTGGGCGACGCTCAGTTCGTACTCGCGGGGCGAGGCGTCGTAGTCGACGTAGGTGTGCGGGATGACCGCCTCGCCGACGTGGCCGGCGGAGAGGTCGATGGCGGCCTCGCCGTAGGTGTTGGTGCTGCGGTCGGGGGCCGAGGCCACGCCCGCGAGGTGGGCGGCGAGCGAGCCGACCCGGTCCGCGAGGTTCCGCACGTCGTCCCGGGTGAGCTCCAGGACCGTGCAGGCGGTGGCGGCGCGTGCGGTCCAGTCCCAGGTGGCGTCCTCGGAGAGCAGCGCGTCCTCGCCGAGGTAGGCGCCGTCGGCGAGGACGCCGAGCACGGCCTCGTCGCCGTAGGGGCCCTCGCCGATCTGCTCGATGCGGCCGTGCGCGAGGAGGTACGCCCGGTCGGTGGGGGCGCCCGACACGGCGATGACCTCGCCCGCCGCGTACTCCCGCTGGGTGCAGCGGGCCGCGAGCTCGGTCAGCGCGCTCTCGTCCTCGTAGCCGCGCAGTGCCGGGAGTTCGCCGAGTTCGGCGGGGATCACCGCGACGCGCTCTCCGGTCTGGACGAAGGTGACGCGGCCGTCACCCACGGAGTAGCTGAGCCTCCGGTTCACCCGGTACGTGCCGCCCTGCACCTGGACCCACGGCAGCGTCCGCAGCAGCCACCGGGAGGTGATCTCCTGCATCTGCGGGGCCGACTTGGTGGTCGTGGCGAGGTTCCGCGCGGCGGCGGTCCCGAGACTCTGCTGCGGGGCCTGCTGCTCCGCGCGGACCTCGCCGTCAACCGAACCAACGGACATGGAACTCCCTCTCGTATGACTGAGTTGCGAAGGAAGCCTTTCAGCACGGAACGTGTCGGCGCCATTACACATTCGGGTGGGACTGTTCGACGATCTTCGGGGCATGTCACGCGATTTCCATCCGAACAGCGCAGCCCCACCCGCCTCCCGGCCATATGTCCGGATCGGCTCGCACACGGTCCGAACGGATGGCGGCGGAGGGGCGGACTCCGGTACTCCGGAAGCTCCCCCGTCCTCCGGAAGGAGTCGGTCATGAGCTCACCCATGTCCGCGAGCAGGTTCCTCGGCGCGCTGCGCGGCGAGGGCCTCGCGGTCGTCCAGGTCGGCGCCTGGTCCACCCACAACCGCAACCACAAGGGCCCCTGGGGCCCGGTGCACGGCGTGATGATCCACCACACCGTGACCCGCGGCACCGCCCGGACCGTCCGGATCTGCCGGGACGGTTACGAGTCCCTCCCGGGCCCCCTCTGTCACGGCGTGATCGCCAAGGACGGCACGGTCCACCTCGTCGGCTACGGGCGCGCCAACCACGCGGGGCTCGGCGACGACGAGGTCCTCCGGGCGGTCATCGCCGAGCGGCGCCTGCCGCCGGACGACGAGGCCACCACGGACGGCAACCGGCACTTCTACGGCTTCGAGTGCGAGAACCTCGGCGACGGCGAGGACCCCTGGCCCAAGGTCCAGCTGGAAGCCATCGCGAAGGCGGCCGCCGCCGTCTGCCGGGTGCACGGCTGGACACACCGCTCGGTCATCGGCCACCTGGAGTGGCAGCCGGGCAAGGTGGACCCCCGCGGCTTCACGATGGCCTCGATGCGGGAACGCGTCGCCGACCTGCTGCGCTAGGGGGCGGGCGCCCTGGCCCCGCGGCGGGGCCCACAATGACCGGGTGAACGCGTTCGACCTCTCCCGTCTGCGGCCCCGGCTCCCCTCGCCCCTGGAGCCGGTGGAGGACGAGCGCTTCGCCCGGCGCGGCCTCGTGCTGCTCCTGAAGCGCGAGGACCTCATCCACCCGGACCTGCCGGGGAACAAGTGGCGCAAGCTCGCGCTGAACCTGCGCGAGGCGGCAGGCCGGCCCGTGCTCACCTTCGGCGGGGCGTACTCCAACCACCTGCGGGCGACGGCCGCCGCCGGGCGGCTGCTCGGCTTCCCGACGGTGGGGGTGGTCCGGGGCGAGGAGCTGGCCGGGCGGCCGCTCAACCCCTCGCTCGCGCGCTGCGCGGCGGACGGGATGCGGCTGGAGTTCGTGGACCGGGCCACGTACCGCGCGAAGAACGACCCGGGCACGCTCGCGGGGCTCCTGGAACGGGCCCCCGCGGGCGCGTACGTGGTCCCGGAGGGCGGCAGCAACGCGCTCGCCGTCCACGGGTGCGTGGAGCTGGGTCGCGAGCTCGCCGGCCTCGCCGACGTCGCCGCGGTCGCCTGCGGCACGGGCGGCACCCTGGCGGGGCTCGCGGCCGGATTCGAGGGCCGGACCCTCGGCGTCCCGGTGCTCAGGGGCGGCTTCCTCGGCGGGGAGGTCCGCGCCCTCCAGGAGACGGCCTTCGGCGGGCCGCGCGGCGACTGGACCCTGGACGAGCGCTTCCACGGCGGGGGCTACGCGCGCGTGCCCCCTGCCCTGGAGTCCTTCGCACAGGACTTCGAGGCGCGGCACGGACTCGCCATCGAGCGGCTGTATGTCGCCAAAATGCTGTACGGCCTGACGGCCCTCGCGGAGGAGGGCGCCTTCCCTCCGGGCACCCGGCTCGCCGCCGTGATCACGGGCGCGCCCTAATCGGTCTCGCGGTACGCCGCCGCCTCCTCCAGGTCGAGGCGGCGGAGCAGGGTGCGCATCATCTCGTCGTCGATCCGGCGGGCGTCGCGCAGCCGGACGAAGACCTCGCGTTCGGCGTCGATCATCTCGCGCGAGAGGCGGCGGTAGGTGTCGTCCACGGTCTCCCCGGTGACCTCGTTGACCGCGCCGAGGCGTTCCCAGACGGAGTTGCGGCGCCGTTCCATGACCGTGCGCAGCCGGTCGGCGAGGGGTTTCGGCAGGGCGTTGCGCTCGTCGGCGAGGAGCGCGTCGAGGCGTTCCTCGGCGGCCCTGGAGGCCTCGCTCTGGGCCTGCGCCTCGGCGAGGGTCTCGGTGTACCGGTCGCGTCCGGGGAGCTTCAGGAGCCGGATGAGGGGCGGCAGGGTGAGGCCCTGCACCACGAGGGTGCCGATCACGGTGGTGAAGGTGAGGAACAGGACGAGGTTGCGGGCCGGGAACTCCACCCCGTCGGTGACCACGGGGATGGAGAAGGCGATGGCCAGCGAGACCACGCCCCTCATGCCGGCCCAGCCGACGACGAGCGGCGCCCGCCAGTCCACCTCGGGCTCCCGCTCCCGGATGCCCGCGGACATCCAGCGGGGCAGGAAGGTCGCCGGGTAGACCCAGACGAAGCGGACGACGACCACGGCGACGAAGACCCCGACCGCGTACCAGGCCGCCTCGCCCATGCCGTACCGGCCGAGCCCCTTGACGACGTACGGCAGCTGGAGGCCGATCAGGGCGAAGACGGAGGACTCCAGGACGAAGGCGACCATCTTCCAGACGGCCTCCTCCTGGAGCCGGGTGGCGAAGTCGACCTTCCAGGCCTTGTGGCCGAGGAAGAGGCCGACCACGACGACGGCGAGGACCCCGGAGGCGCCGACCTCCTCGGCGGCGGCGTACGCGATGAACGGGATGAGCAGGGAGAGGGTGTTCTGGAGCAGGGCCTCGGTGAGGTGGGTGCGGAGCCAGTGGATCGGCACCATGAGGACCAGGCCGACGCCGATGCCGCCGACCGCGGCCAGGACGAACTCCCCCAGGCCGCCGGCCCAGCTGACGCCCGCGCCGACGGCGGCCGCGAGGGCGACCTTGTACGCGGTGATCGCGGTGGCGTCGTTCACGAGGGACTCGCCCTGGAGGATCGTGGTGATCCGGTTCGGCAGGCCCAGCCTGCGGGCGATGGCGGTGGCGGCGACCGCGTCCGGCGGGGCGATCACGGCGCCGAGCACGAGCGCGGCGGTGAGCGGCAGGTCGGGCACGAGGACGTACGCGAGCCAGCCCACGGCCACGGTGGCGAAGAGGACGTACCCGACGGAGAGCAGCGCCACGGGCCTGATGTTGGCCCGCAGGTCGAGGTAGGAGGACTCCACGGCGGCCGTGTAGAGGAGCGGGGGCAGGATCAGCGGCAGCACGACGTGCGGGTCGAGGGTGTAGTCGGGGACCCCCGGCACGTACGAGGCGGCGAGGCCGACGGCGACCAGGAGCAGCGGGGCGGGCACGGGGCTCCGGCGGGCGAACCCCGCCACGGCGGCGCTCACCGCCACCAGTCCCACCAGCTGAAGTGCGTCCATTCCCCGACCCCGTCCCGTGCCGCAACGTAACCTGGCCATCATGAGCGAGTGCCCGCACGTAGCCGAAATGCCGCGCCCCGAACCGGCCCCGCTGGCCGACACCTGCCCCGAGTGCCTGGCCGACGGCACGCACCCGGTCCAGCTGCGGCTCTGTCTGACCTGCGGGCACGTGGGCTGCTGCGACTCCTCGGCGGGGCGGCACGCGACGGGGCACTTCTCCACGACCGGGCACCCGGTGATGCGGACCTTCGAGCCGGGCGAGGCCTGGCGCTGGTGCTTCGTCGACGGTTCGATCGTCTGACGGGCGGGTGCGGCCCGGACGGTTCGACCGTCCTACGGCTGGGTACGTCACCCCTCCGCGGGTTCTCCGCGGCTGCCGGCGGCGGGGGATCACCTGGTCTTCAGGGCTCGCGGCGACAGGGCAGGATGGATCGCGATAGCGTCACGGCGGACCGCGCAGGCTCCCTGCGTACCGCCCGGTCCGGAGGTCTCTGCCCCCGGACCCCGAATGAGCTTGTGCCACCTTGGAGGTGAGGGTGTCCCAGATCGCAGGCGAGCCCGGGACCCAGGACTTCGTGGAAGTCCGGCTGCCCGCTGCGGGTGCCTATCTGTCCGTGCTGCGTACGGCCACGGCCGGTCTCGCGGCGCGCTTGGACTTCACCCTCGACGAGATCGAGGACTTGCGGATCGCCGTCGACGAGGCCTGCGCCATCCTGCTCCAGCAGGCCGTGCCGGGGTCCGTCCTCAGCTGTGTCTTCCGGCTGGTCGACGACTCCCTCGACGTGACCGTCTCCGCCCCGACGACCGACGGCAGGGCGCCCGAGCGGGACACCTTCGCGTGGACCGTGCTGTCGGCGCTGGCCGGGAAGGTGGAGTCGTCGGTGGCCGAGGACCGTACGGTCTCGATCAGCCTGTACAAACAGCGCGGCGCGGGGCCAGGCCCGGCGTGAGGAGCGGGGACGCGACGGCCGGCATCCCTGAGCAGCAGGCGCGGCCGAACAGGGTCGCTACGGAGCAGGCGGACCAGATGAGCGAGCACGAGCAGCACCCCGAGGTTCCCGAGACACCGGGGGCCGCGGAGGCCCCCGAGGCGCCGACGCCCGACGACGCCGGGGCGACCGGGGCCGCCGGGGCGGCGGAGAAGTCCGAGGACGGCGGCGAGGACGGCGCCGTCCCGGACCCGCACGACCGCAGCGGCGCCCGCGCCCTCTTCATCGAGCTGCGCGAGCTGCCCGAGGGCTCCCCGGAGAAGGCGGAGCTGCGCAACCGGCTGGTGCGCATGCACCTGCCGCTGGTGGAGCACCTGGCCCGGCGCTTCCGCAACCGCGGCGAGCCGCTGGACGACCTGACGCAGGTGGCGACGATCGGCCTGATCAAGTCGGTCGACCGCTTCGACCCGGAGCGCGGGGTGGAGTTCTCCACGTACGCGACGCCGACGGTCGTCGGCGAGATCAAGCGCCACTTCCGCGACAAGGGGTGGGCGGTCCGGGTGCCGCGCCGGCTCCAGGAGCTGCGGCTCTCGCTGACCACGGCGACGGCGGAGCTCTCCCAGCTGCACGGCCGCTCGCCGACGGTGCACGAGCTGGCGGAGCGGCTGGGGATCTCCGAGGAGGAGGTCCTGGAGGGGCTGGAGTCGGCCAACGCCTACTCGACGCTCTCCCTGGACGTCCCGGACACCGACGACGAGTCGCCGGCGGTGGCGGACACGCTGGGCGCGGAGGACGAGGCCCTGGAGGGGGTCGAGTACCGCGAGTCGCTCAAGCCGCTCCTGGAGGACCTGCCGCCCCGGGAGAAGCGGATCCTGCTGCTTCGCTTCTTCGGGAACATGACGCAGTCGCAGATCGCGCAGGAGGTGGGCATCTCCCAGATGCACGTCTCCCGGCTGCTGGCCCGGACCCTGGCACAGCTGCGGGAGAAGCTCCTCGTGGAGGAGTAGTCCCTCAGGCGCCCTGACCGGGGCGCCTGATGCCGAGCGCCTCGGTCGTGGCCGGGTTCACCAGGAGGACGAGACCGGTCACGGCGAGGGCGGCGAGGGCGATCCCGTAGGGGATCACGCCGTCGGTCTGGAGCATCTGCCAGGCGACCGGCAGGGCGAGGATCTGGGTGATCACGGCCGGCCCGCGGCTCCAGGAGCGCATCTTCCACAGGCCGCGGGCGGCGGCGAGCGGGATCAGTCCCAGTGCGATCACGGTCACACCGCCCGTCGCCCCGCTGGTGACGTCTCCCCCGTCGGCGAGGACGCGCACCAGCATGTAGATGCCTCCGGCGAGGAGCCCGAGGGCCTCGACGAGGGTCACGCCCGCTGCCGCGGCCAGGCGGGCGGGGCGGGGGGTCTGCTCCGTACTGCTCATGCAGGGCAGCGTAACGGGGAGGGCCGGGGATGCGGGGCCGGGCCCCGGCCCCGTCGGAGGTGTCCGCGGATCGGCCCGGACTGGGCCCGGTACCGCCGGGTAGGTACGCTGGCGGTCATGCGCGCACTCCTCGTGGTCAACCCGGCAGCCACCACCACGAGCGCCCGTACCCGCGATGTGCTCATCCACGCGCTGGCCAGTGAGATGAAGCTGGAGGCGGTCACCACCGAGTACCGCGGGCACGCCCGCGACCTGGGGCGGCAGGCCGCCGAGGCCGGGAACATCGACCTGGTCGTGGCCCTCGGCGGGGACGGCACGGTGAACGAGGTCGTCAACGGACTGCTGCACGAGGGACCCGATCCGGACCGGCTGCCCGGTCTCGCGGTCGTCCCCGGCGGCTCGACCAATGTCTTCGCCCGCGCCCTCGGACTGCCGAACGACGCCGTGGAGGCGACCGGCGCCCTGCTCGACGCGCTGCGTGAGCGGCGGACACGGACGGTGAGCCTCGGGCTCGCGTCCGGGACGCCGGGCACGGAGGACGAGTCCGTACCCGAACGCTGGTTCACCTTCTGTGCCGGTCTCGGCTTCGACGCGAGCGTCATCGGCCGGGTCGAACAGCAGCGCGAGCGCGGAAAGAGATCGACCCATGCCCTCTATCTGCGCCAGGTGGTGCGCCAGTTCCTGGAGGAGCCGAACCGCCGCCACGGCACGATCACCCTGGAGCGCCCCGGCGAGGAGCCGGTGGAGGATCTGGTCCTCTCCATAATCTGCAACACCTCCCCCTGGACCTACCTGGGCAATCGTCCGGTGTACGCGTCCCCGGAGGCCTCCTTCGAGACCGCGCTCGACGTGCTCGGACTGCGCCGGCTCTCCACTCCGGCGGTGGCCCGCTACGCCACCCAGCTGCTCACTTCGACCCCGGAGCGGGGCCCTCGCGGCAAGCATGCCGTGTCTCTGCACGATCTGACCGACTTCACCTTGCATTCGAAGGTTCCCCTCCCTCTACAGATGGACGGAGACCACCTCGGACTGCGTACGAGCGTGACGTTCACAGGCGTACGCCGTGCACTGCGTGTGATTGTGTGAGTGGAAGGGCCCAAAGTCCTTTCACTCGAACGTTTAGGCGCGCATCCACCCCTTAGAAGTACGGCTGTGACCTAGCCGACACCGAGGAATCAAAAAAAACTTTCCGGAAGGGGTTGTATCCGCCCCTGGGGTTTGGGAGTCTCTTCTTGGCGATCGGGACGGCCCGCAACACCGGCCTCCACTGAGAGCCAGAACCCCACCCCAAGCAACAGGACCACACCAGTGCAACTGGCAGTCGGCCCTTCCCTTGCGGAGGGATTCGTGAAAGCGTTCACATTCACAAGCAACTCGCACGTAACACTGAGAGAGGTAGCAGCCATGGACTGGCGTCACAACGCCGTTTGTCGTGAGGAAGACCCCGAGCTGTTCTTCCCCATCGGCAACACCGGTCCTGCGCTGCTGCAGATCGAGGAAGCCAAGGCCGTCTGCCGCCGCTGCCCCGTCATGGAGCAGTGCCTGCAGTGGGCGCTCGAGTCCGGCCAGGACTCCGGCGTCTGGGGTGGCCTCAGCGAGGACGAGCGCCGCGCCATGAAGCGCCGTGCCGCTCGCAACCGGGCGCGTAACGCCAGCGCCTGAGCCACCTGCACAGCCTGAGGCAAGCGGCGCGTACACCGCGTACGCAATCACCGCCCCGAGCCGCAGCGCGCAGCAGTAACCCACAGCATTCGAGCCCCGGACCGAATTCCCTTCGGTCCGGGGCTCGCTGCTGTGAACTCGCCTTGTTCCTAAGGCGCTTTATTCCTGCGGCACTTCACTTCTGCGGCCGTACGGGAATGTCGAGGACCACCTTCGTGCCGCGCCCGGCGCCCGGCAGCATGTCGAAGGAACCGCCCAACTCCCCCTCCACCAGGGTCCGCACGATCTGGAGGCCGAGGTTGCCGGCCCGCTGCGGGTCGAAACCCTCGGGCAGGCCGCGGCCGTCGTCCTGGACCGTGATCAGGAGGCGGGCGTCCGCCCGGGTCTCGCCGCGGACGGCGCTGACCTCGACCGTGCCCTGCTCCCCCTGGGCGAAGGCGTGTTCCAGCGCGTTCTGCAGGATCTCGGTGAGGACCATGGAGAGCGGGGTGGCGACCTCGGCGTCGAGGATGCCGAAGCGGCCGTTGCGCCGGCAGGTGACCTTGCCCGGGGAGATCTCGGCGACCATCGCGATGACCCGGTCGGCGATCTCGTCGAACTGCACCCGCTCGTCCAGGTTCTGGGACAGCGTCTCGTGGACGATGGCGATCGAACCGACGCGCCGCACGGCCTCGTTGAGGGCCTCGCGGCCGCGGTCGGAGTCCATCCGGCGGGCCTGGAGGCGGAGCAGCGCGGCCACCGTCTGGAGGTTGTTCTTCACCCGGTGGTGGATCTCCCGGATGGTGGCGTCCTTGGTGATCAACTCGCGCTCGCGGCGACGCAGTTCGGTGACGTCCCGGAGGAGGACGAGCGAACCGATGCGGCTGCCCTTGGGCTTGAGCGGGATCGCACGGAGCTGGATCACCCCGCCGTTGCCCTCCACCTCGAACTCGCGGGGCGCGTAGCCGGAGGCCAGCTTGACCAGGGCCTCGTCCACCGGCCCCCGGGAGGGGGCGAGCTCGGCGGTGATCTGGCCGAGGTCCTGGCCGACGAGATCGGCGGCGAGGCCGAGCCGGTGGTACGCGGAGAGGGCGTTCGGCGAGGCGTACTGGACGACGCCCTCGGCGTCGAGGCGGACGAGGCCGTCGCCGGCGCGCGGCGAGGAGTCCATGTCGACCTGCTCGCCGGGGAAGGGGAACGTTCCGGCGGCGATCATCTGGGCGAGGTCGGAGGCCGACTGGAGGTAGGTGAGCTCCAGACGGGAGGGGGTGCGGACGGTCAGCAGGTTGGTGTTGCGGGCGATGACGCCGAGGACCCGGCCCTCGCGGCGCACGGGGATGGACTCGACCCGCACCGGGACCTCCTCGCGCCACTCCGGGTCGCCCTCGCGGACGATCCGGCCCTCGTCGAGGGCGGCGTCGAGCAGCGGGCGGCGGCCGCGCGGCACCAGGTGGCCGACCATGTCGTCCTGGTAGGAGGTGGGGCCGGTGTTGGGCCGCATCTGGGCGACGGAGACGTACCGCGTGCCGTCGAGGGTCGGGACCCAGAGCACGAGGTCGGCGAAGGAGAGGTCGGAGAGCAGCTGCCACTCCGACACCAGCAGATGGAGCCACTCGAGGTCGGAGTCGCTCAGGGCGGTGTGCTGGCGGACGAGGTCGTTCATGGAGGGCACGGTGCGAGCGTACCTGCGGAATTACAGGGGCGGTGAACCTGGATCTCAGGGGCTCCGTGTTGGAGGATGGGCCGGGAAGGACCGCGTTCCCATGGATGGACAGACAAGAATGGTCTAGTCCACAATGAACGCAACAGAACCTCCATCCTCCCCGCACAGGAGGATGGACGAGGAACCGGCGCTCTCTGCCCTGACTGCGCCGAGACCTCCCACACGGCCGCGGGACCGCACACCCTCGGCCGGGCAACTCCGGGCTGCGGTGCCGGGCGGGCTGAGGGTCCCGCCGGGCGCCGCGGCCCGCGGGTCTTTCCGGGGCCTTTCCGCGCCCCGCCCCCGCGCCCCGGCGCCCCTCCCCCGGCCCCGGGTGGCTCCCCGTACGGCAGCGGCCGACGATGAGAAGAGCGCCGCCCCGAGCGCCGTCCCAGAGGGCGGGACGACCCCGTGAACGGCATGAGCGGGAGGGCTCCCCTCTGCTAGATTTACTCCTAGATTGGTCTATACCACCGGACCCTCACCAGATCGGCAGGCACAGCGTGGAAGTTGTCATCGTCAAGGACGCCAAGGCCGGCGGCGAGCTCATCGCGGACGGCATCGCCGACCTCCTGCGCCGCAAGCCCGACGCGCTGCTCGGCGTGGCCACGGGCTCGACCCCGATCCCGATCTACGACGCCCTCGTCGCCCAGGTGAAGGCCGGCGCCGTGGACGCCTCCCGGGCGCGGATCGCCCAGCTGGACGAGTACGTCGGCCTGCCCGCCGGGCACCCGGAGTCGTACCGCTCCACCGTGCTCCGCCAGGTCGTCGAGCCGCTCGGGCTCTCCCCGGAGGCCTTCATGGGCCCCGACGGCTCCGCCGAGGACGTCCAGGCGGCCTGCGAGGCGTACGACAGGGCGCTGACCGAGGCCGGCGGCGTGGACCTGCAGATCCTCGGCATCGGCACCGACGGGCACATCGGCTTCAACGAGCCGTGCTCCTCGCTCGCCTCCCGCACCCGGATCAAGACGCTCACCGAGCAGACCCGGGTCGACAACGCCCGCTTCTTCGACGACGACATCGAGCAGGTCCCGCACCACGTCATCACCCAGGGCATCGGCACCATCCTGGAGGCCCGCCACCTGGTGCTGCTCGCCACCGGCGAGGGCAAGGCCGAGGCCGTGGCGCAGACCGTCGAGGGCCCGGTGGCGGCGCTCGTGCCGGCCTCCGCGCTCCAGCTGCACCCGCATGCCACGGTGGTCGTGGACGAGGCGGCCGCCTCCAAGCTGAAGCTCGCGGACTACTTCCGCCAGACGTTCGCCGCCAAGCCCGCCTGGCAGGGCATCTAGGCGCCGAAGAGGAAGGGCCCCGCACCTGGTCAGGTGCGGGGCCCTTCCTCTTCGTATGCCTCGTGCGCCTCGTACGGAAGGCCCTCAGGCGCCGGTGCCGACCACGGCCTCCGCCGCCGCGCGGCCGCAGACCCGGGCCGCGCCGTGCGTGGCGATGTGCAGGGCCCCGCGGGGCTCCGCCTCGTTGAGGCCCATCTCGACCACCACGGTGTCGGGGCGGGCCGCGAGGAGGCCGTCCAGGGCCGCGATCATCCACGGGTGCCGGTGGGCGTCCCGTACGACCGCGACGATCCGCCGCTCCCCCGCCGCGGCCAGGACGGCGTCCACGGACGGCTCGTCGTACGAGCCGGTCTCCGTGCCGGGCAGCAGGCGCTCCAGCTCGGCCGCGATGCCCCAGGGCGTCTCGTCGCCGACCGCGAAGTTCGCGACCGGGGTGAAGGCGGCCACGTAGGGGGCGCCGGTCATCGGCGTGTACGGCCGCTCCCCCCGGGTCACCTTCAGGGCGCGGCGGGCCGCCACCAGTCCGATGTCGGTGCCGGGCGCGGTCCCCTCCTGTGATGCCACGCCCGGCACCGCCACAGCCCCCCTGGCCCGGTGCGCCTGGGTCCAGGCCGCCAGGGCGCGCACGCGCGCCGCGGCGTCGGCCAGCCGCTCCTCGGGCAGTTCACCGGTCCGTACCGCGTTCACCAGCGCGTCGCGCAGTTGCAGCACGGTGTCCTCGTCGCACAGCCCGCCGCCGACGCAGATGGCGTCGGCGCCCGCGGCGATGGCGAGGACCGATCCGCGCTCGATGCCGTACGTCGCCGCGACGGCCTGCATCTCCATGCCGTCGGTGACGATCAGCCCCTCGAAGCCCAGCTCCTGGCGCAGCAGACCGGTGAGGATCTGCGGGCTCAGGGTGGCCGGACGGTGGGGGTCGAGCGCGGAGAGCAGGATATGCGCGCTCATGACCGCTTTGGTACCCGCGGCGACGGCCGCGCGGAAAGGTACCAGCTCACGGGCGTGCAGTGTGGCGAGGTCCACATCGATCCGGGGCAGCGCGTCGTGGGAGTCCACGTTGGTGTCGCCGTGTCCGGGGAAGTGCTTCGTGCAGGCCGCGACCCCGGCGCCCTGGAGCCCGTCGACGTACGCGACGGTGTGCCGGGCGACCAGGTCCGGGTCCGGTCCGAAGGAGCGGACGCCGATGACCGGGTTCTCGGCGTTGGAGTTGACGTCCGCCGAGGGCGCCCAGTTCAGGTCGACGCCGCACTCCACGAGCCGGCGGCCGAGCTCGCGGGCGACGGCCCGGGT
Source organism: Streptomyces sp. NPDC021012 (assembly GCF_044333355.1). NCBI lineage: Bacteria > Bacillati > Actinomycetota > Actinomycetes > Kitasatosporales > Streptomycetaceae > Streptomyces > Streptomyces sp. NPDC021012. The sequence continues at coordinate 335,453 of NZ_JBIRQU010000001.1, forward strand.
GAGCTCGACGTCGTCGACGCTGCCCAGCGCGTAGTTGCCGGGGAAGGACGAGCCCTGCCTGACCTCCAGGCGGGTGACGTCCCCGCCCTCCTCGTCGATGGCGACGAGGACGTCGTCCCGCTCGGCGCGCAGCTGCGCGGTGAGCGCGGCGAGCTGCGCGGGGTCCACGATGTTCCGGCCGAAGAGGCCGACCGAGGACAGGCCCTCGCCGATGCGGCGGAGCAGCCAGTCGGGGGCGGTGGTGCCGACGAATCCGGGCTGGAGGACCGTGAGCGCGTCACGGGTCAGGGTGTCCGAGCCGTGTACGAGTGTGGTCATGGGGAGTCGTTATCCCTTCACCGCGCCGGCGGTCAGGCCGGCGGCCATCTTGCGCTGGACGAGGAGGAAGAGGATCACGATGGGGACGGCCATCATCGTGGAGCCGGCCATCATCGGTGCGTACTCGGTGCCGTTCTTGGTGATGAAGTTGGAGAGCCAGACGGTGGCCGTCTGGTTCTGCTGGCTCATCAGCATCAGGGCGTAGAGGTACTCGTTCCACGCCTGGATGAAGGCGTAGACGGAGGTGGCCACCATGCCCGGGGCGAGCAGCGGGAAGACGACGCGGATGAAGGCGCTGGTGCGGGTGCAGCCGTCGACCATGGCCGCCTCCTCCAGCTCCTTCGGGATGTTGACGATGAAGCCGCGCAGCGTCCACACCGTGAAGGGGAGGATGAAGGTCAGGTAGGTGATGATCAGCCCGCTGAGCCTGTCGTACTGCCCGAGGTCGTTGAGCAGCAGGAAGACCGGGATGATCATGGCGACGAGCGGGACCATCTGGACGGCGAGGATGCCGACGATGACGGCCTTGCGTCCGCGGAAGGAGAAGCGGGAGATCGCGAGGGCGGCGAGCAGGCCGACCGCGATGCCGATGACGACCACGACGAGCGAGACGACGAGGCTGCGGCCGACGGGGCCCCAGAAGTCCGCGATGTCGAGGGCGCGCTTGAAGTTCTCCAGCGTGAAGGTCGACGGGAAGAAGTGCGGGTCCGGGTCGATGGCGTCCTTGGCCGGCTTGAAGGCCGTGTTGATCATCCAGTAGACCGGGAAGCCGGCCGTGAGGACGACGAGCAGGCCGAGGAGGTTCCAGCCGAGCTTGGACTTGCGGCGGTGGGTGACGGCGGGGGCCGGCGACTCGGCCGGGGCTGCCGTGGCGTTGGCGGCGCTCACTCCACGTCTCCGATCTTGAGCATCTGGCGCATGTAGACGGCGACGACGCCGAGCAGCAGCAGGACCGTGACGAGCGCGATCGCGGAGCCGGTGCCGTAGTCGTTGACGACGAACGCCCGGTCGAAGGAGTACGTGGTGAGGAGCTGGAACTCGGGCTCGGGGTGGCCGTTGCGCATCACGTAGACCTGCGGGAAGACGCCCATGTCCCAGATCACCGACAGCGTGGTCAGCATGACGATGATGGGCTTGAGGATGGGCAGCGTGACGAAGCGGAAGACGCCCCAGGCGCCCGCTCCGTCGAGGCGGGCGGCCTCTTCGAGCTCCTTGGGCACCTGCGTGAGGCCGGCGCTCAGGGTGATGACGACGAAGGGGACGGCGCCCCAGACGACGAGCAGCATGATCACGGCGAGGCCCTGTGGGCCGCTGGCGAACCAGTTGTGGCCGATCATGTCGACGCCGGGGATGCGGCTGAGCAGCCAGTTGAGCACGCCGTAGTCGGCGTCGAAGAGCCATTTGAAGATGGCGGTGGCGACGATGATGGGCATGCCCCAGCTCGCCACGAGCACGATGTTGATCAGCGTCTTGACCCAGCCCGAGACGCGCTGGAGCAGGAGGGCGATCATCATGCCGAGGACCATGGTGACGATCACGGCGCCGGCCGCGAACAGCACGGTGCGCAGCACGACGGTCCAGAACTCGCCGTCACCGAGGATCTTGGTGAAGTTGTCGAAGCCGGCCCACTCCGCCTCCTGGAAGCCCCACAGCTGGGGCTGCCCGAAGTTCTGGAACGAGAGGATGACCAGCCGGGCCAGCGGATAGCCAAGGACCAGGAGGAGCACCAGGAGGCATGGCGCGAGCAGCAGCCATGGGACGCCTGCCCCGCCGTCCGACTTCTTGCCGGGCTTCCCCGGGCCACCGGCTGTGGAGCCGGAGGGTGGCGATTGCCGCACCGGCGGCACCTTCGCGGTGGTTGTGTCTGCGGCACTCATCCCGTGCTCCTCAGCGATCCCTCTCGTGGTGCGGGCAGCAGGGCCCCGCCGGCGCGGCGGGGCCCTGCGCTAGGTCACTTGGTGTTGATGACCTTGTCGATCGCGGTGTCGGCGGCCTTGGCGGCCTCCTCCACGGACTTGCCCTTGGCGATGTCGATGAGCATCGTCTTGAGGATCTGGGCCTTCTCGACCTGGCCCCAGCCGGGGGCGGTCGGGACGAAGTAGCTCAGCTCGGCCGCGGTCGCCGGGACGGCGGTGGCCGGGTCGCTCTTCAGCGGGGCGAGGTCCGCCTTGTTGTTGGGCAGGTTGCCCTTGGCGATGAGGCCCTTCTGGCCCTCGGCGCCGGTGAAGGCGGCGATCCACTCGCCGGCGACGCCCTGCGCCTTGGACTTGACCGGGATGGCCAGGTCCGAGCCGCCGAGGAAGACCGGGAGGGGCTTGCCGGACGGGCCGGGCATCACGAAGTTCTCGAGCTTGTCCTTCAGCCCGCCGACCTTGTCGCTCTTCGGGTCGGCCGCGGTGGCGCCCTCCCAGCCGGCGGCGAAGATCGTCGCGGACTTGCCCTGGCCGAAGACGACGGGACGGTCGGACTCGTCCTTCGTCTTGTCGCCGTGCATGTACTTGTCGAGGATGCTCTTGTACTCGTTGAGGCCCTTGATGGACTCCGGCGAGGACAGGTTGGCCTTCCAGGTCTCGCCGTCCTGCTTGGCGATGGAGCCGCCGGCGTCGAAGACGAAGGACATCGCGGCGTACCAGTCCGGCGACGGCTGGTACCAGGCGCTGAACTTGTCGCCCTTCTTCTTCTGGATGGCGTCGAGGGCGGCGGTCAGCTCGGCCCAGGTCTTCGGGGCGGCCTTGACGCCCGCCTCGGCGGCGATGTCCTTGCGCCAGGTGCCGACGCGGCCACCGGCGTAGTAGGGGACGCCGTAGGTCTTGCCGTTGTAGGTGACCGAGTCCTTGAGGGCGTCGAGCCACTTGTCGGAGTTCTCGAACTTCGACGCGTCGACCTCGGCGAAGGCACCCTTGGCCATGTAGCTGATCATCTCGGTGTTGCCCATCTCGACAACATCCGGGGCCTTGTCCGTGGCGAGCACCGCGTCGAGCTTGGTGTTCTTGTCCGGCCAGCCGTAGTACTCGTGGTTGATCTTGATGCCCGGGTGCTTCTTGGTCACCGCGTCGTCGGCGGCCTTGACCAGCTCGGGCCAGTTGTTCTGGGCGTCGACCGTCAGCCAGACGGTGAGCTCCTTGGCGTCGTTGCCGCCGGCGGCCTTGTCGCCGCCCTTGTCGGAACCACCACACGCCGCGATGGAGACCATCATGCCCGCGACACCGATCGCCGCGATGAGCTTGCGCTTCACGCCACCCTCCTCAGGGATGCCTGCAACCCCCCTGCCCACCGCGCGAAGACATACGTCGGGTAATGCTCGTGGGGCTGGGACCTGGTCTTTAATGGTTTAGACCAGTACCGGGAGCTTGGCCTAGACCTTTTGGGGTGTCAAGGGTGTGCAAGAGGGGTAACGGCGTCCGTTATCGGACCGACACCTCACCTCATCCGGCCACCCCCGACAGCCCCGTACGCACCGTGAGGACCCGGCACTTCACCGTTCCGACGACCCGCGCGGACGGCGACGGCCGCACCCGGCGCAAGGGCGCTCCTCTCCCTCCGAATGGCCTAGACCAACGAGGGATCTCTCGGTGTATAAGAAGCAGGAGGACGACTCCTCCTCGCCGAACCGGCACATATCGGCAGGAGAAGACGTGATGGCACACGAAGCGTGCCACCATGTGAGCCGCGACATTCGGAGGAGCCGGTGACGGCAGCAGCACAGGAGTCGGGAAGGCAGGCCATGACCACGGACGGGGGCAGCACGGAGACAGAGGGCGGGATCGCCACCCGTACCGCGCGCGTGCCCAAGTACTACCGACTGAAGCGGCACCTGCTCGACATGACGGAGACCCTGCCGCCCGGCACACCGGTCCCGCCGGAGCGGACCCTCGCCGCCGAGTTCGACACCTCGCGCACCACCGTGCGCCAGGCGCTCCAGGAGCTGGTCGTCGAGGGCCGCCTCGAACGCATCCAGGGCAAGGGCACCTTCGTGGCCAAGCCGAAGGTCTCCCAGGCCCTCCAGCTCACCTCGTACACCGAGGACATGCGGGCCCAGGGCCTGGAGCCCACCTCCCAGCTCCTCGACATCGGGTACGTCACGGCCGACGACACCCTCGCCGGGCTGCTCGACATCTCGGCCGGCGGCCGGGTGCTCCGCATCGAGCGGCTCCGGCTGGCGAGCGGCGAGCCGATGGCGATCGAGACCACCCACCTGTCGGCGAAGCGCTTCCCCGCCCTGCGCCGCTCGCTGGTGAAGTACACCTCGCTGTACACGGCCCTCGCCGAGGTCTACGACGTGCACCTCGCCGAGGCCGAGGAGACCATCGAGACCTCCCTCGCCACCCCGCGCGAGGCCGGACTGCTCGGCACCGACGTCGGCCTGCCGATGCTGATGCTCTCCCGCCACTCCCTGGACGCCCAGGGCGAGCCGGTCGAGTGGGTCCGGTCCGTCTACCGGGGCGACCGGTACAAGTTCGTCGCCCGCCTCCAGCGCCCCAACGACTGAACTACGCGTACGGGACTTCCCGTACGGAGCTTCCCGTACGAGACGAACGGCCGCACCCCACCGGTGCGGCCGTTCGGCATTTCCCGGGCGAAAAAGGCCGTCTTCGAGGCCGGCTCCGACAAAGTCCCATCCGTTATGCGGACGGGGGTTCCCAGCACGAGAACCGTCCCCTAGATTTCCCCAGCATTACCGAGGTGATCAGCGAGGGGACGGAATCGCCATGCCAGAAGCGTCAGATGTGACACAAGGGAAACAACCGACCATCACCCCCCTGCGGGTGGTGATCGCGCTCTGCCTGTTCGCCCCGTTCGTGGCGATGCTCTGGGTGAGCTCGTACGCGAAGGTCGAACCGCTCTTCGCCGGAATCCCGTTCTTCTACTGGTACCAGATGCTCTGGGTGCTGATCTCCACGGCCCTCACCATGCTCGCGTACAAGCTGTGGCAGCGGGACCAGCGCGCCCGCAAGGGAGGTGACGCGCGATGAAGGACGGCGTGAACGGCGTGGCGCTCGGCGTCTTCGTCTTCTTCTTCCTGGCCGTCACGGTCATGGGCTTCCTCGCCGCGCGCTGGCGCAAGGCCGAGAACGAGCACAGCCTCGACGAATGGGGCCTGGGCGGCCGGTCGTTCGGCACCTGGGTGACCTGGTTCCTGCTCGGCGGCGACCTCTACACGGCGTACACCTTCGTCGCCGTCCCCGCCGCCATCTACACGGCGGGCGCGGCCGGCTTCTTCGCCGTCCCGTACACGATCCTCGTGTACCCGCTCATCTTCACCTTCCTGCCGCGCCTCTGGTCGGTCTCGCACAAGCACGGATACGTCACCACCTCCGACTTCGTGCGCGGCCGCTTCGGCTCCAAGGGCCTGTCGCTCGCGGTGGCCGTCACCGGCATCCTCGCCACCATGCCGTACATCGCGCTCCAGCTCGTCGGCATCCAGGCCGTCCTGGACGTGATGGGCGTGGGCGGCGGCGAGGACACCAACTGGTTCGTGAAGGACCTGCCGCTGCTCATCGCGTTCGGCGTGCTCGCCGCGTACACCTACTCGTCCGGCCTGCGCGCGCCCGCGCTCATCGCGTTCGTCAAGGACACGCTGATCTACATCGTCATCGCGGTGGCGATCATCTACATCCCGATCAAGCTCGGCGGCTTCGACGAGATCTTCGGCAAGGCGGCCGAGGCGTACAAGACGATCAACCCGGCGACCGGCAAGCCGCGCGGCGCGCTCGTGCCCGGCGAGGCCGGCCAGTGGACGTACGCGACGCTGGCGCTCGGCTCGGCGCTCGCGCTCTTCATGTACCCGCACTCCATCACGGCGACCCTGTCGTCCCGGAGCCGCAACGTCATCCGCCGCAACACCACGATCCTGCCGCTGTACTCGCTGATGCTGGGCCTGCTCGCGCTGCTCGGCTTCATGGCGATCGCCGCCGGCATCAAGGTCAAGAACGGCCAGCTCGCCATCCCGCAGCTCTTCGAGGACATGTTCCCGGACTGGTTCGCGGGCGTCGCGTTCGCCGCGATCGGCATCGGCGCGCTCGTCCCGGCCGCGATCATGTCGATCGCCGCGGCCAACCTCTTCACCCGCAACATCTACAAGGACTTCATCAAGAAGGACGCGACCCCCGAGCAGGAGACCAAGGTCTCCAAGCTGGTCTCCCTCCTGGTGAAGGTCGGCGCCCTCATCTTCGTCCTCACCATGGACAAGACGGTCGCCATCAACTTCCAGCTGCTCGGCGGCATCTGGATCCTGCAGACCTTCCCGGCCCTGGTCGGCGGCCTGTTCACCCGCTGGTTCCACCGCTGGGCGCTGCTCGCCGGCTGGGCCGTCGGCATGGTCTACGGCACGGCCGCCGCGTACGGCGTCGCCAGCCCGACCCAGAAGCACTTCGGCGGCTCGGCCGCCGAGATCCCGGGCATCGGCGAGATCGGCTACATCGGCCTCACCTCCTTCGTGCTCAACGTCCTCGTCACGGTCGTCCTGACCTTCGTCCTCAAGGCCGTCAAGGCCCCCGAGGGCGTCGACGAGACCTCCCCGGAGGACTACACGGCGGACGCGGGCGACGCCGGTGTCCGCGACCTCCCGAAGGTCGGCGCCGGAGCGCACTGACCCACGGACACGTCGAAGAGGGGCCCGGGATCTCACCAGGAGAAACCCGGGCCCCTCCGCATGACCGGGCGCGGCAGACTGGCGGGCATGGACTTCACGATCAGGGCGGTACGGCCCGAGGAGTACGAGCAGCTCGGCGACCTCACCGGGTTCACCTATCTGAATGACGGGCTGCTGCTGCACGGAGAGGACGACTTCTACCTGGACGTGCTCCGCGACACGGCCCGCCGGGCCCGCGAGAGCGAGGTGCTCGTCGCCGTCGACGCCGACGGCGGGATCGTCGGCGGGGTCACCTTCGCCCCCGGCGGCACCCCCTGGGCGGACATCGCTGTCCCCGGCGAGGCCGAGTTCCGGATGCTCGTGGTCGCTCCGGCGGCGCGCGGCAGGGGCGTCGGAGAGGCCCTCGTCCGCGCCTGCGTGGACCGGGCGCGGGCCCTTCCCGGGTGTGCGCGGCTGGTGCTCTCCACGGCCGGTCTGATGGTCTCCGCGCACCGGATCTACGAGCGGCTCGGCTTCGTCCGCACCCCCGAGCGGGACTGGGAGCCGGTCCCCGATCACTCGCTGCGCACGTACGCCCTGGAGTTGTAACTCCCGGGACCGACACAACATGTGGGGGGTGCAATGAGCGGCGCCCCCCACATGTATGCTCGTCCTCGCTGTCGACGCAGGGAAATCCGGCGCGAATCCGGAACTGTCCCGCAACGGTGTGCTTCGTGAGGTTTCGTTCTTCGTACGGAGCGAGTCCGAGGACCTGCCGGCAGCGCACCCGGTCCGTCCGTTCCGGGTGTCACAGACGTCCGGGCCTCGCGGAGTGGGCCGGTGGACGCGGCGCGCCCGCGCGTACGGGTGCCCGCCTGCCCGCCTCCCCCCGCCATGGCCCCGAGCCGAGCGAGGGAGAGCCCCCACGTGACCATCGCGCCCGCCGATCCGGCCGCAGCGATCGAGACCGACGGCCCCGGGACCGTACTCCTGCGGACCCTGACCGATCTCACCGCCGACCTCCCGGACACCGACCCCGGCAAGGTCGCCGCCGCCGCGCTGCGCGGCCGCAGCGCCACGTCGGACGAGGCGGAGCTGCGCGAGCTGGCCACCGAGGCGGCCGCCGGCCTGATCGCCGATGACCCCGCGTACTCCCGGCTCGCCGCCCGGCTCCTCACCATCACGATCGCCGACGAGGCGGCCGGCCAGGGCGCCGTCTCCTTCTCGGCCTCCGTCGCCGTCGGTCACCGCGAGGGCCTCATCGCCGACCGCACCGCCGAGCTCGTCGCGGCGCACGCGACCCGGCTCGACGCCACGATCGACCCGGCCGGCGACGACCGCTTCGGCTACTTCGGTCTGCGCACCCTCTACTCGCGCTACCTGCTGCGCCACCCGATCACCCGCAAGGTGATCGAGACCCCGCAGCACTTCATGCTGCGCGTCGCCTGCGGCCTCGCCGAGGACGACTCGGCCCGCGCGCTCGACGAAGTCGCGGCGCTGTACGGCCTGATGAGCCGCCTGGACTACCTGCCGTCCTCCCCCACGCTCTTCAACTCCGGCACCCGCCACCCGCAGATGTCCTCCTGCTACCTCCTGGACTCCCCGCAGGACGAGCTGGACTCCATCTACGACCGCTACCACCAGGTCGCGCGCCTCTCGAAGCACGCGGGCGGCATCGGCCTGTCGTACTCCCGCATCCGCGCCCGCGGTTCGCTGATCCGCGGCACCAACGGGCACTCCAACGGCATCGTGCCGTTCCTGAAGACCCTCGACGCCTCCGTCGCCGCGGTGAACCAGGGCGGCCGCCGCAAGGGCGCCGCCGCCGTCTACCTGGAGACCTGGCACGCGGACATCGAGGAGTTCCTGGAGCTCCGCGACAACACGGGCGAGGACCAGCGCCGTACGCACAACCTGAACCTGGCGCACTGGATCCCGGACGAGTTCATGCGCCGCGTCAACGCCGACGCCGAGTGGTCGCTGTTCTCCCCGGCGGACGTGCCCGAGCTCGTCGACCTGTACGGCGAGGAGTTCGACGCCGCCTACCGCAGGGCCGAGGCCGCCGGGCTGGCCCGCAAGACGATGCCGGCCCGCGACCTGTACGGCCGGATGATGCGGACCCTGGCGCAGACCGGCAACGGCTGGATGACCTTCAAGGACGCCTCGAACCGCACGGCCAACCAGACGGCCGAGCCGGGCACGGTCGTCCACTCCTCGAACCTCTGCACCGAGATCATCGAGGTCACCAACGACGGCGAGACGGCCGTCTGCAACCTCGGTTCGGTCAACCTCGGCGCCTTCGTCACCGGCGGGGACATCGACTGGGCGCGCCTGGACGAGACCGTCCGCACGGCCGTCACCTTCCTCGACCGGGTCGTCGACATCAACTTCTACCCGACCGAGCAGGCGGGCCGCTCCAACGCCAAGTGGCGTCCGGTCGGCCTGGGCGCGATGGGCCTCCAGGACGTCTTCTTCCAGCTGAAGCTGCCGTTCGACTCGGCCGAGGCGCGCGCCCTGTCGACGAAGATCGCCGAGCGGATCATGCTCGCGGCGTACGAGGCCTCCGCCGACCTCGCCGAGCGCAGCGGCCCGCTCCCGGCCTGGGACAAGACCCGCACCGCCCGCGGCGTCCTGCACCCCGACCACTACGACGTGGAGCTCAACTGGCCGGAGCGCTGGGCCGCGCTGCGCGAGCGCATCGCCTCCACCGGCATGCGCAACAGCCTCCTCCTGGCGATCGCCCCGACGGCGACGATCGCCTCGATCGCGGGCGTCTACGAGTGCATCGAGCCGCAGGTCTCCAACCTGTTCAAGCGCGAGACGCTGTCCGGCGAGTTCCTCCAGGTCAACTCGTACCTGGTCGACGAGCTGAAGAAGCTCGGCGTGTGGGACGCGCAGACCCGTGAGGCGCTGCGCGACGCCAACGGCTCGGTGGCCGGCTTCACCTGGGTCCCGGCCGAGGTGCGCGAGCTGTACCGCACGGCCTGGGAGATCCCGCAGCGCGGCCTGATCGACATGGCGGCGGCCCGGACCCCGTTCCTGGACCAGTCGCAGTCCCTGAACCTGTTCATGGAGACGCCGACGATCGGCAAGCTGTCGTCGATGTACGCGTACGCCTGGAAGCAGGGCCTGAAGACGACGTACTACCTGCGCTCCCGCCCCGCGACCCGGATCGCCCGCGCGGCCCAGGCCGCCGCCCCGATCCCCGTCCAGCAGGCGACCCCCGACGCGGACGCCATCGCCTGCTCCCTTGAGAACCCCGAGTCCTGCGAGGCCTGCCAGTAATGAGTACCGAGAAGAAGAACCTCCTGGACCCGGGCTTCGAGCTCACGCTCCGCCCCATGCGCTACCCGGACTTCTACGAGCGCTACCGGGACGCCATCAAGAACACCTGGACCGTCGAGGAGGTCGACCTCCACTCGGACGTCGCCGACCTCGCCAAGCTCACCCCCGGTGAGCAGCACATGATCGGCCGTCTGGTCGCGTTCTTCGCGACGGGCGACTCGATCGTGGCGAACAACCTGGTCCTGACGCTGTACAAGCACATCAACTCCCCGGAGGCGCGCCTGTACCTGTCGCGCCAGCTCTTCGAGGAGGCCGTGCACGTCCAGTTCTACCTGACCCTCCTGGACACGTACCTGCCCGACCCGGACGACCGCGCCGCCGCGTTCGCCGCCGTCGAGAACATCCCCTCCATCCGCGAGAAGGCGCAGTTCTGCTTCAAGTGGATGGACTCGGTCGAGAAGATCGAGAAGCTGGAGACGGCCGCCGACCGCCGCCGCTTCCTGCTGAACCTGATCTGCTTCGCCGCGTGCATCGAGGGCCTGTTCTTCTACGGCGCCTTCGCGTACGTCTACTGGTTCCGGTCGCGCGGTCTGCTGCACGGTCTGGCGACCGGCACCAACTGGGTGTTCCGCGACGAGACCATGCACATGAACTTCGCCTTCGAGGTCGTGGACACGGTCCGCAAGGAGGAGCCGGAGCTCTTCGACGACGCGCTCCAGCAGCAGGTCACGGACATGCTGAAGGAGGCCGTCGAGGCGGAGCTGCAGTTCGGCCGCGACCTGTGCGGTGACGGCCTGCCGGGCATGAACACCGAGTCGATGCGCGAGTACCTCCAGTGCGTCGCCGACCAGCGGCTCGTCCGCCTCGGCTTCCCGCCGGTCTTCGGCTCCGAGAACCCGTTCGCGTTCATGGAGCTCCAGGGCGTCCAGGAGCTGACCAACTTCTTCGAGCGCCGCCCGTCCGCCTACCAGGTGGCGGTCGAGGGCTCGGTGGACCTCGACGAGGACTTCTAAGCCGGTACGGCGAAGGGCCCGCGCTCCTCGGAGTGCGGGCCCTTCGTCATGTGCTCAGTCGTTCGGGACGGTCTCGTAGCGCGGGGTGCCCTCGGCCATCTGGCGGAGGGCGTCCTTGCGGTCGCGCTTGGAGAGCCTGTCGATGTAAAGGCGGCCGTACAGGTGGTCCGTCTCGTGCTGGAGGCAGCGGGCGAAGTAGCCGGTGCCGCGGACCTTGATCGGGTTGCCCTGGGCGTCCTGGCCGTGGACCTCCGCGTAGTCGGGGCGGGCCAGTTCGGCGTAGGCGGTCGGGACGGACAGGCAGCCCTCGTTGGACTCGTCCAGGACGCGGAGCTCGGCCGGGAGCTCCTGGAGGACGGGGTTGATCACGACACCGGTGTGGCGGACGCCCTCGTCGTCGGGGCAGTCGTAGACGAAGACCTTGAGGTCGACGCCGATCTGGTTCGCGGCCAGGCCCACGCCCTCGGCGGCCTTCTGGCTGGCGAACATGTCGTCGATCAGCTGGGCGAGCTCGTCGTCGAACTCGGTGACGTCCTTGCACTCGCGGTGGAGCACGGGGTTGCCGACGACCGTGATCGGGCGGGCCGTGCCGCGCTCGCGGTAGGCGAGCTCGCGCGCCTCACAGTCCTCCGTGTCGACGACGTAGCCGTCGTTGATCTGCGTCTGCTCGTCCGTGTCCTGCTGCGCCATGTCAGGCCGCGCCCTTCTGAAAACCCGATTCCGTCGAGGACAGCCTACGGGGCCAGGGGCGGACGCTCAGCAGACCTCTTCGAGATCACGCCACTCGCGGGAGTCCGGACTGTCCGCCACCCAGCCGTCCAGGAGGCCCCGCACCAGGCCCGGCGGGGCCGCGATGCCGCACTCCCGCTCGGGGACCCACAGCTCGCCGGGCGAGCGGTGGCCGAGCGGCCCGGGGTGGCCGGGCTCGCTGTGGTCGTGCGGGTCGGAGTGCTCGCCCTCGCCCTCGGCGCTCGGCATGGTCGATTCGGAGCAGGCGCGGCAGAGCAGCCGTACGGAGGACGACCAGTCCTCGGCGGCGAATCCGGCCTCGGCGGCGAGCTGCTCCAGGGCGTCCCGGTCGGCCTCGGTGGCGGCCTCCAGGAGGACGACCCAGGTGGGGACGGGTGAGGGCGCCCACAGCTCGATCTCGTCGAAGACCGGGTAGGAGGGGCCCGCGGTGGTGGTCCGCTCGCCGTTCGGCACGCCGTCGTGGAGGACGACCTCGCCCCAGCGGCGGCCGGAGGAGGGCAGGGGGATGGAGAGGACCTCGATCCGGGCGGGGTCCAGACGCCGGCCCCACACGACCTCGGCCTCGCCCTCCGGGGAGAGCCTCACGGCGGCGCTGCCCAGCTCCATGCCGGCGGGCTCGCCGGTGCCGGCGGCGGCGCCGGGGACCTTCAGTCCGTACGCCTGCCAGGCGCGGCGGGCCAGCGGCCAGTCCTGGAGGGCGGTGGCGGCGATGCCCACGTTCCACCAGTCGGGGGCTCCGGTCTCCTTGTCGAGGAGCGCGACGGCGCGCAGCCCGGCGGCCCGCGCCTGCTCCCAGTCGTGCCGGAACTTGTGCAGCAGCGCCAGATTGAACCAGGACTCGGAGAGCCAGGGCTCCAGATCCGCCGCGCGCGTCAGGAGTGCGCCCGCGTCCTCGTACCGGCCGTCGCCGATCAGCGTGAACGCGCGGTCGGTGGCCTGCCGCCATGAGGCGGAGGGCCGATGCCGTACCTTCCCGAAGATCTTCACGATTCCCGCCTGCCGGTCGCTTCACCCTCTTGTTCGCATCCAACCATGCCCGGTCGGACGCGCGCTCATTACCCATGGGTTACCCAGGGATCCCCGAGGTCATCCCGGGAGCCCCACCCCGTGCCAGGACCCTCGCCAGGCTCTCGACGACGTCCGGGTGGTAGTCGCGGGCGGTGCCGAGCCGGAGCCGCTCCAGGGCGTCGAGGGCGGCGCCCGCGCCGCCGCCGGCGAGCTCGCCCGCGAGGTCGTCGTAGGCGTTCACGGCGCGGACGATCCGGGCGGCCGGCGGCTGCTCCCGGTACGGGTCGGCCTGCCGCTCGACGACGACGGCGACGGCCTCGGGGACCCCGGTCCTGCGGACGACCTCGCCGCCCAGGAGGGCGATCCGGCGCTGCTCCTCGGCGGGCAGGAGGGCGGTGGCGCCGCCGGCGACGGGGTCGACGAGGGAGAGCTGTCCGATGTCGTGCATGAGTGCCGCGTGCTCCAGGACGGTCAGCTCGGTCCCGGAGAGGCCCAGCTCGCGCCCGACGGCCGTGCTGAGGGCGGCGACCCGGCGGGCGTGGCCGGGCGGGGTGCAGCCGGCGATCTCGGTGGCGCGGGCGAGGGAGGCGGTGGTCTGCCGGTTGACGGTCCGCACGGCCGCGTACCGCCGGAAGGAGACCTGGGTGAGCAGGAGCGGGACGGCGAGCACGGGCAGGGCCCACAGTCCGGCGGCGGCGACGCCGAGTGCCATGACGGTGCCGGTGGCGCAGACGGCGGAGGAGATGCCGAGGCAGGCGCGGAGTTCGTCGTGGAGGAGGGAGCCGTACGGGAATCCCGTACGGGCGCGCAGGACGAGGGCGGCGAGGACGGCGTCGCAGAGGGCGGTCAGGACGAGCAGGAGGAGCAGGAAGAGGGCGTACGCGGGGCCCTGGCCGAGGTGCTCGGTGACGGCGCCCGAGTTGTAGAGGGGCTGGAAGCAGAGGGCGGCGAAGCCGGCGGTGAGGACGCGGCGGGCGAGGTGGTCGGCGCCTGGGCCCCGGTCGCGCGCGAGGTGCGGGACGATCCCGGCGAGGCAGGCGGCGACGACGACCGCGACCGTCTGGAGGACGCCGTGGGTGGTGGCGGTGCCGGCGCTGGTGCCGAGCAGGGCGTACGCGAGGGCTCCGGCGGCGGCGAGCGGCGCGGGCTCGCGTTCGCCGGGTGCGGCGCCCCAGCGGGCGAGTTCACCGAGGGCGACGAGGGTGCCGAAGGCGAGGGCGTTGCCGGGTTCGTCGATGCCGTGCCAGAGGGTGTGGGCGAAGCCGGCGAGGCCGAGGAGGAGTGCGGCGCCGCGCACGGCGCCGACGGTGGGGGCGCCGGGTCTCACGCGGGTTCCCTGGTGGCCGGGGCGGGGAGGGGTCCGCGCGGCGGGGGGACGGGCTGCGGGGCGGGTTCGTCTGCGGTGACGGCGGGCTGCCAGCCGTGCCGGTCCAGGGCCCGGACGAGGGCGGTGACCATCCGGGGGTCGAACTGGGTGCCGGCGCAGCGCTCCAGTTCGGCGAGGGCGGTGGGCACGGGGCGGGCGCGGCTGTAGGAGCGGGTGGAGGTCATGGCGTCGAAGGCGTCGGCGACGGCGACGACCCGGGCGAACTCGGGGATCTGTTCGCCGTGGAGCCCGTAGGGGTAGCCGCTGCCGTCCATGCGTTCGTGGTGGTGGAGGATCGCGGCCCGCGCCTCGCCGAGGAAGCCGATGCCGCGGACCATCTCGTGGCCGTACTCGGGGTGGAGTTCGATCACCCGGCGCTCCTCGGGGGTGAGGGGACCGTCCTTGCGGAGGACCCGGGTGGGCACGCCGAGTTTGCCGACGTCGTGCAGGATGCCGGCGAAGCGGACGACGTCGAGGCGGTCCTCGGCCATGCCGAGCTCACGGGCGATCAGGACGGAGGCGTGCCCGACGCGTTCGCTGTGGCCGCGGGTGTACCGGTCCTTGATGTCGACGGCCTGGACGAGGGCGCGGATGGTGGCCTGGTGGGCGGCGCGCTCGCGGTGGTACTGGGCGAAGACCCAGCAGGAGATGTACATGGGGAGGAGCACGAAGAGCGCCGCGACCGGGCCGTACGTGCTGCGCCAGAGGACGGCCATCATCAGTCCGGCGAGGCCGTGGACGGTGTGCGGGGCGAGGGCCCGGCCGAGGAGGCCGCGCCAGGCGGCCCGTAGGGGAAGTCCTCCGGCGGTGGCCCGGATGCCGCCGTCGAGGGCGGTGAGGGCCAGGCAGAAGGCGAGGGCGGCGGCGCCGGCGGGCAGCAGCGCGTACGGCAGGTCGGGGGCGTCGGGGCCGTGGCCGAGGGCGGCGGGGCCGCCGAGGGCGCCGGCGGTGCGGGCGGCGGCCCAGACGGCGAGGGCGGTGGCGGCGGCCCGCCAGGCGCGGCGGGGCGCGGCGGGGGGTTCCTCGACGCGGGCGAGGAGGCTGCCGGGGATCGCGGTGAGCGCGGCGGCGGCGGGCGGCAGGAGCAGCGCGGAGGCGAGGAGCACGGGGAAGAAGGAGCCGGTGCCCAGGGGGACGGAGCCGCCGAGGGCGCGGCCGATGAGCCGGCAGCGGGCGGGCAGCTCGCAGAGCGCGTACAGGGCGGCGAGGAGTGCGGCCGTGCCCCAGGGGACGGCGGCGCCGGGGCGCAGCGCGGGCAGGGCGCAGGCCCCGGCGCCGAGCAGGGCGCAGCCGATGTACACGCGGGCCGCGCGCGGAATGACCTTCACGCCCATCACGGCTGCCACGCTAGCGAGTTGGGCGGTGCGGGACGGCGCGGTCGGAGTGATTCGCACCATCGGGTGATACAAGCTGATATATACGCGAGGCCGCCGCGATCGGATCGCGGCGGCCGTTCGCTCCCCTGATACGGCTGTACGGGAGGGGGCGCTACTCCTGTGGGGCCGGTGTCGCCGGGGCGCTCACCGTGATGTCCTGCTCGGGCACCAGGTGTCCGGCGCGGATCAGGTCGATGCGGCCCATGACCTTGGCGCGCAGGTCGACGGGGACGTCGTCACTGCCGCAGCAGCGCTTGACGAGCTTCTTCACCGCCTGCTCCAGGCCGTACTTCTCCAGGCACGGGGAGCACTCCTCGAAGTGCACCTCGAACTTGGTGCACTCACCGTCGGGCATCTCCCGGTCGAGGAACTCGTAGAGATGGTCCAGGACCTCCGAGCAGTCCGTCTCGTGCGGATCTCCGCAGCTCATGAGCCCGAGCCTTTCAGATCGTGCGACGACTCTCCGGCGCCCGCGGGTACGAGCCCGCGGTCGCGGGCGTAGTCCTCGAGCATTCCGCGCAGCTGGCGGCGACCCCGGTGCAGTCGGGACATCACCGTGCCGATGGGTGTCCCCATGATGTCCGCGATCTCCTTGTACGCAAAGCCCTCGACATCGGCGAGATAGACGGCGATGCGGAACTCCTCGGGAATCGCCTGGAGCGCTTCCTTCACGTCGGAGTCCGGGAGGTGGTCGAGCGCCTGCGACTCGGCCGAGCGCAGACCGGTCGACATGTGCGACTCGGCCCGGGCGAGCTGCCAGTCCTCGATCTCCTCGGCGGCGCTCCGCTGGGGTTCGCGCTGCTTCTTGCGGTACGAGTTGATGAAGGTGTTCGTGAGGATCCGGTACAGCCAGGCCTTGAGGTTCGTGCCCTCACGGAACTGGTGGAAGGATCCGTACGCCTTGGCGTAGGTCTCCTGCACCAGGTCCTCCGCGTCCGCGGGGTTGCGCGTCATGCGCAGCGCGGCCGAGTACATCTGGTCGAGGTAGCCGAGGGCATCCCGTTCGAAGCGCGCGTTGCGCTCCTCGGTCGTCTCCTCGGGGCCGTCGTCGGTCCCTGTGTCGGTCCCAGTGACCGGACCCACCTCCTCCAGCGCGGCGGCGAGCCCGAGGGCGGACCCGCTCGTTTCGGAGGATAGACGAGGAACCGCTCCGCCCGCCGCCCGAATCGTGGCGGTCCTGGGCGCGGGCAGCACTGTCCAGTCGAGGTCAGCGGCCTGCGCGCGCTGTGGGCAGATGGTCGAACCCATGCGACGGACTCCCTCATTCCTTGCTCTCACACCGACGCTCTCCACAACAGTGGTCACCGGCGTCGCATTCCCGGTGCACGCGGTGAAGTCAGCGGAGGGCGGCGATCCACTGCGTGACGCCGTCGACGAGACCGGCGAGGGCCTCGCCCTGGGTCAGCGGCGCGCGCTTGGGCACGGCGAAGCCGTGGTCCCCGTACGGGACCTCCACGAGGCCGTACGGGCCTTCCGGGAACTCCTCCGGGCGCCCGAAGGGGTCGTTTCCGCCCTGGACGACGAGGGTGGGCAGTCCGGTGCCGAGGAGCTCGTCGGCGCGGGAACTCTCGGGCCTGCCCGGAGGGTGGAGCGGGAAGCCCAGGGCGAGGACGGCGAGCGCGCCGAGCTCCCGGCCGGTGCGGCAGGCGACGCGGGCGCCGGAGCTGCGGCCGCCCGCGATCACCGGGAGGCCGGGCTTCGCGAGGTTCGGCCAGAGGCCGCGCCAGCCGGTGTCGAGGGTCTTCGGCGCGGGGGCGATCTTCTTGCCGGCGACCCGCCAGGGCTGCTCGACGAGGGCGACGGTCACGCCGTGGGCGGGCAGCGCCGCGGCGAGGGCCTGGAGGTCGCGGGCCTCGACGCCGCCGCCGGCGCCGTGGCCGAGGGCGAGGACGGCCCACGGCTTCGTGCCCGGGTGCCAGGTGATGCGTGCCTCGCCGGCGCCGGTGGGGACGTTCTCGTACTGTGTCACGTCCCCATCCTGCCGCCCCGCCCTCACGAAACGTCAGAACAGCGTGCCGACCTCCGGTCCCGACAGCTCCTCCAGGAGTTCGGGGCCGTTGTTGCGGACGTTGCTGACGGCGGTGGCGACCGGGTACGCGCGCATCAGGCCCCCGGGCGGCGGGGCGAGCAGCCCGCGGAGCTCCTCGGGGTCGGTGCGGGCCGGGTCGAGCCAGGCGTCCCAGCGGTCCTCGGTCAGCATCAGCGGCATCCGGGGGTGGATGTCGTGGAGCGAGCGGGGTCCCTCGGCGGGAGCGACGCCGAGGGGGCCGGTCTCGGCCTCGGTGGTGATCACCGAGCAGGTGACCCACCACGCGGAGGGGTCCCCGTCGGGCAGGGTGCGGTCCCGCCAGAACTCGTACAGTCCGGCCATCGCGAAGACGGAGCCGTCGGCGGGGGTCACGAAGTACGGCTGCTTCCGGGGCCGCTTCTTCTTCCCCTCGACCTCCAGGTCGCGCTCGGCGGTCCCGGTCACCCACTCGTAGTAGCCGTCGGCGGGCAGGATGCACCGGCGCGCCCGGAAGGCGCGCTTGAAGGAGGGCTTCTCGTCGACGGTCTCCGCGCGCGCGTTGATCATCCGGGCGGCGCCCTCGGGCGACTTCGCCCAGGACGGCACGAGCCCCCATCTCAGCGCGCGCAGCTGGCGAACCGGCCGCGGGGATCCGGCGTCTTTCAGAGGACGCTCCAGCACGGCCCAGACCTCTTTGGTGGGGGCCACGTTCCAGTCGGGGGCCAGGGTCTCCTCCGGCTCCCACTTCTCGACCCCGAAGGTCTCGACGAGGTCCTCGGGCCGCCGACTCGATGCATACCGTCCGCACATACGTGCCACACTGCCACGTTCCCGCCCGCACCCGAGGAGCCGTCCGCCAAATGACCCAGATCCTCGGCACCCAGCCCGCTCCGGACCAGTGGATCGTCTACGCCACGGGCGCCTGCGCGCTGGCCCTGGTCGTGTTCCGGCGGCTCTGGCTCCCGGCCCGCAACGCGATCACCATCGCCCACGAGGGCGGCCACGGGCTCGTCGCCCTCGCCACCGGGCGCCGCCTGCAGTCGATCCGGCTGCACTCCGACACCAGCGGGCTGACCGTGTCCCGGGGCCGGCCCACCGGCCTCGGCGTGGTCCTCACCCTCGCGGCCGGCTATCCGGCGGCCCCGCTGCTCGGTCTCGGCGGCGCCGCCCTGCTCGGCACCGGCCACGTCACCCTGCTGCTGTGGATCGCGACCGGACTGCTGCTCGCGCTCCTGGTGATGGTCCGCAACGCGTACGGGATCCTCACCGTCGTCCTCACGGGCGCCGCCTTCCTCCTCGTCTCCCGGCTGACCGGTCCCGACGTCCAGTCCGCGTTCGCGTACGCGGCCGTCTGGTTCCTGCTGCTCGGCGGCGTCCGGCCGGCCTTCGAGCTCCAGACGAAGCGGCGCCGCGGCGGCGCGCCCGACTCGGACGCGGACCAGCTCTCGCGGCTCACCCAGGTGCCCGCCGGGGTGTGGCTCCTCTTCTTCCACACGGTCGCGCTGTCCGCCCTGATCGGCGGCGGTCGCTGGCTCCTGGGCATCTGACTCCCCCGTACAGTGAGTCCATGACCGCAGCAGCTTCCGCGCACACCGATCCGTCCACCGACCTCTGGCCCGCCCCGTACGCGAGCGGCGCCGTCGACGCGACCGTCACCGTGCCCGGATCGAAGTCGGT
Source organism: Streptomyces sp. NPDC021012 (assembly GCF_044333355.1). NCBI lineage: Bacteria > Bacillati > Actinomycetota > Actinomycetes > Kitasatosporales > Streptomycetaceae > Streptomyces > Streptomyces sp. NPDC021012. The sequence continues at coordinate 354,822 of NZ_JBIRQU010000001.1, forward strand.
CACCAACCGTGCCCTGGTCCTCGCCTCGCTCGCCGCCGAGCCCGGCTGGCTGCGCCGCCCGCTGCGCTCCCGCGACACCCTCCTGATGGCCGAGGCGCTCCGCACCCTCGGCGTGAAGATCGAGGAAGGGGTGGGCCCGGACGGCTCCGGTGAGGCCTGGCGGATCATCCCCTCCAAGCTGCGCGGCCCCGCCGCGGTCGACGTCGGCAACGCGGGCACGGTCATGCGCTTCCTGCCCCCGGTCGCGGCCCTCGCCGACGGCCCGGTGCGCTTCGACGGCGACCCCCGCTCCCACGAGCGCCCGCTGCACGGCGTGATCGACGCGCTGCGCGCGCTCGGCGCCCGCGTCGACGACGACGGCCGGGGCGCGCTCCCGATGACCGTGCACGGCGCCGGGGGCCTGGACGGCGGCACGGTCGAGATCGACGCCTCCTCGTCCTCCCAGTTCGTCAGTGCCCTGCTGCTCTCCGCGCCCCGCTTCAACCAGGGCGTCGAGGTGCGGCACGTGGGCGGCCGGCTCCCCTCGATGCCGCACATCCGGATGACGGTCGACATGCTGCGCGCGGTCGGCGCCCGGGTCGACGAGCCGGAGCACGGCGGCGAGCCGGACGTGTGGCGGGTGGCGCCCTCCGCGCTGCGCGGCCGGGACCTGGTCGTCGAGCCCGACCTGTCGAACGCGCAGCCGTTCCTGGCGGCGGCCCTGGTGACCGGCGGCCGGGTGACGATCCCGGACTGGCCCGAGCGGACCACCCAGCCGGGCGACGAGCTGCGCCGGATCTTCACCGAGATGGGTGGCTCCTGCGAGCTCACCGACGCGGGCCTCACCTTCACCGGCACGGGCCGGATCCACGGCATCGACGTGGACCTCGGCGAGGTCGGCGAGCTGACCCCCGGCATCGCGGCGGTCGCGGCCCTCGCCGACTCCCCCTCGACGCTGCGCGGGGTCGCCCATCTCCGGCTGCACGAGACGGACCGGCTCGCGGCGCTCACCAAGGAGATCAACGAGCTCGGCGGCGACGTGACCGAGACCGAGGACGGCCTCCACATCCGCCCGCGCCCGCTGCACGGCGGCGTCTTCCACACGTACCACGACCACCGCATGGCGACGGCGGGCGCGGTCATCGGCCTCGCGGTCGAGGGCGTGCAGATCGAGGACGTGGCGACGACGGCCAAGACCTTGCCGGACTTCCCGACGATGTGGACCGAAATGCTCGGGGTCTGAACCATGCGGCGCTACGGCAAGCACACCGACGAGGACGACATCCGCCAGCGGCCCAACCGCAAGGGCACCCGTCCCCGCACCACGATCCGCCCGAAGCACGAGGACGCCGTCGAGGGCATGGTCCTCACCGTCGACCGGGGCCGGCTGACCGTGCTGGTCGGCGACCGGGCCGTGATGGCGATGAAGGCCCGCGAGCTGGGCCGCAAGGCCGCCGTCGTCGGCGACCGGGTCTCCCTGGTCGGCGACCTCTCCGGCGAGAAGGACACGCTGGCCCGGATCGTGCGGATCGGCGAGCGCAGCTCGGTGCTGCGGCGCACGGCCGACGACGACGACCCGTACGAGCGGGTGGTCGTCGCCAACGCCGACCAGCTGGCGATCGTCACCGCGCTCGCCGACCCGGAGCCGCGCCCCCGGCTGATCGACCGCTGCCTGGTGGCGGCGTACGACGGCGGGCTCGAACCCTTCCTCGTGATGACGAAGTCGGACCTGGCCCCGCCCGAGAAGCTCCTGGAGCTGTACGGCGACCTGGACATCCCGCACGTGGTGGTGAACCGCGAGGAGCTGTACGACGGCGGGGCGGCCGACCGGGTGCGGGAGTACCTGGACGGGCGGGTCACGGCCTTCGTCGGGCACTCCGGCGTCGGCAAGACGACGCTGGTCAACGCCCTGGTGCCGGAGGAGAAGCGGCGGATCACCGGGCATGTGAACGCGGTGACGGGCCGCGGCCGGCACACCACGACCTCGGCGCTCGCGCTGCCCCTGGACGCGGCCGAGGGCTGGGTCATCGACACCCCGGGCGTGCGCTCCTTCGGCCTGCACCACGTCGACCCGTCCCGGGTCATCCACGCCTTCCCCGACCTGGAGCCGGGCACCGAGAACTGCCCGCGCGCCTGCAGCCACGACGAGCCGGACTGCGCGCTCGACGCGTACGTGGCGGAGGGGCACGCCGATCCGGCGCGGCTGTTCTCGCTGCGGCGGCTGCTCGCGACCCGGGAGCGACGCGAGGGCGACTGAGCCGTCGGCGTTTACGCCCCCTCACCGCCGGTAAGTGCATAATCGCACCAAGTGCGACGAAGCAGTCACCGACGGCGTGGGAGGCACTGACGATGGCGTGGCTGCTGGTGGTGATCGCGGGGATCCTGGAGACGGGGTTCGCGGTCTGCCTGAAGCTCTCGCACGGTTTCACCCGGCTGTGGCCGACGATCGCCTTCGCGGCCTTCGCCCTGGGCAGCTTCGGTCTCCTCACCCTCGCGCTGCGGAAGCTCGACGTGGGTCCGGCGTACGCGGTGTGGACGGGGATCGGCGCGGCCGGGACGGCGATCTACGGGATGGTCTTCCTCGGCGACCTGGTCTCCACGCTCAAGATCGTCTCGATCAGTCTGGTGATCGTGGGCGTCATCGGGCTCCAGCTCTCCGGCTCCGCGCACTGAGGCGTCACCGGCGGGACCGGTGCGACGACGTGGCTGAGGGCGATCCGTATGGCGAGTTCGCAGCCGGCCGCCCACCGCTCCCCCGCCGAGGCCGCCGCCTCCGCCACGAGCTCGCCGGGCGCGGGCGGCCCGGCGTCGGCGCGCCGCTGGGCGGGGACGGGGGCGGGCCGGGCGCCGGGGCGGACCGGGCGGGGCTGGGGCAGCCGCTCGTTCCAGGCGCCGGTGAGCAGGGCCCGCAGTATCGGGCGGACGGCGGCGCGGGCGACGATCCACTCGGCGACGGCGACGAGGTTCCGTTCGGGCGGGGCGGGGGCGGCGAGCAGGTTCCGGACGCCGTGGAGGTAGGCGTCGGCCTCCCTCCGTACGAGGGCGCGGGCCAGGCCCTCCTTGGAGCCGAACTCGTTGTAGAGGGTCTGCCGGGAGACCCGGGCCGCGGCGGCGAGGTCGGCCATCCGCACGGCGGACCAGGGGCGGTGCACGAGCGCGGCGAGCGCGGCGTCGAGCAGCGCCTCACGGGCGTTCGCCATCCTCACCTCCGGGAGGGAACGGGTCTCCGCTCAGCGTCGACAGGTGCCCACACCCTGTCAAGGGGCGGCGCGGGACGGCGCCGGGGGCTCCTGTGGACGGTTCCGCGCGCGTTCTCGCCTCGGGGATAGAGTTCCGACCATGGCCGATTACCACGATGATCTGCGTCTCGCCCACGTCCTCGCGGATGCCGCCGACGCGGCCACCATGGACCGATTCCAGGCGCTCGACCTCCAGGTCGAGACGAAGCCGGACATGACTCCGGTGAGCGAGGCCGACAAGGCGGCGGAGGAGCTGATCCGCGGACAGCTCCAGCGCGCCAGGCCGCGCGACGCGATCCTCGGCGAGGAGTACGGCGTGGAGGGCTCGGGCCCGCGCCGCTGGGTGATCGACCCGATCGACGGCACGAAGAACTACGTGCGCGGGGTGCCCGTCTGGGCGACCCTGATCGCGCTGATGGAGGCCGGCGAGACCGGTTTCCAGCCGGTGGTGGGCGTGGTGTCCGCCCCGGCGCTCGGCCGGCGCTGGTGGGCGGCGAAGGGCCTCGGCGCGTACACGGGCCGCAGCCTGGCCTCGGCGAGCCGGATCGGCGTCTCGAAGGTCGCGTCCCTGTCGGACGCCTCCTTCGCGTACTCCTCGATCAGCGGCTGGGAGGAGCGGGGCCGCCTGAACGGCTTCCTCGACCTCACGCGCGCGTGCTGGCGGACCCGGGCGTACGGCGACTTCTGGCCGTACATGATGGTCGCGGAGGGTTCCGTGGACATCTGCGCGGAGCCGGAGCTGTCCCTGTGGGACATGGCCGCGGTCGCGATCGTGGTCCAGGAGGCCGGCGGCACCTACACGGGCCTGGACGGCCGGCACGGCCCGCACAGCGGGAACGCGGCGGCCTCGAACGGCCTGCTCCACGGCGAGCTGCTGAGCTACCTGAACCAGGAGGGCTGAGCGCGCGGGGCCGAGCGCCCCGCCGCCCAGGAGAGCCGACCGCCCCCGCCGCTCCCCCGGGGGCGCCTCGCGCGCCCCCTTGTCAGGTCTCCCGGTGCGACTCCGAGAGTCCCCCGCCGGTACTGCATCTCCCGGGGCAGCGACATCAGCGGCTCCGCCGCAGGCCCCCGGACCCCGGCAAGGGTGAGTGGCGCCCCTTCCGAGCCGCACGCACTCCCGCACGCCCCTTGCCCGGCCCCTCACCTCGCTGCCACCCTGAGAGTCCCCCGCTTGTGAACTTGTGAATCGGTTCTCGTTGAAGGCGGGAGCGGTTCACCAAGGAGGTGGCTCCGCCCATGCTCGTCCGTGACGCCATGAGCACCGTGGTCCTCACCATCGGCCCCGCACACACCCTCCGGCAGGCAGCCCGGCTGATGGCGGCGCGGCGCGTCGGCGCGGCCGTCGTCCTCGACGCCGACGCCGGCGGGCTCGGGATCATCACCGAGCGCGACATCCTCAACTCCCTCGCCCGGGACCAGGACCCCGACCGGGAGACCGCCGGCTCCCACACCACCCGTGACGTCGTCTTCGCCGCGCCGACCTGGACCCTGGCGGAGGCGGCCGAGGCGATGACCCGCGGCGGCTTCCGCCACCTCGTCGTCCTCGACGACCGGGGCCCCGTCGGCATCGTCTCCGTGCGCGACATCATCCGCTGCTGGATCCCGGTGCACAGCGTGGCCGCGGGCTGACGCGGGAGCGGGCCGGACTCCGTGCGGAAGTCCGGCCCGCTCCCTCCCTACGGCAAGCGCCCTCAGCCGCGCAGGGCCTGGACCGCGGCCTCCAGCCGCTTGCCGAAGTCCTCGTCCGCCCGGCGGAAGTTGCCGATCGCCCGCTCGGCGATGTCCTCGCGCGAGACCTTGGCGATGAAGCCGGCCAGGTTCGCGACGAGACGGCCCTTCTCGTCCTCGGACATCAGGCGGTAGAGGTCGCCCGCCTGCGTGAAGTCGTCGTCCTCGGCGTGCGAGGGGGCGGCGTGGTCGCCGGTCACGCCGGTGACCGCCGAGCCGGCCCAGAGCGGCCGGTCCGTCTGGCGCGGGCCGCCGAAGCTGTTCGGCTCGTAGTTCTTGGCCCCGCCGTGGCGGCCGTCGTAGAGGAAGCCGTCACGGGAGTGGGTGCGCGCCTCGGTGGCGTGCGGGCGGTTCACCGGCAGGTGGTCGGCGTTGATGCCGACGCGGTAGCGGTGGGCGTCGCCGTAGGCGAAGAGACGGCCCTGGAGCATCTTGTCCGGGGAGGGCCCGATGCCCGGCACGAAGTGCGCGGGGCTGAAGATCGACTGCTCGACCTCGGCGAAGATGTTCTCCGGGTTGCGGTTGAGCTCCAGCCTGCCGATCTCGATCGGCGGGTAGTCCTCGTGCGGCCACACCTTGGTGAGGTCGAACGGGTTGAAGCGGTAGTGCGCCGCGTCGGCCGCGGGCATGATCTGGACCTGCACGGTCCAGCTCGGGAAGTCGCCGCGCTCGATGGCCTCGCGCAGGTCGCGCTGGTGCGAGTCCGGGTCCTCGCCGGCGAGGCGGTTGGCCTCCTCCTGGGTGAGGTTCTTGATGCCCTGGTCGGTCTTGAAGTGGTACTTGACCCAGAAGACCTCGCCGGCCTCGTTGTTCCACTGGAACGTGTGCGAGCCGTAGCCGTTCATGTGGCGGTACGAGGCGGGGATGCCGCGGTCGCCGAAGAGCCAGGTGACCTGGTGGGTCGACTCCGGGGAGAGGCCCCAGAAGTCCCAGACGTTGTCCGCCTCCTGCGAGCCCGTGTACGGGTCGCGCTTCTGGGTGTGGATGAAGTCGGGGAACTTGATGGCGTCCTTGATGAAGAACACCGGGGTGTTGTTGCCGACGAGGTCGTAATTGCCCTCCTCGGTGTAGAACTTCAGCGCCCAGCCTCGGGGGTCGCGCACCGCGTCCGCCGCGCCGAGGTTGCCCGCGACGGTGGAGAAGCGCAGGAAGGTCTCGGTCTCCTTGCCGACCTCGGAGAGGAACTTCGCGCGCGTCCACCGCGTGACGTCACGGGTGACCGTGAAGGTGCCGTAGGCGCCCGCACCGCGCGCGTGGACCACGCGCTCCGGGATGCGCTCGCGGTTGAAGTGGGCGAGCTTCTCCAGGAGGAGCTGGTCCTGGACGAGGACCGGACCACCGACGCCCGCGGTCTCGCTGTTCTGGTTGTCGGCGACCGGAGCTCCGGCCTCCGTGGTGAGCGGTCCCTGCGTCACGTGCGCCTCCTGCGTTCTTTGTCGCCCTGTCCTGTTCTGGACCCAAGCCTACAATAGACTTAATCCAAGTTACGGAGACATCCAAAGTCACACCTGTTCGGGGCCTTCACCCCCCGACTGTTAGGCTGGCCCTCATGAGTGACCTGTTGGAACGACTGCGCGGACGCGGCTGGCGGATGACCGCGCAGCGGCGCGTCGTGGCCGAGGTCCTCGACGGGGACCATGTGCACCTGACCGCCGACGAGGTGCATGCGCGCGCCGTGGCGAAGCTGCCCGAGATCTCGCGCGCGACCGTGTACAACACGCTGGGTGAGATGGTCACCCTCGGTGAGGTCATCGAGGTCGCGACCGACGGCCGCGCCAAGCGGTACGACCCCAACGCCCACCGGCCCCACCAGCACCTGGTCTGCGGCCGCTGCGGCGCGATCCGCGACGTGCACCCGGCCGGCGACCCGCTGGCGGACCTCCCGGACACCGAGCGCTTCGGCTTCACCATCTCGAACGTCGAGGTCACGTACCGGGGCCTCTGCCCGAACTGCGCCGCCACCGCCTGACCACGCGAAAAGGCCCCCGCTCCGGCGGGGGCCTTTTCCGTACGCCCTCGGGCGTCAACGACGAAGGCCCGGATCCAGTGACTGGATCCGGGCCTTCGTTGCTACTGAGTAGCGGGGACAGGATTTGAACCTGCGACCTCTGGGTTATGAGCCCAGCGAGCTACCGAGCTGCTCCACCCCGCGTCGGTGAACACCACCTTACGGGACCCTTCGGAGCAGGGCAAATCCGTTACGCCGTGAGCTCCTGGTGCAGTGCCTCGCTCAGCCGGGCCGCCCGCTCGGCGACCTCCGCCGGGCCCAGCTCCACCGCGCGGTCGCACCAGCGGCGCCCCTCGGTGAGCTCGCCCCGGCGCGCCGCGAGCAGCGCGAGCCGGAGCGCGGCGCGGCCGTGGCCGGCCCGGGCCGCCCGGGTCCACCAGAGGGCGGCCTCCCGCTCGCTGCCCTCGCGGGCGAGGAGCAGCCCCAGGTTGAAGGCGCCGTTGCGGCTGCCCGCCTCGGCGGCCTCGCGGTACCAGCGGTCGGCCTCGGCGAGGTCGCCGCGCCCGGCGGCGAGCATCCCGACCCGCACCTGGGCGCGCCGGTGGCCCTGCTGGGCGGCCCGCTCGTACCACTCCTCGCACTCGGACTTCTCCTCGCGCGGCGCGCCGAGCACGGCGGGGCCGGGCTCGGGGCGGCGGGCGTCGAGCACCGAGGCGAGCCGGAAGGCGGCCTCGGCGCTGCCGCCGCCGGCCGCGCACCGCAGGTGCCGCTCGGCGGTCTGCTCGTCACCGTCCCGGAGGGCGGCGATGCCGACCTGGAGGGCGGCCTCGGTGTGCCCGGCGGCCGCGGCCCGCTCGTACCAGACGAGGGCCGTGCGGTCGTCGCCCCGGCCGGCGTGGAGGATGCCCAGGTTGAAGGCGGCGTCCACGCTGCCGGCCTCGGCGGCCTTGGAGAACCAGGGCTCGGCGCCGTTGGCGTCGCCGGCCTGGAGGAGCAGGACGGCGAGCGCGTTGGCGGCCTCGCGGTGGCCCGCGTAGGCGGCGCGGCGGTACCACTGCTCGGCCTGCGGGATGCGGTCCTGGGCGGCGCAGAGCAGCCCGAGGTTGTAGGCGCCGTTGACGTCGCCGGCGTCCATGGCGGCCCGGTACCAGCGCTCGGCGGTCTGCTGCTCGCCCCGGGCGGCGTGCAGGGCGCCGAGCGCGTTGGCCGCGTTGCCGTCGCCGTCCTGGGCGGCCCGCAGCCACCACACGGCGGCGCTCTCCTCGTCGCCCGCGTCGCGGAGCAGGAAGGCGAGCGCGCAGGCGGCCTTCGCCTCGCCCTCCCGGGCGGAGCTGAGGTACCAGCGGCCGGCCTCCTTGAGCTCGCCGCGCTGCTCCAGGATCGCGCCGAGGTGGAACGCGGCCCGCCGGTGGCCGCGCGCGGCGGCCTGCCGGAACCACTGCTCGGCCTCGGCGGCCGCGCCCGCTCCCTCGCCGCCGGGCTGTCCGGGCACGGCGCCCGGGGTGCCGGTCGCGGGCGTGCCGGCGGGCACGATCGCGGCGGTGCCCGGCACCCGGAGCCGGGTGCCGGTCTCGTGCGGTCCGCGGGTGGTCTCGGTGGCGCGGCGCTCCAGGGCGAGGGCGAGGCGGTAGGCGGCCTCGCGGTGGCCCTGTTCGGCGGCGGCGCGCAGCCAGCGCTCGGCGCCGACGTCGCTGCGGTGCTCCAGGAGGTCGGCGAGGGCGTACGCGCCGAGGGCGTGGCCCTGCTCGGCCGCCTGGCGCAGCCAGTACTCGGCGGCCGGTTCGTCGCCGCGCTCGCGGTGGTGGCGTCCGAGCGCGTGGGCGGCGGGCGCGGAGCCGGCGACGGCGGCGACCCGCCACCAGCCGGCCGCCTCGTCGGCGTATCCGCGCTGGTGGAGCAGGACGCCCAGGTTGTTGGCGGCGGCCCGGTCCCCCTCGGCGGTGGCGCCCCGCAGGTACGGCTCGGCGCCGTCGAGGTCGCCGCGGCGCAGCAGCAGCGCGCCGAGCGCGCTCATCGAGGCGAGGTCACCGCGCTCGGCCGCCCGTCGGTGCCGGGCCTCGGTCTCGGTCTCGGTCTCGTTCTCGGCGTCGGTCTCGGCGGTGGTGTCGACGGCCGCATCGACGGCCCCTACTGCCTCGATGATCTCGTCTGCGGCGTTTCTGGCGTGCCGCTGCACAAACCGCCCTGTCTCCAACAGAGTTGCCCTGTCCCCCATAAATACCATCGTCGCACCACCCGCAACCCGAGCACACCTGGTATACCGCAGCCAGTGAGGTCACTCAGCGTTTTGTCGACATGCCCACAGAGAGACAAGTCAAACACGACTCACGCCAACTCGCCCCTTCCCTACCGCTCTTCGGCACCCCCCGGCACGACGACACACGACAAGGGCCCGGATCCTTATGGATCCGGGCCCTTGCCCTCTGAGTAGCGGGGACAGGATTTGAACCTGCGACCTCTGGGTTATGAGCCCAGCGAGCTACCGAGCTGCTCCACCCCGCGTCGGTGAAACCACCGTATCACGACGCGGGGACGGAAAAGCTCAGGTCAGCCGCCCGACCCGGGCTTCGTGATCTTCGCCTCGGCGTCCGCGGCCCGCTGGAGCGCCGCCTGGAGGTCCTCCTGGGCCTTGCCGTACGCGGTCCAGTCGCCCTTCTGCAGCGCGGTCTGGCCCTCGTCGTACGCCTTCTGGGCGTCGGCGATGGCCTGCTTCAGAGCGGCGTCGTTCGAGGCGGGCGGCTGGGTCGTGCCCGGCGGCTGCGTGGTGCCCGGCGGGGTCGTCGGCGCGGTGGGCGCCTCCACCCCGAAGACCGCGTTGAGCGCCTTGGTGAGGTTGTCCTCGAACACCGTGGTGTCCTTGGTGGTGTCACCGTCCGGCTGGTCCGCGTCCACGTACGACACCGCGACCTTCTTCAGGAGCGGATAGAGCGCGTTGCGCCCCTGGGCGTACACCGGCTCCACGTACAGGAACCCGCCGTCGAGCGGCACGGTCAGCAGGTTGCCGTACTGGATGTCGGAGTCGGCGCCCTTCATGTCCCGGACGAAGGTGGCCACGGAGGGCAGGCCGTTGAGCTTGCTCTGCACCTGGGCCGGGCCGGGGACGTCCTCGGTGACCCGCAGCAGTCTCAGCCGGCCGTACTCCTTGCTGGTGGCGTCGGCGTCGACCGCCATGAAGGCGCCCAGGTTGGGCCGCCCGTTCGGCGTGAACGTCGTCGTCAGCGAGAAGCGCTGCGCCGTGTCCCCGGGCATCTTCAGGCTCAGGTAGTACGGCGGGACCGCGTTGCCGTCCTTGTTGGTCGGGTCGTCCGGCACCTGCCAGGCGTCCGAGCCGCTGTAGAACTGCGCGGGGTCGGTGACGTGATAGCGGGTCAGCAGCTCGCGCTGGACCTTGAACATGTCCTGCGGGTAGCGCAGGTGCGCCAGCAGGTCGGGCTTGATCTCGGACTTCGGCTGGACGGTGTCCGGGAAGGCCTTCATCCAGGTCTTGAGGACCGGGTCCTGGGTGTCCCACTCGTAGAGCTTCACCGTGCCGTCGTAGGCGTCGACGGTGGCCTTCACCGAGTTGCGGATGTAGTTGACCTGGTTCTGCTGGGCGACGACCGCGCGCTGCTGGTTGCCGACGGTCAGCGAGTCGGCCGTGGTGTCGCCGAGCGTGGTGCGCGAGGCGTACGGGTAGCCGTTGGTCGTCGTGTAGGCGTCGACGATCCACTGGATCCGGCCGTCGACGACCGCCGGGTAGGCGTCGCCGTCGATGGTCAGCCAGGGCGCGACGGCCTCGACGCGCTCCTTGGGCGTGCGGTTGTAGAGGATCCGGGAACCCTCGCCGATGGCTCCCGAGTAGAGGATCTGCGGCTCGCTGAAGGCCACCGCGTACGCGGCGCGGTTGAAGGTGCTGGAGAGGCTGACGCCGCTCTTCTCCTTGTAGCTGGTGGTCTTCTCGCCGTTCTCCTCGTAGTCCAGCTCCTTCTGCGGGCCGCCCACGATCGAGTACTGGTCGGTCTTCTCGCCGTAGTAGATCCGCTGCTGGTAGGTGCCCAGCATGCCGGTCGTCGGCAGTCCGGACTCGGTGAAGACCGGGGAGCCGTTGGCGTCCGTCTGCGTGCCCGCGGCCATGATCGCGCCGTAGCCGTGGGTGTAGGTGAAGTGGTCGTTGATCCAGTTCCGCTTCGGGATGCCCTTGATGTTGAGCTCGCGCAGACCGACGACGGTGTCCTTGCCCTGGTAGCGGTCCACGTCCAGGGTCGTCGGGAACTGGTAGTACTTCCGCTTCTGCTCCAGCTGCTGGAACGTCGGCGACACGATGTTCGGGTCGAGGAGGCGGTAGCTCGCCGCCGTGTCGGAGTCCGCCCGCAGCTGGTCCTTGGCCTTGACCGTCGACTTGCCCGAGTAGTTCTCGGCCTTCGTCCCGTCGATCGCGTACGCCTGGCGGGTCGCGTCGATGTTCTTCTGGATGTACGGCGCTTCCTTGGCCTGCTCGTTCGGCTGGACCTGGAACTTCTGCACGATCGCCGGGTACAGGCCGCCGATCAGGATCGCGGAGAGGACCATCAGGCCGAAGCCGATCACCGGCAGCTGCCAGGTGCGGCGCCAGATCGTCGCGAAGAACAGCAGCGCGCAGATGACGGCGATGCAGAACAGGATCGTCTTCGCCGGCAGGAAGGCGTTGGCGTCGACGTACCGCAGGCCCGTCCAGTTGCCCGTGGCCTTGAAGTCACTGGACTTCACCGCCAGGCCGTACCGGTCGAGCCAGTACGCGACGGCCTTGAGCGCGACGAAGAGGCCGAGCAGCACCGAGAGGTGCCCGGTGGCCGCGGCGGTGGCCCGCGCGCCCGGGCTGGTGAGCCGCAGTCCGCCGTACAGGTAGTGCGTGAGCGCGGCGGCGATCAGCGACAGGACGGCGGCCGCGAAGCCGAAGGCCAGGAGGAAGCGGTACCAGGGCAGGTCGAAGGCGTAGAACGACACGTCGAGGCCGAACTGCGGGTCCTTCTGGCCGAACTTCACCCCGTTGACCCACATGAGCCAGGTGCGCCACTGGCCGGAGGCGGACGCGCCGGCGATCAGCGCCACCAGCGCGGTGACCGCGAGCAGCACCCACTTCTTGAACGGGGCCAGACCCATCCGGTACCGGTCGAGGCTCTGCTGCTCCAGGGACATCGCGCTGAGCGGCGGCCGCAGCCGGTACGCCAGCCAGATGTTGAAGCCGACGGCGATGCCCATCAGCAGGCCGAAGACCAGGAAGAGGCCGATCTTGGTCCACAGGGTGGTGGTGAACACGGACGAGTACTCGACCGAGCGGTACCAGAGCCAGTCCGTCCAGAACCCGGCGAACATCACGAACGCCATGGCGAGGACGGCCAGCACCCCGAGTGTCATGAGCAGGGTGCGGGCCCGCCGGGACGGCCGGCCGACTCTCACCCTCGGCCCGGACGGGCCTTGGCCACGGTCCGGCATCTGGAAAGCCAACGTGCGCCCCTCGATGTTGATGCGTCTGAAAGCAGGCCCCGCGATCGTAGAGCCCACTGGTGCAACTTACTGAGGCTTTACCTAGTTCCCGACTTCCGGCGAAGAGGAGGCAGGATATTGCTCATGTCCAACCTTTCCCCCTCCGGCCCGCCCATGGCGTCGAGCCCCCTCACCCGCGCCGTGCTCGAGATCGACGAGTACGCGTCGGGCCTCGGCTGGGACCAGCCCGCCCGCCTGTTCGCCCTGGTCGACACCGCACGGCTGCGCGCCCAGGAGCCCAAGCTCGCCTCCCAGCTCAACCTGGGCGACGACGCCACCGCCTACACCCCGATCGAGCAGGACAAGCTGCCGCGCGGCAAGGCCCTCGACGAGTTCCTCGGCACGATCGCCTGGCCCGACGCCGTCGCCGGCTGCGCCCTGACCGTGGAGCGGCTCATGCTGCCCCCGTCGGCCGAGGCCCAGGTCCCGCAGGGCCTGAGCGAGAAGCAGCTCGCCAAGTGGGTCGCCGGGCACCCGGACCGCCAGGAGGTCCGGATGACCGTGGCGGTGCTGCGGGACGGCGCCCGCGAGGCCGCGATCCGGCTGCGCGAGAAGGACTCCGCGACCGAGGTGCTGACCGGCCCCGACCTGGTGCCGGGCCTCGCCGAGGCGCTGGCGGCGACCTTCGAGAGCTGAGCCTCTCCCGTGTGCGAAGGGGCGCCCGGTCGGTGACCGGGCGCCCCTTCGCGTACTTCTGGCGCGTTCCTCTGACTCGTGCCTCTGGGCTCAGCTCTTCGAGCAGCTCGGCAGCGACTTCGTGTCGCCCTTGCGGAGCTTCTCCAGCGACTTCGTGGCGTCGTCGATGGTGTTCACCTTGATCAGGGTGAGCCCGTCGGGAGTGTCGGCGGCGGCCGCCTGGCAGTTGTCGGCCGGGGTGAGGAAGTACTCGGCGCCGGCGTTGCGCGCGCCGACCAGCTTCATCTCGATGCCGCCGATCGGGCCGACCTGGCCCTTGTCGTCGATGGTGCCGGTGCCGGCGATGAACCGGCCCTCGGTGAGGCTCTCCGGGGTGAGCTTGTCGACGATGCCGAGGGCGAACATCAGACCGGCGCTGGGGCCGCCGACGTCGGCCAGGTTGATGTCGATCGTGAACGGGAAGACGTGGTCGGTGCCGGCCTGGATGCCGACGACGGCCCGGTCGCCCTCCTCGGACGTGGTGGTCCTGATGACCACCTTCCGGGTGACGGTGGGCTCCTTGCGGGCCTTCTCGGCGGCGGCCGCCTCCTTGGCGGGGACGATCGTGAACTCGACGTCCTGGCCGGGCTTCCGCTTCGTCACCTGCCGGGCGACGTCACCCTGGTCCTTGATCGGCACGCCGTCGACGGCCTTGATGACGTCCCCGGCGTGCAGCTTGCCCTCGGCCGGGGCGCCCTTGACGACGGTGGCGACGACGACCCGGGAGACCACCGGGATGCCCAGCTCCTTGAGGGCCGCCACCTTGGCGCTCTCCTGGGACTGGCTGAACTCCTCGGCGTTCTCCTGGCTCGACTCCTCCTCGGTCTTCCCGTCCGGGTAGAGGGTGTCGTGCGGCACCACCACGTTGTCGTGGGCGAGCCATCCGTAGACGGCCTCGACGGCGTTCATCTTGTAGTCCGCGCTGGTGACGCGGACCGTCGTCATGTTGAGGTGACCGTCGGTCGGGTAGGTCTTGTGACCCGAGATCTGGAGGACGGGTTCCCCCCTGGCCTCGCCGAGGGTGTTGACCGTGGGGCCCGGGCTCATCTCCGCGTACGGCACCGGGATCAGGACGCCCGCGATGAGCAGACAGATCAGGACCAGGGTGGAGGCGAGCATCGTCGCGGTGCGGCGTGGCATGGAACGACAGTACGGGACTCGCCTGTGAGTGCACCCCTGGGGCGGTCCGTACGAGGCGGCCCGCGTCAGCCGGACGGCGAGGTGCTGACCGCGGAGGCCGTCGCGGCGGGCTCGCGCTCCGGACGGACGGAATCGGCGGTCGTGGTGTGGGTCCGCTCCATCGCGTCCCGGAAGCGTGCGTAGCCGGCGAGTTCGGCCACGTCACCTATGGTCTTGTTCCTCGAAGCCCAGCTTCCCCATATCGCCGCGCCGACGACTGCGAAAAGCGGAATCAGCAACCAGGCCAGCGCTGCCATCCCGACCTCCCATCCCCAGTGAGTTGATCAGCAGACTGTGTCATCTGTGGGATCAACGCTGGCGCCTGGGGGGCGGTTACGCAAATCGGGCGTTCGACTACGCCCTGTCGGCGCGCCGCCTTGCCGACCTAACAGGCACCCACCCACTCCTCGGTGCCGTCCGAGAAGGTCTGGTGCTTCCAGATCGGGACCTCGTGCTTGAGGTCGTCGATGAGCTTCCGGCAGGCCTCGAAGGCCTCGCCGCGGTGGGGGCAGGAGACGGCGACGACCACCGCGATGTCGCCGACGCGCAGGTCGCCGACGCGGTGGACGGCGGCCAGGGCACGGACCGGGTAGTTCGCGACGACCTTCTCGGCGACCCGGCGCAGCTCCGCCTCGGCGGTCGGGTGGCAGGAGTACCCCAGCGCGTCGACGTCCGCGCCGCCGTCGTGGTTGCGCACGGTGCCGACGAAGAGGGTCGTGCCGCCCGAGGCGTCGTCTCCGACGGCCCGGAAGACCTCGTCGACCGAGAGCGGGGTGTCACGGATCGCGAGCAGCTTGATCGGGTCGTCCGCGGCCTGCTCGCCGGGGTGGTCGTACGTCTGCGCCATGCGCTCCATGGTGCCGCACGGCTCTGACATCGGGTAGGGGATCTTTCGACCTGTGGACGGGACCCTCCGTAGGAGGGTCCTACAAATCGTCCGCAAATCGCCCGCTACAGCCCGCGCCGCTTCCGCATCTGCCGGACCAGGGCCGCCGTGCCGAGCAGTGCCACCGTCGCGCCGGCCGCGCCCGCAGCCGTCGCGTCCTTGCGGCCCAGGCGGCGTCCGGCGACCGTGTGGCGGCCCTCGACCTCCGCCAGGAGCGCGGCGAGGACCTCCTCGTTCGTCCACTTCGGGCGCCAGCCGGCGTCGTGCAGCCGTCCGACGCTCACCACCCACGGGTGCATCGTGTAGGCGAGGTCGCCCGCCGGCGACGGGGTGAGTCCGATCCGGTGGAGGCGGGCGGCCGTGCCGAGGGCGACCGCCGAGGGCAGCTCCATGCGCCGGATCCCGGAGAGCTCCTCGACCTCCTCCTGTTCGAGCCAGCCCTCGCAGCCGACCGCGAACTCCCCGTCGACCTTCTCCAGGGCCGCGTACTCCAGGGCGCTCACCAGGTCCTCGACGTGGCAGAACTGCCAGGTGGGCCGGGATCCGGCGACGACGAGCAGCCGCGGCGACTCGAAGTAGCGGGTCAGCGCCGTGTCCGTGCCGCCGACGAGGACGGCGGGGCGGACGACGGTGACGTTCAGGCCGGGGTGGGCGCGGGGGGCGCGGCGGCCGAGGCGCTCGATCTCCAGCATGTCGCCGACGCCGGTGGCCTCGGCCGTCGCCCTGAGCTCGGCGTCCTCGGAGAGCGGGATGTCGTTGTCGGGCAGGGCGCCGTAGACCATGGCGGAGGTGCAGAGCACCACCCGGTGGACCCCGGCCGCCGCGGCGGCGGTCAGCACGGTCTGGGTGCCGCGCACGTTGTAGGCCGTCCGGGCGGCGGGGTCGGTCTCCAGGTCGAGGTCGACGGCGAGGTGCACGACGACGTCCGCGCCGCGCAGCTTCTCGGCGATGGCCGGGTCGCGCACGTCGAGGATGTGCCACTGCGCCTCGGCGACCTCGCCCCGGCGCTCGTCGATGGCGACGACCCGCTTGATCTCCTCGGAGGCGGCGAGGCGCCTGGTCAGCAGGTCACCGACGCCGGAAGCGGCACCGGTGACCGCGACGACGGGGCCGCGCACGGCGGACCGGGTTGAGGGGTTTCGCGCTCCGCGAACCTGTGGATCTGGGGAACTCACCGGGCGTCTCCAGCGGTTGTCTTCAGTACGCACGCGCATGACGCGTACGGACCAGGTGGCGTCCATCCTGCCGCAGGGCACGGCCGGGCGGAGCACTGAGCCCGATTCCGGGCCCGGATGTCTACGCTGGTGGTGTGCGGGTCTGTCTGACAGGCCTGGTCGGGCAGTCGCCGTCGGCAGGAGGCCGGCGGCCCTACGAGCCGAGGAAACCTGTGAGTGACACCCCATTCGGATTCGGCCTTCCGCCGGAGGAGCCGGAGAACGGCGACGAGGGCAAGAAGAAGGACCCCGCCGGAGGTGGCCAGGGGTCCGGCGGCAACCCGTTCGGCGCGAACCCGTTCGGCTTCGGCGGGCTGCCCGGCATGGGCGGTCCCGGTGGCGCGGACAACCCCTTCGCCGCGATGTTCGGCAACCTGAACCCCAACGATCTGGGCGCGGCCTTCCAGCAGCTCGGGCAGATGCTGAGCTACGAGGGCGGTCCCGTGAACTGGGACATGGCCAAGCAGATCGCCCGCCAGGTGGTGGCCCAGGGCACCGCCGACGGCGTCAAGGACGCGAGCGTGGGCCCGGCCGAGAAGTCCGCGGTCGAGGAGGCCGTGCGCCTGGCCGACCTGTGGCTGGACCAGGTCACCTCGCTGCCCTCGGGCGCGGGCACGGCCGTGGCGTGGAGCCGCGCGGAGTGGGTCGAGGCGACCCTGCCGGCGTGGCAGCAGCTCGTGGACCCGGTCGCCGAGCGGGTCGGCGCGGCGATGGGCGACGTCCTGCCGCAGGAGATGCAGGCCATGGCCGGCCCGCTGATCGGCATGATGCGCTCCATGGGCGGCGCCATGTTCGGCCAGCAGATCGGGCAGGCCGTGGGCGCGCTGGCCGGTGAGGTCGTCGGCTCCACGGACGTCGGTCTGCCGCTGGGCCCGGCCGGGCGCGCCGCGCTGCTGCCGCTGAACATCGAGGCCTTCGGCAAGGACCTGGGCGTGCCCTCGGACGAGGTGCGGCTCTACCTGGCCCTGCGCGAGGCCGCGCACCAGCGTCTCTTCGCGCACGTGCCGTGGCTGCGGGCGCACCTGTTCGGTGCGGTCGAGGGGTACGCGCGCGGGATCAAGGTCGACACCTCGAAGCTGGAGGAGGCGGTCGGTCAGCTCGACCCGACGCATCCGGAGCAGCTGCAGGAGGCGCTCCAGCAGGGCATGTTCCAGCCGGAGGACACCCCGGAGCAGAAGGCGGCCCTGGCCCGTCTGGAGACGGCGCTCGCGCTGGTCGAGGGCTGGGTGGACGCGGTGGTCCACGAGGCCGCCAAGTCTCGGCTGACCTCGGCGGACGCGCTGCGTGAGACGCTGCGCCGGCGCCGGGCCTCGGGCGGTCCCGCCGAGCAGACCTTCGCGACGCTGATCGGTCTGGAGCTGCGTCCGCGGCGGCTGCGGGACGCGGCGCGCCTGTGGGCCTCGCTCACCGACGCGCGCGGGGTCGACGGCCGGGACGGGCTGTGGGAGCACCCGGACATGCTGCCGACGGCGACGGACCTGGACGACCCCGACGGCTTCGTGCACCGCGAGCACCTGGACTTCTCCGAGCTGGACAAGATGCTCGGCGAGGCGGCCAAGGGCGAGAGCCCGGAGGACGGGGACGCCGAGAAGTGAGCCTGTACGACGACGCGGTCCTCGTCCTGAAGGGGTACGAGGACCAGCCCGAGCTGCGCGATGTCTACCTGGACCATCTCGCCGAGCATCCGGACGGCATGTACAAGCCGTGCGGGGCCGGGCACCTGACCTCCAGCGCGCTGGTGATCGACCCCTCACGCGGGCGCGTGCTGCTGACCCTGCACAAGAAGCTGGGCATGTGGCTGCAGATGGGCGGTCACTGCGAGCAGGGTGACCCGACGGTGGAGGCGGCGGCGCTGCGCGAGGCGACCGAGGAGTCCGGCATCGCGGGGTTGACCCTGCTGCCGGGCGGTCCGGTGCGCCTCGACCGGCATCCGATCCCGGCGCCCTGCCACTGGCACCTGGACGTGCAGTACGCGGCGCTGGCCCCGGCGGACGCGGTGGCGGAGATCAGCGAGGAGTCGCTGGACCTGCGCTGGTTCGCGTACGGGGACGTGGCGGGTGTGGCCGACACCTCGGTGGTGGAGCTGCTGAAGGGCACGCTGGCCCGGCTGGCGTGAGCACGGCCGAGGGGCGGTCTCCGGTGGAGACCGCCCCTCGGCCGCGGGTGCTCAGTTCCAGGCGTTGTTCTGGTTCTGGGCGTGGGAGCCGTGCTGGCCGGCGCCGAACTGGGCGGCGATGCCCTGTCCGATGGCGGCGTTCTGCGGGGGCATGACCTCGCTGGGCTGGACGAGCGCGAAGCCCTGTCCGAGGAAGCTGAGCTCCCAGCCCTCTCCCGTGTTGCCTCGGCGGCGGCGGACGCTGGAGTTGGTGGTCTGCGCCTGCATCTGGACGCGCAGCCCGGTGGACCAGGCGACGATCGCGTCGGCGTCGGCGCTCACGTACTTCTCGGGTGTGACCTGCATCATGAGCGGCTGCCCGGAGGTCATCAGGGCGACCTTGCCGCGGCCGGTGATGTTGAGCTGGTACTTGCCGGAGCCGGAGATGCCGTACTGGCTGTCGACGGCGATGACCTCGGTGTGGAGGGTCGAGTCGAGCGCCAGGACGTAGGCGCTGTCGACGGTCAGGCCGTCCTGCTCGACCTCCACGATGTGGACGTGCTGGGCGAGGTTGGCGAAGTAGACCGTGCCCTGGCCGGAGCAGCGCATCAGGTCCAGGCCCTCACCGGTGCGGGCGCGGGCCCGGCGCTGGTTCGGGGTCTGGTACTCGCCGTCGAAGTCGATGAGTCCCTGGTACGCGACCATGGCGCCCTTGCGGGCGAGGACGTCGTCCTGCCCGGTGAGGCTGACCCGCAGGAGCTGCGGGTTCTGGATGACGTACCGCTCCTGGCTCTGCTGTTCGGCGTGGTTGAAAAGCGGGCTCTGCATGGTGTGTTCTCGCTCCCCCTCAGCCCCGGGCCCGCAGGCGGTCGGTGCTGTCCTCGCTCGGCTGTACGACGACGATGCCCTGGCCCGAGAAGGCCATCTGGTAGGCCTCGCCGCTGCCCCGCCCGATGAGGGAGGAGGCCTTGAAGCTGCGCTTGCCCTTGACCTTGAGCGCGGGCGACCAGGCGACGAGCGCGTCGGGGTCGACGTACGTCTCGTCCTCGCCGCGGCCGCAGTCGACGACGATCGGCGTGCCGCGCGAGGTGAGCGCGACCCAGCCGGTGCCGGAGATCTCCACGTTGAACAGGCCCTGGCCGGCGAACTTGGCGAGGCCCTTGACCCGCTCGACGCCCCACTGGAGGTGGGCGTCGAAGGCCAGCACGTTGGTGCCGTTGACCGAGATCGAGTCGTTCTGGAGGTTGATGACGACGACGTCGGCGCCGTAGTCGGCGAGGTAGAGCAGTCCGTCGCCGGAGCACTTCATGAGGGGCGCGCCCTCACCGGTGACCCACTGCTGGGCGTACTGGCGGACGGCGGGCGGGTTGGGCTCGTAGGTGATGAAGCCCTCGTAGGCGACCATCGCGCCGGTCCGGGCGTACAGGTCCTGGCCGGAGGCCATGGCGACCTTGAGCATGGTGCGGCCGTGGTTCTCCATGCGGGCCGCGACGGGGGTCGGGGCGTAGCCCGCGAGTTGCTGGTTCATGACGGGCTCCCTCAGACCTCGTAGGGCTGGACGACGATGAAGTTGCCGGGGGCTCCCCGGAACTGGAGGTTCACGGTCTCCCCGCTGTGGCCCGGGTAGGCGTTGCGGCGGAGCCGCACCTGGCTGGAGAGGACGACCTGGGACGCGGACGACCAGGCGACGACGGCGTTGCAGTCGGCGAAGGTCGTCGGTGTGACGGGCAGGACGACGGGGGTGCCGTGGGTCTTCACGACGACGGTGCCGGTGCCCTGGAACTGCATGGTGAACAGGGCGCCGCCGGGGATGCCGTGGCCCTCGATGCGGCGGACCTCGTAGTGCAGGGACTCGTCGAACGCGAGGACGTTCTCAGCGGAGACGCAGATGCCGTCGCCCTGGAGCTCGATCGGGTGCAGGTGCGTGCCGTTCTCCGCGAGGAAGACCTGGCCGCGGCCGCTGCAGCGCATGAGCTGCATCTCCTGGCCGGTGGCGTTGCCGACGATCCGGCCGGCGAAGCCCGCGCCCTTGTAGCCGAAGTCGACCTTGCCCTGGTACATGACCATGGAGCCCTGCCGGGCCAGGACGGGGGTGCCGCCCATGGCGAGGTCGACCCGCATGAGCTGCTGGTTCTGCGGGGTCCAGCGGGCGCCGGTGGCGGTCTCCTTGTACGGCGCGAGCGCGGCGGCGAGCCCCGCTCCGGCGGCCGGGACGCCCTGGGGGACGCCGGGCTGCTGCCCGTACGCCGGGGGCTGCTGCCCGTACGGGGCGGGGGTGGGCTGCCCGTACGGGGGTGTCTGCGGCGGCTGGCCGTACGGGGCCTGCGGCGGCTGGCCCTGGCCGGGGTACTGGCCCGGGACCTGCCCGGGGTACTGGCCGGGGGGCTGGCCCGGGACCTGGCCGTACGGGGGCTGCTGCGGCGGCTGGCCGTAGGGCGCCGCGGGCTGGCCGTACGGCGGGGTCGGGGCCGGCGGCGCCGGAGCGGGCGGCGGGACCGGGGCGGGCGCCAGCGGGGCGACCATCGTCGGCTGCGCGTGGACCGGCTGCGCCGGCGCGGCGGGCGCGGGCGGGACCGGCGGCGCGCCGAACGCGGGGGCCGGGGCGGGCGCGGCGGGGGCACCGAAGGCGGGCGCCGGCGCGGGGGGTGCGCCGAAGGCCGGGGGCGCGGCGGCCTGCGGCGGCGGGGCGAAGCCGGGGGCCGCGACCTGCTGCTGCGGGGCGGCGGGCTCCTCCTCGGCGACCTCGCCGCCGAAGTTCCGCAGGAGCGCCTCCAGGCCTCCGTCGAAGCCCTGGCCGACGGCGGCGAAGCGCCACACGTCCTTCAGGTAGAAGTCGCCGAGCATCACCGCGCGCTCGGTGGAGAACTCCGCGCCCGTGAACGCGTACCGCGCGACCTCCTCGCCGCCCGCGACGATCCGCAGGTGACCGGGGCCGATCTGGGACATCTGGCCGGCGCCGTCGATCGTCGCCGTGAAGGACAGCTTGTGGATGTGCGCGGGGATGCGGTCGAGGGTGACGCGGAAGGACTCGGTGTCACCGGACTGCGCGCCGAGCAGCTGGACGGACTCCTCGGGCGACTTCGGCTGGTTGAAGAAGACGAAGTAGCGGTCGTCCGAGAGCCGTTCCTCGGCGTCGAGTCCGAAGCAGCTGATGTCGAAAGTCAGTCCGGGCGCCGCGATCTGCACACCGACGTACAGATCGGTTCCCGCGGTCAGATCACTGATCTTGGCCTTGTGGCCGCGTTGGAATTCCCTGGCCATGCGTAACGACCGTCCCCCATCCCGAATGGCGAATGCTCGCGCCAGGCTAACCGCTGCGTACGACATCGAGACAGGCCAGGTCGTATTCGGTACGAAATCGGGAAACACGCGCGCGTGGCCGCGCCGTCACTCCTCGCGGGCCGCCGGAAGGTGCGGCAGGCGTGCCGCGGCGGCCACGCCCTCCAGATAGCCGCGGGCCCGCTCGGTGCGCGGATAGGCCTCCAGGAGCCGCCAGAACCGGGGGCCGTGCCCGGGGACGAGGAGGTGGGCCAGCTCGTGCAGGAGGACGTAGTCGACGACGTACTCGGGCATGCCCTGCAGCCGGTGGGAGAGGCGGATGCTGCCCTCGGAGGGGGTGCAGGAGCCCCAGCGGCTGTTCTGGTTGGTCACCCAGCGGACGGAGCGGGGGCGGGCCCGGCCGCCGAGGTACTGCTCCGAGAGCCGCAGCGCGCGCTCGGTGAGCTCGCGGTCGCCGAGGACGCTCCTGCTCTCCTGGGCGGCGAGCTTGTCCAGCATGACGCCGACCCAGCGGCGCTCCTCCGCCTCCGACATGCGGGCCGGGATGAGCACGATGGTGCGGTCGCCCTCGCGGTAGGCGGAGACCGTTCTGCTCCGCCGAGGGCTTCTGCGGACCTCGACCGCGCTCGTCCCCGCCCCGCGGGGCGGTTCGCTGGTCACGCTGCGCTGTGGGTCGGCGGGCACGGCCCCGACGTTACCCGCTGCCGGCGGGGGAAGTCCCGCCCCGGGAGTGGTTTCGGGAACGATCCGGCCCGACCGCGCACCATTTGAATGACTAATCCCCCTGGCCTGTGGACAACTTTCGGCGGCGGTCACGGCGGCGGGGCATTCTCGCTCCAGGACGACACGAATGGCGTTGTCGATCATGAATGCGGTCACGGGCGAGGACGGACATGCAGACGGACGGGGGCGGGGAAATGCATCCGATGGTGAAACCGGCACTGCGGCGGGCATGGCGGAGTCTGCGGTCCGTCCAGTTCGGCGTCGCCCCGGCGCACGCGGTGGTGCTCGGCCCGGTCGACCAGGCGACGGGGGCGGTGCTCGGGCTGCTCGACGGCACCCGCGGGACCGCGCTGCTGCGGGCCGAGGCGCGGGCGCTCGGCCTCCCGGACGGACGCCTGGACGCGCTCCTGGGACGCCTCGAATCGGCCGGACTCCTCACCGACGCGGGGAGCGGACGGCCCGGGAAGGCGGGGCCGTCCGCCGGCGCGGTGGACGTGGCCCTCGATCCGCTCCGCGCCGATCTGGCCTCCCTCTCCGTGGTCCATCCCGAACCGGAGCGGGCGGCGCGGGCCCTGACGGCCCGGCGGGCCCTGCGCGTCCAGGTCCGGGGCGCGGGGCGGGTCGGGGCGACGGTGGCGGCCCTGCTCGCGGCGGCGGGGGTGGGCTCGGTCGAGGTCCTCGACTCGGGCCGGGTCGACCCCTGGGAGACGGCCCCGGGCGGCCTCCCGGCCGAGGCCGTCGGCGAGCGCCGGGCGACGGCGGCCCGGCGCCTGGTCGGCCGCTGGACGAGGGAGCGCGGATCGGGTGAAGCCCCTCGGGAGCCGGGGCTGTCACTCGTCGTGGTGACGCCCCGGGACGGTCTCGGCGCGTACGTCCCCGATCCGGTGCCCGCCGAGCCGTGGATCACCACCGGCACCCCTCATCTGTACGCGGGCGTCCTGGAGGCGACGGGGACGGTCGGGCCGCTCGTGCTGCCCGGCGGCACGGCCTGCGCGCGGTGCCTCCAGGAGGAGCGGACGGACCGGGATCCGCTGACGCCCCGGCTGCTCGCCCAGTGGAGGTCCGGCGCCCCGCACCCGCTGCCCGCCTGCGACCTCGGCCTCGCCACGGCGGTGGCCGGACTGGCGGCCGCGCACGCGCTGGCCTTCCTGGACGGGGACCTTCCGGCGAGCACGGGCACCCGCTGGGAGACCTCACTACCGCTGCTCGAGTGGCGGGCGGAACGCTTGAGACCGCACCCGGCCTGCCCCTGCGGGGCGGCGCGCGGAGCAGAAGGGGAGCGGGCCTCGGCGGCCGGCGACCCGCACGACACAATGGCGGGGTAACGGCCCTGCGCGGCACGGCAGTCTGGGTTTTGGAGGGGCTTATGTCTGATCTTCCCCGGAAGGCGGTCACCCGGACCGTCAAGTTGGCCGCGTTGCCCTTGGGCTTCGCGGGCCGGGCCACCTGGGGTCTGGGCAAGCGGATCGGCGGCAGATCGGCCGAGCTCGTCGCCCGCGAGCTCCAGCAGCGCACGGCCGAGCAGCTGTTCAAGGTGCTCGGCGAGCTCAAGGGCGGCGCCATGAAGATGGGTCAGGCGCTGTCGGTCTTCGAGTCGGCCCTTCCCGAGGAGGTCGCCGGGCCGTACCGGGCGGCGCTGACGAAGCTTCAGGAAGCGGCCCCGCCGATGCCGACGCGCACGGTGCACACGGTCCTGGAGGAGCGGCTCGGCGCCGAATGGCGGGAGCTGTTCCTCGAGTTCGAGGACAAGCCGGCGGCGGCCGCCTCGATCGGCCAGGTGCACCGGGCGGTGTGGCACGACGGGCGCGAGGTCGCGGTGAAGGTGCAGTACCCGGGCGCGGGGGAGGCACTGCTCTCGGACCTGGCGCAGCTGAGCCGCTTCGCCCGGCTGCTCGGCCCGCTCGTCCCGGGCATGGACATCAAGCCGCTGATCGCCGAGATGCGGGAGCGGGTCTCCGAGGAACTGGACTACGCCCTGGAGGCGGAGGCCCAGCGGATCCACGCGGAGGAGTTCGCGGACGATCCCGACGTGGTGGTGCCCGCGGTGGTGCACCAGTCGGACCAGGTCCTCGTGACCGAGTGGATGGACGGGGTCCCGCTCTCGGAGGTGATCGCGGACGGCACCGAGGAACAGCGGGACCGCGCGGGGCAGCTGCTCGCCCGCTTCCTCTTCTCCGGCCCCGCGCGCACGGGTCTGCTGCATGCCGATCCGCACCCGGGGAACTTCCGGCTGCTGCCCGGCGCCGGCGAGGACGAGGGGCCGGAGGGCTGGCGGCTCGGCGTCCTCGACTTCGGCACCGTGGACCGGCTGCCGGGCGGACTGCCGGAGACGATCGGCACCTGTCTGCGGATGGCCGTCGCCGGGGAGGCCGACACGGTCTACGAGCTGCTGCGCGCGGAGGGCTTCGTCAAGGAGTCCGTCGCGCTCGACCCCGACGCGGTCCTGGAGTACCTGCTGCCGATCATCGAACCGGCCGAGGTCGAGGCCTTCGTCTTCACCCGCGCCTGGATCCGCACCCAGGCGGCCCGCATCGCCGACCCCCGCTCCCCCGCCCACCAGCTGGGCAAGCAGCTGAACCTGCCCCCCGCCTACCTGCTGATACACCGCGTGACCCTGAGCACCATCGGGGTGCTCTGCCAGCTGAACGCGACGGTACGCCTGCGGGACGAGCTCGCCGAGTGGCTCCCGGGCTTCGAGGAACCGGATCCCGTCCAGGAGCCGGGGTCGGGCTTGCGCCAGACGAGGGTGTAGCGCCAGAAGAGCCGGCGGCGGATCCGGGCGCCGGGGAGGATCCTGCCGGCGACGAGGGCGATCTCGGCCAGGGTCTCCTCGGCGTCGCGGGTCGCCGCGGTCATCGCCACGGGCCGGGGCGCCGGGCGGCCCCGGTTCCGGAGCCAGCCGGTGGCGGCGTTGAGGGGGATCGAGAGCAGGCCGAGCAGGTGGTCGGCCGGGGTGTCGGGTCGGGAGAGGCCGAGGACGACCAGGGTTCCCCCGGGGGCCAGCCGGTCCCGGAACCCTGTCAGCGCCTCGGCGAGCGGCAGGTGGTGGAGGGTCGCGAGGCAGGTGACGGCGGTGTGGAAGCCGTCGTCCCCGGTGTCGGCGAGGGCGTCCTCGACGGCGAAGGCCACCCGGGTGCCCGGGGCGGTCAGCTCGCGGGCGCGGGCGACGATCGCCGGGTCGGCGTCGACGGCCCGGACGGACGTGGCGCGGGTGGCGAGGAGCCGGGCGAGGTCGCCGCTGCCGCAGCCGACGTCCAGGGCGCGGTCGAGGCGGCGCGGCAGCTGCCGCAGGATCCACCGGTGGTAGTGGGCGTTGTGGTCCCAGGGGTGGGCGGCGTTGAACCGTTCGAGTGCGCGCAGGACGCGATCCGTGAGGGCTGCCATCGCGGCAGTCCATCACAGGCGGGGCGGCTCACCACCAGGAGGAGTCGAGGCGGCCCTCGATGGAGCGGATGTTCTCGCGGGCGCACTCCTCGCAGAAGTACTCCCGGCGGCCGTTCTCGACGGAGCAGGTCCAGGTCAGCGGGAGGGTGTCGGCGGTCCTGCCGCAGCGGGCGCAGGTGACGGTCTCCTGGGGGACGCGGGCTTCGTTCACCCTGACGACGATAACCCGGCGCGGGGGCGCAAGGGGGCAACGCGCCGCGGGGGCCGGTCCGTTCGGACCGGCCCCCGCGGAGGCATCACGGCGATGCTCAGTGCATGACGGCCATGGCGAGCGCGCGGCGGGCGCGCAGCGAGACGCGCTCGGCGCGGCGCTGCATGCGCCGGGCGGCGACCAGGCGCACGGCCTGGCGTTCCGCGTCGGCCTCACGCTGTCGTTCGTGCATATGGGCACGGGCCAGGGCTTCTGGGGCGAGTTGCATTTCACGGGTCCTGTTCTGACGCGCGGTGTGCGCGGCGGCGGGGGAGAAGACCGGGGTCGCGGAGCCGACGGGCTCGCTGGTGGAAGAGGTCATCGGGGCCTGCTTCTGGGGATCGTGCGTGAGGGGACGGTCGATGGTTCCGGTGGCGTTCATGCCGCGACCGGGTTCTTGCGCGGGCGGCCACGGGGCCGCTTGCGGGCGACGACCACACCCTGGACGAAGAGCTCGCCACCCCAGACGCCCCAGGGCTCGCGGCGCTCCTTGGCGCCGGCGAGGCAGGCGGCCACGAGCGGGCAGGTCTGGCAGAGGGACTTCGCGTACTCGACGTCGGCCGGGGACTCGGCGAAGAAGACCTCGGGGTCGTAGGCACGACAGGGGACGGGGACGCCGAGGTTCTCGATGGCGTCGTCGAGCGCGGTGAGCGCGGTGAGGGGGGTCAAAGCGGGGTCCTCCGTGGAGCGGCCGGGCAGGGGGATCGATTCGGAAGGCGGTACGGACGGGGCGTGCGCTTCGAGTTGCACGGTGGTCTTTCCTCGTCTGGTCGTTCCGGCCTGTTGGCCGGGGTTTCGGCTGGTACCGGGCGGTGTCTTTCCCGAGGCCCCTTCGCTCCGCCGTCCCCGTTCGGGGACAAACAGAAGGGCCGCGGATCCCGGGTGGGGTTCCGCGGCCCTGAAGGCGCCGGTCTGATCATGGATCAGACTGGATCACTCCAGGGTTCGAGCCCACGGAAGGCCCACATCATGTGGTGGTGCGTCGTCGTCTGCTGCTGGGTTCCGGCACCGGTCGCCGCGAAGCCATAGGCCTTGGCCTTGCCCGCGTCTCCTGCTTCCAGTGCCTTGGTCGGTCGCTCATTGCGCGGAGCCACGGCGGCCACGCCGAGACCGGAAAGACCGGTGACGGGCAGGCCGGCGACGGGCAGACCGGTGCCAATGAGAGCCGAGGCGGAGAGGCCGAGGGAGCAGGCGGAGACGACCGAGCGATCGGTCATTTTGGCCATGCCGACGAGAGCGGCGGTGCTGATGCTGCTGGTCTGAATGGTGTAGCTGATCACTGGAATCGCCTCCTCTCGGCGTCTCGGAGGGCTCGGGTGCGAGCCGGACCCTCATGTTTATTTGGACAAGTACAGCACGAAGACAGGGCTTCGAAGAAGCACTGTTTCCGTGGTTAAGAACCTATGGGGCTTGACGGGGCGGGCGCAAACTATTTTTCCGACGAGTTTTCCTCAGCCCTCGCCGCCGTCCGTCGGACCCTCCTGACCTGCGCAGATGGCCAGGACCTCGGCTCCGAAGCGGTCGAGCTTGCGGGCCGTGACGCCGGAGATCGAGGAGAGCTCCCCGCCGGTGGCGGGGACGCGCTCGGCGATCGCCATGAGCGTCTTGTCGGTGAACACGCAATAGGCGGGCTGGCCGAGCTGCGTGGCCTGTTCCGACCGCCAGTCCCGCAGCCGCTCGTACAGGGCCTCGTCCATGTCCGAGGGGCAGTCCTCGCAGCGCATCAGCTTCATCGCGCCGGCCTCGGTGAGGGTGGTGCCGCAGACCCGGCAGCGGACGGGGCCGCGCGGCTTGCGCCGGACGGGGCCGGTCCCCCGCTCGACGGAGCCGGAGCCGATGGCGGAGCCGACGGTGCCGAGGGAGCCGGAGCCGGGCCGCAGCCCCTTGAGGAAGCGGCTGGGGCGCCGGTTGGCGCGGCCGCCCGGGGAGCGGGAGAGCGCCCAGGAGAGCGTGAGGTGGACCCGGGCCCGGGTGACGCCCACGTACAGCAGGCGCCGCTCCTCCTCGACCTGCTCGTCGGTCTTGGCGTAGGTGATCGGCATCATGCCCTCGGTGAGGCCGACCAGGAAGACGGCGTCCCATTCGAGGCCCTTGGCGGCGTGCAGCGAGGCGAGGGTGACGCCCTGGACGGTCGGGGCGTGCTGGGCGGCGGCCCGCTCGTCGAGCTCGGCGACCAGGTCGGAGAGGGTGGCCCCGGGCCTGGCGCGGTCGAAGTCCTCGGCGAGCCGGACGA
This sequence comes from Streptomyces sp. NPDC021012, assembly GCF_044333355.1. Classification (NCBI taxonomy): domain Bacteria; kingdom Bacillati; phylum Actinomycetota; class Actinomycetes; order Kitasatosporales; family Streptomycetaceae; genus Streptomyces; species Streptomyces sp. NPDC021012. The sequence continues at coordinate 383,136 of NZ_JBIRQU010000001.1, forward strand.
GGGCGGCGAGGGACTCCCAGCGGTCGCGGACGGCGCCCGAGCCGGCGGGCGGCGTGCTGGTCCAGCCCTTGGTGGAGAGGACGGCCCTGACCTGCGCGGGGAGGCCCTCGGCGTCGTCGAGGAGCGAGTCGTTGCCCCCGGCGCGGGCGGCGCCGCGCAGGGCGATGCCCGCCTCCCGCACCTCCTGGCGCTCGAAGAAGCGCTCGGCGCCGCGGAGCTGGTAGGGCACTCCGGCGTCGGCGAGGGCCTGCTCGTAGACCTCGGACTGGGCGTTGATCCGGTAGAGGACGGCGATCTCGCCGGCCGGGACGCCGGCGGCGATGAGGTCGCGGACCCGGCGGGCGGTGCCCTCGGCCTCGGTGGGCTCGTCGGCGTACTCCGTGTAGACCGGCTCGGGGCCCGGGTCGCGCTGGGAGATCAGCTCCAGGCGGTGCTCGGCGGCCCGGCCGCGGGCCTGGCTGAGCAGCCCGTTCGCCAGGTGGACGACCTGCGGGGTGGAGCGGTAGTCGCGGACCAGTTTCACGACCGTGGCGCCGGGGTGCCGGGTGCGGAAGTTCAGCAGGTGGTCGGGGGTGGCGCCGGTGAAGGAGTAGATCGTCTGGCTGGCGTCGCCGACGACGCAGAGGTTGTCGCGGTCGCCGAGCCACAGGTCGAGCAGCCGCTGCTGGAGCGGGGAGACGTCCTGGTACTCGTCGACGACGAAGTGCTGGTACTGGCGGCGGATCTGCTCGGCGATGTCGTGCCGGTCCTGGAGGATGCCGACGGTGAGCAGCAGCACGTCCTCGAAGTCGATCACCGAGCGGTCGCGCTTCAGCTGCTCGTACATGGAATAGATCTGGCCGATCTCGGCCGGGTCGCGGGGGGCGTCCCTGAGGGACTTGGCGACGGCGGCCGGATAGTCGGCGGGGACGGTCTGGGTGACCTTGGCCCACTCGATCTCGCCGGTCACGTCCCTGAGCTCGTTCCGGTCGAGCCTGATCCGGCAGCGGGCCGCGGCCTCGGCGACGACCTGGACCTTCCGCTCCAGGAGCCGGGGCAGCTCGCCGCCGACCGCTTTCGGCCAGAAGAACTGGAGCTGGCGGAGGGCCGCGGAGTGGAACGTACGGGCCTGGACGCCGCCCGCGCCGAGCTGCCGCAGCCGGCCGCGCATCTCGCCGGCGGCGCGGTTGGTGAACGTGACGGCCAGCACACTGGCGGGCTGCAGGATGCCCGCCCGCACCCCGTACGCGATGCGGTGGGTGATCGCCCGCGTCTTGCCCGTACCGGCTCCGGCGAGGACGCACACCGGTCCGTTCAGGGCAAGGGCGACCTCGCGCTGCTCGGGGTCGAGCCCGTCGAGCACCGCGTCGGCCGTCTCCGGGACCTGCGGGAAGAGAGTGGAGTGCGTTGCTGCTGTCACCCCGCCATGCTGCCAGGTCGACCGGGGTCGGTGCGGAGGACCGTCCACAGGCACGTGCCGCCGGTCATACGAACTGTCCACAGCCACGTGCTGCCGGTCATACGAATTCCGGGAATGGTGCGGAGAGGGCGTACGTTCTCCTCCTCGGCACCCGTCCGCGAACAAGAGGAGCGCCTGGCCATGCAGGGCACTGTGACGATGTACAGCACCACGTGGTGCGGCTACTGCCGTCGGCTGAAGAGCCAGATGGACCGCGAGGGCATCGCGTACACCGAGGTCAACATCGAGCTGGACCCTGATTCGGCCGCGTTCGTCGAGAAGGCCAACGGCGGCAACCAGACGGTCCCGACCGTCCTCTTCCCGGACGGCTCGACCCTGACGAACCCGAGCCTCGCCCAGGTCAAGCAGAAGATCGGCGTCTGAGCCCCACGAGGCGTCCGAGCCCCACGAGACGCGACGGAGCCCCCGGCCGAACGGCCGGGGGCTCCGCCGTGCGTGCTCAGGCCGCGTCGCCCGGCTTCGGGAGGGGCTTGCCGTACCAGCGCTCGATGAGGCGGGAGGCGATGGAGATCCCGTACGGGGGGAGGACCTCGCCGGACTCGAAGGCGGCGGCCAGGTCCTCGCGGGAGAACCAGCGGGCCTCGTGGATCTCCTCGCCGTCCACGTTTATCTCGGAGGAGGTCGCCTTGGCGAAGAAGCCCAGCATCAGGCTGGACGGGAACGGCCAGGGCTGGCTGGCGATGTACTCGACCTCGCCGACCGTGACGCCGGCCTCCTCGAAGACCTCGCGGGCCACCGACGCCTCGATGGACTCGCCCGGCTCCACGAACCCGGCGAGGGTCGAGAAGCGGCCCTCCGGCCAGTGCACCTGGCGGCCGAGGAGCGCCCGGTCCTGCTCGTCGGTGACCAGCATGATCACCGCGGGGTCGGTGCGCGGGTAGTGCTCGGCGCCGCAGGCCTGGCAGCGGCGGACGTGACCGGCGGCCGCGACGACCGTGCGCTCCCCGCAGCGCGAGCAGAAGCGGTGGAGGCGCTGCCAGTTCTCCAGGGCCACGGCGTGGACCATGAGGCCCGCGTCCCGGTCGGAGAGGAGCAGACCCGCCTCGCGCAGCCCGGCCGGGCGCGCCGACTGGTCCATGCGGCCGGGCAGGGAGTCCTTCTGGAGCGCGAAGTACGAGACGCCCTCGGCGTCCGTGCCCAGGAAGTAGCGGTGGGTCTCGGTGACCGGGGCCTCGAACGCCGGGGTCATGACGATCTCCGTGCGCCCGTCGGGGGTGTCGTCGATCAGCACCTGCCCGCCCGACACCACGAAGACCCGGGTCGTGGGGTGGCTCCAGGCCGCCGCCAGCCACGCCTCGTCGAGGCGGTGGTGGGCGGCGCGGTCGATGCCGCTCGGGGCGGTGAGCGAGATCGGGCGGTCCGCTGACGCGTTCTTCAAGGTGCTCACAGGTGCTTCCAACTCCCCCGGATCGGTGTGTGGGTTCAGCGCGCGAGGGCGGCGGGCAGGTCGCCCCACAGGTAAGCGGTCGTCTCGACGCCCTTCATGAGGAGATCGAGCTCGATCTTCTCGTTGGGGGCGTGCCAGCCGTCGGACGGGACGGAGATGCCGAGGAACAGGACGGGCGCTCCCAGGACGTCCTGGAGGTCGGCGGCCGGTCCGGAGCCGCCCTCGCGGGTGTAGCGGACCTTGGCGCCGTCGAAGGCCCTGCTCATGGCCCCGGCCACCGCCGTGAGGGCGGGGTGGTCGAGCGGGGTGAGGCAGGGGCGGGTCGGGGCGCCGAAGACGATCTCGTACCGGATGCCGGCGGGGACGAGTCCGGCGAGCCAGTCCCGTACCGCGAGCTCGATCTTGGCCGGGTCCTGGCCCGCGACCAGCCGGAACGACAGCTTGAGCTGGGCGCCGGCGGGGACGATCGTCTTGCCGCCGGGGCCCTGGTAGCCGCCGCCGATGCCGTTGACCTCGGCGGTCGGCCGGGCCCACACCCGCTCCAGGGTCGTGAAGCCGGCCTCGCCGAGGGTGCCGTGCGACTTGGCCGTACGCAGCCAGGCCTCCTCGTCGAAGGGCAGCTCGGCGACGAGGGCCCGCTCGGCCTCGGTGAGTTCCGTCACCCCGTCGTAGAAACCGGGGATCGCCACGTGCTCGTGCTCGTCGTGGAGGGCGGCGACGATCCGGCCCGCGACGGTCGCCGGGTTCGGCACGGCGCCGCCGAAGGAACCGGAGTGGATGTCCTGGTCGGGTCCGAACAGCTCGATCTCGCAGTCGGCGACCCCGCGCATGCCCGTGCACACGGTCGGGGTGGTCTCGGACCACATGCCGGTGTCGGAGACGATCACGGCGTCGGCGGCGAGGCGGTCCGCATGCGCCTCCACGAGCTCCCGGAAGTGCGGGGAGCCGGACTCCTCCTCGCCCTCGATCAGCAGCTTGAGGTTGACGGCGGGCGCGGTGCGGCCGGTGGCGGCGAGGTGCGCGCGGACACCGAGGGTGTGGAAGAACACCTGCCCCTTGTCGTCCGCCGCCCCGCGCGCGTACATCCGGCCGTCGACCACCGTCGGCTCGAACGGGTCCGTGTGCCAGCCGTCCTCACGGGCCGCGGGCTGCACGTCGTGGTGGCCGTAGACGAGCACCGTCGGGGCGTCCCGCTCCCCGGAGGGCCACTCCGCGAAGACCGCGGGGGCACCGTCCGTCTCCCAGACCTCGACCGTGGTGAAACCGGTCTCCGTGAGCTTGGCCGCGAGCCACTCGGCGCTGCGCCGCACGTCCCCGGCGTGGTCCGGCTGGGCCGACACGGAAGGGATCCGCAGCCACTCGGCAAGGTCGCCGAGGAAGGCGTCACGGTGCTGCTCGACGTACGTGCGTACGGTGCGGACGGCGCTGTCCGGGGTCTCGCTCATGCCCCGAGCCTATCCGGCGTCCGGGGGTGCCCCGTCAAGGAGGAGGGCTTCGAGCTCCGCCCGGCCCGGCAGGCGGGTGGGACGGGCCACCTCACCCGTCCGGACGTACACGAACGCGGCGGCCACCTCCTCCGGCGCGAGGCCGTGCTGCTCGGCCCAGGCGAGCCGGTAGATCGCGAGCTGGAGCGGATCCGCCGAGCGGTCCCGGCTGGTCTTCCAGTCGACGATCTCGTACGCGCCGGAGTCCGGGTCCCGGTAGACGGCGTCGATCCTGCCCCGGACGACCCGGCCCGCGAGGGACAGGTGCACGGGGACCTCGACGCGGTACGGGGTGCGGTGGGCGTACGGGGTGCGGGCGAAGGCCTCCTTCAGCTCGTCGAGGTCCCGCTCGTCGAGGATCTCCGGCTCCCCCGCGAACTCCTCGCCGCCGGGCAGCTCCTCCGGGCCGAGGAACGGCAGCGGGAGCTCCTCGAAGCGGGACTCCACCCACGCGTGGAACCGGGTGCCCCTCCGGGCCGCCGGCTGCGGCGCCTTCGGCATCGGCCGGGCCAGCTCCTGCGCGAAGCCGTCGGGGTCGGCGGCGAGGCGGAGCACCTGGGAGGCGGAGAGGTACGCGGGGAGGAGGACGTCGCGGGTGGTGGCGCGGGTGCGGCGGAGTTCGGTGGTGAGGGCGGTGAGGTCCCTGTCCCAGGAGGCGATGGTCTTCGAGTCCTCGGGGGTGAGTTCCTCGTACGGCTCCGGGGGGTGGGGCTCCTCCGGGTGCGCCTCCTGGCGGGGGGCCGGGATCGCGTCCGCGTGGGTGTCCTCCGGGAGGGTCTCCTCGTCCCAGACGGGTTCGTCCTCGTCGGGCCAGAGGTCCTCGGGGTGCGGGTCCTGGGAGCCGGGTGCCGCGCTGGCGGGGTGGTGCCCCCCCTCGCCCTGCGGAACGTATGCCCACAACCGGCGGGCGACGGCCTCCGCCGCCTCCTTCCGGCGCTTGAACGACTCCTCGTCCAGCGGCAGTGGCCAGGCCCGGTCCTCCCCCGTCTCCGCCAGGGACGGGTTCTCCGCGTCCTTCTCCGGTTCTTCCGCCCAGGCCTCGATGTCGCCGTGGCCCGCGGCGCAGTGGTCGTACAGGGCCTGGAGGAAGTCCGAGGGGCCTCGGGGCTTCTTCTGGGAGGGGCCCCACCAGTGGGCGGAGCCGAGGAGGAGGGAGCGGGGGCGGGTGAAGGTGACGTAGCCGAGGCGGAGTTCCTCGGTGTGCTGGTGGTCGCGCATGGCGTTCTTGAAGGACGTGAGGGACTTGGCGTCCCAGGTGTCGATGTCCGGCAGGGTGGCCGCGTCGCCGCGCAGGGCGTGCGGGAGGACCTGGGGCTGCGCGGTCCACGACTCGCGGGCGCGGGCGCTCGGGAACTGGCCGGTGACCAGGCCGGGGACGGCGACGACGTCCCATTCGAGGCCCTTGGACTTGTGGGCGGTGAGGACCTTCACGGTGTTCTCGCCGCCCGGCAGGGCGGTGTCGAGGCCCTTCTCGAACTGGACGGCCGTGCGCAGGAAGCCGAGGAAGGCGAGGAGGCTGGCCTCGCCGTCGAGGGAGGCGAAGCCGGCGGCGATGTCGAGGAAGTGGCCGAGGGTCTCGCGGCGGCGGGCCGCGAGCGCATGCGGGGAGGCCGAGAGCTCGACCTCCAGGCCGGTCGCGTTGAGGACCCGGTGGAGCACGTCCATGAGGGGGTCGGCGAGGGAGGTGCGCAGGGCGCGCAGTTCGGTGGCGAGGCGCGCGAAGCGGACCCGGGCCTCGGCGGAGAAGGCCAGGCCGTCGTCGGCGGCGCCGCCGGAGTCGAGGAAGGTGTCGAGCGCGTCGGCGAGGGAGACGACCTCGGCCGGGTCGACGCCCTCGACGGCGGCGGCGAGCCGCTGCTCGGGGTCGGCCTCCTCGCCGCCCCGGTGGACCAGGAGGCGGGCGCGGCGGCCGAGGAGGGCGAGGTCGCGGGGGCCGATGCGCCAGCGGGGGCCGGTGAGGAGGCGGACCAGGGCGGCGTTGGCCCCCGGGTCCTGGAGGACCTCGCAGACGGCGACGAGGTCGGCGATCTCGGGCAGGTGGAGGAGGCCGGAGAGGCCGACGACCTCGACGGGCACGTCACGGGCGACGAGGGCCGCGTGGATGGCGGGGAAGTCGGTGGCGGTACGGCACAGGACGGCGATCTCGCCGGGCTCGCGGCCGGTCCGTACGAGGTGGGCGAGGGAGTCGGCGAGCCAGTCGATCTCCTCGGCGTGGGTGGGGAGGAGCGCGATGCGGACGCTGCCGTCGGCCTCGGCGCCCGGGGCGGGGCGCAGCGCCTCCACGCCCGCGTGCATGGCGCGCAGGGGGGCGGCGAGCCCGTTGGCGAGGTCCAGGAGGCGGCCGCCGCTGCGCCGGTTCTCGGAGAGGGAGTAGCGGCTCGCGGGGCTGCCGTCGGCGTGCGGGAAGTGCTCGGGGAAGTCGTCCAGGTTGGCCACGGAGGCGCCGCGCCAGCCGTAGATGGCCTGGCAGGGGTCGCCGACGGCGGTCACGGCGTGTCCGGTGCTCCGGCCGCTCGGGCCCTGGCCGAAGAGCCCGGAGAGCAGCAGCCGCTGGGCGACGGAGGTGTCCTGGTACTCGTCGAGGAGGACGACCTTGAACTCCTCGCGCAGGATCGCGCCGACCTCGGGCCGGGTGGTGGCGAGCTCGGCGGAGCGGGCGATCTGGTCCCCGAAGTCGAGCAGGTCGCGGGAGCGCTTGGCGGCGCGGTAGCGGACGACGAGGTCGAGGAGCTCGCGGCGGGCGGCGGAGGCCTCGGGGACCTTGCGCAGCTCGGCGTTGCTGAGCTTGGCTCCGGCGAGGGCGTCGAGGAGCTCGGAGTCGTACGCGAGGAGCCGCTCGGGCGGTACGAGGTGCTCGGCGAGCTCGGCGTCGAGGGCGAGCAGGTCGGTGATGAGGTTCGGGAAGGAGCGGGTGAGCGCCGGGTACGGGCCGGGGGCCTCGCGCAGCACGCGCGCGGCGAGCTGGTAGCGGGTGGCGTCGGCGAGGAGCCGGGACGTGGGCTCCAGGCCGATGCGGAGGCCGTGGTCGGTGAGGAGCTGCCCGGCGAAGGCGTGGTACGTGGAGATCCGGGGCTCGCCCGGGGGGTCGTCCGGGTCGATGACGTCGGGGTCGGTGACGCCGGCGCGGACGAGGGCGGTGCGGACGCGCTCGGCGAGCTCGCCGGCCGCCTTGTTGGTGAAGGTGAGGCCGAGGACCTGCTCGGGGGCGACCTGGCCCGTGCCGACCAGCCAGACCACCCGGGCGGCCATCACCGTCGTCTTGCCGGAGCCGGCTCCGGCCACGACGACCTGCGGGGCGAGCGGCGCGGTGATGCAGGCCGTCTGCTCCGGGGTGAACGGGATGCCGAGGAGCTCCTTGAGCTGCTCGGGGTCGGTGAGGTGTGCGGTCACCCCGAAGAGGCTAATGGGGCCGGCTGACATTCCTGTCCCGTACGGCCCTGACCTGGGGTGTCACGCGGGCTGGCCGCTGTCCAGCTTCGAGAGGTCGACCGTCTCGTCGGCCGGCGGGACCTTCACGTCCACCGGCTTGTCGTAGTCGGAGAGCACGATCGCGCCGGGCTCGTCACCGCCCGTCTTGACCATCTTCAGGATGTACGGCTTGCCCCGCTCGGAGACGGACACGGTGGTCGTCTCGCCGTCCGCCTTCTTCTTCACGAGGGTCGCGACGGGGGTTTTGCCGACCTTGCCGTCCGGTCCCCGGGTCAGTCCCCTGCGCTGCTCCTTGTCCTTGTCCAGGTCGGCGAGGAGCGACTTCAGGTCGCAGACGCCGCCGAGGTCCTGGCTGCCCGCCTGTCCGGGGGCGATCTTCAGCCAGCGGCCCTTGATCAGTTCGATGGTGACCGTGATCTGCGGCTCCGACATGCCCTGGGAGGTCATGGAGGCCCGCCAGAAGGCCTCGTCGCCCTTCAGGTAGGTGATGTGGTCGAGCCGGCGCAGTTCGGCGGCGCCGTCCTCGATCTTGATCAGGCCGGTGCACTCGTCCTTGTCGTTGACGGCGAAGTCGATGCCGAGCGGCTGTCCCTCGCTGACGAGCTTCCCGGTCATGCGCAGGGAGGTCGCGGACCGGGTGGCGGTCACGGCCCGCTCGCCGATCTCGTCGGGGGTGAGGCCCGCGAAGGGATCCGGGGAGGGGGTGGAGGCGGGGGCGGGTGCCACCGCGCCGGGTGGGGCGGTCGCCGCCCGGGCCGCGAGCGGCGCGGGCCCTGTGACGACGACGGCGGCGCAGACCACTGCCGCGGCGCGGAGCTTTCGGTGGGACGCCATGCGAGCCTCCTCGCGTTCCCGACACCCCTGCCCACCAGGGTCGCCCCGCGCGCGCGTGCCCGCTACTCCGCGCCCGGCACCGGGAGGGTGTCAGTCGACGACCTGGCGGCCCTCCGGCTGGGCGCTGCACGAGGCCCGGAAGGCGCAGGTCGCGCAGTGCTGGCCGGTGCTCGGGGCGAACCGCTCGTCGAGGACCCGGCCCGCCGCGTTCGCGAGCAGCTCGCCGACCCACTCCCCGGTCAGCGGCTCCTGCGCCTGGACCTTCGGCAGGGCGTCGCCGCCCTCCTTCTTCGGGGCGGCCTGCCGCAGCTGTACGAGCTCGGCGCCGCCGGGCTCCGGGCGGGCGCCGCCGAAGACCTCGTCGAGGGCGCCCTCCCGCACCGCGAGCTGGTAGACGGCGAGCTGCGGGTGGTGGGCGACCTCGTCCTTGGTGGGGGCCGACTTCCCGGTCTTGAAGTCGACGACGTACGCGCGCCCGTGCTCGTCGGTCTCCACGCGGTCCATGGAGCCCCGGATGCGGACCTCGTACTCCCCCGCCTCCAGGGTCACGTCGAAGCCGTGCTCGGAGGCGGCGGGGGTGCGGCCGCCGCGGTCCATGACGTGCCAGCTCAGGAAGCGTTCGAGGGCCACGCGCGCGTGCTGCTTCTCCTGCGCCGACTTCCAGGGCGCGTCGAAGGCGAGGGCGTCCCAGACGGAGTCGAGCCGGGCCATGAGGACGTCGAGGTCGGCCGGGGTGCGCCCGGAGGCGACCTCGTCGGCGAGGACGTGGACGACGTTCCCGAAGCCCTGGGCGGCGGTGGCGGGGGCCGACGCCTTGACCTCGCGGCCCAGGAACCACTGGAGGGAGCACGTCCCGACGAGGTTCTCCAGGGAGCTCGGCGACAGCGCCACCGGCCGGTCGCGCTCGCGCAGCGGCGCCGGGCTGCGCGTCGGCTCGAACAGGCCCCACCAGCGGTCCGGGTGCGCGGCCGGCACCAGCGGCTGGCCGTCCTCGTCGGTGAGCGCGGCCAGCCGGGCGAGCCGCTCGGCGGCCGCCTCCCGGAGCCCGGGCGAGGCCTCCGGGTCGACGGTGGTGGCGCGGAGCTCGGCGACCAGCGCGGAGACGGCGAGCGGGCGGCGGGGGCGGCCCGGGACGTCCTTCGGCTCGACGCCGAGCTCGGTGAGGAACCGGGACGGCTGGTCCCCGTCCTCGGCGGCGGCCTTCACGGCGGTGACGACGAGCCGGTCACGCGCGCGCGTGGCGGCCACGTAGAAGAGCCTGCGCTCCTCGGCGAGGAGGGCGCCGGGGGTGAGCGGTTCGGCGAGGCCGTCGCGGCCGATGCGGTCGGCTTCGAGGAGGGAGCCCCGGCGGCGCAGGTCCGGCCAGAGGCCCTCCTGGACGCCGGCGACGACGACGAAGCCCCACTCCAGGCCCTTGGAACGGTGGGCGGTCATGAGGCGGACCGCGTCCGGGCGGATGTGCCGGCGGGTGAGGGTGTCGGCCGCGATGTCCTGGGCGTCGAGCTCTTCGAGGAAGTTGAGGACGCCCCGGCCGCCGACGCGCTCCTCGGCGCGGGCGGCGGTCTCGAAGAGCGCGCAGACGGCGTCGAGGTCACGGTCGGCATTGCGTCCCGCGGGGCCGCCGCGGAGGGCTGCGCGCTCCAGGCGGCCGGGCCAGGGGGTGCCCTTCCAGAGCACCCAGAGGGCCTCTTCGGCGGTGCCGCCGGCGTCGAGGAGGGTGCGGGTCTCCTGGAGGAGCCGGCCGAGGCGGTGGGCGCCCTTGGTGTAGGCGGGGTCGTGGACGGCGAGGCGTTCCGGCTGCGCCAGCGCCTGGGCGAGCAGGACGTCGGACGGTGGCGGGACCTTGTTGCCGGCGGCGCGCTCCTCGTCCCTCAGGGCTCGGCCCAGGCGGCGGAGGTCGGCGGGGTCCACTCCGGCGAGGGGGGAGGCGAGGAGTTCCAGGGCGGTCTCCACGGGGAGCCAGTCCGTGGGGTCGTCCGGCTGCGCGTCGGGCTCGGCGTCCGGGGCGGGTGCGGCGCCGTGGGTGGTGGTGCCCGCCCGTTCCGCCCCCGCGGAACGCCTGCCCACAACCGGGTTGCCGGCGGTGCCCGCCACCGCACGAAGCGCGAGCAGCAGTGGCGCCACCGCCGGTTCGTGGCGCAGCGGGGTGTCCGCCGCGTCCGTTTCCACGGGGACGCCCGCCGAGGTGAGGGCGCGGCGGAGGGAGGGGAGCGTGGAGGAGGCGCGGGTGAGGACGGCCATGTCCTGCCAGGGGACGCCGTCCTCCAGGTGGGCGCGGCGCAGCAGGTCGGCGATGTTCTCGGCCTCCGCCGAGGCCGTGGGGTAGGTGTACGCCTCCGCCCGGCCGCCGTCCCGCACCGGGGCGAGTTCGCGGTGGGCGCGGACCTTGTCGGCGGGGAGCCGGGGCATCGGCATCCGCTGGGCGAGGAGGCGGGTCGCCCCGAGGAGCCCGGCACCGGAGCGGCGGGAGGTGCGGAGGACGTGGACGTCCGAGCCGCCGAAGGTGGCGGGGAAGTCGAGGATGCCGTTCACGTCGGCGCCGCGGAAGGCGTAGATGGACTGGTCGGGGTCGCCGAAGGCGACGACCGTGCCGCTGCCGCCGCCCGCGAGCGCGTGCAGCAGCCGGACCTGGGCGGGGTCGGTGTCCTGGTACTCGTCGACGTAGATCGCGTCGTACGCGGGCAGGCGGGTGTCCCGGGCGATCGGGACGGCCCGGTGGACGAGCTCCGCGTAGTCGAGGACGCCCTGGAGGTCGAGGACGTCGAGGTACTCGGCGAGGAAGCCGGCCGCCGCCTTCCAGTCCGGGCGGCCGACCCGGTCCGCGAAGCGGGCGAGGGCGTCCGGTCCGAGGCCCAGCTCGCGGGAGCGCGCGAGGACGGCCCGCACCTCGTCGGCGAAGCCCCGGGTGGTGAGGCAGGCGCGGAGTTCGTCGGGCCAGCGGACGCCCCCGAGGCCCGCCTTCTCCAGGTCGATCTGGCCGGCGAGGAGTTCGCGGACGGCGAGGTCCTGCTCGGGTCCGGAGAGGAGCCGCAGGGGTTCGGCGAAGAGCTCGGCGTCCTGGTGGGCGCGGATCAGGGCGTAGCAGTACGAGTGGAAGGTGGTCGCCTGCGGCGGGCGGCGGCCGCCGAGCCGGGCGGCCATGCGGTCGCGGAGTTCGACGGCGGCCTTGCGGCTGAAGGTGAGGACGAGGAGGCGTTCGGGGTCGGCGCCCTTCTCCATGCGGGCGGCGACGGCCTCGACCAGCGTGGTCGTCTTGCCGGTGCCGGGTCCGGCGAGGACGAGGAGAGGTCCGCCGGTGTGGTCAACCACCTGCCGCTGGACTGCGTCCAGCTGAGGGGGATCCAGCGGGGCCGGCGTGGTGCGCACCAGTCGGTACGCGCCCGGGGTCCGCTGCCGTCCCGGACCCGGGTACGGCTGTCCCTGGTGCGGCGGCGTATGCCGGGTGGTGGAGGAGGAGCTCACGTGGTTCGCCGGTCCTGGTGGGTGTGGTGGTGCGGGTGAGGCGGCCGTGTGCCGTGGCCGCCGCCTCGGAAGAAGCGAACGACGACGTTACGCGAAGCGGGACGCCGACGAGCCGTACTCCGCACCGCCTCCACCCCCACGGGCCCCTCCCGCCCGGGCCGACCGGGGCGGGACCCTCAGATGTGAGTTCCCGCACCTTCTCCGGAGGCCGCGCCGCCGTCCCAGCGCGCCCGCCGCATGTCGATCCGGGGGACGTGCCCCTCGGCCGCCGGGCCCGCCGCGCGCAGCGGGGTGCCCTCCTCGCGGTAGTGGTCGAGGGCCCGCAGCTCGTGGCCCGGGAGCAGCGTGCCGTCGGCGCGGACCACGCGCCACCAGGGGGCCGTCCCGCCGTACAGGGCCATGACCCGGCCGACCTGGCGCGGTCCGCCCTCGCCCAGCCACTCGGCCACGTCGCCGTAGGTCATGACGCGGCCGGGAGGGATCGCGTCGGCGACGTCGAGCACCCGCTCCGCGTACTCGGGCAGCTCTCCGGTGCCCTCGACGACGTCCCCCGCGGTGCCCCCGGCGGTCTCCCCCATGGCTTCCTCCTCGCTCATCCGCCCCATCCTGCCTCACCGCACCGACATGGCCCTGATGCCTCCGCCCGGGAGCTCTTCGTGCCACCATCGTCCGGGCGGTGACTGGTGATACGAGATCAAGAGCGACACGTACAAGAGCTAGAACAAGAACGAGATCGACAAGACGCGCATGCAGAGACGGACATGGTGATGGGGCAGGACACGCAGCCTCCTGAGGGGGCCCGGCCCGACGTGCCCGAGAAGGTCTCCGGTGACGAGCCGCTGCTCGCCGCCCGCGTCCACCGGCCCTCCGACCTGATGCGGCTGCTCGGCGGTCTGCTCGCCATCGGGCTCGTCATCGCCGTCGCGGCGTTCGCCCACGGCACGACCTCGGGTCTGGAGCAGGACATCAACAAGGGCGCGGTCGGCGCCCCGGACGTCTTCGTCAAGATCGCCGGTCTCGTCTCCTCCATCGCCGTCCTGCTCGTGCCGGTCGCCTTCGCCATCGAGCGGTTGATCAAACGCGACGGGCTGCGCATCGCGGACGGCGTCCTCGCCGCCGTCCTGGCGCACGGCGTCACCCTCGCCACCGACCTCTGGGTCGCCCAGGCCGCGCCCGGCACGATCCAGGACGCGCTGACCCAGCCGCAGTCCGGCGGCGGCCTGACGGACCCGGTGCACAACTACCTCGCCCCGGTCATCGCGTACATGACCGCCGTCGGCATGGCCCGCAGGCCACGCTGGCGGGTGTCGCTCTGGGTGGTGCTGCTGCTCGACGCCTTCACGATGCTGGTGGCGGGCTACACCACCGCCCTCTCGATCATCCTGACCGTCCTGATCGGCTGGACCGTGGCGTACGGCACGCTGTACGCGGTCGGCTCGCCGAACGTCCGGCCCACCGGGCAGACCCTCCTCGCCGGCCTGCGCCGGGTCGGCTTCCGGCCGGTGACCGCGCTGCGCGCCGAGGGCGTGCCCGACTCGGCGGACAGCGGGGACCGGGGCCGCCGGTACATCGTGACCCTGGAGGACGGGCCGCCGCTCGACGTCACCGTCGTCGACCGCGAGCAGCAGGCGCACGGCTTCTTCTACCGCGCCTGGCGGCGGATCACCCTGCGGACGATCACCACCCGCCGCTCGATCGTCTCGCTGCGCCAGGCCCTGGAGCAGGAGGCGCTCCTCGCGTACGCGGCGATCGCCGCCGGGGCGAACGCGCCGAAGCTGATCGCCACCTCGGAGCTCGGTCCGGACGCGGTGATGCTCGTGTACGAGCACATCGGCGGCCGGAGCCTGGACTCCCTCGACGACTCCGAGATCACCGACGAACTGGTCCACGGCGCCTGGCGGCAGGTCCGGGCGCTGCAGTCGCGCCGGATCGCGCACCGCAGGCTCACGGGGGACGCGATCCTGGTGGATCGTTCCGGCAAGGTCGTCCTCACCGATCTGCGGGGCGGCGAGATCGCCGCCGGCGACCTGGTCCTGCGGATGGACATCGCCCAGCTGCTCACCACCCTGGGGCTGCGGATCGGGGCGGAGCGGGCGGTCGCCGCGGCCGTCGAGGTGCTCGGTCCGGACGCCGTCGCCGACTGCCTGCCGCTGCTCCAGCCGATCGCGCTGAGCCGCTCCACGCGCGCGACGCTGCGGAAGCGGGCCCGAGAGCGGTCGGCGCGGGAGCGGGAGGCCGTGCTCGCGGCCTCGGAGGCGGCCAAGCACGAGCGGGAGCTCGCCAAGGCCGAGGCGGCGGCGGGCCGGAAGGCCGTACGGGCGGAGACGAAGGCCGAGAAGAAGGCGGACAAGAAGGCCGAGAAGCGGGCCCTCGACACCGCCCTCGACGAGGCCCGCGAGGAGGACCTGCTCGCGCAGATCCGGCAGCAGGTGCTGCTGATCCGCCCGCAGGCCCCCGTGGAGCCGGTCCGCCTGGAGCGGATCAAGCCGCGGACCCTGGTCAGCCTGATCGCGGGCGCGGTCGCCGCGTACTTCCTGCTCTCGCAGATCGCCCGTACGCCGCTGTCGACGGTCAGCGAGGCGGACTGGCGCTGGGTGGCGGCCGCCGTGCTGTTCTCGGCGCTCAGCTACGTGGCGGCGGCGATGAGCCTGCTGGGCTTCGTGCCGGAGCGGGTCGGATTCTGGCGGACGACGGCGGCGCAGGTCGCCGGGTCCTTCGTGAAGATCGTCGCCCCGGCGGCGGTCGGCGGCGTCGCCCTGAACACCCGCTTCCTCCAGCGCGCGGGCGTCCGCCCGGGACTCGCCGTGGCGAGCGTCGGCGCCTCGCAGCTCGTCCAGCTCGGGGTGCACATCACGCTCCTGCTCTCCTTCGGCTATCTGACGGGCACGGAGAAGTCGCAGTCCTTCACCCCGTCGAGGACCGTCATCGCGGGCCTGCTGACGGTCGCGGTCCTCGTCCTGGTGGTGACGGCGATCCCGTTCATGCGCAAGTTCGTGTCGACACGGCTGCGCTCGCTCTTCGCCGGTGTCGTGCCGCGCATGCTGGACGTGCTCCAGCGGCCCATGAAGCTGGCGACCGGCATCGGCGGGATGCTGCTGCTGACCGGAGCGTTCGTGCTCTGTCTGGACGCCTCGATCCGGGCCTTCGGGCACGGGGACACGACGCTCAGCTACGCGAGCGTGGCCGTCGTCTTCCTCGCGGGCAACGCGCTCGGCTCGGCGGCGCCGACCCCGGGCGGCGTCGGCGCGGTCGAGGGCGCGCTCACCCTCGGCCTGGTGGCGGTGGGCCTGCCGATCGAGGTCGCGACCCCGGCGGTGCTCCTGTACCGCCTGCTCACGCTGTGGATCCCGGTGCTGCCGGGATGGATCTGCTTCAACTGGCTGACGAAGCGGGAAGCCCTGTAGCCGACCACCCGCTTGGCCCCCCGTCCCGCGCGGGGGCGGGGGCGGCGGCCCACGATGGGCCTATGCCGATCTCCGCCGCCCAGCGCGCCGCTCTGCTCACCGCCGCCACCGTGCTGCTCGCCGCCGGATGCTCGGACGGGGGAGACAAGGCGGCGGACGCGGTGACCCCGACCGGTTCGCCCGCGCGCCCGGCGCTGACGGCGCAGAAGCTGTCCTGGGCCCCCTGCCCGGCCCCGTCGGCGGCGGAGGGCGGCGGGGCCGCGCCCTCCGCGCTGCCCGGCGGCACCGTCTGGGAGTGCTCCTTCCTCCAGGCGCCGCTCGACTGGTCGGTGCCGGAGGGCGAGACCATCGAGCTGGCCCTCATCCGGGCCAGGGCCCGTGACAGCGCGAAGCGGATCGGCTCGCTCGTCTTCAACTTCGGCGGGCCCGGCGGCTCCGGCGTCACCGCTCTGCCCGGCTTCGCCACCGACTACGAGACCCTGCGCGGCCGCTACGACCTGGTCTCCTTCGACCCGCGCGGGGTCGGCCGCAGCGACCCCGTCGAGTGCGCCACCGACAAGGAGCTCGACGCCTACTACGCCCTGGACTTCACGCCCGACGACGCAGCGGAGGAGCGGACGCTGTCGGACGCGCAGAAGCGGTACGCGAAGGGCTGCGAGCGGGAGGCGGGCGCGTCCCTGCCGCACGTCGGCACCGAGAACGCGGCCCGGGACATGGACCTGATGCGCCAGGTCCTCGGCGACGAGAAGCTGTACTACTTCGGCATCTCGTACGGCACCGAGCTCGGCGGCGTCTACGCCCACATGTTCCCGAAGAACGTGGGCCGGGCCGTCTTCGACGGGGTCGTCGACCCGGAGGCGGGCGTCGAGGACGGCGCCCTCGGCCAGGCGAAGGGCTTCCAGCTCGCGCTGGACAACTTCGCCCAGGACTGCGTGGACCGCGGCGACGAGTGCGCCCTGCCCGGCAGCACCGTCGCCGAGATCGAGGCGGGGATCACCGACCTCCTCACGGCCCTCGACAAGGAACCGATCGCCGGCATCGGCGACCGCAAACTGACCCAGACGCAGGCCACCAACGGCATCGCGCAGGCCCTGTACTCGAAGGAGTTCTGGCCGTATCTGGAGCAGGGGCTCGACGCGGCCGACGGCGGCGACGGGGCACTGCTCCTCTCCCTGTCCGACTCGATGAACGGGCGCGGCGAGAACGGCTCGTACAGCAACATCCAGGCGGCGAACGCGGCGATCAACTGCGTGGACTTCAAGGAGCGCTACACCCTGGGGCAGGCGAAGGAGCGGCTCGGCCAGTTCCGCGAGGCCTCCCCCGTCTTCGGCGACTTCATGGGCTGGTCGCTGGCGAGCTGCTCGCAGTGGCCTGTGCCCGGGGGCTGGGAGCACCCGGACGTCTCGGCCCCGGGCTCGGCGCCGATCGTCGTCGTCGGGAACACCGGCGACCCGGCGACGCCGTACGAGGGCGCCCGGTCGATGGTGAACGCGCTCGGCAAGGGGGTCGGCGTGGAGGTGACGTACGAGGGCGAGGGCCACGGCGCGTACAACAGCGGCAACAAGTGCGTGAAGAAGACGGTGGACGACTACCTGCTGGCGGGGAAGGTCCCGGCCTCGGCCACGGTCTGCAAGTGACGCCAGGAGACGGCGGAAGGCCCCGGACCTCAGGTCCGGGGCCTTCCGTCACACCGTCCTAGTAGACCGGCTTCTCGGGCTCGATCTGGTTCACCCAGCCGATCACGCCGCCGCCGACGTGGACCGCGTCCGCGAAGCCCGCGGACTTGAGCACCGCGAGGACTTCCGCACTGCGGACACCCGTCTTGCAGTGCAGGACGATCCGCTTGTCCTGCGGGAGGTCCTGGAGGGCGTTGCCCATCAGGAACTCGTTCTTCGGGATCAGGCGCGCGCCCGGGATCGAGACGATCTCGTACTCGTTCGGCTCGCGGACGTCGATGATGTCGATCTTCTCGTCGGCGTCGATCCACTCCTTGAGCTGCTTGGGAGTGATCGTCGAGCCGAGCGCCGCCTCCTGGGCCTCCTCGGACACGACGCCGCAGAAGGCCTCGTAGTCGATGAGCTCGGTGACGGTCGGGTTCTCGCCGCAGACCGCGCAGTTGGGGTCCTTGCGGACCTTGACCTGGCGGTACTGCATCTCCAGGGCGTCGTAGATCATCAGGCGGCCGACCAGCGGGTCGCCCACGCCGGCCAGGACCTTGATGGCCTCGGTGACCTGGATGGAGCCGATGGACGCGCACAGCACGCCCAGGACGCCGCCCTCGGCGCAGGAGGGGACCATGCCCGGCGGCGGGGGCTCCGGGTAGAGGCAGCGGTAGCAGGGGCCGTACTCGGACCAGAACACGGAGGCCTGGCCGTCGAAGCGGTAGATGGAGCCCCAGACGTACGGCTTGTTCAGCAGCACGCAGGCGTCGTTCACCAGGTAGCGCGTGGCGAAGTTGTCGGTGCCGTCGACGATCAGGTCGTACTGGCCGAAGATCTCCATCACGTTGTCGGCCTCGAGCCGCTCCTCGTGAAGGATCACGTTCACGTACGGGTTGATGCCGAGGACCGAGTCCTTCGCGGACTCCGCCTTGGAGCGGCCGATGTCGGCCTGGCTGTGGATGATCTGGCGCTGGAGGTTCGACTCGTCGACCTCGTCGAACTCCACGATGCCGAGCGTGCCCACGCCGGCGGCGGCCAGGTACATCAGGGCCGGGGAACCGAGGCCGCCGGCGCCCACACACAGCACCTTGGCGTTCTTCAGCCGCTTCTGCCCGTCCATCCCGACGTCCGGGATGATCAGGTGGCGGGAGTACCTGCGGACCTCGTCTACGGTGAGCTCGGCAGCCGGCTCGACCAGGGGTGGCAGCGACACGGGGACTCCGGTGGTCGGTATGTCAGTACGGTTGTTCTCCCCGTAACACTGCCACGCCCCTTCTCATTCCGAGACACCCGGTCCAATCCGCGAGACGATTTCGTCCCAGTAGCCGGGCAGGGTATGGAATTGGTCGTTTTGTCCCGGGCGGCCGGCGCGGTCGGTGAAGAAGATCGTCCCCGCCCCCTGCCAGCGTGCGATCCGCAGGGCCTCGTCGAGGTGGGTGCGCGGGACGCCGTGGACGAGGTGGACGAACTTGGCCTCCGTGTACGCGGCGGTCCACTCCGCCACCTGCGACCAGCGGTAGTCCGCCCAGGAGCCGGCGAAGGTCACCAGCTGGTCGGCGGTCTCGGCGTACCCCGGGTGGGGGTGGGTGCCGTGGCCGAGGACGAGGTGGGCCTCGCCGCCGAGGACGGCCTCCAGGGTCGCGGTCAGCCGCCGCGTCCCGGCCAGGTCCGCCCGGTCCGCGGGGGCCCTGTCCAGGTAGAAGCCGCCGACCTTGTACCAGTCGAGGAAGCGGTGGGCGTCCGAGACGAGCTCCCCGAAGGGCCGGGAGCCGTACGCCAGGTCCAGGTGCCCGAGGACCTTGACCCCGGCGTCACGGAGCTTCCCGGCCGCCTCCAGGCAGTGCGGGTCCGGCCGGGTCCCCGGGCCCTCCGCCACGTTGAGCACCGCCCAGTGCAGGGGGGTCCCGGGGCGGGTCAGCTCGGCCCATTCGACGGGGGCGAGCAGCGGATGGGCGTAGCCGGGGACGCCGAAGCCCAGCGCCCGGACGGCCCCGGTGGCCGTGGGCGTCGTCAGATGCGACACGCCGCCTCCATCCAGATGTCGGCGAGGGACTCCTCCAGGTTGATCCGGGGCCGCCAGCCGAGCCGGTCGCGGGCGGTGCGGACGTCGGCCTGCTGCCAGGGTCCGCAGCCGTCGGGGTACGGGTACGGGGCGGAGGCCAGCTGGTCGGCGATGGTCCCCTCGGTGCGGGGGGCTCCGATCATGGGCCGCTGCGGGATGCCGTGCGGGCCGTCCAGCTCGTGCAGGTTGCCGGCGTAGCCCGCGACCCTGGCGAGGACGGCGGCGGCGTCCCGGAGCCGGACGGCGCGGCCGGTGCCGATGTTGACGACGCCCTGGGCGGCGGAGAGGGAGGCGGCGTGGACGGCCCGCGCCACGTCCCGTACGTCGACGAAGTCCCGCTGCACGCCGAGGCCGCTGAGCTTGAGCTCGCCGTCCCCGGCCTGCATCGCGCGGCGCATCGCCTCGGCGAGGCGGCCGAGCGGGGAGCCGGCGGGGGTGCCGGGGCCGACCGGGGAGAAGACGCGCAGGACGACGGCGTCGAGCCCGGAGCCGAGGACGAGTTCGGTCGCGGCGAGCTTGGACACGCCGTACGGGCCGCCGGGGCGCGGGATCGCGTCCTCGGCCGTGGAGGAGCCGGGCTGGCTCGGCCCGTACTCGGAGGCGCAGCCGACCTGGACGAGCCTGGCCCCGCAGCCGCTGCGGCGCAGGGCCTCGCAGACGGTGGCGACGGCGACGGTGTTGTGCCGGGTCAGCTCGCGGGCGCCGCCGCGGGTGGCTCCGGCGCAGTTGACGACGACCCCGGGGTGGACGGCGTCCAGGAAGCGGGTGAGCGCGCCGGGGCTGCCGGAGGCGAGGTCGAAGCGGACGTCGGCGTCGTCGCCCCGGCCGAGCGCGGTGAGGTGGACGGCCGGGTCGGCGAGCAGCCGGTCGGCGACGAAGCGGCCGATGAAGCCGTTGGCTCCGAGCAGTAGCACCCTCATCGTGCGGCCCCTACGTGCCGACCGGCCGGTGCTTGGGCTTGAGGGGTCATGGTCTTCGGTCTCCTTGCGGTGATGAGAGAGAGGTGACGGGCACGCCCGCGGCGTCGGCTCCGCGGGTGGGCGGGTGGTTCAGGGCGTGACGTGGGCGGAGGCCCGGGCGAGGGCGCCGGTCGCGTGGGCCAGCAGGCCGAGCGCGGCGGCGCCGCAGACGAGGGTGGGTACGGCCCCGGGGCCCCAGGC
This sequence comes from Streptomyces sp. NPDC021012, assembly GCF_044333355.1. Lineage (NCBI taxonomy): Bacteria > Bacillati > Actinomycetota > Actinomycetes > Kitasatosporales > Streptomycetaceae > Streptomyces > Streptomyces sp. NPDC021012. The sequence goes on from NZ_JBIRQU010000001.1 coordinate 403,478, forward strand.
CGCGACGAGGGCGCGCGCCGGGGTGGCGAGCGCGTCGAAGCCGGGGAGGGGCAGGCGGGCGGCGAGGACGCTCGCGAGGGCGAGGGCCTCGCCGGCACTGGCCGCGCCGAGGGCGGCGGAGGCCGTCTCGGGGAAGCCGTGGACGGTGAGCAGCCGGGCGAGCAGCAGGAGCGCGCCGAGGGCGAGGGCGCCGGGGCTGAACCCGGTGAGGGCGAGCAGGGCGGTGAGGGCGAGGAGTTGGAGGGTCACGGTGCCGAGGAGCAGTGGCCGGGTGGCGGCGGCGAAGTCGGCGAGGCCCCGGCTGTCGGCGATCCGGCGGCGGGCCCGGCGGGCGAAGAGGTGGGCGCCCCAGGCGGCGGGGGCGACGGCGAGGGCGAGGGCCAGGAGGGGGGCGGGGGTGAGCCGCCAGGGCCCGTCGGGGCCGCCGCTGAGGACCTCCTCCAGGAGTCCGTCGCCGCCGGCCGCGTACGCCAGGAGCCAGAGGGTCCAGAGCCCGGCGGCGGGGACGGTCCCGCCGTCGGGGGCGCGCAGCGGGCCCCGGCGGACGGCGAGGACCAGTGCCCCGCCGAGGGCGAGCGCCCCGGCCGCCCCCACGGCGAGGCGCACCGGCCCGTAGCTGAGGGCGAGTCCGATCCCGGCCAGCCCGGCGACCCCGCCGGGAGCGAGCGAGGCGAGCACCCAGGGCGCCCGCGCCCCCTCCGGCTCCGCGGCGGCCGCGGGCTTCTCCTGCCCGCGCGGCACGCGCGCGTACAGCTCCTCCGCCAGCGAGAACACGTCCCGGTGCCGGAACCGCGCGGCGGTCCGGTCGGTGAACCCCTGCGCCTCAAGCCCCGCCGCGATCTCCAGCGGGTCGACGGCCCGCTCGCAGAGCTCCCGGTGCCGGTGCATGAGGACTTTCACGGGGTCGGCGGTTCCGCGACGGGGGCGGGAGGCGGTGGGAGCGGGGCCGGGCGCCGCGGGGACGGAGACGGAGGGCCGGGCGGCGGGGGCGGGTCCCGGGGCGTGCGCCGCGGCCGCCTCCGGCTCACCGCCCGCGCCGGGCGCGGCACCCACCACGGCATCCGCCGGTTCCGGGGTGTCCGGCGTCGGTTCCGGGGCGGTCCAGGCCGTCCCCGGGGTCGGGGCTATCCCGGAGGGGGCGGCCTCGACGGGGTCCTCGGGGGCGGGGGCGCGCAGGTCGAGGGTGCCGGACGGCGTGAGGGCGGGGGTGCCGAGGAGGGCTTCGGAGCGGGCGTCCCAGGCTCCGGGGCTCGTCGGGGCGGCGGAGCCGCGCATGGGGGTGCCTCCTTCAGGCATCGGGGGCTCCTGTCCCCGCGGTCACGGCCTTGGGCGCCCAGCTGCCCGGCACATGGGCCTCGGCCGGGTGGGCGAAGGGGACGCCGTCCCCGGGGCGGTGGCGCACCGGCGCGCGGGAGAGGAGTTCGAGGTAGATGCCGCGGAAGGCGGCGAGGTTCTGTTCGACCGTGAAGAGTTCGAGCGCGCGGGCGCGGGCCGCGGCGCCGAGCCGGTGGCGCCGCTCGGGGTCGCGGAGCAGCGCGAGGCAGGCGTCGGCGAGCGCCCGGGGGTTGCGCGGGGGGACGACGAGGCCGGTGCCGCCGATGATCTCGACGACGGCGCCGACGTCGGTGGAGACGGTGGCCCGTGCGCAGAACATCGCTTCGACGAGGCTCGCGGGGAAGCCCTCGACGAGGCTCGACATGACGACGAGCGCGCCCGAGGCGTAGGTGTCCTCCAGGGTGGGCGCCTCGGGGCCGCCGAGCTCCTCGAAGGTGACGGGGTTCTCGCCGACGGCGTGCGCCCCGGCCGCCTCGTCGGGGAAGAGCTGGGCCGCGAGCCCCTTGCAGTACGTGAGGTACGCGCCGGCGGCCGGTTCGCGGGCGGGCACGGCGACGATCCGCAGCCGGGCGTCGGGCTGCCGGGCCCTGATCTCGGCGAAGGCGTGGAGGAGGCCGATGAGGTCCTTGGCGGGTTCGACGCGGCCGACCCAGACGAGGGTGGCGGGGTCGCCGCTCTCCTCGTCCTCGCCGACCTCGGCGAAGCGGTCGGCGGCCATGCCGGGGTGGACGGTGCGGATGCGGGCCCGGTCGGCACCGCACTTCTCCTGCCAGCGGCGGGCGTGGGCGTTGCCGGGGGTGAGGAGGGCGGCCTGCCCGTAGATCTCGGCGGCGAGCCGGCCGTGGAGGGCGGCGAGCAGGGTGCGGAGGGGGGCGGAGCGGTCGGCGCCGGCTGCCGAGAGGTAGTGGGCGCGCAGCGGTACGCCGTACTCGGTGACGAGCAGCGGGGTGCCGAAGAAGCGTTTGGCCAGCAGGCCGGGGAGGGCGGTGGTGCCTCCGGCGGCGGCGTGGCAGAGGTCGGCCGCGCCGAGCGCCTCCTCCCCGTACCAGTCGAGGGAGAGGGGGCGCAGGGCCCGCTCCAGGTGCTCGGCGAAGGCGAGGTGGTCGCGGAGTCCGGCGGCGGCCGCGCCCCGGCGTGCGCCGGGCGCACGGCAGGCGGACTCCAGGGCGCGGACGGCATCGTCGGAGCGGAGCGCGCCGGGCAGTCCGCCGCGTTCGCGGGCGAGTTCGGCGAGGGCGTAGAGACCGTCGGCGAAGGAGGCGGCGGCGGGGGAGGTGCCGGTGAAGGGGGCCCCGGTGGAGGAGGTCTCAGGTCCGTCGCCGTGGGAAGGCTCGTCGTCCTCGGCGCAGAGGCCGGTGGCGAGCCGGTGGTAGGCCTCGACGAAGCGGCGCCGCTCGTGGCGTCCGTAGGCCCGGCGGGAGGTGCGGTGCTCACCGGGTCCCTGCCGCTCCGAGGCGGCGCCGGCGACGCGGGCGTTCGGCGGCAGGGGCAGCGGGGTGCCGGTCCGGCCGAGGGCGTAGAGGTCGAACTGGTGCTGCCCGAGCCCGCGTACGAGCCGCTCGCACCACCGTCCGGACTCACCGGTGGCGTACGGGTAGCCACCCTCCGCGAGCAGTCCGATCCGCACGCGCGCACCCCCGATCTCCCTTGCCGGCGGTCACCGTCGGCCCGGTGACTCGCATCGGGAGGAACGTAAGCGGAGACACCGGTGGTGCGACGGACGGTTGTCCGTCGCACCACCGGAAGGGGTGAATGCACGTAACTTTCCCACCCCGGTCGCGTTCTGTCGCGCTACGCGGCGGAACGCTCACGGAGGGTCAGGCGGCGGCCAGCTCCTGGCGCCGCTCCCGGCGCTCCGCCGCGAGGACCGGGTCGAGCGAGGGGACGGCGGCGAGCAGCTGCCGGGTGTACGGGTCCTGGGGCGCCCCGTACACCTCGCCGACGGTGCCCTGCTCGACGATCCGGCCCCCGCGCATGACCGCGACCCGGTCGCTGACCTGGCGGACGACCGCGAGGTCGTGGGCGATGAAGACCAGTCCGAGGCCGAGTTCGGCCTGGAGCTCGGCGAGCAGGGCGGTCACCTGGGCCTGGGTGGTGACGTCGAGCGCGGAGACGGGTTCGTCGCAGACGATCAGGCGCGGTTCGGCGGCGAGCGCGCGGGCGATGCCGACGCGCTGGCGCTGGCCGCCGCTGAACTCGTGCGGGTAGGCCTCGTACCGGTCGGGGTCGAGCCCCACCCGGTCGAGCAGTTCCCGCACCCGTCCCCGTATCCGGGTCTCGTCCCGCTCCCCCGCCACGCGCAGCGGGTCGGCGATCGACTCGCCGACGGAGCGGCGCGGGTTGAGGGAGGAGACCGGGTCCTGGAAGACCATCTGGAGCTCGTGGCGGTACGGGCGCAGCTCCCGCTCGGACAGGGCGCCGATCTCCTTGTCCCCGTACCGGAGTTCGCCGCCGGTGGGGTCGAGGAGCCGGACGAGCATCCGGCCGAGGGTGGTCTTGCCGCTGCCGGACTCCCCGACGACGCCGAGGGTCTCGCCGGCGCGGACGGTGAGGGAGACCCCGTCGACGGCGGTCACCCTGCCCTTGCCCCGCCCGAACTCCCGCCGCAGGTCCACCGCTTCGAGCAGGGTCTCCCCCTTCCCCTGCGCCGAGGGGGTCCGGGCCGGTCCGTCGAGCCGGGGCACGGCCGAGAGCAGCGCGCGCGTGTACGGCTCCGAGGGCGCGCCGAGCACCCCGGCGACGGGTCCGCGCTCGACCTCGCGTCCGTCGCGCATGACGAGCACCTCGTCGACGCTCTCGGCGGCCACGCCGACGTCGTGGGTGACGAGGAGCAGCGCGGTGCCGGTCTCGCGCCGCAGTTCGTGCAGCAGGTCGAGGATCTGGGCCTGCACGGTGACGTCGAGGGCGGTGGTGGGTTCGTCGGCGACGAGGAGCTTCGGCTCGCAGGCGAGGGCCATGGCGATGAGGGCGCGCTGCCTCATGCCGCCGCTGAACTCGTGGGGGCGGGAGCGGGAGCGGCGGGCCGCGTCGGGGATGCCGACGCGGTCGAGGGCCTCGATGGCGCGGGCGCGGGCGGCCTTCCTGGATCCAGGACGGTGGATCCAGGATCCAGGCTTATGAAGCTTGGATCCAGGCTTATGGATGTTGGATCCAAGCTGCTGGATATCGGATCCAGAATGATGGATCCGATATACCTCGGCGATCTGGTCGCCGACGGCGTAGTACGGATCCAGGGCGGACAGCGGGTCCTGGAAGACCATGGCCGCGACCCCGCCGCGCAGCCGCCGCAGCTCGGCGGGGCCGGCGGTGGCGACGTCGATGCCGCCGACCCGCACGGTGCCGCCGACCCGCGCGCCGGTGCCCCGGTGGAGGCCGAGGAGGGCGCCGGCGACGGTGGACTTGCCGCTGCCGGACTCGCCGACGAGGGCGAGCGCGCGGCCCTCGCCGAGGGTGAAGGAGAGCCCGTCGACGGCCCGGGTGCCGCCTTCGAACTCGACGGTCAGGTCGCTGACTTCCACCAGCGGGGACGTGGTCACGCCAGGACCACCCTTCGGTCGGCGGCCGCGTACAGCAGGTCCGCGAGGACGTTGGCGAGGACGACGGTCGCGCCCATCACCAGGACGACGCCGACCACCACGGGCAGGTCGATCGTGCGGACCCCGTCGAGGAGGGTCTTGCCGAGCCCGGGGATGCCGAAGAGGGACTCGGTGAGCACGGCCCCGCCGAACATCGAGCCGAGGTCGACGGCGCTGACCGCGATGACCGGCGGGACGGCGCCGCGCAGCGCGTGGCGGGTGACGACGGACCGCTCCCCCACCCCGTAGGCGCGGAAGGTGCGGATGTGGTCCTCGGCGAGCGTCTCCAGGGTGGAACTCCGGGTAAGACGGGCGTACTTGGCGGACTCGAAGAAGCCGAGGGTGACCCAGGGCAGCAGCATGTTCCAGGCCCACTGCTCGGGGTCGTCGCCGAACGGCACGTACGAGGGGAAGGGCAGCCACTGGAGGTAGGCGCAGACGGCCATGAGGAGCAGCAGCCCGAGGATGAAGACGGGCGTGCCGGTCCCGGCGAGGGTGAGCACGGTCAGGGCGCGCTCGGTGATGCCGCCCCGCCGGAGTGCCGAGAGGAGTCCGGTGCCGACGCCGACGAGGAGCCAGACGACCATGGCCCCGAGCGCGAGGGACGCGGTGGCCGGGAGGCGCTCCAGGATCAGCTGGGTGACCTGCTGGTCGTTCTGGTACGAGAGGCCGAGGCAGGGCGCGTCGCAGTGGACGACGGCGGTGCCGGTGGAGTAGTCGCGGCCGGCGAACACGCCCTGGAGGAAGTGCAGGTACTGGCTGAACACGCTGCTTTTCAGGCCGAGTTGCTCGCGCACCTGGGCGATCTGCTGGGGGTTGCAGCGCTCGCCGCAGGCCAGCCGGGCGGGGTCGCCGGGCGCCAGGTAGAAGAGGGCGTACACGAGGACCGAGAGCGTCAGCAGGACGAGCGCGGCACCCGCGAGCCGCTTGAGGACGAAGCGGGTCATCGGTCGGTCTCCTTACGGGTGCCCACGCGCAGCCGGCTCGCCTCGCGGGGGTCGAGGGCCGTGCGGACGGCGTCGCCGAGGACGGTGAAGGCGAGCACGGTGACGAAGAGCAGTCCGGCGGGGAGCAGGACGTACGCGGGGTCGGCCCGGAACCAGGTCTGGGCCGTCGACAGCATCTGTCCCCAGGAGGGGGTGGGCGGGGTGACGCCCACCCCGAGGAAGGAGAGGGAGGCCTCGACGACGATGTTGGTGGGGAAGGAGATCGCCGCGTAGGTGATGACGGGCGCGGCGAGCGAGGGCAGCAGTTCCCTGCGGGCGGTCCGCCACCGCCCGGAGCCGGTGAGCCGGGAGGCGGCGACGAAGTCGAGGCTCCTGAGGGTGAGGGTCTGGGCGCGCACGATCCGGGAGACGTAGGACCAGCCGAGCAGCCCGATGACGAGGACGAGGAGCAGCGGCCGGGGGAAGTCGCGCGGGACGACCGCGGTCAGCGCGAGGGCGAGGATCAGCATCGGCAGGGCGACGAGCACGTCGGTGAGGCGGCTGAGGAGCCCGTCGAGCCACCGGCTGCCGAGCCCGGCGGCGAGGCCGACGAGGACGCCGATGAGGATCTGGACGGCGGTGGCGCCGACGGCGACGAGCAGCGAGATCCGGGCGCCGTACAGGAGCCGGACGAACAGGTCGCGGCCGGTGCCGGGTTCGACGCCGAGCCAGTGGTCGGCGCTCGCCCCGCCGAAGGCGCCGTACGGGACGCCGCCCCGGGCGGAGTCGACGAGGTCGTCGTGGTACGCGTGCGGGTCCTGGCCCTCCAGCGCGGCGAGCAGCGGCGCGGCGAGGGCGAGGAGGACGAGCAGGAGGAGGACGGCGGCGGAGGCGAGGGCGGCCGGGCGGGTGCGCAGCCGTCGCCACACCTGCCGGGCGGCGCCCGTGGCGGGGAGGCCCGCCACGGGCGCCGGGGCGTCGGTCAGCGCGGTCACTTGACCGCGACCTGCGAGATGTCGAGGACGCCGGTCCAGTCGCTGATGACGACGTTCTTGACGTCCTTGCCGACGAGCTGCTTGTAGACCGGGTGGAAGAGGGGCACGTCGAGGGCCAGCTCGCCGATCTTCTTGTCGAGGGCGCCCCAGCGGGCGGCGGCGGCCGTGTGGTCGGTCAGCTTGTTGATCTCGTCGATCTCCTTGTTGACCGCCGGGTCGTTCAGCTGCGCGTGGTTGTAGTTGGAGCCGTTGGTGACGATCTGGCGTCCGTCGAAGATCGGCGCGAGGAACGGGCCGCCGGCCGGCCAGTCGGCGCCCCAGCGGGAGAGGAAGAAGCCGGGGGCGTCCTTGACGCTCCACCGCTTCTCGTTGAAGGAGTTGGGCTCCTGCCCGTCGAGCTTGACGGTGATGCCGGCCTTGCCGAGGGCCTCCTGGACGGCGGTGGCGATCTCGGGGCTGGTGGTGCGGTTCTGGGCGGTGGAGTGCAGCAGGGTGACGGTCAGCCCGTTGGGGTAGCCGGCCTCCTTGAGCAGCTGCTCGGCCTTCTCCGGGTCGCCCGTCTTCCCGGCCGGGAAGTGGTCGTACGGCGTGTAGCCGAAGGCCTTCTGCTCGGGCAGGAAGGTGGTGGCGGGCTCGGCGAGCGCGGAGCCGCCGGCGGCGTTGACGACGCTGGTGCGGTTGACCGCGTACGCGATGGCCTGGCGGACCTTCGGGTTGTCGAAGGGCTTCACCTTCGGGTTGAAGGCGATGTAGTTGGTGAAGCCGAAGTGGCCGGTGCCGACGCGGGAGGCGAGCTCCTTGTCGGAGCCGATCTGGGCGAGTTCGGCGGGGCCGAGGTTGGTGTCGGTGGTGAGGGCGGCGGAGTCGGCGCCGGAGGAGGAGGCGAGGCGCTGGTTGATGACGGCCTCGTCGAGCCCGGACCTGACGTCGATCTTGTCCGGGTAGGCCTTGCGCTCCTCGTCGGTCTTCGGGTCCCAGTGCTCGTTGCGCTCCAGGACGAGGTGCTCGCCGTCGTTCTCGTTCTTCACGACCTTGTACGGGCCGGAGGAGACGGGGTGCTCCTCGTACTTCGCGCCGGCGTCCTTGGCCTTCGGGACGGGGGCGAACTGGGTCTGGGTGGCGAGGAACGGGAACTCGCCCTCGGGCTTCTTCAGCTTGAAGACGATGGTCCGGGCGTCGGGGGTGACGATCGACGCGAGGCCCTTCTTGTCCTTGTACGGGCCCTGGTAGGTGTCGCCGCCGACGAGCCAGTCGCGCAGGTAGGGGGCGCCGCCGGAGAGTTCGGCCGCGAAGGAGCGCTCGATGCCGTACTTGATGTCGGCGCTGGTGATGGGCGTCCCGTCCTCGAACTTCAGGCCCTCCTTCAGCGTGTACGTCCACTCGGTGGCGTCCTTGTTGGGGCGGCCGATGTCGGTGGCGAGGTCGGGGACGACCTGGGTGCCGGCGGCGCCCGCCTCGCGGTTGCGGGTGGTGAGCGTGCGGAAGACGAGGGAGGGGACGTTGCCGCCGCCGGAGGTGTAGAGGCGGGCCGGGTCGAAGTCGCTCTGGGCCTCCTTGTTGAGGACGGTGAGCGTGCCGCCCTTCTGCGGGGCTTCCGCGGCCTTGCCGGAGGTACCGCCCTTGGCGCCGGCGTCCTCGGGGCCGCAGGCGGCGGCGCCCGAGGCCAGGACGACACTGACGGCGGCCGCTGCCACGCGGCGCGAGATGACGGACGAATGACGCATCGGAAGGAGACCTCTCGGGGTGAACTGCGGAAAAGGGAAAGAGAATTCCGCAGGCACGGGAAAAACCCGAAAGGGAGGCCGGCGCCTGCGGGAGCGAGAAAACCCGGGCGCGGCGAGAAAAGGAAAAGGCCGACGAGCGCTCGGGCGGCGTCAGCTACAGAGAATGTCGGCGACGGTGTGTCCGGTCACGCCGAAGAGCGCCAGCTCAAGGGCGGCGCTATCGGAAACGGCGTGGCGGTGCGACATGCCGAGAAATATGGACGAACGCGTGAGCGATGTCAACGCGCATGCCCGTCATTCTGAGACGCCCGTCCCGAAATGTGGACACGAGGGTTTCGGACGGCCCGTCAACTCGTCGGATACACCCAGGGGTTGGGTCGGCACTTGATCCCGTCGATGTCCAGGGACTTCGTCTGCTGCTGCATCACGGGAGCGAGCGCGCCCTCGGTGCGACAGCTCACGTGCCCGTGCCCGAGCCGGTGTCCGACCTCGTGGTTGATGAGCATCTGGCGATAGGCGTACATCGCCTTCGGACCGAAGGTGACCGAGCCCTGCGCCCAGCGGAAGGCATTGATCATCACGCGCTCGGTGGAGGCCGAGTCGCAGGAGACGTTGTCGACGGTGGTGTCGAGCCCGGACTTCTTGCACCATTCGCCGGTCGTCCCCGGACTGGCGAGCGTGATCACGAACTCCGGCTCGCCGCTGGAGATCCGCTCGAAGGTCATCTCGCCCCGGCCGGACCAGCTGCGCTTGTCGTTGAGGGTCTTCTGCACGGCGTCGGCGAACAGCTTCCCGTCGAGACCGATCCCCTTCTCGACGTCGACCCGGTAGCGGATCAGCCGCCCCTTGCCGGGCGCCTTCGCCAGGCCCGGCACGGCCTCGAACTCCCCGGAGCCCTTCAGCTTCGGGTCGATCGGGAACTGCCGGGTCATCAGCTGCTCGTACGTCGGCGGGGTGACGGCGGGCGCCGGCTCCACCGGGACGACGGCCCGGTCGTCGGAGCGCGACGCGCCCGTGTCGTCCGTCGGCCGCTCGGCCGCCCCCTCCGCGGCACGGGCCGCGGACGGCTTCTCCTCCCGGCCGGCGACCTGCCCCGCGACGACCACGGCGAGCACCGTGGCGACGGCGGCCGCCGCCACACCGGTCAACGTCCGCCCGAGCCCACCCCGGCCCCCCTGCGCCTCCGCCTCGGGCTCGTCCTCCCGGCGGGGCCCCGGAATGAACGGCGCCTGGACATCGGCCTGTTCGCCTCCGACCTCGACCTCGGCGACCCGCCGCCGCGGCCCCACCGGCCCGGGCCGCACACCGGACACCTCGTCATGCTGCGGATGCCCACCCCGCACGGACGTCCCGTAGCCGGGAACACCGCGCGCGGGGGCACCGACCGCACGGGAGGCCCCGCCGACGTACGCGGGGGTGCCCTCGTACTGGGGAGTTCCGTGCGCGGGGGTCCCGTACTGCGGGGTTCCGTGCGCGGGAGTCGCATGGCGCGGGGGACGGGACCCGGGGGCGCCTTGGGCCGACGCGCCCTGCGCCGGGGTGCCGTGTCCCTGGGTCCCCTTCGCCGGAGCCCCGTACTGCGGGACACCGTGCGCGGGAGTCGCGTGGCGCGGCGCGCGGGACCCGGGGGTGCCCTGGGCCGGCGAGCCCTGCGTTGGGGTGCCGTGTCCCGGGGCCCCCTTCGCCGGAGCCCCGTACTGCGGGACACCGTGCGCGGGAGTGCCGTACACCGGGGTCCCCTTCGCCGGGGTCCCGTACTGGGGGGTGCCGTGCGCGGGGGTGCCGTACGCCGGGGTGCCGTACCCCGTCGTCGAGGTGGTCTCCTGGCCGGGGGCGGTCGGGGGCCTGCGGCGGCGGCCGGTGCCGGGGGGCGGGGTCGCCGGGGCGGGGGCCGGCGGGGGCCCGGTGTCGGGCGTCGAGGGCGCGGAGCCCTTGCGGCTATGTCGTCCCACGCCCCGGATCAGCTCCCGCCGCTGTCGGCGATCAGGTCCCGGACGGCCTGGGCGACCGTCTCCGGGTGCTCCATCATCGCCACGTGCCCCGCCTCGGGGAGGGTCAGCAGGCGCGAGCCGCGGAAGGCGGCGGCGGCCTTGCGGGCCATCCGGTACGAGACGAGCTGGTCGCGCCCACCGTAGACGAGGAGCGTCGGGGCGAGGACCCGCTCGGCCTGCCGCCACAGCCCGTGCTGCCCGCCGAGGGTGTACGCGTCGACGATGCCGCGCGAGGAACGGGCCATGGCGTCCCAGAAGTAGGGGAGCTCCAGGCGCCGCTCCATCTCCTCGACGGCGTGCCGGAAGCCTTCCTCGGTGACCTGGCCAGGGTCCCCGTAACAGAGCGAGAGGACGCCCCTGACCCGCTGCTCGGCCGTCCAGTCCTTGGTGAGCTTCGCGAAGAAGGAGGCGATGCCCGGCACCGCGAGCAGCGCGGTCGGCCAGGCGGTGCGCTGGGCGCGCAGCTCGGGCAGGGCCGGGGAGACGAGGGTGAGGGTGCGGACCAGGTCGGGCCGGACGGCGGCGACGCGGGTGGCGACGGCGCCGCCCATCGAGTTGCCGAAGAGGTGGACCGGTCCGCGGCCGGCGGAGTCCAGGAGCCGGATGACGGCGCGGGCGTGCCCGGTGACGGAGTAGTTGCCGTCGTCCGGCGGCGGGGAGTCGCCGAAGCCCGGCAGGTCGACCGCCTCGCCGTCCACGACGTCCGCGAGCAGCGGCATGAGGTCGGACCAGTTCTGCGAGGAGCCGCCGAGGCCGTGGACGTACAGCGCGGGCGGCAGTCCGGGCCGGTTCCCCGGACGGGCGCGCACGGTGAGGGTGAGTCCGGGCAGCGCGACGGAGCGGAGCTCCTCGCCGTCGGCGACCCGTACGGCGCGGGCCCGCGACGCGGTCGGTGCGTCGGCGGTCCGGGTTTCCGGCAGCTCGGTCGAGGACATGGCCGCAATATTACGAGACGATCACGCGCCGACGCGTGTGGGTGCGGTCACAGGTGCGTGTGCGGCATGGCGCGTTCGCTCCTAGGCTCGGAGAGAGGGCCATCGGGAGCACCGCGACCCGCGTCCCCGGAAGGAACCCCATGACTGCCGATCCGAGCGAGCCGGACACATTCACCGAGGAAGAGGACGTCGTGCTGGACCAGGAGATCCCGGAGGCGGACGCCGCCGAACAGCACACCGAACTGCAGCAGCGCGAGGACGAGCAGCCCACCCATCTGGAGCGCGATTCGGCGAACGAGGCCGACGCGTCCGAACAGGCGCGGGTGGTCGCCCTGGACGAGGACGACTACCGCTGAGCAGGCGGCTCCCGCTGATTTGTTCGGTTTAATCTTGAAGTGACTGTCGACCAAGGCGTCCGGTCCGTGAAATTCTGCGTTCGCACCGCGCACAGCCGGGTTACCCAAAAGTACGATGGCGGCGCGTCGCGACAGTGCGCATGGATCGATTTTTGGGAGGCCGCGTGAGCGCCATCGAGCAGACAGAGGCAGCACGCCCTCGGGGCACGCGCCTGCCGCGACGTGCCCGACGGAACCAGCTGCTCGGCGCGGCCCAGGAGGTCTTCGTCGCCCAGGGGTACCACTCCGCCGCGATGGACGACATCGCCGAGCGGGCCGGCGTCAGCAAGCCGGTGCTGTACCAGCACTTCCCCGGAAAGCTGGAGCTCTACCTCGCCCTGCTCGACCAGCACTGCGAGTCCCTCCTGCTCGCCGTGCGCACGGCGCTGGCCTCCACCACGGACAACAAGCTCCGGGTCGCGGCGACGATGGACGCGTACTTCGCGTACGTCGAGGACGAGGGCGGCGCGTTCCGTCTCGTCTTCGAGTCCGACCTGACCAACGAGCCCGCCGTACGCGAGCGCGTGGACCGGGTCAGCCTCCAGTGCGCCGAGGCCATCTCCGACGTGATCGCCGAGGACACCGGCCTGTCGAAGGACGAGTCCATGCTGCTCGCCGTCGGTCTCGGCGGCGTCTCCCAGGTCGTGGCCCGCTACTGGCTGTCGAGCGGGTCGGGCATCCCCCGCGACAAGGCGGTCGGTCTGCTCACCTCGCTCGCCTGGCGCGGCATCGCGGGCTTCCCGCTGCACCCGGTGGAGGGTCAGCTCAGCGCCGAGGGCCACTGAGCATTCCCGGAGGCTGTTCGCTCCTGGCGTGCGGCGGCTGACCCGTGCGGGTCCCCTCACCGGGCTAATGTGTGCAGCGTACGGCGCGGGTATTCGCGCAACGCTGACCGTTCGGAGGGACATAGCCGTGGAGGTCAAGATCGGCGTGCAGCACGCACCCCGGGAGATCGTTCTGGAGAGCGGGCAGTCCGCCGAGGAAATCGAGCGCGCGGTCGCCGACGCGCTGGGCGGCAAGACGGAGCTCCTGAGCCTCTCGGACGAGAAGGGCCGCAAGGTCCTCGTCCCGTCCGCGAAGATCGCGTACGTGGAGCTCGGCGAGCCCGCCGTGCGCCGCGTGGGTTTCGGCGCGCTCTGAACCCCGGGATCTGACGGGAGAGGCCCGGTGGACCGCTTCGGTCCACCGGGCCTCTCGTCTGCTCGTCGTCCTGATAGTCCCACGTCAGGGCGTACGGGAGGATTGCTTTCCGGATGCCGGGGGTAGGACGGCCATGACCGCACCACCCGCCCCGCACCCCTCGCGAGGTGATCCGCCGTGATCCTGGAAGCCCTCGGTTCCGCGCTGCTCGGTTTCGCCCTGGCCTGGGCCGCCGTCCAGCGTCTTGCCGACCGCCTCCCCGTCCGGGGAAGAGTCCTCGCCACCGGCGCGCTCGGCGGGGTGTTCGGTGCGCTCGTCACCCACGGGGCGCTCGGCCCCGGCCACTTCCTCGCCACCCTGATCGGCGCCGTGGCGGTGGCGGCGGTGCTGCTCTCGCTGCTGATCCGCCCGGCCCCGCGCCGGCTGCGCCGATCAGCCGCTGCCTGACCGGCGCACCCGCCCGGAGGGCGTCAGGCCGCGAGACCCAGCGCCGCCATGCGCTTGGTGTGCGCCTCGGTGATCCGGGAGAACATCCGGCCGACCTCCGCGAGGTCGAAGCCGTCCGCCACGCCGCCGACCAGCATCGTCGACAGCGCGTCGCGCTCGGCGACCACCCGCTGGGCCTGGGAGAGCGCCTCGCCCATCAGGCGGCGCGCCCAGAGCGCGAGCCGGCCGCCGACGCGCGGGTCGGCCTCGATCGCCGCGCGGACCTTCTCCACCGCGAAGTTGCCGTGGCCGGTGTCGTCGAGCACCGCGAGGACGAGCGCGCGCGTGTCGCTGTCGAGGCGGGCCGCGACCTCCCGGTAGAAGTCACTGGCGATCGAGTCGCCCACGTACGCCTTGACCAGGCCCTCCAGCCAGTCCGACGGCGCGGTCAGGCGGTGGAAGTCGTCGAGCGCCTTCGCGAAGGGCTCCATGGCCGAGGTCGGCTCGGCGTCGACGGCCGCGAGGCGGTCCCGGAGCCGCTCGAAGTGGTGGAACTCGGCCGAGGCCATCTTCGCCAGCTCCGCCTTGTCCGCGAGGCTCGGCGCCAGCTTGGCGTCCTCGGCGAGCCGCTCGAAGGCCGCGAGCTCTCCGTAGGCGAGGGCGCCGAGGAGGTCGATCACGGCGGCGCGGTACTGCGGCTCGGCGGAAGCCTCCGCCCAGTCCTTGGCGGCGATCCCGGTGGGTGTGGCGTTGTCAGGCGTCTCCATGAAGCGCACAATAGCCCGCTCGCGCGGCCCCGGAAGGCCCTGGTCAGTCACTGTGACCGTGCCCTCATCACGTTTTCCCCCAACACACATGCGCGAATCCGGGGTACAGTGATAAGGCGCCTGCTGAGTATGCGGACATGCTTTCGCACGTTCGGACGTACCCGGTGGGCCGACTCATGAATGAGGATGCCCGGTCGGTGGCCCGATCGGCTCCGGCCCGACAGCCCTTCCGGCGGACCCGCGGAAGGGTCACCCTCAGCGGTACGACGCTCGAGCGACGGCAGTGGTCCCGTGCCACCCGGCGGTGATCTTCCACGATCCCCCCGGAGGATCCCGGCACGGTGAGACCCCCTTCGTTCGCCTCGCACCGCGTCTCACAGAAGAGGCAGCACCCTGACTACGACTTTCCGAGAACTCGGAATCCTCCCTGAGACGGCCGAGGCCCTGGAGGCCGTCGGCATCGTCACCCCCTTCCCCATCCAGGAGATGACCCTCCCGGTCGCCCTCACCGGCACCGACGTCATCGGCCAGGCCAAGACCGGCACGGGCAAGACCCTCGGTTTCGGCCTCCCCATCCTGGAGCGCGTCACCGTCCCGACGGACGTCGAGGCCGGCCGGGCCAAGCCCGAGGAGCTGACCGACGCCCCGCAGGCGCTCGTCGTCGTCCCCACCCGCGAGCTGTGCCAGCAGGTCACCAACGACCTCCTGACCGCCGGCAAGGTGCGCAACGTCCGCGTGCTCGCCATCTACGGCGGCCGGGCGTACGAGCCGCAGGTCGAGGCGCTCCAGAAGGGCGTCGACGTCGTCGTCGGCACCCCCGGCCGTCTCCTCGACCTGGCCGGCCAGCGCAAGCTGGACCTGTCGCACGTGAAGGTCCTCGTCCTCGACGAGGCCGACGAGATGCTCGACCTGGGCTTCCTGCCCGACGTCGAGAAGATCATGAACATGCTTCCGGCGAAGCGCCAGACCATGCTGTTCTCGGCCACCATGCCGGGCGCGGTCATCGGGCTGGCCCGCCGCTACATGTCGCAGCCCACGCACATCCGGGCCACCTCGCCCGACGGCGAGGGCGTGACCGTCGCCAACATCAAGCAGCACGTCTACCGCGCGCACAACATGGACAAGCCGGAGATGGTCTCCCGCATCCTGCAGGCCAACGGCCGCGGGCTCGCGATGATCTTCTGCCGCACCAAGCGCACGGCGGCCGACATCGCCGAGCAGCTGGAGCGCCGCGGCTTCGCCTCCGGCGCCGTCCACGGCGACCTCGGCCAGGGCGCCCGCGAGCAGGCGCTGCGCGCCTTCCGCAACGGCAAGGTCGACGTGCTCGTCTGCACCGACGTCGCCGCGCGCGGCATCGACGTCGAGGGCGTCACCCACGTCATCAACTACCAGTCGCCGGAGGACGAGAAGACCTTCCTCCACCGCGTGGGCCGCACCGGCCGCGCGGGCGCGAAGGGCACGGCGGTGACGCTGGTCGACTGGGACGACATCCCGCGCTGGCAGCTCATCAACAAGGCGCTCGGCCTGGACTTCCACGACCCGGTCGAGACGTACTCCTCGTCCCCGCACCTCTACGAGGAGCTGGACATCCCGGCGGGCACCAAGGGCATCCTGCCCCGCGCCGAGCGGACCCGCGCGGGTCTGAACGCGGAGGAGCTGGAGGACCTGGGCGAGCCCGGCGGCCGCCGTGGCCGCGGGCCGAAGGCCGCGGAGAAGACCGAGGAGCGCCCGGAGCGCACGCGGACCCCGCGTCAGCGTCGCCGCACCCGTGGCGGCGGCGAGTCCGCCGACGCCCCCGTGGCGGCGGCCCCCGCCGTCGAGACCCCGGCGGACGAGCCCCGCGACGAGACCGCCCCGCGCACCCCGCGCCGCCGTCGCCGCACCCGCGTCGGCGCCCCGGCCGGCGTGCCGGTCGCGGCCCAGGCGGCCCCGGTCGTCGAGGAGCCGAAGGCGGAGGCCCCGGCCGCCGTCACGACGCAGACCGCCGTGAAGGCGCAGACCGCCGTCAAGGCGCAGGCCGTCAAGGCGCCGGTCTTCACGGAGCCGGCCGCCGCCGAGGCGCCCGCCGTGAAGGCGCCCGTCGTCGAGGCCCCGGCCGCCCCGGCCCCGGTCGTCGAGGAGCCGAAGGCCCCCCGTCGCCGGACCCGTGCCGCCGCCCGTCCGGAGGCCGCTCCGGTCGACCGGACCCCGGCGGCGCCGGCTGCCGCCCCGGCTCCGGCCCCGCGCCGCCGCCGTGCCGTGGCGCGTCGGGTCGAGGAGACCGTGACGTTCCAGACGCCCGAGTCCGCCGCGGTCGCGCTGATGGCCGAGCGCTCCGTCAAGGCGCCCGTCGTCGAGGCCGCTCCGGTCGAGGCCGCTCCGGTCGTCGAGGCCGCTCCGGTCGTCGTCGAGGAGCCGAAGAAGGCCGCCCCGCGCCGCCGCACGGCGAAGAAGGCCGTCGCCGAGCCGGTCGCCGAACCGGTCGTGAAGGCCGTCGCCGAGCCGGTCGTGGAGGCCGCCCCCGTGGCGGAGCCCGCCCCGGTCGCCGAGACCCCGGTCGCCGAGGTCCCCGCACCGCGTCGTCGCCGCACCGCCCGTCGGCCCGCCGGTTCGCCGGTGACCGCCGAGGCGCCGGTGGCCGAGGCCCCGGTCGCCGAGCCGGTCGCCGCTCCGGTCGCGGAGGCGCCCGCGCCGCGCCGCCGCCGTGCGGCCACCCGGCCCGCCGGGTCCCCGGTGACCGCCGGGGCGGCCGAGGTCATCGTCATCGCCGCCCCGGCCGCCGCTCCGGTGGCCGAGCCCGTCGTGGAGGAGGCCCCGAAGAAGGCCGCCCCGCGCCGCCGCACGGCGAAGAAGGCCGTCGCCGAGCCGGTCGCCGAGACCGTCGAGGCGGTCGAGGCGCCGGCGGCCGAGGAGGCTCCCAAGGCTCCCCGTCGCCGCACGGCCAAGAAGGCCGTCGCCGCCGAGGCCCCGGACGCCTCCGCGCCGAAGACCCCGGCGCGCCGCCGCACCACCAAGAAGGCCGCGGCCGCCGAGGCCGAGGCTCCGGCGACGGAGGAGGCCCCCAAGAAGGCCGCCCCGCGCCGCCGCACCACGAAGAAGGCGGCGGCCCAGCCCGAAAGCTGACCCCGCCCCACCACGGCCGAGGGGGGGGGGGGCCCCCCCCGGCCCGCCCCCCCCCCCCCCCCGCCCCCCCGGGCCCCGCCCCGCCCCCCCACCAGGCGGGGGGCGCCCCCCCCCCACCGCCCCCCCCCCCCCCCCCCGGCGGGGCGGCGGCCCCCCCGCGGGGCCCGGCCCCCTCGGCCGTACGGCCCGACGGGACCCCGGCCCGTCCCGTTACAGTCCGGATATGAGCAAGCCCCGTTCCCTCGTCCTGCCTCCCCGCGCCCGTGCCCGCCGTATCGAGACCGCGCGCGGGTGGTTCGCCGTGCTCGACGTGGAGCCGGTGGGAGGGCGGCGGGGGACGGTGTTGCTGCTGCCCGGGTACACCGGGAGCAAGGAGGACTTCCTCGCGCTGCTGGGGCCGCTGAGCGAGGCCGGGTACCGGGCGGTGGCGGTGGACGGGCGGGGGCAGAACGACACGCCGGGGCCCCGGGGGCGGGCCGGCTACCGCCGGAAGGCGCTCGCGCTCGACGCGGTGGCGCAGGCCGCGGCCCTCGGGGACGGGCCCGTGCACCTGGTCGGGCACTCCTTCGGGGGTCTGGTGGCCCGCGCGGCGGCCGCCCTCGCGCCGGGCGCCTTCCGCTCCCTGACCCTGCTCTCCTCGGGCCCCGCCCGCGTGGCCCGCCCGCAGCGGATCCGGGTGCGGGTGCTGCGTGCCGCGCTCGCGGTGCTGTCGAAGGAGCGGGTGTGGCAGGCGATGTGCTGGCTGGACAGCAGGGGCGAGGAGCCGGACACGGGCGACACCCCGGAGCTCACGGCCTTCCTGCGGCGTCGCTGGATGCGCACCCGCATCGCCCAACTCGCGGGCGCCGGGCGCCTGCTGCTCGACCGTCAGGACGGTACGGAGCAGCTGGCCGCCCTGCCGCTGCCGCTGCACTTCGCGTACGGGTCGGACGAGATGGTCTGGTCGCCGGCCGACCTCTCCGCGGCGGCCGCCCGCACCGGCGCGCACCACACGGTGGTCGCGGGCGCCGGCCACTCCCCCAACGTGTCGCACCCGCGGGAGCTGACCGACCGCCTCGTCGGCTTCTGGGAGCGCGTGGACGCCCCCACCGGGGTCAGTACTGCGCCTTGAGGTGCTGCCAGAAGCCGTCGCGCAGCGAGCGCCGGAGCGAGGCGTGGCCGCGCAGCGAGCGGCTGAGCAGGCGTTCCGCCTCGACCAGCAGGTCCTGGTCGACCGGCCCGGGCAGATAGGGCGCGCCGGGCAGGAGCTCGGCGAGCCGGTCCCGGCCGCGCTCGGCGAGCCAGGTCGCGGCGATCTGGGCGCCGACGAAGCGCACCTCCTCGCGGGAGGGCGGCGGCTCGCCCTCGTTCTCGTACGTGGTGACGGGGCGGCGCGTGACGTACGGGCGGCAGAAGTCGAGGTCGAAGGTGCGCTGGCTGTCGACCTCCCAGAGCAGCGCCTCGGCCTGGTTGCGCCCCTCGGCGGCCTCGATGCCCCAGAGGTGGACGCGGGCGCCGTAGCCCTGGGCGGCCTCGACGGCCGAGACGAGGTCCTCGTCGCCGCCGACGAGGGCGGCGTCGCTGATGGCGCGGTGGCGGGCGAGGGACTCCAGGTCGGTGCGGATGAGGGAGTCGACGCCCTTCTGCTGGTTGTTGGCGTTGAGGTTGCCGAGCCGGACCTTGACGTCGGGGAGCTCGGCGATGGCCTGCTGCTCGGGGGTGTGGATGCGGCGGCGGGCCCCGTCGTACCAGTAGACGCGGAGCAGTCTGCTGTCCGCGAAGATCGTGCGGGCCTTGTCGATGAAGGCCTCGATCAGGCCCTCGGCGTCGAGGTCGAAGGAGCGCCGGTCCTCGGTGCCCGTCACCAGCAACCCGGCCGCAGCATGGACGTAACCTGCGTCGACGAAGATGGCGTGTGTGGACGGGGTCTTCGCCACCTCGGCCAGCATCCGCTGCAGGAGCTCATTGGTGCGCTCCAGGCGGGCGTTCAGGGCCTCCAGGGCGTGGGGGCGGGTGTCGGTCTCGGTCACCGGGGCGGGGGTGTCTGCGTCGTTCATACGGGGCTCATTGTCCGCCGCCCGGGACCCGGCCGCCACACCCCTCGTCCCGCAGGTCGTTAGCCATCCAAAAATTTTCTTTAGCGTAGGGAACATTTGCAGGGTGCACGTCGTTGGACCCCTATGCAACGCAGTTCTCCATGTGGAGGATCAACTCAGACGAAGGGAGAAGCCCGTGCGCTTCGAAATCCTGCGACTCGACGACATCGACGGCACGCCTGTCGACCGGACCGTCGTGGACGCCGCCTCCGTCAATCGGATCGTGCAGCAGGCCGCCGCGATCGGCCAGCGCATCTGGATCCGCCCCGCCGAGACCTCGGCCTCGTAACAGGTCGGGTCACCATACGCACCGCGCCCCCGCACGGACTCCGCAAGAGCGGAATCCGTACGGGGGCGCAGTGGTGTCCGGGGCCGGGGGTCAGGCGTTCTGGATCACCTGGGTGATGCCGTTGATGATCTGCTGCACCGCGATGGCGGAGAGCATCATGCCGGCGAGCCGGGTCACCAGGACGACGCCGCCGTCCTTGATGACGCGGATGATCAGCAGCGAGTACCGCATGGTCAGCCAGAGCACGATGTGCATGGCGGCGATGGCGGTCCAGACGGAGACCTGCGAGGCCACGCTGTCGGCGTTCTGCACGGCGAGGATGACCGAGACGATCGCGCCCGGCCCGGCGAGCAGCGGCATGCCGAGCGGAACGAGGGCGACGTTGACGTCCTTGGTCTGCTTGGGCTCGTCGGTCTTGCCGGTGAGCAGGTCGAGCGCGATGAGCAGCAGCAGGAGACCGCCCGCGATCATCAGCGCGGGGACGGAGACGTGCAGGTACGCCAGGATCTGCTGGCCCATGATGCCGAAGACGGTGATGACGCCGAAGGCGACGGCGACGGCCTGCCCGGCCATCCGCCGCTGCACCTTGGCCGGGCGGCCGGAGGTGAGGGCGAGGAAGATCGGGGTGATCCCCGGGGGATCCATGATCACGAAGAGGGTGAGGAACAGCGAGCCGAAGACGGCGACGTCGAACACGGTGGGGTGCCTTGCGGAGAGGTGGAACGGTGGGGTGTGTCCCTGCGGGGCGGAATCCGAGATTCCGCCGCCAGGGCAGGAGGAGTACCGCCCCGCGCACGGCGCGCGGCCGTACGAGGGCGGACCAGGAAGCGAAAAGGGCCGGGAGCGGGACCGGGACGACACGGACGCCCGCACCGGCGAACCGGACGCGACACGCGCCGCGGACCGACCGGGGCGGTGCGTCCGCCGGAGGACCGGGGCAGCACGCCCCCGGACGACCGGGGCAGCGCGTCCACCGAACGACCGGGGCAGCGCGCCCGCCGCACGACCGGAGCAGCGCGCCCGCCGCACGACCGGAGCAGCACGTCCACCGAACGACCGGAGCAGCGCGCCCGCCGCACGACCGGAGCAGCGCGCCCCCGGACGACCGGGGCAACGCGTCCCCGGACGACCGGAGCAGCACGTCCACCGGACGACCGGGGCAGTGCGCCCGCCGGGCGACCGGGAAAGTACGTCCCCCCGACCGGCCGGAGCAGCACGCCCGCCGGGTGACCGGCGGCCGGTGCCCCTGCGGGGCCGGGTGTCCGGCGTCGGGCCGTGGGGCCCGGGCCCGTCCGAGAAGGCCTCAGGCGGTGGGTCCCCCCGCGCCGGGGACCGGGAAGGCGCCCGAGGCGCGGCGGGTGATCTCGCCGTAGATCTCGGGGTCGGTGGTGTACTCGCCGAGGCGGCAGGTCTTGCGGCTGCCGTGGTAGTCGCTGGAGCCCGTGGTCAGCAGACCGAGCTCCTTCGCGAGTCCGCGCAGCCGGGCGCGGGTCGCCTCGTCGTGGTCCATGTGGTCGACCTCGATGCCGTCGAGTCCGGCCTCGGCGAGCCGGGCCACCGAGGCCTCGGGCAGCACCTGGCCGCGCTTGACGGCGAGCGGGTGGGCGAAGACGGTGACGCCGCCGGCCGCCTTGACGAGGCGGATCGCGTCGACCGGGTCCAGCTCGTGCTTGTCGACGTACGCCCGGCCGCCGTCGGCGAGCCAGTCGGGCGTGAACGCGCCGGACACGTCCGGTACGACCCCGAGCTCGACGAGCGCCTCGGCGACGTGCGGGCGGCCGACGGAGCCGTCGCCGGCGATCCGGGCGACCTGCTCCCAGGTGACGGGGACGCCGAGCTCCTGGAGCTTGGCGACCATGCCGCGGGCGCGCGGCACCCGGTCGTCGCGGACGAGTTCGCGCTCGGCGAGGAGCGCGGGCTCCGCCGGGTCGAAGAGGTACGCGAGCATGTGCAGCCCGATGCCGTCCATCCGGCAGGACAGCTCGGCGCCGGTGACGAGGGTCAGCCCCTCGGGCAGGGCGGCGATCGCCTCGGCGTGACCGCGGGTGGTGTCGTGGTCCGTGAGCGCGACGACGTCGAGACCGGCCGCGGCCGCGTTCCGGACGAGCTCGGCCGGGGAGTCCGTACCGTCGGAGGCCGTGGAGTGGGTGTGCAGATCGATGCGCACGGCGCGGGACTCCAGGGGCTCGGCACGGACGAGGGACGCTCAAGCATAACGGGCGAATCGAACACGTCCGTACGGAACGTCACCGGGCGGACCTATGTGAGCAGCCTCGGGGTGAGCGCGCCGCAGGGCAGCAGGTCGACCTCGGAGCCCGCGTCGCGCAGGTCCGTCAGGACCAGCTCGTCGTACATGAGGAGGCCGGACTGCTCGGGCCAGACGATGGCCCACAGCCACAGGCCGCGCGCCTCGCCCGCGAAGACCGCGCGGTCCTGCGGGGAGCCGGTGACGTGCCAGAGCGGGGTGGGCCGCCCGGCGGCGAGCACCTTCGCCTGCGGCGGTTTGTCGATGGCCATGCCGGAGCCGGGATCGAGGCCGTCGATGCCGGCGTACCGGGCACCGAGGCCGACGCCGAGCTCCTCGGCGACGAGCAGCAGCTCGCCGATCCCGCCGAGCGGGCCGGGCCCGGAGCAGGCGACGGCCGTGGCGCGTCCGCCGCTGCGGTCGTCCCCGGCGTACGCGACCCCGGTGAAGAGCCAGCCGACGGGGAGGGGCCACGGCATCCACACGGGGACGTGGGACCTGTGCACCACGACCCCGAGGCCTTCGACGCTGGGCGGAATCACGGGCTGGAGCGGGTGCACCGAGCCGTGCACGTCACACTGCCAGAAGTCGGCGAAGAGACCGGGCGCCCTGACCCGGCCACCGCACTTCGGACAACTGGGTTCGCCCCTCATAGGGCTCAACGGTCCTAGCTCTTCCGCCCCGCGTCAAGAACGGCCGCGCACCATCACCCGTCCGGCCCGGAGGGTTCACCCACGGTGGGCAGGCGCCCCGTTCCGGAGCGCCCGGCCCGGGTCCTCAGTCCAGGTTCACGGACCTGCGCAGGGGATCGCGCAGGTCCGTCCCCTGCGTCAGCCAGCGCTCCTCCAGGGCCTTCGCCCCGTGCACCCGCTTCCACGCGGCCTCGTTCGAGGTCATCGGGAGCAGCGGCAGGAAGCGGACGGGGTCCATCGGCGCGTCGAGCTCCAGGTCCTCCACCAGACCGCCCGACTCGGCGACGAGCACCGAGCTGAAGGCGGCGCCGGGCCAGAGCGGGTCGCCGACGTCGAGCGAGGCGCCCGGGGCCACGACGACGCCCTCGACCTGCGGGGTGGCGGCGAGGACCGCGAGCGGGCGCAGCACCTTGTCGGTGTCGGCCAGTCCGCCCCGTACGGTCAGGACGAGCTCCGCGCGCGGGCCCTTCACCGGGTCGGCGAGCGCGGAGGTCGGATCGGCCATCGGCTGCGCGGACATGCCGAGGGTCGCGTACCGCACGAGGTCGCCGTCGACGAAGCGCAGCACCTCGATCCGGTCCGTGCCGAGGAAGGTCACCGCGGCCCGCGCGTCCGGTTCGCCGAGCGCCGTCCGCAGCCGGGCCTCGACCAGTGCAAGAACTTCTCCCATGCGGGGAGCATAGATCGCGTATGGAACGGGCAAAGGAAGGGATTGACCCTCTGTCGGCTGATAGTGTTGGCCACTGGTCGGGATTCCCGACTGCTCGTCACACGTCATCCCCGACAGGGGACCGGCCGGAGGAGGTGGGACTGCGATGGACCGAAGTCGATCGGGCAGTACCAGCCGCTCTTCCGCCGCCTCGCACCCCCGCCCGGTGCGCTCCTCCCGGTGACGTCCGGGTCCGCCATGGACCCGTGCCTCCGGCATCTCGCTCGACGGAAGAGCATCTCTCGCCTTTTCCCTGTCTGTAGCGACCGCCGTCTCCGCGCTCCTTCGGTGCCGCCCGCTTTGTGGACGACGTACCTCCACGTCCCCATTCCGGGCTGTGCCATGCTCCGCGCCGACGGCCGATCCGTGAAGGAGCACGCCCGTGTCGATGATCCGTGACCTCACCGCCGCCGTCCGCCCGAGCTTCCGGCACAGCCTGCGCAAGACCCCCACCACGTACACCTCGTACGACCCCACCCGTGACCACTCGGCCTCCAGCGCCGTGGTCGACTGCGCCGTCTACCGCGACGGGCGCCGGGTCGACGACCGCGCCTGCCTGACGCCGCGCGGCGCGATGCGCCAGGTGCGGGAGAGCGGCGGCTTCGCGTGGATCGGGCTCCACGAGCCGACCGAGGCCGAATTCGCCGGTATCGCCGCCGAGTTCGGGCTGCACCCGCTCGCCGTCGAGGACGCCGTCCACGCCCACCAGCGGCCCAAGCTGGAGCGGTACGACGACACACTCTTCACCGTCTTCAAGACCATCCACTACGTCGAGCACGCCGAACTCACCGCCACCAGCGAGGTCGTCGAGACCGGCGAGGTCATGGTCTTCACCGGCCCCGACTTCGTCATCACCGTCCGGCACGGCGGCCAGGGCTCCCTGCGCAACCTCCGCCACCGCCTCCAGGGCGAGCCGGAACTCCTCGCCAAGGGCCCCTCCTCGGTCCTGCACGCCATCGCCGACCACGTCGTCGACGGCTACATCGCGGTCGCCGACGCCGTCGAGCTGGACATCGACCAGCTGGAGATCGACGTCTTCTCGCCGGCCGCGAAGGGCTCCACGCGCGGCGCCGACACCGGCCGGATCTACCAGCTCAAGCGCGAGGTACTGGAGTTCAAGCGGGCCGTGACCCCGCTGCTCCGTCCGATGCAGCTGCTCTCCGAGCGTCCGATGCGGCTGGTCGACCCCGACATCCAGAAGTACTTCCGGGACGTCGCCGACCACCTCGCCCGCGTCCAGGAGCAGGTCGTCGGCTTCGACGAGCTCCTCAACTCCATCCTCCAGGCCAACCTGGCGCAGGCGACCGTCGCGCAGAACGAGGACATGCGCAAGATCACCTCGTGGGCGGCCATCGTCGCCGTCCCCACGGCGGTCTGCGGCGTGTACGGCATGAACTTCGACCACATGCCGGAGCTGCACTGGCGCTACGGCTACCCGATGGTCCTCGGCGGCATCGCCGTCATCTGCTTCGCCATCCACCGCACCCTCAAGCGCAACGGCTGGCTGTAGATAGGCTTCGGCCATGACCGACACGCTGCTCACCGGCGCCCTCGTCGAGGAGGCCACCAAGAAGTCCGGCCTCGTCTGGGTACGGGGCACCGGCCCGGCCCGCGCGCTCTGGCACGTCTGGCACGACGGTGCCGCACACCTCGTCGGCGACGGTCCCGGCGAGCAGCCGCTGCCGGGGCTGGTCGACGGCGGGACGGCCGAGGTGACCGTCCGCAGCAAGGACAAGGGCGGCCGGCTCGTCGCCTGGACCGCCGCCGTCCGCGAACTCGCCCCCGGTACGGAGGAGTGGGACGCGGCGGTCGCCGAGCTGAAGGGGAAGCGGCTCAACGCCCCCGACGGCGAGGCCATGCCGGAGCGCTGGGCGCGCGAGTGCCGGGTGGTGCGGCTCGACCCCCGGTCCTCGACCACGGAGCTGCCGGACGGCTCCCTGGCCGCCGTACCGCTGCCGACGGCGGCGAACACCCGCCGGCCGATCCCGGCGGGCCTGCCCAAGCTGCTGTTCCGCAAGAAGAAGCGCTAGGTGCGGGGCAGCTGCTTGCCGTAGTCGAGGGTCTCCTCCTTCGACGGCTCCGTGAGCGGGAAGTCCTTGTTCCACTCGGAGAGCACCACGACGCCCGCTCCCCCGCCCCGCGCGAACTGCACGGGGTACGGCTCGCCGTCCAGGGACACGTCGAGCGTGCCACCCTCGCCGTCGGCGCCGCCCTTGACCTTGATCGTGCGGACCCCGCCGATCTGGTCCCGGTCGCCCTTGACCTTCTCGCCGTGCAGGCCGAGCAGCCCGTCGAGGAGCGGCCCCATGTCGGTGAAGCCGCGCAGCTGCTTGTACGAGGGGTCGCCCTGCGGGATCTTCACGTACTTGTCGTCGAGCGTGTCGGCGGCCTCGCTGCCCGCGTCCGTGGGCGTGTGGGTCGCCTTGTCGTCGTGGGACCAGAAGCCCGCGTCGGCCTTCAGGTAGAGGGCGTCGCCGACCCGCAGCAGCTCGAAGGTGCTGTTCTTCGTCGTCACCGAGCCGGTGGCGCCGTTCTGCTTGAGCCGCATGTTCAGCTTGTAGGTGCCGCCCTTGCTGACCAGGGTGCCGGACAGCCGTACGGCCTTCGCCGCGTCCGCCGCCGTCTGCGCCTTGCCCTCGATCTCGGGCGCGGAGAGTCTCCCCACCCCGTTCGTCCCCTCGTCCGGGTCGGCGGCGCAGGCCGTGAGTCCCACCGTCAGTCCGGCGCAGAGCGCCAGGGGCGTGACGGCCCTGCGGATACGCGATGACGGGGTACGGACGGTCATCTGCGCTGCCTCTCGTGTCGTGGGGGATGCCGGGGGGGGACGGCCGCGTTCCGGACGGGCGGAAGGGCCGGGTCCTGTGCCGGGGCCGATGGGGGGGAACGGCAGACCGCAGCGTACCCGGGCGAGATGACGGGCCCCGCAGGCAGCCGTACGGAGTCGCTGCCGGAGCGGGGCGGAACGGCACGGGCTAGCCTGAACCCGGCAAAGCTCTGCAATCCCCGGCAAAGCTCTGCGACCGGATCGACGACTCGCATCGACAGCGCGCATCGGCGACTCGCTTCGGCGACTCGAATCGTGCGGCACGGAGGAGGCGCGTGGCATGGCGGCAGGCGCCCCCAGGATCTTCGTCTCCCATCTCGCCGGAGTCCCCGTCTTCGACCCCGTCGGCGACCAGGTCGGCCGCGTCAGCGACCTCGTGGCCATGCTCCGGGTCGGCCGCAGGCCGCCCCGGCTGCTCGGCATGGTCGTGGAGGTGCTGAGCCGCCGCCGGGTCTTCGTCCCGATGACCCGGATCACCGGCGTCGCCTCGGGCCAGGTCATCACCACCGGCGTCGTCAACATGCGGCGCTTCGAGCGGCGTCCCACCGAGCGGCTCGTCCTCGGCGAGCTCCTCGACCGGCGCGTCACGCTGGTCGAGTCGGGCGAGGAGGTCACCGTCCTCGACGTCGCCATCCAGCAGCTGCCCGCCCGCCGGGACTGGGAGATCGACAAGGTCTTCGTCCGCAAGGGGAAGGGCGGGGTACTGAGCCGCAAGGGCGAGACGCTGACCGTCGAGTGGTCGGCCGTCACGGGCTTCTCCCTGGAGGAGCACGGGCAGGGCGCCGAGAACCTGCTGGCCACCTTCGAGAAGCTGCGCCCCGCCGACCTCGCCAACGCCCTGCACCACCTCTCCCCCAAGCGGCGCGTCGAGGTCGCCGCCGCCCTCGACGACGACCGGCTCGCCGACGTCCTCGAAGAGCTGCCGGAGGACGACCAGGTCGAGATCCTCGGCAAGCTGAAGGAGGAGCGCGCCGCCGACGTCCTGGAGGCGATGGACCCCGACGACGCCGCCGACCTGCTGTCCGAGCTGCCCGAGGAGGACCAGGAGCGGCTGCTGACCCTGATGCAGCCGGACGACGCGGCCGATGTGCGCCGGCTCCTGGCGTACGAGGAGCGCACGGCGGGCGGTCTGATGACGACCGAGCCGATCGTGCTGCGCCCGGACGCCACCGTCGCGGACGCGCTCGCCCGGGTCCGCCAGCAGGACCTGTCCCCGGCGCTCGCCGCGCAGGTGTACGTGTGCCGGCCGCCGGACGAGACGCCGACCGGGAAGTACCTGGGCACGGTGCACTTCCAGCGGCTCCTTCGCGACCCGCCGTTCACGCTGGTCAGCTCGATCGTGGACAGCGACCTGCCGCCGCTCGGCCCGGACACCCCGCTGCCGGCCGTGACCAGCTACCTCGCCGCGTACAACATGGTCGCCGCGCCCGTCGTCGACGAGAGCGGCTCGCTGCTCGGCGCGGTCACCGTCGACGACGTGCTCGACCATCTGCTGCCGGACGACTGGCGGGAGACCGAGTTCCACGAGGAGGGGTCCGGACATGGCCGCTGAGCGCACCCAGGACCGGGAGCGGTCCGTGCCCCGCATCCGCCTCGACCTGCCGCGCGAGCGGCGGACCCGGCTGCTTCCGGAGTACGACCCCGAGGCCTTCGGGCGGCTCTCGGAGCGGATCGCCCGCTTCCTGGGGACGGGCCGCTTCCTCGTCTGGATGACGCTGACGGTCGTCGTCTGGATCGGGTGGAACGTCTTCGCCCCGGCGTCGCTGCGGTTCGACGAGTACCCCTTCATCTTCCTGACGCTGGCCCTGTCCCTCCAGGCCTCGTACGCGGCTCCGCTGATCCTGCTCGCCCAGAACCGGCAGGACGACCGGGACCGGGTCAACCTCGAACAGGACCGGAAGCAGAACGAGCGGTCGATCGCGGACACCGAGTACCTGACGCGGGAGATCGCGGCGCTGCGGATGGGCCTCGGCGAGGTCGCGACCCGCGACTGGATCCGCTCGGAGCTCCAGGACCTGCTCAAGGACCTGGACGAGCGCCGGGATCTATTCCCGTCCGGCGAGGACCGGGGAAGTGACGTACCCGACCGTTGACAGCCCTTTCATGGGGCCGTGGTCCGCGCCGTACCATCGTCGGTATGGCTACGGAAGACGCGGTGCTCGAAGCACTGGCGACGGTGAACGACCCTGAGATCAACAAGCCGATCACTGAGCTCGGCATGGTCAAGTCGGTGGAGATCGAACCGGACGGGAAGGTCGCCGTCACGGTCTACCTCACGGTCTCCGGCTGCCCGATGCGCGAGACCATCACGCAGCGGGTGACCGACGCCGTCTCCCGGGTCGAGGGCGTCACCGGCGTCGACGTCTCGCTGGACGTGATGAGCGACGAGCAGCGCAAGGAGCTGGCGGCCGCGCTGCGCGGCACGAGCGCCGAGCGCGAGGTCCCCTTCGCGAAGCCGGGCTCGCTGACCCGGGTGTACGCGGTGGCCTCCGGCAAGGGCGGCGTCGGCAAGTCCTCCGTGACCGTGAACCTGGCGGCGGCGATGGCCGCCGACGGCCTGAAGGTCGGTGTCGTCGACGCCGACATCTACGGCCACAGCGTGCCGCGGATGCTGGGCGCGGACGGCCGTCCGACCCAGGTCGAGAACATGATCATGCCGCCGTCCGCGAACGGCGTGAAGGTCATCTCCATCGGCATGTTCACCCCGGGCAACGCGCCGGTGGTGTGGCGCGGCCCGATGCTGCACCGCGCGCTCCAGCAGTTCCTGGCGGACGTGTACTGGGGCGACCTGGACGTCCTCCTGCTCGACCTGCCCCCGGGCACCGGCGACATCGCGATCTCGGTCGCGCAGCTCGTCCCGAACGCGGAGATCCTCGTCGTCACCACCCCGCAGCAGGCCGCGGCCGAGGTCGCCGAGCGGGCCGGTTCGATCGCCGTCCAGACCCACCAGAAGATCGTCGGCGTCGTCGAGAACATGGCGGGCCTGCCGTGTCCGCACTGCGACGAGATGGTCGACGTCTTCGGCACCGGCGGCGGCCAGAAGGTCGCGGACGGCCTGACGCAGACCACGGGCGCGACGGTCCCCGTCCTCGGCTCGATCCCCATCGACGTCCGCCTCCGCGAGGGCGGCGACGACGGCAAGCCGGTCGTCCTCTCCGACCCGGACTCCCCCGCCGGCGCGGCCCTCCGCGCCATCGCCGGCAAGCTCGGCGGCCGCCAGCGCGGCCTCTCGGGCATGAGCCTGGGCATCACGCCGCGCAACAAGTTCTGAGACCGTACGACGAAGGGCGCCCCCACCGGGGGCGCCCTTCGTCGTGTCGTCAGGCGTACGGGCCTCGTCAGGCGTACGCGCCGAGGTCCTTCACCCGCGAGAACCCGAGTCCGTACGCGCTCATCCCCCGCCCGTACGCCCCGATGTGCACGTCCCCGGCGGACCCGGCGAGCACCCACCCGAACTCGGACTCCCGGTAGTGGAACGGCACCGGCACCCCGTCCACCGGCAGCGACAGCGTGGACCACTCCGGTCCGTCGAGGTCGTCGGCGAGCTCGAAGGCGGTCTCGGTCTGCTGGTCCAGCCAGTTGTCGCGCAGCGCGTGGTCGAGCGAGGCGGGCCAGGTGTGGGCGAGGAGCCCGGAGCCGGCCAGCCAGGCGGCCGAGGAGACCGTGGTGGCGTCGAGGACGCCGGTGCCGTCCCCGGTGCGGCGCACGGGGTTCGCGGCGACCGTCACGACGACGGCGAAACGCTCCTTCTCCGCGCCGCCGGCCTCGGACTTTATCGACGGCTCGTCACCGTGGCCCATCGAGCCGTGCTGCACCGTGCCGTCCGCGGCCGTGCCGATCTGCATCAGCCGGCGCGGGCCGGTGAACGCCTCGTCGAGCCCGTACCAGGCGAAGGGTGCGCGCAGAAAGCCGTCGGCTTCCACCCGACTCGTCGTCTTCATTCCGGCCGCCTCCTCGTTCCGTCAACAGAGGGAGGATAGCCACCGGGGAGCAGCGGTTCGGTGACAGGGCGTCGTCAGGTGGCGTCGGAGTCGTACGGAGGACGCTCAGCAGCGCCCTGATCGTCTCGCTTGTCCTGCTTCTTCAGCAGGTCCGGGGAGCCGTTGACGGCCGCCGGGGCGGACGTGGGCACGGGCGCGGTCTCCCGGCCGTGGACGGCGTCGGCGACCTCGTTCATCTCCTTCTTGAGGTCGAACGTGCCGCGCAGCTCCTTCAGCTCCCTGAGGTCCTCGTTGCTCTCCAGCTGCTTGCGGAGGAACGTCTTCGGGTTGAGGTCCTCGAACTCGAAGTCCTTGAACTCCGGGCCCAGCTCGCTGCGGATGTCCGCCTTCGCGCTGTCGGAGAACTCACGGATCTTCCGGATGAAGCGCGAGACGTCCTGGATCACCTTCGGGAGCTTGTCCGGCCCGAAGACGAGCACGGCGAGGACCACGAGCGTCACCAGCTCGAGTGCGCCTATGTCGCTGAACACCTAGTAGCTCCTTCACGCCGGTCCAGGGCCCGGTCCACGGTACCCGCCGAAACCGCCGGGCGGGTACCTCCGGGGGTCCGCCACATGGCGCTCAGGTGCCCTGCGAGGATCCGAGCGTCAAGGTCTTTGTCAGCTCTTTGCCGTTCCGGGTCAGGGTGAGCTCCAGCTTGTCGCCGGGGCGGTGGGCGCGGATCTTCACGATGAGCTCCTCGCCGCTGTGCACGCGCTGGCCGTCGACCCGGGTGATGACGTCCCCGGGCCGGAGTCCCGCCTTGGCGGCCGGGCCGCCGGGGGTGACGGAGGCCGTGCCGTCCTTGCCCTTCTCGCCGACGCGGGCGCCGTCGCCCTGGTACTGCATGTCGAGGCTCACACCGATGACGGGGTGGGTGGCCTTGCCGGTGTTGATGAGCTCCTCGGCGACGCGCTTGCCCTGGTTGATCGGGATGGCGAAGCCGAGGCCGATGGAGCCGGGCTGGCTGGCGCCGCCGCCCTCGCCCTCGCCGGAGCCGCCGGCGGCGCGGATCGCGCTGTTGATGCCGATGACCGCGGCCTTGGAGTCGAGCAGCGGGCCGCCGGAGTTGCCGGGGTTGATGGGGGCGTCGGTCTGGAGGGCGTCGACGTAGCTGATGTCGCTGCCGTCGCCCTTCTCGCCGCCGGCGGTGATCGGGCGCTCCTTGGCGCTGATGATGCCGGAGGTGACGGTGTTGGAGAGGTCGAAGGGGGCGCCGATGGCGACGACGGGGTCGCCGACGCGGACGTTGTCGGAGTTGCCGAGCGGGAGCGGCTTGAGGCCGGAGACGCCGGTGACCTGGACGACGGCCAGGTCGTAGCCGGTGTCCTTGCCGATGAGCCTGGCGCGGGCCGTCTCGCCGCTGGAGAAGGTCACCGAGATGTCCTCGGAGGACGCGGCCCCGTCGACGACGTGGTTGTTGGTGAGGATGTGGCCCTTGGTGTCCAGGACGAAGCCGGTGCCGGTGCCGGAGGAGCCGTTGCCCCTGACGTGCAGGGTGACGACGCCGGGCAGGGCGCTGGCGGCGATCCCGGCGACGCTGTCGGGGGCGCGGCCGGTGTCCCCGGGCTCGGCCTGCGGCAGCTCGACGGTGGTGAGCCCGCCGTTCCGCTCGACGTACGCGCCGACGCCGCCGCCGATGACGCCGGTGATCAGCGCGAAGACCAGCGCGCCCGCGAGCGCGAGGCCCTTCCGCGACTTCTTGGCGGCCACCGGCGCCACCCCGGCCTCGGCCACCCCCCAGGGGTCGTACTGCTCCCAGGGCGCGGGCCCGGCCTGCTGCTGCGGCTGCGGGTGCAGGTGGGGCTGGTGGTGCGCCTGCGGCGGTACGGGGGCGGGCGGCCGCTGCACGGGCGGCGCGGGCGCCCACGGCCCCGGCTCGCCGTAGGGCGGCGTCCGGTACTCGTCGGGGGCGTGCAGGGGCTGCGGCGCGGGGGGCCCGGGAACCGGCTCCGCCGGGGGCGCGGGTGCGGGTACGGGTGCGAGCTCCGGCGCGGGTACGGACTTCGTCAGCTCGACGGCCGGCGCGGGCGCGGCCGCCTCGGGCTCGGCGGCTGCCGGTGCCGCCACGGGAGCCGGCTCGGGCGCCGGCTTCGTCAGCCCCACGGCCGGTGCGGGCGCCTCGGGCTCGGTGGCCGGCGCGGGGGCCGCTGCCGGAGGCTCGGCGCCCTGCCCAGGTGCCCCGGTGGCTGCCGCGGGCGTGGGCTCCTGGCTCGGCCGGGGTGCGGGCAGGGGGAAGTCGCCGTCGGCCTCGTCGGTCGACGGCGGGGTGGGTATGCGCGCCGCCTCCGGTGCGCTCGAAGGCCGGCTCCACCAGTTCGGCTTCCCGTTGTCCATGCTCTCCCCGCAACCGCTGACCCGTCCGCGCCCCTGGGTCGGGCGCCCGTGTCCCTGGATTCAACCAGGTCGCGGGTCAGCGGTGGGAGCCGAGCGGTGTGGCCGTCGGGCTCGCCGTCGGGCCGGGCCCGGGGGTGAAGGCCAGTCGGAGCGCCGGGGCAGTCGGCCGTATGAACGGCGAGAGGGCCAGGAGCGACTGCTGGGCCGGGTTCCTGAGCTGTACGGCCACCAGCGGCGAGGCGGCGGAGCGCACCGCGTCCGGCGGGACCGCGCCCGACGGGACGGTGCCCTGGGCCGTGGGCGCGACGGGTCCTTGCGGGACGCCGGCCGGGGTGACCGCGACGAGCGGCTCGGCCTCGTCGACGGACTGGGCGCCCGAACGCTCGCCGGAGCGCGTGCCGCGCCCGAACGTCGCGCCCGCGCCGCCGCCCGCCGCGGTGGAGGCGCGCAGCGGGGTGATGGCGCTGCCGGTGCCCTGGCCGCCGCGCGCGCTCGCGGTGACCGAGCTTTCGAGGGGCAGGGTGCCGCCGAGGGCGATCGCCGCGAACGAGACGGCGCTGGCCGCCGCGAAGGCGAAGCGCCGGCCGCGCCCGGAGGTCCCGGAGGGCCGGTAGCCGACCTCGTGGATGCGGAAGCCGGCCCCGCGGGTGCCGGGGTGCGGGGTGACGACGGCGGCGGTGGCGAAGCCGTCGGACTTCACTCCGCCCGCGCCGAGGAGCTCTTCGAGGGGGCCGCGCGGTCCACCGGGTCCTCCCGGCTCGCCGGGTCCCCCGGGGAGGCCCTGGAGCCGGGCGAGGAAGCCCTCGGAGGGCGGTGGCGGAGCCGCCGAGGCGAAGACGCTCTTCAGGGTGCGCTGGGCGTCGGCCTCGGCCTTGCAGCGGGCGCAGGTCGCGAGGTGGGCGAGGACCCGCTCGCGGGCGTCGTGGCCGAGTTCGCCGTCGACGAGCGCGGCCAGCCGGTCCCCGAGGTGGTGCTCCGCGGGGGTCGGTGACGTGGGACGTGTGCCGCTCACGCTGTCCCTGCCTCCCATCCGACGGAGGCGAGGGCACGCTCCGCCCGGGCCTCGGGCGAGCGGTGCTTGAGGGCCTTGCGCAGGTGGGAGCGGCCGCGGTGGATGCGGCTGCGGACGGTGCCGAGCTTCACGCCGAGGGTCGCGGCGATCTCCTCGTACGAGAGGCCCTCGATGTCGCAGAGGACGACCGCGGCGCGGAACTCGGGCGCGAGGGTGTCCAGGGCCTGCTGCACGTCGGCGTCGAAGTGCGTGTCGTTGAACGCCTGCTGCGGCGAGGGCTCGCGGCTCGGGAGCCGCTCGGCCGCGTCGTCGGCGAGCGCGTCGAAGCGGATGCGCTGCTTGCGGCGGACCATGTCGAGGAAGAGGTTGGTGGTGATGCGGTGCAGCCAGCCCTCGAAGGTGCCCGGGGTGTACGTCGACAGCGAGCGGAAGACGCGGACGAAGACCTCCTGCGTCAGGTCCTCGGCGTCGTGCTGGTTGCCCGTCAGGCGGTAGGCGAGGCGGTAGACCCGGCCGCTGTGGGTGCTGACGATCTCCTCCCAGGTGGGAGGGGTCCACGCCTGCGATTCCGCATCCGATGCGAAGGTCGCGGTGGTGGGAGCGGAGTCGGTGGTGCGGAAACGGTCAGCTGTGTCGGTCACGGATTTCGGCTCACCCGCCGACCTGAGAAGACGCCGAAGCACTCCTCCCCGATCCACAGGCGCAGCCGCACCTCCCCTGTCGGCTCTGGTGGTGTCCAGTGGAGCCCCTACCATAGCCACCTCGCCCGTTAGCTCCGGATAAGAATCTTTACGCGAATTTGGAACCGGCTCGCCCGGCTGCCTCCTGTCGCTTCCTTCCCCTGGTGAACGCCCGGTCCCATCTGCGGGTTCCCGCTGACAGCGGATACAGTCACCGTTGCGTCAAC
This sequence comes from Streptomyces sp. NPDC021012, assembly GCF_044333355.1. Classification (NCBI taxonomy): domain Bacteria; kingdom Bacillati; phylum Actinomycetota; class Actinomycetes; order Kitasatosporales; family Streptomycetaceae; genus Streptomyces; species Streptomyces sp. NPDC021012. The sequence continues at coordinate 437,859 of NZ_JBIRQU010000001.1, forward strand.
TACGGGGACAGGAGAGGGCCATTACCGCCAACCGGCAGACGGGCTGGTCGTTCGCCGACGCCTACGTCGCCGAGGACGAAGCTCTGCGCTGGGCCCGGGAGCGGGCCCGGGAGGCAGGGCTGCCCTCGGTGTCGCCGGGCACCGGCGGGGCGCTGCGCCTGCTCGCCGCGACGGCGGACGCCAAGGCGGTGGCGGAGATCGGCACCGGCACGGGCGTGTCGGGGATCTATCTGCTGCTCGGGATGCGGCCGGACGGCGTCCTGACGACGGTGGACCTCCAGCCGGAGCGGCAGCAGCTCGCGAAGACGGCGTTCCGGGCGGCGGGCTTCGCGGGCAACCGGGCCCGTTTCATCCCCGGCCGCGCCCTGGACGTGCTGCCGCGGCTCGCGGACGGCGGGTACGACCTGGTGTTCTGCGACGGCGACCGGCTCGAGTACCTGGACTACCTCGCTGAATCGTTGCGCCTGCTGCGACCTGGGGGCCTCGTCTGCTTCGAGGGCGTCTTCGCGGACGGCCGCACGATCGACGCGGGGGCCCAGCCGCCGGAGGTCCAGCGGGTCCGCGAGCTGCTGCGCGCGGTGCGGGAGAGCCAGGAGCTCGTCCCGTCGCTGCTGCCGGTGGGCGACGGCCTGCTCTGCGCGGTACGGCGCGGCTGACCGCTCCCGGTCACACGGGCCCCGGCCCCGGAGACACCGCTGCCCCGGGACGGCGGACCGTACCGGGGCAGCGCTCAGGAATCGTGGAGAAGAGGGTCAGCCGACGACCTTCTTGAGGGCCTCGCCCAGTTCCTCGGCCTCCTGCGGAGTCAGCTCGACGACAAGCCGACCGCCGCCTTCGAGCGGAACGCGCATGACGATGCCCCGCCCCTCCTTGGTCACCTCGAGCGGGCCGTCACCCGTCCGCGGCTTCATGGCCGCCATGCTTGTTCCCCTTCCTGAAACCAGCTCATTGTCAGCCGGGCAGCTCCATGGTGTGGAGCACGCGTCACCGGCTTCGAACACATTGCTTCCAGGTCATTATCCCGCATGGCAGGACCCGATGACCAACATCGATCGGCATCGCTTGCGCAACGCGCTCCCGCAAAACCCCACATTTCGGGGATCGGCCTGCGATACTTCGCCACTCGATCTCGCACCGCCCGCCTTCGTTCTTTGACGCAGCTCACATGGGCGGCACGGGTGATCTCCGCCATGCTGTGCTGGTCAACCACGCAATGAGGCGAAGGGATCCCGATGGCCGACACGGTGCTGTACGAGGTGAGCGACGGACTCGCCACCATCACGCTCAACCGGCCCGAGGCGATGAACGCGATGAACATCGCGACGAAGGTCGCCCTCCGGGAGGCCGCGGAGACGGCCTCGGCCGACACCGCCGTACGGGCGGTGCTCCTGACGGCGGCGGGCGACCGGGCGTTCTGCGTGGGCCAGGACCTGAAGGAGCACGTCGGGCTGCTGGCGGCGGACCAGGAGTCCGGCACGAGCGAGACCATGAACACGGTCCGCGACCACTACAACCCGATCGTGCGCGCGCTCACCGGGATGCGGAAGCCGGTCGTCGCGGGGGTGAACGGCGTCGCCGCCGGGGCCGGTTTCGGCTTCGCGCTCGCCGCCGACTACCGCGTCGTCGCGGACACCGCCTCCTTCAACACCGCCTTCGCGGGCGTCGCGCTCACCGCCGACTCGGGCGTGTCGTGGACGCTGCCCCGCCTGATCGGCGCGAGCCGGGCCTCCGACCTGCTGCTCTTCCCGCGCTCGATCTCCGCCCAGGAGGCGTACGAGCTCGGCATCGTGAACCGTCTGGTCCCGGCCGCCGACCTGGCCGCCGAGGCGGAGAAGGTGGCCCGGAAGCTCGCGGAGGGCCCGACCGTGGCGTACGCGGCCCTGAAGGAGTCCCTCGCCTACGGCGCCGGCCACTCCCTCACCGAGGCCCTCGACAAGGAGGAGGAGCTCCAGACCCTCGCCGGCGCCTCGGAGGACCACACGATCGCGGTCCGCGCCTTCATCGCCAAGGAGAAGCCGCGGTACCTGGGCCGCTGACCTCGGGCGGAACCCGTTCGCACGACCGGCGGGCGGATCCGTGGGATCCGGCCGGCTGTGGACGGGTGTGTGGTCCGGGGTCAGTTCCCGCCCCGGGCCACACAGCCCTTCAGGTGGTCGTCGACCAGGCCGCAGGCCTGCATCAGGGCGTAGGCCGTGGTGGGGCCGATGAAGCGGAGGCCGCGCTTCTTGAGGGCCTTGGAGAGGGCCGTCGACTCGTCGGTGACCGCCGGGACGTCGGCGATCGTGCGCGGTACGGCGCGGCGGGGCGCCGGGGCGTGGGACCAGATCAGGGCGTCGAGCTCGCCCGGGGACCACTCGGCGAGCAGCTTCGCGTTGGCCATGGTCGCGTCGATCTTGGCGCGGTTGCGGATGATGCCCTCGTCGGCGAGGAGCCGCTCGCGGTCGGCCTCGGTGAAGCGGGCCACCTCGGCGATCCGGAAGCCGGAGAAAGCCTTCCGGAAGCCCTCGCGGCGGCGCAGGATCGTGATCCACGACAGGCCCGACTGGAAGGCCTCCAGGCAGAGCCGCTCGAACAGCGCGTCGTCGCCGTGGACCGGGCGGCCCCACTCCTCGTCGTGGTACGCGACGTAGTCCTCGGTCGACAGGCCCCAGGGGCAGCGCAGCCGCCCGTCGGGCCCGGGGATCGCCTCGCCCGTCACTTCTCCCCGCCCTCCGTCCCGGCGTCGCCGCCGGGGGCCGCGCCCGCGAGCGCCTCCTCCAGCTCGGCGATGCGGGCGTCACGCTCCGCGAGCTCGGCGCCGAGCCGTACGAGGACGTCGTCCACGTCGGCCATCCGGTAGCCGCGGGCGGAGACGGGGAGGCGGAGCGCCTCGACGTCGGCGCGGTCCACCGGCCGGGCGAGCGGAAGCGGGTCGACGAGCTGCTCGGGCGCCACCTCGGGCAGCACCTCGCTGTCGCCGCCGCCGACCACGGCGAGGGTCACCGCGGCCACGACCACGACCATCGTGATGAGCAGAAACCAGAACACCTGCGCGCCTCTCCCCGGAGTGGAAAACGTCCCGTGCCGATCGTGCCATGCGCCACTGACGGTTAGGGTCACAGGCGAACGGACGCGAGGGAGGACAAAAGGGATGCTGCGCTTGGGACGGCGTGAATTCGGGCCGCACGAGCCGGTGATCATGGCGATCGTGAACCGGACCCCTGACTCCTTCTACGACCAGGGCGCGACCTTCCGCGACGAACCGGCCCTCGCCCGGGTCGAGCAGGCCGTGGCCGAGGGGGCCGCGATCATCGACATCGGCGGGGTGAAGGCCGGCCCCGGCGAGGAGGTGACGGCCGAGGAGGAGGCGCGGCGCACGGTCGGTTTCGTCGCCGAGGTCCGCAGGCGCCACCCCGACGTGGTGATCAGCGTCGACACCTGGCGGGCGGACGTCGGCGAGGCGGTCTGCGAAGCCGGGGCGGACGTCCTGAACGACGCGTGGGGCGGGGTCGACCCGCGGCTCGCGGAGGTCGCCGCGAAGTACGGCGCGGGGCTCGTCTGCACGCACGCCGGCGGCGCGGAGCCGCGGACGCGGCCGCACCGGGTCGAGTACGAGGACGTGATGGCCGACATCCTGCGGGTCACGGTGGGTCTCGCCGAGCGGGCGGTCGCGCTGGGCGTGCGGCGGGACGGGATCATGATCGATCCCGGCCATGACTTCGGGAAGAACACGCGGCACAGTCTTGAGGCGACGCGGCGGCTCGGGGAGATGGCGGCGACCGGGTGGCCGGTGCTGGTGTCCCTGTCCAACAAGGACTTCGTCGGGGAGACGCTCGACCGGCCGGTCAAGGAGCGGGTGCTCGGGACCTTGGCCACGACGGCGGTGTCGGCGTGGCTGGGCGCCCAGGTGTATCGGGTGCACGAGGTCGCCGAGACGCGGCAGGTGCTGGACATGGTGGCGTCCATCGCGGGGCACCGCGCGCCCGCCGTGGCCCGGCGGGGGCTGGCCTAGACCCGCGTCTGCGGGCCGGTGGTCGGTTGTGCCCACCCGTTCCGCCCCGCGGAACGATTGCCCACAACCGACCGGCGCGGTCGGCCTTAGCGGCCGACCTCCTTCGTCACCAACGCCACCGCCTCCTCCACGTCGTCCGTGACGTGGAAGAGGAGGAGGTCGCGTTCGCTGGCCTTGCCGCCGGCGACGACGGAGTCGCGGAGCCAGTCGACGAGGCCCTTCCAGTAGGCGGTGCCGAAGAGGACGATCGGGAAGCGGGTGACCTTGCGGGTCTGGACCAGGGTGAGGGCCTCGAAGAGCTCGTCGAGGGTGCCGAGGCCGCCGGGGAGGACGACGAAGCCCTGCGCGTACTTCACGAACATCGTCTTGCGGACGAAGAAGTAGCGGAAGTTCACGCCGATGTCGACGTGCGGGTTGAGCCCCTGCTCGAAGGGGAGCTCGATGCCGAGGCCCACCGAGATGCCCTTGGCCTCCCGGGCTCCCTTGTTGGCCGCTTCCATGGCGCCGGGGCCGCCGCCCGTGATGACCGCGAAGCCGGCCTCGACGAGCGCCTTGCCGATCCGTACGCCCGCCTCGTACTCCGGGGAGTCCGGCTTCGTGCGGGCCGAACCGAAGACGCTGATCGCGCTCGGCAGTTCGGCGAGGGCGCCGAAGCCCTCGACGAACTCGGACTGGATGCGCATGACCCGCCAGGGGTCGGTGTGCACCCACTCCGAGTCGCCCTCGGTGTCGAGCAGCCTCTGGTCCGTGGTGCCCGGCTGGACCTGGTCCCTGCGCCTGAGCACCGGTCCCAGCCGCTGCTCCTCGGGCTTCGCCTCCCCTTCGGGGATACCCATGGCCTGCTCCCTCCGTCGAACCGACGATCTTCTGGTGGGGTCAGCGTAGGACCACTGAGGTGACGAAATCCGAAATTACGGGAGACGGGCGGTCAGCCAGTCGCGGAGCCGCGCCTCGCAGTGGTGGATGCGGTCGACGTGGACGTGCTCGTCGCGCTTGTGCGCGTACAGGGGGTCGCCGGGGCCGTAGTTCACGGCGGGCACGCCGAGGGCGCTGAAGCGGGCGACGTCGGTCCAGCCGAACTTGGGCTGCGCGCTGCCGCCGACGGCCTTCATGAAGGCCTCGGCCGCGGGGTGGGAGAGGCCGGGCAGGGCGCCGGGGCTCTCGTCGTCGACGACGAACTCGGAGATCGCGATGCCGTCGAAGAACTCGCGGACGTACGCCAGGGCCTCGGCCGGGGAGCGGTCGGGGGCGTACCGGTAGTTGACGGTGACGGCGCAGGCGTCGGGGATGACGTTGGTGGCGACGCCGCCCTCGATCCGTACGGCGTTGAGGCCCTCGTGGTACTGGAGGCCGTCGATGACCGGCTTGCGCGGCTCGTAGGCGGCGAGGCGGTCGAGGATCGGGGCGGCGGTGTGGATGGCGTTGGAGCCCATCCACGCGCGCGCGGAGTGGGCGCGCTCGCCGGCGGTGTGCAGGATGACGCGGAGGGTGCCCTGGCAGCCGCCCTCGACCTGGCCGTCGGAGGGCTCCAGGAGGACGGCGAAGTCGCCCTCCAGCCATTCGGGGCGCGCGTCGGCGATCTTCCCGAGGCCGTTGAGGTGGGCGGCGACCTCCTCGTTGTCGTAGAAGACGAACGTGAGGTCGCGGTTGGGCTCGGGGACGGTGGCGGCGATGCGCAGCTGGACGGCGACGCCGGACTTCATGTCGGAGGTGCCGCAGCCCCAGAGGATGCCGTCCTCGTCGAGGCGCGAGGGCACGTTGTCGGCGATCGGCACGGTGTCGATGTGGCCGGCGAGGACGACCCGCTCGTCGCGGCCGAGGTTCGTGCGGGCGACGATGTTGTTGCCGAGGCGGTCGACGGTGAGGTGCGGCAGGGCGCGCAGGGCCGCCTCGATCGCGTCGGCGAGCGGCTGCTCGGTCCCGCTGACGGAGGGGAAGTCGACGAGGGCGGCGGTGAGCGCCGCCCCGTCGAGGGAGAGGTCGATGGGGCCGTCGAGCGGGGTGATGTCTGCCATGTGCCGACCCTAACTCGGCCTCCAGTACGGTGGGCCCCGTGTCCGAGCCCATCCGTCCCCGCCGCCGCGGCCGCCTCGCCCGTTCCGCGGCCGCCTTCGCCGCGCTTCTCGGCCTCGCCTCCTATGTGGCGTTCCACCAGATGACGGGCAGCACGGGTGCGCCCCGGTGCGGTGTGGGCAGTGGGGACAACCGCTACGAGTTCACTCCGGAGCAGGCGTCCAACGCGGCGACGATCGCGGCGGTGGGGACCACCCGGGGGATGCCGGAGCGGGCCGTGACGATCGCGCTCGCGACCGCGCTCCAGGAGTCGGCGCTGCGGAACATCGAGCACGGCGACCGGGACTCGCTGGGGCTGTTCCAGCAGCGGCCCTCGCAGGGCTGGGGTACGGAGGCCCAGATCATGGACCCGGTGTACTCGGCGGGGAAGTTCTACGAGGGCCTGGAGAAGGTCCCGGGGTATTCGCGGCTGCCGCTGACGGTGGCGGCGCAGAAGGTGCAGCGGAGCGGTTTCCCGCAGGCGTACGCGAAGCACGAGCCGGACGCCACGCTGCTCTCGGCCGCGCTGACGGGCCGGTCGCCGGCGGCGCTGACCTGTACGACGGCCGTGGCGAAGGGCCGGCCGGGCGATCCGGCGCAGGTGCGCGGGGAGCTGGTGCGGGCCTTCGGCGAGAAGGCGGCGCCGACGGCGGTGACGGGCGGTCCGAGCGCGGGCCGCTCGGCCGCCGAGCCGCCGGTGCTCGTGGTGCCGGTCCGGGGTGCGACGGGCGCGGGGAGCGCGCCGGGGGCCGGTTCGGACGAGCGGCGCGGCTGGGAGCTGGCGCAGTGGGCGGTGGCGCGGGCGGACACGCTGCGGATCACGGAGGTCTCGTTCGGGGACCGGGTGTGGCGCGCGGGCGAGGCCGACGGGGGCTGGTCGACGCTCCCGGGGGCGGCCGCCGGGGGCGCTGCCGGGGTCGGGGACTCCGTCCGCATGCGGCTCGCCCCGTAGCTTTCCGGGCCCGAGCACCCGTGCGGTCCGTCACCCGGGCGTGGCATGGCGCCGGTCCCGGCCGGAAGAAATTCGAGAGGCGCGGGGGCCGCTTTCCCCGTACGTCACCCCTCCCCCTCGCTTCCCTTGCGCCACAAGGGAAGTGACGGTTCGGCAGGGCTTCGCACAATGACACGTTCGTCCGTTTTCCTCCCCACCCGACAATACGACGCATTGCCAACTCTTTACCTTCGGTCGCCGCAACCTCCCCCGCCCCAGGGCCGGTTGTCACCGCGTAATCGTCCTCTTCGCCGAAGGAGCACCATGTCCCTCCCCCTGACCCGTCGGATCGCCCGCGCCGCCCTCCTGCTCGCGGCCGGAGCAGCCCCCGTGGTCGGTGCGGCCGGCTCCGCGAGCGCCCTCGACCAGGGCCTCGCGCCGACCGGCGCCCTCGGTGGCGTGACCGCCCTGGACGCCGCCGGCGCGGGGAGCGCCCTCGACGGCGCCTCGCAGACCGCCACCGGCGTGGTCGGCGAGACCGGCAGCAAGGCCGTCGGCACCGCCGTCCCGGCCGCCGGCAAGACCATCGGCACGGCCGGCAAGACCGCCGCCCCCGCCGCCCAGCAGGTCGTCGGCAAGACGGCCGGCAGCACGGGCGAGGTCGTCGGCCAGACCGCCGGCGCCGCCGCCGAGAGCGCCGAGGGCCCGACCGGTGGCGCCCTGGGCGGTGGCCTGGGCGGCCTGCCGACCGGCCAGACCCTCGGCGGCCTGCCGATCGGCGGCTGACCCGCACCGCGACACACGGAGGGCCCGGGGAGCACACGCTCCCCGGGCCCTCCGGTGTCTCAGGGGCTCAGCCCAGGCGCTTGACCGCGGCCTCGACCCGCTCGTCCGTCGCGGTGAACGCCACCCGCACGAACCGCTCCCCGGCCTCGCCGTAGAAGTCGCCGGGGGCCACCAGGATGCCCTTCTCCGCCAGGTACGCCACGGTGTCCCAGCACGGCTCGTCACGGGTCGCCCACAGGTACAGGCTCGCCTCGCTGTGCTCGATCCGGAAGCCGTGCGCCTCCAGGGCCGCCCGCAGCGCCGCCCGGCGGGCCGCGTACCGCTCGCGCTGCTCGGCCACGTGCGCGTCGTCGCCGAGCGCCGCGACCGTCGCCGCCTGCACCGGGGCCGCGGTCATCATGCCGCCGTGCTTGCGGATCTGGAGCAGCTCGCCCAGGACGGCCGCGTCGCCCGCGACGAACGCGGCCCGGTAGCCCGCCAGGTTGGAGCGCTTGGACAGCGAGTGGACCGCGACGATCCCCTCGTACGAACCGCCGCAGACGTCCGGGTGCAGGACCGAGACCGGGTCGGCCTCCCAGCCCAGCTCCAGGTAGCACTCGTCGGAGAAGACGAGGATCCCGTGCTCGCGCGCCCAGGCCACGATCCGGGTCAGCTCGTCCTTGGCGAGGACCTTGCCGGTCGGGTTGGACGGGGAGTTGAGCCAGAGCAGCTTGACGGCGGCCGGGTCCAGGTCCGCCACCGGGTCGTCGTAGACGACGGGCGTCGCGCCGCACAGCCGCGCGCCGACCTCGTACGTCGGGTACGCCAGCCGCGGGTACGCCACCGCGTCACCGGCGCCGAGCCCCAGCTGCGTCGGCAGCCAGGCCACCAGCTCCTTGGAGCCGACCACCGGCAGCACGTTCTCGTGGGCGAAGCCCACCGCGCCCAGGCGCCGCTCGCACCAGCCGGTGAGCGCGTCCCGCAGCTCCTTCGTCCCCCACACCGTGGGATAGCCCGGCGAGTCCGCCGCCGCGACCAGGGCCTCCTGGATCAGCGCGGGGACCGGGTCCACGGGCGTGCCGACGGAGAGGTCCACGATCCCGTCCGGGTGCGCCACGGCCGTCTTCTTGTACGGCTCCAGCTTGTCCCAGGGGAAGACGGGCAGGCGCGAAGAGACTGCGCTCACGGGTTGGCTCACTTCCTCGTACGTACGGAAAACGCTTCGGCCCCGTACAGCGGCGAGGCCGTACGGGACCGAGGGCGGATGGATCAGCCGTTCTGCGGCGGCAGGGCGGCGATGAAGGGGTGGTCGCGCTCGATCTCGCCGAGCTTGGAGGCACCACCGGGCGAACCGAGCTCGTCGAAGAACTCGACGTTCGCCTTGTAGTAGTCCTTCCACTCCTCCGGGGTGTCGTCCTCGTAGAAGATCGCCTCGACCGGGCAGACCGGCTCACAGGCCCCGCAGTCGACGCATTCGTCCGGGTGGATGTACAAGGACCGCTTGCCCTCGTAGATGCAGTCGACGGGGCACTCCTCGATGCACGCCTTGTCCTTGACGTCGACACAAGGCTGCGCGATGACGTAGGTCACGCTGTCGTTCCTCCTCGATAGGGCTGGTCTGCGCGGGAGCGCGGCGTCGTCGATGCCCGCACCTAGTATCTCCGTTCTTGGGGGCGATCCGAACAGGAGGGGCGGAGAAGCTGTGGAAATCACCGGCGGAGGGCGCCTTGAAGTGCGCATCACCAGCGCTGACGTGGGAAAACGTGTCTCCGTTCGGTACGTGACGGACTCGGCGGAACCTGGCGAGAAGTTCACCGACGCGGTCGGGGTTCTCACATCATGGGATGCCGGTGTGCTGCTGATCACACGAAAGAGCGGCGAGAGCGTCCGGATCGCGGAATCCGCGCTGGTCGCGGGCAAGGTCGTCCCGGCCGCACCGGCCCGCCGCCGGGGCCCCTCGGCCACCTTCGCGGAACTCGCCCGCGCCACCGCGCGCGCGTGGCAGCCGGTGGAGAGCGAGGCCCTGGGCGAGTGGACGCTGCGGGCGGCGTTCTACGAGGTGCCGCCCGAAGGGCGTCCCGGAGGGGTGGCGGTCGGGCGACGGGTGGGCTTCACGCGGCGCGCCAACTCCGCCCTCCCGCTCGGTGATCCGGGGATGCCCGTCGGCGAGGCCCTGACGCACGTGCGCGCGTGGTACGCGGCCCGGGAGCTCCCCGCGTACGTCCAGGCCGCGACCGGCGCCGAGGGCACCCAGGAGCTGCTGTGCGCCGCCCTCGATCGGCACGGCTGGCGGCGCGAGGTCTCCGCGGAGGTGCGGATCGGGGCCCTCGCCCCGATCGGCGACCTGGACGCCGACGTCTCCGCCGTACGCCTCTCCCGGACGGCCGACGAGGCCTGGCTGCGCCGCTACCGGCGCTTCTCCGGCGACGAGGAGGCGGGCCCGGCCGTCCGGTCCGTCCTCGCGTCCGGTCCGAGCGTGTGGTTCGCGTCCGTCGCGGGCACCGGAGGGGTGCCGGCGGCGATCGGACGCTGTGTGGTCGACGGCCGCTGGGCCGGCTTCATGGCGGTCGAGGTCGACCCCGGGCAGCGGCGCCGGGGCCTGGCGACGGCCGTCATGACGGCGCTCGCCCGGCAGGCGCTCGACGAGGGCGCGTCGGCGGCCTGGCTCCAGGTGGAGGCGGACAACGACGGCGCGCGGGCGCTGTACGACGGCATGGGCTTCGCGCCCCACCACCACTACCACCACTACCGATGGGCGGAGGCGTGAGCGAGGACGAACCAGCGGTCGACGCGCCCGACTGGCGGCGGGAGTTCGCCGAGGAGGCCCGGGCCGAGCGCCCCGACCTCGCCCGGCTCTGCCTGCTGATCGGGGCGGTCGCCGACCCCTCCGTCACCCGGCGCGAGATCGACGAGGCCGAGATCGAACTCGACCGGCTCGCCGGGCTCGTCCCGTACGCGACCCGGATCACCGGCGACTGGGCCGCGGAACTCGCCGTGCTCCTCGGCCGCCACGAGGGCTTCGAGGGCGTGCCCGCCGACTACCAGCGCCTGGAGTCCTCGCTCCTGCACGAGGTGCTGCGGCGCCGCCGGGGCCTGCCCATCCTGCTCTCCGTCGTCTGGATGGAGGTCGCCCGCCGGGCCGGCGCCCCGGTGTACGGGCTCGGGCTGCCCGGCCACTTCGTCGTCGGCTTCGGCGACCCGGCCGACCTGGACCTCGCCGACCCGTTCTCCGGCGGACGGGCCATGACGGCCACGGACGCCGAGCTCCTGGTGGCGAGCGCGACGGGCGAGGCCCTCGACCGCTCGATGCTCCGGCCGGCCGAGCCGGGCGCGATCGTCCTGCGGATCCTCAACAACATCCGCGCCTGGGCCGCCTCCCGTCCCGAGCGCTCCGACGTGGCCCTGTGGGCCGTGGAGCTCGCCCTGCTGCTCCCCTCCCACCCGGCGAGGCTCCGCTACGAGCGGGCCGAGCTGCTCGTCCAGCGCGGGGAGTTCCTGACGGGCGCGGTCGAGATGGAGGCGTACGCGCAGGTGATGGACGCGGTGGACCCGGAGTCGGCGACGGCGATCCGGCGGCGGGCGCAGGCGGCGAGGGCCATGCTCAACTGACCGCGGCGGCCACCGATTAGGATCCCTTCCGCGTTCACGGGGGAAGGGGACGAGATGCAGGCACGCGGGCCGAACGACCCCGAGCGGGTGGGGCCGTTCCGGGTGATCGGTGTGCTCGGGCAGGGCGGGATGGGCCGGGTGCTGCTCGGCGCGTCGGCGAGCGGGCAGCTCGTCGCCGTCAAGCAGATCCACGCCGACCTGGCCGACGACGAGGGCTTCCGGGCCCGGTTCCGGCGCGAGGTGGACGCCTCCCGCCGGGTCTCCGGCGCCTATACGGCCCCGGTGGTCGACGCCGACGCGGACGCGCCGGAGCCCTGGCTCGCCTCCCTGTTCCTGGAGGGCCCCACGCTGAGCGAGGCCGTCGCCGGGGGCGTCCTGCCCGAGGAGGCGGTACGGCAGCTGGCGGCGGGTCTCGCGCAGGCGCTCGCCGACATCCACCGGGTGGGCCTCGTCCACCGGGACCTCAAGCCCTCGAACATCGTGCTCACGGCGGACGGCGTCCGGGTGATCGACTTCGGCATCGCGCGGGCCGGGGACCAGCTGACGAAGCTGACGCACACGGGCGCGCTCGTCGGCTCCCCCGCGTTCATGGCGCCCGAGCAGATCCGGGGCGAGACCCCGGGGCCCGCCGCCGACGTCTTCGCGCTCGGCTCGACCCTGGCCGTGGCCTGCACGGGGCGGGCGCCGTTCCACGGCGACTCGGTCCCCGCGCTCCTGTACGCCGTCGCCCACGAGGCGCCCGACCTCGCCGCCGTACCGCCCGGCCTGCGGGGGCTCATCGGCGCCTGCCTCGCCCCGGACCCCGGCCTGCGGCCCTCGCCCCGGGACCTCCTCGCCCTGGTCGGGCCGGTGGCGCCGTCGGCGCGGCCCTGGCCGGAGGGGGTGCACCGGCTGATCGGGGAGCGGCGGGCGGAGACGGAGCGTCTCAGGGGCTCCCTCGGGGCGGCGTGGACGGCGCCGCCCGCGCAGGCCGGATCGCCCGGCCCCGGCGGGCCGGTCACCGAGCCCGCCGTCCGGCGGCCGCGGGACCGGCGGCGCCGACGGTGGATCGCGGCCGGCGTCGTCGCCGGGGTCCTCGCCGTCGGCGGCGCGGTGCTCGCGGTGACGGGCCTGCCGGACAGCGTGCGCTACGCGATCGCGGACGAGCCCGTGCCGACGCCCGGGAACGTGCCGCTGGACAAGGTGGCCGACGCGTACACGGGCACCGTCCCCTCGTGCCGGGAGGCGGACCCGCGCCTGAAGGTGCCCGCCGGGTTCGAGCAGCGGCTCGCGCAGGACGGCGGGCCGGCCCGGACCGACCCGAACGGCGGCCAGCTGACGAACCAGTGCGTCTGGAACAGCCGCTCCGGCGACGAGATCACCGTCATCTGGGACCTGTACCGGTCGAAGAGCGGCGGCCCCACCGGCGCCGAACAGGCGAAGAAGCAGCACGAGGGCATGTACATCCGGGGCGCCACCCGCCGGGTCTTCACGCTCGGCTTCGCGGAGGAGGCGCTCTGGTACAAGCCCGACGGCAACCGCTGCGTGCTGTACTCCCGGGACGTGAACCTGGACCTGTTCGTCCTGGTCAGGGGCCCCCGCTACCCCGTCGGCAGGTGCGAGGCCCTGACCGAGTCCACCACCCGGCAGGCCATCGGCCTGATCACGAAGAAGGCGGCGACCCCGTGACCCGGCCCCTGGGCCCCTCCGACCCGCGCGAGGCGGGCCCGTACCGGCTCCTCGCCGAACTCGGCCGCGGCGGCATGGGGCGCGTCTACCTCGGCGCCGGGCCCGACGGGCGGCTCGCCGCCGTGAAGCGGGTGCATGCCCGGCTCGCCGACGACGAGGGCTTCCGGGCCCGGTTCCGGCGCGAGGTCGAGGCCTCCCGGAAGGTGTCCGGGGCCTGTACGGCGGCCGTGCTCGCCGCCGACGCCGACGCGCCGTCGCCCTGGCTCGCCTCCGTCTTCGTCGCCGGGCCCTCCCTCGGCGCGGCCGTCGAACGGTCCGGCACCCTGCCCGCCGAGACCGTGCGGCGGCTCGCCGTGCAGCTGGCGACGGCCCTCGACGAGATCCACCGGGCGGGGCTCATCCACCGCGACCTGAAGCCGGAGAACGTCCTGCTGTCGGAGGACGGCGCCCGCGTCATCGACTTCGGCATCGCGCGCGCGGCCGGGGCGGGGAGCGACCTCACCGGCCTCACGCAGACCGGTCTGGTCATCGGCTCGCCGGCCTTCATGTCGCCCGAGCAGGCCGAGGGGAAGGAGCTCACGCCGGCGAGCGACGTGTTCTCGCTGGGCTCGGTCCTGGCCCTGGCGTCGACCGGTACGAGCCCGTTCGCGGGCCCCTCGACGCTCCAGGCGCTGTACAACGTCGTCCACACCGAACCCGCCCTCGACGCCGTACCGGAGGGGCTGCGCGGCCTGGTCGCGTGGTGCCTGGCGAAGGCCCCGGCGGGCCGCCCGACGCCCGCGCAGCTCCTCGGCGCGCTCGGCCCGGCGGCCCCGGCCGCCCGGCAGTGGCCGCCCGCCGTCCACGCGCTCATCGCCGGGCAGCGGCAGACCGTCGAGGCGCTCCTCCACCGAGACCCGGACGGGGACCCCGAGCGCACGGTCGTCGCGCCGCCCGCCGTCACCGCCCCGACGGCCGTGGCCGCACCGCCCGCCGCCTCCCCGACGGCCGTCGTCACCCAGGTCGACGCGCCCGCCCGCCGCGGCCGGCGGGGCCCGGTCGCCGTCGCCGCCGCCGTCGCCCTCTGCGTGCTCGGCGCGGGCGCCTGGTGGGCCCTGCGGGACGGTCCGGAGGACCGGCCGGACCTGTACGTGACGATGCCGGTCTGCGCGGAGGCGGCCGGCCGGCTGCCGCTGCCGGCCGCGGAGCGGCAGACCAGCCGGGACTCCTACACCGAGAACACGGATCACGCCGAGACCACCTGCTTCTGGGTCGGCAAGGACGAACCGCAGGCGGACGGCTGGAACTACTACGCCCACGCGGTGGTCCGTTGGGACCTGCGCCGCAGCGCCGGCACCGAGGAGAACGGCACCGCGGTCCAGAAGAGCGAGTTCGCGGACGACGCGAAGGACGGACGCCCGGCGACGGGCATCCCCTTCGCCGACGAGGCCTTCTGGAGCACCTCCACCGACGCGCACACCACGTGCACGCTGGACGTCCGCAAGGGGAACCTGGTGGTGTACGTGTCCCTGGGCGGCGAGCAGCACCCGGCGGCCACCTGTGAGCAGGAGGCGGTGAAGATCTCCGAGGCGGCGATCACGGTGATGCCGCAGGCCTGAGGGCCCGGGGGGGGGGAGAGGAGAAAGGGGGCGGGGCGACCGGATTCGAACCGGCGTCCTCCGAGATGTCATCGCGGCGCATTACCTCTGTGCTACGACCCCGCCCTTGCGAGGGACTCTAGGCGACAGCCCGTCAGGACGGCGAGTCCTTTTCCGTGCCGCCGTCGAAGAGCAGCCCGAGCGCCACGTCGCGGTAGTGGCGGATGTGCTGGAGCGAGCAGGCGGCCGCCGCGTCGGCGTCGCCCGCGGCGATCGCCTCGTACAGCGTGCGGTGCTCGGCCCAGAGGGAGCCGGGGTCGTCGATCTGCTGGAAGAGCCAGCGGAGCCGGCCCTCCAGGGACCCCAGGGCCGAGGCGAGCATGTCGTTGCCCGCGAGTTCCACGATGTGGTGGTGGAAGGCGGCGTTGGCGCGCGAGACGCGCTCCGGACGGCCGACCAGGGTCACCTTGCGCGCTTCCTCCAACAGCGCGTGGAGTTCGGCGAGTTGGGCCTCGGTGCGGCGCTCGGCGGCCCTGCGCGCGGCCAGTACCTCCAGGGCCTCGCGCAGGTCGAAGAGGTTCTCCACGTCCTGCCCGGAGAGCTCCCGGACCACGATCCGGCGCGGCGAGAGGGCGTACAGGAAGCCCTCGCCGAGCAGGATGCGGATGGCCTCGCGGACGGGGACGCGGGAGACGCCGAACTCCTCGGCGACGTCGCGCTCGACGAGCCGGTCCCCCGGCCGCAGCCTGCCGTCGATGATGCGGTCCCGCAAGGCCTCGCACACCTGGTCGCGGAGCCAGCCCCCGCCGTTCGTGGGTGTGACGGCGGATTCGGTCTCGGTCATGCGCCCTCCCCGTATCGATGCAATCACGGTATACCAAACGCTTGACGCCCTCCCAGTGCACTGCTTTGGTATACCGAAACGCGGCTCGGGGCCCCGCCGCGCTTCGACGTCTCACCCTGTGCGATCTGTGAATCGAGGGTTTGTCCGTGAGTACCCCACCGGTCCCCGAGACCGTCCCCCAGGCGAAGGCCGCCACCCCCTCCGGCGGCCGTCCCAGCCGGGTCCGCTGGAAGATGTTCGTCCTGCTGCTCGGTGTCGTCGCGCTCAACTACATCGACCGCGGCTCCGTCTCCGTCGCCCTGCCCCTGATCACCAAGGACCTGGGGCTCTCCAAGGAGACCACCGGCTTCGTCCTCAGCGCGTTCTTCTGGACGTACGCGCTGATGCAGATCCCCGGCGGCTGGCTCGCCGACCGCTTCGGCCCCCGCAGGATGGTCTCCGGCGCCTGTGTCGGCTGGGGCGTGGCCCAGGCCCTCACCGCCGCCGCCACCGGCGCGGGCTCCCTGCTCGGCTACCGCCTGCTCCTCGGCGCCGTCGAGGCCCCCGTCATGCCCGCGGGCGGCAAGCTCAACGCCCAGTGGCTGCCCGCGAAGGAGCGCGGCCGCGGCGCCGTGCTCCTCGACGGCGGCGCCCCGCTCGGCGCCGCGCTCGGCGGCATCCTCATCTCCGCGCTCATCGCCTGGACCGGCAGCTGGCGGACCAGCTTCGTCATCGCCGGGGTGCTGACCGTCCTCATCGGCCTGTTCGCCGCCTGGTACGTCCGCGACACCCCGCGCGAGCACCCGGGCGTGAACGACGCCGAGGCCGCGTACATCGAGAGCGCGCACGCCGAGGAGGACGCGGCCGGCCCCGCCGACGAGCGCACGGGCCTGCGCCCGTACCTCGGGCACCGCTCGTTCTGGGCGATGTGCCTGGGCTGGACGGGCTTCAACGGCGTCTTCTACGGACTGCTCACCTGGGGCCCGCTGTACCTGTCCGAGACCAAGGGCTTCGACATCAAGACCATCGGCTGGTCGACCCTGGTCATCTTCGGCGCGGGCTTCGTCGGCGAGCTCACCGGCGGCTGGATCTCCGACCGGCGCAAGGCCGCCGGCGCGGGCGCCAACGCCGTGATGCGCACGATGATGGGGGTCGCCGGCGCGGCCGTCGTCGCCGGACTGCTCGGCGTGGTCCTCGTACCGGACCCGATCACCGCCGTCGCCCTGCTCTCCGTCGTCATGTTCTTCCTGCGCTGGGCCGGCCTCTACTGGTCCCTCCCGTCGACCCTGGCCGGCCGGGCCAACGCCGGCATCGTCGGCGGCGCGATGAACCTCGCCGGCAACATCGCCGGCATCGTCACCCCGATCGCGGTCGGCTACATCGTCGGCGGCACCGGCTCGTACACCTGGGCGCTGCTCTACTTCGTCGGCGCGGGTGTCCTCTTCACCGTCTCGTCCCTCGTCATCGACTACAGCAGGAGGCTCGCCGTCCGATGATCCGTATCGGCATGCTCACCCCGTCCTCCAACACCTGTCTGGAGCCGGTCACCTACCGCCTCCTCGACGGTGCCCGGGACCTCGCGAGCGCCCACTTCGCGCGCGTACCCGTCACCCGGATCGCCCTCGACGGCGGCTCCGACGCCCAGTTCGCCTTCGAGCCGATGCTCGCCGCCGCGCGGCAGCTCGCCGACGCGCGGGTCGACGTCATCGCCTGGAACGGCACCTCCGGGTCCTGGCTCGGCGTCGACCACGACCGGCGGCTCGCCGCCGCGATCACCGCGGAGACCGGCATCCCGGCGACCACCTCCACGCTCGCGCTGCTCGACGCCTGCGCCGCGTACGGCGTGACCCGGCTCGGCCTGGCCGTCCCCTACACCCGGGACGTCGCCGAGCGGATCGTCACCACGTACGCCGCCGAGGGCCTGGACTGCTCGCTCGCCGAGCCGTTCGGGATCGACGACAACGAGGCCTTCGCCCGGATCCCCGAGCCCGAGGTGGCCCGGCAGGTCGAGCAGGCCGGCGCCGGTGACGCGCATGCGGTCGCCGTCGTCTGCACCAACGTGTACGGGGCGGGCGCCGCCCCCGGACTCGAAGCCGCCCTCGGCATACCGGTCTTCGACAGCGTCTCCGCGACGCTCTGGAAGGCTCTCGACCTGGCCGGCGCGCACCCCGCCCTCGAAGGCCACGGCGACCTGCTGCGCTCCGGCGGTCTGCGGGCCGGCTTCCAGCGGGCGCTCGGCGACCTGCGCGAGGCGATCGGCGCCGACCGCACCACCCTGCGCCTCGACCTGCCGGCGTACGGGCTGCACGTGGACCTCACGGCGGGCGAGGCGCTCGGCCCGGGCGTCCGCTCCATCCGCCGCGACGCCGGTCTCGACCAGCGCCGGCTCAACACGGTCGAGTGGCTGGAGCGGCACCGCGTCCCGCTCGTCCAGCCGCACTTCCGGGACGACCCGAAGCCGCCGCAGGCCCTGATCGACGTCTACGGCGTGCGCGCGCAGCTGCTCTTCCCCGTCGTCCGGGGCGCGGACATGACGGGCTGGATCTCCGCCCACAGCCTCACCGGGCGGGAGTGGGGCGCGGCCGACCAGGCCGTGATGGCCGCCGCCGTCGACCGTGTGCACCACCTGCTCGACACGTACGGAAAGGCTCACTCCGCATGACCGCGAAGGACATCAGGATCGCCCTGGGCGTCGACGTCGACGCCGTGGCCGGCTGGCTCGGTAGCTACGGCGGCGAGGACTCCCCCAACGACATCCAGCGCGGTGTCTTCGCGGGCGAGGTCGGCACCCCGCGCATGCTCAGGCTGTTCGAGCGGTACGGGATCCGGACCAGCTGGTTCATCCCGGGCCACTCCATCGAGACGTTCCCCGAGCAGACCCGGATGGTCGTGGAGGCGGGCCACGAGGTCGGCGCGCACGGCTACTCGCACGAGAACCCGATCGCGATGAGCCCGCAGCAGGAGGAGGACGTCCTCGCCCGCTCGGTCGAGCTGATCGAGGAGTACACCGGCCGCAGGCCGCGCGGCTACGTGGCGCCCTGGTGGGAGATGTCGGCGCACACGGCCGCCCTGCTCCACAAGTACGGCTTCTCGTACGACCACAGCCAGAACTACCGCGACTTCACCCCGTTCTACGCGCGCGTGGGCGACAGCTGGACGAAGATCGACTACTCGAAGGAGGCCAAGGACTGGATGAAGCCGCTGGTCCACGGCCACGAGGTCGACCTGGTGGAGTTCTGCGGCAACTGGTACGTCGACGACCTGCCGCCCATGATGTTCAACAAGCACGCCCACAACAGCCACGGCTACGTCAGCCCCCGGGCCCTGGAGCAGGACTGGCGCGACCAGTTCGACTGGGTGTACCGGGAGCTGGACTACGCGGTCATCCCCGTGACCCTGCACCCGGACGTCAGCGGCCGGCCGCAGGTGCTGCTGATGCTGGAACGGTTCATCGAGTACGTGTCGGGGCACGCCGGCGTCAGCTTCTGCACCCTGGAGGACGCCGCCGACGACTTCCGCCGCCGCTTCCCCTTCGAGGGCACGGCCCGCCCCGCCGACATGCGCTGACGGTCCCGCGGCACGCGCGAGCCCCCGTCCCTCACCGGGGACGGGGGCTCGGCCGTGCGGTGAGGGCCGTCAGCCCTGGCCGGTGAGGTCGATCGTCTTCGTGCGCTCCGCGAGCGTCTTGCCCATCAGGGCGTCGCGCATCGCGAAGGCCACGTCGTCGGCGGAGACCTGGTGCTTGCTGCCGTCGCCCTTGGTGACCATGACGCCGTTGAAGGTCCCGTCGAGGAGCCGCTCGATCGCCTTCTTGTCGTAGACCTCGACCAGCCGGCCGTCGACGGCCTTCATGGAGAGGATCTGCGGCAGCGACCGGGCCGGGCCGAAGTCGATGTGCCGGCCGCCCGCCTGGATCCGGATCAGACCGGACATGGCGGGCGTCGCGAACTCCTTCATCGCCCGGTCCAGCTCGGCCTTGGTGACCGTCGGCCGGACGGTGGTGACCGGCAGCTCGACCAGCTTGCCCTGGCCCGTCTCGACCTGGGCGCGGAAGGCGTCCTGCACCGAGATCATCGAGCGCTGGACGTCCAGGCCCTGTCCGGGCTTGCCCTCGACCGGGGTGACCTTGTTCGGGGCGAACAGGATCGTGCCCTCGGTCGCCGAGGCCGACGAGCCGGCCAGGTCGGTCAGGGCGACGGCGAGCTTCTCCTTGTCGACCGGGAAGACCGGCTTGGCGACCCGCTCGCCGCCGAAGAGGGAGCCGATGACCGACACCGGGTTGTAGTCGCTGCCCGCGGCGGCGCGGACGGTCTCCTGGCTGTCGAGCGCCAGGCCCGCCTTCTCCGGGGCCAGCTGGACCTTCTTGCCGCCGACGCTGAGCTGGAGCGGGGCGGTGGCCCGCTTGCCGAGCGCCGCGTCCAGCTTGTCGACGGCCTCCTCCTTCGTACCGCCGCCGATGTCCACCCCGAGCACCGTGGTGCCCTTGGGGACGTCGGAGTGGTTGAGGAGGAGCCCGGCGCCGTAGGCGACGCCGGCGAGGCCGACGACCGCGACGGCGGCGAGGACCAGCTTGGAGCGGCCCTTCTTCGCCGGGGCCCGGTCGGCCGCCGGTGCCTGGCGCGGCGCCGGCGCGGGGGCCGGGGTCGCGCGCTCCTCGATGCGCGGGGTCAGGTCCGGGCGGGCCGCCTTCGGCGGGACCACGGGGATGCCGCTGGTGAGCGTGTCCCCGGAGATGTGGGCGCCGCCGTCGGCCGCCGCGCCCGGTCCGGGCTGCGGCGCCGGAGCGGGCTGCTGCGGCGTCAGGACCGCCGTGTCGTCCGACATGCGGGGCGCGCCGCCCGCGAACGGGGAGCCCGCGCCGCCCTGGCCGCCGCCGAAGGGGGCGGTCGCGGTGGTGCCGCCGAGGGAGGCGGTGCCGGTGACCGGGCCCGTGGTGGGGCCGGTCGGCGCAGCCGGGCCACCGGGACGGCCCGGACCGCGGTACGCGGGCGTGCCGGAGGCCGGGGTGCCGGTGTACATCGGGGTGCCTGCGGCGGGCGTGCCGTCGTACGCCGGGGTGCCGCCCGCGGGGGTCCCGTCGTACATCGGGGTGCCGGCGGCGGGCGTGCCGTCGTACATCGGGGTACCGCCTGCCGGGGTCCCGTCGTACATCGGGGTGCCGCCCGCGGGGGTCCCGTCGTACATCGGCGTGCCGCCCGCGGGCGTGCCGTCGTACGCCGGGGTGCCGGTCTCGTACAGCGGGTTGCCCGGCGGCGTCTGGGCCGTCGCGGTGACCGGGCGGCTCGACGGGGTGGTGCCGACCGTCGGGACGCCGGAGGTCGCCGAGCCCGCGAAGCCCGTGCCCGGGGCGTCCGGTCCGGCCGGGGCGGGCTTGGCGGCCGCGGGGGCCGGGGACGGCGCGGGGGCGGGGGACGGGCTGGGGGCCGCCGCCTTGCGGGGGGCGAACCAGTCGCTCGTCTCCTTCGCCTTCGGCGGCTCCGGAGCGGCGGCCACCGGCTCCGGGGCCACGGCCACCGGCTCGGGCTCCGGTTCCGGCTCCACGACGGGCTCGGGGTCCGGGGCGGACGCCTCGTTGACCGTCTTGCGGACCACGACCGGCGGAATCGGACGCGAACCCGGGATGTTGATCCGGATCCGGGTCGTCAGCGTGGTCTCGGTCTTGGGCTCCTCCGGCAGCGCGGGCGCGGAGGTCTCCTCCGGCGCGTCCTGCGTGGGGTGGAGCGACGGATACTGGCGGGATCCGTACGGCGGGGTACCCGAGGGGTAGGCGGCTCCACCGCGCCCCTGGGCGCCGGAGGACGAACTGTCAGTCTCTCGACCAGTTTCACGACTCAAAGCAGGATCTCCCGGTTGGCTCCACCGCCCGCTCTTGCTGATGCTCGTGTTGACCCGGGCGGTTCGGCGGCGCGCACCACCATACTGAACGCCGACGGCTCATACCCGACCCCCGGGCTGCGGACGACGGGCAATCCGGCCGAAGTCGGGACGTCCCCGGTCTCAAGTCCTGCTGTTCACGGGGCCGGTCGCGGCAGCCTGGGCAGCGTGGCGCACATCACAGTGAGCGCCATGCCTCCGAAGAGGAAGAGCAGCTCGCCGCCGCCCCCGCCGAACACCCCGTCGCCCTCGGGGCGTCCGAGGCTGAGCAGGACGACGGAGACGAGCCAGCCGCCGCCCGCGCAGGCGACGCCGAGCTGGGTGCCGGTGGCGCGGAGCCCCCCGTAGCAGAGGCCGGCGACGGCGAGCAGGGCGAGGAGCAGGCCGCCGGGGAACCAGGCCGCCTGGACGAGGGACCCGGCGGTGCCGACGAGGGCGCCGAGGACGAGCAGGACGCCGTACCAGGCGTACCGGGCGCCCGGGGGGACCGGGGCGTCGCTCATGCCGTCACCCCCGCGAAGAGGTCCGTCTCGCGCTCGCCCGCCGGGGCGCCGGAGGTGCCCCGGACGAGTTCGTAGTACTCGGTGGTGAAGATCGGCTGGGCGAGGTCGTTGGAGAGGGCGAAGAAGGGGCCGTCGACGGCGACTTGGGTGGCGTGCGCGGCCATCGCGGCGGTCTTGCGGGCCGCGTACGCGGGGTCGGCGGCGATCTCGGTGGTGATCCGGTCCTCGTCGACGACGCCGGGCACGTCGTCGATCTCGGCGACGGCCGGGAAGGCGGAGCCCTCGGCGCGGAGCCGGGCGAATCCGGCCTCGGCGACGGGGCGCGGGACGCGGTTCCAGTAGACCTTGGCGATCGTGTGGGCCGGGCCGAGGTCGGGGCGGTACGAGGGGTCCTCGGCGAGTTCGGCGGCGCGGGTGGCGACCCGGTGGGCCTGGATGTGGTCGGGGTGGCCGTAGCCGCCGTCGGGGTCGTAGGTGATCAGGACCTGCGGGCGGGTCTCGCGGATCACCTCGACCAGGTGGGCCGCGGCGGTGTCGACGTCGGTGCTCCAGAAGGCGCCGGGGCGCTTGTTCTGCTCGGCGCCCATCATTCCGGAGTCGCGGAAGCGCCCGGGGCCGCCGAGGAAGCGGTGGTCGGTGACGCCCAGCTCGGCCAT
The DNA here is from genome assembly GCF_044333355.1 of Streptomyces sp. NPDC021012. Lineage (NCBI taxonomy): Bacteria > Bacillati > Actinomycetota > Actinomycetes > Kitasatosporales > Streptomycetaceae > Streptomyces > Streptomyces sp. NPDC021012. The sequence continues at coordinate 460,308 of NZ_JBIRQU010000001.1, forward strand.
CGCGGCGGCGAGTTCGCCGACGCGGTGCGGGCCGAGCCGGTCCTCCCGGTCGGGGGCCAGGTGGGCGAGGTCGGGCGGGATGACCTCGCCCTCCTCGCCGAGCGTGCAGGTGACCAGGGTGACGAGGGCGCCCTCGGCCGCGTACCTGGCCATGGTGGCGCCGTTGTTGATCGACTCGTCGTCCGGGTGCGCGTGCACGAGCAGCAGACGGCGGGCGGGGAGATCGGACATGCCCCCACCCTACGAGGTCAGAACTTGAGACCGCCGATCATGCCCGCCACGTTCGTGGTGAGGGTGCTGATGGACGGGGCGATGGACGAGCTCGCCAGGTAGAACCCCAGGAGCGCGCAGACCGCCGCATGTCCAGCCTTCAGCCCGGATTTCCGGATCAGCAGGAAGACGACGATCGCCAGCAGCACCACCACGGAGATCGAGAGTGCCACGGCGGTTCACCTCCACCTTCGGTCGGATATTCGAGCGGTTCGGTCGATCAGCATGTGCCAGAGGGCATGCCAGTCCGATGCATACCCACCTAGCGCTACGGATCATAACTATCCGTGCGGCCGCATCGATCGGCGGACGGAGGCACGAGGGGGGCGCACAGCGCTAGTTTCAGCCGCATGACCTTGTCTTCGCAGCAGCCGGCCACACCCTCGGCCGGGCTCTCCTTCCCCCGTCAGCACGCCCGGACCCAGCGGTTCACCCTGGGGGTCCCGCGTGGTTTCTCGGTCTCCCCGGACGGGGAGCGCGTGGTGTTCGTCAGGTCCGGTTCGGGGACGGACCGTTCCCACCGGCTCTGGGTGCTCGACCTGCCCCGGGACGGCGAGCCCGGGGAGCGGACGGCCGCCGACCCGGCGGTGCTGCTCGCGGGCGCGGAGGAGGAGTTGTCCCCGCAGGAGCGGGCGCGCCGGGAGCGGAGCCGGGAGGGCTCGGCCGGGATCGTGGCGTACGCGGTGGACGCGGCCGTGGAGTTGGCGGCGTTCGCGCTGTCGGGGCGGCTGTTCGCGGCGGAGCTGCGGGCGGGGACGGCGCGGGAGCTTCCGGTTCCGGGGCCGGTGCTCGATCCCCGTCCCTCGCCGGACGGGCGGTTCGTCGCGTACGTGGCGGAGGGCGCCCTGCGGGTGGTGGGCGCGGACGGCGAGGGCGACCGCGCGCTGGCCGTCCCGGAGGACGAGCACGTCTCCTACGGATTGGCCGAATTCATCGCCTCGGAGGAGATGGGCCGGGAGCGCGGCTACTGGTGGTCGCCCGCCTCGGACCGGCTCCTCGTGGCGCGGGCGGACGACCGCGCGGTGACGCGCTGGTGGATCGCGGACCCGGCGCACCCGGAGCGGGAGCCGCAGCGGGTCGGGTACCCGGCGGCGGGCACGGCCAACGCGGAGGTGCGGCTCTACTGCTACGGCCTCGACGGCTCCCGTACGGAGGTGGTGTGGGACCGCGAGCGGTATCCGTACCTGGCGCGGGTGCACTGGTCGGCGGCCGGGGCGCCGCTGCTGCTCGTGCAGGCGCGGGACCAGCGGGAGCAGCTGGTCCTGGCGGTGGACCCGGAGTCGGGGAAGACCTCGACCGTACGGGCGGAGGCGGACCCGGCGTGGCTGGAGCTGCACCACGGGGTGCCGGCCCGGGGGCCGGGCGGCGGGCTCGTACGGATCACGGACGAGAGCGGGGCGCGGGCCCTCGCCGTCGGGGAGGAGGCGTGGACGGGCGCGGAGCTGCACGTCCGGGCGGTCCTGGACATCGGGGCGGACGACGTCCTGGTGTCGGCCTCGGCGGGTGAGGCGGCGGCGGAGCCGGAGACCGGCGAGATCCATGTGTACCGGGTGACGTCGCGGGGCGCCGAGCGGCTGTCCGAGGGCACGGGCGTGCACGGCGCGGTGCGCTCGGGGGCGGTGACCGTCCTGGTGTCGGCGCGGCCGGAGGAGCCGGGGAGCGTGGCGCGGGTGCTGCGGGACGGCGAACAGGTCGCGGTGGTGGCCTCGTACGCCCAGCGGCCGGTGGTCTCCGCGCGCGTGCGCCTGACGGAGGCGGGGGCCCGGCGCGTCCCGTGCGCGGTGCTGCTGCCCTCGGGGTACGCGGAGGGGGACGGGCCGCTGCCGGTCCTGATGGATCCGTACGGCGGCCCGCACGGGCAGCGGGTGCTCGCCGCGCACAATCCGCACCTGACCTCGCAGTGGTTCGCCGACCAGGGCTTCGCGGTGGTCGTGGCGGACGGCCGGGGCATGCCGGGCCGCTCCCCCGCCTGGGAGAAGTCGGTCCTGCGGGACCTCACGCCGACGCTCGACGACCAGGTGGAGGCGCTGCGGGCGCTGGCCGGGAGCTTCCCGCTCGACCTGGACCGGGTGGCGATCCGCGGCTGGTCGTACGGCGGCTACCTGGCGGCGCGGGCGGTGCTCCAGCGGCCCGACGTCTTCCACGCGGCCGTGGTCGGGGCGCCGGTGACGGACTGGCGGCTGTACGACACGCACTACACGGAGCGGTACCTCGGCACCCCGCAGGACGACCCGGGGGTGTACGCGGCGCAGTCGCTGCTGACCGACGACGGGCTGTCCGCGCCGGAGGAGCCGGCCCGGCCGATGATGGTCGTGCACGGCCTCGCGGACGACAACGTGGTGGTGGGGCACGCGCTGCGGCTCTCCTCGGCGCTGCTCGCGGCGGGCCGGCCGCACGAGGTGCTGCCGCTGTCCGGGGTGACGCACATGACGCCGCAGGAGCGGGTGGCGGAGAACCTGCTCCTGCTCCAGGTGGACTTCCTGAAGCGGTCGCTCGGCCTGAAGGGCTGAGTCACCAGCCGGGCGGTTTCGGGTGGGGCGGGGCCGGCACCCGGACCGGCGGTAACGGTCCGGGCGCGGCGGCGGGGGCGCCGCGCCCGGCGAGGAGCACGAGCAGCGCGAGGCCGGCGAGCAGTTCGAAGACGGAGGTGAGGGCGTCCGCCGCGTCCCTGCCGACGAGGGCGCCGAGCTGGGTGAGGGTCTCGTAACGGACGGCGCGGGCGACCCCGCCGAGGCCGGCCGCCGTCAGGAGCAGGGCGGCGAGGAGCCCGAAGGCCCGGCTGTGGCGGGCCCGTGCGAAGCAGGAGACGGCGGCCGTGCCGTACAGCCCGACGACCATCACCGAGAGCCAGCCGGGCGGGGGCGCGAGGAGGGGTCTGGCGACGGAGCGGCCCCGGGTGAACCGGTCGACGGTGAGGTCCAGGGGCAGTTCCCCGGCCCAGTACAGCTCCCACAGGGCCACGACGAGCGCGGCGGCCGCGAGGAGGAGCCCGGCGGTGACGGCGGGGCCGGTGCGGGGGCGGGTGGGCTCCTGCTCGTACGGGGCGTCCGCCGGGCGGCGGCCCACGGCGGCGGTGAGGACGAGTCCGGCGCCGAGGGCCAGGCCGAGGAGGGCGGTGACGAGGGCGCCGGTCCCGGGCGCCCAGAGCCCGGGCAGCCGCAGGGCGAGGGTGACCGTGCCGGCGGCGGCGAGCGCGGAGGCCGCGTGCCGTGAGCGGAGCGCGGCGACGGCGCAGGCGGCGTACGCGGCGAGGAGGACGGGGTCGACCAGGGAGGTGGTGGACCGCCCCCGGATCAGGAAGTGGTGGTCCCCGGCCCAGTACCACGCGAGGTCGGCGGGCGAGCCGAGCGCGGCGAGGTCCTGGAGGATCCACACGGCGGCGATGAGGGCGAGCGCGGCGCAGAGCGCGGCGCCGGTGAGACGTGCCGGTCGTGTCACAGTCACGGCCCCGATACTCACGGTCGCGACGCGACGAAACAAGCCGTTCCGCATGAACGGAGTGTGGCAGCCGGCCGGGGCGACATGGCGCGCCCCGGCCGGCTTCACGGCACCCGCACGGCCGTACAAGCTCCACTGTCCAATGTCCGTATATCGGATCCAATTCCGGCGGATTGCCCGCGAGTTACGGCTCCTGCGGCTCCTCCGGCGGCACCACCTGCTTCTCCTCCGCGAAGTGGCAGGCCGAGTCGTGTTTCGCGGGGCTGTCCGTGAGGCGGAAGACGGCCGGGACGGCGAGGAGCGGGACTTCGAGGGTGCAGCGCTCCTGGGCCTTCCAGCAGCGGGTGCGGAAACGGCAGCCGGAGGGGATGTTCGCCGGGGACGGCACGTCGCCGGTGAGGAGGATCCGCTCGCGGTGCTCGCGCGCCTCCGGGTCGGGGACGGGGACGGCGGAGAGCAGCGCCTGCGTGTAGGGGTGGGTGGGGTGGTCGTAGATCTCGGCGTCGGTGCCGATCTCGACGATCCGGCCGAGGTACATGACGCCCACGCGGTCGGAGATGTGCCGGACGATCGACAGGTCGTGGGCGATGAAGACGTACGAGAGGGAGAACTCGGACTGGAGGTTGTCGAGGAGGTTGACGACCTGCGCCTGGACGGAGACGTCGAGCGCCGAGACCGGCTCGTCGGCGACGATGATCTCGGGCTGGAGGGCGAGGCCGCGGGCGATGCCGATGCGCTGGCGCTGGCCGCCGGAGAACTGGTGCGGATAGCGGTTGATGTACTCCGGGTTGAGGCCGACGACGTCCAGGAGGTCCTGGACCTTGCGGCGCCGGTCGCCCTTGGGCGCGACCTCGGGGTGGATCTCGTACGGCTCGCCGATGATGTCGCCGACGGTCATGCGCGGGTTGAGCGAGGTGTACGGGTCCTGGAAGACCATCTGGATGTTGCGGCGGACGGACTTGAGCGCGCGCGGGGAGAGCTTGGTGATGTCCTCGCCCTTGTAGCGGATCGTCCCGGAGGTCGGCTTCTCCAGGTTGACCAGCATCTTCGCGACCGTCGACTTGCCGCAGCCGGACTCGCCGACGATGCCGAGGGTCTCGCCGGCGGCGAGGTCGAAGTCGACGCCGTCGACGGCCTTGACCGCGCCGACCTGCTTCTTGAAGAGGATGCCCTGGGTCAGCGGGTAGTGCTTGTGGAGGTCCCGGACTTCGAGAATCGCCTCAGCCATGGAGGCACTCCTTCCAGAAGTGGCAGGCGCTGGCGCGCGGCACCGGGGACTCGGTCACGTCGTACAGCGGGGGCACGTCGGTGCGGCACCGGTCCCGGGCGAGCGGGCAGCGCGGGTTGAAGGAGCAGCCCGGCGGGATGGCGAGCAGGTTGGGCGGCAGGCCCTTGATCGCGTAGAGCTCCTGGCCCTTCTGGTCCAGGCGCGGGATGGAGTCGAGCAGGCCCCGGGTGTAGGGGTGGGCGGGCGCCTTGTAGATCTCGTGCACGGGGGCCTGTTCGACGATCTTCCCCGCGTACATGACGGCGATCTTGTCGGCGACGTCGGCGACGACGCCGAGGTCGTGGGTGATGAGGATGAGGCCCATGTTGAGCTCGCGCTGGAGCTCGGCGAGGAGGTCCATGACCTGGGCCTGGACGGTGACGTCGAGGGCGGTGGTCGGCTCGTCCGCGATGATCAGCTCGGGTTCGAGGGCGAGCGCCATCGCGATCATGATGCGCTGGCGCATGCCGCCGGAGAACTGGTGGGGGTACTGGCCGACGCGCTCCTTGGCGGCGGGGATGCGGACCCGGTCCATCAGCTCGACGGCCTTGGCCCGGGAGTCCTTGCGGGACATCCCCTTGTGGACCTGGAACATCTCGCCGAGCTGGTCGCCGACGCTGATGACGGGGTTGAGGGAGGACAGCGCGTCCTGGAAGATCATCGCCATCTTGGCGCCGCGGACCTTGCGCCGCTCGTCCTCCTTGAGCTTCAGGAGGTCCTGGCCCTGGAAGATGATCTCGCCGCCGCTGATCTTCCCCGGCGGGATGTCGAGGATGCCCATGACGGCCTGGGCGGTGACGGACTTGCCGGAGCCGGACTCGCCGAGCACGGCGAGGGTCTCCCCCGCGTCGACGGAGTAGTTGACCCCGTTGACCGCCTTGGCCACCCCGTCCCGGGTGTGGAACTCGACGTGCAGGTCCTTCACTTCGAGCAGCATGGGCGACTACCTCAGCTTCGGGTCGAGGGCGTCGCGCACCGCGTCGCCGAGCATGATGAAGGCGAGCACGGTGATCGCGAGCGCGCCGGCCGGCCAGAGCAGCATGTGGGGCGCGTTGCGGATGTACTGCGACGCCGAGGAGATGTCGATGCCCCAGGAGACGGTCGGCGGCTTCAGTCCGACGCCGAGGTACGACAAGGTCGCTTCGAGCGCGATGTACGTGCCGAGGGCGATGGTGGCGACGACGATCACGGGGGCGACGGCGTTCGGCGTGATGTGCCGGAGCAGCATCCGGGAGTTGGAGGCGCCGAGCGCGCGGGCGGCCTGGACGTAGTCGTTCTGTTTGGCCGTGATGACGGAGCCGCGGGCGATGCGGGAGACCTGCGGCCAGCCGAGGAGCACCATGAAGCCGATGACGGGCCAGACGGTGGCGCTGGTGACCACGGACAGCAGGACCAGGCCGCCGAGGACGACGGGGATGGCGAAGAAGACGTCGGTGATGCGGGAGAGGAGGCCGTCCCAGGCTCCGCCGAAGAAGCCGGCCAGGCCGCCGAGGACGCTGCCGAGGATCGCGACGCCGAGGGTGGCGAGGACGCCGACGGTCACGGACGTCCGGGCACCGTAGACGACCCGGGTGTAGACGTCGCAGCCCTGGCCGTTGAAGCCGAAGGGGTGGCCGGGCTGGGAGCCCTCCTGGGCCTTGGCCAGGTCGCAGTCGAGGGGGTCTCCGGAGGCGATCAGCGAGGGCCAGATGGAGATGACCACCAGGAAGAGGATGACGAGCGCGGAGATGATGAAGATCGGGTTGCGGCGCAGGTCGTGCCAGGCGTCGGACCAGAGGGAGCGGGGCTTCTTGTCGGCTCCGGTTCCTTCGGGGCCGCCCGGCGTCTTCTCCAGGGTCTCGGCCTCCTGGGTGCCGAGATCGGCCGCTCCCCCGGCTCCGGTGGAGGCGATGGCGCGCCCTTCCTCTCCGTACGACTCAAGGGGTTCAAGCGGCTCAGGCATAGCGAATCCTCGGGTCAAGGACGGCGTACAGGAGGTCGACCAGAAGGTTGGCCAGCAGGAACACCAGGACGAGGATGGTCACGAAGCCGACGACCGTCTGGGTGTTCTGGCGGACGATGCCCTGGTAGAGCTGGAAGCCGACGCCGTGGATGTTGAAGATCCGTTCGGTGACGATGGCGCCGCCCATGAGCGCGCCGACGTCGGCGCCGATGAAGGTCACCACGGGGATGAGGCTGTTGCGCAGCAGGTGGCGGCTGATGACCCGGCGGCGGGGCAGGCCCTTGGCGACGGCGGTGCGGACGTAGTCGGCGCGCTTGTTCTCGGCGATCGAGGTCCGGGTGAGCCGGGTGACGTACGCGAGTGAGACGGACGCGAGGACGAGGCCGGGGACGATCAGTTCGTTGAAGGGCGCCTCGGGCGAGACGGCCGGATTGATCCAGCCCCATTCGACGCCCAGGAGGTACTGGATGAGCAGGCCGGTGACGAAGGTGGGGACGGACAGGACGACCAGGGTCAGCAGCAGGACGCTGGTGTCGACGGGGTGGCCGCGCTTGAGGCCGGTGAGGACGCCCAGGGTGATGCCGATGACGATCTCGAAGAGGATCGCCACGATGGTGAGCCGGATGGTGACCGGGAAGGCGTCGGCCATCAGCTCGGTGACGGGCTGGCCGTTGAAGGCGGTGCCGAAGTCGCCGGTGAAGACGTTGCCCATGTACGTCAGGTATTGCTGCCAGACCGGCTTGTCGAGGCCGTACTCCTTCTCCAGCTGGGCGGCGGTGGCCGGGTCGCAGGCGCGGTCGCCGCAGAGGCCGGCGATGGGGTCGCCCATCACGTTCACCATCAGGAAGATCAGCAGCGTGGCGCCGAAGAAGACCGGGATCATCTGCAGCAGCCGCCGGATCACGTATCGACCCACGGGAGGCCTCCAGGGTGGGTTGCGGGACGGTGTACGGCCCGGCGCGGGGATCCGCGGCCCGGGCCGTGCACCGTCGGACTGCTACGGCGTCACTTGAGCTTGATCTGGTCGTAGACCGGGACGCTGAAGGGGTTCAGGGTCACGTTGGTGACCCGGTCCGAGTAGCCGGCGCTGCCGTTCTGGTACCAGAGCGGGATGGCACCCATGTCGTCGCGGAGGACTCCCTCGGCCTGCTGGAAGAGCCCGACGGCCTTGCCGATGTCGGACTCGGCGTTGGCCTGGTTGACCAGCTTGTCGAACTCGGGGTTGGAGTACTTGCCGTCGTTGGACGAGGCGTCGGTGTAGTACAGCGGCTGGAGGAAGTTCTGGATGAGCGGGTAGTCCATCTGCCAGCCGGCCCGGAACGGGCCCTTCAGCTTCTGGGTGCTGGCCTGGCTGCGGAAGTCGGCGAAGGTGCCGATCGGGTTGCCGACGCAGGCCTTGTTGTTGCCGAGTGCGTTGTTGATGGAGTTGCAGACGGCGTCCACCCACTCCTTGTGGGAGCCGGTGTCGGCGTTGTACGAGATCGTCATCGTGCCGCCGGGGATGCCGCCGCCCTCGGCGACCAGCTTCTTCGCCTGGGCCGCGTCGTACTTGCAGAAGTCGCCGCAGACGTCCTTGTAGCCGCCCTCCTTGCCGAGCACCGGGGAGGTCCAGTCGACGGCGGGGGTGCGGGTCTTCTGGAAGATCGTCTCGGTGATCTGCTGGCGGTTGATCGCCATGGAGAGGCCCTGCCGGAGCTTCTCCTGGCCCGGCTTGTTCCACGCGGGGTCGTAGAACGGGAAGGAGAGGGTCTGGATGATGCCGGCGGGGACGTTGATGTACCGGCCGCCGAGGTCGGCCTGGACGTTCTTGAGCTGGGAGGCGGGCACGTCGTCGACGAGGTCGAGGTTGCCGGCCGTCAGGTCCGTGTAGGCGGTGTTGTTGTCGGTGTAGACCTTGAGGTCGATGCCGCCGTTCTGGGCCTTGTCGGGGCCGGGGTAGGCGTCCCACTTCCTCAGGGACATCTGGGAGCCCTTGGAGTAGGAGTCGACGGTGTACGGGCCGTTGCCGACGGGCTTCGAGAGCCAGCCGGCATGGTCGCTGTAGAAGACCTGGGGAAGCGGCGAGAAGGCCGCGTAGCCGAGGGTGACGGGCCAGGTGGAGAACTTCTGGGTGAGCTTCACCGTGAAGGTCTGGCCGCCGGTCACCTTGAGGCCGGACATGGTCTCGGCGGTGGGCTCGCCCTTGTCGGGGTGGACCTTGTCGTAGCCCTCGATCTGGCCGAAGAAGAACGCGTTCTTCTGGTTGTTCTTCAGACTGGCGCCGTAGTTCCAGGCGTCGACGAAGGACTTCGCGGTGACCTTCTCGCCGTTGGAGAAGGTCCAGCCGGACTTGACCGTGATGGTGAAGTTCTGCGAGTCCGTGGTCTCGATCTTCTCGGCGAGCATGTCCTTGGCCTCGCCGGTCTTCGGGTCGTACTGCTTGAGCCCGCGGAAGATCATGGAGAGGACCTTGCCGCCCTGGACCTCGTTGGTGTTGGCGGGCTCCAGCGGGTTCTGCGGGTCGCCCCACGAGGAACTCACGATGCCGTCGGCCCCTCCACCACCACCGCCGCTGTCGCCGCCACCACAGGCCGTCGCCGCGAGGGCGACGGCGGTGGCCAGTGCGGCCCACTTGGCGTGCGTGGCTCCGCGCATGGAGTGCCTCCCGTATGTCCTGGGTCTTACTTAGGCCCCAATATCACCCGATATTGACGGAGGTGCACTTTTACGACGCCCGGACGGACGCCCACCGGCCGGGCGGCATGCAGAAGGGCGCCCCCGTTCCGTACGTACGGAACGGGGGCGCCCTTCTGCGGTCGGTGCGCGCTCGGTGCGTCAGCTCACCGGGACGACCTGCTTCTCCTCGGCGAAGTGGCACGCCGAGGAGTGGGCGGCCGGGGTGTCCTGGCCCTGGAAGCGCTGCGGGATCGCGAGGACCGGGACCTCCTGCGAGCACTTCTCCTGCGCCTTCCAGCAGCGGGTGCGGAAGCTGCAGCCCGACGGCGGGTTGGCCGGCGAGGGGACGTCACCGGTGAGGATGATCCGCTCGCGGTGCGCGCGGGCCTCCGGGTCCGGCACCGGCACCGCGGAGAGCAGCGCCTGCGTGTACGGGTGCGTCGGGTGCTCGTAGATCTGCTCGTCCGTACCGATCTCGGCCATCTTGCCGAGGTACATGACGCCGACGCGGTCCGAGATGTGCCGGACGATCGACAGGTCGTGCGCGATGAAGATGTAGGAGAGGTTGAACTCGTCCTGGAGCTTCCCCATCAGGTTGATGACCTGCGCCTGGACGGAGACGTCCAGGGCCGAGACCGGCTCGTCGCAGATGATGATCTCCGGGTTGAGCGCGAGGCCTCGGGCGATGCCGATGCGCTGGCGCTGACCGCCGGAGAACTGGTGCGGGTACCGGTTGATGTACTCCGGGTTCAGACCGACGACGTCGAGCAGCTCCTGCACCTTGCGGCGCCGGTCGCCCTTCGGGGCCACCTCGGGGTGGATGTCGAAGGGCTCGCCGATGATGTCGCCGACCGTCATGCGCGGGTTCAGCGAGGTGTACGGGTCCTGGAACACCATCTGGATGTTGCGGCGGACGGCCTTCAGCGCGCGCCCGGACAGCTTGGTGATGTCCTGGCCCTTGTAGAAGACCTCGCCGGCGGTGGCCCGCTCCAGGTTCATCAGGAGCTTGGCGACCGTGGACTTGCCACAGCCGGACTCGCCCACGATGCCGAGGGTCTCGCCCTGGAAGAGGTCGAAGGAGACCCCGTCCACGGCCTTGACCGCGCCGACCTGCTTCTTGAAGAGGATGCCCTGCGTCAGCGGGAAGTGCTTCTGCAGGTTGCGCACCTGGAGGATCGGCTCGCCGGCGGCCACGGGGGCCTCGATGGCGGCGGCCACGGCCTCGTCGTTGTTGCTGAGGTCAGCCATGGATCGTCTCCTTCCAGAAGTGGCAGGCGCTCTTACGGCCCGGGAGGTCCGCGCCGTCCTGCTCGGTGACCGGCACCAGGGCCGGGATCTCCGTGCGGCAGATGTCGTCGGCCTTGGGGCAGCGCGGGTTGAAGGCGCAGCCGGTGGGCACCTTGAGCAGGTTGGGCGGGAGGCCCTTGATCGCGTAGAGCTCCTGGCCCTTCTGGTCCAGGCGCGGGATCGAGTCGAGGAGACCGCGGGTGTACGGGTGGGCCGGGCGCTTGTACAGCTCGTGCACCGGCGCCTGCTCGACGATCCGGCCGGCGTACATCACGGCGATCTTGTCCGCGACGTCGGCGACGACGCCGAGGTCGTGGGTGATCAGGATCAGGCCCATGTTGTATTCCTGCTGGAGCTCCGCGAGGAGGTCCATGACCTGGGCCTGGACGGTCACGTCGAGAGCCGTGGTGGGCTCGTCGGCGATGATCAGGTCCGGCTCCAGGGCGAGCGCCATGGCGATCATGATGCGCTGGCGCATGCCGCCGGAGAACTGGTGGGGGTAGTCGTCGACCCGCGCCTTGGCGGCGGGGATCTTGACCTTGTCCATCAGCTCGATGGCCTTGACCTTGGCGTCCTTCTTGGACATGCCGTGGTGCACCCGGAACATCTCGCCGAGCTGGTAGCCGACGTTGAGGACCGGGTTCAGGGAGGACAGCGCGTCCTGGAAGATCATCGCGATCTTCCGGCCGCGGATCTTCCGGCGCTCCTCCTCGGACATCTTCAGCATGTCCTCGCCGCGGAACAGGATCTCGCCCTGCGGGATCTTGCCGGGAGGCATGTCGAGGATGCTCATGATGGCCTGGGCGGTGACGGACTTGCCGGAGCCGGACTCGCCGAGGACGGCGAGGGTCTCGCCGGCGTTCACCGAGTAGTTGACGCCGTTGACCGCCTTGGCCACACCGTCACGGGTGTGGAACTCGACGTGCAGGTCCTTGACTTCGAGGAGCGGACCGGTGTGGTCGGAACCGCCGCGCGGCGCCGGGACGGCCGCGGTCTTGTCAGTGATGCTCATCTGTTACGCCCTCCTCAGCGCAGCTTGGGGTCGAGGGCGTTGCGGACGGCTTCGCCGAGCATGATGAACGCCAGAACGGTGAGGCTCAGCATGATCGAGGGCCACAGCAGGATGTGCGGGGCCACTCGGATCTGGGCGACGCCCGCGGAGATGTCGACACCCCAGGAGACGGTCGGGGCGGCGAGGCCGAGTCCGAGGAAGGACAGGGTGGCCTCGGCCGAGATGTAGCCGCCCAGCGCGATGGTGGCGACGACGATCACGGGCGCCATGGCGTTCGGCAGGATGTGCCTGAACAGGATCCGGTTGGTTCCCGCGCCGAGGGCCTTGGCCGCGTGGACGTAGTCGGCCTGCTTGACGGTGATCACGGCACCGCGCATGACGCGGGTGATCTGGGTCCAGCCGAGGAACGCGAGGGCGAAGACGACGACCAGGACGGTCCGGTCGGTGAAGGACTGCAGGACGACCATGGCGCCGAGCAGGAACGGGATGCCGAAGAAGATGTCGGTGATCCGGGAGACGACCGTGTCGACCCAGCCGCCGAAGTAACCGGCGATCATGCCCGTGATGCCGCCGACGATCGTGACGATCGCGGTGACCGCGATGCCGACGGTGACGGAGGCGCGGGTGCCGTGGATCAGGCGGGAGTAGACGGAGCGGCCCTGCCCGTCGTAGCCCAGCCACTCGGCCGAGCCGATCTTGCCCAGCTCCGGCTTGCCGAGGAAGTGGTGGACCAGGTCACCGGCGGTCGGGGACGCGCTGGTGAAGAGGGTCGGCCACGCCGAGATCAGCAGCAGCAGCACGATCAGCGTCGACGAGACGATGAAGTACGGGTTGCGGCGCAGGTCGACCCAGGCGTCGCCCCAGAGGCTGCGGGCCTTCTCCTGCTTGGCCGCGGGCGCGGAGGCGTCCACCGAGGGGGTGGCGACGGCGTCCTCGACGGCGGCAGCGGTCTTGGTCACGTCAGGCATACCGGATCCTCGGGTCCAGGACCGCGTACAGCAGGTCGATGAGCAGGCTGGTGACGAGGTAGACGATCACCAGGATGGTGACGAGGCCCACCAGGGTCGAACCCTCGCGCCGGGAGATCGAGTCGGCGATGACGCCGCCGATTCCGTGGATGTTGAAGATCGCCTCGGTGACGACCGCGCCGCCCATGAGGGCGCCGATGTCGGTGCCGAGGAAGGTGACCACGGGGATCATCGAGTTGCGCATCAGGTGGACGCCGATGACGCGGCGGCGCGGCAGGCCCTTGGCGACGGCCGTGCGCATGTAGTCGGCGCGCAGGTTCTCCGCCATCGAGGTGCGCGTGAGGCGCGCCACGTAGGCGAGGGAGAGTCCGCCGAGCACGACGGCCGGGGCGATCATCTCGCTCAGGACCGGCTCGGTGCTGACGTTCGGGGCGATCCAGCCGAGGTTGAAGGCGAACACCATCTTGATGATGTAGCCGAGGACGAAGACCGGGATCGAGATGATCAGCAGGGTGAAGATCAGGATCAGGTTGTCGGCGAGCCGGCCGGCGCGCAGACCACCGATGATGCCGAGGCCGATGCCGAAGATCAGCTCGATGGCGAAGGCCAGAGCGGCGAGCTGGAGGGTGATGGGGAACGCGTCGCCCAGCACCTCGGTGACCGGTCGTCCGTTGCGGATCTGGGTACCGAAGTCCAGGTGCAGGATCATGTCCCGCATGTAGAAGAGATACTGCTGCCATTCCGGCTTGTCGAGGCCGAGTTCATGGCGCTTCGCGGCGAGCGTCGCCGGGTCGGCGCCCTTGTCGCCGAACATGGCAAGCACGGGGTCACCGGGCAGAAGGTGCACCATGGCGAAGATCAGCAGGGTCGTCCCGAGGAAAACCGGGATCATCTGGAGCAGTCGTCGTGCGACATAACGCCCCATCATGCCTCCGTTGAGATGTGACAGCGCAACCGACGGGCCCTCCCCCGACACCATGCCCGGATCCGGGCACGGTGATGTCGTGGAAGGGCCCCCCAGCCGCTGCGTAAGGCGCCCCCACGGGACTTGACGATCCGCCAAGTCCCGTGACGGCGTGCGGACTACGCTTGGGTGATTACTTCTTGACCTCGACGCCGGTCAGGATCGGGTCGCCGTCCTGGCCGTAGGCGACACCCGAAACCTTCTCGGAGAAGCCCGCGTTGACCTTGTAGTACCAGAGCGGGATGGACGGCATGTAGTTCTTGAGGTCCTTCTCGATCGCCTGGTAGGCCTTGACGGACTCGTCAAGGGTCTTGGCGGAGTCGGCCTTCGCGATCTTGGCGTCCAGCTCCTTGTTGGAGAAGTCGCCCTGGTTGCCGCCGGCACCCGTACGGAACAGGTCCGAGATGAAGTTGGCGTTCACCGGGTAGTCGAGCACCCAGCCGGAGCGGTAGAACGACTTGACCTGCTTCGTCTTACGAGCGGTCAGGTCGGCCTGGAAGTCCGGCTTGCCGTCGCCGACGCACTGGACGCTGGTGGCCTGCTGGATGGAGTTGCAGACAGCGTCCACCCACTCCTTGTGGCCACCGTCGGCGTTGTACTGGATGGAGATCTTGTTGCCGGGGACGCCGCCGCCGGCCTTGATGAGCTCCTTGGCCTTGGCCGGGTCGTACTTGGTGACGCCGTCGCCGCCGTCCTCCTGGAAGCCCAGGACGCCCTTGGCGACCCAGCCGGTCGCGGGCTCACGCGTGCCGTTCAGCACCGTCTTGGTGATGGTGGCGCGGTCGATCGCCATGGACAGACCCTGGATGACGCGCGGGTCGACCGGCTTCGGCTTCTTCCACTGGTCGGCGTAGAAGGCGACGGCGAGGGTCTGGATCGCGGAGTACGCCTGGTCCACGGCGCGGTCGCCGAGGTCCTGACGGTAGACCGGGAGGTCCTTCGGGGCGATCTGACGCAGGACGTCGACGTTGCCGGACTTCAGGTCCTCGTACGCGGCCTCGAGGGTGGTGTAGTTCTTGAAGACCACACCGCCGTTCTTCGCCTTGTTCGGGCCCTTGTAGCCGTCGTAGCGGACGATCTCGATCTTCTTCTTGTGGTCCCAGCTCTTGAACTTGTAGGGACCGTTGCCGATCGGGGCCGCGCCGCGGCTCTTCGCGTCGAGCTTGTAGAAGGACTCCGGGAGCGGCGCGAAGACGATGTACGCGAGCTTGTGGCCGAAGTACGGGACGGCCTTGGAGAGCTCGATCGTGAAGGTGTTCTCGTCGACGACCTTCAGACCGTCCAGCTTGTCGGAGGTCTGCTTGGCGCCCTCGGCCTCCGGGTGGACCTTGTCGTAGCCCTTGATGTCCGCGAACCAGGACGCGAGGCCCTGGGCGTTCTTCAGGCTGGCGTTCCAGTTCCACGCGTCCACGTAGGACTTGGCGGTGACGGGGGTGCCGTCGTGGAAGGTCCAGCCCGGCTTGAGCTTGACGGTCCAGGTCTTCGAGTCCGTCGTGGTGACCGACTCGGCGTTGACCATCGTCAGCGAGCCGTCGGCCTTGTAGTCGACCAGGGTCGAGAACAGGCCGGCCATGACGGCGGAGCCGTTGGACTCCATCGTGTCGCCGGTGAGCAGGGGCTTCTCGGGCTCGCCCAGCTCGATGGAGAAGATTCCGTTCGGGTCAACAGCCTTGGCGTCGCTGCCGCCGTCGCTCTTACCCCCGCCACAGGCGGTCGCAGCAAGGGCGACGATGATCGCGCCCGTTACCCACTTGGCGCTCTTGGCACCGCGCATGGGTTCCTCCTCATGAGTCCACTTTGTCACTACAAGAGGGGCACTTCGAGTTTCGCCGACACCCCTGACGGCTTTGGACTCAAGTGCCCCGAGTGTGCTCGTGAGTCGGCACTCCCCACAGTGCGTGACCCATTGACCCGAGCTCAATGGAGCCAACTATTAAGTACGTCCGGGCTGTAAACCACACTTAAGTGGTCTCGTTTTGACAACATCGGCGGGGTCCTGAAGACCGAAATCCGGACAAACTGAGCACAGACAGACACCCGCGAAACGGACCGTTAACACACGTACCGGAGAGCGATCCCCGATATGCGGACGCCCGGCCCCCGAAATGGATTTGACGAAACTTGACGAAAAGCCCGGGCCCCCACAGTGTCCGTGGGGGCCCGGGCTCCGGTCCTGACGTCGCGTCAGCCGAGAGCGGCGAAGATCACAGGCCCGTGACCTACCCCGCCGTCAGCGGCCGTATGCGACCCTACTCAGCCGTTCTTGGCGCGGGAAGCGGAACGACCGCGCTCCTTCTGGTCCAGGACGACCTTGCGGATGCGCACGGCCTCCGGGGTGACCTCGACGCACTCGTCGTCGCGGCAGAACTCCAGGGACTGCTCCAGGGAGAGCTTCCGCGGCGGGACGATCGCCTCGAAGGAGTCGGCGGAGGAGGAGCGCATGTTGGTGAGCTTCTTCTCCTTGGTGATGTTCACGTCCATGTCGTCGGAGCGGGAGTTCTCGCCGACGATCATGCCCTCGTACACCTCGGTGCCGGGCTCGGTGAACAGGACGCCGCGCTCCTGGAGGTTGGTCATCGCGAAGGCGGTGACCGCACCGGCGCGGTCGGCGACCAGGGAGCCGTTGTTACGGGTGACCAGCTGGCCGAACCACGGCTCGTGGCCCTCGTGGATCGAGTGGGCGATGCCCGTACCGCGGGTGTTGGTGAGGAACTCCGTACGGAAGCCGATGAGGCCGCGGGACGGAACGACGAACTCCATGCGGACCCAGCCGGAGCCGTGGTTCGACATGTTGTCCATGCGGCCCTTGCGGACGCCCATGAGCTGCGTGACCGCGCCCATGTGCTCCTCGGGGACGTCGACCGTGAGGCGCTCGACGGGCTCGTGGATCTTGCCGTCGACCTCCTTGGTGACGACCTGCGGCTTGCCGATGGTGAGCTCGAAGCCCTCGCGGCGCATCTGCTCGACCAGGATGGCGAGCGCGAGCTCACCACGGCCCTGGACCTCCCAGGCGTCCGGACGCTCGGTGTCGAGGACGCGGAGCGAGACGTTGCCGATGAGCTCGCGGTCCAGACGGTCCTTGACCTGGCGGGCGGTGACCTTGCGGTCCTTGACGGCCGCCTTGGCGTCCGCGCCCTTGCCCGTGCCGCCGCGGCCGACGAGCGGCGAGGTGTTGGTGCCGATGGTCATGGAGATGGCCGGCTGGTCGACCGTGATCAGCGGAAGCGCGATCGGGTTCTCCGGGTCGGCCAGGGTCTCGCCGATCATGATGTCCGGGATGCCGGCGACGGCGCAGATGTCACCGGGGCCCGCGACCTCGGCCGGCTTGCGGGTGAGCGCCTCGGTCATCATCAGCTCGGTGATGCGGACGTTCTGGATGCTGCCGTCACGCTTGATCCACGCGACCGTCTGGCCCTTGCGCAGCTCGCCCTGCTCGACGCGGAGCAGCGCGATGCGGCCGAGGAAGTTGTCGGCGTCGAGGTTGGTGACGTGGGCCTGGAGGGGGGCCTCCTCGTCGTAGGACGGGGCCGGGACGTGCTCCAGGATGGTGGAGAAGAAGGGCTCCAGGTTGTCGGAGTCCTGCGGGACCGTGCCGTCCTCCGGCTTGGTCAGCGAGGCGATGCCGTCGCGGCCGCAGGCGTAGACGATCGGGAACTCGATCTGGTCCTCGTCGGCGTCCAGGTCGAGGAAGAGGTCGTAGGTCTCGTTGACGACCTCGTCGATCCGGGAGTCCGGGCGGTCCGTCTTGTTGATGCAGAGGATGACGGGCTTGCGCTGCTGGAGGGCCTTGCGCAGCACGAAGCGGGTCTGCGGGAGCGGACCCTCGGAGGCGTCCACCAGGAGGACGACGGCGTCGACCATCGACAGACCGCGCTCGACCTCGCCACCGAAGTCGGCGTGGCCGGGGGTGTCGATGATGTTGATCGTGATCGGGGCCCCGCCGTCCTTGGGGTGGTACTTCACCGCCGTGTTCTTGGCGAGGATCGTGATGCCCTTCTCACGCTCCAGGTCGTTCGAGTCCATCATGCGGTCGTCGAGCTGCTGGTGGGCGGCGAAGGCACCGGCCTGCTTGAGCATGGCGTCGACGATGGTCGTCTTGCCGTGGTCGACGTGGGCGACGATGGCGACGTTACGGATGTCGTGGCGCGTGGGCATGGGTGGCTTGCGCTTCTCTCGGATCGTGGGAATCGGCGTCAGTTCCTCTTACGCCCGCCGGGCGGACGCGCCACGGCTATGTCCTATGGTACGGGGCTGCCGCGCAAGGGGCTTCCCCGGCTGGATCCGAGAGGGTCTACTAGGGGGTTTCAGGGTGTGGGGAAAGTCATGCGGACCGGGTCAAGGGGCCGACGCGATCCTGCCCGCCGGGGTCTCCGGCGGGCAAGGAACTTGAGCTGCTTCTGAGGTTGCGACCTGCACTTTCAGTGGTTGCGCTCGCTACCATGGGTCGTTTCGGGCTTCTTGAACCCGATGTCCTGGTAGCGGGGCGCGGCGAGGCCCCAGGCCCCGGCGTTCACCAGGTCGGCCCTGGCGGCGACGAGCTGCGGGCGCTGGTAGAGGGGGATGGAGCCGGCCGCGGCCCAGATCCGGGCGTCGGCCTGGCGCACGAGGTCACGGGCCTCCTCCTCGTCGAGCGTCCCCGCCGCCTGGTCGAAGAGCTGGTCGATGCGGTCGGTGCCGACCCGGGAGTAGTTCTGCTCGACCAGGAGCGAGCCGTCCGAGGCCGGCTCGGGCTTGGCGAAGATCGGCCGGGCGTCGGTCGCCGGGAAGGCGGAGGCCGGCCAGGAGTAGAGGGCCAGGTCGTAGTCGCCCGAGGCGATGTGGTCCTTGAAGAAGCTGTCGTCGGAGACCTTGGTGACCTCGGTGCGGATGCCCACGGCGTCGAGCATCCGGACGATCCTGTCCCCGACCGACCGCAGCGACTCCGAGCCCGGCCCGGACGGCAGGACGAAGCGGAGGCTGAGCGCCTTGCCGTCCTTGCCGAGGGCCTGGGCCCGGGCGGCGTCGGGGGCCGTCACGGGGGCGGCGGTGCCGCGCGGGGCGTAGGCCCCGGCCACGCCCCGGTCCGGCTTGGCGGCCTGCTGGGCGGCGTGGGCGCCGGTGTCGAGCGCCTCGGCGCGGGCGAGGAGGGCGGCGCTCTGGCGGACGGCGGTGGGGGTGAGGGCGTCGGTGCCGTGGTCGGGGCCGTTCGCGCCGACGGTGGCGGGGCGGTCGCCGGGCTTGTCGTCGCCGACGATGTAGAGGCCCTCGTCGGAGGCGGTGTCGCTCTTCTTCTTGGCGTCGGTGGAGCCCCCGGTCTTCTTGGCCTTCTCCGCGGCCTTCTTCTCCGCCTCCTTCTCCGCCTCGCTACCCGCCTTCGTGCCGGCGGGCTTCCGGAGCGCGCCGCCGGGGACCCAGCCCGCGTCGGCGAGGAGCGCCCGCGCCTCCTTGGTGTCCTGGCCGCCGAGCGCGTCGCTGCCGTCCGCGTAGGCGGCCTGGCCCGCGAGGGCGAGGTGGCTGCCGGGGGGCCGGGCGGGGAGGCCGAGGGGCTTCAGTACGGATTCGGCCAGCTCCTGGCGGTCGATGGCGCGGGCCACCGCGCGCCGCACCCGCTCGTCGGCCAGCGGGCCGGACTCGCCGTTCAGCGAGAGCTGGGTGTAGGCGGGCTCCAGGGACTTGCGGACCACGTACTTCGCCAGGGTGTCCTGGGCGCTCGCGTACGCGGCGACGGCCTCCTGGTTCTTCTTGCGGGCGGCGGTGACCTCGGCCGCCTTCTCGTCGTCGGAGCCGTGGGCGAGGGCCCAGGACTTCAGGGCCTTGGAGGGGGTGATCGCGGAGCCGGGGCCGTGGGCGAGGGCGGCCTGGGCGCCGCTCCGCCCGGCCCGGGCGTCGCGGAGGGCGAGGGAGATCCGCTCGGCCACGGGCCGGTCGATCTCGGCCAGGTCGAGGTCGCCGGCGGCGAGGGCGGCGCCCCGGTCGGCCCGGGGGACGGCCTTGAGGACGAGGCTGTCGAGCTTGGGCTGCTGTCCCCACCAGCGGGGGTTGCGGACGAGGGTGACGTCGCCGCCCTTCCGGTCGACCTCCTTGAGCAGGAACGGTCCTGCAGTGGCCTTGAGGGTGGTGCGCGCCCCGTCGTTGAAGGAGTTCGGGGAGCCCATCACCTGCTTGGGGTAGAGCGGGGTGAAGAGGGACTGCCAGTCGGCGTACGGCTTGGCGAAGGTGACCCGGACCTCCAGGTCGTCCTTGCCCCGCTCGATCTTCTCGATCCGCTCGTAGCCGGAGTTGCGGGCGGTCCAGTACGCGGTGTCGCGGCCGCTCAGCGCGCGCCACTGGGCCACGAAGTCGGCGGCCCCGATCTCGCGTCCGTCGCTCCACACCGCCTGCTGGTTGAGCTTGTAGAGGACGACCTGCCGGGGCTCGGTCTCGACGACCTGGGCGGATTCCAGGTAGTCGGGGTTCAGCTTGGGGCGGCCCCGCTCGTCCATCGTGTAGAGGGCGGGGAGCACGGCCCCGGCGATGCGCGAGGTGGTGCCGTCGGCGTCGGCCTGGAAGGCGTTGAGCGTGGTGGGCAGCGCGTCGACGGCCCAGCGCAGGGTGCCCCCGTCGGCGACCTTGTCCCGTGCCGCGGGCGCGTTGTCCTGGGCCGCGGCCGGGGCCTCGTCGGCCTCGTCGCCGGAGCTGCAGCCGGCGAGGACGGTGACGGCGAGGACCGCGCTGGTCAGGGCGGCGACGGAGCGGAGCGTGCGGGAGCGGGGGCTCCTGGAGCATGTCCTCCCGCGAGGGGCGCCGATCTGGGACATGACTTGTACCCCTTCGTCCAGATTTATTCCATTTGGAGATGATCAGACCTATTGCTCATACACTGAAAAGCACGGACCGGATGCGGCCACGGCGACACGGCGGCACGGCCGGCAAACCCCACTCGTGCGGCCCAACCGCTCGTGCACACGACTTCCCAAGCGGGATGTGACGCGCGACACTCACGAAGGTGAGGGCAACCATGTCCGTTCAGGACGATCTGGCGGCCGTCAAGCGCCGCTTGCAGGACCTGGAGCACACGGTCGAAGAGCTGGAACGCCGCGTCGGGACGGAGCGCGGCGCGTCTCCCGCGCCGGCCCCCGGCCGTGCGGAGAGCATGGTGACCATCCCCGAGGCCCCGTACGACGCCGGAATGTGGACCGACGTCGACGACGAGGGCCTGGGAGCCCGCGACCACCACGCACCGTAGAGCCGTGAAGCCGTAGCGCCGAGGAGCCGAGGAGGCCCTGTTGGCCACAGGTACGGAACCCCCCGCGGGGGCGGCGACGGGGGTGCGCTCCCCGGGGCGCGCCTCCATCGCCGCCCGCCATCTGCGCACCGACCGCTGGTGGCTCTCCCCCGCCGCCACCGCCGCCGGACTGCTCGCCTTCGTCGCGTACTCGACGTGGCGGGCCTTCGCCAACGCCCACTACTACGCCGCGCCGTACGTCTCCCCGTTCTACTCGCCCTGCCTCGCGGAGAACTGCGTCCCCATGCGCGGCGGCCCGAACTGGGCGCTCTTCGGGAGCTGGTGGGGGCTCTCCCCCGCCCTGCTGATCCTGGTCTTCCCCCTGGGGTTCCGGCTGACCTGCTACTACTACCGCAAGGCGTACTACCGGGGGTTCTGGGCGGCTCCCCCGGCCTGCGCGGTGGCCGAGCCCCACCGCGCGTACACGGGCGAGACCCGCTTCCCGCTGCTCCTGCAGAACCTCCACCGGTACTTCTTCTACGCGGCGGTGCCGGTCGCCGGCATCCTCACGTACGACACCGTCCTGACCTTCCGGGACGGGCACTACGCCTGGGGCCACGCCGGGCTCGGGACGCTGGTCTTCCTCGTCAACATCGTCCTCATCTGGTCGTACACCCTCTCCTGCCACTCCTGCCGGCACATCGTCGGCGGACGGCTGAAGCACTTCTCGAAGCACCCCGTCCGCTACCGGCTGTGGACCTGGGTGGGGCGCCTGAACCGGCGTCACATGCAACTCGCCTGGGCGTCGCTGATCAGCGTCGCCGTCTGCGACCTGTACGTGTACCTGCTCTCCACCGGCGCCTTCGACGACCCGAGGTTCTTCTGACATGAGTCCTGTGGAACGGCAGCAGTGGGACGTGATCGTGGTCGGTGCCGGGGGCGCCGGGCTGCGGGCGGCGATCGAGGCGCGGCAGCGGGGCGCCCGTACGGCCGTGATCTGCAAGTCCCTGTTCGGCAAGGCGCACACCGTGATGGCGGAGGGCGGCATCGCCGCCTCGATGGCCAACGCCAATCCGCACGACGACTGGAAGACGCACTTCCGGGACACCATGCGCGGCGGGAAGTTCCTCAACCAGTGGCGGATGGCCGAGCTGCACGCCCAGGAGGCCCCCGAGCGGGTCTGGGAGCTGGAGACCTGGGGCGCGCTCTTCGACCGGACGGCGGACGGCCGGATCTCCCAGCGGAACTTCGGCGGCCACGAGTACCCGCGGCTCGCGCACGTCGGCGACCGCACCGGTCTCGAACTCCTGCGGACCCTCCAGCAGAAGGCGGTCGGCCTCCAGCAGGAGGACCACCGCGAGACCGGCGACCACGAGGCGCGCCTGAAGGTCTTCCAGGAGTTCACCGTCACCCGGATCCTCAAGGACGGCGGGGGCCGGGTCGCGGGGGTCTTCTGCTACGAGCGGGAGAGCGGGCGCTTCCTCGTCCTGGAGGCGCCCGCGGTCGTCCTCGCGACCGGCGGCATCGGCAAGTCCTTCAAGGTGACCTCGAACTCCTGGGAGTACACGGGCGACGGCCACGCGCTGGCCCTGCTCGCCGGGGCGCCCCTGGTGAACATGGAGTTCGTGCAGTTCCACCCGACCGGCATGGTCTGGCCGCCGTCGGTGAAGGGGATCCTGGTCACCGAGTCCGTACGCGGTGACGGCGGGGTCCTGCGGAACTCCGAGGGCAAGCGGTTCATGTTCGACTACGTCCCCGAGGTCTTCAAGGAGAAGTACGCGGAGTCGGAGGAGGAGGGCGACCGCTGGTACGAGGACCCGGAGAACAACCGGCGCCCGCCCGAGCTGCTGCCGCGCGACGAGGTGGCGCGGGCCATCAACGCGGAGGTGAAGGCGGGGCGCGGCTCCCCGCACGGCGGGGTGTTCCTGGACGTGTCGACCCGGATGCCGGCGGAGACGATCCGGCGCCGGCTGCCCTCGATGTACCACCAGTTCAAGGAGCTGGCGGACGTGGACATCACGGCCGAGGCGATGGAGGTCGGGCCGACCTGCCACTACGTCATGGGCGGTGTCGCCGTCGACTCGGAGACGGCGGCCACGGTCGGGGTGCCCGGGCTCTTCGCGGCCGGTGAGGTCGCGGGCGGCATGCACGGCTCCAACCGGCTCGGCGGGAACTCGCTCTCCGACCTGCTCGTCTTCGGGCGGCGGGCCGGGCTCCACGCGGCCGGGTACGCGGCGGGGGCGACGCCTTCCGAGGCCGCCGAGGAGGACGTGGCCGCCGCGCGGGCGGAGGCGCTCGCCCCGTTCGAGCCCGCCTCCGCGGGCCCCCCGGAGAACCCGTACACGCTCCACCAGGAGCTCCAGCAGACCATGAACGACCTCGTCGGGATCATCCGGCGGGAGGGCGAGATGGCCGAGGCCCTGGAGCGGATCGCCGCCCTGCGGGAGCGGGCCGGGCGGATCGTGGTCGAGGGGCACCGGCAGTTCAACCCCGGCTGGCACCTCGCCCTCGACCTGCGGAACATGCTCCTGGTGAGCGAGTGCGTGGCCCGGGCCGCCCTGGAGCGCACCGAGTCCCGGGGCGGGCACACCCGCGAGGACCGGCCGGCGATGGAGCGGTCCTGGCGGCCGGTGAACCTGCTGTGCCGGGCCGGGGACGGCGGGGTCGCCCTGGAACGGGTGCGGACCGAGCCCATCAGGCCCGATCTGCTCGCGCTCTTCGAGAAGGAGGAGCTGGCGAAGTACCTGGCGGAGGAGGAGCTGGACGCATGAGCACGTATCAGGCCCGCTTCCGGATCTGGCGCGGCGACTCCGAGGGCGGGGAGCTGACCGACTACACCGTGGAGGTGCACGACGGCGAGGTGGTCCTCGACATCGTGCACCGGCTCCAGGCCACCCAGACCCCCGACCTGGCCGTGCGCTGGAACTGCAAGGCGGGCAAGTGCGGGTCCTGCTCGGCCGAGGTCAACGGCCGGCCCCGGCTGATGTGCATGACCCGCATGTCGGTCTTCGCGCGCGACGAGGTCGTCACCATCACCCCGATGCGGGCCTTCCCCGTCGTCCGCGACCTCGTCACGGACGTCTCCTTCAACTACGCGAAGGCCCGGGAGATCCCCGCCTTCGTCCCGCCCGCCGGGCTCGGGCCCGGCGAGTACCGGATGAAGCAGGAGGACGTGGACCGCTCGCAGGAGTTCAGGAAGTGCATCGAGTGCTTCCTCTGCCAGGACACCTGCCATGTGGTGCGCGACCACGAGGAGAACAAGCCCGCCTTCGCCGGGCCCCGCTTCCTCATGCGGGTCGCGGAGCTCGACATGCACCCCCTGGACGCGGCCGAGGAGGTCGGCCTCGACCGCCGGAAGACGGCGCAGGAGGAGCACGGCCTCGGCTACTGCAACGTCACCAAGTGCTGCACGGAGGTGTGCCCGGAGTCCATCCGGATCACCGACAACGCCCTGATCCCGCTGAAGGAGCGGGTCGTGGACCGGAAGTACGACCCGCTGGTCTGGCTCGGGAAGACGATCCGGCGGCGGAAGGGCTGAGGTCAGAGCCAGCCCGCGCGGTAGGCCGCCCAGTCCCCCTCCTCCGCCGCGAAGTCGACGTACAGCGCGAGGCCGAACCTCTTCCGGCCCGGGTCCGTGCGGCCCAGGCCGAGTCTCGCGCCCTCGACGGCCGCGGCGACCGTCTCCGCGTCCTCGTGGTGCCCGAGGTCGTCCTCGTGGAAGAAGGGGAGGCCGATGAGCAGGTCGGTGGTTTCGGGGGTCGCTTCGAGCGCGAGGGCCGTCTGCTGGGCGACGTACCCGCCGTAGAGGCTCTCCAGCGGCATCCAGGTGTCGTACGACATGACGGCGATCTGGTCGACGCGCCGGGCGACCTCGCCGAAGAACTCCTGCGACCACCACTTCTCGCTGCCGTCGGCGCTGACCGCGGCAAGGACCGCGTGGGCGCCCGGCAGCGGGTCGATCTGGTGGGCGGCGACGGAGAGCCGGGCCTTCCGGGGCCGGGTCAGCTTCCCCAGGTCGTCCAGGAGGGAGAGGTAGTCCCGGTCGTCGGAGTGCAGCGGCTCCAGGTCGAAGTGGACCCCGTCGAAGCCGGCGTCGAGGACCCGGCGGGCCGAGCCCACGACGGCCCGGCGTGATCCGGCGTCCTCCAGGCGCAGCCCCACGGGCCCCTCCGTCGCCAGGACGTCGCCCAGCCAGGCCTGGACCCGTATCCCGGGCATCGCCCGGTGCACCCCGTCGATCAGCCACCTGGCACGGGGGTGCTTCGCCGCCGACAGGGTCCCGTCGTGCTCCAGGGGTCCGGCGTGCACGTACAGATCGCGTATCCCGCTGCCCTTCAGGCGTGCGGCGAGGGCCGCGAGGTCGGCGTCCTTCTTCCGTCCGTCGACCCAGGCGTGCCCGATCCAGAAGGCGTCCTTGCCGCGGGTCCTCGCGTCGTCCCTGAGGTCGCCCGTGTAGCTGACCCACAGGGCCAGGGCGCCGAAGAGCGGGGGCACCACGAGCAGCAGGACCAGCCCGAGGACCCACCAGCGCCCCCGCCTCCACACACGCCTCAGCCGTCCGTCCACCCGAGCCCCCCAAGAGCCGTCGCGTCACTGGAACCACGAACCACCGTAGCGGTGGTCACTGACAGTGACGATGGGGCGAGGGAGGCGGTTTCGGGCGGCGCGGGTCCGGTCGCGGGCGGCGCGGGTCCGGTCGCGGGCGGCGCGGGTCCGGTCGCGGGTGAACATACCCGGACATAGCCTCGCCTTTGTGACGCGAATAGCCACCCGAGCCCTCCTCGCGATGCTGGTGGCGGCGTGGTGGCTCCTCGTGCCCGCCGTCCACGGTGCCCGCGCCGACGACCCTGTCGCCCTGTCCAGGGACGGGCAGATCACCGACCGGGTCGGCGCCCTCGGCGATCGTCGCGCCTCCGTGGCCCAGGCCCTCGACCGGCTCTACGACGACCGGCGCGTCCAGCTCTTCGTCGTCTACGTACGGGACTTCTCCGGACGCTCGGGCCGGAGCTGGGCCGACGCCACCGCGGAGCGCAACGCCCTCGGCCTCGACGACGTCCTGCTCGCCGTCGCCACCCACGACCGGCAGTACGGCTACTCGGCCGACCCCGGCTCCCGCCTCACCCAGGCCCAGCTCGACGAGGTCGCGCGGACCGCGATCGAGCCGGCCCTGCGGCAGAACGACTGGGCCGGCGCCGCCATCGGCGCCGCGAACGGCTACGACGCCGTCCTCGCCGGCCGCCCCGTCCCCGCCCCGACCCTCACCCCCGGACCCGCCGACCCCGGCGCCGCGGCCGACGGCGGCACCTCGGCGACCGACCTCGTCCTGCCCCTGGTGCTCGTCGGCGGCGCGGGGGCCGTGGCGGCGTACGCGTACACCAAACGGCGCCGCAGGACCGAGACCCGCACCACCCCGGGAGGCGGGCAGGGCTGGGGTCCGCCGAAGGAGACCGCGCCGCCGTCCCTGGAGCAGCTCGACGCGGAGGCCCGGCGGACGCTGGTCGCCACCGACGACGCCGTCCGCACCAGCAAGGAGGAACTCGGCTTCGCCTCGGCCCAGTTCGGCGAGGAGGCGGCACGCCCCTTCACCGAGGCGGTCGACTTCGCCGGGGAGCAGCTGACGGCCTCCTTCCGGCTGCGGCAGAAGCTCGACGACTCCTTCCCCGAGGACGACGCGACCCGCCGGAGCATGCTGGACGAGATCCTCCGCCGCTGCGCCGAGGCGAACGCGCGCCTGGACGCCGAGACGGAGGACTTCGACCGGCTCCGGGCCCTGGAGCGCACGGCCCCCGCGGCCCTCGCCGCCGTGGAGGGGGCGCTCCGGGAGCAGACCGGGCGGATCGGGACGGGCGAGGCGACGCTGACCGCGATGCGCGAGCGGTACGCGGAGACGGCGGCCGCCCCCGTCGCCGGTGACGTCGAGCAGGCGAAGGACCGGCTCGTGTTCGCGACGGCCCGTGTCGACGAGGCCCGCCGGCGGATCGGCTCCGGTGACAACGGCGGGGCCGCCGTGGACATCCGGGCCGCCGAGGGCGCCGTGGACCAGGCGGCCCGGCTGATCGAGGCGGTGGACCGGCGGGCGCGGGAGCTGGCCGAGGCCGTGGGGAAGCTGCCGGGCGCGCTCGCGGAGGCGGACGCGGACCTCGCGGAGGCCCGCGGGCTGCTGAAGGGGACCGCCGAGGGGGTGTCCACGGCCGGTCTCCAGGGTCGGATCGCCCGTGCCGACGCGGTGATCGCCGAGGTGCGGCGCGGGGTGGACGCCGGGCGGTACGACCCGATCGACGCCCTGCGCCGGGTCGAGGAGGCCGACGCGGCGCTCGACGAGGCCCTGGAGGGCGCGCGGGAGCGCGAGTCGGGTGCCAGGCGGGCCCGGGCGCTCCTCGACCAGGTGATGCTGACGGCCCGTTCGGCGATCGGGGCGGCCTCGGACTACGTCACGACGCACCGGGGCGCGGTGGGCAGCGAGGCCCGTACGCGTCTCGCCGAGGCCCAGCGCCGCTGGGAGAAGGCGCGGGCGCTCGCCGACGGCGGCGATCCGCAGACGGCCCTGGTGGAGGCCAGGGAGGCGGACGCGCTGGCGCGGCGCGCCCAGGACCTCGCCGAGCAGGACGTCCGCACGTACGGGAACCCGAACGGCCTGGGCGGTGCGACGGGGGTGGGCGGGAGCGGTGGCGGCGGGCTGGGTGGCGCGGTGCTCGGCGGCATCGTCCTCGGCGGGCTGTTCGGCGGGGGAGGCGGGGGAAGGGGCGGCGGTCACGGCGGTTTCGGGGGCGGAGGTTTCGGCGGCGGGCCCGGCAGCTTCGGCGGCAGCGGCACGCGCGGCCGGCTGGGCGGCGGAGGCCGTTTCTGAGTTCCACGAGTTCCCCAAGGAGCAGAGCGATGAGCAGCAAGCAGACGGTCCTCGGCCGGGTCACCCAGCTGGCGAAGGCGAACATCAACGCCCTCCTCGACCAGGCGGAGGATCCGCAGAAGATGCTGGACCAGCTGATCCGCGACTACGCGAACAACATCGCGGAGGCGGAGGAGGCGGTGGCGGCGACCATCGGCAACCTCCGGCTGATGGAGCAGGACCACCAGGAGGACGTGGACGCGGCGAAGGAGTGGGGCGGCAAGGCGCTCGCCGCGAGCCGGAAGGCGGACGAGCTGCGGGCCGGCGGGCAGACGGCGGAGGCGGACCGTTTCGACAACCTGGCGAAGGTGGCGCTGGGCCGCCAGCTCCAGTCGGAGAAGGAGGCGAAGACCGCCGAGCCGACGATCGCCGCCCAGACCGGGGTCGTGCAGAAGCTCAAGGCCGGGCTCGACCAGATGAAGGCGAAGCTGGGCGAGCTGCGGGCGAAGCGCGACGAGCTGGTCGCCCGCGCGAAGTCGGCCCAGGCGCAGAACCGGATGATGGACGCCGTGCGGAGCGTCGACGTACTGGATCCGACGAGCGAGCTGCACCGCTTCGAGGACAAGGTGCGCCGGGAGGAGGCGAAGGCCCTGGGCGAGCAGGAGCTCGCCGCCTCCTCGCTCGACGCCCAGTTCGAGCAGCTGGACGCGCTCGGCGACAGCGCCGAGATCGAGGCCCGGCTGGCCGCGCTGAAGGGCTGACGCCTCGTCCGCTCCGGTCAGAACATGCTGAGGAGCTGCTCCACCGTGGGCTCCGCCGTCCCCTCGCCGTCCGGCAGGTCCAGTTCGAACCAGACGGTCTTGCCGCGCGGGGTGCGGCGCGAGCCCCAGGACGCGGAGAGCAGTCCGACGAGCTGGAGGCCGCGGCCGCCCTCGTCGGTGTCCCGGGCCCTGCGGCGCCGCGGCTGGACGAGGCCGGCGTCCCAGACCTCGCAGACGAGGGTGCGGTCGCGGAGCAGGCGCAGCCGGATCTCCCCCTCGCCGTAGCGCAGGGCGTTGGTGACGAGTTCGCTGACGAGGAGTTCGACGGTGTCGATGAGCGGTTCGAGGTCCCAGGCCGTGAGCTGGGCGCGGGCGAGCTCGCGGGCCCGGCCGACGGAGCGGGGTTCCCTGGGCAGCTGCCAGTCGCCGACGGCCTCGCTGGGCAGTCCCTGGATCCTGGCCATGAGGAGGGCGATGTCGTCCTCGCCGTGTCCGGTGTTCAGGCTGGTGAGGACGCGGTCGCAGACGTCCTCCAGGGGGCGGTCCGGGTCGGTGAGGGCCCGCCGGAAGGCCTGGAGGCCCTCGTCGAGCGGGTGGTCGCGGGATTCGACGAGGCCGTCGGTGTAGAGGGCGAGGAGGGCGCCCTCGGGGAGTTCGACCTCGACCTCCTCGAAGGGTTCGCCGCCGACGCCGAGCGGCATCCCGGGGGGTACGTCGAGGAGCAGGGCCTCCTCGCCGGGCGCGAGGAGCACCGGCGGGAGGTGCCCGGCGTTGGCGAAGGTGCAGCGGCGGGTGACCGGGTCGTAGACGGCGTAGACGCAGGTGGCGAGGTAGACCTCGGAGAGTTCGGGGCCCCGGTTCTTGTGGCTGCGGGACTGCTGCGCGCCGATGGGGGCGCCCAGGCCGCGGGCGATCTCGTCGAGGTGGGAGAGGACTTCGGCGGGTTCCAGGTCGAGCTGGGCGAGGGTGCGGACGGCGGTGCGGAGTTCGCCCATGGCGACGGCGGCGCGCAGGCCGCGGCCCATGACGTCGCCGATGACGAGGGCGGTGCGGTGGCCGGGGAGCTCGATGACGTCGAACCAGTCGCCGCCGACCTCGGTGGCGGCGGTGCCGGGGAGGTAGCGGCAGGCGATGTCGAGTCCGGCGGCCTCGGGGTCGCCGGGCGGGAGCAGGCTGCGCTGGAGGATCAGGGCCCGCTCGTGCTCGCGGCGGTAGAGGCGGGCGTTGTCGATGCAGACGGCGGCGCGGGCGGCGAGCTCGACGGCGAGGGCCCGGTCGCGCTCCCCGAAGGGCTCGCTGCCCTTCGTACGGGAGAACTGGACGAGGCCGACGACGGTGTCGTGGGCGACCATCGGGACGACCAGGGTCGACTGGACGAGGTCTCCGTCGGAGCCGGGGACCGTGCGGACGCGTCCGGTGCGCAGGGCTCCGGCGCAGGGCGAGTTGAAGGGGTAGCGGTGGACGGCGCCGACCTCGATGGGGACGGGTCCGCAACAGCCGCTGCCGGGGCCGTGGCCCTCGTCGGTCCTGAGGGGGGTGTCGGAGACGGCGCTCGCGAAGGCGACCCTGCGGAGTTCGGCGCTGCCCGCCCCGTAGCCGACGTCGTGGGAGTTCCCCCAGCGGCCCGGCGGTGCCTCGTCGCCGGTGAGGAGGCCCTGGTAGAGGTCGACGGAGGCGAGGTCGCAGAAGCCGGGGACGGCGACGTCGAGGAGCTCGCGGGCGGTGGCCTCCAGGTCGAGGGAGTTGCCGATGCGGGCGCCTGCCTCGTTGAGGAGGGCGAGGTTGCGGCGGGCGCTGGCGGCCTCCCGGGCGGCGTTGTGGCGGCGGGTGACGTCGATGCCGAGGCCGGCGACGCCGATCGGCCGGCCGGAGCCGCTGTGCACGCGGTAGAGGTTGATGGACCAGTGGCGGCGGTCCCTGGCGCCGGGCGCGGCGCCGACGATCTCGAAGTCGGTGACGGACTCGCCGGTCTCCAGGACCCGCTTGAGGGCGGCGGTCATCCGGTCGGCCTCGGCGCGGCCCAGGTAGTCGTGGACGGTCCGGCCCCGGTGGTCGTCGGCCGAGCCGCCGAAGACGGTGGCGAAGCGCCGGTTGGCCCGCTTCACGGTGAGGTCGGTGCCGAAGAGGAGGAAGCCGAAGGGAGATTGGCCGAATATCGCCTGGGATGCGGCGAGGTCGGTCTCGATACGGCGCAGGGCGCGCACATCGACGACGATGCACAGCGCGGCCCGCTCCCCGGCCGGGGTCTCGCTCGGCATGACGTACATCTCGGCGATGCCGCGGGGCCGGTCCTCGCCGGGCATACGGAACGGGACGAGGCCCGTCCACTCCTTGCCGTCGAGGATCTCCTTGACCCGTCGGCGGCCGCGGTCGCGCAGGTCGGCGGGCATGAAGGCCTCGACGGGGTCCTTGCCCACGGCCTCCTCGGCGGTCACCCCGAAGAGGTCCACGGCCCGTCGGCTCCACTGCTCGACGAGGCCGTCGGGCCCGATCGAGAAGGACGCCACCCGGATGTAGTCATAGAGGGATCCGGGCGGGCTGCTCTGCCACACGACGCCGCCGCTCGTCGTCCCAGGTATCTCGCTCACGCGACCGTCCCCTCCAGCTCACCGCACCGGACCGGCCATGCCCGCAGTATTCAATACGGCAGGCCCCGACGGCACGACGTTCACGATCACAGGGTGGTCTCGTTCGTCCCTCGCCGAGTACCGGTGATCGTTGTCCCACCCTGTTTACTCACCAGGGAGAGCCAGCTCGAACCATACGGTTTTGCCCGTCGTTCCTCTACGTGTTCCCCAGCGGCGGGCGGAACAGGCCACGAGGCCGAGGCCGCGACCCCCTTCGTCCTCGGGTCCGGGGGCCCGCTCGGTCGGCGGATCCGGAAGCGGATCGGAGACCTCCACCAGGAGCGCCGGCGGATGCGCCGGGTCGGCGCCCTCGAAGTGGGGACGGACGAGCCGGACCCCGATGGGGCCGGAGGCGTACCGCAGGGAGTTGGTCACCAGCTCGCTGACCAGCAGGACGGTCACGTCACCGAGGCTCTTGTCGAGCTCCCAGGCGCGCAGGGTCTCGCGCACCGCGTGGCGGGCCGTGCGCACGGCGTTCGCCTCCGCCGGGAAGTTCCACTCCGCGCGCTCGCCGTCGGTGTCGATCACACCCGATCACTTCCCCAGCCGTGCGTCAGCAGGAAGGTCCATGCCCCCTCCCAAGGGGTCATTCTGGACATACCCGATATTTGGGGCGTGATATCCCGCCGGAGCGTCAGCGGGCGCACGGTGGCACGAACGGCGTAGGCCTCCCCACCGCGCGCTCCGCCGCGAGGGGACAGACGACGGGCGGCCTCAGCCGCGCGCTCCCCTGACGGGGAAGGCGGGAGGTCTCAGTCGCGCGCTTCGTCGGCGGGGAACCGGAGGTCTCAGTCGCGCGCTCCCCCGGCAGGGGCCGGCGGCAGCCTCAGGGCGGCTTCGGCGACGGCGGGGCGGTCCTGGTCGAGCCAGTCGACCGAGTCCAGTTCGTGGCGGGCGAGCCAGCGGAGTTCGTCGTGGTCCTCCAGGGGGCGGGGCTCGCCGGAGAGCAGCCGGGCGGTCCACACGCGCAGGACATATCCGGGCTTCAGCGGCCACTCGCCGGGGATGCGCTCGCCCGGCTCGACCTCCACGCCGAGCTCCTCCCGGAGCTCGCGGACCAGGGCCTCTTCCCCGGTCTCGCCCGGTTCGAGCTTGCCGCCGGGCAGCTCCCAGCGGCCGGCGAGCTCGGCGGGGGCGCTGCGGCGCGCGGCGAGCAGCCGCCCCCGGTCGTACAGGGCGCCCGCGACGACGACCACGACGCCGGCCCCGTGTCCGGGGCCGGCGTCGTGGGGGTGCTCGTGGGGCGCGGCGGGGCCGGTGATGCGTTCCGTCATGGGCGCGAGCGTAGCCCGGCCCGGTCGGCGCCCGCCGGGGTCAGAGGGCGGGGGTGCCGATGCGCTCGACCCAGTAGAGCTGCTTGTGGCCGCGGTCGTCGAGACTGTCCGCGATCTTCTGCGCCTCTTCCCTGGTCGCGTACCGCCCCACCCGGTAGCGGTTGCCGTTGTCGTCCTGCCGTATGACGAGCCAGGGAAGGACGGGGCCGCTGTCGGTCATCAGGCTTCTCCCTCCGCCGGTCCGGGTGCCTCTGGGGATCTCCGGGAAACCGCAATCCGCATATGCCGGAGCTTACGCCTGACCTTCACGCAGCGGATACGGGTTTTCACAAAGAGGCACGGATCGGCCGGGAACCGACGGAGGGAGGCCGAAGGTCACTTCCCGGGCGCCGCCGCGGGGACGGTCGGCACCGGCATCAGGACGGGGCCGGCCCCGGGTTCCTTGCGGCAGGCGTCCCCGCACGTGGCGTCGAGCGAGCAGCACAGGGAGCAGACCGGTCCCGACCGCACCGGGCAGTCGGCGATGTCCGGCAGTTCGTAGGCCGTCTCGCACTCCGCGCAGGTGTGGGTGGCGCGCTCGTCGGCGACCTCGGCGCCGGGGCCGTTCACGGTGTTGGGGCGGGCCAGGTAGTAGCGGCCCTTGGTGGCCCAGGCGATGAGCGGACAGAGGACGACGGCGAGCCCGGCGGCGATGAAGGTGGAGAAGGCCTCCGCGTAGTCGCCGAAGAGGCCGAAGAAGGCGAGGATCGAGACGACGGAGGCGATGACCATGGCGCCGAAACCGGCCGGGTTCACGGCGTACAGGTAGGCGCGCTTGAACTCGATGTACGGGGGGCTCCAGCCGGCCCGCTTGTTGATGACGAGGTCGGCGGCGACGGCCGCGATCCAGGCGATGCCGACGTTGGAGTAGAACCCGAGCAGCTTGTTCAGGGCCGCGAACATGTTCATCTCCATCAGCGTCAGCGCGATGGCGAGGTTGAGGAAGATGTACCAGACGCGCCCGGGGTGCCGGTGGGTGACGCGGGAGAAGAAGTTCGACCAGGACAGCGAGCCGCTGTAGGCGTTGGTGACGTTGATCTTGATCTGGGAGACGATCACGAAGAGCGCGGCGGCGGGCAGCGCGAACGTGCCGAGCCAGGGCCTGAGCGCCTCGATCTGCGGGGCGATCGGCTCCAGGGCGTGGGTCTTGCCGACGGCCTCCAGGGCGACGAAGGCGAGGAAGGCCCCGCCGAGCTGCTTGGCCGCGCCGATGATCACCCAGCCGGGCCCGGCGGCCAGCACGGCGAGGTTCCAGCGGCGCTTGTCGGCCTCGGTCCTGGCGGGCATGAAGCGCAGGTAGTCGGCCTGCTCGCCTATCTGGGCGATGAGGGAGAGCGCGACGCCGGTGCCGAGGCCGAAGCCGATCCACGAGAAGCCCGCGCCGGCGCCCTCCGTGCCGCCGAAGTCCGCGAAGGCGCCCCAGGCGTCGGGTGCTTCGAAGGCGAGCACGACGAAGGGCAGCACCAGGCCGACGAGCCAGATCGGCTGGGTCCAGGCCTGCACCTTGGCGAGGGCGCCCATGCCGCGGAAGACGATCGGGATGACGATCAGGGTGGTGACGAGGTAGCCGATCTGCACCGGGAGGCCCACGGCCTGGTGCATGGCCTGGGCCATGATCGAGCCTTCGAGGGCGAAGAAGATGAAGGTGAAGGAGGCGTAGATGAGCGAGGTGAGCGTGGAGCCGAAGTAGCCGAAGCCGGCGCCGCGGGTGATGAGGTCCATGTCCAGGCCGTACGTGGCGCAGGCGCGGGCGATGGGGATGCCGGTGAGGAAGATGAGCGTGGCGGCGGTGAGGATCGAGGCGAGGCCGCTGCCGAAGCCGTAGGTGAAGACGATCGAGGCGCCGATCGCGAAGTCGGCGAGGTACGCGATGCCGCCGAGCGCGGTCCCGGCGACGGTCCCGGGCGACCAGCGCCGGAAGGAGTGCGGGGCGTACCGCAGGGAGTAGTCCTCGCGGCTCTCGTCCGCGGCCAGCCTGGCGTAGCTGCGGCGGGGCCCGGCGGGCGCTTCTTGGTCCGGGGTGGGTGGGGTGACCGTCTCCGTCATGGGGGCTCCTGTCGTCCGACCGGGTCGCGGGTACGGAGCAGGAAGGTAGGAGCCGTGCGTGACGGTGGCGGACGACGCGCGGTTGCCGCGCGGTTACACGGGCTGACGCCCCGTTAACTCCCGGTCACGGCGCCCGGACGCCCGGATCCGCTGAACGGTCAGCGGCGGCCGCCCGGTGTCATCTCACCGGCAGGTGGTACGTGAGGCGGTACCGGTCGGCCGGGACGACGACGTCGGCCGTCTCGACGGCGCGGCCCGAGGCGTAGTACGTCCGCTCCACGACCATGACCACATGGCCCGGCACCCCGCCGAGGGCCAGGAGTTCCTCGGCGAGCCCGGGCCGGGCCCCGACCTCCTCCACCACGTTGTCGACGACCACGTCGATGGCCGCCATGCGCTCGACGACGCCGCAGCCGCCGAGGGGGCCCTCCTCGGGGAGCATGACCGGTGTCCGGCCGGTGACGGCGAGGGGCTCCCAGGAGGTGGCGACCATCATGGGCTCGCCCCCGTCCCGGTACACGTACCGCGTGCGCATCACCCGCTCCCCCGGCTCGATGCCGAGCCGCTCGGCCACCTCGGCGCCCGCCGGCTCCTGCCCGCTGCTCGACTCCCAGGTGCCGCGGGCCCCTTCGGCGGCCTGCTCCTGACGGAAGGGGCTGGCGCCGGACGCGGGGCGGTAGCCGGAGCGGGCGATCCGGCGCGGCACGGGCCGCTCGCGCACATAGGTCCCCGAGCCCGAGCGCCCCTCCACGAGCCCCTCGGCCATGAGCACCTTGCGGGCCTCCAGCGCGACGGTGTCCGACACCCCGTACTCCTCGCGGATGCGTGCCTGCGAGGGGAGGCGGGTATGCGGCGGAAGCGAGCCGTTGGCGATCTTCTCCCGCAGATCGCTCGCCACGCGGAGGTAGGCGGGCTGCTCACCGAACGTCACTGGACACTCCCCTCAGGTTGACTGACAGCTACAGACTGACAACCGACGGTCGCGATCCGCAAGCATGGGCCAGAGTTTCACTCGAAGTGATGAAACTCGGGGCTACCCGCGGTCACCCCTGAGGGCGGCCGCCTCAGGTCTGGGTGCCCTCGCCCGCAGGCGGCGTGTCCGTCAGGCCGAGCGCGGTCCGCGCCTCCGCGCCGAGGTCCTCGGGCAGGGCGTTCCAGGCGGAGTCGTACCCCTCCCAGTAGGCGTCCGCGTCGGCCGCCCCGGCCAGCGCGCGCCAGCGCTTCGAGGCCGCTTCGAGGTCCTTGCGGAGCTCCGCGACCGGACCCGCGGAGTCGCCCGGCCAGGAGCGCTTCCCCAGGTCCGCGCGGGCCGCGTCGATCGCCGCCAGGAGCTCCCCGGCCCATGCCTTGTTCGCGGCGAAGTCCTCGTCCGGGTCGTCCTCCGGCTCCCGGTAGCCGACCGTCTCGATCGGGTTCACGATCGCCAGGAAGGAGCTCTGGTCGGCGGTCAGGGTGGACCTGTCGGAGCGCACCGAGCCCGAGAACGGGTCCTTCGCGCTGCCGAACCCGCAGATCACCGAACGGTCGCCGAGCCGCCAGGTGTCCTCGCTGGGCAGGTAGTAGTGGATCCAGACGTCCTTCGGGATCGCCCAGGTGTCCATCGCGTACGCCGAGTTGATCGTCTCGCAGCGCTTCTGGGCGAGCTCGTCGGCCGCCTCCTCGCCCGGCCACGCCTCGAAGCCGGTCATCTTGAAGACGCCGGTGACCTCGCCGTCGTGCGGGCGGGCGCAGTCGACGACCGTGACCTCCGTCGTGTACTTCTTCGAGCTGCCCTCGTCGTCGAAGCACTGGCCGGTGCGCAGCGAGGACGGGGACTTGGAGCGGGAGGCCTCCTCCATGCCCTTGTTGAAGCTGTTCCAGGCCGAGCTGAAGCCGCCCGTCACGAGCCCGACGACGAGCAGCAGGCAGCTGACGGCGGAGAGCGCGATGCCCGCGATCGCGAGCCCCTTGCCCGCCTGGCCCCTCTTCTTGATCTGCGGGAGGGCGACGAGGCCCAGGATCAGTCCGAGGGGCGGGAGGCAGCAGACGATGCCGGAGACGAGGGAGCCGATCGCGAGACCGTTGGTGGTGCGCGGCGGCCCGTAGGGGGCGGCGCCGGGCGCGCCGTACGGGGTGTACGGCATCCCCGGGGAGGTGTACGGGCCCGGGGCGGGCCATCCCCCGGGCGGCGGGGTCGGCTGGCTCGGCTGGTTCGGATCCACGGGTGCGGGGCTCCTGTTGCGGCGGTCGACGCGAACAAACGATCGGTCGCGCATCGTACGAAAGAGGCGGCCGCCCGCAGGCGACCGCCCCCCTCTTTCCCGCCAGGCGCGTCAGGCACGTCGGACGTGGATCAGAGTGGACCGCTCTGGATCGGAGCGGATCGGAGTGGATCAGAACTGCAGGGCCCAGGAGTCGATCTTCCCGGTGTCGTAGGCCGCGTTGTCGGTGACCCGCAGCTTCCACGTGCCGTTGGCGACCTCCGAGGAGGCGTTCACGGTGTACGTGGTGTTGATGTTGTCCGCGCTGCCGCCGGTGCCGAAGGCCTTCAGCGTGTACGCCGTGCCGTCGGGGGCGATCAGCTGGACCTGGAGATCACCGATGTAGGTGTGAACGATGTTCACAGGCACCTGGAGTGCGGCCGGGGCGTTGCCCGAGACACCGGTGACGGTGACCGGGGACTCGACGGTCGCGTTGTCGTTGATCGCGTAGTCCGCGGTGTTCTCGAACTTCGGCCCGGTGGGCGGCGGGGTGGTGCCGCCGCCGACGTAGAGCAGCTTGTTCGGGGAGCCGGTGCCGGGGCTGGTGACGACGTTCGGGGTGGCGGCCGCCGTCAGGGCCGAGGAGACCTGCGCCGGGGTCGCCGTCGGGTGGTCCGCCAGGTAGAGGGCTGCGGCGCCGGCCACGTGCGGGGTCGCCATCGACGTACCGGAGATGGTGTTGGTGGCGGTGTCGCCGGTACCCCAGGAGGAGGTGATGGAGGAGCCCGGGGCGAAGAGGTCGAGGCCGCTGCCGTAGTTGGAGTAGCTCGCCTTGGCGTCGCTCGACGTGGTGGCGCCGACCGTGATGGCCTCGGCCACGCGCGCGGGCGAGTGGTTGGCGGCGTTGTCGGTCTCGTTGCCGGCGGCGACCGCGTACGTGACGCCGGAGGCGATCGAGTTGCGGACGGCGTCGTCGAGGACGGTGTCGACGCCGCCGCCGAGGCTCATGTTGGCGACGGCCGGCTTCACGGCGTTGCGCGTCACCCAGTCGATGCCCGCGACGACCTGCTCGGTCGTGCCGGAGCCGGAGTTGTCGAGGACGCGGACGCCGACGATCTTCGCCTTCTTGGCGACGCCGTACGAGGAGCCCGCGACGGTGCCGGCGACATGGGTGCCGTGGCCGTGGCCGTCCTGGGCGGTGTTGTCGTTGTCGATGGCGTCGTAGCCGTCGAAGGCGCGGCCGCCGAACTCGGTGTGGGTGATGCGTACGCCGGTGTCGATGATGTACGCGGTGACACCCTGGCCCGCGGAGTCCGGGTAGGTGTAGCCCTGGTTCAGCGGAAGGGCCTTCTGGTCGATCCGGTCCAGGCCCCAGGAGGGCGGGGAGGGCTGGGTGGCGTCGATGTGGAAGACGCGGTTCTGGACGACCTTCGTCACGGCCGGGTCGGCAGCCAGCTTCCGGGCCTGCGCCTCGGAGAGCTCGACGGAGTAGCCGTTGACCGCCGAGGTGTACGTCCGCTTGATCTTCGCGCCGAACCTGGCGGCGACGGCCCGGCCCTTGGCGGTCTCCGCCGGCGCGGACTCGTCGAGGGTGACGATGTAGCTGTTCGGGACGGTTCCCTCGGCCCCGGCGTTCTCGATGACGCCCGTGGGGGCGGCGGCCGCGGCGGCCGCCGGGAGGGCGGAGAGGGAGCCGAGGGCGAGGGCCGCGACGGCGATGGCCGCGGCGGTGGCCGTCCGGCGGCGCGGTGCGCGCATCACTGACATGTGGGGGGTCCTCCTCGTGGGGGTAAGGCAGGAGCACGACATGAATGCGACATGGACATGTCAATACGACACGGGAGGCCCGCGCCGTCTCGAAGTCCGGCTGCCGAGCGAAAGGTTGGCTGATCCATAGGAATCGCACAAGGGCCCGCACAGCTCCGCAACACCCGCGCCACACCGCTGACATGCTGGCCCTCATGACCGCCTACGAGTGCCCGCGCTGCCGGATCCAGTCCCCCGTCGACGCCCTCACCTGGTGCTGTCCGAAGTGCCGCGGCCCCTGGGACCTCGCGTTCGCGAGTGCACCGGTCTCCCTCCCGTCACTCGCGTCACGTGTGAATTCCTTGTGGCGTTACACGGAGGCGCTTCCTCCGCTCCCGTACGGCCCCGAGGTGAGCCTCGGCGAGGGCCGCACACCGCTCGTCCACCTCACCGGGTCGGCCACCGGCTCTGTTTCGGCCAAGCTCGACTTCCTCATGCCGACCCTGTCCTTCAAGGACCGGGGCGCCGTGATGCTCGCCGCGCACGCCCGCCGTCTGGAACCCCGGACGGTCCTCGCCGACAGCAGCGGCAACGCCGGCACGGCGATCGCCGCGTACGGCGCGCGGGCCGGCCTCGACTGCGTCGTGTACGTCCCCGAGGGCACGTCCCCCAAGAAGCTGGAGCAGATCCGGGCGCACGGGGCCCGGATCGTCGAGGTGCCCGGCGACCGCGAGGCGACGGCCCGGGCGGCGCGCGGGGCCGCCGACGAGCCGGGCGTCTTCTACGCCTCGCACGTCTACAACCCGTACTTCCTGCACGGCACCAAGACCTATGTGTACGAGCTGTGGGAGGAGCTCGGCGGACGGCTCCCGGACACGATCGTCGTCCCCGTCGGCAACGGCACCCTGCTCCTCGGCGCCGCCCTCGCCGTCGAGGAGCTGTACGGCCACGGGCTCGTCGAGCGCCGGCCCGCGCTCCTCGCCGTCCAGGCGGAGGCCGTGTCCCCGCTGGCCGCCGCCTTCCACGCGGGCGCGGAGGACCTGACGGAGCCGGCCGTCGCGCGCCCCACCCTCGCCGAGGGCATCGCGATCCCGGCCCCGCCCCGCGCCCGCCAGATCCTGCGTGCGGTCCGCGCGAGCGGCGGCACGTTCCTGACGGTGACGGAGGAGCAGATCCGCGCCGCCCAGCGGGACCTGGCCCGCCGGGGCCTCTTCGTCGAGGCGACGGGCACGGCCTGCTGGGCGGCGGTGGACGCGGCCCCGCCCCGCCCCGGGCTCACGGTGGTGCCGCTGTGCGGGGCGGGCGCGAAGACGGGCCTCGTACCGTGACGCGTACGGCTCAGAACTCGTCGGCGCCGTTGCGGAGCTCGTACGTCCAGTAGCCCGTCTTCGCGGCGGCCTCGTCGACCGCGAGGCCGCCGGCGGGCGCCTTGACGACGATGCTGCCCTCGGCCGGGCCCTCGGGGGCGAAGAGGTTCACGTTGAACTCCTTCACGACCTTGTTGTCCTCGTGGACGCCGCCGAGCGCGATCCGCACGTTCGCGTAGGCGGGCGCGCCGGCCTTCAGGACGATCGGCGTGCCCGGCTTGCTCTTCGCGACGGACGGGATGTCCTTGGCGGTCTGGATCGGGCCGAAGGCGATGAGCGGGTACTCCAGCAGGGTGCACGTGCGGCCGGAGGTGTTGGTGGCGGTGAGGACGATGTGCTCGGTCGGGACCTCGTCCGCCTTCGCCGCCGTGACCTTGATGTCGCCGTAGGCGCAGGCGGGGGTCTTGGCGGAGCTGCTGCCGCCGGCGGAGGAGCCGGTGGAGCCGGTCGAACCCGTGGAGGAGCCCGCCTTCGAACCGCCCGTGGAGGCCTTCGAACCGCCGGTCGTGGAACCGCCGGTGGACGAGCCGCCCGTGGAGGAGCCCGAGCCGCTCTTCGCGGCGGTCTGGTCGGCCGTGCCGCCGCCGGCCGTGCCGTCGGCGCCCGTACCGGTGGCGGACTGGGCGGCGGAGCTCGCGCTCCCCGCGTCCTTGGCGGCCGTGTCGTCCCCGCCGCCGCAGGCGGTCAGGCCCAGCGAGAGGGCGGCGATGGCGGCGGCGGCCAGGACGGTGTTCTTGCGGTGGTTGCGCATGGTGGTTCTCCCCCGTTGACGCGGTCGGCCGGCGCACGTGATCCACGTGCGCCGCTGCACCTCACTCGGTGCTGCGTCCAGCTTCCCGATCCGCGCTGCCGTCCCGCTTGCGTAGCGCTAACGATTCGCTGACAGCCTCGAAAGACCCGCCGCGGCCCGTGCCGAACCCTCGGTGAAACCGGCCGCGTCGGCCGCGACGATCGCCCGTTCCAACTGGTCAGCGGCCTCTTCGAGACGGCCGATACCGGCCAGTGCCTCGCCCCGGGTGATCTGCAGCGAGGCCCGGACGACCACCGCGTCGGGCGCGACCAGTTCCCCGGCGCGAAGGGTGTGCGCGAGCGCCGCCTCGTACTCCCCCGCCTTCAGGCAGTGGCCCGCGAGGTGCTGGAGGGTCAGCACCTGGGTGGAGGGGTGGCCGGTGCGGTCGGCGAGGTCGACGGCGTGCAGCATGAGCAGCCCGGCCCGCTCGTGCTCCCCGGTCGCGTCGAGGACGGCGGCGTAGTTGACGTACGCGATGGCCTCGCTGATCGGGTCGCCGACCCGGGCGGCCAGACCGGGCGCCTTCTCCAGGTGGACCAGGGCCTCGGCGCTCCGGCCCTCCTCGTGCAGGATCCAGCCGAGCAGGGCACGCGCGCGCGACTGCGCGTCGAGGTCGCCGATCGCCTCGGCCGAGGCGAGCCCGGCCTCCAGGAGCGGGGTCCAGCCGTCCCCGATCCGGCTGAGCATCAGCGGCCACGGCACGAGAGCGAGCCGCCAGGCCCGGTCGTGCATCCCGAGGGCGGCCGCGGCGGCGACCGCGCCCTCCAGGGCGGGGCGTTCGGCGGCGTACCAGTCGAGCGCCGCCGAACGGTCCTCGAACTCCCTCGTCGCGGCGGGCCGCCGGGCGTCGGCGGGCAGCGAGTAGCAGGGCTGCGAGCCGGGTTCGGCGGCGGCGTCGGCCGCGAGGCCCGTGTACAGGTAGTGGTCGAGGAGCCGGGGCAGGCCCTCGGGGTCGGCCTGCGGGGCGAGGTGGCGCGCGTAGAGGCGCACCAGGTCGTGCGGCGTCCACCGGCCGGGGACGGCCTCGGTGAGCAGGTGCGCTGCGGCGAGCCGGTCCAGGTCGGCGGAGGCCTGCCCGGGGGTCGTCCCGGCGAGCGCGCCCGCCGCGAACCGGTCCACATCGGATCCCGTGTGCAGGCCGATCGCGCGGAACATCCGGGCGGCGGACTCGGGCAGCTGCTGCACGGTCAGCCGGAGGGCGGCCGAGACGCCCCGGTCCTCCACGTCGAGGAGTGCCAACCTCCCCTGCTCGTCGGCGAGTTCGCCGACCATCGCGTCGAGGGTCCACTGCGGCCGCTCGGCCAGCCTGGCCGCCGTCACCCGGAGGGCGAGCGGCAGACCGTCGCAGAGCCGGGCGAGCCGGGTGGCGGCGGCGGGCTCGGCGGCGACGCGCTCCTCGCCGAGCACGGTGGTGAGGAGCGCCGCCGAGGCGGCCGGCTTGAGGAGTCCGAGCGGTACGGGCCGGGCGGCGTCGGAGGCGATGAGCCCGCCGAGCCGGTCGCGGCTGGTGACGAGCGTGGCGCAGTGGTCGCCGCCGGGCAGCAGCGGCCGGACCTGCTCGGAGGAGCGGGCGTTGTCGAGGACGACGAGCAGCCGGCGGCCGCCGGTGAGCGAGCGGAACAGCGCACCGCGCGCGTCGACGGTCTCCGGGACCTTCTGCGGCGGCACGCCGAGGGCGAGCAGGAACTCCCGCAGGACCGCGGCGGTCTCGGGCTCCGCGGTGTCGCTGAAGCCCCGCAGATCGGCGAAGAGCCGCCCGTCGGGGAAGTCGGCGCGCCGCTCGTAGGCCCAGTGCACGGCGAAGGCGGTCTTGCCGACGCCGGCGGGCCCGGTGACGAGACAGACCGGGCCGTCCCCGGCGCGGACGGCGCGGTCGAGCGCGGCCAGCTCGGCCCCGCGCCCGGTGAAGCCGCGCGGGGCCCGCGGCAGGCCCTCGGGCGCCGGGGTCCTGACCTCGACGGCGGGCCGGGGCACGGAGACGGGCTCGGCGGAACGGAGCAGCGTCGCGTACGCCTCACTGAGCGTCTCGCCGGGGTCGACGCCCAGCTCCTCGGCGAGCAGCCGCCGCGTCCGGTGGTACCAGTCGATCGCGTCCGACTGACGGCCCGAGCGCGCCAGCGCCAGCATCAGCGCGGCGGCCAACGACTCGCGCAACGGGTGCGCCACCGCCTCGGTACGCAGCACAGCCGCGGCCCGACCATGCTCGCCGAGCTGCCCGTACGCCTCCGCCAACGCCTCCACCGAGGCGAGCCGCATCTCCTCAAGCCCCCCGGCGGCGGCCTCCATCGGCCTGCTGTGCACCGTCCCGGTGAGCGCCGGCCCCTGCCAGTACGACAGCGCCTCCCGCAGCATCCGCACCGCGTCGGCCGGCTGCCGCTGCACCCCGGCGAGCCCCACGAGCTCCTCGAACCGGTGCGCGTCCACCAGCGACTCCGGCATCCTCAGCACATACGCGGACCCCTGCGTCGCGAGCTCGACCCCGTACGCCTCGGCCCCGTGCTCGGCAAGCAGCGCCCTCAGCCGCGACACATGCCCCTGCAGGACGGTCTTGGCATGCGTGGGCGGCTCCTCCTCCCACAGCGCGTCTATCAACTGCCCGACGTTCACCGCGCTGTTCGGCCGCAGCAGAAGCATCGCGAGCAGACTGGACCGCTTGGCGGGCCCCAAGGCTACGTCCCTGTCCTCCGTCACCAACGCAACGGAGCCGAGCAGCCGGAACTCCACCTGTATACCTCCGCGATCCCTCTCCCCCATTTCCCCCAGCAGTCGAGGATACGTGGGCAAAGCCCAGGGCCGGACCCGAAGGTCCGGCCCTGGCCCGAAGAAGGGGACGTATCAGACGTTGAAGCGGAATGTCTGTGGGCCGATCCTGACCTGCGGCGGAGCCCCGTCCAGGGCCGTGACCTGGGATTTCGTCGTTGGCACGCGTTGGCTCCCGACGGCCGTTTAGGGGTGTCCTGCGGACTGGCTGCGGACTGGCCGGAGGCTCCGAGGCGGCGAAATCCCTGGCACACCGGCGGGACCGGCGGCGAAACTGCGGAGGTGAGCTACTCCTACCCCTGCCCGTGCTGTGGGTACCGCGTACTGGCAGCGATGCCCGGCTCGTACGAGATCTGCCCCGTCTGCTTCTGGGAGGACGACGGGGTCCAGTTCCGCTGGCCCACCATGGCCGGCGGGGCGAACAAGGTCTCCCTGATCGAGGCCCAGCGCAACTACCAGGACTTCGGCGCCTGCGACGAGCACGGCCGCCGGTTCGTCCGCCCACCGGCCGAGGACGAGCCGCTCGACCCCGCCTGGCGCCCCATCGATCTGACACGGGACTCCTTCGAGGACTGGGCGACCGAGGACCGCGCCCCGTGGCCCGACGACAGCTCGGTTCTCTGCTGGTGGCTCCCCACTTTCTGGCGTCGGGACCACCCCGCGTCATGACCTCCCACATCGAGACACTCGTCCAGCAGCTCGACGGCAAGGCCGACGAGTCCTACGACGCCCGCGCGGAGCTGATCTGGATCGGCGCCGACGCCATACCCGCCGTCATCAACGGCCTGCCTTCCCTCGGCGGCTTCGGCCAGCTGACCGCCATCGAGGTCTTCGAGGAGGTGGGCGATCCCCGTTGCGGCCCCGCTCTCATCGGCCTACTGGACAGCGACAACCCGACCGTCCGCGAATGGGCGGCCATGGCCCTGGCGAGCCTGGAAATCGACGGCGCCATCGAGCCTCTGCGCCTCGCCTACCGCGCCTGCCTGGAACGGGCGACGCCACCCGACTGGAGCGAGCCGGAAGGCATCCGCTGGGCCCTGACCGAACTCGGCGCATGCACCCCTGTCGTCCCGCCGCTCACCGCGCGCCTACGAGCCACCGCTGCGGACGATGCCCCGGGCTGGCCCTCGACCCACTTCACCGAGATCATCAACGACCTGGCCGACCACGCCCAGGTGATCCTCTACTCCCAGTTCTGGCGGGTGGACGCCGGCCACACGTACGGCGTCTCCGACACTGGCCCGGGCTGGGAACTCGA
Source organism: Streptomyces sp. NPDC021012 (assembly GCF_044333355.1). Taxonomy (NCBI): domain Bacteria; kingdom Bacillati; phylum Actinomycetota; class Actinomycetes; order Kitasatosporales; family Streptomycetaceae; genus Streptomyces; species Streptomyces sp. NPDC021012. Next base: position 504,968 of record NZ_JBIRQU010000001.1, read on the forward strand.
CTGGACCGCGCCCTGGCAGCACCTGGTCGAAGAGTCCCGCACCTGGTCCCTGCTGGAAGCCTCAGAAGCCCCCATCGGCGACAACATCTTCGTCGCCCCCACCTGGATCGACCGTACCGACCTGCCCCCGGAGAGGTGACCGATGCCGTTCCAGCACCCCGAGGAGGTCGGCTACGGCTACGTGATCGAGCGCTACGCGGCAAGGAAGGACTCGGGCCACGCGCGCTACCTCGTCCTGAAAAGTGGTCGATTCCTGCGGCCCGAGTGGCCTCACGGCGAACGTTTCGCCCATCACCTCATCGACGACGCGGCCACGATCACCGATGCCGAGTTGGAAGCCCTCCTCGGCTACGAGTGGCGCTCGCGCCTCACCGCCGCATGGGTGATCGGCGTCGACCGCCGCGAACAGTTCCGCGAACGCATCGGCGACCTGCTCCTGGCCAGCGAGGTCTGCTTCTCCGGCAGCGCCTACTGCTTCGCCCTGGCCCGCTTCGGCACCCACGCCGACGCCGAGATCCTCACCACCTACCTCGACCATTACCTCCCCCGCACCGACCTCCGCTACGACCAACCCGCAGCCCTCGGCGCCCTCCTCCGCCTCGACGCCCACCTCGGCACCCACCATTCGGACCGCTTCACCCAGCCCGACGGTCTCTGGGACCAGTGGGTCAATGCCCTGGCCCACCTCCGCGACCACCCCGCCTACACCCCCGTCGAGCGGCGCCGCTCGACAGACCTCCAGTGCGACTTCGCCAACGGCTGGTCCCGTGCGTAGGGGACGGCTACGTGGCGGTTTGTGAACGGTTGCGACACGGGCTGTCAGTGGTGTCCTGCATGCTGGAGGGCGAAACCGAGGCCAAGGGGGAATCGCCATATGGGCGGAGTCGACACGGCACGGGGCATGAGTTTCCAGACGGCATGCGCCATTCTGCAGCTCATCCGCACTCCGGAGGAGTACCCGGAGGCCGAGACCTTCCGGGTCGAGGGCGCCGATGAGGCCATCGACTTCGAAGTACGCGACGCGCAGGGACGGCCGCTGCTGCTGGCACAGGCGAAGACCCGCGTCGAGCCGGGCTCATGGTCAGGTCCGGAACTGATACGGCTGGCTCGACGCTGGGGCTCTGCAGATCCCGAAGGCACGGCGGTGCTGCGGTTCCTCTCGGACGCTCCCGTGCACTCGTCGGGACATGCCCTGCGGAACGCGGTGGCACGTGCCCGGGCCATGCCGGACCCTGACACATGGCTGGCAGAGTGCAAGGACGAAGTACCGGCCTCGATCGGGCTGTCCACAAACGACCACGCGTTACTCCGCCGACTGGAGATCGACACCCGGATCGGACCGTGGGAGCAGATCCTCGACCAGGCCCGGTTGGAGCTGCTGCGCCTGTCACCCGTCGCCATGGCGGCGGAGGACATCGACAGCACGGTCGACGCGCTGTTTGTGAAGATGTTCCAGTGGTCCGGGGACCACCTGCTCGCCAGGCGCACGTTCCGGTTGGCCGAGCTTCCGAGCCTCCTGCGCGGACGCCGCGGCACGCCTGCGGCCGAGGCGGTCAAGCTGCCCGGGCCCGGCCGCGCACTCTTCCGTGAGGTCCCTTCGGCTGCCGGTGTGCGCGGCCGGAGCAGGGAGCTGGCGACGCTCAGGGAACGATTCAGCAAAGAGCCCGATGCCGGGACACCCCGGGTGGTCGTGTCCGGACTCGGCGGGATCGGCAAATCGAGCATCGCGCGGCTGTATGCCCACCGACACCGAGACCAGTACGACTTCGTCTGGTGGATCCCGTCCGACACCAGGGAGGACGTCATCGCCGCGTATCGGCGGATGGTCGCCGAGGAGCGGCAGGACACCGAGCCAGCCACCGACGTGGAGATCCTCACTCAGGTCGGCCTTCGACTGGCGCGCCTAGGCTCCAGGCTGTTGCTCGTCTACGACAACGTCGCGAACCGGGAGCAGCTGCAAGGTCTGCTGCCGACCTGCGAGGGCGCGCATGTGCTGGTCACCACCCGCGACTCGACCTGGGCTGCGGCAGACGGCGGGCTGGTCGTCGAACGGATGACGGCCGGGGAGGCCACTGTCTGGGTTGGAGAACGGCTGCCACATATCTGCGAGTCCGAGGCGTCCGCACTGGTCAACGCAGTGGAGGGCATCCCGCTCGGCATCGCCCAGGCCATCGGCTACATCGCGGCGACCCAGTGCCCGGTCGGCGTCTATCTGACTGAACTCGCCAACTGCCGCGCCCAGTTGCTCGACGACCGCGGCTTCGTACCGCTCGACTACCGGGAGGGCGTGACGCTGACCGCAGCGGTCACCCTCAGCGTGAAACGGGTACTCGACCAAGCGCTGCACTCGTCCGACAGCTCGGAACAGCATCTCCCCGCTGCGCTGCTCGCCCGCTGTGCCCTGCTCGCCCCAGACTTCATTCCGCTCCATCTCGCGACACTCGACCTGCCGACCGGATCCGCCGTCTACAGAGCTGTGGCGGAGCTGCGCAGATTCTCCCTGATCGACCCCCGAGACGGATTTCTTGCAATCCACCGCATCGTCCAGGAAGTCATCCGCGCGATGATGGACAGCGAGGCCGTCAAGGCGATGCAAGGACGCTTCCAGTACGAGCTGGTGAAGCGACTGGTGGACTGCCAGAAACAGCACTCATGGGCCGAGGCCGCCACCCTGATCGAGCATGCGGTTCATGTGGCGCACCGCGTGACGAGCAGCGGCCATGCGGACACCAACACCGTGGCCCTGCTGGCCAATGTTGCGGGAGCGATCTCAAACATCCACGGTGATCTGGCGCGCAGCGAGGGACTGTTGCGTGAGGCTCTGACGATCGCGGAGCACGCCGGCGAAGAGGCAATCGACGATCCCGTCTACCGGCGAGCCGCCACGATGACGACACTGGCCCAGTGCCTGATCAATCAGTCGCGGTTCGATGAGGGCGCGCAGGCAGCACAGATTGCCTGGACTCTGTTGGAAGGCATGGACGCCCTCGACGCCGAAGGCGTCGAGCATCTGCTGTTGGCCCACGTCGCCGACATGCGCGCAGCAGTGGCAACGGACCGCTTCGCTGACATCGCCCGCGCCAACGCCAGGCTCGAGGCGGTTCTGCAGCGCGAGGATGTGGCTCCCTCGACAGCCTTGGGGATCCGATTGGAGCAAGTGCAGTCGCTCGTGTGGATCCAGAACTGGGACGACGCGGCCATGGCCATCAGCCAGGCCAAGGCAGCAGCTCCGGCAGACGCCGAGACGAGTGCGGAACTGCGCTTCCTGGACGCCATCGTCAAAGCATCCACGGGTCGGCTGGAGGAGGCCCTTGCCGTCACCGCGGGAATCCCCGAGCCCGCCGAGCGGGAAGCCGTGAACATCATGCGCCACCACGCGGACCACATGGTGGACGCGGCCCATGCCCTGATGGTGGGCAGCCTCCACAGGCAGAAGAAGGGACTACCCACTGACGCCTGGATCCTGCAAGCCGCGGGGTTGTTGATCGACCAGGCTGAGGCGCTGCTCGTGGCACACACCGAAGCCGGACCGGACGTACTGGCCCATGTCCCGCACCGACGCGCTGTGCTCGCCTGGACCCGACACCTTCTGGGGCATCCAGACGGTGACCTGGAACTGTGCCGCGCCCTGATGCGAGAGAGCCTCGAACTGTTCGAGGCCGCGGGGCAGAGTCACGTACCGCTTGCGGTCACAGCACGCCAGTTCCTGGAGCTGCGTGAAGAGGATCTCCAGGACAAGCCTTCCAACATGGTGAGCTTGGAGGGGCCTCCTCACTTTCCGCTGCCGCCGTCGGGAGGCAGTGGAACGTATCCGATAGCCGAATACCCCTGGCACAACGCCGTAGCTCTCGCCCGGGCCGTTCCACTTGACGCGCGCTCGCTTTACAGCCTGCTTGGGGCCACCTCTTACCATCTAGGTGGGCAGACGGCACCCTCTCCGGCCTTCCTCGTGCTGGCATTCACCACGGCCCTGCGCTCCCTTGGACTGGAATGCCGACTGATCCCTACCAAGTTGCGGGTGACCCGGAGCGACGGCGGATCGGTCGACCTGCCGGACTGGGGGCTTCCGCCCGTGGTCACGCAGAACGGGGAAGTCCGGGGGCACGTAACCGTCTGGTGCGAGGAAGCAGCGCGGTTGGTAGACCCGGCCCTACTAATCGGCCAGAGCCGGCTCGCCCCGGACGCTGCGGAGCGCGAGATCTTCCAGTCCCCCGTGGTCTTTCCGGCGCCCGATCTGAACGCCCTGCTCGGCATCAGCCCGGCCACCCACCGAGAGGGGTACCTACTCGCTTACGAGTTCCGCCTCGACTGGGAGGAGCACCTCCGTGGGGCGATTGAGCACCTGGACAAGGCGGCTGTAGCCAGCTTTGCGCGAGTACTGGCCGCTTCCGCCGCCCTGGCCGCCGACACCGGTCTCTCTGCCTGAGAACGACTCACCAGGCTGAAGTTCCGCGGACTGCTGCGGACAGCACAACGGCCTGACCTGCATCGCCGCAGGTCAGGCCGCCTCTAGGCACGCGATCAGACGTTGAAGCGGAACTCCACCACGTCCCCGTCCTGCATGACGTACTCCTTGCCCTCCATGCGGGCCTTGCCGGCGGCGCGGGCTTCGGCGACCGAGCCGGTTTCGACGAGGTCGGCGAAGGAGATGACCTCGGCCTTGATGAAGCCCTTCTGGAAGTCGGTGTGGATGACACCGGCCGCCTCGGGGGCCGTGGCGCCCTGCTTGATCGTCCAGGCGCGGGCTTCCTTCGGGCCGGCCGTCAGGTAGGTCTGGAGGCCGAGGGTGGCGAAGCCGACGCGGGCGAGGGTGGCGAGGCCGGGCTCCTCGGCGCCGACGGACTCGAGGAGCTCCATGGCGTCCTCCTCGTCGAGCTCGGCGAGGTCCTGCTCCAGCTTGGCGTTGAGGAAGATCGCCTCGGCCGGGGCGACCAGGGCGCTCTGCTCGGCCTTGAAGGCCTCGTCCGTCAGCTCGTCCTCGTCCACGTTGAAGACGTACAGGAAGGGCTTGGTGGTGAGGAGGTGGAGGTCGTGGAGGAGCTCCGCCTTCTCCGAGCCCTGGACGACGCCCTGCGAGAAGAGCGTGTCGCCCTTCTCCAGGATCGCCTGGGCGGCCTCGACGGCGGCGACCTTGGGGGCCACGTCCTTCTTGATCCGGGACTCCTTCTGGAGGCGCGGCAGGACCTTCTCGATCGTCTGGAGGTCCGCGAGGATCAGCTCCGTGTTGATCGTCTCGATGTCGTCCTTCGGCGAGACCTTGCCGTCGACGTGGACGACGTTCTCGTCCTTGAAGGCGCGGATGACCTGGCAGATCGCGTCCGACTCGCGGATGTTCGCGAGGAACTTGTTGCCCAGGCCCTCGCCCTCGCTCGCGCCGCGCACGATGCCCGCGATGTCGACGAAGTCGACCGTCGCCGGGAGGATGCGCTGGGAGCCGAAGACCTCGGCGAGCTTGGCCAGGCGGGCGTCGGGGACACCGACGACGCCGACGTTGGGCTCGATCGTGGCGAACGGGTAGTTGGCCGCCAGCACGTCGTTCTTGGTCAGGGCGTTGAACAGGGTCGACTTGCCGACATTCGGCAGACCGACGATTCCGATCGTGAGCGACACGGTGGCGACTTCCTGAAGGTGTGGATGGTGGGCCGATCCCCCAGTTTACGGGCGGGCCGAACCGGCCGGTGACGCCGACCTTCGGCCGATCTCGGGGGCAAGGTCACCCAAAGGGCGTGTCCCGGACCCGGTTCCCGCCCCCTTCCGACCTACGTTGGTCGTGTGGAGCAGCACAGGACAAGTCAGCCGCAACGCCGCCGAAGGCCGCAGACCACCGCCACGCCGCCGGTCGCACCGCCCGGCGCGCTCGTGGAGGGCGCGGCCGTCTACCGCGTGACCGGCGGGGCCGGTGGCGCGGCCGGTCGCGCGCGCGTGGAGCGGGCCGGGACGGGCGCCGCCCCGGGTGCCGCCGGGACCGCCCCGGCCGGTCGCCCCTCCGCGCGGCCCGCCGGGCGCCGGCCCGTGCCGCCCGTCGTCCTCGCCCTGCGCCGGCTTCCCTCGCCCCGCCTCACCGGGCTCGGCGCCGGGCTGTTCGCCTCGGCCGTCATGCTCACCCTCGGCCTCCTCGACCAGCTGCTCCTCGACGGCTCCCCCGCCGTGTACGGGCTGCTGTTCCTGCCGGTCAGCGCCCTGACCGCGCTCTGGGTCCGGACCGCCGACCTCGTCACCGCTCCGATCGGCGTCCCCATCGCCTTCGCCGTCGGCGTCATCCCCATCGCGGGCGGCACCGGCGGCTTCGGCGGCCAGGCCATGGCCGTCGTGACCGCCCTCGCCGTGCACGCCGGCTGGCTCTACGGCGGCACCCTCGTCGCCGGCCTCATCACGAGCGTCCGCAAGCTGCGGGACATGGGGCGCCGCCATCAGTCCCGCACCACCGCCCGGACCGCCTCCGGCACCGGGACGACGGGCGAGGGCCCGGGCGGACGCCCCCGTACGGCGCGGCGCAGGCCGGTGGCTTGACCGGGTGGCGTAACCGGGGCCGCCGCCCGGGACACCCAGGGGCGGGCCCCTCTCAGGCCGCCCCCGCCGGGGCCCGGGCCGGGGCCTTCTTCCTCTCAGACCGCCCCGCCAGGGGCTCGTATCTCAGGGCCAGGGGCTCGGGCTCTCAGGCCGCCCCGCCAGGGCCGCCCCGCCAGGGGCTCGGGCTCTCAGGCCGTCCCGCCAGAGGCCCGGGCCGGGCCCCTGTTCCTCTCAGGCCGCCCCCGCCGCCATCCCCGCCCCCACGATCCCCGCGTTGTTCTGGAGCTCTGCCGGGACGATCTCGGCGCGGATGCCCTTGATCAGCGGGAGGAACCTGTCCGCCTTGCGGCTGACGCCGCCGCCGATGATGAAGAGTTCCGGGGAGAAGAGCATCTCCACGTGGGCGAGGTACTTGGTCAGCCGCTTGGTCGCCCAGTGCTCCCAGGTGAGGTCCTCGTCCTCCTTGGCCTTCGTGGAGGCGCGGGTCTCCGCGTCGTGGCCCTTGAGTTCGAGGTGGCCGAGTTCGGTGTTGGGGACGAGGCGGCCGTCGACGAAGAGGGCGGAGCCGATGCCCGTGCCGAGGGTCAGCAGGATCACCGTGCCCTTGCGGCCCCGGCCCGCGCCGAAGGTCATCTCGGCGATCCCGGCCGCGTCCGCGTCGTTCATGACGGTCACCGGGAGCCCGCCGAGGCGGTCGCTCAGCAGGGTGCCGGCGTCGACGCCGATCCAGGACCTGTCGACGTTGGCGGCCGTACGGACGGTGGAGCCCGTCACGACGCCCGGGAAGGTGACCCCCACCGGTCCCGTCCAGCCGAAGTGCGCCACGACCTCCGCGACGCAGCCCGCCACACCGTCGGGTGTGGCGGGCTGCGGGGTCAGTACCTTGTGACGCTCCTCGGCGAGCGTGCCGCGTTCCAGGTCCACGGGGGCGCCCTTGATGCCCGAGCCGCCGATGTCCACTCCGAAGACGTTCATGGACCCAACGTTACGGGCCGGGGCGCTGCGTCACTCGTTTTCGAGCAGGGCCGCCGCCTCGGCCCGCAGGTCCTTGTTGCGGAGCTCCTTGGGCAGCGAGAAGGTCAGGGACTCGTCGGCCGTCTTGACGATCTCCACGTCCGCGTAGCCGCGCTCGGCGAGCCACTCCAGGACCTCCTGCACCAGGACGTCCGGGACGGAGGCGCCGGAGGAGAGGCCGACGCTGGTCACGCCCTCCAGCCAGGCCTCGTCGATCTCGCTGGCGAAGTCGACCAGGTACGCGGCGGGGACGCCGGCCTGCTTGGCGACCTCGACCATGCGGATCGAGTTGGAGGAGTTCTTCGAGCCGACGACGATCACCAGCTCGGCCTGGCCGGCGAGCTCCTTGATCGCGGTCTGGCGGTTCTGCGTGGCGTAGCAGATGTCGTCGGACGGCGGGGAGATCAGCTGCGGGAACTTCTCCTTCAGCGCGTCGACCGTCTCCATCGTCTCGTCGACCGAGAGCGTGGTCTGGGAGAGCCAGACGACCCGGGAGGGGTCGCGGACCTCGACCTTGGCCACGTCCGCCGGGCCGTCGACCAGCTGGATGTGGTCGGGGGCCTCGCCGGAGGTGCCGATGACCTCCTCGTGGCCCTCGTGGCCGATGAGGAGGATGTCGAAGTCGTCCTTGGCGAAGCGGACGGCCTCCTTGTGGACCTTGGTGACCAGCGGGCAGGTGGCGTCGATGGTCGCGAGCCGGCCCACGCGGGCCTCCTCGTGGACGGTCGGGGCGACGCCGTGCGCGGAGAACATCACGATGTTGCCCGGCGGCACCTCGGTCGCCTGGTCGACGAAGATCGCGCCCTTCCGCTCCAGGGTCTGGACGACGTACTTGTTGTGGACGATCTCGTGCCGGACGTAGATCGGCGCCCCGTACTGCTCCAGGGCCTTCTCCACGGCGATCACGGCACGGTCCACGCCCGCGCAGTAGCCGCGGGGGGCGGCGAGCAGGACACGCTTCGGGCGGTTCGTCGCGGAGGCGGAATCGGGCGTCGGCGCGGGCGTTGCAGTCATGCGTCCCATCGTAAGGCCGCGTCGGTGAGCGCTTGGAGCGGTGCCGTGGCCGAAACTGGCGCCATGGCTCAGGAGACGCGGGTGGCGGACCACGAGGGGCTGCGACGGAATCTCGGATTCCGTGACCTTGTCGTGTACGGGCTGCTGTTCATCGCCCCCATGGCGCCCGTCGGCGTCTTCGGCACGCTCGACGCGAAGTCGCACGGGGCCGTCGCACTGGTGTACGTCGTGGCGACCGTCGCCATGGCGTTCACGGCGTTCAGCTACGCCCAGATGGTGCGGGTCGCGCCCCAGGCCGGCTCCGTCTTCACGTACGCGAGCAAGGGCCTCGGCGAAGGGCCCGGGTTCGTCGCCGGGTGGATGGCGATGCTCGACTACCTGCTGATCCCGGCCGTCGCCTACCTCTTCGCGGGCATCGCGATGGAGGCGCTGGTCCCGGAGGTGGACCGGTGGGTGTGGACGGGGATCGCCGTGGTGGTCACCACCCTGCTGAACCTGTGGGGCGTACGGGCGGCGGCCCGGGTCGGCTTCGCGGTGCTCGCGATGGAGATCGTCGTCCTGCTGGTCTTCGCCGTGTCCGCGGTGGTGGTGCTCGTACGGGACGGGGCGCAGCGCGACTGGTGGTCGCCGCTCACCGGCGACGTCTCCTTCTCGCTGTCCGCGGTGGTGGGCGCGGTCTCGGTGGCCGTCCTGTCGTACCTGGGCTTCGACGCGATCGCCTCCTTCGCGGAGGAGGTGACGGGCGGTTCGCGGAAGGTGGCGCGGGCCGTGCTGTTCTGCCTGGCGCTGGCGGGCGTCCTGTTCGTGGCCCAGACCTGGCTGGTGGCGCTCCTCGAACCGGTCTCCTCCGCCGAGCTCGCCGCCGACCCGGCCAAGCAGGGCTCGGCCTTCTACGACGCCGTGGAGGCGTCGGTCGGCACCTGGCTGCACGACCTGGTGGCCGTCTCCAAGGCGATCGGCGCGGCCTTCGCGGCGCTCGCGGGGCAGGCGGCGGGCGGGCGGCTGCTGTTCGCGATGGGCCGCGACCGGCGCCTGCCGCACCTGCTCGCCCGCACCGACGGCGGCGTCCCGCGCGTGGCGCTGCTCGTGGCGGCGACGGTCACGATGATCGCCGCGCTGTGGGCGGCCCGCCGGGACGACGGCCTCGACCACCTGGTCTCGGTGGTCGACGTCGGCGCGCTCACCGCCTTCGTCCTGCTGCACGCGAGCGTGGTGGGCTGGTTCGCGGTACGACGGGCGGAGGGGCCGCCGCACTGGCTGAAGCACGTGGTGCTCCCGGTGGTCGGCGCGGCCATCCTGATCGCCGTGATCGTCGAGGCCTCGGCCGCCGCGCAGGTGGTGGGCGTGATCTGGCTGGGGGTGGGCCTCGTCGTCCTCGCCGTCCAGGGCGCGACGAGGCCGTCCCCGCGCGCGTAGCGACCTGCGCCGCCCGCGCCCCTGACGTTGTCGTACCGCGCGGTTACGCTCGGTCCATGGCTCTGACTACGTCCGCAGAAGCGCCGCTTCCCGTCGGTGAGGTCTCCCGGCTGATCGGGGGGTGGATCGACCGGCTCGGGGCGATCTGGGTCGAGGGGCAGATCACGCAGCTGTCGCGGCGCCCCGGCGCCGGGGTCGTCTTCCTGACGCTGCGGGATCCCTCGTACGACGTCTCCATCAGCGTCACCTGCTACCGCCAGGTCTTCGACGCGGTCGCGGACGTCGTCTCGGAGGGCGCCAGGGTCGTCGTGCACGCCAAGCCCGAGTGGTACGCGCCGCGCGGGCAGCTGTCGCTGCGGGCGGTGGAGATCAAGCCGGTCGGGATCGGGGAGCTGCTGGCGCGCCTGGAGCAGCTGAAGCGGAGCCTGGCCTCGGAGGGCCTGTTCGCGGCCGACCGGAAGAAGCCGCTGCCGTTCCTGCCGCACCTCGTCGGCCTGGTCTGCGGCCGCGCCTCGGCGGCCGAGCGGGACGTCCTGGAGAACGCGCGCCGTCGCTGGCCGGCCGTCCGCTTCGAGGTGCGGAACGTGGCGGTGCAGGGCGTGAAGGCGGTCCCGCAGGTCGTCCAGGCGGTGAAGGAGCTGGACGCGCACGGGGACGTGGACGTGATCATCGTGGCCCGGGGCGGCGGCAGCGTCGAGGACCTGCTGCCGTTCTCGGACGAGCAGCTGATCCGCACGGTGGCCGAGTGCCGTACGCCGGTGGTGTCCGCGATCGGGCACGAGCCGGACTCCCCGCTGCTCGACCTGGTGGCCGATCTGCGCGCCTCGACGCCGACGGACGCGGCCAAGAAGGTCGTCCCGGACGTCGGCGAGGAGCTGGACCGGGTGCGCGGGCTCCGGGACCGGGCGCTGCGGACCGTGCGCGGCCTCCTGGAGCGCGAGGAGCGCGGCCTGGCGAACGCGCTCGCGCGGCCCGTCATGGAGCATCCGCAGCGCATGGTCGAGGTCCGCGAGGACGAGGTCGCGCAGCTCCTCGCCCGGAGCCGTCGGGTCCTCGGGCACCTGCTCGACCGGGCGGACTCGGAGCTCTCGCACACGCGGGCGCGTGTGCGGGCGCTGTCGCCCGCCGCGACGCTGGAGCGGGGGTACGCGGTGCTCCAGCGGCCGGACGGGGCGGTGGTCCGCTCCCCCGAGGAGGTCGCGGAGGGCGAGGAGCTGCGGGCCAGGGTCGCCGAGGGCGAGTTCACGGTGCGGCGCGCGGCCGACCCGGCCTGAGCACCTGAGCATTCGACAGGAACCGATACGGAAGAGGGAGCGGCAGATGGCAGCGGGTACGGACACGGGCGCGGGCGCGGGCGCGGGCGCGGAGACGGAAGAGGCGGCCCTCGGCTACGAGCAGGCGCGGGACGAGCTGATCGAGGTCGTCCGGCGCCTTGAGGCCGGCGGGACGTCCCTGGAGGAGTCCCTCGCGCTGTGGGAGCGCGGCGAGGAGCTGGCGAAGGTGTGCCGTCGCCGTCTGGAGGGGGCCCGGGCCCGGCTCGACGCCTCGCTGGCGGCGGAGCGCGCGGCCGAAGGGGAGGCCGACGCGGAGGACGGGGACGAGTAACCCCGCGGCGGAGGCGGAAACGGGGGACGAGTGGAGCCGCTTCGGGTCTCGCGGGCTCGCGCCCGCCTGACGTAGACTTCCGGCCGAAGCGGATCGTTATCCGGATGAGAGTGAAACGGATCACTATCCGGATGGATTAGTTGAATTTTCACCAATCCTCGGCGTACTGTCGAGGCATCGCTCGAACCCCGTACGAGCGACCCCCCTTTGCAGTCCGGAAGGTACGCACCATGTCTCTCGCCCTTGACGCCGTCGCCCAGGACCTCCTCTTCCGCGAGGCCCGCACCGCCAACACGTTCACCGACGAGCCGGTGACCGACGAGCAGATGCAGGCGATCTACGACCTGGTGAAGTACGGCCCGACCGCCTTCAACCAGACCCCGCTGCGCATCACCCTGGTCCGCTCCCCCGAGGCCCGCGAGCGCCTGGTGAAGCACATGGCCGAGGGCAACGCCGCCAAGACCTCGACCGCCCCGCTGGTCGCGATCCTCTCGGCCGACAACGAGTTCCACGAGGACTTCGAGACCCTGCTCCCGCACTTCCCGCAGGTCAAGGACATGTTCTTCTCCGAGCGTCCGGTCCGCGAGAGCTCCGCGCTGCTGAACGCCGCCCTCCAGGCCGCGTACTTCATCATCGGCGTCCGCGCCGCCGGCCTGGCCGCCGGCCCGATGACCGGTGCGGACCTCGCCGGCATCCAGAAGGAGTTCCTGGACGACGACCACACCCCGCTGATGATCGTCAACATCGGCAAGCCGGGCGAGGACGCCTGGTTCCCGCGCAGCCCGCGCCTCGACTACGACGCGGTCGTCACCACCGTCTGAGCCTGACGGCACGAGCCCGACGGCACGAAAGGGCCCCGCACTCCACGAGTGCGGGGCCCTTTCCGTACATCCCGTTCCGTACGTTCCGTTCCGTACGGCTCAGACCTTCTTCGACTGGAGCGCGCCGGCCATCTCCGCCAGCCGCTCGAAGGAGGCCGTGCCGGTCACCACGGTCGTCGCACCGTTCTCCGTGCGGACGAGCGCGTCGTACTTCGGGCCCTCCCAGCGCTGCCAGACCCGGCCGGCCACCGTCTCGGTCTTCCCGGTGTCCTTGGCCTTCTGGGTCACCTCGGGCACGAACTTGCCCGGCTCGGCCGTCGACTGGTTCACGGCCACGTACTGGGTGTCCGGGGAGAGGAAGCCGAGCTGCCAGGCGTCGGCCTTCTCGCGCTTGTACGAGACCACCGTCGCCCTCCAGCCCTCGCCGAGGCCCTCGGGGGCCAGCACCGGGTACGGCGCCGCCCGCTGGGCCGTGAGGAGCTCGACCCGGTAGTCCTTCGCCTTGACCGGCTCCGCGTTGTCGTCGTGCGGGATGAAGAGATACATCACGCCCGCGGCGACCATGATCACCCCGAGGGACTGGAACATCCCGCGTACCGTCTGCCTGCCTCGCATACCTGCCACGCCCACCATGGTCGCATCATGGTGTTGTGCTCATACGTGGGCCCCTCTGCTCATTTTGTCGACGTACCGATAGAGTCACAGCACCCTCTTTTTCCCGGCCGTCGCCGTACAGAAAGGTGCGCTCCGATGACCGAGCACCACCACCTTCCGCCCGAGCTTGTCGTTTCTCCCGAGGCCCCCGACCGCAACCTCGCCCTTGAGCTGGTCCGCGTCACCGAGGCGGCCGCCATGGCCGCCGGCCGCTGGGTCGGCCGCGGCGACAAGATCGGCGCGGACGGGGCGGCGGTCAACGCCATGCGGACCCTGATCTCCACCGTCTCGATGAACGGCGTCGTCGTCATCGGCGAGGGCGAGAAGGACGAAGCCCCGATGCTCTTCAACGGCGAGCGGGTCGGCGACGGCACCGGCGCCGAGGTCGACATCGCGGTCGACCCGATCGACGGCACCACGCTCAACGCCAAGGGCATGCCGAACGCGATCGCCGTCCTGGCCGCCGCCGACCGCGGCACCATGTTCGACCCGTCCGCGGTCTTCTACATGGACAAGCTGGTCACCGGCCCCGAGGCCGCCGACTTCGTCGACATCAACGCCCCCGTCTCGGTCAACATCCGCCGGGTCGCCAAGGCGAAGAACTCCTCGCCCGAGGACATCACGGTCGTCATCCTGGACCGCCCGCGCCACGAGGGCATCGTCAAGGAGATCCGCGAGACGGGCGCCCGGATCAAGTTCATCTCGGACGGCGACGTCGCCGGCTCGATCATGGCCGTCCGCGAGGGCACCGGCGTCGACATGCTCATGGGCATCGGCGGCACGCCCGAGGGCATCATCTCCGCCTGCGCGATCAAGTGCCTCGGCGGCGTGATCCAGGGCAAGCTGTGGCCGAAGGACGACGCCGAGCGCCAGAAGGCGCTGGACGCGGGCCACGACCTGGACCGCGTGCTCTCCACGAACGACCTGGTCAGCGGCGACAACGTGTTCTTCGTCGCCACCGGCATCACCGACGGCGAGCTGCTGCGCGGGGTGCGCTACCGCGCCGAGACGGCGACCACGCAGTCGCTGGTCATGCGCTCGAAGTCCGGCACGATCCGCCAGATCGACTCGACGCACCGCCTCTCGAAGCTCCGCGCGTACAGCGCGATCGACTTCGACCGCGCGAAGTAACGGTTCGTCGCGACGACGGTACGACATACGAAGAGGGGCGCCCCCATGTGCGGTGGGGGCGCCCCTTCTCGTACGGGACGGGGGAAGGTCTCCGCGATCCCGTCAGCCCGCCTGGGCGATCCGCTCGGTGGCGGCCGCCTTCCGCAGCTCCACCTCGCGCCGCCGGCGCCGGGCGAGGACGACGCGCCGCTCGGCCGCCGTGAGTCCGCCCCACACTCCGTACGGCTCGGGCTGGAGCAGCGCGTGCTCCCGGCACTCGACCATCACCGGACAGCGCGAGCAGACCCGCTTCGCCGCCTCCTCGCGGGCGAGCCGCGCGGCGGTCGGCTCCTTCGAGGGGGCGAAGAAGAGCCCTGCTTCGTCCCGGCGGCACACCGCCTCCGCGTGCCATGGGCCGGCCTCGTCCTCCCGGGCAGGGGCGCGCTGAGGGGGTACGGCGGCGACCTGGAGGGGCTGATGCGGCAGTTGCAGCACGGTCTACTCCTGACGACGGCTACGCGAGCGAGCGGCGATGCACCAGCCCTACCCGCTGTGCGCGCGCCTATGCACTGCGTGCCCTGCCGTTCCGCACTGCGGATACCCGAGGGCGAATTCCGGTCACCTCCGCCGCCCGCCCCGCGTCACCCCGGCGGTCGCCCCCGCGTCACCCCGGGCGCCCGCCCCTCGTCACCGCCCGGGGTTCTTCCTGAGCTTGCCCTGGAGGTCGGTGACCCACTTGCCGCGCTTGGGCTTGGCCTCGACGTTCCCGAAGACCGAGTAGCCGTTGATGACGACGACGGGGGCCTGGGGGTCGACGCCTTCCAGGGTCACGACCTCGAAGTTCCCGAAGATGCCGCTGCCGCTGCCGCGCATGCTGATGTTCTCCGGGACGCGCACCTCGACGTTGCCGAAAATGGACGTCGCGTTGATGGTGGTCAGCCGCTGGGCGAAGATCGCCTCGGTCAGGTCGATCTCCACGTTCCCGAAGAGCGCGAAGGCGTTCGTCCGGCGGCTGACCCGCCAGCGGCCCTTGCGGGTCGTGCTGGAGAAGATCGCCACGAGGTTGTCCGCGGCGCCCTCGGGGTCCTCCGGGCCGTAGGCCACGGCCGGTTCGGGCGCCGGGGCGGTGCGGGCGCGCGGCAGGTCGCGGACGATCGGCTCCAGCTCCCCGACGGTCTTGGCCCGGTAGACCGCGTCGATCCGGTCCGAGTGCTCCTCGGCGTCGATCCGTCCCTCGGCAAGGGCGTCCTTGAGGATGTCCGCGATCCGGTCCCGGTCCGCGTCCGAGGCCCGCAGCGCGCCCTGCGGATCGGCGAAGGCGGGCTCGGCGGGTGCGGGCTCGGCGGGGGCGGCCGGCCGCTGCGGCTGCGGCTGCTTCTCGGGTTCGGGCTGCTTTTCGAGGTCCACGAAGTCAGCGTAGCGAAACGCGATAGATCGCGACCAGAGGAGGAACCCCGGTCCTGTCCCCTAGGGGATGCCCCGGGGCCCCGGGCCGGACCCGCCCGGACCCGTCGACCCGGCGGGTCGACCGGACCCGTCGCCCGGCCCCGTCCGGAAACACGCCGTTCCGGCGCGGTCCGCGCCCCTACTGAGCCTTACCTCACAGGATCGGGGCCGCGCCCTCGGCATACGCTGGAGGGCGCGCCCGCCAACGGAGGCGGCGCGCCGCTGTCTGCCGAGTGAGGAATGGCCGCCGTCATGCCTGAGTTTGCGTACTCCGATCTGCTCCCCCTGGGAGAGGACACCACGCCCTACCGCCTGGTGACCTCCGAAGGTGTCTCCACCTTCGAGGCCGACGGGCGTACGTTCCTCAAGGTCGAGCCGGAGGCGCTGCGCAAGCTGGCCGCCGAGGCCATCCACGACATCCAGCACTTCCTGCGCCCGGCCCACCTGGCCCAGCTGCGCCGGATCATCGACGACCCGGAGGCGTCGAGCAACGACAAGTTCGTCGCGCTCGACCTCCTGAAGAACGCGAACATCGCCGCCGCCGGCGTGCTCCCCATGTGCCAGGACACCGGCACCGCGATCGTCATGGGCAAGCGCGGCCAGAACGTGCTGACCTCCGGCCGCGACGAGGAGGCCCTGTCCAAGGGCGTCTACGACGCGTACACCAAGCTGAACCTGCGGTACTCGCAGATGGCCCCGGTGACCATGTGGGAGGAGAAGAACACCGGCTCGAACCTGCCCGCGCAGATCGAGCTGTACGCGACCGACGGCGGCGCGTACAAGTTCCTCTTCATGGCCAAGGGCGGCGGCTCGGCCAACAAGTCCTTCCTCTACCAGGAGACCAAGGCGGTCCTGAACGAGGCCTCCATGATGAAGTTCCTGGAGGAGAAGATCCGTTCGCTCGGCACGGCCGCCTGCCCGCCGTACCACCTGGCGATCGTCGTCGGCGGCACGAGCGCCGAGTTCGCGCTGAAGACCGCGAAGTACGCCTCCGCGCACTACCTGGACGAGCTGCCCACCGAGGGCGACGCCGCCACCGGCCACGGCTTCCGCGACAAGGAGCTGGAGGAGAAGGTCTTCGAGCTGACGCAGAAGATCGGCATCGGCGCGCAGTTCGGCGGCAAGTACTTCTGCCACGACGTCCGCGTCGTCCGCCTCCCCCGCCACGGCGCCTCGCTGCCCGTCGCGATCGCCGTCTCCTGCTCGGCCGACCGCCAGGCCGTCGCGAAGATCACCGCCGAGGGCGTCTTCCTGGAGCAGCTGGAGACCGACCCGGCGCGCTTCCTGCCGGAGACCGAGGACTCCCACCTGGACGAGGCGGGTGACGTCGTGAAGATCGACCTCAACCAGCCGATGGACGAGATCCTCGCCGAGCTGACCAAGTACCCGGTCAAGACGCGGCTCTCGCTGACCGGTTCGCTGGTGGTGGCCCGCGACATCGCGCATGCCAAGATCAAGGCGCGGCTCGACGCCGGCGAGGACATGCCGCAGTACATGAAGGACCACCCGGTCTACTACGCCGGCCCGGCGAAGACCCCCGAGGGCTACGCGTCGGGTTCCTTCGGCCCGACGACGGCCGGCCGGATGGACTCGTACGTGGAGCAGTTCCAGGCGGCGGGCGGCTCGATGGTGATGCTCGCGAAGGGCAACCGCTCCAAGCAGGTCACGGACGCGTGCGGCACGCACGGCGGCTTCTACCTCGGCTCCATCGGCGGCCCGGCCGCCCGCCTCGCCCAGGACTGCATCAAGAAGATCGAGGTCCTGGACAACGAGGAGGACGGCATGGAGGCCGTCTGGAAGATCGAGGTCGAGGACTTCCCGGCCTTCGTCGTCGTCGACGACAAGGGCAACGACTTCTTCCAGAACCCGGCACCCGAGCCGACCTTCACGCACATCCCGGTGCGGGGTCCCGGTCTCGCCTGACCCGGTCCCGCGGGCTCCCGCGACGCCCCTCGGCCCTTCCGGCCGGGGGGCGTCGTCGATCTTCGCTCAGAAAGTCGCTACCGACCGGTAGCCCTCTCGTCACCTACTGGCCAGTATGGGTCGCGAGCATGTCAACCACTGAGCCGGTTCGACCCCTCGGGAGCCCCCATGCCCTCCGCCAAGACCACCGCCGCGGCCCTCGGCCTGACCGCCGTCCTCGTCGTCGGCGCGGCGCCCGCCGCCTCCGCCGCGGACCCGGACACGCACGTCACCTCGACGGCGGCCCTCGCGGGCGTCGACTACACGACCTGGCGGCGGGACGTGGCGGCCGTGGTCGCCGAGGCCCGGCCGTACATCGAGGCACGTGCCGAGAACGCCGGCCGCGAGAAGCAGGCCATCGTCCTCGACATCGACAACAGCTCCCTGGAGACGGACTTCCACCCGTTCTGGGAGCTGCCGACCCCGGCCATCGCGGACGTGCGCGCGCTCGTCGCCGACGCCCACGCGCGCGGGGTGGCCGTCTTCTTCGTCACCGCCCGGCCCGGGATCATCTACTCCCTGACGGACTGGAACCTGAAGAAGGCCGGCTACCCGGTCGACGGGCTTTACGTGCGCTCGCTGCCCGACCTGTTCGCCGAGGTCAGCGCGTACAAGACCGAGAAGCGCGCCGAGATCGAGGCCAAGGGCTACACGATCATCGCGAACATCGGCAACAACACGACCGACCTCGTCGGCGGACACGCCGAGCGCGCCTTCAAGCTCCCGGACTACGGCGGCAAGCTGTCGTAACGGGCTCACCGCGTGGTGATGTGGAACTCCATCCGGTCGTAGTCCCCGTCAGGGGTCGAGGTGATGTATCCACGCGCCTGCTTGAAGTCGCCGGTTCCGCCGGTGACGGCGATGTCGAAGGCGGACGGGGCCTCGTTCGAGGTGTCGAAGGTGGTGAGGGCCTGGGCGGTGAGCTGTCCGCCCGGTCCGCCGTTCAGGACGATGGTGCCGACGCAGTTCATGTCGACCTGGTCGCCGGAGACGCGCACCACGGCGCAGGTCACGCCGTCGCGGCCGACCTTCTCGCCGCCCTTGGTCTTGTAGAGGTCGTCGGCGAAGACGGGCATGTCCCCGACCTTGGGCGGTGGGCTGCTCTGGTTCGTCGCGGGGGGCGAGACCTGCTTGGCGTAGAGCGTGAACTCGAAGCCGTCTCCGCTGTGGGCGGAGACGGGGACGGCGGCGAAGGTGGTCGCCGCGACGGCGGCGACCGCGCAGACGCCGAGCGCGCCGGTCCTCCTGAAGCTGCGGGTCATGTCCTGCCTCCCGTGGGATGGGGGTCCCCCTCGGCACGCTTCACATTGTCCGGCGATCACCGCGACTTCGCCCGTTCGGAGGAGTCCACCCCGGAATCCACCGCCCTCCGGGCATGACCGCGGCCCCCGTCCCGCACCGGACGGGGGCCGCGGCGTTCCCGGGGCCCTAGGCGAACTTCTGGTTCGCGGAGCCGTCGCAGTTCTGGAGCCGGATCGGCTCCTTCGCCGCGCCCTGGGTGAGGCAGAGTCCGGTCGCGGCCGCGGGCCGGACGGTGGCGCCGTCACGGACGAACTTCTGGTTGGCCGCGCCGCTGCAGTTCCAGATGATGAGGGCCTTGCCGGCCTGGTAGGCGGCTCCCGGCACGTCCAGGCAGCGGTCCTGGGTGAGCTGGGTGTGGAGGGTCTGCCGGGCGGAGTCGTACCACCAGTTCTGGTTGCGGCCGCCGTGGCAGTCCCAGCCGAGGACGGCGGTGCCGTTGGCCGACTCGGAGGCGTTGACGTCCAGGCAGTTGCCGGTGGCCTGGTTCCTCAGCGGCTGGTACGCGTCGTCCCAGGCGAGCGGGAAGAGCGTCGGGGTGCCGGAGGAGTTGACGTCGGCGCAGCCCGCCTCGCGCGCGCCCGAGTTGTAGATCTGGGTCAGGCAGGAGGCGAAGGCGCCGTGGCCGCGGTAGTTGGGGTGGAAGGACTGGCGTACGGAGTTCTCGTCGAGGCCGCCGGGCTTGGAGAGGTCGATGTAGAGGCCCCGGGCCCAGGTGTCCTCCATGCAGACCTCGTGGCCGTGGAAGAGGCGGGAGTTGTCGAGGAAGGTGACGCCGGTGTCGGCCGCGACCTTGCGCATGCCCCGCTCGAAGGCGGGGACGGCGGTGTTGCGGCCCCACTTGGTGTCGGAGTCGTAGCCCATGCCGCCGCAGGCGAGCTTGCCGGGGAAGTTCGGGTTGTCGTAGAAGTCGGGGCCGATAGGGCTGGGGTAGCCCATGACGACGAGCTTGTAGTCGCCGTCGGCGTATCCGGCGTCCCGCATGACGGTCTTGAGGTCGCTGACCGTCTGCTCGACCTTGGGGACGAGCGCGTCGACGCGGGCCTGCCAGCCGGGGGCGTACTTGGGCTCGCAGGTGCCCTGGCTGAGCACGTACCGCTCGACGCAGTCGGTCATGACGGGCCCGAACTGCAGGTCGTCGTTGGCTCCGGCGACGAGCAGCACCATCTTGATGCGGGTGTTGCGCGCCTTGATCGCGAGGTTGTCGCTCTGGACGAGCTCGTCGGCGTACTGCTTGGCGCCGCCGATCCGGATGTTGCCGGTGTACGCGCCGGAGCAGGCCACGTTGAACGTGAGGTCCGCGGGGATTCCGGTGCGGTGGATGGCGGCGTCGGGCGAGCGGTGGCACCAGTTGGTGGGCCCGTTGGTCGGCGACTCGTAGGAGCCGACGCCCTCGCCGGAGATCTCGCTGTCACCGAGGGAGATCAGGCCGGTCCTGCGCTGGGCGAGCGGGCGCTCCTCGGGGCTGCCGTAGATCTTGGTGGCCTCGGCCGCCCGGATCGCCTCCAGCTCGGGAGAGAGCGGTACGGAGGTGATTCCGGCCGTCGTGCTCGTGTCGGCCGCGCCGGCGGGGGCCGCGGCGGTCATGCTGCCGAGGGCCGCCGCGGCGGCGGCCGCGACCGCGAGTGGCCAGCGGAGTCTGTACCTGGTGCGCTTCACTGCGCCTCCTGGAAGTGGGGTTACCCACGGTTTTTACTGGCCGGTAGGCGTCTTGGGAATACGTCGAACAAGAGAAGTGCTCATCTTTTTCAGGAGGTTGAGAGACATGAACGAGGACGGCGGCTACCGCGTCGAGCACGACTCCATGGGTGAGGTG
Organism: Streptomyces sp. NPDC021012; assembly: GCF_044333355.1. Lineage (NCBI taxonomy): Bacteria > Bacillati > Actinomycetota > Actinomycetes > Kitasatosporales > Streptomycetaceae > Streptomyces > Streptomyces sp. NPDC021012. The sequence continues at coordinate 525,635 of NZ_JBIRQU010000001.1, forward strand.
CGGGTTCCCGCCCACGCCAAGTGGCGGGCCCAGACCCAGCGGGCCGTGGAGAACTTCCCGGTCTCCGGGCAGCGCCTGGAGCGCGCCCACATCGAGGCCCTGGCCCGGATCAAGGCCGCGGCCGCCAAGGTCAACGCCGAGCTCGGGGTGATCGACGAGGACCGCGCGGAGGCGATCGAATCGGCCGCCGAGGAGGTCGCGGAGGGCCGCTGGGACGAGCACTTCCCCGTGGACGTCTTCCAGACCGGCTCGGGCACCTCGTCCAACATGAACACCAACGAGGTCATCGCCACCCTCGCCACCGAGCGGCTCCCCGAGGGGCGCGAGGTCCACCCCAACGACCACGTCAACGCCTCGCAGTCCTCGAACGACGTCTTCCCCTCCTCCATCCACATCGCGGCCACCGCCGCCGTCACCCGCGACCTGATCCCCGCGCTCGACCATCTGGCCACCGCGCTGGAGCGAAAATCAGCCGAATTCTCGACGGTGGTGAAGTCCGGCCGTACGCATCTGATGGACGCCACCCCGGTCACCCTCGGCCAGGAGTTCGGCGGCTACGCGGCCCAGGTGAGGTACGGCGCCGAGCGGCTGCGCGCGGCACTCCCCCGGCTCGCCGAACTCCCCCTCGGCGGTACGGCGGTGGGCACCGGCATCAACACCCCGGCCGGCTTCTCCGCGGCCGTCATCGCCGAGGTCGCCCGGGCCACCGGACTGCCGCTGACCGAGGCCCGCGACCACTTCGAGGCCCAGGGCGCCCGCGATGCCCTGGTGGAGACGTCCGGGCAGCTCAGGACCGTCGCCGTCTCCCTCACCAAGATCGCCAACGATCTGCGCTGGATGGCCAGCGGCCCGCGCACCGGCCTCGCCGAGATCAACCTCCCCGACCTCCAGCCCGGCTCCTCGATCATGCCCGGCAAGGTCAACCCGGTGATCCCCGAGGCGGTCCTGATGGTCGCCGCGCAGGTGACCGGAAACGACACCACCGTGGCGGTGGCGGGCGCGGCCGGGAACTTCGAGCTCAACGTGATGCTGCCGGTGATGGCCAAGAACCTCCTGGAGTCCGTACGGCTCCTCGCCAACGCCTCCCGGCTGCTCGCCGACCGCACGGTCGACGGGATCACCGCGAACGTGGAGCGCGCCCGCGAGTACGCCGAGTCCTCGCCGTCCGTCGTCACCCCGCTGAACAAGTACATCGGGTACGAGGAGGCCGCCAAGGTCGCGAAGAGGTCCCTCGCCGAGCGGAGGACCATCCGCGAGGTGGTCCTCGACTCCGGCTACGTCGAGCGGGGCGACCTGACGGTCGAGCAGCTGGACGAGGCGCTGGACGTGCTGCGCATGACGCACCCGTAGGGGGACGGCCCCAGGTGACCGGCCGGTAGCGACCGGCCGGTAGCCGTCCCCTCCGTGATCTGTACCGCAGCGGTCGTGGGAGCGCGCCCCTAAGATCTGCGCATGACAGGATCGGACGGCTCTCAGCACTGGGCGCCGGGGGATCACATCCTCTGGCGCTACCGCGGCAACGGCACCGGCGCGGTGCACATCTGCCGACCGGTGACGGTCGTGCAGGACACGCCGGACCTGCTCGCGGTCTGGATGGCGCCCGGCACCGAGTGCGTCCGGCCCGTGCTCGCCGACGGCACGCCCGTCCACGACGAGCCGCTCGCCACCCGCTACACCGCCCCGCGCACCACCGAGCGCGCGCGCTGGGCCGGCAGCGGGGTGCTGAAGCTGGCCCGGCCCGGCGAGCCGTGGTCGGTCTGGCTGTTCTGGGAGCGCGGCTGGCGCTTCCGCAGCTGGTACGTGAACCTGGAGGAGCCGCGGACCCGGTGGTCCGGCGGCCTCGACTCCGAGGACCACTTCCTCGACATCTCCGTCTACCCCGACCGCAGCTGGCTGTGGCGGGACGAGGACGAGTTCGCGCAGGCCCAGCGGTCCGGTCTGATGGGCCCGGAGCAGGCCGAGCGGGTGCGGGCGGCCGGGGAGCGGGCGGTGGAGCGGATCAAGGCGTGGGGGACGCCGTTCGCGGACGGCTGGGAGGACTGGCGGCCCGATCCGGAATGGCGAGTTCCCGAACTTCCGGCGGACTGGGATCGCACTCCGGCGCACACGGCGCCGTGAGACCCTTGATGCGCCCCAGGGGTTCAAACGTAGGATCGTCCTCCGCACGACAGCGACGGATCGGACACCACGTCAGACCGACGGAACAGCACGTCAACGACTCAGCACAGCGCAGGACCTGACCAGAAGTCATCCACGAGGGGGAGAGCAGTGCCGGACGTGCGCCCGGGTGTTCCGACCCCTGCCGTTGCCGCGGCTCGCGGAACGTCCACATCCGCTGCATACGAGGGGTTTACCCCCGCCGAAGGCGCGGCATCGGCGAGAAGAGCGAGTGCATCGCACCACCGGCCCGGACGGACGGAATCCCACGCGTGACGGAGCATCCCACCTCCCACGAAGGCCGGCAGCCCCTGGCTGCCCGGTCGCAGGAACGCGCGCGCCCTCGCCAGGAGGCGGCGGCCGGCCTGCCCGCCGAGCTGCCCGGCGGCCCGGCGGCCCCCGCGTCCCCGGCACCGGAAGTGCCCGCCCAGCCGACGGGCCCGGACGCCCCCGGCCACCCCGGCACCACGGGCGGCACCGACCACCCGGCCGCACCCGAGGTCACCGACCGCCCGGGCGTCCTCGGCGGTACGGACCACCCGAGCGGTGTCGGTCACCCCGGGGGTCCCGGTGCCGTGGCCGTCGCCGTCTCCCCGCAGCACCCCGGTGGCGGGGCGCGCGGCGGGGACGTCACCGCGCGGCGGGAGGGGGACCGGCTGCGGTTCGTCGGGGCGGCGACGCGGCGGATCGCGCGCGGCATCGACCTGGACGAGATCGTGCTCGGCCTGTGCCGGGCCACCGTGCCGACCTTCTCCGACGAGATCCTGGTCTACCTCCGCGACCCGCTCCCGGTGGGCGACGAGCGCCCGGTGGCGCCCTTCGTGCTGCGGCTGCGGCGCACCGACCGGCTCCGGTTAAGCGATCTGGAGGGCGAGGAGCTGGTCCTCGTACCCGATCCGGATCCGACCCCCGCGGCCGAACTCTGCGAGGTACGGAACGGCGGGGCGCTCGCCGAGGTGCTGCGCGGGGTGCGGCCGGTCTTCGGCGACTCCGCGGCCGCCAAGGCGGCGCTGACCGAGCTGCTCGGCCCCGAGCACCCGCTGCCCGGCGGGCTGCGCGCGGTGCTGGCGCCGCTGCGCGGCCGGCGCCGGGTGATCGGCGCCGCCGTGTTCCTGCGCCGCCCCGAGCAGCCCGGCTTCGAACCGAACGACCTGCTCGTCGCGGCGCAGCTGGCCACGCACACCGCGCTCGGCATCGACAAGGCCGTGCTGTACGGCCGCGAGGCGTACATCGCGGACGAGCTCCAGCGGACGATGCTGCCGGACTCGCTGCCGCAGCCGACCGGCGTCCGGCTGGCCTCGCGCTATCTGCCGGCGGCGGAGACGGCGCGGGTCGGCGGCGACTGGTACGACGCGATCCCGCTGCCCGGCAGCCGGGTCGCCCTGGTCGTCGGCGACGTCATGGGCCACTCCATGACCTCGGCGGCGATCATGGGCCAGCTGCGCACCACCGCGCAGACCCTGGCCGGTCTCGACCTGCCGCCGCAGGAGGTCCTGCACCACCTGGACGAGCAGGCGCAGCGGCTCGGCCAGGACCGGATGGCGACCTGCATGTACGCGGTGTACGACCCGGTCTCGCACCGGATCACGGTCGCCAACGCGGGTCATCCGCCGCCGATACTGCTCCACCTGGGCGGCCGCGCCGAGGTGCTGCGGGTGCCGCCCGGCGCCCCGATCGGGGTCGGCGGGGTGGACTTCGAGGCGGTCGAGCTGGACGCCCCGGCGGGCGCCACGCTGCTGCTGTACACGGACGGTCTGGTCGAGTCCCGGCTGCGGGACGTGTGGACGGGGATCGAGCAGCTGCGGGAGCGCCTCGCGGCGACCGCGCAGCTGACGGGCCCGGACCACTCGCCGCCCCTGGAGGCGCTCTGCGACGACGTCCTGGACATGCTGGGTCCGGGTGACCGGGACGACGACATCGCGCTGCTCGCGGCCCGGTTCGACGGGATCGCGCCGAGCGACGTGGCGTACTGGTTCCTGGAGCCGGAGGACGCGGCCCCGGGGCGGGCCCGGCGGCTGGCCCGGCGGGCGCTCGCCCGCTGGGACCTGGAGGAGCTGACGGACTCGGTCGAGCTGCTGATCAGCGAGGTCGTGACGAACGCCGTGCGGTACGCGGAGCGGCCGGTGACCCTGCGGCTGCTCCGTACGGACGTGCTGCGCTGCGAGGTCGGCGACGACTCGCCGCAGCTGCCCCGGCAGCGGCGGGCGCGGGACACGGACGAGGGCGGGCGCGGGCTCTTCCTGGTGAACCGTCTCGCGCGGCGGTGGGGGGCGACCCGTCTGTCGGGCGGCAAGGTCGTCTGGTTCGAGCTGTCGACCCGTACCTGAGTCGCCGTACGAGTACGCCGAAGGCCGGACCCCTGCGCGGGGTCCGGCCTTCGGTCGTGTGCGTCAGCCGTTGTTCGGGCGGCCGGTGCTGTTCGCGTTCGGGTCGCCGCCGGCGTCCGGGGGCTGGACCGAGGTGGGCGGGGCCGTCGGGAACGTGGGGGGCGTCGTCGGCTCCTGGGTGGGGTCCGGCGGCGTGGTGACGGGGTCCGTCGGCTGCGGCGGCGTGGTGGCCGGCGAGGTCGGCGGGGTGGTCGGGGCCGTGGTGGCCGTCGTCGGCGCCTCGGTCGGCTCCTCGGTCGCCGGAGCCTCGCTGGTCGCGGTGGGGTCCGGGAGCGTGCCGTCCGGGGCGGCGCCGTCGGTCTCCAGGTCGAAGGCGGCGTCCGAGCCGCCGTTCAGGGCGCGCTCGGTGTAGTCGCCCCAGATCTCGGCGGGCGTCTTGCCACCGTTGGCGCGGCCCTCGTTGATGGTGTTGGTGAGGGTGACCTGGTTGCCCTTGGCGTCCTCGCCGAAGAGGCCGACGGCGGTGACGAGCTCGGGGGTGTAGCCCACGAACCAGGCGGAGCGGTTGTTCTCGGAGGTGCCGGTCTTGCCGGCGGCCTCGTAGTCGCCGGCGGCGCGGGTGCCGGAGCCGCTGCGCACGACGCCCCTCATGGCCTGGGTGGCGGTGTCGGCGGCCTCGCGGCTGATGACCTGCTCGCCGATCGGCTGGGCGCCCTTGACCGTGCGGTCCTTGTGCTCGGCGGTCTTCACCAGGGTCGGGGTGACCTTCTTGCCGTGGTTGTCGAGCGTGGCGTAGGCGCCGGCCATGTCCATGGTCGAGGCGCCCATGGTGCCGAGGGAGATGGCGGGGGTCTCGGGGAAGCCCGCGCCGTCCTTCATGCCGAGGGCGAGGGCGGTCTTCTTGGCCTTGGCCGGGGTGACGTCGACGATCATCTGGGCGAAGACCGAGTTGATCGAGCTGTTGGTGGCCCTCTGGACGGTGACGGGACCGTAGCTGCGGTCGTCCTCGTTCTCCGGGGCGAAGGCGATGGGGCTGCCGACGACCGGCCGCTGGCTGTCGCCGTCGTAGATCGTGCCGAGGCCGATCTGCCGGCCGTCCTGGGTGAGGGCGTGGTTGTCGACGGCGGAGGCGAGGACGATCGGCTTGAAGGTGGAGGCGGGCTGGTAGTCGCGGCGGGTGGCGTTGGACATCCAGTGCTCGGTGGCGCCGACGCCGCCGTACAGCGCGACGACCGCGCCGGTCTTCGGGTCGACGGAGGTGGCGCCGGCCTGGACGGTGGCCTGCTTCTCGTTGCCCTTGCGGTCGAGCTTGGCCTCCAGCTCCTTGTCGACCGCCTTGACGAGGTCCTTCTGCTTCTTCTCGTCGATGTTGAGGGTGATCGTCCAGCCGCCGGCCTTGATGTCCTCCTCGCTGACGCCCTGGCGCATCAGCTCCTGGTTGGCGGCCTCGACGATGTAGCCGGTCTGGCCCTCCATGCCGGGGAGGGGCTTGGGCTTCTGCGGCACGGGGAACTTCATGCCGGCGCGCTCGGTCGGCGAGAGCCAGCCCTCGCCGACCATGTTGTCGAGGACGTAGTTCCAGCGGTCCTCGACGAGCTTGCGGCCGGTGGCGTTGGCGGAGGTCCAGTCGTACTGGTTGGGGGCCTGGAGCAGCGAGGCGAGGTAGGCGCCCTGGGCGGTGGTCAGCTTGGTGGCGTCGACGCCGTAGTACGAGCGGGCGGCGGCCTGTATGCCGTAGGCGCTGCGGCCGTAGTAGCTGGTGTTGATGTACCCGGCGAGGATCTCGCTCTTGGTCGACTTCTCGTCGACCTTGATGGCGATGACCATCTCCTTGAGCTTGCGCGTCGCGGTCTGGTCCTGGCTCAGGTAGAAGTTCTTGACGTACTGCTGGGTGATCGTCGAGCCGCCCTGCTTGCCCTTGCCCGTGATGGTGTTCCAGGCGGCGCGGGTGGTGCCCTTGATGTCGACGCCGTGGTCCTTGTAGAAGGTCTTGTTCTCGGCGGCGACGAACGCCTTCTGGACCGGCAGCGGGATCTTCTCCAGGCCGACGATCTCGCGGTTGATCTCGCCGGTGCGGGCGAGGATCTTGCCGTTGGAGTACTTGTAGATGTTGCTCTGCATCGTCGCCTCGGCGTTGGCCGAGGGCACCGGGACCAGCAGGTAGACGACGTAGAGGGCGCCCATGCCGAGCAGGCAGAACACGAAGAAGGTGCCCAGGATCTTCTTCCAGGTGAAGAGGCGGCGTATGCCGCGCTTCTTCGCCTTGCCCTTGTCCGGTCGGCCCATGTGTCCAGTCGCTCCTCGTCGTGTGTCCGGCGCCCTCGGTGCTGAGCCCGTTCGCGCCGGATCAGCTCAGACAGCTAACACCGGCGAGACGGACAAAGGACAACCGATCACGTCTTTTCCGGACGTGAGAATCAGCACCCACGCCCAGAGGAACCGACGCTCGGGCAGACCGGATGGTTGCGTGAAGGGTTGGTTCCTCTTGGTGCCCGACCCGGCTCGAACCGGCCCGGCCCGGCTATACATCGCGCGTATACACCGCATGTACAGTGAGGGGCATGTCCATCGGTCACACCCTCCTCGGACTCCTGGAGTCCGGACCGCGCCACGGCTACGACCTCAAGCGCGCCTTCGACGAGAAGTTCGGCCAGGACCGGCCGCTCCACTACGGCCAGGTCTACTCGACGATGTCCCGGCTCCTGAAGAACGGCCTGGTCGTCGTCGACGGCATCGAGGCCGGCGGCGGCCCGGAGCGGAAGCGGTACGCGATCACCGAGGCCGGCATCACCGATGTCGCCCAGTGGCTCGCCACCCCCGAGAAGCCGGAGCCGTACCTCCAGTCCACGCTCTACACCAAGGTCGTCCTGGCCCTGCTCACCGGCCGCGGGGCCGCCGACATCCTCGACACCCAGCGCGCCGAGCACCTGCGCCTGATGCGCGAGCTCACCCGGCGCAAGCGCGACGGCGACCTCGCCGACCAGCTCATCTGCGACCACGCCCTCTTCCACCTGGAAGCGGACCTGCGCTGGCTGGAGCTGACCGCCGCCCGCCTCGACGCCCTCGCCGAGGAGATCCGCCGATGAGCTCCGCCCCGCTGCTCCGCGCCACCGGCCTCGACAAGGCCTACGGCCCGACCCCGGCGCTCGCGGGCGCCGACTTCGCCCTCCGGGCCGGCGAGGTCGTCGCCGTCATGGGCCCCTCCGGCTCCGGCAAGTCCACGCTCCTGCACTGCCTGGCCGGCATCGTGCGCCCCGACGCGGGCACCATCACCTACGACGGGCGCGAGCTCACCGCGCTCTCCGACGGCGCGCGCAGCTCCCTGCGCCGCACCGACTTCGGCTTCGTCTTCCAGTTCGGCCAGCTCGTCCCCGAGCTGACCTGCGTCGAGAACGTCGCCCTCCCGCTCCGCCTGAACGGCGAGAAGCGCAAGGCCGCCGAGGCCAGGGCCGCCGAGTGGCTCGCCCGCCTGGAGGTCGACGCCGTCGCGGGCAAGCGCCCCGGCGAGATATCCGGCGGCCAGGGCCAGCGCGTCGCCGTCGCCCGCGCCCTCGTCACCGCCCCGCGCGTGATCTTCGCCGACGAGCCGACCGGCGCGCTCGACTCCCTCAACGGCGAGCGGGTCATGCGGCTCCTCACCGACGCCTCCCGGGACACCGGTGCCGCCGTCGTCCTCGTCACCCACGAGGCCCGGGTCGCCGCCTACTCCGACCGCGAGGTCGTCGTCCGGGACGGTTCCGTACGGGACGCGGAGTGGGCCGCATGAGCCTCGGCACCTGGGCCCGCGACCTGACGCTCGGCGCCCGGTTCGCGGTCACCGGCGGCCGCTCCGGCCTGCTCCGCACCCTGCTGACCGCGACCGGCGTCGGCTTCGGCGTGGCCCTGCTGCTGCTCGCCGCCTCCTTCCCGAACATGCTCTTCCAGCGGGAGGTCCGGGAGGCGGTCCGCGCCGTCGACGGCAGCGAGCAGGTCGACTCCCCCCGCCCCGACTCCTTCCTCCACCTCACCAGGGCCACCACCTACCGGGACGAGGTCATCAGCGGCCTGCTGCTGCGCCCCGAGGGCGACGCGCCCCCGGTGCCGCCGGGCACCCCGGCGTTCCCCCGGACCGGCGAGATGTTCGTCTCCCCCGCGCTGGGGAAGCTGCTCGACTCCCCCGAGGGCGCCCTCCTCAGGAAACGGCTCCCCTACGAGGTCGCCGGGACGATCGGTCCCGCCGGGCTCATCGGCCCGGCCGACCTGCGGTACGTCGCCCACGTCGACTTCCTCGACACCGAGAACTACGACGGGCGCGGCACGCGCTACGGCTGGTCGGTCCCCGAGGAGCCGATGAACGCCTTCCTCGTCCTCCTCGTCGTCGTCGCCTGCGTCGTCATGCTCCTGCCGGTGCTCGTCTTCATCGCGACCGCCGTCCGCTTCGGCGGCGAGCAGCGCGACCGGCGGCTCGCCGCCCTCCGGCTGATCGGCGCGGACACCGCCATGACCCGGCGGATCGCGGCCGGGGAATCCCTCGCGGGCGCGCTGCTCGGCCTCCTCGTGGGCCTCGGACTCTTCGCGGTGGCCCGGCAGTTCGCGGGGGTCTTCACCATCTGGGACGTCAACGCCTTCCCGTCCGACGTCGTGCCGATGCCCGCGCTCGCCGCGCTCGTCCTCGCCGTCGTCCCGGTCGCCTCCGTCGTGGTCACCCTCTTCGCGCTGCGCGGGGTGGCGATCGAACCGCTCGGCGTCGTACGGACCTCCACCCCGCGCCGCCGCCGGCTGTGGTGGCGGCTGCTGCTCCTCGCCGCCGGCACGGCCTTCCTCATCCCGCTCATCGGCGACGTCCAGGTGACCCGGACCAGCATCGACACCGTCGGTGTCGTGGCCGGCACCACGCTCGCCCTGATCGGCCTCACCTCGCTCCTGCCGTGGCTCGTCGAGGCGGGCGTGAAGCGGCTGCACGCCGGCCCGGTGGCCTGGCAGCTCGCGGTCCGCAGGCTCCAGCTGAGCAGCGGCACGGCGGCCCGCGCGGTCAGCGGGATCGTCGTCGCGGCGACCGGGGCCATCGCGCTCCAGATGCTCTTCCAGGCGATGGAGAACGACTTCACGCAGGTCACGGGCGAGGACACGTCCCGCGCCCGGATCGCGATCGGCGCCGACGCGAAGAACGCCGCCGAGGCCCGCGGGATGATCGACCGCATCGGGCGGACCGAGGGCGTGGCCGGCGTCACCGGCATCGTCGAGTCGCGCGTGTGGCGGCCCGGCCCCCTGAAGGGGGGCGAGGAGTTCTCCCCGATGGTCTCGCTCCGGGTCGGCGACTGCGCCTCCCTCCGGGAGTTCGCCACGCTCCCCTCCTGCGCGGACGGCGACGTCTTCGTCCTCCTCGCGCACGGCGCGCAGGGCAACCCGGGCGACTCCTTCGTCACCAGGGCGGCACGGCCCGGTGCCACGGTCGCCCTGCGCGACCCGCATCCGCACCCGGACGCGCCGAAGCCCCCCGAGGGGCCGCTGCCTCAGTGGCGCATCCCCGCCACGGCCGAGGTCGTGGACTCCCGCCCGGACCCGACGGGCATGTACCAGTACGGCGTGCTCGCCACCCCGAAGGCGATCGACACCGCCCTGCTCGACGAGCCGGACTCGCTGGCCATGGTCCGGCTCGACCCGGCCGTGCCCGACGCCGCCGATCTCGTACGGAACACGGCGGACGCCATCGATCCGACGTCCTGGGTGCGCGAACTGAAGGACACCCAGCGCGACGCGGCGTTCTCCAGCGTCCGCACCGGCATCCTCGTCGGCTCCACCCTGACGATGCTGCTGGTCGCGGCCTCGCTCCTGGTGGCGACCCTGGAGCAGCTCAGGGACCGCAAGCGGCTGCTCTCCTCGCTGATCGCCTTCGGCACCCGGCGCTCGACCCTGAGCTGGTCGGTGCTGTGGCAGACGGCGGTGCCGATCCTCCTCGGGCTCGCCCTCTCCGTGGCGGGCGGTCTCGGCCTCGGGGTGCTCCTGCTGGAGATGAGCGGGCAGCAGGTCATCGACTGGTGGGGCTTCCTGCCCGTCGTCGGGATCGGCCTCGGACTGATCGCGGTCGTGACGCTGCTGAGCATGCCGGTGCTGTGGCGGCTGATGCGGGCGGACGGGCTGCGCACGGAGTAACCCGCCGTTCGCATGTACGAGGGAGGGGCGGGGGGGGGGGGGGCCCGGGGGGGGGGGGGGGCCCCCCCCCCCCCCCCCCCGGGCAGCCCGGGGCGCCCCCCCCCCCCCCCCCAACCCCCGGGGGCACCCGA
>NZ_JBIRQU010000001.1:536389-863804 GCF_044333355.1 Streptomyces sp. NPDC021012
GGGGGGGGGGGGGGGGGGGGGGGGGGGGGGGGGGGCCGGGGGGGGGGGGGGGGGGGGGGGGGGGGGGGGGGGGCGGGCGGGGGGGGGCCCCCCCCCCCCCCCGCCCCTCCCTCGTACGGGAATACGGGTCAGGCCCCGGCACCCCTCACTCGCCGGGGGTCACCTGTACGGGAAGCTCCTTCATCGCCCCGCGCAGGGCCTCCGCCAGCTCCTCGAACTCGGCGTGCCGGGCCGCGCCCGTCCGCATCGCGAGGGCGATCCGCCGCGAGGGCGCCGGCTCGGCGAACCGCCCGGTCCACAGGGCGGGGTTGCGGGCGGTCTCGACGGTCACGGCGGTGCGGGGCAGCAGGGTCACCCCGAGACCGCCGGCCACCAGCTGGACCAGGGTGGCGAGCCCGGCGGCGGTCGTGGTGACCTCGGCGCCGTCGGTGCGCCCGGCCTCGCGGCAGACGTCGAGGGCCTGGTCGCGCAGGCAGTGCCCCTCGTCGAGGAGCAGCAGCCGGAGCTCCCTGAGGGCCTCGCGCGGGATGCCCTCCCGCCCGGCCAGCGGGTGCCCCTCGGGGGCGACCAGGACGAAGTCCTCGTCGAAGAGCGGGAGTTCGGTGACCCCGGGCACGCCGAGCGGCACGGCGAGCAGCAGCAGGTCGAGCCGACCGGCGGCGAGTCCCTCCAGGAGCGAGGAGGTCTGCTCCTCGTGGACCTGGAGGTCGAGCTCGGGGTAGCGGCGGTGGACCAGCCGCAGGACGGTGGGCAGCAGGTACGGCGCGACGGTGGGGATCACGCCGAGCCGGAGGACCCCGGTGAAGGGCGCCCGGGCCGCCTCCGCCTCCTCCACCAGCTCCGCCACCGCGTCGAGGACCGTCCGCGCGCGGACCGCGAGCCGCTCCCCCGCGGGCGAGAGCAGCACCTTCCGCGTCGTACGCTCGAGGAGCTGGACACCGAGTGCCTCTTCGAGAGCCGAAACCGCGCCCGAGAGCGCGGGCTGGCTCATGCCGATGGCGGCCGCCGCGTCGCGGAAGTGCAGATGCTCGGCGACCGCCGCGAAGGCTCTGAGCTGGGAGAGGCTGGGCTGCTTCGCGCGCCGGACGGACACCACTGATAACCACCTTCGATCAACACGACCGAGTCTAGCTATTTCACTGATCAATGCACCCCGTGCCAGTATGTGAGACGTCCAACCCCCACGGAAGCCCCCAAAAGGGAGCCTTCCACCCTGCAAGGAGAGCGCGTGCTCACTGTCGGTGACAAGTTCCCCACCTACGACCTGACCGCCTGCGTGTCGCTGGAGAGCGGCAAGGAGTTCGCGCAGATCGACCACAAGTCCTACGAGGGCAAGTGGCGCGTGGTGTTCTTCTGGCCGAAGGACTTCACCTTCGTCTGCCCGACCGAGATCGCCGCGTTCGGCAAGCTGAACGACGAGTTCGCCGACCGCGACGCCCAGATCCTCGGCGTCTCCGGCGACTCCGAGTTCGTCCACCACGCCTGGCGCAAGGACCACGCCGACCTGCGTGACCTGCCCTTCCCGATGCTGGCCGACTCGAAGCACGAGCTCATGAGCGACTGCGGCGTCCGCGGCGAGGACGGCTTCGCCCAGCGCGCCGTCTTCATCGTCGACCCGAACAACGAGATCCAGTTCACGATGGTGACCGCCGGTTCCGTGGGCCGTAACCCCAAGGAGGTCCTGCGGGTCCTCGACGCCCTGCAGACCGACGAGCTCTGCCCGTGCAACTGGAACAAGGGCGAGAGCACCCTCGACGCCGCCGCGCTCCTCGCCGGCGAGTAGGAACGGATCTGACATGGCTCTCGACGAACTGAAGTCCGCCATACCGGACTTCGCCAAGGACCTGAAGCTGAACCTCGGTTCGGTCATCGGCAACAGCGACCTCCCGCAGCAGCAGCTGTGGGGCACCGTCCTCGCCTGCGCGATCGCCTCGCGCTCGCCGAAGGTGCTCAAGGAGCTGGAGCCCGAGGCCCAGGCCAACCTGAAGCCCGAGGCGTACCAGGCCGCCAAGTCCGCCGCCGCGATCATGGCGATGAACAACGTCTTCTACCGGACCCGGCACCTGCTGTCGGACCCCGAGTACGGGACGATGCGCGCCGGCCTGCGGATGAACGTCATCGGCAACCCGGGCGTCGAGAAGGTCGACTTCGAGCTGTGGTCGCTGGCCGTCTCCGCGATCAACGGCTGCGGCCAGTGCCTGGACTCGCACGAGCAGGTCCTGCGCCAGGCCGGTGTCGACCGCGCCACGATCCAGGAGGCCGTGAAGATCGCCGCGGTGATCCAGGCGGTCGGCGTCACGCTCGACGCGGAGGCCGTCCTCGCCGAGTAGGGCAGCGCCGTACGAGGAGGGCCCCGGGGTTTCACACCCCGGGGCCCTTCCGTCATTTCCTGAGCTCCGCCATCAGCGCCAGCACGTCCTGGGTCATCGGGACGTCGATGCCGGAGAGGTCGACGGGCTCGGCCTTTCCGAGCGGGTTCCCGTTCTCGTCGGTGTTGGTGTACCGGTAGAGGCGGAACTCGATCTCGACCTGGCCGTCGAGGACCCGGAGCTCTCCGCCCTCGCCGCCCGCGTCGTTGAAGAAGGCCCGCTCCCCCAGACCGTCGATCGGCGTGGTGATCTCGGCGTGCTTCGCCCGCGCCGCGAACTCGGGCTCCGGGTCCGCCACCTTGTGCAGGGTGTACGTGAGGTCGGCGCTGTACCCGGTGTCCGGACCGCCGAAGCTCATCGAACAGGACGCCTCGTACACGGCCGGATCGTCGATCTCGGGCCCGTGGCCGTCCTCGCTCCGCTTGCCGAGGATCCCGCCGAGCGCCTTCAGCTTCGCCGTCCTGCAGAGCTCGCCCTCCTCCGCCAGCGTCCGGTACCCGCCGAGGTCGGGGCCCGGGTCCTTCCGCTGCCCGTACGCGTACAGCCCGCCGCCCCACACCGCCGAGGCGAGCACCGCGCCGCCCAGCGCCCACAGCCAGGGCCGGCGGCCCCGGGGCGGGCGCGGCGGCGGGGCGTCGGTGAGGACCTCGGGGGCGTCGAACTCCGCCCCGCCGACGAGCTCCGGCTCCGATATCACGCGCGGTCCCCCTCGACGGCGCCCGGCGCCGGGACCGGCGCCACGGCGAAGGCCGTCGCCCCGCGCGGCTCCGGCGTGCTGCGGAGGGCCTGTTCGGTGCTGTACGCGCGCAGGTAGCCGACCACCGTGTTGGCGACGGCGACCAGCGGGACGGCGACGACGGCGCCGCCGATGCCGGCGGTGAGGCCGCCGGCGGCGACGGAGAGGACGACGGCGAGCGGGTGGACGCGGACGGCCCGGCCGAGGATGAACGGCTGGAGGACGTGGCCCTCGATCTGCTGCACGGCGAGGACGACGACGAGCACCATGAGGGCGGTGAACGCGCCGTTGGTGACGAGGGCGACGACGCAGGCGAGGGCGCCGGAGACGACCGCGCCGACCAGCGGGATGAAGGCGAACAGGAAGATGAAGACGGCCAGCGGCACCGCCATCGGCACGTCGAGGAACCAGAGTCCGATGCCGATGAAGACGGCGTCGATGAGGGCGACGAGGACCGTGCCGCGCACATAGGCGGTGAGGGTGCGCCAGGCGCGCGGGCCGGCGCCGGCGACGCCCGGCCGGGCCTGGGCGGGCACCAGCTTGAGCGTCCACTCCCAGACCTTCTTCCCGTCGTAGAGCAGGAAGAGCGTCGAGAACATGGCGAGCAGGATGCCGGTCATGGCCTCGACGACGACGGTGACGCCCTGGAGTCCGACCTGTGTTATCTGTTCGGCGTTGGCGCCGACGGAGTCGCTGAGGTTCTTCGCGATGCCGTTGATCTGCTGCTCGGTGACGTGGAAGGGGCTGTTGAGGAGTCCTCGCTTGAGCTCCTCGATGCCGTTCTTGATCTGGTCCGACAGGTTGTCGATGTTGTCCATGACCTGCCAGACCACGAACCAGCCGACCAGGCCCATGACGACGAAGCCGGAGACGGCGGTGACGGCGGTGGCGAGCCCCCGGGGCAGGCCCTTGCGGCGCAGCAGGGCCACGGTGGGCTGGAGCAGGGCGGTGACGAGGAGCGCGGCGACGAAGGCGAGGACGACCAGCTGCACGGAGCTGATCACCTTCATCAGCACCCAGACCGTGCCGGCGAGGACGAGCAGCCGCCAGCCCGCCTCGGCGGCCACGCGCATGCCCCAGGGGATGGCGGCGACGGGGTCGGGGCGGGCGGCGACGGCCGGGGCGTACGAGGGGGGCGCGGGGACGGAGCGGCCCGGCTCGGCGGTCTCGGCCGCCGGGAGGGGCGCGGCGGTGTCGGGGGCGACGTCCGGCCGTGCGGGGGCGGCCGCGGGCGGGGCCTGGTGCGGGGCCTCGTAGGCGGTCTCGTAGGCGGTCTCGTACGGCGGTCCGAGCGGGTCGTCCCGTTCCGCCTCGGCCCGGCGCTCGTCGAGGCGTTCACCCATGCGGCTCAGGCTCTCGCCGAGCCCGGACAGCCACCCTGGCACTCTGGACATCGCTTTCGCCTTTCCCCCCGCAGGTCCTGCCCCGCCGATTCCTCCTCGCGAACCTACACGCAAGAAGCCCCCCACCGTAGGACGGCGGGGGGTTCTCGGGGGTTGAGCGCGCTGGTGACTAGTACCAGCGGTTGGCCTGCCAGAACGACCAGGCGCCGCAGGGGCTGCCGTAGCGGCCGTCCATGTAGCTGAGGCCCCACTTGATCTGGGTGGCGGGGTTGGTCTGCCAGTCGGCGCCGGCCGAGGCCATCTTGGAGCCCGGGAGGGCCTGCACGAGGCCGTAGGCACCCGAAGAGGCGTTGGTCGCGCGGTAGTTCCAGCCGGACTCGTGGTCCACGATGTTGCTGAAGCACTGGAACTGGTCGGACGCCATCATCGACCGGGCCATGGCCTTGATCTCGGAGACGCTGTAGGAGCCGCCACCCCCCGCGGGGGCCGAGAAGGACGAGATGTCGCGGGCGGCGGAACGGCTCGCGCGCTCCTCGGCCTCCTTGCGCTCCTTCTCGGCCTTGGCCTCGGCGGCAGCCTTGTCGGCGGCCTCCTTCTTCGCCTCGGCGTCCTTGGCGGCGCGGATGCGGGCCGTCTCCTCCGCGGACTTCTTCGCGGCGGCGTCGGCGGCGGCGGCCTGGACGTCGGCCTGCTCCGAGAGGGACGAGACCTGTACCTGGGCCTGCTCGCCCGCGGGGATGTCCGCGAGCAGCGTGGTGTCGGCCGCGGTGGCTTCGAAGTTGTCGTCCGAGGCCTGGGGGGCGTTGCCCGTGGCAACACCCGCGATGGCGCCGACAGTGGTGACCGCAGTGGCCGAAGCCACCGCGAATCCCCGGACCGAGATCCGGCTCACACGGTTTCCTTCCAGCACGCCCGCACAGGTGACCACGCGGGCGAAATCTTGCCCCTGGCACTGGTCTCCGACGTACGGGGTCACAGAAGACACGGGCCCGTGGTGCTGTGGGCGGCATACGGCGACGGCTGTGGAGTTGTGTGGTGCGGTGCGCACCCCTGAGGGTGCACGTGTGCCGTATGCGGGGCCTGACGGAAGCAAGACTCTGCCGGACGGCGGCGGCGCAAGGCAATTCTGGGCCGCGTGTGAAAGCTCACACCTGAGTGGACGCAGGTGTTTTGACGGATACGAGGACAGCAGGACGCCGCCCGGCTAAGCTCCTGGGCTTTGCCGGGCGGCGTCAACTGCCTTACCCGTACAGACGGGTACGAACCGGTCAGATCTGTCCGTCCTCCAGCATCTCCGTCACGAGCGCGGCGATCTGGGAGCGCTCGGAGCGGGTGAGGGTGACGTGGGCGAAGAGCGGATGCCCCTTCAGCTTCTCGACGACGGCGACGACTCCGTCGTACCGGCCGACCCGGAGGTTGTCCCGCTGGGCCACGTCATGGGTCAGGACGACCCGGGAATTCGCCCCGATGCGGGACAGAACGGTCAACAGGACGTTCCGCTCCAGGGACTGGGCCTCGTCCACGATGACGAAGGCGTCGTGGAGGGAGCGGCCCCGGATGTGGGTGAGCGGCAGGACCTCCAGCATCCCGCGCCCGAGCACCTCCTCGATGACCTCGCGGCTCGCGACCGAGGACAGCGTGTCGAACACCGCCTGGGCCCACGGGCTCATCTTCTCGGACTCGCTGCCCGGCAGGTATCCGAGCTCCTGGCCGCCGACCGCGTACAGCGGGCGGAAGACCATCACCTTCTGGTGCTGCCGGCGCTCCAGGACCGCTTCCAGGCCCGCGCAGAGCGCGAGCGCGGACTTGCCGGTGCCGGCCCGGCCGCCCATGGAGATGATGCCGACGTCCGGGTCGAGGAGCAGGTCGAGCGCGATCCGCTGCTCGGCGCTGCGGCCGTGCAGCCCGAAGGCCTCCCGGTCGCCCCTGACCAGCCGTACGTTCCCCTCGGCGGTGACCCGGCCGAGCGCCTTGCCGCGCTCCGACTGGAGCACGAGACCCGTGTGGACCGGAAGCTCGGCGGCCTCCGGCACGTACAGCGTGTTCTGCTCGAAGAGCAGGTCCACCTGCTCCCCGGAGAGCGCCAGCTCGGACATCCCGGTCCAGCCGTTGGCGTCCGTGATGGCGAGCTCGGCGCGGTACTCCTCGGCGAGGAGTCCGACCGAGGAGGCCTTGATGCGCAGCGGCAGGTCCTTGGAGACGACCGTGACGTCGTACCCCTCCGCCTGGAGGTTGCGCGCGACCGCGAGGATCCGTGAGTCGTTGTCCCCCAACCTGTAGCCGGCGGGCAGGACGCCGGGGTCGGAATGGTTGAGTTCGACACGCAGGGTGCCGCCCAGGTCCCCGATGGGGAGCGGGGCGTCCAGGCGCCCGTACCGGACCCGGAAGTCGTCGAGCAGGCGCAGGGCCTGCCGGGCGAAGTAGCCGAGTTCGGGGTGGTGCCGCTTGGCCTCCAGCTCCGTCACGACGACGATCGGGAGCACCACCTCGTGCTCCTCGAAGCGCGAGAAGGCGTTGGGGTCGGCCAGCAGGACGCTGGTGTCGAGAACATAGGTGCGCCGGTCGGAAAGGCGGCGCTTCGTGCTGGTCACCACGGAAGGACAGACCCCCTCGGAAGACCCCTGTGAGGTCGGGGTGCGACGGAACCGGTGTCGCTGCGGAATGGGACCGGGCTCAGGCCGCGATGCGCGGGCCGAACCACGGCCCTCCGCTTCTCCCGTACGTGTCCCGCACGGTCGTCCTGGTGCAAGGGGCCTCCCGGGTGGCGGTCTCCGTGCCGCTCACTTCACCAGGAACATGCCCTCGAACGCCCCTTGCCATGCCATGGCATATGACGACGTGTTCATGAACACGAGGTGATCACTTCCGACCGGGAATGTCCGGATGAGGTCTCGGGGAGGGTCAGGTCCCGTAGCGCCGGTGCCGGGCCGCGTAGTCCCGCAGCGCCCGCAGGAAGTCGACCTTGCGGAAGGCCGGCCAGTGGACCTCGCAGAAGTAGTACTCGGAGTGGGCGCTCTGCCACAGCATGAAGCCGGACAGCCGCTGCTCGCCGCTGGTGCGGATCACCAGGTCCGGGTCGGGCTGCCCGCGCGTGTAGAGGTGCTCCGAGATGTGCTCGACGTCGACGATCTCGGCGAGCTCCTCGAAGCTCGTCCCCCGCTCCGCGTGCTCCAGGAGCAGCGAGCGGACCGCGTCCGCGATCTCCTGCCGGCCGCCGTAGCCCACGGCGACGTTCACGAGTATCCCGGTGTTGGCGCGGGTGGCCTCCTCGGCCTCCTTCAGCACCGTCTGGGTCCGGGCGGGCAGCAGGTCCATCGTGCCGACGTGGTGGACCCGCCAGCGGCCGTCGGCGGCCAGCGACCGCACGGCGTTCTCGATGATGCCGAGCAGTGGGACGAGCTGCTCCTCGGGGCGGTTCAGGTTGTCCGTGGAGAGCATCCAGAGCGTGACGACCTCGACGTCCGTCTCGGCGCACCAGCCCAGCAGCTCCTGGATCTTGTCCGCGCCGGCCTTGTGTCCCTGCTCGGGGGTCCCGCCGGACGCCTTAGCCCAGCGACGGTTCCCGTCGAGGATGACCCCGATGTGCTTGGGCACCTGGTTGTGGTCGAGGCGGCCTTCCACCCGGCGTGCGTAGAGCCCGTACACCAGGTCGCGCAGGTTCACTGTTCTTTACCCCTCCATGCAGTGTCGGCCCCCGAGGCCGCCACATTACTGCGGACGGGTAACGAGCTCCCAGCCCGGGACTGTCACAAGTCCGTGATAAGCAGAGATACGTGACTGATTCCCCCCTCTACCGCGCCTCCGCCGACCGGTACGACGCCATGGAGTACCGCCGCAGCGGCCGCAGCGGCCTCAAGCTCCCGGCGATCTCCCTCGGCCTCTGGCACAACTTCGGCGACGACAAGGCGCTCGACACCCAGCGCGCGATCCTGCGCCGCGCCTTCGACCTCGGCGTCACCCACTTCGACCTGGCGAACAACTACGGGCCGCCGCCCGGCTCCGCCGAGCTGAACTTCGGCAAGATCTTCGCCCAGGACTTCGCTTCCCACCGCGACGAGCTGATCGTCTCGACCAAGGCCGGGTACCTGATGCACCCCGGCCCGTACGGCGAGTGGGGCTCCCGCAAGTACCTGATGTCCTCGCTCGACGCCTCCCTGAAGCGGATGGGCCTCGACTACGTCGACATCTTCTACTCGCACCGCTTCGACCCGCACACCCCGCTGGAGGAGACGATGGGGGCCCTGGCCTCCGCCGTCCAGCAGGGCAAGGCGCTGTACGTCGGCGTCTCCTCGTACAACAGCGAGCAGACCGCCGAGGCCGCGCGGATCCTCCAGGACATGGGCGTCCGGCCGCTCATCCACCAGCCCTCGTACTCCATGATCAACCGGTGGACCGAGGAGGACGGCCTCCTCGACACCCTGGAGGCGGCCGGCATGGGCTGCATCTCCTTCGTGCCGCTGGCGCAGGGGCTGCTCACCAACAAGTACCTGAAGGGCATCCCGGAGGGCTCGCGGGCCACCCAGGGCAAGTCCCTCGACCCGAACCTGCTCTCCGAGGAGGTGCTGCGGCGCCTGCGCGGCCTCGCGGACATCGCCGAGCGGCGCGGGCAGTCCCTCGCCCAGCTGGCACTGTCGTGGGTGCTGCGGGACGAGCGGATGACCTCGGCGCTGATCGGCGCGTCCAGCGTCGCCCAGCTGGAGGAGAACGTGGCCGCGCTCGCGGGCGCGCCGCTGACGGACGAGGAGCTCAAGGAGATCGACTCGTTCGCGGTGGACACCGCCGGCACGAACATCTGGGCCGGCCGGGGCTGATCCGCCTCCGCGGGAAGAACCCGGGGGTCCGCCGGAAAGGGTCCGGGGGGCCGCCGGAAAGAACCCGGGGGAAAGAAAACGGGCCGGTCCGTGGGGGGGATACGGACCGGCCCGAGGGGGGGTTTCCACCATAACCCTTCGATAGTCGTGTTGCGTGCCACGTGCGCCGGCCAAAGCGTGTCGGAGGCGCCGGATCCCAGGCGGCACAAGGGCTCCGAGGCCCTGTGGCGGGTTTGCGCCCCGGCGTGGCGGCGGGGTTCCGTCCCTCCCACGGGGGACCGGCCCGCACGGGCGCGCGGTTGACGTCCGGGGGGTCCTTCCGGCAGGTCAGGCCTCGGACCGCCGGCGCAGCAGGGTGATGCCGTCACGCCGGGCGACGACCTCGTAGCCGTACGTCCGGACCGCGGCCTCCAGCTCGGCCCGCTGCCGCTCGACCGGGTAGGGCCAGTGGCCCGAGGGGTACGGCCAGGCCTCGGGCGCCTCCTCGTCGTGGACGATCCACGCGGCGGTCGGCGCCGGGATGCGCGGGACGTCGCGGCGGTACAGCTCGCCGCCCACCGGGAACGTCGGGAAGAGGACGACCGTGCAGCGGGCCGTGAGCTGCGGCGCGAGCCGGTTGGAGGCGGCGACGGTGGCTCCGTCGGGGATCCGGGCGAGCAGCGCGCGGGCCGCCTCGACGTGCGGCGTGGTGTGCCAGGTGGCCCGCTGGGCGAGCTGGGCCAGCGGGAAGGACGGGAGCAGCACGACGGTCACGGCGAGGACGGTCGCGAGGACGGCCCGCAGCTCGCGCCGGGGCCTGTCGCCGAGCGCGTCGACGAGACCGGCGAAGACGACCGGCATGAGGATCGCGCTGTAGTGGAAGGCCGTGCCCCAGTGGAAGCCGTTCTCGGAGAGCAGTCGCCAGCCGAGGGTGGGGACGGCGATCAGCGCGAGCGGTGACCGGAGCACAAGGAACGCCGACGGGGCGAAGACCAGGACCAGGGTGACCGCCTTGACCTCGGGTCGCAGCAGGTCGAGCGGGGCGTGCGCGAGGGTGGAGAGCAGGGACCCCTGCGCGTCGGCGAGGTTGCCGCCGTGGGCGTATCCGCCGCCGGGGTTGAAGGCCGGCAGCAGCACCTCCACCTCCAGGAGCGAGCCGAGGACACCGGCCGCCACGGTGACGAGCCCGAGCCTGCGGGGCCCTTTCAGGGCGGTGTACGCGCCGACGGCGGCGAGCGTGAACCCCAGGTCCTCCTTGACCAGCAGCAGCGGCGCCGCCCAGCCGACGGCCTGCCGCCAGCGCCGCCGGGCGAGCGCTTCGAGGGAGAAGGAGAGCAGCGGCACGGCGAGCGCGACCTCGTGGAAGTCGAAGGCGGCGGCGGAGGCGATCCCCCAGCTCAGCCCGTACCCGGCGGCGACGACGTGCGCGGCCCGCGCCCCGAGGACGTCCCCGGCCCGGCGCGCGAGCGGGACCACGGCGAGGGCGAGCAGCGCGGACTGGGCGAGGAGCAGGCAGAGCGGGGAGGGCCAGATCCGGTAGAGGGGGGCGAGGACGGCGAGCAGCGGGTGGAAATGATCGCCGAGCAGGTTGAACCCCTCGCCGCGCAAGGGGGCGACGGGCGCCCGGAGTTCGGCGTAGGCCCGGACGGCCTGCTCGAAGATGCCGAGGTCGTAGCCGGTGGTGCGGAGGAGCTGGTGGCGGCGCACGGCGACGGTCGCGTAGAGGAGGAAGAGCCCGGCGGCCCAGACCCAGGGGACGGGCGACCAGCGGGCCGGGGGCGCGGACGCCGTGCCCTTTACGGGTGCTTCGCTCGCAATTGTCAGCATGTGCGGCGATGCTAGGGGCGGGCTTTCAGGGAATCGCGGTGAACGCGCCGAGAAGCAGGCCGAGCAGCGCGCCGACGAGCATGAAGGGCCCGAAGGGAATCGCCGAGGAGCGCCCGGCCCGCCGCAGCAGGACGAGACCGAGGCCGTACAGCGCGCCGAGCAGGAAGCCCGCGAAGGCTCCCGCGAAGAGCACCCCCCAGCCGTACCAGCCGAGGGCCGCGCCCAGCGGGACCGCCAGCTTCACGTCGCCGAAGCCGAGCTGGCTCGGGCTGATCAGGAACAGCACCAGATAGGCCCCGCCGAGGACGAGCCCCCCGAGCAGCGCGTGGAGCCAGGACCCCGCGTCGTACGGGAGGAGCTCGGCGACGCCGAGGAGCAGCGGGACCACGACGGCCAGCGGCAGCGTCAGACCGTCCGGAAGCCGGTGCACGCGCGCGTCCACCGTGGCCAGGAGGACCGCGGCCGGGGCGACGAGCAGCCAGACCGCCAGCTCGGGCCGGGGCCCGCCGGTGGCGGCGGCGAGCACGGCGCAGACCAGGGCCGTGAGCAGCGGCGCGAGCAGCGGGCTCGCGGTCGTCGCGCACTCCTCCCGCCCGGGCCCGCCGAGCCAGCCGCGCCCGGGCCCGGCGAGCACGTGCCCGGCGGGGCAGCGGTCCCGCCACGGCTCCTCCGGCTCCACGGAGAGCCGGTACGCGGCCCTGGGCACGAGCAGCCCGGCGGCGGCCCCCCACAGGGCGGCGACGGCGATCAGCGTGACGTACACGGACGAGACCCTAGGCGCCCGTACCGCTACGGTCTGCCGCATGGGGAAATGGGCGGACGGGACAGGGACGTTGACGGTGGGCCCCCTGGAGGTCCCGCTGGAGCTGGCGGCCTCCTACCGGGCCCGGCGGCGGGGGCTCCTCGGCCGGGACGGCATCACGGGGGCACTGCTCATCGTGCGGACGAACAGCGTGCACACCTTCGGCATGCGCTTCCCGATCGACGTCGCCCACCTGGACGGCTCGTTCACGGTCCGGTCCGTGGTCACGATGCGCCCGGGACGGCTCGGCATGATCCGGCCGCGCGGCCGGCACGTCCTCGAGGCGGAGGCGGGGGCGATGGCGGGGTGGGGGTTGGAACCGGGGGTACGCGTGCGCGTGTCCCGCGGTCAGGTCACGGGGGCCCCGAACCGAGAAGGGTGAACGCCCCGTACGCGGCGGAGGCGAGGACGAGTCCCGCGAGCACCGGCACGGCGGTACGGGTCCGCACGCGCGCGAGGGCCGCGGCGGGCGGGAGGAGCAGCCCGAACGCGGGCATCATCAGGCGCGGCCGGGAGCCGAAGTAGGCGGCGCCGACGAGCGAGACGAACACGACGCCGATCGTGTACACGAGCAGCGGCAGCGGCTGCCGCTGCCGCACGCACAGGACGACCAGCCACCCGAGCAGCGCGAGCGCCGCGCACAGCCCGAGGGCGGCGGGCCACGGCAGGCCCGCGATGAACAGGGCGAGGGCGACGCCGAAGTCGATGGAGTTGCCCCAGGCGGCCTGGACGTCGAAGTAGGCGGTCGGACCGCCCTCGCGGACCCCGACGTAGGCGACGTACGCGAGCCAGCCCAGCGGCGCGATCAGCACCCCGGCCACCGTCCGCACGGGCAGCCGCCGTTCCCGTACGAGGGTGACCAGGGCCGTGATGCCGAGGGCGGCGATCAGCGCGGCGGCCGTCGGCCGGGTGAGTCCGGCGGCCGCGCACAGGACCCCGGCCAGGATCCAGCGCCCGCGCAGCACCGCGTACAGCGACCAGGCGGCGAGCGCGGTGAACAAGGTCTCGGTGTACGCCATCGACTGCACGAAGGCGGTCGGGTACACCCCCCAGAGGACGGCGAGGAGCACGCCCGCGCGTGGACCGGCGACATGGGCCCCGCACGCGTGGATGCCCCAGGCGGCGGCGAGCCCGGCGGTCCAGGAGACGAGCAGCCCGGCGGTCGCCGCGTCGACGGGGAGGAGGGCGGAGAGACCGCGCTCCAGGGCCGGGAGGAGCGGGAAGAAGGCGAGGTCGGAGTGGACGTCGCCGTTCGGCAGGGTGACCTGGTACCCGTATCCGTGCTCGGCGATCCGTACGTACCAGACGGAGTCCCAGCGCCCCTTGAGCCGGTGCAGCCCGTCCTCGCCCGTCGCGGCGGCGGCCACCGCGAGGACGAGGAGGCCGACGAGCCGGGCGGCGGCGTAGCCGCCGAGGGCGGCGAGGGTGGGACGGTCGAGTCGGTCAGGACGGTCGGGTCGGTCGGATCGGTCGGGCCTGGTCAGGGACATGCGCCCGATTATCCGGGGGCGCGCCCAGGGATCACCCGAGGGGCCTTATGCGGACGAACTTCGCGGCCATGACGGGACCGAGCTGCTCGACGATGCCGTGCCCGGGCTCGTGCGGCGAGGGCAGGTCGCCGAGGAACGACGTGACGATGACCTCGTCGATGCCGAGGACCCCGCGCGCGCTCTGCTCCTCCAGGAAGTCGAGCGTGCGGCGCCAGTCGGCGGCGCCGGGGGCCTCCCCCAGAAAGGACCGGACGGTGTCCTGGACGACGTCCCAGAAGAACACGTGCGGCAGGACACCGCCCTGATGGAAGACATGGGTCTCGTACGCACCCCGGAACTCGGGGATGCGGGTGACGAGGTCACTGACCAGTTGGACGCTGGGAGTCGCGCCGGGATTCGCGCTGGGGGTGACGCTTGGGGTCGCGCTCGGGCTCGCCGTCATCTGTCCAGAATGCTCCTGCCCGGAACGTACGGCTCGCCGTATTTACGCTTTCCTGGCGACTGCTTTCGACAGGTTTTCCACAGGGGGTGCGAAGTGTCCCTCTTCCGTGGATCGTTGGGCGTATGTACGAGTTGTCGATCCTCGCCAGGGGCGGGGTACTCCTGACGGTCTGGGCGGTCGCGGCGGGCTGGCCCCCGGGCCGGCTGTCCGGACGCCTCCGCCGCGACGGCTGGCAGCGGATCTGCCGGGGCGCCTGGGCCGCCCCGGGGAGGGAGGTGGACTGGCGGCTGAGGGCGACGGCCCTCCAGTTCCTCCGCCCGGAACTGGTGTGCAGCCACGGCACGGCGGCGCGACTGCACCGCATCGAGCGCCTGGGAACGGCGGTCTCGGGCGGCCCACTGAAGTCCCCCCTGAAGTCCCCCCTGAGATCCCCCCTGAAGTCCCCACTGGACTTCCCGCTGGAGTTCACCGCCCCGGCACCGGCCCGCTCGGCACTCGGCCCATCCGTACGGATCCACAGCACCACCTCCCTGACGCCCCAGGACCGGTCGACACGGCGCGGGCTGCGCACCACGACCCCCGCCCGGACGGTCGGCGACCTGATACGGACCTCCGCCACCCGGGAGGAAGCCGTGGTCGTCGCGGACTCCGCCCTCTCCCACCGGGCCGTCGGAGGCGTACGGCGCGAGGCCGTCGTCCGCTACGAGGAACTGACCGCCGAACTCGCCGCACCCCGGCGCGGCGCCGCCCGCGCCCGCACCTGGCTACGGCTGGCCGAACCGGCCTCGGGCTCTCCCGCCGAGACGGTCGCCCGGCTGCGCATGGGCGACGTGGGCCTCTTCGCGGAGTCGCAGCCGGCGGTACGGACACGGGAGGGCCGGGTTCTGCGCCCCGACTTCCTCTTCCGGACGGCGGGCCTGGCGGTCGAGATCGAGGGGTACGCCTTCCACGGCACCCGCCGAGCCCACGAGCGCGACATCGCCCGCTTCAACGCCCTCCAGTCCTGCCCGGAGATCCGCCGCGTGCTGCGCTTCACGGCACGGGAGGTGTTCCAGCACCCGGAGCGGATGGTGGCGACGGTCCGGGCGGCGCTGAGCCTGTGACGACGCGGAACTCCACGTACCCGAGTGAGGGCACGGGGGCATGGGGTCATCCAGCCGGTCGGGCGGCCCCCGCGATGCCGTTGCCAGATGTCAGACCTTGCTGATTCGCCAGGCGATCATGCCCTTCGAGCCCGCCTTTCCTCTCACATGGACCAGCAGGTCGGGGGAGCCCGGGAAGCGCACGAACGCCACGGCCCCCTCGCAAGGAACGACCTTGGACGCCGTGCCCGTGGGAGGCGCGAAGGAGACTTCCACCTCCCCGCTCCCCGCACACACAACGGCAAGCTTGTACGCGGTCCCCTTGTCCAGCCCGGCCTGCGTGTGCACTCCGTCCCGGACACGCTCCTCCCCCGACGCGACAGAACCCTCTCCGTCGGGGTCGGTTGCGCCCAGAACCGCCTTCGCCTGGGCGCCGAGCTTCTGCTCCTCCGCCTGCACGGAGGACGACACTCCACTGGATGAGGTGGCGGGAGCCGACGAGCGGGGCCGCTCGGGCTGGTGCGCCCCCGTACTCGACGTGCACGCCGCGAGGAGGAGGCCAGCGGCCAGAGCGGACCCGACCGGCCAGGCCCGGCGGAAGGACGAGGACGCGGCACCGTCGGCCGTCACGAGGAAGCCTCCCCGTACTTCCACCCCGTGGATTCCGCAGGAAGCTCCGCCGTAGAACTCATCAGCGTCTTACGTGTGCAGATACCCATGAGGTACCTCTCTTCGGGATCGTCCCCCGACGATCAACTTCCCGAAGAGTAGGACCCGGACGTTCACGAATCCATCAGTTGATCAACTACCTGATCAACATTTGAGGTTGGGGCAGATGAAGCCCGCTCAAGGCGGGGCAGCGAGCCCGAAAGCCTCCGGGAGAGCGCGCAATTCCGTTACTCGACAGCGAAGGCCTGCCGAAGACCGTGAACGCCGGCCTGAAGCGGAGCTCACCTCGAGGACGTCTGAGGGATGATGCCGACCGGGCCGGCCGGCACCACCCCTCACCCTCAGCTCGTGGTGCGGGGGAAGGAGATCTCGACCCGCCGGTTCTTCTTCCGGCCCTCCTCGGACCGGTTGTCGGCGATCGGATAGTCCTCGCTGTACCCGCGAATGTCGTACGTCGTCCCCGGGTCGAGCGCCCGCGCCAGCACCTGCTGCACGGCCACCGCCCGCTCCTTCGACAGCTTCAACCCGTGCTCGTACGTCCCCAGGTTGTCGGTGAACCCGAAGACCCGCACCCGCCCGGACCCCATCTTGTTGATCTCCGCTGCGATCGCCGCGATACGGGTCGTCGCGTCGGGCGACAACTTCGCGCTGTTCTTCGGGAACAACACCTCGGCCTGCAGCGCGAACGTCACGTCCACGTTCGTGTCCTGCCGCCGCTCCTGCCCGCCCTCGTCCTCGACGATCTGCTTGATGTCGAGCACCTTGGCAGGGGCGAGCGTGGCACCGTCAGGCAGCATCAGCCCGGGCGCATTCGGGTCGATGACGGGAGCGGGCGAGGAGGTACCGGCGGGCCCGGGCGGGGTGTCGGCGTGAGCGGTCGGGGCGGCGACCGGCCAGAGCGCGACGGAGACGAGGGCCAGGGCGGCGAGGCGGCGGTTTGTCGTCGTCGTCATGTCGTCGCCTCAGGAGAGCTTGAGGGTGGCGGGTTCGAAGGTGGGGAGCTGGAAGGAGACCTCGGTGGTGGAGGCGGGGGGTGCGGGGAATTGCAGGAAGACGTCGACCGAGGCGCCGGCCGAGACGATCCCCAGACCCGACGTGGTCAGCGGCCGCCCGTCCGTGTCCCGCAGGACGTAGTAGCGCTTCTTCCCTACACCGTCCACCAGGGTGGCTCCTCCCAGAGATGCGCCGTGCTTCAGAACCTCCGTTTCATCCCCCCTGACACCGTCAGGAACGAAACGCCCCTTGTCGGAGGTGTTCTTCAGAACCCCCTTGACCGTCAAGAACCCACCAGCGTCACGCACTGCAGAATTGATGACCAACTCAAACCCGTTCTGCCCCTTGACGACCGCCAGCGTCTCTGCGGGTTCTTCGGCCGTCGGCGAGCCCTGAGTGGCTGATGCTCCCTGCTGAGGCGCGGCACTCGTTGCGGCGGGCTTGTCCTCGCTGGGCTTCTCCTCGGCGCCGCACCCGGCCGCGAGGAGTGCCACGGACGCGATCGCGACGGCGACCATCCCTCTGCGGGTCTTCCTTGTGTGGCGCGCGTTCATGAAGCGTGCTTCCTTTGCTCGTCGCGGGTCAGTTCGACAGTCGGACTCTGAAGAGATCTGAGGCACTGGGGAGGGTCGGGCTTTCAAGATCGATCGCCCACTGTTCGCCACCACATACGAGGTCGACAACGGGCTCTTCGTCGTCAGGCTCCCCCTCGCCCCCATCGGGGCTCGTAGGCGTCGGGTCCGGGGTGGGCTCTGATGGGTCTGGGGTGGGCGCCGGCGGATCGAAGGTGCAGCGCGGTTCGATTACGGCTTCAGCAGATGCTGTTGCATGATCCGGCTCTCGGCCCGTCGTGCTTACGGTCACCTTGAAACCGTGTTCCCCAGTCGTGAGAGGTACACATTTGTCGCCCGTGAGCGCCGCCTCGTTCCGAGCCGCAAACTCCTCCGCTTGCTGACACGGGGAGGCACCAGTGTCCGCCTCGCCCTGAAGGAACCTGCTCCACTGCCCAGGATCGAGGATCACTTCGATCCAGCCGTCGCGCAGCTGCTCGCGGGCATCCTGAGCCGCTGCGAGGGCTGCTGCGTCCGCGGCGGTCTGGGCGCTGTTCCGCGTCAAAGCGGCCTGCCCCACCAAGAAGTAGGCGAACGCCAGAAACAAGAGCCCAGCAATGACCGCGATGTAGGCAGGAAACGCTTGCCCTGAATCACCGCTTCTTCCGCCCGGCAGGGTTAGCCCGTCAGCTCGGCAATTTTGCTCTTGATCGCCGACAGAATCGAGCTGCCGATATCCGTACCAGTGATCGCGATAACAATCGCCACCACCACCACAATGATCCCCAAATACTCCACCGCCGTCTGCCCGCGGTCCCGCGTCCGCCTCTCCGTCCAGTCGGCGAGCCGCGTACGTACCTCGGTCAGGGCCTTCAGCATCGCGTCGTTCATCGTGGTCCCCTCCGCGTTCGGACGCCTGCGTTTGGGCACGGTACGCCGACGGGCAGGTCGGCGGACAGGGCCCGTGGGGCCTGGTGTGGGCCCCGGTCATCGGGTGGGCCTGGTGGCCTGCGAGGAGGCTATGGCCTCGGGGCGAGTGTGGGGGCGGGGTTGGGCGAAGACGTGGCCGGGGTGGTGCTCGGGCGGCTTCTGGGTGATGACGGAAGGCGCGGCGACCTGCCGGTTGTTCAGGCTCATGGCGATCAGGTTCATCACACCACCCCTCTCACACTCGGTCCGCACTCTGTCACATGCGGTTGTGTGCGCGAAGGAGGATTCTCAAGCTGGGTTGAGATTGAGACAGTTGGCGCCGTCGCCCTGGGGCTCACCGTCCACCCGTCACCGAACCGAAGTCCGTGCCCGTGCCGAGGAAGAGGCCCGCGCCCAGCAGGATCATCGTGGCCGGGACCATCAGGGTGGTGATCACCATCGTCGCCTTGGGGACCGCTTTCGCGGCCTTGCGGCGGGCGTTCTGGGCGTCCGTGCGGCGCATGTCGTTGGCGATCTGTATCAGGGTGTCGACGATCGGGGCGCCCAGCTCCTCGCCCTGCTGGAGCGCCGTCACGAACTGGGCCACCTGCTCGGAGTCGTTGCGGCGGCGGAGTTCGTCGAAGGCCTGGCGGCGGCTGACGCCCATGTCCATCTGGCGCAGGGTGATGCGGAGTTCGTCGGCCCAGGGGCCCTCGTACTTCTCCGCGACCCGTTCCAGGGCCTGGCGGAAGCCCAGGCCCGCCGAGACGACCACGGCCAGGACGTCGAGGAAGTCCGGGAGGGTCCTTTCGATCTGGTCCTTGCGGATGCGGACCGCCGACCAGATGCCGACCTCCGTCCAGAACGCGCCGAAGGCCAGGAGCAGCAGGGCCGTCAGGTACGAGCCCTTGCTGAGCATCACCAGGCCGCCGAGGCCGCCGAGGAAGCCGTAGACGGCCCGCCTCGCCCCGTACCGGTCGATGGTCAGGCCGCCGGGGTTGCCCGCCAGGTCGATGCGGCGGCGGACCGCGTTGACGCGCTTGGGGCCCATCAGGCGCAGCACCATCGGTGACCAGCGCATGCCCAGGCGGTCGACAGCCGAGTCGACCGCGCCCGTGCGGGTGGCCCCGACCTCCAGGGCCAGCTTGAGGTCGTCGGGGAGCTTCGCGTCGGCGCGGTAGAGGCGCAGGCCGTACGCGAAGCCCGTGACGGCCAGTCCGGCCAGGAGGGCGAGGAGGAGGTCCACGGCGGCGGTCCCTATACGTCGATCTTCGAGAAGCGGCGGATGGCGGCGAAGCCGACCACGTACAGCGCGAACGCGGCGACGACGGCGAACTGTCCGAGGCCCGTGCTGGTCATGCGGTCGAGGGCGCCGGGCTGCATGTTGTCGATGAGGAGGAGGGAGCCGACGCCGATGACCGGGACGGAGTACGCGGTCATGCTCACCTGGGAGAGCTGGGTGCGGACCTCGCGCCGGGTCTCCTTGCGTTCCTCCAGGGTCTCGGTGAGGTTGCGGAGGGAGGAGACGACCGTGCCGCCGGCCCGGTTGGCCAGGACGAGGGTCGTGACGAGGACGACGAGTTCGCGGGAGGGGAGCCGTTCGGCCAGTTCTCCCAGGGCGTCGTCGAGGGAGGTGCCCACGGCCAGCTGTTGGGCCACCTTCTCCAGTTCGTCTCCCGCCGGGGCCTCCAGCTCGTCGGCGGCGAGGCTGAGGGCCATGCGGAGGGCGAGGCCGGCCTGGGTGGCGTTGGCCAGGATGCGGGAGAGTTCCGGGAGTTGGTTGATGAAGCGTTCGATGCGCTTCTGGCGCTGCCAGTTGAGGTAACCGAGCGCGACCCAGATGCCGAGCAGCCCGCAGATCGGGCCGAAGAACGGGGACAGCGCCGCCTGCCCCACCACCCACAGGACCGCCACGGTCGCCGCGAGCGCCACCGTGAACTCGCCGGGCGTGACGTCAAGGCCCGTCGCCGCGATCCGCAGCTCCAGCTTCCGGCCGAGCGCGGTCTTCCGTACGCGCTTGTCGACGCCCCGGAAGCGGCGCCTGCGGCGGCCGGTCACGGCCTCCGGCTCGCCGCTCTCGTCCAGGCGGGCGACGAGGGCGGCGTGGCGGCGGGCCCCGCTCGCGTACGTCTGCACGCCGACGACGCCGAGGACACAGGCGAGCAGCGTCACGCCGGCCGTCAGCCAGAAGGGGTCGGTCAGCATTCCCGCGCCCCCTCGGTGTTCCAGGTGGGGTCGGTCAGCATTGCCGCGCCCCCTCGGTGCTCCAGGTGGGGTCGTCCGTCATCGCTGTGCCTCAGGGCTCCAGGTCGGGTCGTCGGTCGCCATCGCCCCGCCTCCCGGGCGCCATGTGGGGTCGGTCGTCGCCGTGCACGCGTTCGTCATCATTCCGCCTCTCGGGTGGCCAGATGGGCGTCCGTCGCCGCCACCCCGAACGCCTGCGGGATGGGCTGCCCCGCCAGGTAGAGGCGTTCGGCGACGCGCCGGGGCAGGGGGTGGTACGTGAACCGGCCGTACACCCGCCCGTCGGCCGCGACCGGCTCGGCCTGGAAGCGGCAGACCGTGGCGAGCAGGAACCGTTCCCGGCCGTGCGAGGCCAGGACGGAGATCTCGGTGATGCGGCGGGTGCCGTCCGGATGCCGGGTGAGCTGGACGAGGACGTCGACCGCGCTGTTGATCTGGTCGCGGAGCGCCTCGAACGGCACCTTCACCTCGGACATGGAGGCCAGGGTCTGGAGGCGCATCAGGGCGTCCTCGGCCGAGTTCGCGTGGACGGTCGCCAGCGAGCCGTCGTGGCCCGTCGACATCGCCTGGAGCATGTCGAGCGTCTCACCGCCGCGGACCTCTCCGACGATGATGCGGTCGGGGCGCATGCGCAGGGAGTTGCGGACGAGGTCGCGGATGGAGATGGCCCCGCGCCCCTCGATGTTCGGCGGGCGGGCCTCCAGGCGGATCACGTGGGACTGCTGGAGCTGGAGTTCGGCCGAGTCCTCGATGGTGATGATCCGCTCGCCGTCCGGGACGAGGCCGGAGAGGGCGTTGAGGAGGGTGGTCTTCCCGGTGCCGGTGGCGCCGGAGACGATCAGGTTGAACTTGGCTTGAACCAGTCCCGACAGCAGGAGCAGCATCTGCTCGTCGAGGGAACCGAGGCCGATCATCTCGTGGAGCGTGTACGCGCGGGGGAAGCGGCGGATGGTGAGGGTCGCGCCGGTGAGCGAGAGCGGCGGGATGATCACGTTGACGCGCTCGCCGGAGGGGAGCCGGGCGTCGACCATCGGGTTCGACTCGTCCACGCGCCGGTTGACCGTCGACACGATCCGCTCGATCGTCTGCATCAGCTGCTCGTGGGAGGCGAAGCGGAGCGGGAGCAGTTCCACGCGGCCGCCGCGCTCGATGAAGATCTGGTCGGGGCCGTTGACCATGATCTCCGTGATGGAGGCGTCTTCGAGGAGCGGTTCCAGTACGCCGAGGCCGAGGGCCTCGTCGACGACCCGGCGGATCAGCTGGGACCGCTCGGCGGTGGAGAGGACCGGGCCCTCGCGGCTGATGATGTGCCCGAGGACGCGCTCCAGACGGGCCCGCCGCTCGGCCGCCGCGAGCGCGGACATCTCGGTGAGGTCGATCTCCTCCAGGAGCTTGGCCCGGAAGGCGGCGACCAGATGGCCGTCCTCCCTTGCGGCCGCGCTTCCGCCCTTGTCCTCGGGGGCGTTGATCCGGGCACGCAGGCTCATGGCAGGTCCTCGCCTTCGGACGTCTCGGGCAGCGGCATGGTGGCGGTCTTCTGGACGGTTCCGAGGTCGTTCCAGAAGGGCACGACGGAGGGGATGGTGATGGTGACGGTGGCGGTCGCTTCGTCGGCGCCCCGGCCGGGGTCGATCTGCGCATGCTTGGCGATCCAACCGCTCACCGCCGCCTTGCCGGCGGCTTCCCCGGTGGTCGCGGGGTCGTCGTCGCTCTCGGCGCGTGCGGCGGCGCGGGCCGCCGTGCCCGCCTGCTGGGCCGCGTACGCGGCGATGCCGAGCTGGAGGCCTGCGAGGCCGACGATGAGCAGGATGGGAAGGAAGCCGAGGTACTCGATGGCGGCCTGGCCCCGGTCGCGGGACTTCTTGCCCGTACGCGTACTCATGAGTCCGGCACCTCCAGTACCGCGCCCGCGTCGGCCGTGACCGGGAACAGGCCCCCGAAGCCCGGGACGAGGGCCGGGACCTCGACCGTGACCTCGACGCGGACCATGCCGTCGCCGCCCGGGGCGCAGCCCCCGCCGGAGACGCTCCAGGCGCCGTCGATGTGGCGGCCGGCGGCCGCTGCCCCGTCGTCGCCGACGGCACACGCCCGCGCCGCCTCATCCGCCGCGTTCCCCGCCAGCGTGTACGTGTACCCCACCAGGACCACCTGCCACAGCAGCGCCAGCGTCAGCAGGATCAGCGGCACCATGCCGAGGAACTCCACCGCCACCTGCCCCCTGTCGTCGTCCCGGTGTGTACGCATCGCTCAGCGCACTCCCCCGCGCCGCCGCAGCCCCAGGGAGCCCCGGTCGCCCGCGCGGGTGAGTTCCTTGGCGGGCTGGGCGGCGGGCTGGACGAGGCCGAGTTCGCCCGCGAGGGCCCACAGAGCCTGCTTCACGGTGGACTTGGCGTCGAGTTCGTGGAGGCGGCCCGCGTCGACGACCGCGGCCAGCTCCTTGAAGTGGGCGGGGACGGCGGTGCCCGCGATGCGGGTGCCGGTGATCTTCTGGACGAGGGGCGGCTGGATCTCGCTGGTGCGGTGGTGGCGGTTGACGAGGGTGACGGTCTCCTCGGCCTTGCGGACCTGGAGCCGTTCCCACATCCGTACGGTCCGTTTGGCGGCGCGGACCGCGATCACGTCCGGGGTGGTGACGAGGAGCGCGGTGTCGGCCATCTCGATCGCGGCGGCGTTGGCGCTGTCGAGCCGGGAGCCGCAGTCGAGGACGACGACCTCGTGCCGGCCGCGCAGGGCGCTGACGACCTGGCGGGCGGAGCGGTCGGTGACCTCCTCGCCGCGCTCGCCCTCCGCGGGGGCGAGGAGCAGGGAGAGGCCGGTCTCGTGGACGTACACGGCGTCCTGGAGGACGCGGGGCGAGATGTCGGCGATCGACGCGAGGTCGGCGACGGAGCGGCGGAACTGGACGTCGAGGTAGGAGGCGA
Source organism: Streptomyces sp. NPDC021012 (assembly GCF_044333355.1). NCBI lineage: Bacteria > Bacillati > Actinomycetota > Actinomycetes > Kitasatosporales > Streptomycetaceae > Streptomyces > Streptomyces sp. NPDC021012. The sequence goes on from NZ_JBIRQU010000001.1 coordinate 559,558, forward strand.
TGTCGCCGCTCTGGAGGTCCATGTCGACGAGGGCGACGGTCCGTCCGGAGGCGCGGGCGGCGAGGGCGAGGTGGACGGCGGTGACGGTGGTGCCGACGCCGCCCTTGGCGCCGCTGACGGTGACGACGGTGCCGCCGGGGCCGGTGATCCGCTCGGCGCCGGCGCCGAGGTGGCGGCGGACGCCCAGGGACCACTGGGCGGCGGCCTGGACGCGGCTGGCGAGTTCCTCGTAGCCGAGGGGGAGGGTGACGAGGCCCCGGGCGCCGGAGTCCATGGCGGCGGAGAAGAGGACGGGGCTGGCGTCGGCGGTGATGAGGACGACGCCGACGGCGGGGAAGCGGAGGGCGACCTCGCGGACGAGTTCGAGCGCGGGGACGGGCCCGATGCGCTCGTGGACGAGGACGACCTCGGGGAGTTCGTCGAGGGAGGCGGCGGCGAGGCGCGCGAGGGTGTCGACGAGCTGGGTGGAGTCGGTGACCGGCTGGGCGGGTTCGGCGTCGGGGAGCTGGCTGAGCAGCGTACTGACGGACCGGGCCGCGTCGGGGTCGCCGACGGCCGGCAGGATCCTGGTGGTCATACCGGCCTCACTTGTCCTTTTCGAGCGTGTAGATGCGGTCGCCCCCCGGGGTGGCCGGGGAGCCGGCCGTGGTCGGGGCGACGAGGGCGAGGCGTACGTGCTCGGCGAAGGAGTCGGCGTACGCGACGCGCTGGGTGTCGAGGGCGGAGAGCGCGAAGGTGATGGGGACGGTGGTGGTGGCCCGGCCGGCGCGGTCGTTGCTCTCGGCGGCCGTGGTGAGCCTGCCGACGTCGAGGACGCGGGCGCCGGCGACGATCAGCCGGGACTGGTCGGGGTCGCCCTTCTTCTCGCCGGCGAAGGTCGCGTAGATGTTGACGGTGGCGCCGGGGTCGATCTTTCCGGCGACGCCGGTGGCGGCGTCGATCATGATGGCGATCTCCTGCTGGCCCGGCCGGAGTTCGGGCCGCGCGACGATCATGTCGGTCTGGAGGAGGGAGCCGGCCTTGAGTTCGGTGACGGCGGTCTTGCCCTCGATCTGGCGGAGGTCGGTGACGGCGGTCGACGGGAGCCAGCGCTCGGGCATGGAGATCTTCTCGAAGTCGCCCGCGCTCAGGGGCTTGTAGGGGAGCACCTTGTCCTTGACCCGGTACGCCGTGGTCTCCGGGCCGACCTTGGAGTTCACGTCGCTGATGACGGCGAGCACGCCGGCGAAGGCGCCGAGGGCGCACAGGACGGAGAGCAGCAGCAGGATCACGCCGCGGCGCTGGCGGGAGTTCATGGCCGTACTTCCTCGGTCGGAGACATCGGAGACGTGGGGCGGTGCCGGTGGCGACGGCGGTGGGCGGGGCCGCTCACGGCAGCGCGGCGCGGGCCGAGCGGGCGCCGGGTCCGAGGGCGCGGCCGCCGGGGCCGGGGGGCGGCGGGCCGCCCACGGTCAGCGGCGCGGCGCAGAAGCCGCAGCGGTCGCCGATGAGTTCCATCCCGCACCAGTGGCAGGTCTCCCGGCGTACGGAGGAGACGAGCTGGTGGAGGACGGACAGGTCGGGCAGGTACGCGACGAACTCGACGAGCTTGCCGGTGCCCCACCAGCCGGGCGAGGAGGCGGGCAGCGGCACCTCGTGCACGGGTCCGGGGATCCGCCACCGGGGTACGAGGGTGGTGGCCGGCCAGTCGGTCTGGAGCTGGCCGCGGGCGAGGAGGAGCTCGGTGGCGAACTCCGGTCCGGCGAGCGCCTGTTCCGCCGCCCCGACCCGCACGATCTGCGGGACCGGCCCGGCGAGGACGGCGAAGTGGGCGCCGGGGAGCCAGCCCTTGAGGTGGGAGCCGAGGCCGACGGGGACGCGGTCGAGGCGGGAGACGGAGCCGAGGACGGCCCCGGCGTAGATGTAGTGGGCGAGGAGCCGGGCGGCGGAGGCGAGGACTCCGGGGCTGAAGTCGCAGCCGGCGAGCTGCCGCAGCTGGCGGACGAGGACGGCCGCGCCGAGCGGCGGCAGATCGGTCCTGACCAGGGCGATCCGGTCGCTCTCCAGGAGGGCGCGGACGGCGTGCAGGCGGTGTTCGACGGCGGTCGGCGCGGAGGTGGGGCAGACGACGACCACGTGTCCGTACCGGGCGAGGAGCTGCTGCATGTCGGCGAGGGAGGCGTCGAGCGAGCGGCTCTCGGGGGGCGGGAGCACGGCGGCCTGCGGGGTCCCGGGGTCGGTCGGCGGCAGCACCAGGTCGGTGCCGGTGACGGCGATCGCTGTCGGCACGTCGGACCCCCCGTCCCCTCCGGCCTCCGGTGTCCCGGGGGCCGCGGATCACTTACCGCGTTCGCGGCGTCACCGCAGGGTGCCGCCGTCTCTGCACCTTATCCGCGTCCCCTGGGGTGGTGAACACACAATCCGCCAAGCTGCCCCCACCAATTCGGGTTTCCCGGCGGCCCGGCCGAACGTCCTTCGCCGCGCGAGGTATTGACAACGCGATTGGTCTGGACCAACTTGTGCGACAGCGGTGGCCACCGCCGGTACCCCCGTACCCGCATCCCCTCCGTACGACGGCGTACGGCACCTCCACATCCCCACTCCCCCACTTCCCCCACTCCCCACCGGAGGATGCACGTGGACCGCACCACCACCCGCCCGCACGGACGCCGCGCGCTCGGCGGAGCCCTCGCGCTCGCCCTCGGCTCCGGGCTCGTCCTCGTCGGCGGAGCCGGCACCGCGCAGGCGGCGGACGTCAACGTCGCCAGGAACGCCGGGTTCGAGAACGGCCTCGCCAACTGGTCCTGTTCCGCCGGGAGCGGCGCCGCCGTCTCCTCCCCGGTCCGCACCGGCACCGGCGCGCTCAAGGCCACCCCGGCCGGTCTCGACTACGCCCAGTGCGCGCAGACCGTGGCCGTCAAGCCCAATTCGACATACACGCTGAGCGCCTGGGTCCAGGGCGGCTACGCCTACCTCGGCGCGAACAACACCGGGACCGGCACCGGCACCGTCTCCACCTGGACGCCCGACAGCCCCTCCTGGAAGCAGCTCACCACCACCTTCACCACCGGCGCGAGCACCACCTCCGTCGAGATCTGGACCCACGGCTGGTACGGCACCTCCCCCTACCTCGTCGACGACGTCAGCGTCTTCGGCCCCGACGGGGGCGGCGGCCAGGACCCCGACCCGACCGCCCCGGCCACCCCGTCCGGTCTCGCCGCCGGCACGGTCACCAGCAGCTCCGTCGCCCTCAGCTGGGGCGCGGTCACCGGCGCCACCGCCTACAAGGTGTACCGGGACGGCGCCAACCCGCAGACGGTCACCGGCACGTCGGCCACCGTCACCGGGCTCACCGCCGACACCGCGTACCAGTTCCAGGTCTCCGCGACGAACTCCGCGGGCGAGTCCGCGAAGTCAGCCGCCGTGTCCGCCCGTACGGCCAAGGCCACCGACCCGGGCCCGGGCCCGGCCGTGCCCAAGCACGCCGTCACCGGCTACTGGCAGAACTTCGACAACGGCGCCGCCAAGCAGAAACTGCGGGACGTCCAGGCCGCGTACGACATCATCGCCGTCTCGTTCGCCGACTCGACGGCCACGCCCGGCCAGATCGCCTTCAACCTCGACCCGGCCGTCGGCTACGCCTCGACCGCCGACTTCAAGGCCGACATCGCGGCCAAGAAGGCGGCCGGCAAGTCCGTGATCCTCTCGGTCGGCGGCGAGAAGGGCAACGTCACCATCAACAGCGACGCCACCGCGACCGCCTTCGCCGACAGCGCGTACGCCCTGATGCAGGAGTACGGCTTCAACGGCGTCGACATCGACCTGGAGCACGGCGTCAACGCCACGTACCTCACCAAGGCGCTGCGCCAGCTCTCCGCCAAGGCGGGCTCCTCGATGGTCCTGACGATGGCCCCGCAGACCATCGACATGCAGAACACGGGCTCCGAGTACTTCAAGACCGCGCTCGCCGTGAAGGACATCCTCACGGTCGTCAACACCCAGTACTACAACAGCGGTTCGATGCTCGGCTGCGACGGCAAGGTCTACAGCCAGGGCTCGGTGGACTTCCTCACCGCGCTCGCCTGCATCCAGCTCCAGGGCGGCCTCGACCCCTCGCAGGTCGGCCTGGGCGTCCCCGCCTCCACCCGGGGCGCGGGCAGCGGCTACGTCGACCCGCAGATCGTGAACAACGCGCTGGACTGCCTCGCCAAGGGCACCGGCTGCGGCACCTTCAAGCCCGCCCAGACCTGGCCCACGCTCCGCGGCGCCATGACCTGGTCCACCAACTGGGACGCGACGGCCGGCAACGCCTGGTCCAACGCGGTGGGCACGCACGTCCACGCCCTCCCGTAGCCCCTCGGGAGCCCGTCCCGCAGCGCCGCCGCTCCCCCGGCGGCGCTGCGCCGTCCCGTCGGGCGGGCCTCACGCGGGCAGGTAGTGACGCAGCACCGGGTCGAGCAGCCGGATCCACTCGTCGACCCGGGCGGCCCTGCGGCCGTCGACCTCGCAGTCGTAGACCGAGCCGTCGTAGAGCGTCACGGCGACCCTCAGCACCCGGTCGCGCCGGACGCGCTCGTACCGTACGGCCCCGATCTCGCTCCACAGGAAGTCGGCCTCCTCCCCGAAGAAGTTCAGGAACACGCCGGTCCCGTCGACGTCGATCCCGGAGTTCCGGTCGGCGGCGGTGAACTGCGGCGCGGGCAGCGGCGGCGCGAGGGGCGGCGGGGGAACGTACCGGTAGGCGGGGTGCGGTACGGGGGCGGGGACGGGCCCGGGCGGGTGTACGGGCGCGGGGACGGGCCCGGGCTGGTGTACGGGCGCGGGCACCGCGTCCCGGACACCGCCGGACCACGGCGACGGCACCGCGTCGACGGGCGGCCCCGGCACGACCCGGGGGTCCGGCACCACCTCAGGCGCCGACCCCGCCGACTCCACCGGCACCTCCGGAGCCGCGGCCCCGGACGCGTACGGCGTCCCCGCCAGCTCGTCCATGAGGGCGTCGGGAGTGGGACGTTCGGCCGGGTCCTTGGCGAGGCAGCGGGCCACGAGGCCGCGCAGGGCCTCCGGTACGGCGCCGAGGTCGGGGGCCTCGTGCACCGACCGGTACATGAGGCCCATCGGGGTGCCCTCGCCGAAGGGCTTCCCGCCGGCGGCGGCGACGAGGACGGCGCCGAGGGCGAAGACGTCGGCGGCGCCGGTCACCTCCTCGCCGAGGGCCTGTTCGGGGGCGAGGTAGCCGGGGGTGCCGAAGGCGGAGCCGGTGGCGGTGAGGCGGGTGGACTCCAGGGCGCGGGCGATCCCGAAGTCGAGGACGCGGGGCCCGTCGGGGGCCATGACGATGTTGCCGGGCTTGAGGTCGCGGTGGACGAGCCCGCAGGCGTGGATCGCCTCCAGGGCCTCGGCGAGCGCGGCCCCGAGCGAGCGGAGCCGGGTCTCGTCCATGGGGCCCCGGGCGGTGAGGAGTCCGGAGAGGGTGGGGCCCGGGATGTAGGCGGTGGCGAGCCAGGGGGCCTCCGCCTCGGGGTCGGCGTCGACGACCTGCGCGGTGTGGAATCCGCCGACCTGCCGGGCCGCGGCGACCTCGGCGCGGAAGCGGGCGCGGAAGGACGGGTCGGCGGCGAGTTCCGGCCGGGCGACCTTGACGGCGACGGCGCGCCCGCCGCGCGATCGGGCCAGATAGACGGTGCCCATGCCGCCTTCGCCTAGCTTGTGCTCGATGACGTATCTACCGATGAGGGTCCCCACGCGGGACAGTATGGCCGAACTCCCCATCTTGACCGGTCCATGACACCACCGGACCATATGGCCCGGACACCCGCACCACTTGACCCGGTCGCACTCCCCCACACTCCCACCCAGGAGACAGCATGCGACGTCCCCTCCGCGGCAGAAGGTCCGCCACCCTCGCGGCCCTCGTGGCGTTCGCCCTCGCGGCGCCCCTCTCCGCCCTCACCACGCCCGCCGGGGCCGACCCGGCGCCGACCGCCGCCCGCATCGCGTCGGGCGCCGAGGAGGTGATCCGGCAGTACGAGATCGCCGGACCGGCCACCCCGGCCGCCCGCACCGCGCTGACCGCCACCGGCGTCTCGATCGACGAGGTCGACGCCCGCTCGGTCGTCGTCAGCGCCAACACCGAACAGCTCGCCCGCCTCAAGGCCCTCGGCTACCGGCCGGTCGCCCTGCCCGGTCCGCCGGACCGCCGCACGGACGCCGACAAGACGGCAGGACCGGCCGACTTCCCCTCCGCGGACGCGAAGTACCACAACTACGCGGAGATGAACGCGGAGATCGACCAGCGCCTCGCCGCCTACCCCTCGATCATGAGCAAGCGGGTCATCGGCAAGACGTACCAGGGCCGGGACATCGTCGCCATCAAGATCAGCGACAACGTCGCCACCGACGAGAACGAGCCCGAGGTCCTCTTCACCCACCACCAGCACGCCCGCGAGCACCTCACCGTCGAGATGGCGCTCTACCTGCTGCGCGAGTTCGGCGCGGGCTACGGCACGGACCCCCGCATCACGAACATGGTGAACAACCGGGAGATCTGGATCGTCCCCGACCTCAACCCGGACGGCGGCGAGTACGACATCGCCACCGGGTCCTACCGCAGCTGGCGCAAGAACCGGCAGCCCAACGCCAACTCCTCGTACATCGGCACCGACCTGAACCGCAACTGGGACTTCAAGTGGGGCTGCTGCGGCGGCTCCTCCGGCACCAAGAGCTCCGAGACCTACCGGGGCGCCGCCCCCGAGTCCGCCCCCGAGGTGAAGGTCGTCGCCGACTTCGTCCGCTCCCGCGTCATCGGCGGCAAGCAGCAGATCACGGCCGCCATCGACTTCCACACGTACAGCGAGCTCGTCCTCTGGCCCTTCGGCTGGACCACCGCCGACACCGCCACCGGCATGACCCAGGACGACCGCGACGCCTTCGCGACCATCGGCAAGTCGATGGCCGCGAGCAACGGCTACACCCCCGAGCAGTCCAGCGACCTGTACATCACGGACGGCTCCATCGACGACTACCTCTGGGGCACCCAGAAGATCTTCGCCTACACCTTCGAGATGTACCCCTCGAACGGCGGCGGCGGCTTCTACCCGCCCGACGAGGTCATCGACCGCGAAACCGCCCGCAACCGCGACGCCGTCCTCCAGCTCCTGGAGAACGCGGACTGCATGTACCGCTCGATCGGCAAGCAGGCGCAGTACTGCGCGGCCTGACGGCCCGTACGTGAAGGGGGTGCCCCGGCGGATCACCGCCGGGGCACCCCTCGGTCCTCTGTCCCTACAGGACCGCCAGCGCGTCGATCTCGATCAGAAGACCGGCCGGGAGGCCGACGTAGACCGTCGTGCGGGCCGAGGCCGGGGCCTTCAGGTTCTGGTCCTCGAAGTACTGGTTGTAGATCTCGTTCATCTCGGCGAAGTGGTCCACGTCCGTGAGGTAGACGCGCATCATCATCACGTCGTCCCAGCTCGCGCCGCCCTCCTCCAGGATCGCCTTGACGTTGGCGAAGGTCTGGAGGGTCTGCTCGCGGAGGGTCGGGCCCGCGACCGTCGGGGCCTGGCCCTCGACGGCGGGGAGGAAGCCGACCTGGCCGGCGACCTGGAGGATGTTGCCCTTGCGGACGCCGTGCGAGAACTTCGCGGGCGGGGCGGTGTGGGTGGCGGGGGTGAGAGCGGTCTTCTCGGTCATGCGCTGTCCTTCGTAGCAGGTTCGCCGGAGTACTCGCGGCTGATGGCCTCCGCGGTGCCGCGCACCTGCGGGAGGAGGGTGAGGAGTTCCTCGGCGGTGACGACCACGTTGGGCGCCGAGACCGACATCGCGGCGACGACCCGCCCGTCGGCGCCCCGGATGGGCGCGCCGACGCAGTTGATGGACTCCTCGTGGCCGCCGAGGTCGGTGGCCCAGCCCTGTTCGCGTACGGTCGCCAGCTCCTTGAGGAAGGCGGCGGCGTTCGGCGTCGAACGGGGCGTGTACGGGGGGTAGTCCAGCCGCGCGGCGACCGCGCGCCGCTCCGGCTCGGGCAGGTCGGCGAGGAGCAGCTTGGCGACGGCGGCGACGGTGATGGCGACCGGCTTGCCGATGCGCGAGTACATGCGGACCGGGTAGCGGGACTCGACCTTGTCGATGTAGACGACCTCGCCCTCCTCGTACACCGCGAGGTGGATCGTGTGCCCGATCCGCTCGTTGAGGGCGGCGAGGTAGGGGTGGGCGATCTCGCGGACGTCGAGGTTCTCGACGGCCTCCTGCGCGAGCGCGAACAGCCGGGCGCCCAGGCGGTAGCGCTGGTCCTGCTGCCGGTGGACGAGCCCGTGCTCGTGGAGCGTGCGCAGCAGCCGCAGCGCCGTGGACTTGTGCACGCCGAGCCGCTCGGCGACCTGCCCGAGGTCGGCGGGGCCCTGGGCGAGCAGCGGCAGGATGCTGAGCGCCCGGTCGACGGTCTGGCTCATGGCGTGCGTACCTCCTGGTCGTCCCCCGTCCAGCCGGGGCCGAGGTGAAGTGTGCCCCAGGCCTCGTCGTCGAGCGCGGCGAGGCGGTCGGCGCGGGCCCGTTGGGGCGGCACGGCGACGTCCCCGGGGACGGTGAGCGCGGCGGCGGCCACGAGGTGCCCGTGCCGGAGCCGGGCCCTCGCATCGAGGCCCCGGAGGGTGCCGGAGAGGAACCCGGCGGCGAAGGCGTCGCCGGCGCCGACGGCGGAGACGACGGTGACGCGGGGGGCGGGGGCGCGGGTGACGGTGTCGCCGCGCGGGGAGGCCGCGCGGCGCTCGAACGCCACCGCGCCTTCCCCGCCCCGCTTCACCACCACCACTCCCGGCTCCGCCAGAACGCCCCGGATCGCGTCCGGATCGCTCACCCCCCACAACCGCTCCGCCTCGTCCGCTCCGACGAGGACGACGTCCGCCCGCCTCGCGAGTTCGAGCAGCACCTCCGGCGCCGCGCCGTCCCGCCACAGCCCCGGCCGGTGGTTCACGTCGAAGGAGACGAGCGGGCGCCCGGGGCGCGGGGCCGTGAGGTCCCGCAGCAGGGCCAGGCAGTCCGCGGACAGCGCGGCGGTGATGCCGGTGAGGTGGAGGATCCGGGCGTCGGCGACGGAGTCGTACGGGACGGTCGCGGGCGACATCGCGGAGGCGGCGGAACCGGCCCGGTAGTAGACGACCTCGTGGGCGTCGGTGGCCCGGTCCTCGTCCGTGCGGAAGTAGACGCCGGTCGGCCGGTGCGGGTCGCGGCCGACGGCGGCGACGTCGACGCCGTGCGCCGCGACCGTCTCGACGAGGTGATCGCCGAAGCCGTCGCGCCCGACGCGCCCGACCCACCGCACGCGGTGCCCGGCGGCGGCGAGCGCGCAGGCGACGTTGGACTCGGCGCCGCCGATCGCGCGGGTGAAGGAGGGGACGTCGGCGAGGCGGCCGGGCCGGGAGGGCAGGAACGTCACCATGGACTCGCCGAGGCAGACGACGTCCGGCGCCATGGTGACGGGCGCTGGTCCGCTCACGCTCGGGCCCCCTCGGACTCGTACGGGTCCATTGACCCGGCCTTGGCCCGGATGTTAGACAGCCCTGAGCACTATGCGCAATGAGCGTTGCACATATCGCAACGCCCACGACGAGGAGGCCTCATGCCGCGAACGCCCGATCTGGCGAACGAGCGCGTCGACCACCGCTTCAAGGCCCTGCCCCCGGACGCCGAGGGCCTGACCGTCGGCGAGCTCTCCGCCCAGCGGCGCAGCCTCTTCACCGGCGGCTACACCACCCCGGTGCTCGCCCTCTCCGCCGAGTCGGTCGAGCACAACCTCCGCCTCCTGGAGACGTACGCCGAGCGGCACGGCCTGGCCTTCGCCCCGCACGGCAAGACCTCCATGGCCCCCCAGCTCTTCGACCGGCAGCTGGAGCACGGCGCCTGGGGCATCACCGCCGCCGTCCCGCACCAGGCCCGCGTCTACCGCGCCCACGGCATCGCCCGGATCTTCCTGGCGAACGAGGTCGTCGACCCGGTCGCGCTGCGCTGGCTCGCCGCCGAGCTGGACGCCGACCCCGACTTCCGCCTCGTCTGCTACGTCGACTCCGTGCGCGGCGTCGAGCTGATGGACGAGGCCCTGCGGGCGGCCGGCGCGGGCCGCCCCGTGGACGTCGTCGTCGAGCTGGCCGCCGGCGCGACCGGGCGGACGGGCGTACGGACCGAGGCGGAGTGCGCGGCCGTCGCCGACGCCGTCGCGGCCACCGACACCCTGCGGCTCGTCGGCGTCGCCGGCTACGAGGGCACGATGCCCGGCGCGGACGCCGACAGCGTGCGGGAGTGGCTGCACCGGCTCGTCGGGCTCGCCGCCGACTTCGACAAGGCGGGCCGCTTCGACCCCGCCATCGGCGAGATCGTCGTGAGCGCGGGCGGCAGCGAGTGGTTCGACACGGTCGCCGAGGTCTTCGCGGAGATCCCCGACTTCTCCCTCCCGGTCCTGAAGCTGCTGCGCTCCGGCGCGTACGTCTCCCACGACGACGGCCAGTACCGCGACCGCACCCCCTTCAACCGGATCCCCGAGGAGGGTGCGCTCCAGCCCGCGTTCCGGCTCTGGTCGCAGGTCGTCTCCCGGCCCACCGACGGGCAGGCCTTCACCAACGCGGGCAAGCGGGACGCCGCCCACGACCTGCACCTCCCGGAGGCGCAGGTGGTCCGCGACGCCCGCACCGGTGAGATCCGCCCCGCGGAGGGCATCACCGTCACGGGCCTCTCCGACCAGCACGCCTGGCTCGCCACCGGACCGGACGCGGACCTGGAGGTCGGCGACTGGGTGGGGATGGGCCTGTCGCACCCCTGCACGATCTTCGACAAGTGGCAGCTGATCCCCGTCGTCGAGGCGGACGGCACGGTGGTCGACCACATCCGCACGTTCTTCTGAAAGAGGGGGCAGGGGCATGGACCTCGTCTTCCGGGACGCCGAGGTCGTCGACGGCAGCGGCGGTGACTCCTACCGGGCCGACGTCGGCGTCGAGGGCGGCCGGATCGTCTCGATCGTCAAGGAGGCCGCGGCCGCCGGCTGCCAGCGCCCGACGGCCCGCCGCGTCCTGGACGCCGAGGGCCTCGTCCTCTCCCCCGGTTTCATCGACATGCACGCCCACAGCGACCTCGCGCTGCTCCGCGACCCGGACCACGGCGCGAAGGCCGCGCAGGGCGTGACCCTGGAGGTCCTGGGCCAGGACGGACTGTCGTACGCCCCCGTCGACGACCGCACGCTCGACGGGGTCCGCCGGGCGATCACCGGCTGGAACGGCGACGGTTCGGACGTCGACCTCGACTGGCGCACGGTCGGCGAGTACCTGGACCGGCTCGACCGGGCGCACGGGGGCCGGGGGATCGCGGTCAACGCCGCGTACCTCGTCCCCCAGGGCACGGTCCGCATGTACGCGATGGGCTGGGAGGACCGGCCCGCGACGGAGGCCGAGCTCGGCCGCATGCGACGCCTCGTGGCCGAGGGCCTGGAGCAGGGCGCGGTCGGCATGTCCTCCGGCCTCACCTACACCCCCGGCATGTACGCGCCGGACTCCGAGCTCACCGCGCTGTGCCGGGTCGTCGCGGAGTACGGCGGCTACTACTGCCCGCACCACCGCTCGTACGGGGCGGGGGCGCTGCGCGCGTACGAGGAGATGGTGGCCCTCACCCGGGAGGCGGGCTGCGCCCTGCACCTGGCCCACGCCACCATGAACTTCGACGTGAACGAGGGCCGGGCCCCGGAGCTCCTGGCCCTCCTCGACGCGGCCCTCGACGCGGGTGCCGACATCAGCCTCGACACGTACCCGTACACCCCGGGCAGCACGACCCTCCTCGCACTGCTCCCCAGCTGGGCGAGCGAGGGCGGCCCTGAGGCCGCCCTGTCCCGCCTCCGGGACGACACGACGGCCGAACGCGTCCGGCACCACCTGGAGGAGCTCGGCTCCGACGGCTGCCACGGGGTGCCGGTCGACTGGGCGACGATCGAGATCTCGGGCGTCACGGACCCGGGGCTGGCGGACCACGTGGGCCGTCGGCTGGACGGCTGGGCCACCGCCCGCCGCCTCCTCCTCGACGACCGCCTCGGCACGACGATCCTCCAGCACGTCGGCCACGAGGAGAACGTCCGGACGATCATGCGCCACCGAGTGCACACGGGCGGCTCGGACGGCATCCTCCAGGGCCTCAAGCCGCACCCGCGCGCGTACGGCACGTTCCCCGAGTACCTGGGCCGGTACGTGCGCGAGCTCGGCGTCCTCTCCCTGGAGGAATGCGTAGCCCACCTCACCTCCCGCCCGGCGGCCCGTCTCCGCCTCCCGGACCGGGGTCTGGTGAAGGAGGGCTACGTCGCCGACCTCGTCCTCTTCGACCCGACGACGGTCGCGTCGGGCGCGACGTACGAGAACCCCCGCACGCTCCCGGTGGGCATCCCGCACGTCCTGGTCGACGGGAAGTTCGTCGTGGAGGACGGCCGGAGGACGGACACCCTGGCGGGCCGCTCAGTCCGGAGGACGGAGGTCCACTGAGTCCCGGGCCACCGCCGGTCGCGGACCGCGCGTGCGCTGGGGCGGAACGACGTCCGCCACGGTTCCTCCGGAGACCCACGGCTCCCGCCGCACCCACACAAGCCCGACCGCCAGCACCGCCCCAGCCAGCACGAACCCGTACCAAGGCGTGTGCCCCGACGGCTGCGTCTCGTACACGAGCGCCGCCGACAGCACGGCAAGCACCTGCCCCGCCCGTCCCCGCCAGGCGACCGCCGCGACGACGACCGTCCCCCACAGCAGGTACCAGGGCTGCACCATCGGCGACAGCGCCACGAGCGCGACCAGCGAGAGCCCGAGCCCGAGGACGGGATCGAGACGGCCCCGGTAGGCCCGCCACGCGAGGGCCACAATGACCGCGAAAGCGAGAAGCAGCCCCAGCTTCTGGACGGCGCCCTTCACGGGCTCCGCCTCGCCCCCGAGGAGCAGCCCGAGACCGAGGCCGAGGTCGCTCGTCAGCGACAAGGGCGTGTGGATGGCGGCGGCCACGCTCTGCGTCCGCAGCCAGCCGAAACCGGTCCCGGCGAGGACCGAAGCCCCCGCCGCCACCGCCCCAGCGACGGCGCCGGGCAGGACGAGGCCCTTCAGCAGGCCCCGTACGCCGCCGCCTCGCGCGATCATCACCCCGATGAAGAGCAGGGCCACCGCCGCCGGTGACTTGATCATCATCGCGAGGCCGACGAGGACGCTGCCGAGCACCCACCGCCCGCGCGTGGCGAGCAGGACGCCGCCGAGCATGAGGCCGATCATGAGCCCGTCGTTGTGCATGCCGCCGACGACGTGGACGAGGAGCAGCGGGTTGAGGGCGGCGAGCCAGAGCGCGCCCCCGCCGCCGCCGGATCCCCGTACCGCCCAGACGATCAGGGCGAGCGCGCCGAGGGCGATCAGCCGTATGCCGAGGACGGCGGGCACGATCGCCCCGCCGGTCAGCTTCACGACGCCGGCGGCGAGGAGGAGGAAGGCGGGCCCGTACGGGGCGGGGGTGTGGGTCCAGTTCCCGCCGACGCTCGCCGCCGCGTCGGCCCCGAGATCCCCCGGCCCGAGAACCGACGGCCCGGCCCCGTACACGTCGTGGCCTTCGAGGACCATCGCGCCCTGGGCGATGTAGCTGTAGACGTCGGCGCTGTGCAGCGGCGGGGCGAGGAGCAGCGGCGCGGTCCAGCAGGCGAGGGTGGCGAGGACCCCGTGCCGCAGGCCGCGGGCGAGGAGGACGCCGTAGCGCCACCAGGCGGCGACGAGGAGGGTCAGGCCGAGGGTCGCGAGGACGGCGCCGGCGAGGGCGGGCGCGGAGCCGCGCGGCTCCCACAGCGGCCCGCCGCCGAGTATCGGAAGGGTGCCGGCCGCGTACCCGCCCGCGGCGACGGCGAGCGACCCGCCCGCACCCAGCCACCGGCATCCGGAAGCACTGAAGACCCACATGACGTGCCAACCTATCCCGACCGCCCGGGGTCCCCCGATTCGCTGCCGGTCCGCAGGCGCGCGCGGGCCCCGCTACCTCGGCTTCCTGCCGACTCCCCGCCCCTTGCCCGGTTTGTCCGGCCGGTCGCCGTCCGGGGTGGTGGCGGTGGCGGACGGCTGGGCGTCCGGGGCGGTGGTCGCGGCCCCGGACGGAGCAGCGGTGCCCTTGGTCGTCGCGGTGGGCGACGCGGACGGGGACGCACCGCCGGGCACGGACGTGGCGCCGCCGCCCGAGGAGCCCGGGGAGGCGGAGGAGCCGGAGGAGTCCGGGGTGCCGTCCGACGGGTCGGCCTGGATCATCGCGGGCGGCCCGTCCGCCCCGCCCTCGACGGGGGGCCGTGAGCCGCCGCTCTTGCCGAGGCCGCCCGCGAGCAGGGCGGCGGCGAGCCCGAGGACGGTGGCGCCGCCGCCTGCGAGCAGCCACACCGCTCCGCGGCCCCGGCGTGCGGGGGCGTGGCGGCGGCGGGCGCGCCGGGGTCCGGAGGCTCCGGGGTCGTGGTGGCTCATGGGCCGGATTGTAGGGAGCACGACAGCGTCGATGCGATCCGGGTCACACGCCGGCGCACCCGCCCGCTGTCCGACGTGTCCCAAAACACCCCGCGTCGCGGCCGACCTCGCCGTAAGCTCTCGTCATGCAGGTGATCCAGTCCACGAAGCTCGCCAACGTCTGTTACGAAATCCGGGGTCCGGTGCTCGAAGAGGCGATGCGGCTCGAAGCCGCGGGTCATCGCATCCTCAAGCTGAACACGGGCAATCCGGCCGCCTTCGGCTTCGAGTGTCCGCCCGCCATCCTGGAAGACGTGCTGCGCAACCTCTCCGAGGCGCACGGCTACGGTGACGCGAAGGGGCTGCTCTCGGCCCGCCGGGCGGTGATGAGCCACTACGAGACGAAGGGCATCCCGCTCTCCGTCGAGGACATCTACCTCGGCAACGGCGTCTCGGAGCTGATCCAGATGTCGATGCAGGCGCTGCTCGACGACGGCGACGAGGTGCTCGTCCCGGCCCCGGACTATCCGCTGTGGACGGCCTCGGTCTCGCTCGCGGGCGGTACGGCCGTGCACTACCGCTGCGACGAGCAGGCGGACTGGATGCCGGACCTCGCGGACATCGAGCGGAAGATCACCGACCGCACCAAGGCGATCGTGATCATCAACCCGAACAATCCGACGGGCGCCGTCTACGACGACGAGATGCTCCGCTCGCTGACGGAGATCGCCCGCCGCCACAACCTGGTCGTCTGCTCGGACGAGATCTACGACAAGATCCTCTACGACGGCACCACGCACACCCCGACCGCCGCGATCGCCCCCGATCTCCTCGTCCTGACCTTCAACGGGATGAGCAAGAACTACCGGGTGGCCGGTTTCCGCTCGGGCTGGCTCGCGGTCTGCGGTCCGAAGCACCACGCGTCCTCGTACATCGAGGGCCTCACGATCCTCGCCAACATGCGCCTGTGCGCGAACATGCCGGCGCAGCACGCGGTGGCCGCCGCGCTCCAGGGCCGGCAGTCGATCGAGGACCTGGTGCTGCCGGGCGGGCGGCTCTTGGAGCAGCGGGACACGGCGTACGAGCTGCTGACGCAGATCCCGGGCGTGACGTGCGTGAAGCCGAAGGGCGCGCTGTACCTCTTCCCGCGCCTCGACCCGAACGTGTACAAGATCAAGGACGACCGGCAGATGGTCCTGGACCTGCTGCGGGCCGAGAAGATCATGGTGGTGCACGGGACGGGCTTCAACTGGCACGAGCCCGACCACTTCCGGATCGTCACGCTGCCGGCGGCCGCGGACCTGGCGGACGCGGTGACGCGGATCGGCCGGTTCCTGGACGGGTACAGCCAGCCGTAGCCCACCACTCCGGACAACACTCAACTTTAGACCGAATCTAAGCTAGGATGGCCGCAGAGCACCTCAGGAGGCCATCCCCATGTACGAACCGATCCGCTCCAAGTCGGTCCACCGGATGGCCGACGACGCCCAGGCCACGTACCCGCACCGCTCCCGCGAGGAGGAGCTGGACATCCAGCTCGCCGGACACCTCGCCGCCCTGCTCGCCGTCACCGACGAGCTGGGCGAGACGGAAGCCGGCGAGCTCATCGCCCGGCAGGTGGCGCGGCTGCGCGGCGCACCCCCCGCACGGCACGCGGGACTGAGCGGCTCGTCCGCTCAGGAGCTGCACCGCAGGGCCCACGCCCTCGCGGGCCGCGCACTGGTCGTCGCCGCCTCCCGGGCCGACACGGCCGCCGCGATCCTCGCCGCCGGGCGCATGGACGCGCACACCGCGGCACTGGCCGGGGACACCCCCCTGGTCGCCGCCCCCTGACGGCCCCGGCCCGCGTGGCACGAACCACGCGGGCCGGGCGCCCACCAAAGCCCGAACACCCGGGATACGGCGGCCCCCGCTCCGGTTCGGTACCGGGATCGCTCCTTCACCCGCCGTACACCCAACTCCCCCTGGAATGTGGGTTTCCGCGAGCACGCTGCCCGCGTGAGACGCATCCTGGGAATCGTCCTGGCCGTCCTGCTCCTCGGCGGCGTGGCCGCCGTCCTCGTGACGGGCGGCGACAAGGACACGGGCACGGCAACGAAGACCGTGCGAGGAGTCATCGGGTCGGAGAAGGCCGAGTTCTTCGCCGATCCGCAGGTGGTGAAGGCCCTGTCCGCCAAGGGCTTCACCGTGGCCACCGAGACCTCCGGGTCCTGGGACATGGAGGAACTGCCCCTCGACGGCTACGACTTCGCCTTCCCCTCCTCCAAGGGGCCGGCGGACGAGATCCGCGCCAAGGCGCAGGCGAAGGCGAAGGACAAGGCGCTGTCGGCCCCGCTCCGGCCCTTCTACTCGCCGCTCGTCGTCGTCGCGCACAGCGCCGCCGCCCAGGTCCTCGCCGCCAACGGCCTGGCGACCCTCGGCCCGCGCGGCACGAGCGGCACCCTGAAGATGGACGCCTACCTCGCGGCGGCCCGCGCCGACCGGACCTGGCAGCAGCTCAAGGGCTCCGCCGGGCACGCCGAGCTGAGCGGCACCCTCTTCATCACCTCCACCGACCCGGTGGCCTCCAGCTCCGGCGCGCTGTACCTCGCCGCCGCGAGCTACGTCGCCGACGGCGGGCGGGTCGCGGGCGACAAGGCCGCCGTCACCCGCACGGCCCCGCTCATGCGCAAGCTCGTCGAGGTGCAGGGCGCCCAGCAGTCGAGTTCGGACGCGCCCTTCCGGGACTTCGTCAGCGGCGTCGGCAACCCGCTCGTCCTCGTGTACGAGTCGCAGGTCGCCGCCCAGCTGCTCGCCGGGCGCCCCATGGGCGACCTCGTCGTCCTCTACCCGGACACCACGGTCAACAGCGACCACACCCTCGTACCGCTCACCGAGAACGGCCGGGCGCTCGGTGAACTCCTCTCCACCGACCCCGAGTTGCGCAAGCTCGCGGTCCGCCACGGCTTCCGGCCGCAGGGCGCGGCGAGCGAGTTCACCGCCGCGACCGACGGCCACACCGCATACCTCAACCAGACGCTGACCGGAGTCCGCCAGGCGCCCGTGCCCACCAGCGAGGTGCTGCACCAGATGGCGCTGCGGGCCCGCGACCAGGGGGACACCGCATGACGACGCCGAACGATCCGAGAAGGACGATGGCCCTGACACCGCCCGAGGACGACGCCCCGCTCGTCCTCACCCCGCCCGAGCCCGTGCCCGCCGTCCGCGCCGAGCAGGCCTCCGGCCTGGTGCCGCTGGACGAGTCGGTCCGCACGGAGATGTCCCGCCGGGCCGAGGAGTACGTCGGCGCGCTGTCCGGACTCGACCCGCGCTCCCCCGAGTTCGCCGGCCGGGTCGACGAGATCACGGCGCTCGGCTCGGGCGAGATGCGCTCCGCCGCCCAGCAGTCGAACCGGATGCTGGACCGCACGGTCCGCTCCCTGAGCGAAGGCGCGGGCGGCGGCGACGCGCAGGCCCGGGTCGGCTCCTCCCTCGTCGAACTCCGGCGCACGGTCGAGGACCTGGACCCCCGCGACACCCCCGCCAAGGGCTTCAAGGGCCTCCTCTCCAAGCTGCCCGGCGGCAACAAGCTGCGCGACCACGTCGCCCGGTACGCCTCCTCGCAGGCCACCCTGAACCGGATCGTCGACGCGCTGCGCAGCGGCCGGGACGAACTGCACCGCGACAACGCCGCGTTGCGGACCGAGCGGGCCCGGCTGTGGGAGACCATGGGCAAGCTCCAGGAGTACGCGGTGCTCACCGACGCCCTCGACGCGGCCGTGGAGGAGCGCATCGCCCTCGCCCCCGACCCGGCGCGGGCGGACGCGCTCCGCGCCGACGTCCTCTTCCCGGTCCGGCAGAAGCACCAGGACCTGCTGACCCAGCTCGCCGTCTGCGCCCAGGGATACCTGGCGATGGACGTGGTCCGCCGGAACAACGACGAGCTGATCAAGGGCGTGGAGCGGGCGGCGACGACGACCGTGTCGGCGCTGCGGATCGCGGTCATGCTCGCGGCCGCCCTGGAGAACCAGCGGAAGGTCACCGAGCAGGTGAAGGCGCTGCGCTCGACGACCGAGAAGCTGATCGAGGGCAACGCCGCGATGCTCGAAGGCCAGGCGGGCGAGATCCAGCGGATCGCGGCGGACCCGGCGGTGGGCGCGGAGACGCTCCGTACCGCCTTCCAGCAGATCTACCGCACGCTCGACGCCATCGACACGTACAAGGCGCGGGCGACGGAGTCGATGGCGGCGACGGTCGAGTCCCTGACGGCCGAACTCCAGGAGGCGAGCGCCCACTTGGAGCGCAGCCACCGGACGAGCTCCCTGGAGGGCGGCCCCGCATGAGAACCCGTATGAGAACCCGCACCCTGACCCGCGCGGCCGCGGGCCTGGCCCTCGCCCTCCTCGCCACCGCCTGCTCCGGCGGCGACGGCGGCGGTGACGACAGCGGCCGTCCCGAAGCCCGGAGCACGGAGTACAGGACCGGCACCCTGAGGGTCCTCGCCTCCTCCGAGCTCGCCGACATGGCCCCCGTCCTCGACGAGGCCGCCAAGGCGACCGGGATCACCGTCCGCCCCACCTACGCCGGCACCCTGGACGCCGTCGAGCGCATCGCGTCCGGCGAGGCGGACAAGGCGTACGACGCGGTCTGGCTCTCCTCGAACGACTACCTCCGGCTCCGCCCGGACACCGCGAAGAAGATCACCGGCGAGACGCCGATCATGACCTCGCCGGTGGCCGTCGGCGTGCGGCCCGCGGCCGTCGCCCGGCTCGGCTGGGACCCGGCGAAGGTCACCTGGTCACAGCTGCACCGAGCCGTCGCCGATGGTCGACTGACGTACGGCATGACCGACCCCAAGCGCTCCAACTCCGGCTTCTCCGCGCTCGTCTCGGTCGCCTCCGGGCTCTCCGGCGCCCAGTCGGCCCTCACCAAGGAGGACGTCACCAAGGCCACCCCGAAGCTCAAGGAGTTCTTCACCGGCCAGAAGCTGACCTCGGGCTCCTCCGGCTGGCTCGCCACGGCCTACGCCCGCCGCACCGACGTCGACGCGCTCGTGAACTACGAGTCCGTGCTGCTGTCCGCGCCCGAGAAGCTGACCGTGATCCGCCCGTCCGACGGTGTCGTGACCGCCGACTACCCGCTCACCCTGCTGACCTCCGCCCGCCCCGAGGCGAAGGAGGCGGCGGGCCGGCTCACCACCTGGCTGCGCACCCCGGACGCCCAGCGGCGGATCACCGGGACGACCCTGCGCCGCCCGGTCGTCGCCGGGGTCCCCCCGGCCCCGGCGCTCGCCCGGGACCCGCGCCGCGAACTGCCGTTCCCGGGCAGCCGGGCCGTCGCCGACGGGCTGCTCGACGCGTACGACAACACCCTGCGCAGGCCCTCCCGCACGGTGTACGTGCTCGACACCTCGGGCTCCATGGGCGGCGAGCGGCTCGACCGGCTGAAGTCGGCGCTCACCGAGCTGACCGAGGACTTCCGCGACCGGGAGGAGGTGACCCTGATGCCCTTCGGCTCCTCGGTGAAGCAGGACGAGGTCCGTACGCACACGGTCGACCCGGCCTCCCCGAAGGCGGCGCTCGACGCGATCCGCGCCGACGCCGGGAAGCTCTCGGCCTCCGGCGGCACCGCCGTCTACTCCAGCCTCCAGGAGGCCTACCGCTTCCTCGGCAAGGCCCCGGGCGACGACTCCTTCACCTCGGTCGTCCTGATGACGGACGGGGAGAACACCGACGGCGACCCGGCGACCGCCTTCGACGCCTTCTACCGCTCCCTCCCGGCCGGGCAGCAGCGCACCCCGGTCTTCCCGATCCTCTTCGGGGACTCCGACCGGGGCGAGCTCGACCACATCGCGAGCCTGACCGGCGGCAAGCTCTTCGACGCCACCAAGGGCTCGCTCGACGGCGCCTTCGAGGAGATCCGTGGCTACCAGTAGCCGGCTGCTCCGGTACGCCGAGTCCCGCAAGAACCTCACCGGCAGCGCCCTCGGCCTGGTCGGCGTCGGGATCGCCCTCACCGGCGCGGCCGGCGGACTGTGGCCGCTGGTGGTCGGCGGCCTGTACGCGGCGGGGGCGCTGATCGCCCCGCCCGAGCGGCCCGGCACCCCGCGCTTCCCGGACGCGGGCGAGCAGCTCGACGCCCTGCGGGCCGACTTCGCGACCCTGCGCGCGTACCTCACCGAGGTGGAGCTGCCGCCGTCCGCCCGCGAGAAGCTCACCGGGCTCGCCACCCTCGTCGAGGCCCTGCTCGAACCGGGCTGGGTGAGCGACCCGGACCATCTGCACGTCCTGGGCCGCGCGGTGCGGCAGGACATCCCGGAGGCCGTCGACACCTTCGTACGGACCCGGTGGTGGTCGCGGTTCACACCGGGCGCCGAGCCGCCGGAGAGCCACCTCGAACGCCAACTGGCCGCGCTCCACGAGGAGGCGACGGCCATCGCGGCCGCCCTCCGGGACGCGGAGGCGATCCGCCAGGAGATCCACACGCGGTACGTGGAGGAGCGGGGAGACTGAGGACATGCGCCGGCCCCCGGAGCCTGAGGGGGCTCCGGGGGCCGGTTGCGTCGTGGTGGACCGTCGTGACCCCACTGGTCAGGGCGGTGTTTCGGGGCAGCCCACCACGAGTTCGAGGGGGACTAGCCGAGGCGCTCCACGAGCGCGTTGTACTGGTCCCACAGCTCCTTCGGCGTGTGGTCGCCGAAGGTGTTCAGGTGGTCGGGGACGAGGGCGGCCTCTTCGCGCCACACGTCACGGTCGACCGTGAGGAGGAACTCCAGGTCCTCGGCCGGCAGGTCCAGGCCGTCGGTGTCGAGGGACTCGGCGGTCGGCAGGACGCCGATCGGGGTCTCGACGCCCTCGGCCTTGCCGTCGAGGCGCTCGACGATCCACTTCAGGACGCGGCTGTTCTCGCCGAAGCCGGGCCAGACGAACTTGCCCGCGTCGTTCTTGCGGAACCAGTTCACGTAGTAGATCTTCGGGAGCTTCTCCGCGTCCGCGTTCGCTCCGACCTTGACCCAGTGGGCCATGTAGTCGCCCATGTTGTAGCCGCAGAACGGCAGCATGGCGAAGGGGTCGCGGCGCAGCTCGCCGACCTTGCCCTCGGCGGCGGCGGTCTTCTCGGAGGCGACGTTCGCGCCGAGGAAGACGCCGTGGTTCCAGTCGAAGGACTCGGTGACCAGCGGGACGGCGGAGGCGCGGCGGCCGCCGAAGAGGATCGCCGAGATCGGCACGCCCTTCGGGTCCTCCCACTCCGGCGCGATGATCGGGCACTGCCCGGCCGGGACGGTGAAGCGGGCGTTCGGGTGGGCGGCCGGGGTCTCCGAGTCCGGAGTCCAGTCGTTGCCCTTCCAGTCGATGAGGTGCTTGGGCGCCTCTTCGGTCATGCCCTCCCACCACACGTCGCCGTCGTCGGTGAGCGCGACGTTCGTGAAGACGGAGTTGCCCCACATGGTCTTCATGGCGTTGGCGTTGGTGTGCTCGCCGGTGCCGGGCGCGACGCCGAAGAAGCCGGCCTCGGGGTTGATGGCGTAGAGGCGGCCGTCCTCACCGAAGCGCATCCAGGCGATGTCGTCGCCGATGGTCTCCACGGTCCAGCCGGGGACGGTCGGCTCCAGCATGGCGAGGTTGGTCTTGCCGCAGGCCGACGGGAAGGCGGCGGCCACGTACTTGGCCTCGCCCTGCGGCGGCGTCAGCTTCAGGATGAGCATGTGCTCGGCGAGCCAGCCCTCGTCACGCGCCATGACGGAGGCGATGCGGAGCGCGTAGCACTTCTTGCCGAGCAGGGCGTTGCCGCCGTAGCCCGAGCCGTACGACCAGATCTCGCGGGTCTCGGGGAAGTGCGAGATGTACTTGGTGGAGTTGCACGGCCACGGCACGTCCTCCTGGCCCTCCTCCAGGGGGGCGCCGAGGGTGTGGACGGCCTTGACGAAGAAGCCGTCGGTGCCGAGCTCGTCGAGGACGGCCTGTCCCATGCGGGTCATGGTGCGCATGGAGACGGCGACGTACGCGGAGTCGGTGATCTCGACGCCGATGGCGGAGAGCGGGGAGCCGACCGGGCCCATGCAGAAGGGCACGACGTACATGGTGCGGCCGCGCATGGAGCCGCGGAAGATGCCCTTCTCGCCCGCGAAGATCTCCTTCATCTCCGCCGGGGCCTTCCAGTGGTTGGTCGGGCCCGCGTCCTCCTCCTTCTCGGAGCAGATGAAGGTCCGGTCCTCGACGCGCGCGACGTCGGACGGGTCGGAGGCGGCGTAGTACGAGTTCGGACGCTTGACCGGGTCGAGCTTCTTGAAGGTCCCCTTGGCGACGAGCTCCTCGCACAGGCGCTCGTACTCGGCCTCGGATCCGTCGCACCAGACGATGTTGTCCGGCTGGGTGATCTCGGCGATCTCGTTCACCCAGGAGACGAGCTCCTGGTGCTGGGTGGGAAGGGGAGCCGCGTTGTCGCGCGCCACGATTGCTCCTTGTTGAGGGGTGTATTCCGCTGTATGCCCCGTGGGGGCTGCGACCCGGATGCGTCGTAGCTGCTCATCCGGTGCCGACCGCACTCATTTGATCATCCGACTCATTCGCCCATATGTCCAGGGGGGTGCACACGTGAGCATCGCCACTCATATCCGGTACCTACGGAGGCGTAGCTAGGATTCCGTTCCATGACTGCAGCCACGCCGGAAGTGATCCCGACCGAGCGCACCGCGCCGCTCCCGACGAAGCCCCGGCTCAGAGGATGGCTGCACGCGGGCATGTTCCCCGCCGTGATCGTCGCGGGCCTCGTCCTCGTCGCCCTCTCCGACTCGCCCCGCGCCCGCATCGCCTGCGGGATCTACGTCCTCACCGCCTGCCTGCTCTTCGGCATCAGCGCGCTCTACCACCGCGGCAACTGGGGCCCGCGCGGCGAGGCCGTGCTCCGGCGCCTCGACCACGCCAACATCTTCCTGATCATCGCGGGCACCTACACCCCGCTCACCCTGCTGCTGCTCCCCGACTCCACGGCGAAGCCGCTCATGTGGGCGGTCTGGGCCGCGGCCGCCGCCGGCATCGCCTTCCGCGTCTTCTGGGTCGGCGCCCCTCGCTGGCTGTACACGCCCTGCTACATCGCGATGGGCTGGGCCGCCGTCTTCTTCCTGCCCGACTTCATGCGCACCGGCGGCATCGCCGTCCTCGTCCTCGTCATCGTCGGCGGACTGCTCTACAGCGCGGGCGGCGTCATCTACGGCATCAAGCGCCCGAACCCCTCCCCGCGCTGGTTCGGCTTCCACGAGGTCTTCCACTCGCTGACCCTCGCGGCCTTCATCGTCCATTACGTCGGCATCTCGCTGGTGGCCTACCAGCACGCCTGAGCTGGGACGATGGGGTCATGAACGACCGCCCCGGCCTCCGCGAACGCAAGAAGGCCAAGACCCGCGCGGCGATCCGGAAGGCCACCTACCGGCTCGCCGCCGAGCACGGCTGGGACGCCACCACCACCGACCGCATCGCCGCGGCCGCCGAGGTCTCCCCCTCCACCGTCGTCCGCTACTTCCCCGTCCGCGAGGACATCCTCCTCGGCGACGAGGACGACGACCTGCTCGAAGCCCGGCTGCGCGCCCGCCCCGCCGCGGAGGAGCCGCTCGAATCGCTCCGGGCGGTCGTCCTCGAAGCCGTCCGCACCGCCCTCGACACGGAGCCCGAGGAGACCCGGCTGCGCGCCCGGCTCATGGTGGAGATCCCCGCCGTCCGCGCCCGGCTCACCGAGACCACCGCCACCACCGGCCGCCGCCTCGCCCGCGCCATCGCCGACCGCACCGGCCGGGACGCCGACGGCCTCGAAGTACGGATCTTCACGGCGGCCGTCCTCGGCGCGCTCCGCGAGGCCACCCTCCACTGGGCCGAACACGGCCGCACCGACGACCTCGTCACCCTCCTCGACCGCACGGTCGACACCCTCAGGACCGGCCTGACGGTGCCCCCAGCGCGCCCCTGACGATCCGCGCGGACGCCGGATTGTCGGTGCACCCCCACACCCCGTGCGGGCAGTAGTCGGTGACGGTCTGGTAGACCGGCCGGTGCGTCGCGAACCAGGCCAGCATCCCCCGTACGTACGCAGGGTCGTCGCCGTTCCGGAACAGCCCCCACTCCGGGTACGAGACGGGCTTGCCGTGCGCCGCCGCGAAGCGCACGTGGTGGGCGAGGCCGTACTCCTCGTCCACCTGCTCCTCGAAGGGGAGCCCGGCCGGCTGGTCGTACGCGTCCATGCCGATGATGTCGACGACGTCGTCGCCCGGGTAGCAGTGCGGCCACGGGATGGCGTCCAGACCCCGGCTCGGCGTGAAGTCGAGCCGGAACCGCTGCCCCGGCACCCCCCGCAGCACCCCCGCCACCCGCCGCCAGTACGCCTTCCAGGCCGTCGGGTCCGGGCGGCAGCGATGGCTGTACGTGGTGCCGTTCATCTCCCAGCCGAGCACCAGGACCGCGTCGCCGAGCCCGTGCGCCACGAGCCGCTCCCCCAGGGTCCGGAAGTGCCCGTCGTACCCGCCGGCCGCGCCCCGCCGCAGCCCCGCCCGCACCTCGGCGTCCGGCAGCCCGGCCTCGTTGCGGTCGAGCATCGGCACGTTCAGCACGAACAGGCGCCCCGGCCGCTCCGCCTTCCAGCGCGCCCAGGGCGTGAACAGCGCCGGATGCCCCTCGATGTTGGACCAGCGGTCGCCCGGCAGATACGTGTGCCCGACGGTCAGGGAGTCGCCGCCGAGCCACTCCTGCACCTGCGCGATCCGCCGCACCCCGGCCTCGTCCGAGCCGGTGAAGAAGCCCGAGGGGACTCCCGTCAGCGGCTCCGGCTCCCCCTCGGGCGCGGTCGGCGCCCCGCCGCGGTCGGGCACGAGCAGCCACACGGCGACGGCCGCGAGCAGCACGGTCAGTGCGGCCCGCGGCCAGGTGAACCGGGGGAGCCGGGAGGAAGGTCGGCTCACGTCAGCTCGTCCAGAAGTCCCACCAGCGGGTCAGGATCAGCATCCCGACGACCCCGATGTGCAGGACGGGCAGGGCGAAGGCGAACTCGCCGAAGAAGGTCCGCAGCCCCGCCGGGGCGGGCAGCACCCGCTCCCGGACGTTGTGCGCGGTGACGTACCAGAACATGACGATGGTCGCGGTCCAGGCCAGACAGCACCACAGGCACAGCGCGTTGATCTCGTACAGCGACTGGTACATCAGCCAGGTGCAGAAGCCGACCCCGAAGAGCGTCCCCGCGTTGAGGCCGAGCCAGAACCAGCCCCGGTAGCGGGCCCCGGCGAGGAGCCCGGCACCGACGGCGACGACGACGGCGTACGTGACGAGCCCGAGCATCGGGTTCGGGAAGCCGAACACCGCCGCCTGCTCGCTCTTCATGACGCTGCCGCAGGACACGACCGGGTTCAGGCTGCACCCCGGCTGGAAACCGGGGTCTTCGAGGAGCTTGAACTTGTCGATCGTGATCACCCAGCCGGCGAGGACGCCCGCCGCCCCGGTGACGACGAGCAGCCAGCCCAGGGCCCGGCTCGCGCCGACCGTCCCGTCGGTCTCCCGCGCGGCCCCGTCCCGCCGCTGACCCGGCACCCCTCCCCGTACGTCCACCGTCGCCATGGCCCGCCCCTTCCCGCTCAGCCCTGGACGCGGCGGACCGGCAGCAGGACGTGGGCGCTGTCGGCGAGCATCTCCTCGTCCGAGACGAAGGCCCGCAGCCGCGCCTCGTCGACGGGCTGTCCGGGCACGCCCTCGGCCCAGGGGCGTACGGAGCAGATGAAGTACACCTTGCCCTGCTCGCGCGCCGCCGCCTGCCACTCGTCCGGCACCGGGCACTGCACCTTCAGGAAGGGCAGGGTGAGGACGGCCGAACCCGCCTCGACGAGCAGCGAGGCCTTGATCCCGGCGTCCTTCTCCAGGTCGAAGAGCCGGTCGCCGACCGTGAGGTCCATCGACTCCAGGGCCGCGCGCATCGCCTGCTGACCGGCCTCCGGCCCGTCCCGGCCGTCGCCGAGCGAATACGCCATCAGGAACGGCGTTCCCGCCGATTCGGCGGAGGGCTCGCTGGACCACGGAATCACCGTGAGAGTTCCCAGCGGAGAGGCGCTGCGCGCCGAGGAAACGACGTTGGAAGTGGTCATGAATCGGGATGCTAATGCTCCAACCACCCGTTCCCCGTGCCGAATTCACTCGAACGGCCGACATTCACGCCGCTGCCATATCCGCCGCAACGAACGCGGGTTTTCATCGTTGTGCCCTGAGGGCATAAGCCGACCACCAGGAGATCACTGATGATCGTCCCGCGCCGCGTCGCACTGCGGTCCCTGTTCGCCCTGGCCGTCACCGCCTTCACCGGCGGTGCGCTCGGCCGCATCACGGCCCGGCCGGAACCGGCCTTGCCGGAATCGGGGGGTACGCGCGATCCGCATGCCTTCGACGAGATGTACCGGGGCCGCCGGCTGCTCGGCTTCTCCGGTCCCGGGGGCGAGCCGACGGCCCTCGTCGACGGCCGGCCGCTGCACCTGATGCGCTGCGCCGACGGCGGCTGGGTCACCCCGATCGACCACTACGAGTCCTGCCCGACGCCCCTGGCGGCCACCCGCGCGGCCGTGGACGAGCTGGGCACCGCCCGGCTCTCCCCCCTCGCGGGCGCCCACGGCGTCCACACCGATCCGACGGGAGGGAGCCCGCGTGGTGTACACGCGTAAGAACCAGCGCGATCTGACCGGCGCCGAGCGCCGCAAGTTCGTCGCCGCCGTCCTGGAGCTCAAGCGCACCGGTGCGTACGACCGCTTCGTCCGCACCCACATCGACTACTACACGGCCGACGGCGAAGGGCGGCTCCGCATCGCCCACATGACGCCGAGCTTCCTGCCCTGGCACCGCAAGTTCCTGCTCGAGTTCGAGACGGCCCTGCGCCGGATCGACCCGACGGTCTCCGTCCCGTACTGGGACTGGACCCGGGACAACTCCCCCGCCTCCTCGATCTGGGGCGAGGACTTCATGGGCGGCAACGGCCGCCGCGCCGACCTCCAGGTGATGACGGGGCCCTTCGCGGCCTCCGCCGGACGCTGGACGATCACCCAGTCGATGACCGACGTCCGGTACCTGACCAGGGACTTCGGCCGCCCCCGCGACCCGATCACGCTCCCCACCCCGGCCCAGCTCGACGAGGTGATGCGCGAGCGGGTGTACGACGCGGCCCCCTGGAACTCGACGAGCTCCAGCGGCTTCCGCAACGCCCTGGAGGGCTGGGCGCCGGGCCGGGGCAACGAGCGCTTCCGCGTCCACAACCGGGTGCACCGCTGGGTCGGCGGCCTGATGCTCGGCGGCGGCTCCGTGAACGACCCGGTTTTCTGGCTGCACCACTCCTTCGTCGACCTGATCTGGTCGCGCTGGCAGCAGCGGAACCCCGGGGCCGCCTACCTGCCGGCCGAGCCGCCGCCGCTGGGGGACTCCCAGTACCGCAAGGTCGCCGCCCGGCACGAGCCGATGGCGCCCTGGGGCGTGACCCCGGCCTCGATGTTCGACCACAGCCGGATCTACCGGTACGTCTGAGCCCCCACGCACGGATGTCCCCCCGGCCCAGCGGCCGGGGGGACATCCGTGTGAAGCGGGGGGCGATCAGTCGCCGTAGCCGCCGTAGCCGCCGTCGCCGTGCCCGTGGCCACCGTCGACGTTGGCGCAGGTGTTGCCGAACGCCGGGTTCAGCAGACCGATGACGTTCACGGTGTTGCCACAGACGTTGACCGGAACGTGGATCGGGACCTGCAGGACGTTGCCGGAGGCGACACCGGGCGAGTGGGCGGCGACGGCCTCGGCGCCGGCGTCGGCGACGGCCAGGCCGGCTCCGCTGAGGGCAACGGCACCCGTGCCGGCGAGAACAGCGGCAGCCTTCGCGATGCGAGACATCAAGAACTCCTTGGGCTGGAAAGCGACCGCAGGAATCACGGCCGTCACTTCCGTTCAACGCCCGCCCCCTCACCTGGTCACGGGCATTGGGCCGAACGGGAGGAAGGAAAACCGAAAAAATGGCCCGCGAACCCGGATTCCGTCCGCCGCCGGATGCGGCGGGACGCCTCCGGTCCGCGGGCCGCGGCCATGCGACAAGCCTTCTCTTGCAACGACCGAAAGCCCTTGGGGTGGCGGGGAAGAATCGTGTCTTCACCCGCCCGGTCAAAGGTCGTACGAATGAACGGAAACCGGCCGCGTCAGCCCGCGTCCGGCGCCAGCCCGAGCTGGGGGTCGAGGGCTCCGCTCAGCACCGGGGTGAGGAGCCCGAGCTGAGGCTTCGCCAGATGCGGGATCCCGGCGAGCCCGTTGCCGCGCGGGGCCTCCACCGGGGTGCCGAGGATGGCGCCCGGAGTGGACGCCTTCATCTCCGAGTGCGGGCTGCTGAGCCCGGCGCTGCCGGGCTCGCTGCCCTTGAGGAGCCGGGGCAGCGGCGCGTCCACGACGGTCTCCGGCAGGGTGCCGGTGAGCGGCACGCTCGGCAGGGTGACGTCCGGGAGCGCGCCGACGCCCTTCTGGAAGCCGGTGGGCGCACCGGGCATCGGAACGGGAACGCCGGTCGCCACGGTCGGCGCGTCCATCGGCAGGACCGGCTCCAGGCCCTGGAGCGGGACGACCACCGGTGCCTCGACGGCGGCGGCGGGAGAGGCCAGGGCGGCGGAGGCGATTGCGGTCATGAGGAGGCCCATGCCCGCGTGAGAACGCAGATTCATGTGAGGAGAACGAGCCCCTCGGCCGAAACGTCGCGGTACTAACCCATGTGCAGCAACGCGCAGGGCCCTCACCGGTGAAGGCGAGGGCCCTGGTTGACGCGACATCAGTGCCGGCGCGCGATCCGTCCGCCCCGGAGGTAGACGACGCCTCCTCCGATGATCAGAGCGGCACTCACCGCGGCCGCCCCCATGAGCA
This sequence comes from Streptomyces sp. NPDC021012, assembly GCF_044333355.1. NCBI lineage: Bacteria > Bacillati > Actinomycetota > Actinomycetes > Kitasatosporales > Streptomycetaceae > Streptomyces > Streptomyces sp. NPDC021012. Next base: position 588,878 of record NZ_JBIRQU010000001.1, read on the forward strand.
TCGGCTCACTGCCCGTGTGGGGCAGCTCCCCACACCCATGCGGCCCCTCACCGGGAGCGGGCTGCTCACAGGTGGGCTTCCCGGTGGGGTGCTCGGTCGGGTAGCCCGTGGGGTGCTCCGTCGGGTGGCCGGTGGGGTGCCCCGAGGGGTGACCACCGGGGTGGCCCGTGGGATGGCCGGTCGGGTGGCCGGTGGGGTGACCCGTGGGATGGCCGGTGGGGTGGCCCGTCGGGTGGCCGGTGGGGTGACCCGTCGGGTGACCCGTGGGATGACCCGTCGGGTGACCCGTCGGGTGACCCGTCGGATGACCGGTCGGATGACCCGTCGGATGACCGGTCGGATGACCCGTCGGATGACCCGTCGGGTGACCCGTCGGGTGGCCGGTCGGGTGACCCGTCGGGTGGCCGGTCGGGTGGCCGGTGGGATAACCCGTCGGATGGCCCGTGGGATGGCCAGTGGGGTGCCCCGTCGGGTGACCGGTCGGATGACCCGTCGGGTGACCCGTGGGATGGCCGGTCGGGTGGCCCGTGGGATGGCCCGTCGGGTGGTGGGTCGGGTGGCCCGTCGGGCCCTGCCCGTTGTCGCCGTAGCCGTCGGGTTCCTCCGCCGGCTGGCCGCAGAGGTCGCCGACGGCTGCCGCGACGTGGTGCATGTCGCAGACGCCGGGCGGCAAGGGTGCCTGGACATGGCGGGCCGTGCCGGGGCCCGGCCCGTCGCCCGCACCGGAGTGGGAGTTCGCGGCCAGGGCGAATCCGCCGCTCAGTGACAGGACGCCGGTCGCTGCCGCCGCGGTGAGTACTTTCCTGCTGATGATGGACCGCATACCGCTCTTCCTCTGGACAAAGGGAGAGACCGGCGAGGATCCCCCCTCGCTCCGCCCGGCCTGATCCACACCGCCGTTCATGTGGGATTGGCCAGAGGGTATGGGTCGGCACCCGGCGTGAAGCCGGGGCCACACGGCAGCTGATCAGAAAATCATTCGATCAGCCGACCGTGAGGAACAGCGGCCCGGAGGCCCGCCGTAAGTGCCCGTGGGGACAGGGGTACTGAGGTGCTGTCAGCCGCCCAGCGGAAGACCGCCGGGGACCGGGAGGCCGCCGAGGAGCTTGGCGCCCTTGGTGGCGGTGTTCAGCTGGTCGGCCGCCTTGGTCACGGTCTGGACCGGGGAGCCGTCCGTGGTGCTGCTCAGCATGTCGCTCTTGAGCCCGTTGGCGGCGATCGCTTCGAGGCCACCGTTCAGGCTGGTGGGGGTCAGCGCCTCGGAGGCCATGGCGGGCGCGGCGGCACCCAGGGCCATCAGCGAACCGGCGACGACCGCGGCGACCTTGGTGGGCTTCATGGAGTGAGTCCTTCCTCTGTGCTTTCAAGTCACGTTCCGTACAGGGCTCTTGGCCGAATCCTGTACTTCGTTCTGCTTCTGTAACGAGGAGTGAGCGCCCCGGAAACTCCGGGAGGAAGGATTTCTCGGTACTGCACCCGATCGATGAGAGCCGGTGCTATTTGCCGATCGCACAGCCGTACCGGCCCGGTGGATACCGGGCCGGTACGGGCGTGCGGGGTGCTACCGGACGGGCAGCTCGGGCGCGGTGACCGGCGGAGCGACGGGCAGCTCGGGCGCGGTGACCGGCGGAGCGACGGGCAGCTCGGGCGCGGTGACCGGCGGGGCGACGGGCAGCTCGGGCGCGGTGACCGGGAGCGTCGGGAGCGTGGGCGACCCGCCGCCGAGGACGGTGGAGACGACCAGGTCGACCAGCGAGGTCAGGGTCGAGGTGACCGTGGGTACGACTCCGCCGGCGTCGCCGGAGGTGACGGCGGCGAGCAGGTCGGCGACCGCCTTCTGGACGCTCGCGAGGGTGTCGGACGCGACGTCCGCGGGGGCGGCGGCCGGCGGGGCCACCGGGAGGCCCGCGACCGGCGGGGTCGCCGTGGCGGTGGACTTCGCCTCCTCGACCGCCGCGGCGATCTGTGCCTTGAGGGCCTCGACGTCGGCCGCGGACAGCTGCCCGGAGTCGGCATCGAGGGCGGTGGCGTCCGGGAGGGGCGCGTGGGCGGTCCGGTCGGCCGCGGTGGCGGGGTGGTGTTCGCCGGCGAAGGCGGGTCCCGCCGTGCCGAGGGTGAGGGCGGCGGATATCGCCAGGGCGCTGAGACGGCGTGTGGCCAGGAGACGCATATGTGTTCCTTTTCCTTATGCGTCGGACAACTGCCCTCTCACGGTGCCTGCGGTTATAGCCCTCCGCAACCGCTGCGTCACGGAGCGCCACGTCCCCGTTCGAGTGAATCCTGCCCCGCAGCCTGCCCTCGAAGGGGCGTACGCCGTTGCACCGAACGGCGCACGAGGGTGCGTCCGAACGAGTACCGGACCAGTGCGGACAAGGGGAAAGCCGGTGCGCCCGCCCCGGCGGGGTGGGCGCACCGGCTCCGGAAGGACCGATCAGGCGTGCCAGATCAGGCGTTGACGCAGGTGTTGCCGAAGGCGGGGTTCAGCAGACCGATGACGTTGACGGTGTTGCCGCAGACGTTGACCGGGATGTGGATCGGGGCCTGGACGACGTTGCCGGAGAGGACACCGGGGGACTTCACGGCCGCGGCCTCGGCGCCGGCGTCGGCGGCGGCGACACCGGTGGCACCGGCGACGGCGGCGGCGGCACCCACGGTCAGGACAACGGCCTTGGCGATACGGGACATGGGGAGGCGCTCCTCGATCGAATTCATCCAACTCGGACTGCGCGGACTGTTCGGCCCGGCTCCCTCAACAACGCCCCTGGTTTTCATCGGTTGCTCTCCCGAACGGGTGACGTTCAACCGATCTTTGGGCCATAGGAGGGCCATTCGAGCGACTGGGCGTGGAATGGCGCAACACGCTCAACGAGGAACCGGGCGCACAGATACGGGAGTTAGCGTTTCCGGGCATCTAATGCGTACTATCGCTCCGCATCGGGGTTATAACGTTCCCGAACGTTGCTTCCGGGCCCGCCGCGCGTTCACCCATTTCGTGCGGACGACACCTTCCTCTCCCCCGGCCTTCTCGGGTCTTCCCTCCCTTCTCTCATCAAAGCGGAGATCCTGTATGCGGAATTCAGCGGCTCTTTCCGTCATCACCGAATTCGGGGCCGGCCGGGCCGATCGTACGACCAGCCTCGGATACGACTCCGTCCGGCGCTGACGTGCGGTCACCACTCGATACGGACCTCGCGTCCGTCACCGTCCTGCATGCGGTCCAGCCCGGCGACGGCGGGGTCGCCCGTGTCGTCGTCGACCTGGTCCGCGCCCAGCGCGCAGCCGGTCTGCGCGTCGTGGTCGCCTGCCCGCCCGGCACCGGGCTCTCCGCCGCCGTCCGCGCCGAGGGCGCCGAGACCCATGACTGGCGGGCCGGCCGCGACCCCGGTCCCGCCGTGCTGCGCGAGACGCGGGAGCTGGCCCGGGTGATCCGTACGGTCCGGCCCGGGCTCGTCCACGCGCACAGCGCCAAGGCCGGCCTGTGCGCCCGACTCGCCGTGCGGGGACGAATTCCGACGGTGTATCAGCCGCACGCCTGGTCCTTCGAGGCGGTCGGGGGGACGACGGCAGCGGTCGCCCGGGTCTGGGAGCGGTTCGGCGCCCGGTGGGCGGACCGGATCCTCTGCGTGAGCGAGGCCGAGCGGCGTACCGGCGAGGAGGCCGGGGTCGCGGCGGACTGGTCCGTCGTCCACAACGGTGTGGACACGGCCCGGTTCGCGACCGACGGGCCGCCCGGGAACCCCGCCCCCACCGTCGTCTGCGTGGGCCGGCTCTGCCGCCAGAAGGGGCAGGACGTCCTGCTCGACGCCTGGCCGGCCGTCCTAGCGGAGGTGCCCGCGGCGCGGCTCGTGCTGGTCGGCGACGGCCCCGACGAGGAGGCGCTGCGGTCCGGCGCCGGTCCTTCGGTGCGGTTCACCGGGGCCGTCGGGGACACCGTTCCCTGGTACCGGGCCGCCGACGTGGTCGTCCTGCCGTCCCGCTGGGAGGGGATGGCCCTCGCGCCCCTGGAGGCCATGGCCGCCGGGCGGCCGGTCGTCGTCAGCGACGTGGACGGGGCCCGCGAGAGCCTGCCGCCCGCCCATGAACCCCTGTGCCTGGTCCCGCCCGAGGACCCGGCAGCGCTCGCCGCCGCCCTGGTCCGCCTCCTCGGCAGGCCGGAGCTCCGGCACCGTCTGGGCCGCGAGGCCCACGAGCACGTCCTCAGCAGATTCGATGTCCGGCGCACGGGCGCGGCCGTCGCGGACGTCTACCGCGAGCTGGCCGGAGTGCGGGGGGCCGAGCACAGAGAGCCGATTGCGCAGTGACCACGGAAAGTACCAGCGTTCCTCCCTCTCCGGGCCCCTGGCCCACGGCCGGCCAGGCCCTCGGCCTCGCCTCCCTCGCGCCGCGCCGCGGGGCGCCGGGCCGGCTCGCGCTGCCCCGCCACCGCCGGGTGCGGCAGCGGTCCGGCGTGGCGGCGCTCGTGGCGGTCGACGCCGTGGCCGTCCTCGCCGCCGCTTCGGTGCTGAGCACGGCGCACCACGACCTCCGGCTCGTCCTGCCGGTCGTGGCGCTCGTCCTCGTCCTCGACGGGCAGGCGGGGCTCTACCGGCCTGCCCCGCACGTCCGGGCCCTCGACGAACTGCCCGCGCTCGGCTCCCGCGCCGGGTTCGCCTGGTGCCTGGCGGCGGCCTCGGTCGCCGCGTACTCCCCCGCCCTGGCGATCGGGCCGCTGCGGCTCTGCGCCGCCTACCTCACGCATCTCGCCCTGGTGTGCCTGGTCCGCGCCGCGCTGCTCGGGCGGCGGCGCCGGATCGCCCGCGAGCGGCCCCGGTCGGCGCTCGTCATCGGCGGGACGGGGGCCGCGCGCCGGTTCGCCGCGGCGGCCGCCCAGCACCCCGAGTACGGGATGCGGCCGGTCGGGATCGTGGGCGTCCCCGAGCAGGGCGGGATCCCCCGGGCGGCCGGGGAGGCCGGGCTTCCGGTGCTCACCACGACCGAGGAGATCCACCGCGCGGTCATCCAGAACGCCGTGCGCGACGCGGTGTTCCTCGACGACGAGCCGGGCCTCGTGTCGCTCTTCCAGCAGTACGGCTGCGCCACCTGGCGGGCCGGCGGCCGGCAGCAGGACGGGCCGATGGGCGCGCACATGTGGGGGTACGCCTTGCAGCGCGTCGTCCCGCTGCGCGAGCGGCCCGGGCAGGGGGCCAAGCGGGCCCTCGACATCGCGCTCGCCGCGCCCGCGCTCGCGCTGGCGCTGCCGGTGCTGCTGCTGTGCGCGCTGGCGGTGCGGCTCTCGGACGGTCCCGGGGTGCTCTTCCGGCAGGAGCGGGTGGGCCAGCACGGGCGCCACTTCACGCTGCTGAAGTTCCGTACGCTGCGCCCCTCCGACGACACCGAGTCGGCGACCCGGTGGAACGTGGCGGGCGACCGGCGGATGAGCGCGGCCGGGAGCTTCCTGCGGAAGTCCTCGCTGGACGAGCTGCCGCAGCTGTGGAACGTGCTGCGCGGCGACATGAGCCTGGTCGGGCCCCGGCCCGAACGCCCGTACTTCGTCGCCCAGTTCAGCAAGATCCACGCGGGGTACGCGGCCCGGCACCGGATGCCGGTGGGGCTGACGGGTCTGGCGCAGGTGCACGGGCTGCGCGGCGACACCTCGATCGAGGACCGCTGCCGCTTCGACAACCACTACATCGACCACTGGTCGCTCTGGCAGGACGTCTGCATCCTGCTGCGCACGGCGGCCGGGCTCGTCCGACCCACGGGGAGCTGAGGATGGCCACGGCCGTGACGGTGCCGGCGGCGCCGGACGTACGGGACTGGGCCCGCCGGGCCGGGGCGCTGTCCCCGGTCCTCGCCGTGATCGCGCTGCTGCTCGTCCCGGGCGGCGGCGGCGCGCAGGGCGGCACCGGCGGCACGGGGACGGTCGCCGACGCGGCCTCCGGGCTCCTGGTCCTGGTCTGCCTGGTGCGGGTGGTGCGCGACGGGGCCCGGCCGCTGACCCGCGCGGCGGCCTTCGTCCTCGGTCTGCCGGTCCTCGGGATCTGCCTGTCCGCGATCACCTCGCACGACCCGGCGGCGAGCCTGCCGGGCGTCGCCCGTTACGTGCAGATCTTCGTCCTCGTCCCGGCGGCCGTGCTCCTGACGATCCGCGACCGGCGGGACTTCGCCGTGGTCGCCTGGGGCCTGGTCGCCTTCGCGCTGCTCCAGGGCGCGGTCGGCGTCGCCCAGTACCTGACGGGCACGGGCGCCTCGTACCAGGGCGAGGACGTCCGGGCCGTCGGCACCTTCGGCGCCACGGACGTGATGGGGATGGCGACGGTCGTGGCGTACGGCCTCGTCGTCGCCGTCGGGATCGCGCTCGGCAGCGGTCCGGGCCGGGTCCGCACGGCCGCCGTGGTCTGCGCGGGGCTGCTCTTCGTCCCGCTGGTGCTGTCGTTCAGCCGGGGCGCGTGGATCGCGACCGTGCTCACCTGCGCGGTCCAGCTGCTGCTGGCCGGGGTCCGGCGGGCGGCGCGGGTGGCGCTCGTGGCGGCCGCGCTCGGGGTGGTCCTCGTCGGCGGCCTCGGGATCGGTTCGGAGATGGTGAAGGAGCGGGCCGCCAGCATCACGCAGGTGGCGGCCGCGCCGGACCAGTCGGTGACGGACCGGTACACGCTGTGGGCGGCGGCCGGGCGGATGTGGCGGACGGAGCCCGTCACGGGCGTCGGTCTCAAGGGCTTCCCCCAGTACCGCGACTCGAACGCCTCGCTCGCGCTCTCCTCCGGCAGCGACACGGCCGGCGCGGGCGCCGCCTTCGCACGCCAGCCGCTGCTCTCCCCGCACAACATGTACCTGCTCGTGCTGAGCGAGCAGGGCCTCCTCGGGCTCCTCGCCCTGGCGGGCGGCTGGGTGGCGCTGCTCGTCGGCGCGCTGCGGCGCCGGCGGCTCGGCGCGGACTGCGCGCTCGTCGCGACGGGGCTGCTCGTCTGGCAGCTCGTCGACTTCTTCTACGCGGACATCGGCGGCCCCTCGACGGTCCTGATGTCGGTCGTCCTCGGTCTGGCGGCCTGGTGGTCGCTGGCGGAGGTGAGGCGTGCGTGACCCGTGGGCCGGGGAACCGGAGCCCACGGACGCGCCGTGGGCCGACGGTTCACCCCCCTCGCCCCGGCCTCCCTGCGGCACCCCCCTGACCGACCCCTGGCCCGCCTCGCCTCCGAGCCCCACGGACTCCCCGTGGGCCCCGGGGGCCGTCGCGCTGCCGGGGACGGGACCCTCCGGGGGCCACAGGGCATACGGGGCGGGGGCCGACGAAGCCCCCGGGGCCACCGGTACGGGCGCCGGGGCCTCCCGGACCGGTGCGGAGCCCGAGGCGGCGGCCGGTCGGGGCGCCATGGGCTCCGGGCTGATCACCAGGGCCCGGCGGGTGGCGCGTCACCCCGCCGGTCGGCCGGCGACGGCGACGGCTGTCACGGAGCCGCCCCCCGGGCGCAGGGCGCACGCCCGCACGAGGGCACCCCGCGCCGGGGCGCCCGGGGGCGGCGGGTTCCTCGCGAAGGCGGCGGCCGTGACCGCCGGGCTGACGGCGGCCGGGGCGGTGCTGGGGCTCGTGCGGGACCAGATCATGGCCGGGTACTTCGGGGCCGGGGCCGGGACCGACGCGTTCCTGGTCGCGTGGACGGTGCCCGAGTTCGCCTCGACGCTGCTCATCGAGGACGCGATGGCGCTGATCATGGTGCCCGCCTTCTCCCGCGCCCTGGCCCGCCGTTCGGGCGCCCTGTCCGGGGAGGACCCGGTGCACGCCCTGGTGCGCGGCACCCTCCCCCGTATCGTCCTCGCCCTCGGGATCGCCGCCGTCGTCCTGATCGTCGCCGCGCCGCTGCTCGTGGCCGCGCTCGCGCCGGGGCTTCCCGATCCGGCGCTCGCCGTCGACTGCACGCGGCTCACCGGGACCTGCGTGCTGTCCTTCGCCCTGGTCGGGTACTGCTCGGCGGCGCTGCGCGCGCACGGCCGGTTCCTGCCGCCGGCGGCGATCTACGTCGCGTACAACGTGGGGATCATCGGCACGATCCTGGTGCTCCGCGAGCCGTGGGGGGTGCGGTCCGCCGCCGCCGGGGTGGCCGTCGGCGGGGTCCTGATGGTCCTCGTGCAGGCGCCCGCGCTCCTGCGCGAACTGCGGACACCCCGACGGCAGGGGCAGGTCGCGCCCGCCTCCACGGGCGAGGGCCGCATCCTGGCCCTCGGGCTCGTCGCGCCCGTCGTCGTGTTCTCGCTGTGCCGCCAGTCGCAGACCCTGATCGAGCGGTTCCTCGCCTCGCCGCTGCCCGCCGGCGCGATCTCGCATCTGAACTACGCGCAGAAGGTCGCGCAGATGCCGATGATCCTCTCCCTGATGCTGTGCACGGTCAGCTTCCCGGTGGTCGCCCGCGCGCTCGCGGCGGGCGATCCCGAGGCGGCCCGGCGCCGGGTCGAGCGGGACCTGCTGCTCGCCGCCGTCGTCGTGCTCGTCGGCTCCTCGACGGTGATCGCCGCCGCCCCCCGGATCGTCGAACTGCTCTTCGAGCGCGGCGAGTTCACCGGCGAGGACACCACCGCCACCGCCGCCGTCATGCGGGTGTACGCGCTCGGTCTGCTCGGCCAGACGATGGTCGGCGCCCTCGTCCGCTGCTACTTCTCCGCCGCCCGCCCCCTCTGGTACCCGGCCGCCGCCATGGCCGCCGGACTCGCCACGACCGCCGCCGCCGGAATCCCCGGCGCCCACTACTGGGGCGCCGTCGGCATCGCCGCCGCCAACGCCCTCGGCATCACCCTCACCGCCGTCCTGCTGCTGCGGGGCGCGCACCGCCAGGCCGTCCCCCTCCATGCCGGCCGGCTCGGCGAGGGACTGCTCCGGCTCGCCACCGCGGGCGCCTGGGCCACCGGCACCGGCTGGCTCTGCCAGCTGGCGATCGGCTCCGCCGTCCTCGCCGTCGCCGTCACCGGCCTGGTCGTCGTCGGCGTCTTCCTGCTCTTCATCGCCTGCGCCGCCAAGGCGCCCGAGATCCCGCCCCTGTCCGGCTCCGCCTTCCGGAGGACCCCCCATGCCCGCCGCCACCGCGCTGCGCCGCCTGCTGCCGAAGCCGCCCCTGTGGGTGGCGATGTACCACTCGATCACGGACACCGCTGACGATCCGTACCGGGTGACCGTCTCCCCCGTGCGCTTCGCCCGGCAGCTGCACTGGCTCGGCGACCGGGGGCTGCGCGGGGTCTCGGTGCGGGAACTGCTCGCCGCCACCGCCGAGGGCCGTGCCAAGGGGCTCGTGGGCCTGACCTTCGACGACGGGTACGCGGACTTCCTCGACTCGGCGCTGCCGCTGCTGCGCCGGCACGGCTTCACGGCGACGGTGTACGTCCTGCCGGGCCGCCTCGGCGGCGAGAACGGCTGGGACGCGGACGGGCCGCGCAAGCAGCTCCTCGACGAGCACGGCATCCGGCGGATCGCCGAGGCCGGCATGGAGATCGGCTCGCACGGCCTGCGGCACGTCCCGCTCACCGAGGCCGACGACGCGGCGCTGGCCGCCGAGACCCGGCACAGCCGCGAGCTCCTGGAGGAGATGACGGGCCGGCCGGTGGAGGGCTTCTGCTACCCGTACGGGCGGGTCGACCCGCGCGCGATCCGCGCCGTCCGCAAGGCCGGCTACCGCTACGCCTGCGCGATCGACCCGGGCGAGCACACCGGCACGTACGCCCTGCCCCGCGTCCACATCGGCGAGAACGACACCCCGTGGCGGCTCACCGCCAAGCGCGTCCTGCACCCGCTGCGCCGCCGCCACCCCGGCGACCTGTCCCCCGCCCCGTACGGCCCGGCCGCGGTCGGTGCGCCGTGAAGGTCCTGCACGTCATCACCGGCCTCGGCATCGGCGGCGCCGAGCAGCAGCTGCGGCTCCTGCTCCGCCACCTGCCGACGCGCAGCGAGGTGGTCACGCTCACCAACCCGGGCGCGGTCGCCCTGGGCATCGAGGCCGACGGCACGCCCGTCACCCACCTCGGCATGACCGGGAACCGCGACCTGGGGGCGCTGCCCCGGCTGGCCCGGATCGTCCGGCAGGGCCGCTACGACCTCGTGCACACGCACCTCTACCGGGCGTGCGTGTACGGCAGGACGGCGGCCCGGCTCGCCGGGGTGCGCCGGGTCATCGCCACCGAGCACTCCCTCGGCGAGACGCAGATCGAGGGCCGGCCGCTCTCGGCGGGCACCCGCGCCCTCTATCTGGCGTCCGAGCGGCTCGGCACGTCCACGGTCGCCGTCTCGCCCAGCGTCGCCCGCCGGCTCGCGGAGTGGGGCGTGCCCCCGGAGCGCGTCCGGGTGGTGCCGAACGGCATCGAGACCGGCCGGTTCGCCTTCGACGCGCGCGCCCGGCGCCTGGCCCGGGGCGTGCTCGGCATCCCCGAGGACGCGTACGTCGTCGGCGGGGTCGGGCGGCTCGTGCCCGGGAAGCGGTTCGACCGGCTCGTCCGGGCGGTGGCCTCGGTGCCGGAGGCCCGGCTGCTGCTCGTCGGCGAGGGCGAGCACCGCGAGGAGCTGCTGCGGATCGCCCGGGAGTGCGGGGCGGCCGGCCGGATCCTGCTCTTCGGGGCCTGCGCGGACCCGCCGGCCGGCGGGCAGCTCGGGCCCTCGCTGCCCGAACTCCTCTCCGCGATGGACGTGTTCGTGTCCACCTCCCCCGACGAGGCCTTCGGGCTCGCGGTCGTCGAGGCGCTCGCCGCGGGCCTCCCCGCGCTGTACGTGGCCTGCCCGGCGGTCGACGACCTGACCCCGGACGCGGCGCCGGGCGCGCGCCGGATCGGCGGGTCCGTGCCCGAGCTGATCTCCGCGCTGCGCGGCATCCAGGGCGCCCGGCTCGCCCGGCTCCCGGTCCCGGAGGCCGCCCGCCGCTACGACATCGCGCACAGCGCACGGCAGTTGATGTCCCTCTACGACCAGGCCGTCCACGGCACCCCCTCTCCCGCGAAGTGAGTGAACCCGTCCCATGAACAGCACCCCACCCCGTGCCCTCCTCCCCGCAGGTCTGCGTTCCCCGGGCCGCTGGGCGGTCCTCCCGGCGGCCGTCCTCGCCGGCGCGGTACTCGGCGGCGGCTACGGGGCCCTGAAGGCCCCGGAGTACGCGGCGACCAGTTACGTCATCGTCGTACCGGCCGAGAAGTCCGACCCCGCGTCGGTGGTCGGCTTCGCCCAGGCGTACGGGCGGGTCGCCACCGACATCGCGGTGACCGGCGACGCCCAGGTGTGGGCGGGGGTCACCGCCGACACCCTGCGGAAGAACGTGCAGGCCGCGACCTCCCCGGACGCGCCGATGATCTCGATCACCGCGCGGTCGGCGAAGCCCTCCCAGGCGGTCTCGATGGCCGACGGGGTGGCCCGCGCGCTCGTCCTCGACAGCTCGCACGTCGCCGGGAACACCGGGGTGAAGGTCGTCCAGTTCTCCCGCGCCACCAAGCCCCTCACCCCCGTCTCCCCCTCGGCGCCGCTCTCCGCGCTCGTCGGCGGCTGCGCGGGCGGCCTCCTCGGCGGCCTGGTCCTCCTCGTCCGCCCGAAGCGGGCCGCCGCGCGCGACGGGGCCCGGCACTCCCGGCAGGCGACCGCCCCGGCCGCGACCGCCTCGGTGCCCGCCCCGGCGGTCGCCGCGCACCAGCCGGAGGCGGTGTGAGCCCGAGAGCCCTGCGGACCGAGGTCTGCCGTGACGAGGAGGAGTTCGGGCGGCTTTCGGCCGAGTGGACGGCGCTGTACGGGCGTTGCTCCTCCGCCACCCCCTTCCAGTCCCACTCCTGGCTGCACTCCTGGTGGCTCTCGTACGGCCGTCCCGGTGCGCTGCGGGTGGTGCTCGTACGGCGGGAGGACGGCGGGCTCGTCGCCGCCGCGCCCCTGATGCGGGCCCGGGGCCCGCTGCCCGTCCTCACCCAACTCGGCGGTGCCATCACCGACTTCACGGACGTCCTCCTCGACGACGACTGCCCCGAGGCGGTGCCCGCCCTGGCCGGCGCCCTCGCGCGGGCCGCCCGCGGCACGGTCCTCGACCTGCGGGAGGTCCGGCCCGGGGCGGCCGTCGAGCGCGTCTTCGCCCACTGGCGCGGCCCGCGCCGCCGGCTGCCCGACTCGCTCTGCCTGGAGCTGCCCGCCGTCCCCATGGAGGGGCTCCTCGAACGGATCCCGTCCGGGAAGGCCCAGCGGGTCCGCGCCAAGCTGCGGAAGCTGGACGCGCTCGGCATCGACGCGCACGTGGTGTCCGGCGAGGAGGTCCCCGCCGCCCTCGGCCGCCTCCTGGAGCTCCACCGGCTCCAGTGGCAGGGCCGGGGCGTGACCGCCGAGCACACCAGCGAACGCTTCGCCCAGCACCTCACCCGGGCCGTCCGCCCGATGGTCGAGCGCGGCGACGCGATGGTCACCGAGTTCCGGCTCGCCGGGGACGTCGTCGCCGCCGACCTGACCCTGATGTCCCCCCGGCTCGCGGGCGGCTATCTGTACGGCGCCGACCCGGAGCTGCGCGCCCGCAAGGTCGACGTGGCGGCGATGCTGCTCCGCCACGGGGCGCGCGAGACCAGCGCGGGCGGGCGGGCCACCCTGAGCATGTTGCGGGGCAGCGAGCCGTACAAGCAGCACTGGCGGCCCGAACCCGTCCGCAACCGCCGCCTCCTCCTCACCGGGCGCGGTACGGCCCCCCTCCTCTGGCTGCGCGCGGGCGCGGCCGACGCCCGCCGCTGGGCGGCCCGGCAGGCGCGGGAACGCCCCTGGGTGGCGCGGGCGCTCGGCCGCGGCGGCGGATGACCTCCGCCACCGCCGCCGCCCCTCCCGTCAGAAGGGCCAGACCTCCTTCAGCGCGTCCTTCCAGTCCAGGTCGACCTCGTCCTTCCAGTTGCCCTTCGGGACACAGACGCTCCCACCGATCCAACTGTCCACCCACGAACCGAGGTCCACGGTCCAGCAGTCGGGCTTCGGTTCCGGCTTGGGCTCGGGCTTCGGCTCGGGCTTGGGCTCAGGCTTCGGCTCGGGCTTCGGTTCCGGCTTGGGCTCGGGCTTCGGCTCGGGCTTCGGCTCGGGCTTCGGTTCCGGCTTGGGCTCGGGCTTCGGTTCCGGCTTGGGCTCGGGCTTCGGTTCCGGCTTGGGCTCGGGCTTCGGTTCCGGCTTGGGCTCAGGCTTCGGCTCCGGCTTGGGCTCAGGCTTCGGCTCGGGCTTCGGTTCCGGCTTGGGCTCAGGCTTGGGCTCAGGCTTCGGCTCAGGCTTCGGCTCAGGCTTCGGTTCCGGCTTCGGTTCCGGCTTGGGCTCAGGCTTCGGTTCCGGCTTCGGCACAGGAACCGTCGGGTCCGTGGGGATCGTCGGGTCAACCGGGTCCGTCGGCAGGTCCGGTTGCTGCGCGCCGTAGAGCATCTGTCGGAAGACCAGCGACGACCGCGGGTTGTCGTCGCACTGCCAGACGCCGTGCGGGCAGTAGTCGGTGATCGTGTGGTACAGCGGCTGGTGCTGCTTCATCCAGTCCAGCATGCGCCGCATGTATTCCGGGTTGTCGCCGTTCCGGAAGAGCCCCCATTCGGGATAGGAGATCTGCTTTCCGTGCTCGGCGGCGAAATCGACCTGCTTCTGGAGCCCGTACGGCTCGCTGACGTGCTGGTCGAAACCGACCCCGCGCGGCTGGTCGTACGAATCCATGCCGATGATGTCGACGACGTCGTCGCCCGGGTAGCACTCGGTCCACGGAATCGCGTCGAGGCCGCGGCTCGGGTTGAAGTCGAAACGGAACTTCTGGCCCGGCACGGAACGCATCGCGCTGACGATCCGGCCGAAGTACCTCTTCCACGCGGCGGGATCGGGGGCGCACCGGTGGGTGTAGGTGGTGCCGTTCATCTCCCAGCCGAGGACGATGACGGTGTCCCTGGCACCCGTCTCGACGAGCCGTTCGGCGAGGGTCGTGAAGTGGTGGTCGAAGTAGCCGGCGGCGCCGAGCTGGAGCTGGCGGCGGACCTCGTGGTCGGGGAGGTGGGCCTCGTTGCGCTCCAGCATGGGGACGTTGAGGACGAGCAAGCGGTTGACGCGTTCGTTGCGCCAGTCGGCCCAGGCGTCGAGGAAGCCGGGGGGTCCCTCGATGTTCTTCCAGAGGTCGCCGGGCAGGTAGGTGTGGCCGACGCGCAGCTCGTGGCCGCCGAGCCACCGTTCGAGCTGCCCGATGCGGGCGACCCCCCGGTCGCCCGAGTCGAGGAAGGCTCCCATGGCGGTGGCGAGGCTCGGTCCCGGGTCTTTCCCCGGCGCGGGTCCTGCGGCGTGGGCGGGGGACGAGAGCACGGCTGAACCCGTGACGAGGAGACCTGCGGTGAACACCCCCAGCCATCTTCTCGGGGCTCTTCTATGTGCAGGTTCCATGGCCGCTCCTTCGCGCCGGACTCCCATTGACGATCCGTCAATCAGATGCTCCGAAAGTATTCCTAATGAGCCGATCGTGAACTCGGCTTCCCTCCGCTCGTAGTCCATTAGAGGATTTCATCGCCCAGTTGGGGCACCCGAGATGAAGGGCATACCGTGCCGCGCCGTCAGTGTTTCGACACCAGCGTCCCCACCGTCCTCGTGCGGCTGGACCGGAATCCCTTCCATCACGGCACGCTCGGCGCCACGCGTTCGCTGGGGCGGGCCGGAATTCCGGTCCACGCCGTCATCGAATCGAGCACCAGTCCCGTCGCACGTTCGCGCTATCTCCGCTCGGCCCGGGAGCGCCCCGGGACGGACTCCTCCACCGAGCTCTCCGCCCTCCTGGCCCGCATCGCCGACGAGATCACCGACGACCCGTCACATCCCGTACTCGCCGTGCCGCTGGACGACGTCAGTGCCCTCGCCCTGGCCCGCCGCCGCACCGAACTCGCCCCGCGCTTCCTGCTGCCCGAGCAGACCGAGGAGCAGCTGCTCCGGGTCGCGGACAAGGCGGAACTCGCCGAGACCTGCGCGGGGCTGGGCCTGCCCCATCCCCGTACCGAACTCCCCGAGGGCGCCGACGAGGCCGCCGCCATGGCGTGGTCGCTCGGCCTCCCGGTGGTCGCCAAGTGGAGCCGGCCCTGGCTGCTCCCGGCCGGCGGCGGGCTGCGGAGCACCACGATCGTGCGGTCCCTGGCCGAGGTCCGGGAGCTGTACGCCCGCACCCCGGAGGCCGGCAGCCGGCTGCTGCTCCAGGAACTGCTGCCGGCGGGCCGCGACCTCGACTGGTTCTTCCACGGGTACGTGGACTCCGCGGGCCGCTGCTCGACCGGGGCGACCGGCCGCAAGGAGCGCTCCTGGCCGGACGGGGCCGGGCTCACCGCCTCCGGCCGCTGGACGGCGAACCCGACCGTCGACCGGACCGCCCGCGAGCTCCTCGCCGCGCTGGACTACCGGGGCGTGTGCGACCTGGACTTCCGGCTGAACAGGGCGACCGGCGCGTACCACCTGCTGGACTTCAACCCCCGGCCCGGCGCGCAGTTCCGGCTCTTCACCGACCCGGACGGCCTGGACGTGGTCCGGGCGCTCCACCTGGACCTCACCGGCCGCCCCGTGCCGCCGCACTCCCCCGCGTACGGCCGCCGGTTCCTGGTCGAGAACTACGCGGTGCTCTCGCTGCTCGCCTCTCCGCGCCGCCGGTACGCGCCCGGGCCCGGAGACGCGCGGGGGCGGACCGAGTGCGCCTGGTTCGCCGCCGACGATCCGCTGCCCGCGCTCGCCATGGGCAGCGCCTGGCTCGCGCACCAGCTGCGCAAGGCGCCGGCCGCGCTGCGCCGCCCGCCGCGGCCCCGTCGCCCGGACCCGGCCGTCACCCCGGTCGCGCCCCCGCCCCGCACCGCACCCGACCGGCTCACCCCCCGATGAACACGGAAGGCACGATGTCGAAGCCGATGGAGGACCTGGTGGTCGTCGGGGCCGGGCCCTACGGGCTGTCCGTGGCAGCCCACGCCGCGGCCCACGGACTGCGCCCGCGGACCTTCGGCCGCTCGATGGAGTCCTGGCATGCCATGCCCTCCGGCATGTTCCTCAAGTCGGAACCCTGGGCCTCCCACCTCTCCGACCCGGCGGGGGCGTACGGCCTCGACGCCTACGCGGCGAGCAGGGGCGTCCGCGCGGAGCACGGCGTGCCGCTCCCGGCGGACCTCTTCGCCGCGTACGGCGACTGGTTCGCCCGGCAGGCCGTGCCCGCACTCGACGAGCGGCTCATCTCCTCGGTCGCGCCGGCCGCCGGGGGCTTCGAGCTGCGCACCGAGGACGGCGAGAAGCTGCGCGCCCGGACGGTGGCCCTCGCCGTCGGCGTCCTGCCCTTCCTGGAGATCCCCGGCCCCCTGCGGGGACTGCCCCGGCGGTACGTCACCCACTCCAGCCACCACGGCGGGCTCGACGGCTTCGCCGGCCGGGACGTGACCGTCGTCGGGGCCGGCCAGGCGGCCCTGGAGACCGCCGCGCTCCTCGTCGAGCGGGGCGCCGCCGCCGTACGGATCGTGGCCCGCGCCGACCGGCTGCGCTGGAACGCCCTCCCCGCGCCCCTCGACCGCGGCCGCCTGTCCTCGCTGCGCGCCCCGCACACGGGCCTCGGCCGCGGCTGGCGGAACAAGCTGTACGCGGACGCCCCCGGGATCTTCCGGCACCTCCCGGCCGGCACCCGGCAGCGGATCTTCGGCTCGGCGCTCGGCCCGGCGGGCGCCTGGTGGCTCCGCGAGCGGTTCGCCGCGGTCGGCGACGTCCGCCTGCGGCAGCGGATCGCCTCGGCGGAGGTGGCCGGGGACGGGCGGCTCCGGCTCGACGTGACGGGGCCGGAGGGGACGACGGTCCTGGAGACCGACCACGTGATCGCGGCCACCGGCTTCGTCCCGAGCCTGGACCGGGCCGGGGTCCTCTCCCCCCGCGCTGCGCGGGGCGCTCCGCCGGGTCGGCCCCGGCGGCGCCCCCGAGGTCGGGCCCCTCTTCGAGTCCTCCTGGCCGGGCCTGTTCCTCGCGGGACTGCTCACGGCCCCCTCGTACGGGCCGTCGATGCGGTTCGTCCTCGGCGCCGAGTACACGGCGGGGCGGCTGCTGAAGGGGGTCCGGCAGCGACTGCGGTCGGGTGCCGGGGGCGGGGCGGCGGGCCGGCCGCGTACGGGAGGGAAGGCGCCGGTCCCGGCGTGACAGAGGGCCGCCCCCGGGGAGCGGATGCTCTCCGGGGGCGGCCCTCCGCGTCCGCGGGCGCCGGGAATCAGGCGTTGATGCAGGTGTTGCCGACGGCCGGGTTCAGCAGGCCGATGACGTTCACGCTGTTGCCGCAGACGTTGATCGGGATGTGGATCGGGACCTGCACGACGTTCCCGGAGAGGACGCCGGGCGAACCGATGGCCGCACCGGTCGCGTCCGCGTCCGCGAAGGCGGGCGACGCCACACCCATGGCCAGGACGATACCGGCGACGACGGCCGCGGCCTTCTTGCAGTTCATTTCGACTGGATCCTTTCCTCGGCGGAATGAATTTCCGCTGCACACCTCACAACGAACATCCCGCACAAAGGAAACCGAAATAACAGCGACACCTTCTCTTTCACTCCATTGCCCGCAACGCGACAGGGCCGGAGGGAACGTGGACGTTCCCTCCGGCCCTGTCGCGCGCGGGGCGGATCAGCCGTTGCCGATGCCGTTCCCGGAGAGGACGGGGATGTCCTCGACGAGGTGCGACAGCGGCTCGTCGCCCTTGGCCTGGGTGGAGTTGTCGGCGCACTGCTGGTTCTGCGGGGAGGACAGGACGTTGATGTCCTGGGCGGTGATCGGGACGAGGACACCGATGAGCGAACCGGCGTTGGCCTTGACCGGGACACCGAGGCAGAGCTTGTTCAGCGAGCCCTGGACAGCCGTGACCTGGGGGCTCATGTCGCCGTGCGTCTTCGAGTTGCCGTACTCCTGGTGCGAGTGGTTCCCGCTCAGCGAGGTCGTGCCGCCGTCGTCGGCGATGGCGAGGGCCGGGGAGGCCGCCGCAGCGGAAGCGCCGACAACAGAGGCCGTCACAGCGGCGGCCGCCATAATCTTCTTGATCACGGTGATTCCGTTCCTGTTCCCACCAATCGACCTGATTGATGCGACGGGATCAACTGCGGTCGCGGGCTTTGGTTCCGGCGCTTCACTCGTTCGACTGGGTCCGCGTTTCGCGCTGCCGCGCGCGCTCCGCCAAGGGGGTGACACAGCGGAACCCCGGCATCCGAGGGCCTGTTGATCAGGTCGCTCCCTGCACGGAGCCGGTTCTAGAAGGGAACTACCGTGATCAAGAAGGTTATGGCCACTGCGGCCGCAGCCGTCTCCATCGTCGGCGCCACCGCCGCCGTGGCCTCCCCCGCCCTCGCCATCGCCAACGACGGCGGCACCACGTCGCTCTCCGGCAACGGCGCCCACCAGGAGTACGGCAACTCCGCCACGTACGGCAACATGAGCCCGCAGATGGCGCTCATCCAGGGCTCCCTGAACAAGCCCTGCATCGGCCTCCCGGCCAAGGTCAACGCCGGTTCGCTCATCGGCGCCATCCCGATCACCGTTCAGGACATCAACGTCCTGTCCTCCCCGCAGAACCAGCAGTGCACCGAGAACTCCACCCAGGCCAAGGGCGACGAGCCGCTGTCGCACATCCTGGACGACATCCCGGTCCTGTCGGGCAACGGCGTCGGCAACCACTGACGTTCCGCCTGAGCGCGACGACGTTCACACGTCAGGGGCCGCCCTCCGGGGCGGCCCCTTTCGTCTCCGTACGCCCGTCTCCGTACGCCCGTCGCTACCAGGTCGGCCAGACCGGTGTCGCCATCAGGCGCTCCCACTCCCGGTCGGGCATCCCCGGCACCGCCCGACCCGCCTGCACCCACTGGGCGACCAGGGCGGAATAGACGGGGAACGGAGTGCGGTCTGCGGGGGGCTGGTCACTCACATATCGGCTCTTCGGAATGAAGGCCATCCGTTCCCATTTTCCGGGATCCGGCGCCATTTTCGCTCCTTCCGCTGCGATTCCCGCATCATTACACAGGCGTCGCAGAAGAGTGATTCACCCTGATCATGTCGCGTCGCGTACCTGTGTGCGAGCGGCTCGAAATACGGTGCGAAGATGAAATTCCCGCGTCTTCGGCCGGCCCGGCGTCCGCTGCTCGCCGCGGCGGCCCTCTCCGCTCTCGCCTCCCTCGCGCCCGGCGCCCTCGCCGTCGCCCCCACCGGCCTCCCCGCCCCGGAGAAGGGGCTGAACCTGCTGGTCGTCGGCCTCGACACCCGCAAGGGGGTCACCCCGGAGGAGAAGGAACGTTTCCACCTCGGCGGCCGGGCCTGCGACTGCACGGACGCGATGATGCTCGTGCACGTCTCGGCGGCGAACGACCGCGTCGAGGTCGTGAGCCTGCCGCGGGACTCCCTCGCCTCCTTCCCGGCGGGACACCGCGACCGGCGCACCGGAGAGGTGCACCCCGCCCACCCCGAGAAGATCAACAACGCCTGGGCGGAGGGCGGTTCCGCCTTCACGGTGCGGACCGTCGAGGCGATGACGGGGCTGCCCGTCCACCGCTACCTGGAGATCGACTTCCGGCGGTTCATGGACACCGTGGACCGGGTCGACGGCGGCGTCCCGGTCTGTACGGCGCGGCCGCTCAAGGACCCGTCCACCGGCCTCGACCTCCGGCCCGGGACCAAGCGGGTCGCGGGCGGTGAGGCGCTCCAGTACGTGCGGTCGCGGAAGGCCGACGGGCAGATGGACTTCGGCCGCATCCAGAAGCAGCAGGGGTTCGTGGTGAACACCCTGCGCCGGCTCCACGACGGCGTCCTGGACGACCCGGAGCGGCTCAAGGCCTTCGCGGCGACCCTGCGCGGGACGGCCGCGGCCGAGCGGGGCATCTCGACGGCGGAGCTGCTGACGCTCGCCGCCCGCCTGCGGAACCTGCCCCCGGAGCACATGGAGTTCGCGACCGTACCCGTACGGGGCTTCAACCCGGACATCGAGGGCGTCGGGTCCACGCTCGCCTGGGACGAGAAGGGCGCCGCCGCGGTCTTCAGGCGGCTCGCCGAGGACCGGCCGCTGCCGGCCGCCGGAGCGGTCGCGCCGAGCGAGATCCCGGTGGGCACGTACCGGCCCGCCCGGGGGTCTTCGCTCATCTGCCCGTAGTCCGTCCGGTGGACTTCCCGGAACCTCCGGCTCCCCGACCAGTTGATCAGTGCGGCTCGGCACTCAGCGGGCCAGTATCCGAAAGGCCTCCACAATGAAGAAGCTCTTGGCGACGGCCGCTGTGGCCGCGTCCGTGCTCGGCACGACGGCGGCGGGTGCCGGTCAGGCGCTCGCGATCGCCGACGACGGTGGCACCACGTCGCTGTCCGGCAACGGCGCCCACCAGGAGTACGGCAACTCCGCCACGTACGGCAACATGAGCCCGCAGCTCGCGCTCGTGCAGGGCTCCCTGAACAAGCCGTGCGTCGGCCTCCCGGCCAAGGTCAACGCCGGTTCGCTGATCGGCCTCATCCCGATCACCGTCCAGGACGTCAACGTCCTGTCCTCCCCGCAGAACCAGCAGTGCACCGAGAACTCCACCCAGGCCAAGGGCGACGAGGCCCTGTCGCACATCCTGGACGACATCCCGATCCTCTCGGGCAACGGCGCCGGCAACAGCTGATCGACGACGCTCAGCCGGGTGCGGCCCCGCCGCCCCTCTCCGGAGGGGCGGCGGGGCCGTGTCCTTTCCCGGGGGCCGGGGGCTCAGAGCCTCTGGCGCAGCTCGGCCGGGTCGGTGACCGGGGCGTCGCAGGTGAAGTGACGGCACACGTACGCGGCGGGCGCCCCGGCCACGAGCGGCCGGTCCCTCAGGAGCGGGAACTCCTCTCCGCCGGGGGCTCCGGTGGCGAGGACCGCTCCGGGCGTGGTCGCCGCCAGGGCCGTACGGCGCAGCTCCCGGAAGGCCGGGTCGGCGGGGTCGCCGACGACGGCGATCTCGCGGGGCCCGTCGAGGAGGGCCTCCGCGACGGCCAGGCCCCAGCCGATGAAGCGGGGCGCGCGCGGGCCGAGGGCCTTGACCACGCCGAGGGCCGCTTCGGCGGCGGCGCGGTGGGCCTCCGAGCCGGTGTGCGCCGCGTACGACAGGAGCGCTCCGGCGGCGGCGGTCCAGCCCGACGGGGTGGCGTTGTCGGTGGGGTCCTGGGGGCGCCGGATGAGGGTCTCGGCGTCGTGGGCCGTGTCGTACAGGGCCCCGCCCTCGGCGGTGAAGCGGTCGAGGACGATGTCCAGGAGGAAGCCGGCGAACTCCAGCCAGGCGCCCTCGCCGGTGACGGCGGCGAGGGCGAGGAACCCCTCGGCGACGTCGGCGTAGTCCTCCAGGACCCCCGCGTTCGTCCCGGCCCGGCCGTCCTTGGAGGTACGGGTCAGCCTGGCCGACTCGTCCATGTGGACCCGGACGAGGAGGTCGGCGGCCTCGGTGGCGCGGTCGATCAGGTCGGGGCGGTCGAAGAGGGCGCCGGTCTCGGCGAGGGCGGCGATCGCGAGGCCGTTCCAGGCGGCGACGACCTTGTCGTCACGGCCGGGGCGCTCGCGCTCCTCGCGGGCGGCGAGGAGCCGGGCCGCGATCGAGCCGATCCGGCCGGCGTCCGCCGGGCCCGCCTCCTGCGACAGCTGGAGGACGGAGCTGCCGTGCTCGAAGGTGCCGTCCTCGGTGACGCCGTAGTGGGCTGCGGCGAGGGCGGCGTCCTCCGCGCCGAGGACCTCGGCCAGCTGGTCGGGGGTCCACACGTAGAAGGCGCCCTCGACGTGCTTGCCCGTGCCGTCGTCGGAGTCCGCGTCCAGCGCCGAGGCGAAACCGCCCTCGGGCGTCCGGAGCTCACGCACCAGGAAGTCGGCCGTCTCCAGGGCGACCCGGCGGGCCAGGTCGCTGCCGGTGGCCTTCCACAGGTGCGCGTACACCCGGCAGAGCAGTGCGTTGTCGTACAGCATCTTCTCGAAGTGCGGCACGACCCACGCCCGGTCGACCGCGTACCGCGCGAAGCCGCCGCCCAGCTGGTCGTAGATGCCGCCGCGGGCCATCGCCTCGCAGGTGTCGACAGCCATCTGGAGAGCTCCCTCGGAGCCCGTACGGGCATGGTGGCGGAGCAGGAACTCCAACGCCATCGACGGCGGGAACTTGGGCGCACCCCCGAAGCCCCCACGGGTCGCGTCGTACTCCCGGGTCAGCGCGAGCAGCGCCCCCGCCAGCTCCTCCTCACCGGGCACACCGGCACCGCCGTACGCCAGCGAGCGCCCCGCGAGGTCCTTCACGATCCGGTCCGCGACCTCCGCGACCTCCTCGCGGCGCCCCTCCCACGCCTCCTTCACCCCGGTGAGCACCTCCGGGAAGGAGGGCATCCCGTGCCGGGGCTCGGGCGGGAAGTACGTACCGAAGTAGAAGGGGGCCGCGTCCGGCGTGAGGAAGACCGTCATCGGCCAGCCACCCTGACCGGTCGCCGCCTGGACCGCCTCCATGTAGACCGCGTCGACGTCGGGGCGCTCCTCCCGGTCGACCTTCACGGCCACGAAGTTGTCGTTGACCAGGGCCGCGATGGCGTCGTCCTCGAAGGACTCGTGCGCCATGACGTGGCACCAGTGGCAGGAGCTGTATCCGACGCTCAGCAGTACGGGGACGTCGCGGCGGCGGGCCTCCTCGAAGGCCTCGGGGGACCAGGGCCACCAGTCGACCGGGTTGTCGGCGTGCTGGAGGAGGTACGGGGAGGTCTCATGGGCCAGTCGGTTCGGCATGGCCCCATCCTTGCGCACCCTCCCCGCCCCGACCATGCGCCACAGGGGCGGTGCTCCACTCCGGCCGAGCGCCGGGACGGCCCGGGCCCCAGGGGGGTCCGGGCCGTCCGGTGGCTACTTGGCCGGGGTGGCCTTCGGGGTGTCCGGGGCGGTGGCCGGGTCAGGGGTCTCCTCGAAGGTGATCTTGCCCATGTGGCGGTTCATGGACTTCATCAGCATCCAGACCGCGAGGGCCAGGGCCGCGAAGACGACGAAGCCGAGGACGCCGGGGGTCACCTTGTTCTTGTCCAGCTCTTCGGCGGCGAAGGGGACAAGCTGGGTCAGTGCCAGGTGTGCGCTCATGTCAGGCATTGTCGCGGATGCCCGCGAAGAGATC
Source organism: Streptomyces sp. NPDC021012 (assembly GCF_044333355.1). NCBI lineage: Bacteria > Bacillati > Actinomycetota > Actinomycetes > Kitasatosporales > Streptomycetaceae > Streptomyces > Streptomyces sp. NPDC021012. The sequence continues at coordinate 611,937 of NZ_JBIRQU010000001.1, forward strand.
TTCCTCGGGGAGGGAGGTCGGGACCAGCGCCTTGCTGAGCTCGTACTCCTCCGTCGGCCAGACCTCCTTCTGGATCTCCATGGGGACCCGGAACCAGCCGCCGTCGGGGTCGATCTGCGTGGCGTGCGCGATCAGCGCCTTGTCGCGGATCTCGAAGAAGTCCGCGCAGGGCACGTGGGTGGTGAGGTTGCGGGGCTTGCCGCCGAACTCGTCCCAGCGCTTGAGCCAGTCCCCGTACGGCGACTCCAGGCCGCGCGCCAGGAGGGCCTCGTGCAGGGCCTCGGTGCGGGGGCGGTTGAAGCCCTGGTTGTAGTAGAGCTTCAGGGGCTTCCAGGCCGGGCCGAACTCGGCCTCCGGGTACTTCTCGGTGTCGGTCGCGCCGTCGAAGGCCACCATCGTGATCTTGTGGGTCATGATGTGGTCGGGGTGCGGGTACCCGCCGTTCTCGTCGTAGGTCGTGATGACCTGCGGACGGAAGGAGCGGATCTCGCGGACCAGGGCCCCGGCCGCGACGTCGACGTCCTCCAGGGCGAAGCAGCCCTCGGGGAGCGGGGGCAGCGGGTCGCCCTCGGGCAGGCCCGAGTCGACGAAGCCGAGCCAGTGCTGGGAGACGCCGAGGATCTCGCGGGCCTCGTCCATCTCCTTGCGGCGCACCTCGTGGATGTTCGCCTCGATGTAGGGGTCGCCCTGAAGCTTGGGGTTCAGGACCGAGCCGCGCTCGCCGCCCGTGCACGTCACCACCATGACGTCCACCCCCTCGGACACGTACTTGGCCATCGTGGCCGCACCCTTGCTCGACTCGTCGTCGGGGTGGGCGTGAACGGCCATCAGTCGCAGCTGCTCAGTCAAGACTCGATCCTCAGTGATTCGACGCGGAGGGTGGTCTCTATAGTGACGGAATCGGGGGAGTGAAAATTCCGCCACCCCGGATTCGAGAGGATGTTCCATGAGCGCGGCGCGAGAGCAGCTGCCCGAGGGGCGCTACGGGCGCACCGCGGACGAGCGGGCGGACCGCAAGCTCAGGATCACCGGAGCGGTGCTCGGCGTCCTCTTCCTCGGCGTGATGGGCTGGTTCGGCTGGCACTACGTCGTCGACAGCAAGATCAGCGCCGAATTGATCAAGTTCGACGTGGTGAGTGCCGAAGAGGTGCAGGTGCACCTGGAGATCCGCAAGGACGAGGGCGTCAAGGGCGTCTGCACGCTGCGCTCGCGCTCCGAGGACGGGGCCGAGGTGGCCCGCAAGGACGTCCGGATCGACGACGCCGCCGGCCGCGTCGACCGCGTCTTCTCGCTCCGTACGACCGCCCGCGCGACGAGCGCCGAGCTCATCGGGTGTACGGCCCGGTAGCGGTGGGTAGGGACGGGATGACGAGTCCCGGCGAGTCACTTCGGTGACCTGGGGAGACGCCATCTTGATGGTTTATGTCCTCCCGCTTTTCGCCACTCATTGTTAGGCTCGTGGTTTCGCCCGCCCGGGACAGCGCCGCTTTTCCGCGTAGGGCGATGCTTTGTATTCCCAGTACCTACGAGGAGCACCCGTGACCCAGACCAGCGACAACGTCACCTGGCTCACCCAGGAGGCGTACACCAAGCTCAAGGACGAGCTTGAGTACCTGACTGGTCCCGCGCGTACCGAGATCGCCGCCAAGATCGCGGCGGCGCGCGAAGAGGGCGACCTGCGCGAGAACGGCGGGTACCACGCGGCCAAGGAGGAGCAGGGCAAGCAGGAGCTCCGGGTCCGCCAGCTCACCCAGCTCCTGGAGCACGCCAAGGTCGGCGAGGCCCCGGCCGAGGAGGGCGTCGTCGCGCCCGGCATGGTCGTCACGATCGCCTTCGACGGCGACGAGGACGACACGATGACCTTCCTGCTCGCCTCCCGCGAGTACGCGAGCGAGGACATCGACACCTACTCGCCGCAGTCGCCGCTCGGCGTCGGCGTCAACGGCAAGAAGGTCGGCGAGGACGCCCAGTACGAGCTGCCGAACGGCAAGAAGGCCACGGTGAAGATCCTCAGCGCGAAGCCGTACACCGGCTGAGCCGCACTCCTCGATCGAAGGGCCGGTCCCCGTGGGGGCCGGCCCTCCGTCCTTCGTGCACATGCAATGATGCGGCCTGACGTCGCGTCATCAGGGGGAGGACGAGGTGCTGGGACCGCTGCGCGTGGACGCGCCGCGCCGGATCGGACCGTACGAGGTGCTCGCCCGGCTCGGGGCCGGCGGCATGGGCGAGGTGTTCCTCGCGCGGGCCGACGGGGAGACCGTGAGCGACTCCTTCGTCGCCGTGAAGACCGTGCGGCGCGACGTCGCGGGCGATCCGGCCTTCCGGGACCGGTTCCGGCGCGAGATCAAGGTAGCCGGGCTCGTCGACAGCGCGTACGCGGCCGCGCCCGTCGGGGGCGACGCCGACGCCGGGACGCCCTGGCTGGCCACCGCGTACGTCCCCGGGCCCAGCCTCTCGCAGGCCGTGCGGCGCGGCGGCCCGCTGCCCGTCGCCGCCGTCCGGGCGCTGGGCGCGGACGTCGCCCGGGCCCTCGCCGACCTGCACCGGGCCGGGGTCCTGCACCGCGACCTCAAGCCCGGCAACGTCATGCTCGCCGTCGACGGCCCCCGGCTCATCGACTTCGGCATCGCCCGCAGCAACACCGCCACCACCATGACCGCGACCGGCATGATGGTCGGCACCCCCTCCTTCATGTCCCCCGAGCACGTCGCCGGTGCCCGCCGGGTCACGGCCGCCTCCGACGTCTTCTGCCTCGGCTCGCTGCTCTGCTACGCGGCGACCGGCGAGGACCCCTTCGGTGACGGGCCGCTCGCGGCCGTCCTGTATCGCGTCTCCCAGGCCGAGGCCGACCTGAGCCGGGTCCCGGAGGAGCTGCGCGGGACGATCGCCGCCTGCCTGGCCCTGGACCCGGCCGCCCGGCCCACGCCGGAGGCCCTCGTCGGGCTGCTCGGCACCGGGGCCCCGAAGGTCTTCCCCTGGCCGGAGGGCGTACGGGAGCACATCGGCGAGTACGGCAGGGAGCTCGCCCAGCTCGTCGCCTCGGGCGGGCCGCTCCTGGAGGCCCCGGCCGCGCCGGCCACCGGTCCCGTGGTCGCCCCCGCCGTCCCCGGCCTGCACTCCGTGCCGACGCTCGCGCCGGTGTCCGCGCCCACCGTGCCCGCCGGACCCGCCGCCGGGGAGCCCCGGAAGCGGCGGAGGCGGCTGCTCGCCGCCGTCCTCGCGCTCGCGGTCGCAGCCGGCGGCCTCGGCACCTACCTGCTGTGGCCCGAGCCCGCGCCGCCGAGGGACCCCGCGAAGGCCGCCCCGCCCGCCGGGCCCCGGGTCCCCGGCGTGGACGCCCACGGGCCCGTCGACGCCTCGGGGGTCGTCGCGCAGAACGCAGCGCAGCGCCCGGCCGGCTGGAAGCCCTGGCGGGCGAAGCTGACCGCCCCCGCCTTCGGCTGCTCTGCCGGCGAGAAGGCACTCGTGTGCCGGACGACGGACGGGCGGTACGAGGCCCTGGACCCGGCGGACGGGAAGCCGCTGTGGAGCGCCGACCTGGTGGCGGACCCCCGGGACGACTCCAGCACCATCGGGCCCACCGGCGGGATCTTCGTCGCGGGCAGCACGAACGTCCCCGCCGTCCACGGCGACTCCGTCGTCCTGCTCTCCGGCAAGCGCCTCCAGGTCCGGGACGCCCGCAGCGGCGCCGTGCGCTGGGAGCAGAAGGACCCCGCGCAGGCCAAGCTGGCCACCCGGCCGATCGTGGGCGACGGCACGGTCTTCGTCCGGTCCGGCGAGGAGAGCGACCAGGTGACGGCCTTCGCCCTCGCGGACGGCCGCCGGCTGTGGTCCGCCTCGCTCACCAACAACGACCCCTCGCGGGGCGAATTCCGCGACTTCGAGCCCGTCGCCTACGCGAACGGCCTCGTGTACGCGCTGAGCGACGGCGGTTTCGTCGCGCTCGACGCGAAGACCGGCCAGCAGCGCGGCCAGGTGCCGTCGGAGGCCAAGGGGTGCGACGGCCTCGGCGTCCAGGGCCGGTACGCCTACTGCGCGCCGCTCGACGCGACGGCCGCGGCCCCGCTCGCGCTGTACCGCCTGGACGCCGCGACGCTCGCCCCGGTGGGCGCCGGCAGGCTCCCGCTGCCCGCCGACGTCGCGAAGTCGGGCGCCCTGCCGGCCGCCGTGTCCGCCCGGACCGCCGTCGTCGTCGACCGGGGCCCGCTGCCCTGGGCCGACTGGGGCAACACCGGAAAGCCCGACGGCGTGTTCGTCCTCGACCCGGCCACCGGCAGGACCCTCGGCCACTACCCGGTCCCCCCGCTCACCGGCGCCGACGGGAAGAAGCAGTTCGTCTCCAGCCCGCTGATCGCCGGGAACACGCTGCTCTACGCCGACTTCTCGGCCCTGCACCTGGTGCCGCTCGGCCCGAACGGCACGCCCGGCAAGGAGCGCGTCGTACCCGTGCCCGGCGCCCCCGGGCCGCGCGCCAAGGACCCGTACATGCGGGGGAACGGCACCACCATCGGCCGGGAGATCCGCCCGCCGGAGGTGCTGCCGCTCGGCGGTGTCGCCCACGTCGTGTACGACACCGGGGTCGTCGCCTCCGTCGCCCTGCCCAAGGAGTAGGTCTCTTGCTGGAAGCCCTGCCACCGGGACAGCCCCCGCGGCTCCTCGGCCCCTACCGGCTGCTCGCCCGCCTCGGCGCCGGAGGCATGGGCGAGGTGCACCTCGCCTGCCGGGCGGACGAGCCGACGGCCGATCCGTACCGGATGGTCGCCGTGAAGACCGTGCGGGAGGACCTGGAGGTCGACGGGGACTTCCGGACCCGCTTCCGGCGGGAGATCGCGGCCGCGCGGACCGTGGACGGGCCGGGCGTCGCGCGGCTCGTGGACGCGGACGCCGACGCGGCGTCGCCGTGGCTGGCGACCGAGTACGTGCCGGGGCCCTCGCTCGCGGAGGCCGTCGTACGGTCCGGGGCGCTGCCCGTCGGGTCCGTCCGGGCCCTCGGGACCGCCCTCGCGCGGGCCCTCGCGGACGTGCACGCGGTGAAGGTGCTGCACCGGGACCTCAAGCCGGCGAACGTGCTGCTCGCCGCGGCCGGGCCCAAGCTGATCGACTTCGGCATCGCGCAGGCCTTCGAGGCGACCGCGCTGACCTCGACCGGTCTGGTCGTGGGCTCCCCCGGCTTCATGTCGCCGGAGCACCTGGTGGGCAGCCGGGCGGTGGTGCCCGCCTCGGACGTGTTCTGCCTGGGCGCGGTCCTCGCGTTCGCGGCGAGCGGCCGGGGGCCGTTCCACGACGACGAGATGGCGGCCGTGATCTACCGGATCAGCCGGGCCGAGGCCGACCTCGACGGCGTCCCGGAGGAGCTGCGGCCGGTCGTGGAGCGCTGTCTGCTGCTCGACCCGGACCTGCGGCCGTCGGCGGCGGAGCTCGCGGAGCTGCTCGGCGGCGGTTTCGCGTCCGAGGTGTTCCCGTGGCCCGGCCCGGTGCTCTCGCTGCTCGCCGAGTACGGGGAGGCCGCCCGGAGCGCCGGGGAGGCGGCGACCTCCGGCGCGGGCGTGGCCGACCTGCCGACGCTCGGCCCGGTCGTGCCGTACTCCCCCACCGCGATGACCGCCCGGCCCGCGCTCCCCGAGGCCCCCGTGGAGCGGCGCCGCCGCCCGTGGGGCGCGATCGTCGCGGGCGCGGTGGCGGTGGCCCTGGTGGCGACGGTCGGCGTGGTGCTCCTGAACCGGGGCGGCGGGCAGGGCGGTGCGGCCACGGGCGGGGTCGCGGGCCCGCCGAGCAGTGGCCCCTCGACCGCCACCACGCCGCCGGTCGCCGCGCTGAGCCAGGTCGTCCTGCCGTACGGCGGCGAGGGCCACGGCAACGACTTCGGCGCGGCCGCCACGGACCACGGCCACCGTCCGGCGGGCTGGGCGCCCTGGACCGCCGAGGTCGAGCAGGGCACCGGCAGCTGCGCGCTCTCCCCGAAGGTGCTGGTCTGCCCGGGGTCCGGCGGCGCGGTCACCGGGCTTGGCGCGGCGGACGGCAAGGAGCGGTGGAAGGTGCCGGGCCGGGGCGAGGGGCTGCGCAGCGGGCCCCAGTACCCGGCGGTCGTCGGCGACACGGCGTACGTGACGGGGCCGGACGGGGTCGTCGCGTACGGGGTCGCGGACGGCGAGGAGCGCGGGCGGATCCCGGGGCCCGGGACCGACTGGGCCGTGAAGGGCACCGACCTGCGGGACGGCGTCCTCTACTCGACGTACGTGAACGTGCGCGACGAGCGGACGGGCCTGGCGACGGCCGTGCGCCTCGCCGACGGCAAGCAGCTGTGGCGGACGCCCCTCGACGCCCTGCCGGAGGAACCGGTCGCGGCGGCGGGCCGGGTCCTGGTGCCGCTGGGGGTCGTACCGGTGGCGCTCGACGCCCGTACCGGCAAGGAGGTGGCGCGCGGGGCGGCGGACTGCCAGCGGTTCGTGGTGCACGAGAAGAGCGGCAGCGTGCTGTGCACGGGCTCCTCGGCCGGGTCCGTGACCGTCCTCGACGGCACGACGCTGAAGCGCAAGCGGTCCTTCGGGGCCGGGGTGACCGCGGGTCCCGCCGTGAACGCGGACGGCCTGGTGGCGGTGGCGAACGGCACGCTCCTGAGCGTCTACGACCTGGCGAGCGGCGAGCGGCGCTGGTCCTGGCCGGCCACCCTGACCGAGGGCGTCGCGCAGGAGGTGTACTTCGCGGGGAACCGGGTCCTCGTCGCCGCCAAGAACGAGGCGGTGTCCGTCGCGGTGGCGGGTCCCGCCTCCGACGGCGACTACGAGCGGTTCGAGGCGAAGCTCCCCGACGGCTTCACGCTGCAGGCCGGCGGGAAGCCGCTGGCCTCCGGAGGGGCGGCCTTCGTCTCGTTCCCCGACGGGCTCGTCTTCTCCGCCTACCTGCCCTGAGGCCCCGGAGCGGGCGTCACGCCGTCGCCGAGCGGTACTTCCGCACCGACAGGGTCCGGAAGACCGTGATGATCAGGACCGACCAGAGGAGGGACGCCCACACCGGGTGCTGCATCGGCCAGGCGTCGGAGGTGGAGACGCCGGGGTTGCCGAAGAGGACCCGGCAGGCCTGGACGGTCGCGCTGAACGGGTTCCACTCGGCGATCGGCTGGAGCCAGGACGGCAGGTTGCTGGAGTCCACGAACGCGTTCGAGATGAACGTCACCGGGAAGAGCCAGATCAGCCCGCCCGAGGTCGCCGCCTCCGGGGTGCGGACCGAGAGGCCGATCAGGGCGCCGATCCACGAGAAGGCGTAGCCGAGGAGGAGCAGGAGGGCGAAGGCGCCGAGCGCCTTGGGGACGCCCTCGTGGATGCGCCAGCCGACGAGGAGGGCGACGATCGCGAGGACGACCAGGGTGAGCGTCGTCTGGACCAGGTCGGCGAGCGTGCGGCCGGTGAGGACCGCGCCGCGGGCCATCGGCAGGGAACGGAAGCGGTCGATCAGGCCCTTGTGCATGTCGTCGGCGATGCCCGCGCCCGCTCCGGCCGTGGCGAAGGTGACGGTCTGGGCGAAGATGCCGGCCATCAGGAACTCGCGGTAGACCTCCGGCGAGGTGGAGTTCCCGATCTGCATCGAGCCGCCGAAGACGTAGCTGAACAGCACCACGAACATGATCGGCTGGACGAGCCCGAAGATGATCACCTCGGGGATCCGGGACATCTTGATCAGGTTGCGGCGTGCGATCACGAGCGAGTCGCCGACCGACCGGGCGACGGCCCCGCGCGGGCGCGGGTCGGCCGGCCGTCCGGGCCTCTCCAGGACGGTGGTCACTTCACGGTCTCCTTCCGGCCCTTCCCGCCCCCGGCCGCCGGCTCGCCCTCCTCCTCGCCCCGGTCGGCCACGTGGCCGGTGAGGGAGAGGAAGACGTCGTCGAGGGTCGGGCGGCGCAGGCCGATGTCGTCGATCTCGGCGCCGACGGCGTCCAGGTCGCGGATGACCTCGGCGAGCAGCTTGGCGCCGCCGGTGACGGGGACGGTGAGCTTGCGGGTGTGCTCCTCGACGGAGACCTCGCCGTGGCCGATCCCCGCGAGGCCGTAGCGGGCGAGGACGTCCCGGGCGTCGGCGATCATCTCCGGCTCGTGGACGACGACCTCCACGCGCTCGCCGCCGGTCTGGGCCTTGAGCTGGTCGGCGGTGCCGCGGGCGATGACCCTTCCGTGGTCGACGACGCAGATGTCGTGGGCGAGGTGGTCGGCCTCCTCCAGGTACTGGGTGGTGAGGAGCAGGGTCGTACCGCTGGCGACGAGCTCCTTGATGACCTCCCAGAGCTCCTGCCGGTTGCGCGGGTCGAGGCCGGTGGTCGGCTCGTCCATGAACATGACCGGCGGGGAGACGACGAGGGCCGCCGCGAGGTCGAGGCGGCGGCGCATGCCGCCGGAGTACGTCTTGGCGGGCCGGTCGGCGGCGTCGGCGAGGTGGAACCGTTCGAGCAGCTCACCGGCCCGCTCCTTCGCCGCCTTCGCCCTCATCTGGTAGAGCTGGCCGACCATCGTGAGGTTCTCGCGGCCGGTGAGGTACTCGTCGACGGCCGCGAACTGGCCGGAGAGGCCGATCGAGCGGCGGACCTCGTCGGGGCGCCCGAGGACGTCGATCCCGGCGACGAGGGCCCGTCCGCTGTCGGGTCTGATGAGGGTCGTCAGGACCCGCACGGCGGTCGTCTTGCCCGCGCCGTTCGGGCCGAGCAGCCCCAGGACGGTGCCTTCCGGCACGTCGAGGTCGACCCCGTCCAGAGCTCGTACGTCGCCGAAGGTCTTCACCAGGCCCTCGGCGTAGATCGCGCCTGGCATGTGAGCGCTCCCGGGAGATTCGGGCGTTTCCTACCGATCCTAGGAGCGCGGAGCGGCTCGCGCCCGGTGAGCCCGGCGGCCCGCCCCCGGCCGTCCCGGCTGTCCCGGGCGTCCCGGGCCGGGGTGCGGGACGCCCGTTGGCGTGCTGTTGGCGGGCCGTTGGCCACGGGGGCGATGCTGGGGCCCTCGCACGGAGCACGACGACGACGGGGAGCACGAGATGGCGGTCGGCACATACGGCACGGGCAGGACCAGCGGGACGGGCGGGGCCAGCGGGACGGGCGGGACGGGCGGGACCGGCGGTGTGAGGGCGGCCGGTGGTGCAGAAGCGGTCGGCGGGACGGGGGGCAAGGGGTGTTCCGGTTGCGCCGGATGTGACACGGCGACGCCCTGGGCCGAGCTGGCCGCCGAGATGCGCCGCATCAAGGGCGCCACCGAGCTGAGCTACGGCAAGCTCGCGCAGCGCACCCACTACAGCCGCTCCTCGTGGGAACGGTTCCTGAACCAGAAGCAGCTGCCGACCCGGGTCGCCGTCGAGGAGTTCGCCGCGGCCGCCGGGACCGACCCCGGCCCCCTCCTGCTCCGCCTGGAGCGCTCCCTCGCGCACGAGACGGCCGTCCGCGCCGCGGCCGCCGCCCGGGACGCGGAGCCGGCGCCCGCCCCCGCGGTCCCGGCCGCCCGGCGGGCGTCCGGGCTGCCGGGCCTCGGCCGGCCGCTGGGCCTGCTCGCGGCGGGTGCCCTGGTCGGCGGCGGCCTGGTGACCGTCCTCCACCGGGCGGCCCGGCTCCGTAGCGGCAGGTGAGACGGAGGGGGAGGCGTACGCGCGTCCCGCGTCCCCCGCGTACGCGCGGACGTCAGCCGACGACCGTGTCCCGGCCGTCCCGGAGACGTCAGCCGATGACCGTGTACCCGGCGTCCCGCAGCGCCTCCTCCACCTCCCGGCAGTGCTCCGGGCCCTTCGTCTCCAGGTGCAGTTCGACCTCCGCCTCCGTCAGGCCGAGGCGCGGATCGGTCCGTACGTGGCTGACGTCCAGGACGTTCGCGTCGACCACCGTCAGGACCGCGAGCAGCGTCGCGAGCGCCCCCGGCCGGTCCGTGACGCGCAGCCGCAGGCTCAGGTAGCGGCCCCCGGCGGCCATGCCGTGCCGCAGGATCCGCTGGAGCAGCAGCGGGTCGACGTTCCCGCCGGAGAGGACGGCCACGACCGGCCCCCGGAAGGATCCGGGGTCGGTGAGGAGGGCCGCGACCGGGCTCGCGCCCGCCGGTTCGACCACCAGCTTCGCCCGCTCCAGGCAGAGCAGCAGCGCGGAGGAGAGGGCGTCCTCGGAGACCGTACGGACCTCGTCGACGTACTCCCTGATCAGGGCGAACGGCACGTCGCCCGGGCGCCCGACCTTGATCCCGTCGGCCATCGTCACCGGCGACTCGATCACCACCGGGTGCCCGGCGGCCAGCGAGGGCGGGTAGGCGGCGGCGCCCTCCGCCTGGACGCCGATCACCTTCACGTCCGGGCGCAGCGACTTCACGGCGAGCCCGATGCCGGCGGCGAGCCCGCCGCCGCCGATGCCGACGACGATCGTCCGGACCTCGGGGCACTGCTCCAGGATCTCCAGGCCGACCGTGCCCTGTCCGGCGATGATGTCGGGGTGGTCGAAGGGGTGGATGAAGACCGCGCCGGTCTCGTGGGCGTACTCCTCCGCCGCCGCGAGCGTCTCGTCGACGACGTGGCCGTGCAGTCGGACGTCCGCGCCGTAGTCGCGGGTCGCCGCGACCTTCGGCAGCGGGGCGCCGAGCGGCATGAAGACGGTGGCGTGCACCCCGAGCAGTTTCGAGGCGAGCGCGACGCCCTGCGCGTGGTTGCCGGCGGAGGCCGCGACCACCCCGGCCGCCCGCTCCTCGGGCCGCAGCCCGGCGATCCGTACGTACGCCCCGCGGAGTTTGAAGGAGCCGGTCCGCTGGAGGTTCTCGCACTTGAGGTGGACCGGGGCTCCCACCAGCGAGGACAGATGACGGCTGCCTTCCATCGCCGTCGTCCTGGCGACCCCGGCCAGCATCTTCTGCGCCCCCCGCACGTCGTCGAGCATCAGCCGGTGCAAGGGGTGTGGCATACGGAAGCTCATGACAGCAAGTCTCGCAGCTCACGGCCCTGGTGGCCGCCCGGCGGACGGGTCTTCGGACGGGTTTGCGCAGCGCAGGTACGGACCCCGGCGGGGCCGCGTACTCTGTCCCCCACCGACCGACCACCCCCGCACGAGAGAGACCCACAGCCATGCCCAATTCTCAGGACATGACGACTGCGCTCGACCCCGGTCTCCTCGATGCCCTCCAGCACCAGGTGGCCGTCTTCGCCCGGCGGGCCGAGCAGACGCGTCTCGGCGGGACCGGCCAGCTCCGCAACTCCATGGACCGCGCGGCCTACCTCCTCCTCAACCGCCTCGACCAGGAAGGGCCGATGGGCGTGAAGGCGCTCGCGGCGGGCATGGGGATCGACTCGTCCACCGTGACCCGCCAGGTCGCCCCGCTCGTCGACACCGGTCTGGTGAAGCGGACCTCGCACCCGGAGGACGGGCGGGCGGTGGTCCTCCAGCTCTCGCCGCGCGGCCTCGCGCGCCTGGAGGAGGTCCGCGCCTCGCGCCGGCAGCTGATGGTGGAGGTCACGGAGGGCTGGACGCCGGACGAGCGGGAGTCCTTCTGCACCCTGCTCACCCGCTTCAACACCGCCCTGTCCGCACGGCAGTCGGCGCACGCGGGCCACGCGGCGGCCGGGCCGGAGTCCGGGACCACCGCCTGACGCGCCGCCCCGCGTGACCGGGCCGACGTGCCGCCCTCGCGACCGGGCCGGCATGCCGCCCGCGTGACCGGGACCAAGTCCGCGCAGACCTCTTGACCCGGCACCCGCGCTGTCCTCAGATGAGGAGGTGCGAGAGCAGCAGAGTGGACGCGGCGCCGAACAGGCCCTCCGCGACCGGGAGTTCGAGGCGTTCGTCGCGGGGGCGGCGGGCCGGCTGCTGCATGCCGCGACGCTGCTGACCGCCGAGACCCGCGCCCACAACCCGTACGCCCAGGCCCTGTTGACCGCCGCGCTCGCGCATGTGTACGCGGTGTGGGACCGGTTGCGCGACGAGGACCCGTACGACCTCGCGCGCCGGGAGCTCGCCGCCCGCTTCGCCCGCACCGCCTGGCGCCACCACCGGGGCCAGGGCGGAGGGGTGCTCGCCGCGCTCTCCCCGCAGGAGCGGCTCGTCGTCGTCCTGCGGCTCTCCGAGGGCGTCGCGGAGGAGCAGGTCGCGGCCCTCCTCGGCCTGTCCGAGTCACGCGTCCGCGCGGTGTGCGCCCGCTCGGTCGCGACGCTGCGGGCGGCGGCGCGGGGCGCGGCGGGGGCCCGGGGCGGCGCGGGGGCCGTCTCCCGGCCGGGCGCGGGGGCGGCGGCGTGAGCCGGTACGAGGACAAGGAGGCGGCGGTGCGGCGGCTGCTCGACACGCCGCACCCGCCGGTCCCGCGCGACCTGGCGCTGCGGGCCGCCGAGCGCGGGACCCGGCTGCGCCACCACGCCCGGCGGGTGCGGCGGGTGCTGTGGTTCCTGGGCGCGCTCGCCGTGCTCGCCTTCGTGGTGTGGGCCTCGATGACGCACCCGTGGGAGGTCCCGCCGACGGCGACGACGCCGCCGCTCGACGGCCTGTGACGGCCGGGAGGCCCGGCCGTCACGGCGTGTGGGACTAGCCCAGCGCCTGGCGCAGGTCGGCGAGCAGGTCCTCGACGTTCTCGATGCCCACCGAGATGCGGACGAGGTCGGCGGGGACCTCCAGGGCGGAGCCCGCGACGGAGGCGTGGGTCATCCTGCCCGGGTGCTCGATGAGGGACTCGACGCCGCCGAGGGACTCGCCGAGGGTGAAGAGCCGGGCGCGGTTGCAGACCTCGACGGCCGCCTCCTCGCCGCCCTGGACGCGGAAGGAGATCATGCCGCCGAAGGAGCGCATCTGCTTGGCCGCGATCTCGTGCCCCGGGTGCTCCGGGAGGCCCGGGTAGAGGACCTGGGTGACCTTCGGGTGCTGGGTGAGCATCTCGGCGATCTTCTCGGCGTTCTCGCTGTGGCGGTCCATGCGGACGGCGAGGGTCTTGATGCCGCGCAGCACGATCCACGAGTCGAAGGGACCGGCGACCGCGCCCATCGCGTTCTGGTGGTAGGCGAGTTCCTCGCCGAGCGCCTCGTCGGCCGTCACCAGGGCGCCGCCGACGACGTCGGAGTGGCCGCCCATGTACTTGGTGAGGGAGTGCACGACGACGTCCGCGCCGAGCGCCAGCGGCTGCTGGAGGTAGGGCGAGGCGAAGGTGTTGTCGACGACGAGCTTCACGCCGGCCTGGCGGGCGACGCCGGCGACGGCCTCGATGTCGGTGATGCCGAGGAGCGGGTTCGAGGGGGTCTCGACCCAGATCAGCTTCGTACGGTCGTTGACCGCGGCGCGGACCGACTCGATGTCCGAGGTGTTCGCGACGGAGAAGTCGACGCCCCAGCGCTGCACGACCTTCGCGAAGAGCCGGAAGGTGCCGCCGTAGGCGTCGTTCGGGATGACCACGTGGTCGCCGGGCGCGAGGAGCGTGCGCAGCAGGCAGTCCTCGGCGGCGAGGCCCGAGGCGAAGGCGAGGCCGCGGCGGCCGCCCTCCAGGGCCGCGAGGTTCTCCTCCAGGGCCGTACGGGTGGGGTTGGCGCTGCGGCTGTACTCGTAGCCGCCGCGGAGCCCGCCCACGCCGTCCTGCTTGTAGGTGGACACCTGGTAGATGGGCGGGACGACCGCGCCGGTCAGCGGGTCGGCGGTGTTGCCCGCGTGGATCGCGCGGGTCTCGAAGTTCTGGTGGGAGTGCTGGTCGCTCATGGGTCAGGAGCGTAATGCCGCGCGGCGCCCGCCGCTTCGTTCGTCTCACCGGGTGTCCTGGACAATGGACACATGGACATTCTCTGGTTCCTGATCGCGCTCGGCCTCCTGTTCGGCGTCCTCGGTCCCTACGTGCTGCGCCGGCGCGGCGGCGCGGGGATCCGGCAGGTCGCGCCGGGGGCGCCGGACGCGGCGGACCCGGAGGCGTACGGCTTCGTGCGGCAGGAGGACCAGGACGTGCGGCTGCCGGGCGCCGACGACGAGCTCCTGCACGTCCTCGACGTCGTCCAGGCCACCCAGGACTGGAAGCCGGCCGCGCGGCTGCTCGCCGCCACCGGCAAGGACGGCGAGGTGCGCTGGCAGCGCGTCCAGGCCTTCGCGGGCGCGGCCTCCCTGGAGCTCCAGGGGCGGCCGGGCGTCGGCGGGGCGTGGCTGCGGACCTGGCGGGCGGAGGCGCCGAAGGACGCGGGCGGCGCGGCCGTGCACGCCGAGTTCCTGGTGCAGCAGGCGTGGCGGTCCTCGGCGGCCGGGACGGACGACTTCCGGATCATCCTGGAGGAGGCGCTGAAGGTCACCGAGGAGGCGGCGCTGCTCGCCCCGGGCGACCCGGTGCCGTACGTCACGCGGCTGGCGGTGGCGCGTGGACTCGGTTACTCCCACGAGCAGTTCGACCAGGTGTGGGCGCAGGTGATCGACCGCGCGCCGGAGCACATGGGGGCGCATCTGGCGGCGCTGCACTACTGGTGCGAGAAGTGGCACGGTTCGCGCGAGGAGGCCGACCACTTCGCGACGACGGCCGCGGCGCGCGCGCCCCGGGGTTCGCTGCTGGCCGCGCTGCCGCTGTTCGCGGTGTTCGAGCACGTGCCGGACGTGGTGCTCGTGCAGGACTTCTGGCGTACGGCGGTGGTGTCGAAGGCGGTGGACGGCGCGCTGTACGCGGTGCATTCGGCCCGCCCCGACGACCCGATGCTGGCGCACGTCCGCCATCTGCTGGTCTGGTTCCTCGTGCGTTCGCAGCGCTGGGCGGAGGCCATGCACCAGCTCGTACGGGTCGACGGGCACGTGGGCGCGGTCCCGTGGACGCTGAGCGAGGACCCGGCGGCGGAGTACACGGTCTTCCGGAACCTGGCGGTCGCGGGGTACGAGGCGAACGGCGGCAGCCCGGCGACGCTGCCCCGCTGAGGTCGGAGGCGGGCGGCCCCTCCCCGGTGCGGCGACCTGACAGATCAGGGCGCCGCAAACGGAATTGAGTGGACGTCGTACTCGCGCGTAGGTGATACTCCGCACTCCCCCCACGCTTCGAACAGTTGTTTTCGGCACTCCGCCGACCATTCCCGTGGGGGGACTCTGCCCGATGGGCGCGACCCTGCGTGCCGTGCGCGCGCTCGTACTGCTGTCCGGTTTCTACGCGCTCTGCCTCGGCCTGCTCGCCCTGCTCGGCGCCGCCGACTGGGCCGCCGTGCTGTGGGCCCCGGCCGCCACCCGGATCAAGATCCTCGTCGTCTCCGTACTCCTCGCCGTCCCCGTCTTCCGGGGCATGCTCATGCTGCGCACCCCGCGCGACGAGGAGCCCGGCGGCGTCCTCGTCACCGAGGCCGACGAGCCGCGGCTCTGGGAGACCGTGCGCGCGCTCGCCCGCGAGGTCGGCACCCGCGCCCCGGACGAGATCCGGCTGACCGCCGACGTCAACGCCGCGGTCACCGAGGACGCCCGCCTCCTCGGCCTCCTCGGCGGCGTCCGCAGGATGTACCTGGGCCTGCCCCTCATGGCCGGCCTCGACGAGGCCGGGCTGCGCGCCGTCCTCGCCCACGAGCTGGGTCACTACGTCAACTCCGACACCCGCCTCGCCGGGATCGGCGCACGCGGGCGCGTGCAGGTCACCCGCATCGTCGAGCTGTTCCGGGCCAAGGCCGACGCGAAGGTCGAGAAGGAGCGGGCCCGCCAGGAGCGCAGGTCCGAGAAGCGGGTCGCGCGCGGCCGGAAGGCCAAGGAGATCGACACCACCGGCGCCGGGGTCACCTACCGCGCGATGGCGAGGATCTACACCGCGTACGGCCGGCTCTACCTGCGCTCCACCCTGGCCGGCGCCCGCCGCCAGGAGCTCGCCGCCGACCTCGCCGCGGCCCGGATCGCGGGCCGCGACGCCACCGCGCGCGCCCTGAGCGACATCCCCGCGATCGACGCGGTGAACGACTTCTACCTCTCGTCCTACGCCACGCTCGGCACCGAGTACGGGCTGCTCCCCGCGCGCGGCGAGGTGTTCGGCGGCGTACGGCACCTGCTCGCCGCCCGCGGGGAGCAGCTCGCCGGGCTCCGCGAGGAGCTCCCGGAGGAGCCCGCCTCCCCCTACGACTCGCACCCGCCGATCGCCGAACGGGTCGCCCGCGTCGAGGCGCTCCCCGACGACGGCCGCGCGACGGAGGGCTCCGGCCCCGCGCTCGCCCTGCTCTCCTCGCCCGACGCGGCGATGGCCGCGATCGAGGACGTGACGCTCGCCCCCGAGGCCCTGCGGATGCGGCGCCTGGACTGGCCCGACCTGGTCCACGAGTCGATGAGCGCCCGGGTCGCCCAGGGCACGGAGGAGCTGCGGACGGCGACCCACGAGGTCACCGGAGCCGCCTGGACTGCGGCGCTGCCCGCGCTGCTCGACGCGATCGACGCGGGCTCGGCCTGGGAGATCGCCGCCCGGCTCCCGAGGTCCGAGGAGGCCGCGGCGGCGACCGGCCGCGCGGCCCGCGAGTTCGCCCGGCCCGCGCTGCGGCGGGGCCTGTCGGCCCTGGTCACGGACGAACTCCTGCGCTCGGGCCGCGCCCGCTGGGAGCTGTCCTGGTCCGGCCCGGCCACCCTCCACCTGCCCGACGGCACGGCGGACGGACTGGGCACCGCCCTGGACGCGGCCACCGCGGACCTGCCGGACACGGCCCCGCTCCGCGCCCTGCTGACCCCGCTGCCGCTCTGACCTCCGCGGCCGGCACCGCGCTCTGCGGCGACGGCCGGAGGTACGGGGGCGGTGGCCGGGAATCGCTCCCGCCCCCGGACTGTTGTCACTCCTGCCGACCGTCGAGGAGAGATGCAGCATGTTCCTGTCCCGCACCCCCGTCCTCCCCACCCCCGAGCAGGCCCTGCGCGGCCGCCCCGAGCCGGAGTTCTCCGTGCCCGAGCGGCACACCGTCCTCGGCAACCCGCTCCTCGGCCCCTACCCGGAGGGCCTGGAGGTCGCCGACTTCGCACTGGGCTGCTTCTGGGGCGCCGAGCGCAAGTTCTGGCAGACCGACGGCGTCTGGACGACCCTCGTCGGCTACCAGGGCGGCTACACACCGAACCCGGCGTACGAGGAGGTCTGCTCCGGTCTGACCGGCCACACCGAGGTCGTCCGCGTCGTCTTCGACCCGTCGAAGGTCTCGTACGACTCCCTCCTCAAGCTCTTCTGGGAGTCCCACGACCCCACCCAGGGCTTCCGCCAGGGCAACGACGTGGGCACCCAGTACCGCTCCGCGATCTACACCCACTCCCCCGCCCACACGGCCCTGGCCGAAGCCTCCCGCCAGGCCTACCAGCAGGTCCTGACCACCTCCGGCTACGGCGAGATCACCACCACGGTCCTCCCCGCCGACGACCGCCCCTTCTACCCGGCCGAGGCCTACCACCAGCAGTACCTGGACAAGAACCCCGCCGGCTACTGCGGCATCGGCGGCACGGGCGTCTCCTGCCCGATCGGCGTCGCGAAGGCCGAGGGCTGACGGCTCTCGGCCACCGTCGACATGTGACGCCGGCCGTCGCGGGGGCCGCCCACGGCCACGGGCCGGGACAACGGTCCCCGGCCCGGGCGGAGTTCTCCGGCGGCCGGGCGCGGGACCACCGGTCCGGTCCTGCGGCGAGGTCAGTTGACGGCCGAACGCAGCCGGGCCGCCGTCGCCGCCGCCTCGTACCCCTCCGGGACCCCGTCGATCAGGAGGACGTCGCCCGCCATGTGGCGGGTGCGGAGGGGGATCAGGGCCTGGTAGGGCTCGGAGTCGTACCAGCCGCGGGCGTCCTCGTAGGTCGGGAAGCCGATGATGACGAGGGCGCCGGGCCAGGTGCCCTCGCGGACTTCGCGGGTGGGGGCGCCGTGGACGAGGAAGTGGCCGCCGAAGGGGTCGAGGGTGGCTTGGATGCGCTCCATGTAGGTGAAGACCTCCTCGTCGAGGACGGGCTTCGGGTGGAGGTTTCCGATGGCGTATGCGGTCATGGGGCAAGCGTGCCGGGGCATGGCGTCCGGGTCGATTACCCCGGACGTCATGCCCCGGCCGTGTACGCGGGAGGGCGTCAGATCGTGGCCGTGTCGATGACGAAGCGGTAGCGGACGTCGCTCGCGACGACGCGGGCGTACGCCTCGTTGATCTGGTCGGCGCGGATCAGTTCGATCTCGGCGCCGAGGCCGTGCTCGGCGCAGAAGTCGAGCATCTCCTGGGTCTCGGCGATGCCGCCGATCATCGAGCCGGCGAGGGTCTTGCGGCCGCCGATGAGGGAGAAGAGGCCGACCTTGACGGGCTCCTCGGGGGCGCCGACGTTCACCAGGGCGCCGTCCGTCTTGACCAGGCTCAGGTAGGCGTCGAAGTCGAGGGGCGCGGAGACGGTGGAGACGACCAGGTCGAAGGTGCCGCGGAGGGCGGTGAAGGTCTCCGGGTCGTTGGTGGCGTGGTAGTGGTCGGCGCCCAGCTTGAGGGCGTCCTCCCGCTTCTTCAGCGACTGGCTGAGGACGGTCACCTCGGCACCGAGCGCGTGGGCGATCTTGACGCCCATGTGGCCGAGGCCGCCGAGGCCGACGATCGCGACCTTCTTGCCGGGGCCGGCCCCCCAGTGGGCGAGCGGCGAGTAGAGGGTGATGCCGGCGCAGAGCAGCGGGGCGGCCTCGTCGAGGCCGATGCCCTCGGGGATGCGCAGGGTGTAGTTCTCGTCGACGACGATGTGGGTGGAGTAGCCGCCGTAGGTCGGCTCGCCGTTCTTGTCGAGGGCGTTGTACGTGCCGGTCATGCCGCCGGTGCAGTACTGCTCCAGGCCGCGCAGGCAGTACTCGCACTCGCGGCAGGAGTCGACGAAGCAGCCGACGCCGACGCGGTCGCCGACCCGGTGCCTGGTGACGCCCGGGCCGACCTCGGTGACGATGCCGGCGATCTCGTGGCCGGGGACCATCGGGAAGATGCCCTCGCCCCAGCCGTTGGTGACCTGGTGGATGTCCGAGTGGCAGATTCCGGCGTACTTGATCTCGATGAGGACGTCGTGTTCGCCGACGGGCCGGCGCGGCACGGTGGTGCGCTCCAGCGGGGCGTTGGCGGCGGGTGCGGCGTACGCGGGGACGGTGGTCGCGTTCGTGGTCATGCTGCAAGGCTGCCGGGACGCGGGGGTCCCATCCAGCCACCTGCTCTGCCTACGTCCGGTGTGCCTACCACTGGCAGGGTCAGGAACGTACGTCCGTCCGCGCGGCCCGGCGGCGATAATGGGGCCGTATGGACCTCAGTACCGAACTCGGTGAATTCCTGCGCTCCCGCAGGGCCAGGCTGAAGCCGCAGGACGTGGGCCTGCCCGACTTCGGGCGGCACCGGCGGGTGCCGGGCCTCCGGCGCGAGGAGCTGGCGCAGCTGGCCGGGGTGTCCGTGGCGTACTACACCCGGCTGGAACAGGGCAACGGCCGGAACGTGTCCATGGAGGTCCTCGACGCCATCGCGCGGGCCCTGCGGCTGAGCGACACCGAGCGGGCCCATCTGACGCATCTGGCGAAGCCGACGGTGAAGAAGCGGCAGCGGGCGGCGATCGCGCGGCCGCAGCGGGTGCGCCCCGCCGTCCAGCACCTGCTGGACGCGATGGACGGGCTGCCGGCCTTCGTCCTGGGCCGCCGGGGCGACATCCTGGCCTGGAACCGGATGGCGCGGGCCCTGATGGGCGATTTCGAGGCCTGGGAGCCGGGTGACCGGAACATGGCCCGGATGATCTTCCTCGATCCGAACACGCGCGACCTCTACGTCGACTGGGAGTGCAAGGCGGTCGAGGTCGTGAGCACGCTGCGGCTGTACGCGGGGTGCTACCCGGACGACAAGGAGCTGCTCGCGCTGGTCGGCGAGCTGTCCGTGCGCAGCGAGGAGTTCCGCTCGCTGTGGGCGGCGCACACGGTGACCGACAAGGGGCACGGGCAGAAGCGGGTGCGGCATCCGCTGGTGGGCGAGATGACGCTGTTCTACGAGGCCCTGAAGGTGTCCGGCGACGATCCGGACCTGGTCCTCGTCACGTACCAGGCGGAGCCGGGGTCGGCCTCGGCGGACGCGCTGCGGCTGCTCGCGCAGTGGGGTGTGGACGAGCCCGTGGACGTACGGAAGTGACATGACGAGAAGGCCCCCTCCCGGTGCGGGAGGGGGCCTTCTCGTCGCTCGTGGACGGGTCAGACCGCCGAGCCGGCCTTCCACTCCGACCAGCTCATGTTCCAGCCGTTGAGGCCGTTGTCGGGCTTGATCGTCTTGTCGTTGGAGTTCTTGACGATGACGACGTCGCCGATGAGCGAGTGGTCGAAGAGCCAGGCGGCCGTCTGGTTCGGGTCGCCGGCGCCCTTGACGTCGGCGAGGCCGACGCAGCCGTGGCTGGTGTTCACGCTGCCGAAGATCGACCGCGCGCCCCAGTAGTTGCCGTGGATGAAGGTGCCGGAGGTGGACAGGCGCATGGCGTGCGGCACGTCCTTGATGTCGTACTCGCCCTTGCCGTCGTCGTCGGTGAAGCCGACGGTGGCGCCGTTCATCCGGGTCTCCTTGAACTTCTCGGAGATCACCATCTGACCGTTGTAGGTGGTGTTCTCCGGGGAGCCGGCGGAGACCGGGATGGTCTTGATCGTCTTGCCGTCCTGCTGGACCTTCATGGTCTTGGTGGCGACGTCGACGATGGAGACCTGGTTGCGGCCGATCTTGAAGGTGACGGTCTTCTGCTGGACGCCGAAGACGCCGTCCGCGCCCTCGACGCCGTCGAGGTTCAGCTTCAGGGTGACGGTCGAGCCCTCGGTCCAGTACGCGTCGGGGCGGAAGTCCAGGCGCGTCGAGTTGAACCAGTGGCCCACGACCTCCTGGCCGGAGCTGGAGGTGACCGTGATGCCGCTCTGGACGGCCTTCTTGTTGCTGATCGCCTTGTTGAAGTTGATCGAGACCGGCATGCCGACGCCGACGGTCGAACCGTCCTCGGGCGTGAAGTTGCCGATGAAGCTGTTGGCCTGCGAGACGGTGGTGAACGAGGAGTTCTCGTGGGCCTCCAGGCCCTCCGCGTCCGTGGCGGTGGCGGCGATCTTGTAGACCGTGGCGCGCTTGAGCGGCCCGCTCGGCTTCCAGCTGAGCCCGTCGGCCGCTATTTCGCCCTGGACCGCGACACCCTCGGCGGAGGTCATGGTGACCTCGGTGAGCTTGCCCTCGGCGACGGTGACCTTGGCGTCGTTGTTGATGGAGGCGTTCTGCGCGCCGTTCTTCGGCGAGATGGTGATCTGCGCCTTGGAGGTCTTCTGCGCGGCCGCCTCGTCGACCTGGGCCTGCGACTGCGGCGAAGCGGAACCGGAGGCGCTGCCGCCCTTGTCCCCGTCGTTGCACGCCGAGAGCACGAGTACGCCACCCAGCACCGCGGCTGCCGCCGCCAGGCTCCTGCGGCGCTTGCCGACCGTCATCACACGCTTCTCCATCGTCGCCGGTTCCCTGCCAACTTCTTCTAATGAACGCCATGAGACCCCGTCCGGTTTCGTTACCGGGGGGTTTGTGGGGAACACCACTGATCCACACGCACGGGCGGGGCCGTCCGGTTCCCGGTGCCGCGAAAAGGCCCCGGGAGGGAGTCCCGGGGCCCGCGGACGGGGTGGGTGCCGGCCCTACGGCCGGTCGTCGTCTTCCTCGGCACCATCTTCCTCGCCGAGGTCCCACTCCAGTGCGTCGGGGTCGTATTCGATCTCCTCGCTGCTCCAGGACGCCTGGACCATCTCGATGCCGGGGACGTCGCGGATCAGGTCGAAGGGCTCCACGAGGTAGGCGAGCGCCTCGGCGCTGTCCTCGCGCGCGGCCTCGCGGGCGTGCGCCCGCTCCTCCTCGGGCATGAACTCGTCGCCGTCGATCCGGGCCTCGGCGGCCTCGGTCAGCTCGGTGGGACCGTCGATCTCCAGGACGACATCGACGCGAAGGCGGACATAGCGCGTGGTCTCAGAAGTACTCATGGGTCGGAGCGTAGGGGTCCGGGGGGCCTCGGCTTTCCCGCGACCCGCTGTGTTCCGTAGCATCGGCGCACCGACCAATTCGCGGTTTCCGCAAGGGGGATCGAAATTTCCGTGTCCGTCGCCCGACGCCCACTGCTGACCGCCATCGCCTCGGGGACGCTGCTGTGCGCCCTGTGGTTCGTGCCGTCCGCGAACGCCACCGACGAGCGGGGCGGGGCGCGGATCGGGGTGACCCAGGGCGGCCCCGTGACGGACGGCGAGGACGGGGACCTCGCCGAGACCGGGAGCCGGGACAGCACGCCGTACCTGCTCGGCGGGACGGGGTTCCTGGGGGTCGGCGCGGGTTTCGTGGCGCTCGCGATGCGGCGCCGGGGCCGCGCCTTCTGACGGTGCGTCGGCGCTTCTGACCCCGTACGCGCGGAAGGGCCGCCCCCGGGATCGGGGGCGGCCCTTCCGTACCTCTCGTCCTGACGCCGTTACGCCAGCGGGCCGGTGACCGGCTCCACGGCGGCGACCAGCTTCCCTTCGCGGACGAAGGCGTCGGCGGCCGCGAGGTCGGGGGCGAGGAAGCGGTCCGGGCCGGGGCCCTCGACGCCGGCCGCGCGCAGGGCCTCGATGGCGGCCCGCGAGGCGGGCGCGGGGGTCAGGCCCTCGCGGAGCTCGATGCCCCGGGTGGCGGCGTACAGCTCGACCGCGAGGACCCGGTTGAGGTTGCCGATCGCGGTGCGCAGCTTGCGGGCGGCGGACCAGCCCATGGAGACGTGGTCCTCCTGCATCGCGGAGGACGGGATGGAGTCGGCGGAGGCCGGGACGGCGAGCCGCTTCATCTCGCTGACCAGGGCGGCCTGCGTGTACTGGGCGATCATCAGGCCCGAGTCGACCCCGGCGTCGTCCGCGAGGAACGGCGGGAGGCCGTGCGAGCGGTTCCTGTCGAGGAGCCGGTCGGTGCGGCGCTCGGCGATGGAGCCGAGGTCGGCGGCGGCGATCGCGAGGAAGTCGAGGACGTACGCGACGGGGGCGCCGTGGAAGTTGCCGTTGGAGCGGACCTCGCCGCTGGGCAGCACGATCGGGTTGTCGACGGCGGCGGCGAGCTCGCGCTCGGCGACGAGCCGGGCGTGGGCCATGGTGTCGCGGCCGGCACCGGCGACCTGCGGGGCGCAGCGGACCGAGTAGGCGTCCTGGACGCGGGGGGCCTCGCCCGCCTGGGCGTGGCCGGTGAGGCCGGAGCCCTTGAGCACGGCCAGCATGTTGGCGGCGGAGGCGGCCTGGCCGGGGTGCGGGCGGACGGTGTGCAGCTCGGGTTCGAGGACCTTCTCGGTGCCGAGGAGGGCTTCGAGGGAGAGCGCGGCGGTGATGTCGGCCGACTTGAAGAGGGTGTCGAGGTCGGCGAGGGCCATGATCAGCATGCCGAGCATGCCGTCGGTGCCGTTGAGGAGGGCGAGGCCCTCCTTCTCCTTGAGCTCGACGGGCGCGATGCCGGCGGCGGCGAGGAGCTCGCCGGCGGGCTTGACGACGCCGTCGGGGCCCTCGGCGTCGCCCTCGCCCATGAGCGCGAGGGCGCAGTGGGAGAGCGGGGCGAGGTCGCCGGAGCAGCCGAGGGAGCCGTACTCGTGGACGACGGGGGTGATGCCGGCGTTGAGGACGTCGGCCATCGTCTGGGCGACCTCGGGGCGGACGCCGGTGTAGCCGGAGGCCACGGTCTTCAGGCGGAGGAACATCAGGGCGCGCACGACCTCGCGCTCGACGCGCGGGCCCATGCCGGCGGCGTGCGAGCGGACGATGTTGCGCTGGAGCTGGGCGCGGAGCTCGTGGCTGATGTGCCGGGTGGCGAGCGCGCCGAATCCGGTGGAGACCCCGTAGACGGGCTCGGGCTTGGCGGCGAGCGCGTCGACGATGTCACGGGCGGCGGCCAGGGCGGCCACGGCCTCGGTCGACAGCTCGACGCGGGCGCCGTGGCGGGCGACGTCGATGACGTCCTGCGGGGTCGTGCCGGACGTGCCGAGGACGACTGTCTGCATATCCATATTCAGCACCCTACGGATTGAAGACCGACATGTCACTAGGTGATTTCGTCACCGTCCCCACACGGGACGGCCCCTTACCGAGTCGCCTCGCGGTCAACGGTCCCGGGGCGGGTCCCCCGGCGGTGGCTCCGCCGGCAGCGGGCCCGTCGGCGGCGCGTCGCGGAAGCGGCGGCGGTCCCGGGCTCCCGGGGGCGCGTCGGCGAGGCGGATGACCGTGCCGTCGCGGCCCGCGACGACGGGCTTCGCGGAGCGGTCGGCCTTGGCCTGGTACTGGGCGGCGTCGGCGAGCCGGAAGAGGCGGCGGGCCGACCTGAGGGGGCCGATGGGGTCGCCGGTGGACGCGACCCCGCAGGCCACGCCCTCGCCGAGCTCCAGCTCCGCCGCCCGTACGCACAGCTCCCCGGCGACCGCGACGACCTCGTCCGCCGTCGGGCCGACGGTGAGCAGGCAGAACTCGTCGCCGCCCAGGCGGGCCGCGAGGGCGCCGGGGAGCATGGCCCCGCAGCGGGAGAGGACCGAGCCGAAGCGTTCGAGGAGGCGGTCGCCGACGGCGTGGCCGTGGGTGTCGTTGACGCGCTTGAGGCCGTTGAGATCGCAGACCATCAGGCTCACCACGGAGCCGTCGACCCGGTAGCGCTCGATGGCCTCGTCCAGGCGGGTGTCGACGGCCCGCCGGTTGGCCAGGCCGGTCAGGGGGTCGGTGAAGGCCAGCTTGCGGACCTCCTCCAGGCGCTCGGCCTGGGCGATGCCGGCGGCGACGACCGCCGCCAGGACGGTCGCGAAATCGGCGTCCGCGCGGGTGAAAGGTTTCTCCCCCTGCGGTCTGGCCACGTACAGCTCGCCCCACGCGCGCCCGTGCAGCACGATCGGGGCGACCACGCAGCAGCCGCGACCCCGCCGCCGCAGGCCGGTCACCCGGCCCGTCGGGACGGGGTCCGCGGCCGTCTCCACCCAGGCGTCCGGCTCGCCGCCGCCCGCCCACTGCTCGTGCAGGAACTCGGTGATCTCGGGGAACTGGTGCACCGGATACGTCTCCGAGTCCGGGAACTCCTCCTCGCCCACGGCCCGGTCCCCGGCGTTCACCAGGACCTTCAGGCGGCCGTGGTCCCGCTCCCAGACGGACAGCGCGGCGAAGCTCCCGTCGAGCCCCTGGCAGGCGCCGAGCGCCGCCGCCCGCCAGAACTCGCGCGGAGTGTGCGCCGCCGCGATCCCCTGCGCCAGCGCCACCACGGCCCGCAGCCGCACGTCCTCACCCATTCCTCCAGCTTAGGGAGGTTTGATCCGTTTTCCCCACCGAGACGTCACGTTAAGTGATATTTGGTACAAAACGGTAGGAACCAGAGGTCACTCGCCGGGCCAGTTCGGCTTCCGCTTCTCGTTGAAGGCCGCCACGCCCTCCGCCCGGTCGCCCGAGAAGGCCACCGAGCGCCAGGCCGCGTCCTCGACCTCCAGGCCCGCCCGCAGGTCCAGGCCCTGGCCGAGCCGCATCGCCTTCTTCGCGGCGCGCAGGCCGACCGGCGAGTTCGCCGCGATCCGCCCGGCAAGCTCCAGGGCCGCCGTCCGCGCGTCCTCCTCCAGGAGGTCCACGAGGCCCAGCTCGCGGGCCTCGACCGCCTCCACCCGGCGGGCCGTGAAGACCAGCTCGGCGGCGCGCGCCGCGCCCACCCGGCGCGGGAGCAGCTGCGTACCGCCGCCGCCGGGGATGACGCCCACGGAGACCTCGGGGAGGCCGACGACGGCGGTCGCGTCGGCCACGATGACGTCGCAGGCGAGCGCCAGCTCGAAGCCGCCGCCGAGGGCGAAGCCGTGCACGGCGGCGACGGTCGGCATCGGCAGCTCCAGGACGCCGGTGTAGCAGGCGCGGGCGGTCGGGCGCTGGCGGACGAGCTCGGCGTCGGTGAAGGAATTGCGCTCCTTCAGGTCGGCACCGACACAGAAGGCGCGGTCGTTCGAGGAGGTCAGGACGGTGACGCGGACCTCGGGATCGGCGGCGAGGGCCTCGCAGGCGGCCCCGATGGAGCGGGCCATCTCGGAGGAGACCGCGTTCATGGCCTTGGGCCGGTCGAGGACCAGCTCCGCGACGTGCCCGTCCTTCCGGACCACCACGAACTCACCAAAGCGCTGCTCGGACATGACCGCACACCCTCCCGGTTCAGGCCTGTTAACGGCTGTTAACAGGCGTTCACCGGGAGATCCTAAGTCGGGCGGCGGCTCAGGAGCCAGGGTTCGACGACGCCGAGGCCGCGGACCGGGCGCTGCCACATGGGCTGGAGGGCGAAGCGGTACGCGGCGGGGGTGCGACCCTCCTTCTCGGCACGGGCCGCCTCCTCGGCCGTCTCCGCCTCCGAGGCGGGCGCCTCGCCGGTGCGGATCAGCTCCTCGGCGAGGGCGCCGTCGACGAGGACGGCGTCCTTCGGGGCTATCGAGGTGAGGCGGCTGGCCAGGTTCACGGTGGTGCCGAAGACGTCGCCCATCCGGGTCGTGACCTCGCCGAAGGCGATGCCGACGCGCAGCGCGGGCATCGTCTCGTCGTGGCTGAGGGTCTCGATGAGCCGGAGCGCGATCTCGGCGGCCGTGCCCGGGTCGTCGGCGCAGTAGAGCACCTCGTCGCCGAGGGTCTTGATGAGCCGGCCGCCGTGCGCGGCGACGAGGTCGGCGCAGGTGGTCTCGAAGGCCTCGACGAGCTCGCCGAGCTCCTCCTCCTCCAGGCGGCGGGTCAGCCGGGTGAAGCCGACGAGGTCCGCGAAGCCGACGGCGAGCCGACGGTCGACCATCTCCTCGTCGTCGGCGGCCTGGACGACCCGGCCGGTGGCGGCGGCGAGCTGCCGGCGCCACACGTAGATCAGGAACTCCTCCAGCTCCGGCAGGAGCAGCTCGACCAGCGGGTACGTGACCTCCGTGCGGGTCATGCCGGGCTCGGGCGGCTCGGTCAGGCCCTCCAGGAAGGAGTCGATCTGCCACTCGGCGAGGCGCGCGGTGGTCTGTCCCGTGGAGCGGGCCACCTGCACGGCCATCGGCTCGCTGAGCAGCCCGGCCTCCACGAGGCCGGCGAGCCGCCGCAGGGCGAGGACGTCGGCCTCGGTGAGCGCCTTGGCCTGGCCGATGTCGGCGAAGCCCATGGCGCGCCAGAACCGGGAGGCGAGCTCCATGGAGACGCCGGCGGTGCGGGCCGCCTGGAACGGGGTGTAGCGGCGGTCGGCGCCCAGGATGAGCTGTTCGAGGCGGATGGCGAGGGGGTCGTGGCTCGGCTCCGCCGTGTGGTCGACCTCGTGGTGGGGGGTGGGGTACGTGGGCGGTGCGGCCGGCTCGGCCGGTTCGGCCCTGCCGCCCGCGCTCGCGTCGTCGACGGTCACCGGCCGCCTCCTGCCCGTTCCCTGCCGCTGCCCACTTGCCCTGCCGATCTGTCGCCTTCGATCCCGGTCCACGATACGGCAGGTGTGTGCTGGCTCACGCGCGAACGGCTGCCGGACCGGGCCGCGCGGGCCTTCCGGGCGAACGGCCCGGAGGGCGCGGCCCGCACCGGGTCACGTCCGCAGGTGGACGATGTCGCCCGCTCCCACCGCCTCCGTGCCGCCGCCCTCCGTCTCGACGACCAGGCGGCCGTCGCCGTCCAGGGCGACGGCCTCGCCCTCCAGCATCCGTTCGCCGGGCAGTTCGGCGCGGACGCGGCGGCCGAGGGTGGCGCAGCCGGCCGCGTAGGCCGCCTGGAGGCCGGAGGCGGCGGGGTCGCCGTCGGCCCGCACCCAGTCGCCGTACCACTGCTCCAGGGAGCGCAGGACGGCCCTCAGGAGGGTGTCGCGGTCGGTGGAGGCCGCTCCGGCGAGGAGGAGCGAGCCCGCGGTCGGCACGGGCAGCTCGTCCTCGCGGAGGGTGACGTTGATGCCGAGTCCGACGACGATCGCGTCCGCCCCGGCCCGCTCGGCGAGGATCCCGCCGGTCTTGCGCTCCTCGCCCCCGCCGGAAACCAGCAGGTCGTTGGGCCACTTGAGGGACGTGTCGACGCGGGCGGCCTTCGCGAGGCCCGTCGCGGCGGCCACGCCGGTGAGCAGCGGCAGCCAGCCCCAGCGGTGGACCGGCACATCGGGCTTGAGCAGCACCGAGAGGAACAGCCCCGACCGGGCGGGCGCGGTCCAGCTGCGGTCGAGCCTGCCCCGGCCCGAGGTCTGCTCCTCTGCGACGAGCACGGCCCCTTCGGGCAGTTCGTCGGCCCGGACGGCGAGGTCGCTGTTGGTGGAGCCGGTGCTGGTGACCACGTCGAACGAGGTCCACAGTCCGTCGGGAAGCACGAGCGCGCGGCGCAGCGCGGGGGCGTTCAGCGGGGGCCGGTCGAGGTCGGACCAGGGTCCGCCGGAGCCTTGGGAGGACGTCATGCAAGCCAGAGTAGGTGTGGCAAAGACCGCAGTGCCGAACCGTATCGCCGTCGATACTCTACGGATCAGTAGGCCAGCAGTAGCCCATTCGTAGTCAACGAACCCCCCGTGACCAGGCAGGGAGCCGCATCCCGATGTCCGAGCCGGCAGAGCAGTACGAGATCGACATTCACACGACCGCGGGCAAGATCGCGGACCTCAAGCGCCGTATCGACGAGGCCACGCATGCCGGCTCGGAGCGGGCGGTGGAGAAGCAGCATGCCAAGGGCAAGCTGACCGCGCGTGAGCGGATCGCCCTTCTGCTCGACGAGGGGTCGTTCGTGGAGCTGGACGAGCTGGCGCGCCACCGCTCGACCAACTTCGGCCTGGAGAGGAACCGGCCGTACGGGGACGGGGTCGTCACCGGCTACGGCACGGTGGACGGGCGTCCGGTGGCGGTGTTCTCGCAGGACTTCACGGTGTTCGGCGGGGCGCTGGGCGAGACGTACGGCCAGAAGATCATCAAGGTGATGGACTTCGCGCTGAAGACGGGCTGCCCGGTCATCGGCATCAACGACTCCGGCGGCGCCCGCATCCAGGAGGGCGTGAGCGCGCTCGGGATGTACGGCGAGATCTTCCGGCGGAACACGCATGCGTCGGGTGTGATCCCGCAGATCTCGCTGGTCGTGGGCCCGTGCGCGGGCGGTGCGGTGTACTCGCCCGCGATCACCGACTTCACGGTGATGGTGGACCAGACCTCGCACATGTTCATCACCGGTCCGGACGTCATCAAGACGGTGACCGGCGAGGACGTGGGCTTCGAGGAGCTGGGCGGCGCCCGGACGCACAACTCGACCTCGGGCGTGGCGCACCACATGGCGGGGGACGAGAAGGACGCGATCGAGTACGTGAAGTCGCTGCTCTCGTACCTCCCTTCGAACAACCTCTCCGAGGCGCCCGCCTTCCCCGAGGTCGCGCAGACCGAGGTGACGGACGAGGACCGCGAGCTCGACGCGCTGATCCCGGACTCGGCGAACCAGCCGTACGACATGCACAAGGTCATCGAGCACGTCCTGGACGACGGGGAGTTCCTGGAGACGCAGGCGCTGTTCGCGCCGAACATCCTGACCGGCTTCGGTCGCGTCGAGGGCTTCCCGGTGGGCGTGGTCGCGAACCAGCCGATGCAGTTCGCGGGCTGCCTGGACATCAACGCGTCCGAGAAGGCCGCGCGGTTCGTGCGGACCTGCGACGCCTTCAACATCCCCGTGCTGACCTTCGTGGACGTGCCGGGCTTCCTGCCGGGCGTGGACCAGGAGTACGGCGGCATCATCCGGCGCGGTGCGAAGCTGATCTACGCGTACGCGGAGGCGACGGTCCCGCTGATCACGGTCATCACGCGGAAGGCCTTCGGCGGCGCGTACGACGTCATGGGCTCCAAGCACCTGGGCGCCGACCTGAACCTGGCGTGGCCGACGGCGCAGATCGCGGTCATGGGCGCGCAGGGCGCCGTCAACATCCTGCACCGGCGGACCATCGCCGATGCGGAGGATCAGGAGGCGGAGCGGGCGCGGCTCATGCAGGAGTACGAGGACGCGCTGCTCAACCCGTACACCGCGGCCGAGCGCGGCTACATCGACGGGGTGATCCTGCCGTCGGACACGCGCCCGCAGATCGTGAAGGGCCTGCGTCAGCTGCGGACGAAGCGGGAATCCCTTCCTCCGAAGAAGCACGGCAACATCCCGCTGTAGGCCCCCGCACGAGCGCTGAAGGAGCCGTTGTGATCAAGGTCGTACGAGGCAATCCGACGCCCGAGGAGCTGGCCGCCGCACTGGCGGTCGTTCAAGCCCGGGCCGCGGCCACGGCGGCGGCGTCCGCCGGGGCGGGCGGCCCGGCGGTGCCGGAGGGCTGGTCGGACCCCTCCCGCATCGCGCGGTCGGTGCGGCACCGGCCGGGCCCGCGGGCCTGGGCGCGGTCGTACTGGCCCGCGTAGTCGTCGCATGGCGAGAGGCCGGACCCCTTGTGCGGGGGGTCCGGCCTTTCGCGTGCCCGGGCCACTTCTCAGGTGCGGCGGAGGAAGAGGCCCGACAGTACGGCTCCGGCGGCGACGATCGCGGCGTTGACCAGGACCGCGCGGCCGATGCCGTCGAGGAGCACGGGCGCGGTGACGACGACGGCGCTCATGACCGGGGTGCCCATGGTGATGCCGATCTGCTGGGTCATGGTGGCGAGCCCGGTGGCCATGCCCTGCTCGCCGTCGGGGAGGCCCGAGGTCGCGGTGACCATGAAGCCGACGATCGCGAGCATGTTGCCGACGCCGCCGGCGAAGGTCGCGGTGAGGAGGAGGGCGAGGCTGCCGCGGTCGTCGCCGAGGGCGTACAGGGAGAGGGTGGCGAGGGCCTGGAAGAGGCCGCCGGAGACGAGGGCGGCGCGGGCGCCGAAGCGGCCGATGAAGCGGGAGGCGGCGAGCCCGCCGAGGACGGTGCCGGCGCCGAGGACGCCGAAGGAGAGTCCGGCGGCGAGCGGGGAGAAGCCCAGGACGTCCTGGAGGTACAGGGTCATCAGGAAGACCAGCGAGGTCTCGGTGACGAAGGCGACGAGCCCGGCGAGGTTGCCCCGGACGACGGTGCGGCGCCTCAGGACGTGGATCGGGACGAGGGGCGAGGCGGCCCGCCGTTCGACGAGGACGAAGGCGGCGAGGAGCACCGCGCCGGCGGCGAGGGCGGCGAGCGCGGTGGGGTCGGGCCGGCCGTGTTCGCCGGTGACGGTGAGGCCGTAGACGAGGGCGAGGAGTCCGCCGGTGACGGTGATCGCGCCGGGGACGTCGAGGCGGGGGCGGACGGCGGGGCGGCTCTCGGCGATGACGGCGGGGGCGACGAGGAGGACGGCGAGCGCCACCGGCACGTTGACGAGGAAGGCCCAGCGCCAGGAGAGCAGGTCGGCGAGGACGCCGCCGAGGATCGCACCGGTGGTGAAGCCCGCGGACATGAGGGCGCCGTTCAGGCCGAGCGCCTTGGCGCGCAGCGGGCCCTCGGGGAAGGACGAGGTGAGCAGGGAGAGCCCGGCGGGGGTGACGGCCGCGGTGGCGAGGCCCTGGGCGACCCGGGCGGCCATGAGCGTCCCGGGGCCGGTGGCGAGTCCGCCGGCGAGGGAGGCGAGCCCGAGGACGGCCATGCCGCCGAGGAAGAGGCGGCGGCGGCCGATCAGGTCGGCGACGCGCCCGAAGAGGAGGGTGAATCCGGCGGCGGCGAGGGCGAAGGCGGTGGCGATCCACTGGAGGCCGCCGAGGGTGAAGCCGAGTCCCTGGCCGATGACGGGCAGGGCGACGTTCAGGATCGAGAAGTCGACGGCCAGCATGAACTGGGCGAGGAGGAGGACGACGAGGACGAGCCGCATCCGGCCGGTCATCCGGTCGGGGCGGGTGGACGAGGGGGTGGGGAGATCGAGGGCGACCATGCGAAGGACCCCTTAATGGGAAGCCAGTTCCTTTAAGATGTCCCGTACCGTAGCAGAGTCGATGGCTTTAATGGAACAGGAGTCCCGTTTGACTGAGAGCCGGCCGGCCCCGCCCGGCACCACGCGCCCCGGCGGCCGCACCGCGAAGGTCCGCCGGGCGGTCCTCGACGCCACCCTGGAGGCCCTCGCCGACACCGGCTTCCACGCGCTGAACATGGACCGGATCGCCGCGGCCGCCGGGGTCGGCAAGACCACCGTGTACCGCCGCTGGGGCTCCCCCGTCGGCCTGGTCACCGACCTCCTGCACGACATGGCCGAGCAGTCGCTGCCCGCCTCCGACACCGGCAGCCTCCCGGGCGACCTGCGGGCCAACGCCGAACTCGTCCGGGCCACCCTCGCGGACCCCCGGATGGGCGCCGTCTTCCGCGCGGTCATCGCGGCGGCCGCCTGCGACGAGGAGTGCGCCCGCGCCCTCGCCGGCTTCTACCGGACCCGGCTCGACGCATGGGCCCCGGTCGTCACCCGGGGCGCGGCGCGGGGCGAGGTCCCGGCGGGGACCGACCCCCTCGAACTCCTCCGCGCCGTCTCCGCCCCGCTCTACTACCGCTTCGCGGTCACCCACGAGGAGCTCGACGGGGCCGTCGCGGAGCGGGCGGTCACGGCGGCGCTCGCGGCGGCCCGCGACGGGGTGTTCGTACGGGACGGGGTCCGCGAATAGTCCTTTCGCGCAGGGGCGCCTGAGTATCCGTACTCAGGCGCGGCGGCCGCCCCACCAGCAGGATCGGGAACATGCTGTGGTCGGACCCGGAGAACAAGCCGCCGAAGTTCCTCCGCGAGATGCAGGCGCTGATCGGTCGTACGGGCGTGCTGCTCGCCGTGGCCGTGGTCCTGGCCGTACTCCTGACGGGCACGCGGTGAGAAGCACCGGCGGAGGACCGACCCCCATTACGCTGCCCTCATGACTGCTGATCCGCGCCGTGTCGTGCTCGCCTCCGCCTCCCCCGCCCGGCTCGGTCTGCTCCGGCAGGCCGGACTCGCTCCCGAGGTGATCGTGAGCGGCGTCGACGAGGACAAGGTCCACGCCCCGACCCCGGCCGAACTCGCGCTCGCCCTCGCGGAGGCGAAGGCCGCCCATGTGGCCGCCAGGCCCGAGGCGTTCGGCGCGCTCGTCATCGGCTGCGACTCGGTCCTGGAGCTCGACAGGCAGGCGCTCGGCAAGCCGGCCGACGCCGAGGAGGCCGTCGCCCGCTGGAAGTCGATGCGGGGCAGGGTCGGCATCCTCCAGACCGGCCACTGCGTGTACGACACGGCCGCCAAGCGCTACGAGTCGGCGACGGCCTCCACCGTGGTCCGCTTCGGCGAGCCGACGGACGAGGAGATCGCCGCGTACGTGGCGAGCGGCGAACCGCTGCACGTGGCGGGCGCGTTCACCCTGGACGGCCGCTCGGCCCCGTTCATCGACGGCATCGACGGCGACCCGGGCAACGTGATCGGCCTGTCCCTGCCGCTGCTGCGCCGGCTCCTGCGCAAGCTGGACGTCGAGATCACCGACCTCTGGGCCTGAGGTCAGCCGGCGGCCGGCGCCTCCTCGGGGGCGCCGGCGCCCGCCTCGTACCCCTTCCCGTACGCCACCAGGGTCAGGACGACGAGGCCGAGCACGGTCATCAGGAAGGCGAAGGCGGGCCAGCCGAGGAGGCCGACGGCGACCGCGCCGAGGACGCCGTGGACGATCGCGCAGCCGATGAGGAGGCCCCTGCCGAGGCGGCCGGGGCGGCGGTCGCGGACGCCCGCGACGAGGGCGACGAGGGCGCAGAGGACGAGGGCGACGCCGGAGCCGATGCCGAGCCCCCAGGTGCCGGCGACCATCGCGTCGGGGTCCATGCCGGCGAGGGACATCGACTGGGCCTCCAGGAAGCCCGCCATGAGGGCGTTGATCGCGACGATGCCGGGCGCTTCGAGGAAGAGCACCGCGGCCGTCACGAGGGCTATCGGTCTGCGGGCCACCTCGGCCACCCCCTGGATTCGTCTGTTACCGGCAGTACGGTCGGCAGCGCGAACGCTACTGGCCGGTAAACACCTGGACAAGGGTGCGCGCACGGCGGCCGACGGCCCGTCGACACTCGAGGGCCGCTCGAGTCCGACCGCAAAGAATGATCGAGTCATTCGTAGGGATTGGACAAAGAAACCCGAATGGCCCCTGGTCGCGAGAACAGAGACCTGCGCCACACCTGGGAGCTACTGTGCCGTCATGGAACCCTGCGTACCGTGGTGCGATAAGGGAATTCACCACCCGAGCAGGCCCGGCGTCACACTCCGTGTGGGCAAGCTCACTAGTGGGGACGGGTCGAACGAACGTGTCGGCAGTCCCTAAACTCGGCTTGTTTCAAGGAGGGAGCCATCGTGCGCAAGGTGCTCATCGCCAACCGTGGCGAAATCGCTGTCCGTGTGGCCCGGGCGTGCCGGGACGCGGGTATCGGCAGCGTTGCCGTGTACGCCGATCCGGATCGGGATGCCCTGCACGTCCGGGCGGCTGACGAGGCGTTCGCTCTGGGCGGTGACACTCCGGCCACCAGCTACCTGGACATGGCCAAGGTGCTCCAGGCCGCCAAGGACTCGGGCGCGGACGCGATCCACCCCGGATACGGGTTCCTCTCCGAGAACGCGGAGTTCGCGCAGGCCGTCCTGGACGCGGGTCTGACGTGGATCGGCCCGCCGCCGCAGGCGATCCGGGACCTGGGCGACAAGGTCGCCGCCCGTCACATCGCGCAGCGCGCCGGCGCCCCGCTCGTCGCGGGCACGCCGGACCCGGTCTCGGGTGCCGACGAGGTCGTGGCCTTCGCGCAGGAGCACGGGCTGCCGATCGCCATCAAGGCCGCCTTCGGCGGTGGCGGTCGCGGTCTGAAGGTCGCCCGCACCCTCGAAGAGGTCCCGGAGCTGTACGACTCCGCCGTCCGCGAGGCCGTCGCGGCCTTCGGCCGGGGCGAGTGCTTCGTCGAGCGCTACCTGGACAAGCCGCGCCACGTCGAGACCCAGTGCCTCGCCGACCAGCACGGCAACGTGGTCGTCGTCTCCACCCGTGACTGCTCGCTCCAGCGCCGCCACCAGAAGCTGGTCGAGGAGGCCCCGGCGCCGTTCCTGACGGAGGCGCAGAACGCGGAGCTGTACGCGGCGTCGAAGGCGATCCTGAAGGAGGCCGGCTACGTCGGCGCCGGCACGGTCGAGTTCCTCGTCGGCACCGACGGCACGATCTCCTTCCTGGAGGTCAACACGCGTCTGCAGGTCGAGCACCCGGTGACCGAGGAGGTCACGGGCCTCGACCTGGTCCGCGAGATGTTCCGCATCGCCGACGGCGAGGAGCTCGGCTACGGCGACCCGGAGATCCGCGGTCACTCCTTCGAGTTCCGGATCAACGGCGAGGACCCGGGCCGCAACTTCCTGCCGGCCCCCGGCACGGTCACCCTCTTCGACCCGCCGACCGGCCCCGGTGTCCGCCTCGACGCGGGCGTCGAGTCCGGCTCCGTGATCGGCCCGGCCTGGGACTCGCTCCTGGCCAAGCTGATCATCACCGGCGCCACCCGCGAGCAGGCGCTCCAGCGGGCGGCCCGCGCGCTGGCGGAGTTCAAGGTCGAGGGCATGGCGACGGCGATCCCGTTCCACCAGGCCGTCGTGGTCGACCCCGACTTCACCGCCGACCCGTTCCGGGTCCACACGCGCTGGATCGAGACGGAGTTCGTCAACGAGATCAAGCCGTTCGCCCCGGCCGGCGCCGAGGCGGACGAGGACGAGTCGGGTCGCGAGACGATCGTCGTCGAGGTCGGCGGCAAGCGCCTCGAGGTCTCCCTGCCGTCCTCGCTGGGCATGACGCTGGCGCGCACGGGCCTGGCGGCCGGTGCGAAGCCGAAGCGCCGCGCGGCGAAGAAGTCCGGCCCGACCGCCTCGGGCGACACCCTCGCGTCCCCGATGCAGGGCACGATCGTGAAGGTCGCGGTCGAGGAGGGCCAGGAGGTCAAGGAGGGCGATCTGATCGTCGTCCTGGAGGCCATGAAGATGGAGCAGCCGCTCAACGCCCACCGTTCCGGCACCGTCAAGGGCCTGAGCGCGGAGGTCGGCGCCTCCGTCACGTCCGGCGCCGCCATCTGCGACATCAAGGACTGACGTCGCAGCCACGTAGGTGACGAAGGGCCCGCAGGCAGCCGCCTGCGGGCCCTTCGCCGACAGGAGGGGCCCGTAATCCCATGCGCGCCGACGCACGACGCAACCACGAGCGCCTGCTCGTCGAGGCCCGCGCCGCCTTCGCGGAACAGGGCGCGGACGCTCCCCTGGAGGAGGTCGCGCGCCGCGCGGGCGTCGGGATCGGCACCCTCTACCGCCACTTCCCCACCCGGGCCGATCTGCTGAACGCGGTCTTCCAGGAGGCGCTGGCCGAACTCCTCGACCGCTCGCGGCAGCTGTCCGGGGCGGACGCGCCCTGCACGGCGCTGGTGGAGTGGCTGCGGGCGCTGATCGCCCACGCGGGCGAGTACCGGGGGCTGGCACACGCGCTGATGTCCGCCTCCTACGACCGGAGTTCGGCCCTGGCGCGGTGCAGCGATCCGCTGCGCGCGGCGGGCGAGCGGCTGCTCGGACGGGCCCAGGAGGCCGGGCAGGTGCGCGCCGACGTGTCGATCGGCGATCTGATGCAGCTCACCAACGCGATCGCGCTGGCGGCGGAAGAGTGCCCGGAGGACCCGGAGTTGGCCGACCGCCTGCTCGCGCTGACGCTGCGGGGCCTGAAGGACTGACGCGGCACGGAGCGGCGTGGGACCCCTGGGGGAGGGTCCCTCGGGTACTGCGGCCGACTTCTGCGGGCTTCTGCCGGCTTCTTCCGATGTCAGCGGCGGCGCATGTCCGCGACCCGGGCCGTGCGCTCCAGCGTCTCCGCGGCCATGCCGCCGCCCGGGCCCCGGAACTGACCGGCCGCCATCCGCCCGCGCTGGACGGGGAGCGGCATGTCACGGCGGGGCCGGGCGCCCGGGGGGAGCTGCTCGCCGCCGGAGGGGCCGGCGGCCGCGCCCGTACCGGCGACGGCGATCTGGACGCCCTGGTCGGCGAGGGCCTGGAGCTCGGTGGCGGCCCGCTCGTCGTGGGCCGGCGGCTCGTCGGTCACCAGGCGGGTGATGACGTCGGTCGGCACCGTCTGGAACATGGTGTCGGAGCCGAGCTTGGTGTGGTCGGCCAGGACCACGACCTCGGCCGCCGCCTGCACGAGCGCCCGGTCCACGCTCGCGGAGAGCATGTTGGACGTGGACAGGCCGCGCTCGGCGGTCAGTCCGCTCCCGGAGAGGAAGGCCCGGGAGACCCGGAGCCCCTGGAGCGACTGCTCCGCCCCGCTGCCCACGAGGGCGTAGTTGGAGCCGCGCAGGGTGCCGCCGGTCATGACGACCTCGACCCGGTTGGCGTGGGCGAGGGCCTGGGCGACGAGCAGGGAGTTGGTGACGACGGTCAGTCCGGGCACGCGGGCGAGCCGGCGGGCCAGCTCCTGCGTGGTCGTCCCGGCGCCGACGACGATGGCCTCGCCCTCTTCGACGAGGCTCGCGGCGACGTCGGCGATGGCCGTCTTCTCCGCTGTGGCGAGATGGGATTTCTGCGGGAAGCCGGATTCTCGCGTGAATCCGCCCGGCAACACCGCACCGCCGTGGCGGCGGTCGAGGAGTCCTTCTGCCTCCAGGGCCCGTACGTCTCTCCGTACGGTCACTTCGGAGGTCTGGACGACGCGGGCGAGCTCGCGGAGCGACACGGCCCCATTGGCTCGCACCATTTCGAGGATCAACTGGCGACGTTCTGCAGCGAACACGAAACTGACAGTAACGTGACCGGCCGATAGTTTTCAGCACTATGCGCCGAATTGCAGAAGATGCGCACGGACGGGGCCTCCAAGTGGTATGGGAGGCCCCGCCGTTGATCGTTCTATGTCCCGCCTTGCCGGGGGTTGTCCGAGTCGGCGAACCGTTCCCGCAGGCGGGAGGCGGGCCGGGGCGGGGCGTCAGGCCTCGCCCGTCGCCTTTCGGGTGTGCAACTGCCGTGCCACTTCCGCGATCGAGCCCGACAGGGAGGGGTACACGGTGAAAGCATTTGCGATCTGTTCGACCGTCAGATTGTTGTCGACCGCGATCGAGATCGGATGGATCAGTTCGCTCGCCTTCGGCGCGACGACGCAGCCGCCGACCACGATGCCGGTGCCCGGGCGGCAGAAGATCTTCACGAAGCCGTCCCGGATGCCCTGCATCTTCGCGCGGGGGTTGCGCAGCAGCGGCAGCTTGACGACCTTGGCGTCGATCTTGCCCGCGTCCACGTCCGCCTGGGTGTAGCCGACGGTGGCGATCTCCGGGTCGGTGAAGACGTTCGAGGAGACCGTCTTGAGGTTGAGCGGGGCCACCGCGTCGCCGAGGAAGTGGTACATCGCGATCCGGCCCTGCATGGCGGCGACCGAGGCGAGCGCGAAGACGCCCGTGACGTCACCGGCCGCGTAGACGCCCGGGGCGCTCGTACGGGAGACCTTGTCGGTCCAGATGTGACCGGAGTCCTTCAGCTTGACGCCGGCCTCCTCCAGGCCCATCCCCGCCGAGTTCGGGATCGCGCCGACGGCCATCAGGCAGTGGGTGCCGGAGATGACGCGGCCGTCCGCGAGGGTGACCTCGACGCGGTCGCCGACCCGCTTGGCGGACTCGGCGCGGGAGCGGGCCATGACGTTCATGCCGCGGCGCCGGAAGACGTCCTCCAGGACGGCGGCGGCGTCCGGGTCCTCACCGGGGAGGACGCGGTCGCGGGAGGAGACCAGGGTGACCCGGGAGCCGAGCGCCTGGTAGGCGCCGGCGAACTCGGCGCCGGTGACGCCGGAGCCGACCACGATGAGCTCCTCCGGGAGCTCCTTGAGGTCGTAGACCTGGGTCCAGTTCAGGATGCGCTCGCCGTCCGGCTTGGCGTCGGGCACCTCGCGCGGGTGGGCGCCGGTCGCGATCAGCACCGCGTCGGCGGTCAGCGTCTCCTCGGTGCCGTCGGCGGCGGTGACGACCACCTGGCGGGAGCCGTCCATCGCCTGCCGGCCGGAGAGCCGGCCGCGGCCGCGCAGGACGCGGGCGCCGGCCCGGGTCACGGAGGCGGTGATGTCGTGGGACTGGGCGAGCGCGAGGCGCTTCACCCGTCGGTTCACCTTGCCGAGGTCCACGCCGACGACCCGGGCGGCCTGCTCGATGTGCGGGGTGTCGTCCGCGACGATGATGCCCAGCTCCTCGTAGGAGGAGTCGAAGGTGGTCATCACCTCGGCGGTGGCGATCAGGGTCTTCGAGGGGACGCAGTCGGTCAGGACGGACGCGCCGCCGAGGCCGTCGCAGTCCACGACGGTCACCTCCGCGCCGAGCTGGGCGCCCACGAGGGCCGCCTCGTATCCGCCGGGTCCGCCGCCGATGATCACGATCCGGGTCACTGGGATCTACGCCTCGCGCTCTCGTTCTGCCGGGGGGTCCCCCCGCTGGGATGCAGTGCGTACGCCATTGTCCCGCACGCTTCAAGTGCGTAGCCCATTGTCCCGCACACCGGGCACTGCCTCGCGCCGGGGGCCCGGACGCCCCCCGTACGGCCCCCTCGCGGCCGCCACCTCGGCGTTCGCCGGACACCCCGCCCCCTCCCGTACCCTCGGTCCCATGTCGCTCTACGCCGCTTTCGCCGGCAACCTCGACGCGCGGCTGATGAGCCGCCGCGCACCGCACTCCCCGCTGCGCGGCACCGGCTGGCTGAACGGCTGGCGGCTGACCTTCGGCGGCGAGCAGATGGGCTGGGAAGGGGCGCTGGCCACCATCGTGGAGGCCCCCCGCTCCCAGGTCTTCGTGGCGCTGTACGACATCGCGCCGATGGACGAGGACTCCATGGACCGCTGGGAGGGCGTGGGCCTGGACATCTACCGGCGGATGCGGGTGCGGGTGCACACCCTGGACGGCGAGGAGCCGGCCTGGGTGTACGTCCTCAACGCGTACGAGGGCGGGCTGCCGTCCGCGCGGTACCTCGGCGAGGTCGCCGACGCGGCCGAGTCGGCGGGCGCGCCGCACGACTACGTGATGGAGTTGCGCAAGCGCCCCTGCTGACCCCGCCGGTCCGTCCGGGGGCCCGGAACCGCCCGTTCGTCGGAAACGACAAGACAACGATCGCATGTCCGTCAGCATCGTCATCTACGCGCGTAGGAATTCTCCGGCTACGCTGCTGCGGGTAACAAATCCGTCCGGGGCTCCCCTCGGACCCCCCTCCCCGAGGCGAGAGAGTCAGTGAACGCAACTGCCACCCCGTACGAGGCCGCCGAGGCCGCTGCCGCACGCCTTCGCGAGCTGACCGGTGTCGAGAACCACGACGTCGCCCTGGTCATGGGCTCCGGCTGGGCCCCCGCCGTCGACGCCCTCGGCGCCCCCGAGGCCGAGTTCCCGGTGACCGAGCTCCCCGGCTTCCCGCCGCCGGCCGTCGAGGGCCACGGCGGCAAGGTCCGCTCGTACAAGATCGGCGAGAAGCGCGCGCTGGTCTTCCTCGGCCGCACCCACTTCTACGAGGGCCGGGGCGTCGCCTCCGTCGCCCACGGCGTCCGCACCGCCGTCGCCGCCGGCGTCAAGACCGTCGTCCTCACCAACGGCTGCGGCGGCCTCCGCGAGGGCATGCGCCCCGGCCAGCCGGTCCTGATCAGCGACCACATCAACCTCACGGCCGCCTCCCCCATCGTCGGCGCCAACTTCGTCGACCTCACCGACCTGTACTCGCCGCGCCTGCGCGCGCTGTGCAAGGAGGTCGACGAGACGCTGGAGGAGGGCGTGTACGTCCAGTTCCCCGGCCCGCACTACGAGACCCCGGCCGAGATCAACATGGTCCGCGTCCTCGGCGGCGACCTCGTCGGCATGTCCACCGTCCTGGAGGCCATCGCCGCCCGCGAGGCCGGCGCCGAGGTCCTCGGCATCTCCCTCGTCACCAACCTGGCCGCGGGGCTCTCGGGCGAGCCGCTGAACCACGAGGAGGTGCTCCAGGCGGGGCGCGACTCGGCGGCGCGGATGGGTGAGCTGCTGACGCGGGTCCTCGACCGGATCTGAGTTCTTTCCGCGCCCCTGGCGCCGTGCGGCCCCGGGGCGCGGGCGGGCGTCGGGGCGCTGGGGCGGCCGCCGGGGCGCGACGCCGGTGCGTCCGGCCGGCCGGTGCGGGGCCGCTGCGCGGGGCTTCTCCCCCACCCCGCCCCTTCCCGAAACCGGGGGCAAGTCCCCGGACCCCCGTACGCACTCCGGGCGTGTCCGCAAACGCCGGACGGGCTGGAAATCCAGCGCCGCCAGCGTTTGAGGCGCGGGGTCCGGGGCGGAGCCCCGGTTTCGGGAAGGGGCGGGGTGGGGGAAGGCTCCGCGCAGCGGCCACCCGCACGACCCACCGACCCGCACCCGCACCCGCACCCGCACCACCGACCGGCACCAGCACCCGCACCGGCCCGCACCCGCACCCCGCCCGCACACCCGAAAGGCACACCACCGTGACGCAGGACGACCTCCTCGCCCGGGCCCAGGCGTGGCTCGCCGAGGATCCCGATCAGGAGACCCGCGACGAGCTCGCCGCGCTCCTCGACCGCAACGCCACCGACGAGCTCGCCGCCCGTTTCAGCGGCACGCTGCAGTTCGGCACCGCCGGGCTGCGCGGTGAGCTGGGCGCCGGGCCGATGCGGATGAACCGCTCGGTCGTGATCCGGGCCGCCGCGGGCCTGGCCGCGTACCTGAAGGCGAAGGGCCAGGAGGGCGGGCTCGTCGTCATCGGGTACGACGCCCGCTACAAGTCGGCGGACTTCGCCCGCGACACCGCCGCCGTGATGACGGGCGCGGGGCTGCGCGCGGCCGTGCTCCCGCGCCCGCTGCCGACGCCGGTCCTGGCGTACGCCATAAGGCATCTGGGCGCCGTCGCCGGTGTCGAGGTGACCGCGAGCCACAACCCGCCGCGTGACAACGGCTACAAGGTCTACCTGGGCGACGGCTCGCAGATCGTGCCGCCGGCCGACGCGGAGATCGCCGCCGAGATCGAGGCCGTGCGGTCCCTGCACGACGTGCCACGCCCGGAGGACGGCTGGGAGACGCTCGGGGACGAGGTCCTGACGGCCTACCTGGAGCGTACGGACGCCGTCCTGACCCCCGGCTCCCCCCGCACCGCGCGGACCGTCTACACGGCCATGCACGGCGTCGGCAAGGAGGTCCTGACGGCCGCGTTCGGGCGGGCCGGCTTCCCGCCGCCCGCGCTCGTCGCGGAGCAGGCCGACCCGGACCCGGCGTTCCCGACGGTCGCGTTCCCGAACCCGGAGGAGCCGGGCGCCATGGACCTGGCCTTCGAGGCCGCGCGGGCCGTGGACCCCGACATCGTCATCGCGAACGACCCGGACGCCGACCGCTGCGCCGTGGCCGTGCCCGACGCGGAGGCCGAGGGCGGCTGGCGGATGCTCCGCGGCGACGAGGTGGGCGCGCTGCTCGCCGCGCACCTGGTGCACAAGGGCGCCACCGGCGTGTTCGCCGAGTCGATCGTGTCGTCCTCGCTGCTCGGCCGGATCGCCGAGGCGGCCGGGGTCGGGTACGAGGAGACGCTGACCGGCTTCAAGTGGATCGCCCGCGTCGACGGCCTGCGGTACGGCTACGAGGAGGCGCTCGGCTACTGCGTCGACCCCGAGGGCGTCCGCGACAAGGACGGCATCACGGCGGCGCTGCTCGTGACCGAGCTGGCCTCGGTGCTCAAGGAGCAGGGCCGGACGCTCACCGACCTCCTCGACGACCTGGCGGTGGCGCACGGGCTGCACGCCACGGACCAGCTGTCGGTGCGGGTCGAGGACCTGTCGGTCATCGCGAACGCGATGGCCACGCTGCGCGAGCGGCCCCCGGTCCGGCTCGCGGGTCTGACGGTCGTCTCGGCCGAGGACCTGACGAAGGGCACGGAGTCGCTGCCGCCGACGGACGGCCTGCGCTACCACCTGGAGGGCGCCTACAAGGCCCGGGTGATCGTCCGCCCCTCCGGCACCGAGCCCAAGCTCAAGTGCTACCTGGAGGTCGTCGTCCCGGTCGGCGACGCCAGCGAGCTGGCGACGGCCCGCGCGACGGGCGCCGAGATCCTCGCCGCGATCAAGCGGGACCTTTCCGAGGCCGCCGGGCTGTAGGCGGACGGACACGGCCGCGGGGGCCCGTACGGAATCGATTCCGTACGGGCCCTCGCCCGTACGGGTGAACCCCGTACGACACGCGACGTAGGGCGCGGACCGCGCGCCGGGGGCGCGCGCCAGGGTGACCCGGTGTCCGTCACCCCCGTGCCGTACGTGCCCGCCCCCCGTACGTCCGCCCCCGCAGCCGCGGAGCGCGGCGCGCTGCGGCAT
Source organism: Streptomyces sp. NPDC021012 (assembly GCF_044333355.1). NCBI lineage: Bacteria > Bacillati > Actinomycetota > Actinomycetes > Kitasatosporales > Streptomycetaceae > Streptomyces > Streptomyces sp. NPDC021012. Next base: position 655,021 of record NZ_JBIRQU010000001.1, read on the forward strand.
GCGGCCCCGGCGCTGCTGGGATTCCTGGCGGTGCGGCTCCTGGGGCTCGCGGTGCTCGCCCGCTGGGCGCATCTGAAGGGGCACGGCCTGTGGCCGCTGCTGGCCCGTTCGTGGGACTCGCTCTGGTACCTGGACATCGCGGGCCACGGATACGCCGACGGCCCCTCCTACCCCCGGGACCTCGCCTTCTTCCCGCTCTTCCCCGGGCTCGTCCGGGCGCTGTCGGCGGTCCTGCCGGGCTCGCGCGCCTCGGTCGCGCTCGGTATCGCCGTGGTGGGCTCGCTGGTCGCCGCCTGGGGGGTGTTCGCGGTCGGCGACCGGCTGCGCGGGCGGCGGACCGGCACGGTCCTCGCCGTCCTGTGGGGCGCCTCGCCGGTGGCCGCCGTGCAGTGGATGGGGTACACGGAGTCGCTGTTCACGGCGTTCGCCGCCTGGGCCCTGTACGCGGTGCTCGCCGGGCGCTGGGCGTGGGCGGCGGGGCTCGCGGTGGCCGCCGGTCTGACCCGGCCGACCGGGCTCGCGGTCGCGGCGGCGGTCTGCGCGGCGGGGCTGCTCGCCGTCGCCCGGGGCGAGCGGCGGGCCCTGGCCGCCGCCCTGACGGCGCCGCTGGGCTGGCTCGGGTACGTGGGGTGGGTCGCGCTCGTACGGGGGCGCTGGGACGGCTACTTCGAGGTGCAGCGGCGCTGGGGGAACGCCTGGGACGGGGGCGCGGAGACCCTGCGGGAGCTGCGGCGGTACCTGGTCCACAGCCCGGCCCCGTCGTTCTTCCTGGCCGTCGTCTCGGGGGTGCTGCTGGTGTCCGCCGGGCTGTACGCGTGCTGTCTCGCGGACCGGCAGCCGGCGCCGCTGCTCGTGTTCACGGGGGTGCTGCTGCTCGTCGTCCTCGGCAGCGACGGGGTCTGGTTCCCCCGCGCCCGCTTCCTGCTGCCGGGCTTCCCGCTGCTGCTGCCGCTCGCCGTGGGGATCGCCCGCGCCCGCCGGCACGTCGCCGCCCTCGTCCTCGCGGGGGCGGCGCTGTCCTCGGCGTGGCTGGGCGGCCACATGCTGCTCGTGTGGGGCGGCGCGCCGTGAACGGGCTCAGCCGAAGCGGCCGTTGACGTAGTCGGCGGTGCGCGGGTCGCTCGGCGAGCCGAACACCGTCTCCGTCGGGCCGTGCTCGACGATCACGCCCGGGGTCCCCTGCTCGGCGAGGAAGAACGCGCAGGAGTCGGAGACGCGGGCCGCCTGCTGCATGTTGTGGGTGACGATCACGACGGTGACCTCGGCCTTCAGCTCGGCGATGGTCTCCTCGACGCGCCGGGTGGAGGTCGGGTCGAGCGCCGAGCAGGGCTCGTCCATGAGCAGGACGCGGGGGCGGACGGCGAGCGAGCGGGCGATGCAGAGCCGCTGCTGCTGGCCGCCGGAGAGCGCCCCGCCGGGCTGCCGCAGCCGGTCCTTGACCTCGCGCCAGAGCCCGGCCCTGGTGAGGCACTCCTCGACGAGCCCGTCCTTCGTGGCCTTGTCCGCCCGGATGCCGCCGAGCTTCAGGCCGGCGAGGACGTTCTCGTACAGGGACATCGCGGGGAACGGGTTGGGCTTCTGGAAGACCATGCCGATCTCGCGGCGGGCGTGGGTGATGCGGCGGCCCCGGTCGTAGATGTCGGCGCCGTCGAGGAGGACCCGGCCGGCGAGGGAGGCGGTGCCGGTGAGTTCGTGCATCCGGTTGAGGATGCGCAGGAAGGTCGACTTCCCGCAGCCGGAGGGGCCGATGAGGGCGGTGACCTCGCGGGCGGGCATGGCGAGCGAGACCCGGTCGAGGACCTTCCGGTCGCCGAACCAGGCGGAGACGGCCTCGGCTTCGAGCGCGGCCGCCCGGGACGGGGCCGGGGCGTCCGGCGGTACGGGCGGCAGGGTGACGGTGTCGGCGAGATCGGTCACGGGGTGACTCCCTTGCGGTCAGAGGAGGTTGGGGAGGAGACGGGTCAACTGGCCCGAGACGGCGACGCCGAGGGCGACGAGGACCGGGACGGCCGTGACCCAGGTCTGCCGGCGGCCCCAGCGGCGCCGGGCGGCGACGGTGAGCAGGGCGGCGGCGAGCAGGCCCTGGACGCCGAGGAAGATCCCGGGCCAGACGTCGGCCTCCCCGGCGAGCGGCTCCTCCGCGGCGGTGATCCAGCCGGCCTTCAGCGGCCGGGGCGGGCTGGGCTGCGCGGCGGAGAGCAGCTTCGCGTCGACCCGGACGACGCCCTCGGGTGTGTACGCGCCGCCGCTCGCGGTCAGCAGGGTGAGCCGGCCCTCCCCCGGGCCGAGGGGGGCGGGCAGCGGGTCGCCCGCGCGGCGGACGGCCGTCACCTCGTACACGGCCTTCCCCTGGCCGGTCGTCACCTCGACGCGGGCGCCGGGCGGGAGCCGGTGGACATCGAGGAAGGGGCTGCCGTAGCCCCACTGGCGACCCATGATCACGCTGGCGCCCGGCTGGCCGGGCAGCGCCGTGTCCCGGCGGTGGCCGGGGCCCGACATGAGGACCCCGGAGGTGGTGCCCTCGGCGACGACCTCGCGCAGACCGAGCGCGGGGATGCGCAGGAGCGCGACGGGCGCGCCGAGGGCGACCGGCTTCCCGTCGTAGGTGGACTGGCCCACGGGCGCGGTGCCGAGGGCGAGTTGCTCGCGCAGCTCGTCGTAGGCGGTGGACTGGTCGCGGGCGTGCTGGAGGTGTCCGACGACCGTGAGGTTGGCCGCGAAGCCGATGAGCAGGGCGGCGAGGACGCACAGGGCCGCCCCGGCCAGGGCGAGCCCGGCACGGGGGGCGGCGGGGGGCGGGGCGGTGGTCACGGGCGCGGGGCCTTGCGGCGGGTGCGGCGGGTCTGGATCACGGCGGCCGCGCCGAGGAGGCAGAGGGCGAGCGCGCCGAGCGCGGCGGAGGCGGCGGAGGCGGTGCCGGTGGCGGCGAGGCTGCCGGAGCCGCCGTTGGCGGTGGTGCCGGTGGTGCCGGTGGTGCCTCCGCCCGTACTGCTCGTACCGCTCGTACCGCTGTCGCCGCCGGAGCCGTCACCGGTGGTGCCGGTGGTGCCGGTGGAAGCGGTCGGGGTCGTGGTGGGCGTGGCCGTGTCGCCGGGCTCGTCGGTCGGGTCGTCGGTCGGGTCGTCCGTGGGCTCGTCGGTCGGGCTCTCCGTGGACGTCGGGGTGCCGGTGCCGCTCGGGGTGCCGGTCGGGGTCGGCGTCGTGGTGCCGGTCGGGGTGGGCGTGACGTCGGGGCCCGCGTAGAAGCTGGAGAGCCGGGACGAGGCGGTGTACGCGGCCGGGTCGGCGGGCGTGTACTGCGCCAGGACGGGGAACTCGGCGTTGACCGTGTCGCGCATGGTGGCGCCGATGGCCGCCTTGCCGTCCACCAGGTCCTTCGTGCCGAGCTCGACGACCTCGTCGTCGACGAGCGTGAGGAAGGTGACCGTGCCGGCGGCGGTGGCCGGCTGGACCTCGGCGGTGATCGTGAAGGGGCGGCCGGCGGGCGGGTTGGCACTGTCGGCGGTGACGCTCAGGTTGGTCGCCTGCTGGTCGATGGCGGCCCAGTTGTCGCCGGTGACCTCGATCATCCGGGAGAAGTACTCGGCGCGCGCCTCGCCGTCCGCCGTCTCGCAGGAGAGCCGCAGCTCGTACCGGCCGTCGAGGGGCCCGGAGGGCACGAGTTCGCGCAGCCGGTCCTGGAGCGTGGCGTAGCCGGCGCCGGTGCCGGTGAGCGGGCCGGACACCGGGGTGGTGCCGAGCGGGCCGCCGGGGACGACCTCGGCAATGGGCGCGGAGGCCGTCGGGTCGCCGGGGTTGACGAGGGCGAGGACACCCTTGACGTACGGCTTGTCGGGCGCGGCGGGCGCCGGGCAGGCGGCGGCCGCGGTGACGGCCGTCGGGCCCGTGGACACCGGGCCCGAGGCGGGGGTGAGGGTGAAGGTGCCGTGCCGGGTGGCGGCGCCGGCGGGCGTGGACACGGCGAGGACGACCGCCAGGGTGCCGCAGAGGAGGGCGAGTGCCGTGAGCAGGGCCACGGGTGATCTGAGCTGTGCGAGCCGGTTCATGGGGCGGGTTCCTCCGGGGCGGATGGCGAAGAGGCGGATGACGGGGAGCGGGCCGGGGTGGGCGGGGTACGCCGTGGGGCCGGGCACCACGGGGGTGCCCGGCCGGTGTGCGGTCAGGAGGGGGCGGTGGTCAGCGCTCGCCCTTGATGGCCGTGGCGCCGCAGGCGGTGCCGAGGGTGCCGAAGCCGTAGGTGGTGATGGTGGTGCCGGCGGCGCAGACCTTGGAGGAGGAGCCGACGAAGGTCGACGCGATCGTCGAGTTGGTCAGCTTGGCGGTCGGGACGACGTTGTAGACGTCACGGGTGAAGGGGAAGGCGAGGTTGAGCGTCTTGTCGGCGTTGCGGGGCGCGACGGTGCCGACGGAGCCGAGGACGGCGGCGCCGCGGCGGTCGGTGACGACGGCCTTCTCCTGCGCCGTGTACTGGGCGACGGAGTACGGGGCGATGTCACCGGCGGTGTCGAGGACGGTGCCGTCGTTCTCCTGGACGCCCTGCTGGACGCAGGCGCCGGGCGCGGTCACGCCGATGGAGGCGAGGAAGAACGCGCGGGTGCCGGAGTTGGACTGCGGCAGGATCGGGGTGAGCGCGACGCCGTTGAGGGACGTCGTGGTGCACTCGTAGATCGCCTTCAGCTGTGCGGCCGTCAGGTCGGACGGCAGGGCGCTGTCGGAGCGCTTCACCCAGGACACCGCGTCCTTGGCGAAGGGGATCCAGGTCAGGTCCGTGGTGCTGGTGTCGGCCGGGCCGCGCGAGGAGCGGGCGAAGTCGAGGCAGCCGGAGTTGGTGTCCACGGCGTTGCGCAGGGCGTCGATGCCGGCCGAGGAGCCGTTCGGGCGGTTGATGACGCAGCCGGTCGCCTTGGTCTTGATGGTGGCGGTGCCGGTGGCGTCCCAGGAGGCGATGACCTTCTGGCCGAGGGCATTGACGACGACGTTGCCGAGGCCGTTCACGACGTCCTGGGTCGTGTCGGAGCCGACGCCGGCGAGCGTGCGGTACTGGGTGACCGGGCTGGGGTCGGCCTGCGCGGCGGGGGCGAGGGCGACACCGAGGCCGAGGGCGGCCACACCGAGGGCGGCACCGATACGAGCGCGGGACTTGACGTTCACTTCTGATCTCCTCCGCGAAAACGGATGACATGGAATGGACGCACAAGCAGAATCCGGATTCTTTTTCCGACCGGTCCGTCGACCGGCCGGGAACAACAATTCCGCACGGGCCGCGGGGGCGGCCACCACGTTCAGCCGCTCTTTAGGTGACGAATTCCTGTCCTAGGTGAATCCGGGGGAATCCGGCGACGGCCCGCGATTCCGAGGAAAGCGGGTCCGGCGAGGGCGGCGAGACCGCCGGCGACCAGGACGGAGAGCAGGACCCAGCGGATGACGCCGAGGACCTGGGAGGGGGTGCTGCCGGTGGCGGTCAGCTGCCCGGCGGGAGAACCGCCGCCCGCGCCTCCGCCGGAGGCCGGTGCCGGCCCTGCGGACGGCGAGGCCGTGCCCGTACCGCCGCCGGATCCGGTGGCCCCACCCGCACCGGAGCCGGTGGAACCCGCACCACCGGAGCCGGAGCCGGAGCTGGAACCGGAGCCCGAGTCCGTCCCGGACACCGCCCCCGCCCCCTCCCCCGCGCCCGTTCCGCCGGTGGATCCGGTGGTGGTGCCGGGTCCGGCCGGGGTCCCGCGTTCCAGGCGGTCGGCCGCGGCGGCGGCCTGGGCCCGCAGCTTCACGGGCAGCGGGGCGTACCCGAAGGGCAGTTCGCCGGGGGCGGTGCCCTGTTTCTGGCCGGGCCCGGCCGCGTACCGCAGCACGCGCGCGTAGTCCCTGCGGGCGTCGGCCGGGAGGGCGGTGGAGGCGGCGGCGTAGGTGACGGTCGTCAGCGGGTAGGCGCCGTTCCTGGCGCGGGCCGGGTCGGAGGCGAGGACGCCGGGCACGGCGGAGTCCCCGAACTGCTCGACCGCCTTGAGCAGGGAGGTCGTGGTGGGCCGCACGTAGGCGCCGTCGGCGTTCCGCAGGGCGGCGATCTGGAGCTGGTAGCGGGACGCGGAGGCGGTGTCGGTGATGCCGTAGGCGTGCCGCTGGCCGATCAGGACGTCCCGGCCGACGAGCTTCGGCCCGTTGGTCACGGGGTCGTACTGGGCCTGGTCCTTCGCGTTGTTGGTGCCCCGCCGCACCCAGCGGGCGGCGTCGTGCATGTCGAGCGCGTAGGGCGAGCGGTCGATCATGCCGTACTTGATGGTCTTGTCGTTCGAGACGAGTTCGGTCTCCGTGGGGTCCGCCTTCATGAATTCGTCGGCGCCGTTCGCGGCGAGTCCGAGCTCCTTGAAGTAGGGGTTTACCCGCATTCCCCAGGGGTCCTTCTTCCCCTCCAGGAAATCCCGTGCCTCCTTGTCGGACCGCAGATAGTTCCAGACGATCCGGGCGCTGTCGGAACGGTCGGCGGCGAGCAGGATCCCGCCGGGGTAGACCTGGGGAGCCTGCGGCGAGCGCTGGAATTCAGGATTCAGTTCCAGGAATTCCGGGTCGCGGACGACGGATTCCGGGTTCCCCTTCAGGTGGTCGGGGACGGGGGCGGTGTCGGTGAGGTACCGGACGTCGTACGGGTACGAGGCGGTGAGCAGCTTCGCGAGGAGGCGGGGGCTCAGCTTCAGGTCCTCGACGAGTCCGATGCCGCCGGCCTCCCAGAAGAAACCCACGGTGAGTCCGTCGACGGCGACGGGCGCGTGCACGAAGCCGGTCCCCTCCACCGGTTGGACGGTGAAGGCGAGGCCGGGCGAGGTGGCCGTCGGGTTCTGCAGGCCGCTGCGGGCCAGGTCCTCGCCGCGCTGGGTGAAGGTGAAGCGGCTGGTGCCGTCGGCGCAGAGCGCCGACTGCCAGGACGTGACGGCGTCGGTGACGAGTTCGGAGCCGGTCATGCGGCGCTCGGCCTTGTCCGTGGGGCAGGGCTCGCGGACCGGCAGGAAGTCGAGCGGGAAGACGATCCGCTGGTTCCAGTTCGTGGTGGAGAACGGGGAGGTGTTCGGCCGGTGGTTGTTGCCGGTCGAGCCGTCGGGCTCGTGGGAGCCCCGGGGCACCACGACGAGCCAGCAGCCCCGGCCGCGCACCTGTGTACCGGTGCCGACCGGGTCGCCGCAGCCGAGGTGCGGGGCCTCCCGCGTGGTCTGGAGGTTGAAGGCCGCCTCGCCGGTGCCGTCGGGCTGGGTGGCGACGAAGAACTCCTCGTTGGTGTCGCCCGCGCTGAAGTACGTCCAGTCGGTGACCTTCTTCGTCGGCGGCCCCGACACGGGCGTGAAGGGCACGAACGGGCTGGTCAGCTGCCCGGGGACGTCCGGGTCGGGGATCGGCTCGGCGTACTGCCTCTCCAGCGGGTCGGTGCCGGGTACGAGCTCCCGCCGGGCGATGTGGGTGCCGAAGTTGCCGCCGCTGGTGACCCCGGCGCCGAACTGGCACTGCTCGCGCCTCGGTCCGGCCGGGTCGTCGCCCCAGCACTGCATGATCTGGAGGTAGTCGGTGTTGAAGCCCTGGGTCGGCTTCCCGCCCTTCCAGGTGATCCGCAGCCCCTGCGCGCGCAGGTTCCTCGTCTGGTGGACGGTGACTTCGAGCCCCGAGAAGTCGTCGTACGGCCCCTTGGAGCCGCGCTTGGTGACGGCCGAGCTCCCGCTCTCGGCGGCCGCCGCCTCGGGGCCCGGCACCGGCGGGAGCAGGGCGAGCAGGACGGCGGCGAGCAGGGCGCCGACACCGACGGCCCTGCGGCGTACGCCGGTCCGGGCGCTCATCGGGTGCCCCCGGTGCGCTGGGCGCGGGCGGCGAGGGCGCGTCCGACGAGCGGGGGACCGACGACGGTCGCGAGGAGCAGGACGGCCGACAGGGCCATGAGCAGTCCGCGGAGCCCGCCGCCCGTGTCGGCGGCGAGGGTGACCGGGGTGCCGGCGATCCCGGCGGCGCCGGGGTCCCCGCCCGTGCCCTGGGCGCCGCCCGGGCCCGTACCGCCTCCGGCCGCGCCGCCGGGGAGCACCTCTCCGGTGTCGGGGTCGACGGCCGAGCCGCCCCCGGCCGCGGCGCCGGAGGCCCCCGCGCCTCCGCCGGACGCGGAAGCACCGGAGGCGGAGGCGGAACCGGGGCCCGAGCCGGCGGCGGAGCCCGTACCACCGCTCGTGGCGGAACCGCCTGAGGAGACGGAACCGTTCGAGGAGCCGTTCGCCGAACCGCCGCCGGACGCCGACCCGTTGGCCGACCCGGAGGCCGAACCGCCCTGGTTCACCTGCGTGCTCGTGCCGCGCGCGCCGCCCGTGCCGTCGGCGCACTGGGTCGTGCCGCGCCTGTCGCAGTCCTTCGGCATCGGCGCGTTCCTGGCGAGGGTGTTGGTGCCGTCCGCCGAGAAGGTGGGGTTGCGGCAGTCGGACAGGTCGACGGCGCCGGTGGGCGCCCCGGGTATCCGGCGGACCTGCTCGAAGCCCGCCTGGACGAGGTTCCTCGGCAGCGGCGAGTAGCCGAGCTCCTCGGCCTGCTGCTGGCCCTCGCAGAGGAAGTAGCGGGCGAAGGTGCCGAGCGAGCGGCCCTTCTCCGTGGTGTGCGGGGCGGCGGTGCTGGTGGGGACGATCATGTAGCTGTAGCTGGAGAGCGGGTAGCTCCGCCTGTCGGTGGAGCGGTAGACGCCGTCGAGGATCTGCGTCAGGTAGTCGGTCGAACCCCGGTCGTCGTTGATCCGGGCCTTCAGCAGGGCGACGGCCACGCTGGAGGCGGTCGGTTCGACGTAGTACCCGGCGGCGTTGAGGACCTTGACGACCGGGAAGTGGGCGTTGACGGCGTACGAGTACTCGACGTAGGTGATGGCGCCCTCGCCCTGCGGCTGCCGGACGTGCGCGGAGACGCCGAGCGAGCCGGACTTGGCGACGGTGGTGGTGCCGGGGACGACGGGGAAGTACGAGGTCATCCCGCAGGGCGTCTGGCGGCCGGCGCGGCGGCAGTAGTCGTCCCAGACGGCGCCGTGCTCCTTGGCGAGCCAGGTGGTGAACTGGGCGGTGGTGCCCGAGCCGTCGGAGCGCACGACCGGGACGACGCGCCGGGCGGGGAGCGTCAGGCCGGGGTTGTCGGCCTTGATCTCGGGCGCGTTCCACATGGTCAGCCGCCCGGTGAAGATCTTCGCGAGGACGGGCCCGGAGAGGCGCAGGTTGGTGACCTGGCGGCCGCCGATGCGCAGGTTGTACATGAAGGAGGTGCCGCCCGCGACGATCGGCATGTAGGCGTAGCCGCGGCTGGGCGGGACGTCGGTGGCGCTGCCGTCCCTGAGGCCGTACGGGATCTCGGAGACGGCGAAGTCGACGGTGCCGTTCTTGAACTGCTCGCGGCCCTGCGAGGAGCCGTTGGCGTTGAAGTTGACCGTGAGGCCGACGTTGGCGCCGATGTTGCGGCGCCACTGCTCGACGGCGTTGGAGCTCCAGGTCGAGCCCGAGCCGGTGATCTTCGTGTATCCGGCGGCCTGCGCGGCGGGCGGCCGGACGAGGAGGGCGAGCAGCGCGCACAGGACGGCGGCGAGGCCCAGGAGGGTGCGGGTGGCGGACACGGGTCTCACGGCGTACTCCCGGAAGGTGCGGACGATCGGGCGGCATCGCGCCTGGACGCCTCGGCCCTGCGCCGCTCCTGGCGCTTCGTCAGCTGCCCGGGCCCGCGCCCGCCCGCGATCCGGGCGAGGACGAACAGGAGCAGGACGAGCAGCATGAGGACGGCGGCGGTGCCGAAGCCGCGGGCGATCATGTTCGGTTCGGGCGACTTGACGAGCTCGAAGGTGGCGAGCGGCAGGGAGACCTGGGCGCCGGAGGTCGGCAGGGCGTTCAGCTCGGCGGTGAAGCCGGCGGTGAGGAGGACCGGCGAGGTCTCCCCCACCCCGCGCGCGGTACCGAGGATGACGGCCGTGGTCAGCCCGGAGCGGGCGGTCGGCAGGACGACGTGCCAGACCGTGCGCCAGCGCGAGGACCCCATGGCGTACGAGGCCTCCCGCAGCGTCCCGGGGACGAGCCGGATGACGACGTCGGCGGCGCGGATGATGATCGGCAGCATCATCACGGAGAGCGCGAGCGAGGCGGCGAGGCCGGAGCGCTCCGTGCCCAGGCCCAGGATGACCGTCGCGTAGACGAACAGGCCCGCGACGATCGAGGGCAGCGCGGTCATGGCCTCGACGACCGTACGGACCAGGCGCGCGAACGGTCCCGGCACCTCGGTGAGGAAGACCGCGCAGACGATTCCGGCGGGCACGGTCAGCGCGAGCGCGATGCCGACCTGTTCGAGGGTGCCGACGACGGCGTGCAGGATGCCGCCGACGTCGAGCGGTTCGAGGGGTCCGGCGAGGCCCATGTCCTCGGTGAAGAAGTTCAGGTGGACGAGGGCCTTGCGGCCCTCCCAGAGGGTGAAGGCGACGACGAAGACGAGGACGGCGAGCAGGACGAGGCCCAGGGTGCGCACGACGACGCCGGCGAGCCGGTCGCGGACGGCGGGCCCGTCCTCGTCGAAGGAGACGAGCAGGGCGTAGAGCCCGAGGAAGAGGGCGTACGCGACGAGGACGAAGCCGACGGCGCCGCTGAAGGGCAGCAGGCGGGCGAAGAGCAGCCAGGCGAGGGCGAGGGAGGCGGCCGCGGCGCCCAGCACCGCGTACACGTCGGAGGCGCGCAGGGTGCCGGTGGCGCGCCGCCGTTCGGGTCCTGGCGGCGGGGCCTGCTCGGCGGGCGGTCGCAGCGCCGGCCGCTCCGGGGCGATGGTCATGGGGTTCCCCCTGTTACGCGTCGCTGGTGGCGCCGGAGCGGCTGCGGGCGACGATGGACGAGGCGGCGAAGTTGACGATCAGGGTCATGACGAAGAGGGCGAAGCCGGCCGCCATGAGGGCGGACATGCCGAAGGGGGTGGCCTCGCCGTAGCGCAGGGCGATGAGGGAGGACACCGAGCTGGTGCCGGTCTGCAGGACGTGCCACTGGATGGTGAAGACCTGCGAGATGACCATGTAGACGGCGATGGTCTCGCCGAGGGCGCGGCCGAGGCCGAGCATGGTGCCGCCGATCATGCCGCCCTTGCCGAAGGGCAGGACGACGCTGCGGATCATGCCCCAGCGGGTCGCGCCGAGCGCGTAGGCGCCCTCGCGTTCGCCGGCCGGGGCCTGGGAGAAGACCTCGCGCATGATCGAGCAGATGATCGGCGCGACCATCATGGCGACGACGAGCCCGGCGACGAAGGTCGACGAGGTGTAGACGGTCGGCGGGGCGAGCGGGTCGTCCGGGTCGGCGCCGTCGACGCGGAGGAACGGGATCCAGCCGAGGTACGTGGCGATCCAGCGGGCGATCGGGAGGATCGACTCCTCCAGCCAGAAGACGCCCCAGAGGCCGTAGACGACGGACGGCACGGCGGCCATCAGGTCGACGGTGGAGATCAGGGTGCGGCGCAGCCGGGGCGGGGCGTACTCCGAGATGTAGAGCGCCGCGCCGGTGGCGAGCGGGACGGCGACGACGATCGCGACCAGGGCGATCAGCACGGTGCCGAGGAGGACGGCCGCGATGCCGAAGCGGCCCGCGTCCGGCTCCCAGCTCTCGGTGGTGAGGAAGGACGGTCCGGCACGGTCGAGGGCCTGCCAGGCACGGTGCAGCAGGAACCCGCCGACCAGGAGCATGACCGCCAGCACGAGACCGCCGCCGGTGCGGGCGACGGTGCGGAAGACCCGGTCGGGCAGGCCGGGGTCGGCGTGGAGCCGTCTCGGTGTGTCCGCGGGCCGCTGCTCAAGGGTCTCGGTCGTCACGGGAAGGACGTAAGTCCGGCCCGGTGGACTCGTGCGCGACGCGATGTGAACGAGGGGAGTGCGCGGGGCAACTTCCGTTCACGGAAAGGAGGTCGAGGGCGAGCCGGGTCAACGGAACGAGGTCACCGGCGCAAGGCCCTCGGCGGGCGTCGGGCCCCTCACCGTAAGGCGGTCGAGGCCCATGCGGGGCCCTCCGCGGCGATCAGGGCGCGGAAGCGCTCGTAGGCGGTGCGGCAGGTGGAGTGGCGTTCGTAGGAGCGGCCGGAGAGGGCGGCGGTGTGTCCCTCGGCGTCACGGAGCAGCCACACCCAGCCGTTGCCGCCGGCGGTGTGCTGCACCCCGCCGGCCATGGCCGCGTGCCCCGCGCAGAGCGCGGCGAAGGCCTCGCGGCAGCCGGCGTGGTCGTCGTAGCAGCCCCCCGACCGCGCGACGACCCTTCCGTTCTGGGCGACGAGTCGCCATCCGTACCGTCCGTCGGCCCCCATGTCGACCAGACAACGCGTCCCGGACACACCGGTGTCCTTGGTCATCGCCCCCACCCCCACAGTCTCGGCAGGGGCAATCTATTGAGACGGCCGTGACGGTTGGGCGCTAAACCATTTGCCGGTCGCACACTTCATCGGGCCGTTGCCCCGCGGACATCCGACCCGAGGACCCGACGACCCGGCGACCCGGCCCCCCGTACGGCTCAGCCGGTGGCGAGCAGGATTACGAGGAGCAGCAGCCCGGCCACGGCGGGGCCGACGATCTCGTACGCCCAGCGCACCTGCGGCTCGCCCTGCGCGCCCGGGGTGCCGCCGCGCAGCTCGGCGAGCTCGCGCAGGTCGGCGACGGTCTTGTCGCCGGCCGCCATCCGGGCGGCGCTGTCGCGTACGTCGGCGGTGACGGAGGTACGGCCGTGCGGATCGTCCTGGGAGGCGCGGGCGGCGTTGCGGGCGGCCTTCTTCCGCTGGCGCAGCGAGACGGGGATCGCCCACAGCTGGTACTTGGCGCCCTCCTGGGTGAAGACCTCGCTGGAGTAGCCGGCGCGGACGTCGGCGACCGCGGCCCAGGGCAGCGTGATCGACCGGAAGGGGTTGCGGATCCGGAGCCGGTCGTCGTCGGCGTACACGGCGGGCCGGATCGTGAACGCGACGATCAGCGGGACGGCGAGGACGAGGCCCGCGAGGGCGAGCCAGGGCGCGCGGCCCTCGCCGCGGACCATCGCGTCCCCGGCGAACAGGGCCGCGAGGATCAGCAGGAAGACCCCGCTCGCGATGCCGAGGGGCGACCGGAAGACGGTGGCGGCGGACGGCTGTGCGGGGGTCGACTCGCGGCTCGGCTCGTGGCTGGGCTCGGGGGTCGGCTCGGGGGTCGTCATGCCGCCGATTGTGCCTCAGCGGTCCCGGGACGGCTCAGGCGGCCCGCGCGGCCACGAGATCCGCGTACACGATGATGTTGTCGGGCCGGTGGCCGTCGACCAGCTCCCCGCCGCAGGTGACGAGGCGCAGCTCGGGGCGCTTGGTGTTCCCGTACACCTTGGCGGTCGGGAAGGCGTCCTTGTCGACCTGCTCCAGCTCCCGGACCCGGAAGACGGCGGTCGTGCCGTCGGCGCGGGTCACGGTGATCTCGTCGCCGACCCCGACCTTGGACACGTTCCTGAGGACGGCCGGGCCGCGGGCGGTGTCGAAGTGGCCGATGAGGACGGCGGGGCCGGTCTCGCCGGGCGTGACGCCCTTGTCGTACCACCCGATGCGGTCGGCCTCGGCGACGGAGGGCACCTCGACGGTGCCGTCGGCGTTCAGGCCCAGGTCCAGGATCGGCCGGGCGTCGACCCCTGCGGCGGGCACCCGGACCCGCACGGGCAGCGAGCGGGCCATCGGCCGCACGGCCGCCTCCGGCGCGGGCGCGGGCGCGGGTGCGGTGGCCCGCGAGATGTGTGCGGGCGGCGTGGCGGCCCCCTGCTCCCCTCCGGCGGAGCACCCGGTGAGCGCGGCGAGTACGGCGACGAGGAGAAGGGCGGCGGGACGACGGCTCACGGGAGGGCTCCGGACGTGCTGGGGAAGGGGCGCGGCCGGCCGCCGCGCGGGACGCGGCGACCGGCCTGGGGTGGGGCGTGCTCCCGGCTCGGGTCAAAGGGCGGGAGATGCGGTACGGGGCCCTCCGGGCCCGTGGTCAGACGCGGTCGGCGGCGGCCCGGCGGCGCAGGACGACGAAGCCGAGGCCCGCGGCGGCGAGGGAGGCCGCGCCCGCGCCGGCCGCGATCAGGGCGGTGGAGTCGCCCTCGGCGGCGAACTCGGCGCCGGCCGCGACGCCGCCCTTCGGGATGACGGAGGTCTGCCCGGTGTTGGTGGTGGTGCCGGTGTTGCCCGCGGGGGCCGGGGTGGTGGCGGACGGCGCCGGGGTGGCCGTGGCGTCCTTCTCGCAGCCCTTGGGGAGCTTCGGGAAGGCGGTCCAGGTGAACGGCGTGTCGCCGCCCTGGGTGCGCTGGCCGAGCTGCGGGGTGGTGGTGTTCGCGCCCTTGATCGTGAGGCCCTGTCCCAGGTCGGCCGGGTGGGCGCGGTCGACGGTGACGAGGGCCTTGCCCGCCTCGTCCTTGAGGACGGCCTTCGGGCCCTTCTCCAGGTCGTTGGTGAGGGTCACGGTGAGCAGCGCGAAGACCGAGGGGACGTCCTGCTGGACGGTGCACTTGCCGAGGGTGACGACGGGGCCCGGGGCGGGCGTGTGGCCCGCGCCCTGGACGAGCTCCGGGGCGGCCTGCTTCGAGGAGCCCGGAATGTAGGCGGCGAAGCCCCCGTCCTGCTCCAGGACGACGACGGCCTTGCCGTACGTCCAGACCTGGCGGGATCCGCTCAGGTAGGTGAAGCCGCGGCCCTTTCCGTTCTCGATCAGCTGGAGGCCGTAGCGGCCGTCCTTCCTGGCGAGCTCCAGGAGCGTGCCGTCGGCGAGGCGGTAGACGCCCGGCGTGGCCCCGGGGACGTAGTTGCGGTTCCAGTTGTAGGTGGTGCCGTCCGGGTTGAGGACGAAGAACTCGCCGTTGTCGTTGCCGGCGACGGAGCGGGTGACCGCCTCCAGGACGCCGACCGGGTTGCCCTGGTGGAAGAGCTCGGCGCGGTAGTTCTGCTCCTTGACCTTGTAGATCTTGGCGATCGTGCCGCCGATCAGGGTCTCGGTCCGGACCAGGGTGCCCTTCGCGGGGTCGGCCTCCACCGGCTTGTCGGTCCCCACCGGCTTCGCGGTCTCCACCGGCTTGGCGCTCTCCGCCGGCTTCGGCGTGCTCACCGGCTTCGCGGCATCGGCCGTCTTGACGGCGTCGGCCGGCTTCACGGCCACCGGGCCGTCGGCGGCGAACGCCGCGCCGGCGGCGAGGGCCGGAGTGGCGAGGGCGACACCCGCGACGAGGGCGGTGGCGACGGCGGTGCGAAGGGCGGTGCGCATAACGACTCCTGTGAAATCAGGCAGGTGGATGGGAGAGTCGCATGCCGCTTTTTCTCGGTCCGACTGTGTCCGGTGAGGTCTGGCTGGCTGCTGATAAGAATCTATTGATCTTGTATGCGGGAGCCGTCCGCTCCGTGTCACGGTCGTGTGACGGGAGTCACCACGCCGCCCGACCCCCTGTGACCTCGGGCTCCATGAAGGGGCTCCCCTGTACAGGTCGCTACGCGCGTAGATATGCTCGACTGGTGACCATGCCCACCACTGCATCCGCAGCATCCGCATTCGCCGACGTGACCGCGTCCGACAGTGCGCTGCGCCGCTTCCTCCACGGGCTGCCCGGCGTCGACGCCGTCGGCCTGGAGGCGCGCGCCGCGTCCCTCGGCACCCGCTCGATCAAGACCACGGCCAAGGCGTACGCCATCGACCTGGCCATCTCCATGATCGACCTGACGACGCTCGAAGGCGCGGACACCCCGGGCAAGGTCCGGGCGCTCGCCGCCAAGGCCGTCAACCCCGATCCGACCGACCGCACGACCCCGAAGACGGCCGCCGTCTGCGTCTACCCCGACATGGTGGCCACCGCCAAGGCCGCCGTCGCGGGCTCCGGCGTCAAGGTCGCCTCCGTCGCCACCGCCTTCCCGGCCGGGCGCGCCGCGCTCCCCGTGAAGCTGGCGGACACCGCCGACGCGATCGCCGCCGGCGCCGACGAGATCGACATGGTCATCGACCGTGGCGCCTTCCTCGCCGGCCGGTACCTGGAGGTCTTCGAGCAGATCGCCGCGATCAAGGCGGAGTGCGGCGACCGCGCCCGCCTCAAGGTGATCTTCGAGACCGGCGAGCTCTCCACGTACGACAACATCCGCCGCGCCTCCTGGCTCGGCATGATGGCCGGCGCGGACTTCATCAAGACCTCGACCGGCAAGGTCGCGGTCAACGCCACCCCGGCGAACACCCTCCTCATGCTGGAGGCCGTGCGCGACTTCCGCGCGCAGACCGGCGTGCAGATCGGCGTGAAGCCGGCCGGCGGCATCCGCAACACCAAGGAAGCGATCAAGTTCCTGGTGCTCGTCAACGAGACCGTGGGCGAGGACTGGCTGGACAACCACTGGTTCCGCTTCGGCGCTTCCAGCCTGCTCAACGACCTGCTGATGCAGCGCCAGAAGCTGGCGACCGGCCGTTACTCCGGCCCCGATTACGTGACGGTGGACTGATCAACATGGCATCTGCATTCGAGTACGCGCCGGCGCCGGAGTCGCGCTCGGTCGTCGACATCGCGCCGAACTACGGCCTGTTCATCGACGGCGAGTTCGTCGACGCCACCGACGGCAAGGTCTTCAAGACGGTCTCCCCGTCCTCCGAGGAGGTCCTCTCCGAGATCGCCCAGGCGGGCGCCGAGGACGTCGACCGCGCGGTGAAGGCCGCCCGCAAGGCCTTCGAGAAGTGGTCGGCGCTGCCCGGTTCCGAGCGCGCCAAGTACCTCTTCCGCATCGCCCGGATCATCCAGGAGCGCAGCCGCGAGCTGGCCGTCCTGGAGACCCTGGACAACGGCAAGCCGATCAAGGAGACCCGCGACGCGGACCTCCCCCTGGTCGCGGCGCACTTCTTCTACTACGCGGGCTGGGCCGACAAGCTCGACCACGCGGGCTACGGCGCGAACCCGCGTCCGCTGGGCGTGGCCGGCCAGGTCATCCCGTGGAACTTCCCGCTGCTCATGCTGGCGTGGAAGATCGCCCCGGCGCTCGCGACCGGCAACACGGTCGTCCTGAAGCCGGCCGAGACGACCCCGCTCTCCGCGCTGTTCTTCGCGGACATCTGCCGCCAGGCGGGTCTGCCGAAGGGCGTCGTCAACATCCTTCCCGGGTACGGGGAGACGGGCGCGGCCCTCGTCGCGCACCCGGACGTGAACAAGGTCGCCTTCACCGGTTCGACCGCCGTCGGCAAGGCCATCGCGCGCTCGGTCGCCGGCACAAACAAGAAGGTGACCCTGGAGCTGGGCGGCAAGGGCGCCAACATCGTCTTCGACGACGCCCCCATCGACCAGGCCGTCGAGGGCATCGTCAACGGCATCTTCTTCAACCAGGGCCAGGTCTGCTGCGCGGGCTCGCGCCTCCTGGTCCAGGAGTCGATCCAGGACGAGCTGCTCGACTCCCTCAAGCGCCGCCTGAGCACCCTCCGCCTGGGCGACCCGCTCGACAAGAACACCGACATCGGCGCCATCAACTCCTCGGAGCAGCTGGCCCGCATCACCTCGCTCGTGGAGCAGGGCGAGGCGGAGGGCGCCGAGCGCTGGACCGCCGCGTGCGAGCTCCCGTCGGCCGGTTACTGGTTCGCCCCGACGCTTTTCACGAACGTGACGCAGGCGCACCGCATCGCCCGCGACGAGATCTTCGGCCCGGTCCTGTCGGTGCTGTCCTTCCGTACGCCCGACGAGGCCGTCGCGAAGGCCAACAACAGCCAGTACGGCCTGTCGGCCGGCATCTGGACGGAGAAGGGCTCCCGCATCCTCGCGGTCGCCAACAAGCTCCGGGCCGGTGTCGTCTGGGCCAACACGTTCAACAAGTTCGACCCGACCTCGCCCTTCGGCGGCTACAAGGAGTCGGGCTTCGGCCGCGAGGGCGGCCGCCACGGTCTGGAGGCCTACCTCGATGTCTGATCAGACGCGCCTCAGTGTCTTCAAGACCTACAAGCTGTACGTCGGGGGCAAGTTCCCCCGCTCCGAGAGCGGCCGGGTGTACGAGGTGAGCGACTCGAAGGGCAAGTGGCTGGCGAACGCGCCGCTCTCCTCCCGCAAGGACGCGCGTGACGCGGTCGTCGCCGCCCGCAAGGCCTTCGGCGGCTGGGCGGGCGCGACCGCGTACAACCGCGGCCAGATCCTCTACCGCGTCGCCGAGATGCTGGAGGGCCGCCGGGACCAGTTCGTCCGCGAGGTCGGCGAGGCCGAGGGCCTGTCGAAGTCGAAGGCGGCCGCGGTCGTCGACGCGGCGATCGACCGCTGGGTCTGGTACGCGGGCTGGACCGACAAGATCGCCCAGGTCGTGGGCGGCGCGAACCCGGTGGCGGGCCCGTACTTCAACCTGTCGACCCCGGAGCCGACGGGCGTCGTGACGGTGATCGCCCCCCAGGAGTCGTCCTTCCTGGGTCTGGTCTCGGTGATCGCCCCGGCGATCGCGACGGGCAACACGGTCGTGGTCATCGCCTCGGAGAAGTCCCCGCTCCCCGCCCTCTCCCTGGGCGAGGTCCTGGCCACCTCCGACCTGCCCGGCGGCGTGGTCAACATCCTCTCCGGCAAGGCCTCCGAGATGGGCCCGCACCTGGCGGCCCACCAGGACGTCAACGCGATCGACCTGACGGGCGCGGACGCCGATCTGGCCCGTGACCTGGAGATCGCGGCCGCGGACAACCTGAAGCGCGTCCTGCGCCCCCGCACCGAGGACTTCGCCGAGTCCCCGGGCACGGAGCGCATGACCGCGTTCCTGGAGACGAAGACGGTCTGGCACCCGACGGGCAGCCTGGGCGCGAGCGGCTCCTCGTACTAGGACCCCCATGACGGACGGCCCCCGGGAGCACCCGCTCCCGGGGGCCGTCCGTCATGCGCCGGAGCGTTCGATCAGCCCGGCCACCCCGTCGAGGACGCAGTCGAGCCCCGTCTCGAACAGCCACGCCGCGTCGTCCTTGCGGGCCGCGCCGAGCGCGTACGCCCGGTAGGTCGGGTAGCGGCCGGTGCCGAGCAGGTACGTCATCTGCGGGGCGAGCCCCCGGCGGGTCTCGTCGGCGTTCTCCCAGCCCTGCTCCTTCATGTACAGGGCGACGGCGACCTCCGCCTGCACGGCCCCGTGCACATACGCGCCGACCGCGCGGAACGCGGCCATCATCGTGTCGACGTCGAGGCCCAGGCCGTCGAGCAAGGCCAGCTGCCTCTCGGCCGCCGCCAGCCGGTTCGGGGTGAGGGCGAAGAGCGGGGTCGGCAGCTGGGCGAGCCAGGGGTGGCGCAGCATCCCCTCGCGGGTGCGGTGCGCGTGGGTCCGCAGGGTGTCCCGCCAGCCCTCGCCGGCCGCCGGGGGCTCCATCTCGGTCGAGACCCGGTCGACCATGAGGGCCCACAGCTCGTCCTTGCCGTCGACGTGCCGGTACGCGGCCATGGGCGCGACGCCCAGTTCGGCGGCGACCTTCCGCATGGTGACGGCGGCGAACCCCTCGCGGTCCGCGATCCCGATCGCGACCTCGGCGATCCGGCCCGGGGTGAGGGACGCCCTGGGCGCCGCGGGCCGATCGAGCCGCTCCCACAGCGAGACGCGCTCCGTCTCGTCCTTCTTCGCCACTCCGGCCTCCTCGTGTCGCGTACAGCGTATGCCTTGTGGACGCCGTACACATCGACGTGTACGTTGTACACACATCGGTGTACAACGTACACAACCGCGCGATCCAGGGGGACCCATGAGCACTCCGCTCCGCCTCGCCGTCATCCAGGGCTCGACCCGCGCCAAGAAGCCGTACGGAGCCTGACCGTGACCGACCAGCGAAAGCCGCTCCCCTACCCGGGCCTCTTCGGGCTCATGCTCGGCATGGTCCTCGGCGCCCTCGACGGCACGATCGTCGGCACCGCGCTCCCGACCGTCGCCGGCGAACTCGGCGGCCTCGACCGGCTGTCCTGGGTGGTCACCGCCTACCTCCTCACCGCCGCCGTCACCACGCCCCTGTGGGGCAAGGCCGGCGACCTGTACGGACGCAAGGGCGCCTACCTCTCCGCCATCGCCGTCTTCCTCGCCGGCTCCGGCCTCTCCGGCCTCGCCCGGAACATGGACCAGCTCATCGCCTTCCGCGCCCTCCAGGGCATCGGCGCCGGCGGCCTGATGGTCGGCGCCTTCGCCCTGATCGGCACCGCCGTCTCCCCGCAGGACAGCCCCAAGGTCCAGGCGATCATCGGCGCGATGCTCCCGGCCGCCTTCGCCGGCGGCCCGCTCCTCGGCGGACTGCTCACCGACCACCTGAACTGGCGCTGGGCCTTCTACGTCAACCTGCCCGTCGGCATCGCCGCGCTGCTGCTCGTCTCCCTCGGGCTGCGCGTCCGCACCCCGCGCGTCCGGGCCCGCGCGGACATCGCCGGGGCGCTGCTCCTCACCACCGGAATCCTCGCCCTGACCCTGCTCGCGACCTGGGGCGGAAGGCGGTACGCCTGGACCTCGCCCGGGATCCTCGCCCTGGTCGCGACCGCCGCCGCCGCGCTCGCCCTGTTCGTCAGGACCGAGCGGCGCGCCGCGGAGCCGGTGATCCCGCCCCGGCTGTTCCACAGCCGGAACTTCACCCTCGCGCAGATCCTGAGCCTCCTGGTCGGCGCGGGCATGCTCGCCGCGATGAACTACCTGCCGCAGTACTTCCAGTTCGTCCGCGGCGGGACGTCCACGGCGAGCGGACTGCTCCTGCTGCCGCTCATGCTCGGCATGGTCGCCGTCCAGCTCGTCACGGGCCGGCTGATCGCCCGGAACGGCCGCTACCGGATCTACCCCGTCCTCGGCGGCGGGACCATGACCGCGGGCGCGCTCGCCCTGCTCCTGCTCGACGTGGACACCCCGACGGCCGTCGCGTCCGCGCTCACCGCGGTCCTGGGCGCCGGCATGGGCTTCCTCATGCAGTCGACCCTGCTCATCACGATGTACAGCGCCCCGCCCCGGGACATGGGCGCGGCGAGCGGCACCGTCACGCTCGTCCGCACCCTCGGCGGCTCCCTCGGCGTCGCGGCCCTCGGCGCGGTCTTCACCGCGCGCCTCGCGGGGACCGACCCGAACCTGACCCCGGCCCAGGCCGCACGACTGCCGGAGCCGGTACGGGAGGGCCTGCGGGCGGCGGTGACCGACGGGGTGCACGGGGTGCTGCTCGGCACGGCGGTGCTCGCCGCCCTGGCGTTCGCGGCGGCCTGGCTCGTCCGCGAGGTCCCCCTGCGGAACGCTACGGGAGCAGACCCTTCGCCAGCGGCCCCGCGAGCGGCAGATCGGCCACGGCCCCGCCCTTCGTGACGTGGTCGGTGACCAGGTTCGTGCCGACCGGCTTGAAGTCGGCGACCTGGGTGCCGAGCCCGTTGTCCAGCGGGTCGACCCCGGTGTTGGCCAGCGGGTCGAGCTGGAGCCGTGTCAGCGGGCCCACGCCGTGCGTGACGCCCTCCAGCGCGCCCGCCCCGGCCGAGGCGGCGTCCGTCCTGGTCAGCGAGTCGACGGGGAGCGGCACCGGGGCGGCGGCCTGCGCGGCGGCCCCCGCGCCGAGCATCGCGGCGCCCGCCGCCGTGACGGTGAGACCGGCCTTGAGGAGGGCGCCTCGGCGGGGGGTCCGGGGCTCTGCGTGACGCGCCATGAAGATCCTTCCAGGGGGTGAGCGGGCGGGCACCGACAGTAGTCGAGGTGTGATGCTCGATACCAACGGCCTCCCTCGGTGGTCCCCTGGACGGGGGAATGCCTCACACTGGTGTCCCGTGAGTTCCCCATCGATCCCGACCCGGGTCGTCCTGCTCGCGGGCCCCTCCGGCTCCGGCAAGTCGTCCCTCGCCGCCGTCGCCGGCCTTCCGGTCCTGCGCCTCGACGACTTCTACAAAGAGGCCGACGACCCCTCGCTGCCCCTCGTCGAGGGCTCCACGGACATCGACTGGGACTCCCCGGGGTCCTGGGACGCGGACGCCGCCGTCGCCGCGATCGTCGAGCTGTGCCGTACGGGACGGACCGACGTCCCCGTGTACGACATCGCCACCAGCTCCCGCGTGGGCCGCGAGCCGCTCGACATCGCGCGGACCCCGCTCTTCGTGGCGGAGGGCATCTTCGCGGCCGAGATCGTCACCCGCTGCCGCGAGCTCGACGTCCTCGCGGACGCGCTGTGCCTGCGCGGCCGCCCCTCGACGACGTTCCGCCGCCGACTCCTCCGCGACCTCCGCGAGGGCCGCAAGTCCGTCCCGTTCCTGCTGCGCCGCGGCTGGCGCCTGATGCGCGCCGAGCGCGCCATCGTCGCCCGCCAGACCTCCCTGGGCGCCCACCCCTGCGCCAAACCGGAGGCCCTGGGCCGCCTGGCGGCAGCGGCGGCGGGCCGCCACCGCACCCCGGTCTAGCCACCACGCACGAAGCGGGCCGTACGAGACCCCCCGGACTCGTACGACCCGCTTCGCGTTTCCCCGTACCCCCGTACGGTTCCCCCGTGTTCCCCCGTCCCGGCGAAGACCCCCGTGTCCCCCGTGGGTCCCTTCCGGGCACGTTCCCCCCGACCTTCAGGCCACCAGCTCGCCGAAGGACTCCTCCTCGTCACGGCCGAAGCTCAGCACCTCGTCCTCGCGCAGTCGCCGCAGCGAGCGCCAGATGCTCGACTTCACCGTGCCGACACTGATGTCCAGGATCTCCGCGATCTCCGGATCGGTCCGGCCCTCGTAGTAGCGCAGCACCAGCATCGTCCGCTGGAGCTCGGGCAGGCGGGCCAGGGCCTGCCACAGGACCGCGCGCAGCTCCGTGCCCCGCATCGCGTCCGTCTCGCCGACCGTCTCCGGCAGCTCCTCGGTCGGGTACTCGTTGAGCTTGCGCCGGCGCCAGGCGCTGATGTGCAGGTTCGTCATGGTGCGACGCAGGTAGCCGCCCACGGCCGCCTTGTCGCTGATCCGGTCCCAGGCGCGGTACGTGGAGAACAGCGCGCTCTGGAGCAGGTCCTCGGCCTCGAAACGGTCACCGGTGAGGTGGTAGGCGGTGGCGTACAGGGAGGCACGACGCTCCTGCACGTAAGCCGTGAACTCGGCTTCCGAGCAGCTCGTGCGCTCCCCCGTGACCTCCCCGTACGCCGCTCCCCCGTCAGCAACGGCCACCATGTGCGGCGCCTTGCGCTGACGCCCGACAGTCCGAACGCACCCCCGCCCGTTCACACCGCCGGACTTCTCGTTGCTCCGCACGACGTCGTGGAGACGCGTGACAACTGCGCTTGAGGTGGTGCTGTGCAGTGCGTTCATCTCGCGCCCCCCGTCGGTTGGAGTGTGTTTCGGTCCGTGTGCCAAGAAGCTTGCCCCCCGGACTTCATGGCGTTGTCCGTCGACTGTCACAGCCGTGTCACAGGGGACGGTGACAGAAGCGAGTCCATAGCGAGTCCGTGAGCGGTCGATCTCGGACGGCCGAATGGGCCAGAATGACGACGTGCCTTTTCTGCTGCTGATCGAGGACGACGACGCCATCCGCACGGCCCTCGAACTCTCCCTGTCCCGGCAGGGCCACCGGGTGGCCACCGCCGCGACGGGCGAGGACGGGCTCCAGCTGCTGCGCGAGCAGCGGCCGGACCTGGTCGTGCTCGACGTCATGCTGCCCGGCATCGACGGCTTCGAGGTCTGCCGGCGCATCCGCCGGACCGACCAGCTGCCGATCATCCTGCTGACCGCCCGCAGTGACGACATCGACGTGGTCGTCGGCCTGGAGTCCGGCGCCGACGACTACGTCGTGAAGCCGGTGCAGGGGCGGGTGCTCGACGCCCGCATCCGGGCCGTGCTGCGGCGCGGGGAGCGCGAGTCGACGGACTCGGCGACGTACGGCTCGCTGGTGATCGACCGTTCGGCGATGACCGTCACCAAGAACGGCGAGGACCTCCAGCTCACCCCGACCGAGCTGCGGCTGCTCCTGGAGCTGAGCCGGCGGCCCGGACAGGCGCTGTCCCGGCAGCAGTTGCTGCGGCTCGTGTGGGAGCACGACTACCTGGGCGACTCGCGGCTCGTCGACGCCTGTGTGCAGCGGCTGCGCGCCAAGGTGGAGGACGTGCCGTCCTCGCCGACGCTGATCCGCACCGTCCGCGGGGTCGGCTACCGGCTGGACGTCCCTGCGTGAGCAAGGGGATCTACGCACGGCTGCGGCTGTCGAGCCTGCGGCTCCGGCTCGTCGTCGTCTTCGCCCTCGTCGCGCTCACCGCGGCCGTCGCCGCCTCCGGCATCGCGTACTGGCTGAACCGCGAGGCGGTGCTGACGCGCACCCAGGACGGGGCGCTCAACGACTTCCGGCAGGAGATGCAGAACCGGGCGGCGACGCTGCCGCTCCGGCCCACCCAGGACGACCTGCGGCGGACGGCCGAGCAGATGGCGAGCGGCAGCGCCGCCCAGTACCAGGTGCTGCTGCTCGGCGAGCGGGCCGCGGGCAAGCCGATCGTGGGCGCCTCGGACCCGGACGACTTCACGCTGGCCGACGTGCCGCGCCCGCTGCGGGAGGCCGTGGACACGAAGCGGCCGGTGACGGACGCCAACGCGTACCCGTACCACCTGTTCTGGCAGCGTACGGAGCGGAACGGGACGCCGTACCTGGTCGGCGGGACGCGGATCGACGGCGGCGGGCCCGCCGGGTACATGTTCAAGTCGCTGGCGGCCGAGAAGGCCGATCTGAACTCGCTCGGCTGGTCGTTGGGGATCGCCACCGCGCTCGCCGTGGCCGGCTCGGTGCTGCTCGCGCAGGTCGCGGCGACGACCGTGCTGCGCCCGGTGCACCGGCTCGGCGAGGCGGCCCGGCAGCTCGGCGAGGGGAAGCTCGACACCCGGCTGCGGGTCACCGGCGCCGACGAACTGGCCGACCTGTCCCGTACGTTCAACAGCGCGGCCGAGTCGCTGCAGACGAAGGTCGAGGAGATGAGCGCGCGGGAGGAGTCCTCCCGGCGGTTCGTCGCCGACATGTCGCACGAGCTGCGGACCCCGCTGACCGCCCTGACGGCCGTCACCGAGGTCCTGGAGGACGAGCAGGACTCCCTGGACCCGATGATCGCCCCGGCGGTGGCGCTCGTGGTGAGCGAGACCCGGCGCCTCAACGACCTGGTGGAGAACCTGATGGAGGTGACCCGCTTCGACGCGGGCACCGCGCGGCTCGTCCTCGACGACGTGGACATCGCGGACCAGATCACCGCGTGCATCGACGCGCGGGCCTGGCTCGACGCGGTGGAGCTCGACGCGGAGCGCGGGATCGTCGCGCCGCTCGACCCGCGCCGCCTCGACGTGATCCTCGCGAACCTGATCGGGAACGCGCTCAAGCACGGCGGCTCCCCGGTGCGGGTCTCGGTGCGCACCGAGGAGGACGAGCTGGTCATCGCGGTCCGCGACCACGGCCCCGGCATCCCGGAGGAAGTCCTCCCCCACGTCTTCGACCGCTTCTACAAGGCGAGCGCCTCCCGGCCGCGGTCCGACGGCAGCGGGCTCGGCCTGTCGATCGCCATGGAGAACGCGCTGATCCACGGCGGTTCGATCACGGCGTCGAACTCGGTCGGCGAGGACGGAACGGTCGACGGCGCGGTGTTCGTGCTGCGGCTGCCGCTGGACGCCTCGGGGATCACCCGCGAGGTGCAGACCCGCAGCAGCCAGGGCGAGGTGGAGGAAGCGTGAGGCGTCGTGCCCTTGTCCCGGCGGTCGCGCTGACCGCCCTGCTCGCCGGCTGCGGCATCCGGACCACCTCGGTCCCGGTCGACGCGGGCGCGGCCCCGTCCCGGGTCCCGTGCAGCGTGACCGACGACGGTGCGGCGGAGACGGCGGCGCAGGGCGTGCCGGTCCGGGTGTTCCTGGTCTGCGGCTCGCAGCTGGAGGCGGTGGACCGCCGGTCGCCGCTGCCGGAGGAGAAGGCGGGCGGCGACCCGGTGCGGACGGCCGGGGGGCTCCTCGCCCAGCTGCTCGACGACCCCTCGGACGCCGAGCGGCAGGCCGGTTTCACGACCGAGGTCCGCGGGCCGCTGACGGTCGGCGGCGGGCGCGCCGGCGATCCTTCGGGCACGCTGCGGCTGAGCCGCCAGCCGGAGGACCTCGCGCCGACGGCGCTCTCCCAGCTCGTCTGCACCTTCGCGGAGAGCTCGGCGGGGGCGGGCGGTCACACGGTCCTCCTCGGCGGCCCCGGCAAGTACCCCCCGAAGCGCTACCGCTGCACCCCGGACCTCCGCGAACGCCCGGACTCCACCCCACCGACGACCCCACCGTCCTGAGCCCCGCCGTGTGGGGCCCGCGCCCGCGCGGGACGGCGCGCTCCGCCCGGGGCTTCGCCCCCGCCCCGTGTGGTGCCCGCACCCGCCTGGGGCTTCGCCCCCCGCCCGTGTGGGCCGCGCGCCCGGCGGGGCGGTGCCCTCCGCCACCTGCCCGTGTGGGCAATCGTCCCGCTGGGGCGGGACGGGTGGGCACACGGGACGGCGCCCTCTAGCGGCGCCTCCGCGTTCCGGGCCTGGACCCGCACCACGTTGTGCGCCGTGCACGGGGTGCGGGTTCAGGCGCGTAAGCCTCTGGCGCCGGCAAGGGCGCCGTTCCGTTGTGCCCACCCGTTCCGCCCCAGCGGAACGATTGCCCACAACGGGGGCGGGGCGCAGCCCACAACGGCGGGGGGGCGGCAAAGGCGCAGCCGATGGCGTGCGCGTGCGGAACCGATTCCGCTGTGCGGTGCGTCTTGGGGGGCGTGCAGCGTCAAGGTTCGGGCGGCCAGGCCGCCGTGGTCGTCCGCGTGGCGGGGTTCGTGCTCCTCGTCGCGCATCTGCTGCTCGTCGCGTGGCTCACCCTGCGCCCACGGGACGTCGCCTGGGTGACCCCGCCGAACACGATCCCGCTGCACGGCCTGCGGGCCGATCTCGCGCTCGGGGGCACCGAGGCCGCCCGGCTGATCGGCGAGGGCCTGCTGCTCCTGGCCCCGCTCGGGGTGCTGCTGCCGATGGCCGACGGGCGGCTGCACGTCTCCGGGTGGGCCTCCCTGATCCGTACGACCGCCGCCGGCGCGCTCGTGTCGCTGGCCGTGGAGCTGCTCCAGACCGCGGTGCCGGGGCAGGTCGTGGACGTGGACTCCGTCCTCCTCAACACGGCGGGCGTCGCGCTCGCGCATCTCCTGGTGGTCCCGGCCGGCCGGACCCGGCTGCGCCGCAGGGGGGAGGCGGGGCGTCGGGCCTCCGGCCCTCAGGGTGCGACCCCGAAGATTTCCAGGGTCCCGATCGCCCCGTAGTCGGACGCTTCGTCCCCCTTCACGACGGCAGTATGGAGTCATCGGGAGCCCGGAGGAGCGGCTCCCGGACCGACTCCGAAGGAGCCCACCATGGCCGCACTGACCCGCCCCCGTGACGGACGCGTGCTCGGCGGAGTGTGCGCGGCGCTGGCCCGGCGCTTCGGCACCACCCCGTGGACGATGCGTCTGATCTTCCTGGTCTCGTGCCTGCTGCCGGGACCGCAGTTCCTGATCTACCTGGCCCTGTGGGTCTTCCTGCCCTCGGAGAAGACCACGGCCTCGGCCTGGTAGCGGCAGCCCGTACGGACGCCGAAGGGGCGCGTACCCGGAGTTCCGGGTGCGCGCCCCTTCGGGGTGTACGGCGGGGGTCAGCCGAGCGGCAGACCGTTCAGCGGCAGGCCGCCGAGGAGGCCGCCGAGCGGGGTGGAGCCGAGGGCGCCGGTCGCGGCACCGAGCGGAGCGTTCTGGGTGGCCTGGCCGGCGGCGGCCGGGAGGGTCTTCACGCCCTGACCGAGGCCCTGGCCGAGGGCGCCCTGTCCGGCTCCGAGGGCCTCGGTGGCGCCGTCGGGGAGCGTGGTGAGGCCGTCACCCAGCGGGGTGGCCTGGGTCACCGTGCCCAGCGCGTCGGCGTCGAGCGGCAGGGAGGACGCCGCGGAGGCCGTGCCGGCGGCGGTGACGGCGAACGCGGCACCGAGAGCGGCGACACCGAGCTTCTTGGCGGCAGACTGCTTCATCTGAAAATCTTCCTTGGGGCTTGGGGAATCCGGGGCTTCGGGAAAGCCAGGAGGGAAAATCCTGTGGAACCAGGCAACCTGGGAATGCAGAGCGGCTCTGCAAGCTAACCAGTGAACGTCGCCTCCGCAAACACCGGAAAGCGGCCGGGTGTCGTACCGCCCCGGCCGCTCCCACCCCCTCCGCGGGGCGCCCTTCAGCCCGCCGTGCGGGAAGACTCGCTGGTCGTGGCCGTCTGCTGGAACAGCCATTCGGACTTCAGCTCGGCATATCCGGGCTTGATCACCTCGTTGATCATGGCGAGTCGTTCATCGAAAGGAATGAACGCTGATTTCATCGCATTGACCGTGAACCACTGCATGTCGTCGAGCGTGTAATCGAATGCCTCGGTCAGCAGCTCGAATTCACGGCTCATGCTCGTCCCGCTCATGAGGCGGTTGTCGGTGTTGACCGTGGCCCGGAAGTGGAGCCTGCGGAGCAGCCCGATGGGGTGCTCGGCGAACGAGGCGGCGGCGCCGGTCTGGAGGTTGGAGGAGGGGCACATCTCCAGCGGGATGCGCTTGTCGCGGACGTAGGCCGCGAGACGGCCCAGGCGGACCGAGCCGTCGTCGGCGACCTCGATGTCGTCGATGATCCGGACGCCGTGGCCGAGCCGGTCGGCGCCGCACCACTGGAGCGCCTGCCAGATCGAGGGCAGCCCGAAGGCCTCGCCCGCGTGGATCGTGAAGTGGTTGTTCTCCCGCTTGAGGTACTCGAAGGCGTCGAGGTGGCGGGTGGGCGGGTAGCCGGCCTCGGCGCCGGCGATGTCGAAGCCGACGACGCCGGAGTCGCGGTAGCGGTTGGCGAGTTCGGCGATCTCCAGGGCGCGGGCGGCGTGCCGCATGGCGGTGAGCAGGGCGCCGACCCGGATGCGGTGGCCGTTGGCCCTGGCCTGCCGCTCGCCCTCGCGGAAGCCCTCGTTGACGGCCTCCACGACCTCTTCGAGGGTGAGGCCGCCCTCCAGGTGCTGCTCGGGGGCGTAGCGCACCTCGGCGTAGACGACGCCGTCCTCGGCGAGGTCGACGGCGCACTCGGCGGCGACGCGGAAGAGGGCGTCCCGGGTCTGCATGACGGCGCAGGTGTGCGCGAAGGTCTCCAGGTAGCGCTCCAGGGAGCCGGAGTCGGCGGCTTCGCGGAACCAGATGCCGAGCTTGTCGGGCTCCGTCTCGGGGAGCTGCTCGTAGCCCTGTTCCCGGGCGAGTTCGATGATCGTGCCGGGGCGCAGTCCGCCGTCGAGGTGGTCGTGGAGCAGCACCTTCGGGGCACGGCGGATCTGGTCCGCGGTGGGGGCGTTGGGGGTCTGGCTCGTCATTTCCGCACTCTAGCCCCTACGCGCGTAGAACGGCGGTCGTGGCGCAGGATTTCTCGTGGCGGCGCGGGGACGGCCCCGCCTAGCCTGCCCGTATGACCTCTCCCACGCCCGCGGCCGAACTCCCGCGCATCCACCGCTTCCTGACCGGCTTCCACCGCCGACAGGCGGCCCGTACGGTCGAGTTCCCCAACGCCGTGGCGGTGCTCGACGACGCCTACCGGCACTCCCGGGGCAACAACCACGTGCTCGCCTACGGGGCCGTGGACCCGGAGGCGCTGGCCGGGTACGCGGACGAGGCGCAGAGCCATCTCCCGTACCGCTTCGCGTACGTCCTCGACGAGACGGTCGCCGCCGCGTGCCTGGCGCCGATGGAGCGGGCCGGGTTCCGGCACGCGACCACGATGATCATGGCGCACACCGGGCCGGTGCCGGAGCACGGCGGGGCGCGCGAGGTCGACTTCGACGAGCTGCGCGGCCCGGTCACCGCATCCTGGCCGCGCTTCGACCCTGAGGCGCCGCCGGAGCACATCCGCGATCTGGTCGAGCGGCGGCTGGCGCGGCGGCGCGGGGCCGACGTCGTGCGGTTCTTCGCCGCGTACACGCCGGAGGGCGAGGTGGCCGCCTGGGTCGACCTGTACATGAACCCGGCGACGGGGGTGGCGCAGGTCGAGGACCTGGTCACCGCGGAGGCCCACCTCGGCCGGGGCTACGCCGGGAAGGTGCTGGACACGGCCCTGCACGAGGCCGCCTCGGCGGGCTGCACGACCCGCTTCCTCACCGCGGACCCGACGAACTGGCCGCATCACTGGTACCGCCGCAAGGGTTTCACCCCCGTGAGTTCGGTCTCCCGCTTCCACCGCCCTTCCTGAGCACGGCTGTTCGAGCCACGGATCGGCGATACGTAACAGAGACCGCGCGTACGGCTGTCGTACACCTCCGCTTCTGAGACTGTTCTGTTATGGCGCACTACGCACTCGTAGGACCGTCCGAAACCCGGCGACCCCGGCTCGGACGCCCCGTTGGAGTTTCCCGGACGGCGGCGGAGGTGGGCGGCGTGGTGCTGCTCCTGCCGGACGGCGAGCCGGAGTCGGCCCGGCGGGCCTCCCCGCGGGCGCATGCGGCGATGATCCCGCTGGGCCGGGAGCTGGCGCGCGCGGGGCGGTCCGAGGGGCTCGCCGTGCACGTGGTGCACTACCGGGCGCGCGGCTGGAACGGGACGGACGCGGCCCTCATGAGGGACACCACCTGGGCGGTCGCGGAGGCGGTACGGCTCTACGGCGACGTCCCCCTCTGCCTCGTCGGGCACGGGATGGGCGCGCGGGCGGCGCTGCGGGCGGCCGGGC
The DNA here is from genome assembly GCF_044333355.1 of Streptomyces sp. NPDC021012. Taxonomy (NCBI): domain Bacteria; kingdom Bacillati; phylum Actinomycetota; class Actinomycetes; order Kitasatosporales; family Streptomycetaceae; genus Streptomyces; species Streptomyces sp. NPDC021012. The sequence continues at coordinate 685,612 of NZ_JBIRQU010000001.1, forward strand.
ATCCGGCGGTCGGCGCGGTGCTCGCGCTCGCCCCGTGGCTGCCGGAGGACGACGTGGCGGCCGAGCCGGAGCCGGTGCGGCAGCTGGTGGGGCGCAAGGTGCTGCTGGTGCACGGCACGAACGACGCGCGGACGGATCCCGAGCTGTCGTTCCGGTTCGCCGAGCGGGCGAAGAAGGCCAACCGGGACACCTGCCGCTTCGAGGTGCACTCGGACGGTCACGCGCTGCGCCAGTACGCGGCCGAGGTCCGCGCCCTCGCCGCGGACTTCGTGCTCGGCACCCTCTTCGCCCGGCCGGTCGCCCGCCCCGTGACCGACGCGATGGCCGCTCCCCCGCCGCTCGGGCTTCGGATGCCGCTGGCGGCGGGGTTCGGGGAGTCCAGGAACGGCTCACGCAAGCGGTGACGGCTCCTTCGGGAGCAGGTGGCCGCGCCTGCTGAGCAGGAACTTCTTGAAGGCGGCCACCGGGGCCGTGTCCGGGTGGCCGTCCAGCCAGGCGACGCCGATCTCGCGGACCGCGCGCGGCGCGGTGACGGTGAGCTCGACGACGCCGGGCCGTGGGACGGCGGGCGGAGGCAGCAGGGCGACGCCGAGCCCGGCGGCGACCAGGCCGCGCAGGGTCTCGGCCTCCTCGCCCTCGAAGGCGACCCGGGGCTTGAAGCCGGCCTCCGCGCACAGGTCGTCGGTGATGCGGCGGAGCCCGTACCCCGGCTCCAGGGTCACGAAGGTCTCCTCCGCGGCCTCGGCGAGCCGCACCCGCTTGCGGCCCGCGAGCCGGTGGTCGTCCGGGACGACGAGCCGCAGCCGCTGCTCGTCGAGGCGCCGGGCCACCAGATCGGGGGCGTCCGGCACCGGGGAGGTCAGGCAGAGGTCGAGGTCCCCGGCCCGCAGCCGCTCGATCATGGCCTCGCCGTAGTTCTGGACGAGGGTGAAGCGGATCCGGGGGTGGTCGACGCGGAAGGCGCGGATGAGCCCGGGGACGGTCTCGGAGCCCATCGTGTGGAGGAAGCCGAAGGCGACCCGCCCGGCCGTCGGGTCGGCGTCGGCCCGTACGGTGTCGGCGGCCCGCTCCACCTCGGCGAGGGCCCGCTCGGCGGCGGTGAGGAAGCGCCGGCCGGCCGGGGTGAGGGAGACCGTGCGGCCGCGCCGGGCGAAGAGGGTCACGCCGAGGTCCTGTTCGAGCCGGACCATGGCCCGCGAGAGCGTCGACTGCGGCACGCCCATCTCGGCCGCGGCGCGGGTCACGTGCTCGTGCCGGGCGACGGCGGCGAAGTACGCGAGCCGCGGCGCGAGCAGCAGTCCCATGTCTTCTTCGTTACTGTTCGGTGACAGGCGAGGCTGTGACCTGTACTCATGCACCATGGGAACGATTACAGCAGTTCCGTGCATTGGACGCATGAACTGGACCGGCCTACGTTCGTGACATGCCTTCCGCCAGTACCAAGGCGGCCGCCACCACCGCGTCCGCCGACACCCGCCTCGCCCCCGGTGCCCCCGGCTACCGCCGGATGAGCCTCGCGCTCTTCGCCGCCGGACTGGCCGCCTTCGCCCTCCTCTACTCCACGCAGGCCCTCCTCCCGGCCATCTCGGCCGAGTTCGGCGCCACCGCCTCCGCCGCCTCCTGGACGGTCTCCGCCGCGACCGGCGCCCTCGCCCTCTGCGTCCTGCCGTTCAGCGCCCTCTCGGAGCGCTTCGGGCGGCGCGCGATGATGACGGCCTCCCTCTCGGTCGCGGTCGCCGTGGCGCTCCTGGTGCCGCTCGCCCCGAACCTGGACTCCCTGATCGCGCTGCGCGCGGTCCAGGGCGCCGCGCTCGCCGGCCTCCCGGCCTCCGCGATGGCCTACCTCGCGGAGGAGGTGCGGCCCCGGGCGCTGATCGCCGCGATCGGCCTGTTCGTCGCGGGCAACTCGATCGGCGGCATGAGCGGCCGCATCGTGACCGGCTGGGTGGCGCAGATGTGGGGCTGGCGCGCGGGTCTGGCCGCCGTCGGCCTGACCTCCCTGGTGTGCGCGCTCGCCTTCCGGGCGCTGCTCCCGAAGGCCCGGCACTTCACGCCCGGCACGCTGAACCCGAAGGCGCTCGCCCGGACGGTCCGCGGCCACCTCGCGGACCCGCTGCTGATGCGGCTGTACGTGATCGGCGCGCTGTTCATGACCGTGTTCGGCGCCGTGTACACGGTGATCGGCTACCGCCTGGTGGAGGCCCCGTTCTCGCTGCCGCAGGGCGTGATCGGCTCGATCTTCCTGGTCTACCTGGTCGGTACGGTCTCCTCGGCGGCGGCCGGCAAGCTCGTCGGACGCCTCGGCCGGCGCGGCGCGCTCTACCTGGCGGTCTCCACGACGGCGGCGGGCCTGCTGCTCTCCCTCTCGGACTCCCTCGCCCCGGTCCTCGCGGGCCTGGTCCTGATCACCGCCGGTTTCTTCGCCGGTCACGCGGTCGCCTCCTCCTCGGTGAGCCGCACGGCGAAGACGGGCCGCGCGCAGGCCTCGGCCCTCTACCAGTCGGCGTACTACCTGGGCAGCAGCGCGGGCGGCACGCTCGGCGCGATCGCCTTCCACGCCGGCGGCTGGGCGGGCACGGTCCTGATCGGCCTGGTCGCGGTCCTCGGGGTCGTCTCGGTCACCCTGTACGGCTCGCACAGCGCGCGCATGCAGGCGCGGCGCCTGCACCCCGCGGCGGCGTAGGCGGTCTCCCGCTCCCGCCCCGCAACCGTCAGACTCCCCCGTACGTCCTCAAACACAGGGACTCTAGGGGGAGTTGACGATCATGAAGCGAATCACGCAACGGATAGGCAGGAGGGCGGGCATCGCCGCCGGCATCACCTCGCTCGTGGTGCCGATGACGATCGCGCTCGGTACGGCCCCGGCGCAGGCGGCGTCCTGCAACGTGACGACGGGGCCGTACCAGAAGCAGGTGGAGAAGTTCCTCGGGCGGACCGTCGACGGGCGCCAGTCGCTCGGCGACTGTCAGGCCATCCAGGCCTTCCAGGCCAAGCACGGCATCACCCCGACCATGGGGTACGCGGGGACGGTCACCTGGCGCACCATGAACACGATGATCCAGCAGAGGGCGGCCGGCACCAACCCCAACCGCGCGGGCGCCTGCCCGACCAACCGCGGCCGCATCGCCTGCGTCGACCTGACCCGCCAGCTCAGCTGGATCCAGGACGGCGCGCGCCTGAAGTACGGCCCGGTCCCGGTCCGCACCGGCAAGGACGGCACCGAGACCCGTACCGGCTCCAAGAAGATCTACTGGCGGAACATCAACCACTGGTCCACGCTCTACCACGTCTCCATGCCGTACTCGCAGTTCTTCGACGGCGGCCAGGCCTTCCACTCGACCACCAAGTCCATGTGGAACCCGCCGGGCTCCGGCGGCTGCGTCAACATGCGGCCCGCGGACGCGAAGGCGTACTGGAACCTGCTCCGGAACGGGGACGACGTCTTCGTCTACGGCCGCAAGCCGGGAACCTGAGCCCCACTGTCAGTGCCCTGCGGTAGCTTCCCTCTCACCGGCACCGAACGGGCCGGTGAGGGGCGAGTGGGATGTGGACCCGATGAGTGGCACAGCGACCGCGACGACCGAAGAACTCGACAAGTACCGCAGGGAGCTCACCGGTTACTGCTACCGGATGCTCGGATCCTCCTTCGAGGCGGAGGACGCGGTGCAGGACACCATGGTCCGCGCCTGGAAGGCCATGGACTCCTTCGAGGGCCGCTCCTCGCTGCGGTCCTGGCTGTACCGGATCGCCACCAACGTCTGCCTGGACGCGCTGAACGCGGGGAACAGGAGGGCACGGCCCATGGACCTGACCGGGCCGACGCCCGTCGCGCAGGCGCAGCTCGTGAAGCAGCCGGAGATCACCTGGCTGGAGCCGATCCCGGACGGGCGGGTGATGCCCTCGGCGGGCGACCCGGCGGAGACGGCGCTGTCCCGGGAGTCCGTGCGGCTCGCGTTCGTGGCCGCGCTCCAGCACCTGCCGCCCAAGCAGCGGGCCGTGCTCATCCTGCGCGAGGTGCTCGCCTGGAAGGCCGGCGAGGTCGCCGAGCTCCTCGGCACCTCCGTCGCCTCGGTCAACAGCGCCCTGCAGCGGGCCCGCGCGACCATCGCCGAGCAGGCGCCGGCCGCCTCCGACGCGGCGGACCCGCTGGACGAGGACCAGCAGGCGCTCCTGGAGCGGTACGTCACCGCCTTCGAGGGCTACGACATGAAGGCGCTGACCGCGCTCCTCCACGAGGACGCGACGATGTCCATGCCGCCGTACGACCTGTGGCTCCAGGGCCACGAGAACATCGTGGGCTGGATGCTGGGCGTCGGCGAGGCCTGCTCGGGCTCGAAGCTGGTGCCGACCGTGGCGAACGGCTCCCCGGCCTTCGCCCAGTACCACCCGGACCCGGCGGGCGGCTTCAGCCCGTGGGCGCTGATCGTCCTGGAGCTGCGGGACGGCAAGATCGCCGGGATGGACTTCTTCCTGGACACCGAGCGCTGGTTCCCGCTCTTCGAGCTGCCGGCGCGGCTAGAGGCCTAGGGTCTCGGCGAGACCGGTGAGCAGGAGCAGGGTCCGCAGCTCGGGCCCCGCTCCCTCGAACCGGATCCTGTGCCCCTGCCGCCCGGCGGCGAGCTTCAGCCGGGCGAGGGCGTCGACGGCGTCGAAATCGGCGCGCACGAGGGCGCCGACCTCGCACACGACCTCGCCCGGCGGGGCGGCGGCGAGCTCGGCACAGAGCCGGGCCAGCTCCTCCCGGGTGGGGTGGGCGGGCAGGGTCACGACAAAGGGCTGACTGGTGTCCACGCCCCTCTGACCGTCGGCATGCCCGGAACTCATCGCTAGGGCCTGTCTGCCCCTTCGCGTCGGATCAGGCCGGGTCGTCCGGTGCGTGCGATCGGCGTGCGGCCGGGGCGCCCTCTTAGCAGAGCTACTTGGGCGTTTCGGCCGTGCGGCGAGCGTGCGTGCCGGGCGGGCCGGACCCGACGGGAATGGTCAGACAGGCCCTAGGCTCCCGGGCATGAGTGTCGAGCTGGTGATCTTCGATTGTGACGGCGTGCTCGTGGACAGCGAGCGGATCTACTGCCGGGTGGACCGGGAGGTGTTCGCGTCGCTCGGGGCGGAGTTCACCGAGACGGAGATGGCCGACCTCTTCGTCGGCTCCTCGCACGAGCTGCTCACCGCGATCGTGGAGGAGCGGCGGGGCCGCCCCCTCGAACCCGGCTGGCAGGCGCCCTTCAGGCAGCGGTACGAGGACGCCCTGGACGCGGAGCTGACGGCCGTGGAGGGCGTGGTCGACGTCCTGGACGCCTTGTCCGTCCCGTACTGCCTCGCCTCCAACGGCAGCCACGGCAGCATCCGCAAGAACCTGGGCCGGGCAGGGCTGCTCGCCCGCTTCGAGGGCCGGATCTTCAGCGCCCGCGACGTCGCCCGCGCCAAGCCCGCCCCGGACCTGTTCCTGCATGCGGCGGCCACCATGGGCGTCCCGCCGGAGCGCTGCGCGGTCGTCGAGGACAGCCCGTACGGCGTCCAGGCCGCCCGCGCGGCCGGCATGCGTGCCTTCGGTTACTGCGGCGGCCTGACGCGGGCGGACCGGCTGATGGGCCCGCGGACGGTGGTCTTCGACCACATGCGGGAGCTGCCGGGGCTGCTCGGGGAGCCGGCGTAGTCCTGCCGGCTCCCTTCGCGGGCCCGGACGTCAGGCGATGCGGTCCAGGACGATCGGGTTCGGGGTGAACTCCGTGCCCGGGGCCGCGATGTCCCAGGCGCCCTCCAGGGAGCCGAGGGCGTAGTCGAACTTCTCCGGGGTGTCCGTGTGGAGGGTCAGCAGGGGCTGGCCCGCCGTGACCGTGTCGCCCGGCTTGGCGTGGAGCTCGACGCCGGCGCCCGCCTGCACCGGGTCCTCCTTGCGGGCGCGGCCCGCGCCCAGGCGCCAGGCGGCGATGCCGATGTCGTAGGCGTCGAGGCGGGTGAGGACGCCGGAGGAGGGGGCGGTGACGACGTGCTGCTCGCGGGCGACCGGGAGGGTCGCGTCCGGGTCGCCGCCCTGGGCCGCGATCATGCGGCGCCAGACGTCCATCGCCGAGCCGTCCGCGAGGGCCTTCGCCGGGTCGGCGTCCTTGATGCCGGCCGCGTCGAGCATCTCGGCCGCGAGGGCGATCGTCAGGTCGACGACGTCCTTCGGGCCGCCGCCCGCGAGGACCTCGACGGACTCGCGGACCTCCAGGGCGTTGCCCGCGGTGAGGCCGAGCGGGGTGGACATGTCGGTGAGGAGGGCGACCGTCTTGACGCCGCTGTCCGTGCCGAGGCCCACCATCGTGCGCGCCAGCTCCCGCGCGTCCTCGATGTTCTTCATGAAGGCGCCGGTGCCGACCTTGACGTCCAGGACCAGGGAGCCGGTGCCCTCGGCGATCTTCTTCGACATGATCGAGGAGGCGATCAGCGGGATCGCCTCGACCGTGCCGGTGACGTCGCGGAGCGCGTAGAGCTTCTTGTCCGCCGGGGCCAGGCCGTCGCCCGCCGCGCAGATGACCGCGCCGGTGGTGTCGAGGACGTGCAGCATCTCCTCGTTGGAGAGCAGCGCGCGCCAGCCGGGGATGGACTCCAGCTTGTCGAGCGTGCCGCCCGTGTGGCCGAGGCCGCGGCCGGAGAGCTGCGGCACGGCCGCGCCGCAGGCGGCGACGAGCGGGGCGAGCGGGAGGGTGATCTTGTCGCCGACGCCGCCGGTGGAGTGCTTGTCGGCGGTCGGGCGGGAGAGCGAGTCGAAGTTCATGCGCTCGCCGCTCGCGATCATCGCGGCGGTCCAGCGGGCGATCTCCGCGCGGTTCATGCCGTTCAGCAGGATGGCCATGGCCAGGGCGGACATCTGCTCGTCGGCGACCACGCCCCGGGTGTACGCGTCGATGACCCAGTCGATCTGCTCGGGGCTCAGCTCGCCCTTGTCCCGCTTGGTACGGATGACGGAGATGACGTCCATGGTGTGCCTCTTTCTACGCGCATAGAGGGGGGAGGAAAGGGGAGCGACCCTCCCATCGTGCCGGAAGGGTCGCTCCGAGGTGCTACTTGGCGAGGTGGTCGGGCCCGAAGGCCTGCGGAAGCATGTCCGCCAGGGTGAGGAACCCGGCGGGCGTCTCCAGGACCAGTTCGGGGCCCCCGAACTCGTACAGGAGCTGCCGGCAGCGCCCGCACGGGACCAGGGACTCGCCCCGGCCGTCCACGCACACGAAGTGCGTGAGCCGGCCGCCGCCGGTCGCCTGGAGCTGCGAGACGAGCCCGCACTCGGCGCACAGGCTCAGGCCGTAGGAGGCGTTCTCCACGTTGCAGCCGGAGACCGTCCGCCCGTCGTCCACGAGGGCCGCCGCGCCGACCGGGAAGCCGGAGTACGGGGCGTACGCGCGGGACATCGCCTCGCGGGCCGCGACCCGCAGGGCCTCCCAGTCGGGCGCCGTCGTCACTTGCCCTGGCCCTTCCGGTACGGCAGGCCGTCCGCCTTGGGCATCCGCAGGCGCTGCGCCGAGAGGGCCAGCACGAGCAGGGTGGTGATGTACGGGGCGGCGTCGACGAACTGGCTCGGGACCTGGTCGGTCAGCGCGTACCAGAGGAAGAAGCCGACGGCGAAGACCGCGGCGACGACCGCCGGGACGTACTTCTTCTTGTACAGCTGCCACGCGGCGGCGATCACCAGGAGCAGCGCGACGAGCAGCAGCAGCGCGTGGACGTTCTCGGCGCCGCCGCGCAGCTTGAGGCTGTCGGTGAAGCCGAAGAGGCCGGCGCCCATGGCCATGCCGCCGGGCATCCAGTTGCCGAAGATCATCGCGGCGAGACCGATGTAGCCGCGGCCGCCGGTCTGGCCCTCCTGGTAGATGCCGGTGGAGACGATCGCCAGGAACGCGCCGCCGAGACCGGCGAGACCGCCGGAGACGACGACGGCGATGTACTTGTACTTGTAGACGTTGACGCCGAGGGACTCGGCCGCGACCGGGTTCTCGCCGCAGGAGCGCAGCCGCAGGCCGAAGGCCGTGCGCCACAGCACCCACCAGGTGGCCACGATGAGCAGGGCGGCCACGATCGTGAGCAGCGACAGGTTGGTGACCAGGCCGCCGAGGATGCCGGCGATGTCCGAGATCAGGAACCAGTGCTTGCCGTGGAGGTCCGACAGCCAGTCCGAGAGCCCCGGGATGGTGATGTCGGTGATCGGGTCGATGCGCGGGGACTGCTTGGAGGAGCCGCCCTCGGCCTTGTCGAAGGTGAAGTTCGACAGGTACTGGGTGAAGCCGACCGCGAGGATGTTGATCGCCACACCGGAGACGATGTGGTTCACGTTGAACGTGACGGTGATGATCGCGTGCAGGAGGCCGCCGACCGCGCCGCCGAGGATGCCGACGACGACGCCCGTCCACGGGCCCCACTGGTAGCCGGCCCAGGCGCCGAACCAGGTGCCGAGGACCATCATGCCTTCGAGGCCGATGTTGACGACGCCCGCGCGCTCGGACCACAGGCCGCCGAGACCGGCCATGGCGATCGGCACGGCGAGCTGGAGCGCGCCGGAGATCTGGCCGACGGAGGTGAGGTCGTCGGCCCCGGAGACGACCCGGACCAGCGAGAAGAGCACGAGGCCGGCCGCGACGATCAGCAGGATCCAGGGCCAGGTCAGCTTGCGGCGTCCGGCCTTCTGGGGCGCGGCGCTCGGCTTGGCAACGGTGCCGGTGCTCATGCCGCCACCTCCTTGTCGGTCTTGATGGCGCCGCCGGCGGCGAGCTGCTCGCCGACCTTCTGCTGCTGGCGGCGGAGGCCGTAACGGCGGACGAGCTCGTAGGAGACGACCACGGCGATCACGATGATGCCCTGCATGATCTGGGTGATCTCCTTCGGGTACCCCGCGATGTCCAGGCTGGAGGACGCCTTGTCGAGGAACGCGAAGAGGAGGGCCGAGAAGAGGATGCCGACCGGGTGGTTGCGGCCGAGCAGGGCGACGGTGATGGCGGTGAAGCCGACGCCGACCGGGAAGGCGAGGCTGTACGTGTGCGACTCGCCGAGCAGGATCGGCATGCCGGACAGACCGGCGAGGCCGCCCGAGATCAGCATCGCGGTGAGGATCATCTTCTTGGCGTCGACGCCGCTGGCCTGGGCCGCGGACTCGCTCTCACCGGTGGCGCGCAGGTCGAAGCCGAAGCGGGTGCGGTTGATGACGAACCAGTAGACGACGCCGAGCGCGAGCGCGACGAAGGTGAAGCCGTAGATCTGGCCGCCCTCGCCCATGTCGATGCCGGGGAACCAGCCGGACTCGGGGATCTCCCCGGTGGTGAGGTCGTTGGAGCCGGCGGGCTGGACGCCGAAGTTCTTCGGCAGGATCAGCCAGGCCACCAGGGAGGTGGTGATGGCGTTGAGCATGATCGTGGAGACGACCTCGGAGACACCGCGGGTGGTCTTCAGGACGCCCGCGATGCCGGCCCAGAGGGCACCGGTCGCGATGGCGACGAGCACGATCAGCAGGATGTGCAGCGGGCCCGGCAGATCGACGGCCGCACCGACGAGCGCCGAGACCATCGCGGCGAGACGGTACTGGCCGTCGACGCCGATGTTGAAGAGGTTCATCCGGAAGCCGATGGCCACGGCCAGGGCCGCCAGGTAGTAGATCCCGGTCTGGTTGACGATCAGCACCTGGACGTCGGAGTACCCGGCGTTCTCGATCATCAGACGGATCGGCTCGATCGGGTCCAGGCCCGTCGCGGCCAGCACCAGCACGGTGAGCACGAAGGAGGTGACCAGGGCGAGCACCGGGCCGGCGGCCCCGATGATCAGCTTGTCCTTGTCGAATTTCATCATCGGGCGTCACCGTCTTCGGACTGCTCGGTGCCTTCGAGGTGGCCGGTGGCCGCGCCGGTCATGGCGGAGCCCAGCTGCTCGGGCGTGATGGTGGCGGGGTCGGCGTCCGCGACGAGCTTGCCGCGGTACATGACCCGGAGGGTGTCGGAGAGGCCGATCAGCTCGTCGAGGTCGGCGGAGATCAGCAGCACCGCGAGGCCCTCGCGGCGGGCGTCCCGGATCGCGTCCCAGATCTGCGCCTGCGCGCCGACGTCCACACCGCGGGTGGGGTGGGCGGCGATCAGGAACTTGGGGTCGTGGCTCATCTCGCGGCCGACGATCAGCTTCTGCTGGTTGCCGCCGGAGAGGGAGGCCGCGGTGACGTCGATGCCGGGCGTGCGGACGTCGTACTCGCGCACGATCCGCTCGGTGTCCTTGCGGGCGGCCTTCGGGTCGAGGACGCCGCGCTTGGAGTTGGGGGCCTCGGTGACGTGGCCGAGGATCCGGTTCTCCCAGAGGGGGGCCTCCAGGAGCAGGCCGTGGCGGTGGCGGTCCTCGGGGATGTAGCCGATGCCGCCCTCGCGGCGCTTGCGCACGGGGAGCTTGGAGATGTCCTCGCCGTCGAGGCTGATGACGCCCGCGTCGGGGGTCGCCATGCCCATGAGGGCCTCGATGAGCTCGGTCTGGCCGTTGCCCTCGACACCGGCGATGCCGAGGATCTCGCCCTTGTGGATGGTGAGCGAGATGTCGTCGAGGAGCTTGCGGCCGGCCGCGACCTCCTCGTGCACGGTGACGGCGGCGGCCGGGTCGGCCGGGGCGGCGGTGGTCAGCGGGGCGCCGCCGGTGCCGCTCTCCAGGAGCGTCAGGTTCTCGACCTTCAGCATCGGGACGTCCGTGACCGTCGACTCGCGGGTCTCCGGCGAGGGCAGCTCGCTGCCGACCATCAGCTCGGCGAGCTGCTTGGTGGTGGCGGTCTTCGGGTCGGCGGTGCCGACCGTGGTGCCCCGGCGGATGACGGTGATGTCGTCGGCGACCTTCAGGACCTCGCCCAGCTTGTGCGAGATGAAGATGACGGTCAGGCCCTCGGACTTGAGCTCGCGCAGGTTGTCGAAGAGCGCGTCGACCTCCTGCGGGACGAGCACGGCGGTCGGCTCGTCGAGGATGAGGATCTTGGCGCCGCGGTAGAGGACCTTGAGGATCTCCACGCGCTGCCGGTCGGCGACGCCGAGGTCCTCGACGAGGGCGTCGGGGCGGACCCCGAGGCCGTACGCGTCGGAGATCTCCTGGATCTTCTTCCGCGCCTTGGCGCCGATGCCGTAGAGCTTCTCGCCGCCGAGGACGACGTTCTCCAGGACGGTGAGGTTGTCGGCGAGCATGAAGTGCTGGTGCACCATGCCGATGCCGCGCGCGATGGCGTCACCGGGGCTGGAGAAGGTGACCTGCTCGCCGTCGACGGCGATCGTGCCCTCGTCCGGCTTCTGCATGCCGTAGAGGATCTTCATGAGGGTCGACTTGCCGGCACCGTTCTCGCCGATGAGGGCGTGCACGGTGCCCTTGCGGACCGTGATGGCGATGTCCTTGTTGGCGACGACGCCGGGGAATCGCTTGGTGATGCCGTGCAGTTCTACGGCAGGGGGGCTGGACGCGTTGATGACGCACTCTCCTTGGCCGGAAGGAGTGGGAGCGGGAGGGCAGGGCGGGGTGAAGTTATCGTGCCAGGGAGACATCTACACGCGTAGCACTGCCGAAAAGTGAAAACCCGTACGGGAATGGGGCCGGGGCCCGGGTCCGGTGGGGGTGCCACCGGACGCCGGGCCCGGGCTCAGGTCGTGACCTGGTGTCCTTACGGAGCGGTCTTGACCGTGATCTTGCCGTCGACGATGTTCTTCTTCGCGGCGTCCACGGCGGCGATGACGTCGGTCATCTTCTTGTACGCCGGGTTGGAGTCGGCCAGGCCGACGCCGTCCGTGGCGAGGCCGTAGCGGACCTCGCCGGACTCCGGCTTGCCGTCCTTGACCGACTTGATCAGGTTGAAGACGGAGCCCGAGACGTTCTTGGTGACCGAGGTCAGGATGTGGTCCTTGTACTTGGCCAGACCCGCCTGGTTGTACTGGTCGGAGTCGACGCCGATGGCCCACTTGCCGGCGGTCGCGGCGGCCTCGATCGAGCCGGAACCGGCGAGACCGGCGGCGGCGTAGATCACGTCGGCGCCCTTGTCGATCTGGCCCTGCGCGGCGGCCTTGCCCAGGTCGGGCTTGGAGAAGCCGTCGAAGTTCGGCGGCTGGGTCAGGTACTGGGTGAGGACCTTCGCCTTGGGGTTGGTGTCCTTGACGCCCTGCGTGAAGCCCGCCTCGAACTTCTTGATCAGCGGGACCTCGACGCCGCCGATGAAGCCGACGGTGCCGGTCTTCGAGGTCTTGGCGGCGGCGACGCCGGCCAGGTAGGAGCCCTGCTCCTCGTTGAAGACCAGGTTGGCGATGTTCGGGGCGGTCACCGAGGTGTCGTCGATGAGGCCGAACGTGGTCTTCGGGAAGGACTTGGCGACCTTCGCGATGGCCGGGGCGTAGGAGAAGCCGACGCCGATGACCGGGTTGTTCCCGGCGCGGGCCAGCGAGGTGAGGCGCGCGACCTTGTCGGCGTCGCTCTCGCCCTGCGACGGCTCGGCCTCGGCACCCTTGACGCCGAGCTCGTCCTCGGCCTTCTTCAGACCCGCGTAGGCGGCGTCGTTGAAGGACTGGTCGCCGCGGCCGCCGATGTCGTACGCGATGGCGACCTTGGTGGCCTTGGAGCCGGAGGTGGAGCTGGAGCTCGTGTCGTTCGAGGACTTGCCGCAGGCGGTGGCGGAGAGCGCGAGCGCCGCGGTGGCGATGCCCACGGTCGTGATCCTGGTGATCCGGCGCAAGAGGAGGGTCCCTTCGAGACTGACCGAAAGCGCCTCTTCCGGCGCTGGTTTCGCCGCGATCGTAACGCGCGTAGATGTCAGTTAAAGACCCGTTCATGAGTCGTTATCGGATCGTCGCGAACCGGCCAGGCGAGGCGACCGGGGGCGTTCGGCCCGGCACTGCCGGTTATACAGGCCGGTCCGGGCATCGGGGAGGCCCTGGGCAGGGACACGCCGGGCCCTGGGCCGGACGACTGAGTGCGCGGTCCGGCCGGATTTCAACGCTTTCGGCGTGGCGTTGATCACCGCCGGGAGGTGGCGATGATCACTGCCCGTCACGGCCCCGGCGGGTGGTCGTCAGCGCTCCGGTGCGGCGTCGAGCAGGGCCGCGGCCGTGAAGAGCTCCACCCCGGTCTCGATGCACCGCTCGTCGACGTCGAAGTCGCCGGCGTGCAGGTCGCGGATCCGGGCGTCGCCGGGGGTGCGGACGCCGAGGCGGGCCATGGCGCCGGGAACGTGCTCCAGGTACCAGGAGAAGTCCTCGCCGCCGAGGCTCTGCTCGGTGTCCTCGATCGCGTGCGGTCCGCGGCGGGCCGCCATGGCGTCGTGGAGCAGTTCGGTGATCACCGGGTCGTTGACGACCGGGGGGACGCCGCGGACGTAGGTGACGGTCGACTTGGCCCGGTGCAGGGTCGCGATCTCGTCGATCGCCGCGTGGACCAGGTCGGGCGCGTCCCGCCAGGCCGGCAGGTCGAGGCAGCGGACGGTGCCGGAGAGCGCGGCGTGCTGCGGGATGACGTTCGGGGCGTGGCCGGATTCGATGCGGCCCCAGGTGAGCGAGAGGCCCGAGCGGGCGTCGACGCGGCGGGCGAGGACGGCGGGGACGTCGGTGGCGACCCGGGCGACGGCGGTGACGAGGTCGGTGGTGAGGTGCGGGCGGGCGGTGTGGCCGCCGGGGCCGTCGAGGGTGACCTCCAGGCGGTCGCAGGCGGAGGTGATGGGGCCCACCCGGAGCCCGATCTTCCCGGCGTCGACCCGGGGGTCGCAGTGGACGGCGATGATCCGGCCGACGCCGTCCAGGACCCCGGCCTCGACGAGCTCGGCGGCGCCGCCGGGCAGGACCTCCTCGGCGGGCTGGAAGATCAGCCGCACGGCGTTCGGCAGGAGGCCGCGGCGGTCGAGCTCGGCGAGGACGAGCCCGGCGCCGAGGACGGTGGTGGTGTGGACGTCGTGTCCGCAGGCGTGGGCGCGGTTGGCCACGGTGGAGCGGTAGGCGACGGTCTTGACGTCGGGGATGGGCAGCGCGTCGATGTCGGCGCGGATCGCCAGTACGTCCCGGCCGGGCGCCCGGGTGCCGATGTCACAGATGAGCCCCGTGCCGGCCGGGAGGACCTTCGGCGCGAGGCCGGCCGCCTCCAGGCGGGCCTTGAGCGCGGCGGTCGTACGGAACTCCTGGTTCCCCAGCTCGGGGTGCATGTGCAAGTCCCTGCGGAACGCGACGAGTTCGGCGCGCAGGGAGTCGGACAGCGTTCCGGGCAGGGTGACGGAGCCTGGCTCACGGGACTTCAACTGGTTCACCCTTTGAAGGGTAGGCCCGTCGAAGGGTCAACTGCCCGTTGATCACGAGAATTTCAGCCCCTTAGGGGAAAGAATCTCGGTTTCGCACGCATGAACCTCACTCCCTGTGGGTACGCTCAGCCGAATTCGAGCCGGTCGGCCGGATGCGACGCGCGGGCGGTGAGCCGGTCGACCTCGTGCGCCGCGGTGCCCGTGATCCCGGACAGGAAGCCCTGGGCGCGCGGTGAGGCGGTGGCCCGCAGCCACTCGGGCGCTATGTCGATGACCGCGACCTTCACCCCCGTGCCGGCGAGGGCCAGCGGCAGGGTGTGCACGACCGTGGACGGGAAGCTGACGACCGTGCGCCCGATGGGGCCGCGCCGGGCGATCAGCTCCAGGGGCAGCTCGGGCCGGACCACCTGGAGGCCCGTGTCGACCGCTATCCGGTGCAGCTTCTCGGCGCTCTCCCTGCGGTGCGCGAAGTAGCGGGTGGCACCGTGGGCGCGGGCGAGCTCGCTCACCACGCGCGCGTAGTGGTCGGCGTCGACGACGCCCGTCTCGACGAGCGAGGTGCCGACCAGGTCCGCGCCGCCGGTGAGCAGCGGCGGGCCGAAGGTGTCCCGGGTCCAGGCGTACGCGTTCTCGGTGACCGTGACGCCCGGCGGGGCCTCCACGGGCAGCGAGGTGAAGATCTCGACGGTACGGCCCCGGGCGGGGGCGAGCCTGCGGCGGGCGAGCGTGGTCACCGGCGCGAGGACCAGCTCGCGCGGGCCGAGGCTGCCCTTGCGGTGCCAGCGGACCAGGCGCTCGCCGCGGCCGAGCTGGGCGGCGAACTCCATGGTCGCGGTGCCGTCGTCGACGACCGTCAGGTGCCGGGGGGCGAAGAGGGTCAGGAGGAGCTGGACGTACCGGGAGAACGGGTCGCCGATGATCACCCGCTCCGCCGAGCGCAGCGGCCGGGCGAGCTCCCGCAGGGTGCGGACGAGCGCGCCCCGGCCGCCGCGGGCCTCCTGCCAGCGGACGGTGAGGCCCTGGTCGCGGGCCAGCTGGGCCATCCGGCGCAGCTGGCCCCGCGACATGGGGTCGGTCGGGGAGAGCACCACGACCGTGAGGGCGGTGGCGTCCGCCTCCGTCGCGGAGACGGCCGAGACACCGGGGTTCTGCGTGTGCGCCCACTCCAGGACATTGAGCAGCTGGACCGGGCTCTCGACGAACGCCAGCTGCCCGGTCATGCGGCGACGGCGTCCTGGACCCGGCGGAGCTTCTTCATCGGGCCGAGCTCCGACTCGTACACCTTCTTGACGCCGTCGCCGAGCGCGGTCTCGATGGTGCGGATGTCGCGGACCAGGCGCTGGAGGCCCTGCGGCTCGACGGAGGCGGCCTGGTCGGAGCCCCACATGGCGCGGTCGAGGGTGATGTGGCGCTCGACGAAGGTGGCGCCGAGGGCGACGGCGGCCAGGGTGGTCTGGAGGCCGGTCTCGTGGCCGGAGTAGCCGATCGGGACGTTCGGGTACTCCTCCTGGAGCGTCTGGATGACGCGGAGGTTGAGCTCCTCGGCCTTGGCCGGGTAGGTGGAGGTGGCGTGGCAGAGCAGGATGTTGTCGCTGCCGAGGACCTCGACCGCGTGGCGGATCTGCTTCGGCGTCGACATGCCGGTGGAGAGGATGACCGTGCGGCCGGTGGCGCGCAGCTCGCGGAGCAGCTCGTCGTCCGTCAGGGAGGCGGAGGCGACCTTGTGGGCGGGGACGTCGAACTTCTCCAGGAAGGCGACGGCCTCGGTGTCCCACGGGGAGGCGAACCAGTCGATGCCGCGCTTCTTGCAGTGCTCGTCGATGGCGCGGTACTCGTCCTCGCCGAACTCCACGCGGTGGCGGTAGTCGATGTAGGTCATCCGGCCCCAGGGGGTGTCGCGCTCGATGTCCCACTGGTCGCGCGGGGTGCAGATCTCCGGGGTGCGCTTCTGGAACTTGACGGCGTCGCAGCCGGCCTCGGCGGCGATGTCGATGAGCGCGAAGGCGTTCTCGAGCTCGCCGTTGTGGTTGATGCCGATCTCGCCGGTGATGTACACGGGCCGGCCCGGGCCGGCGGTCTTGTCGCCGAGGGTGCGCAGACGGGTGCTCATGGTGCTGTTCCTCACGGGTTGGGGGTGTTCAGCTCGGGTCCGAGGAGCCAGGCGGCGATCTCGCGGATCGCCCCGGAGCCGCCCGGGGTGACGGTGACCGCGCGGGCGGCGGCCCGTACGGAGTCGTGGGCGCTGCTCACCGCGACGGGCCAGCCGACGAGGTGGAAGCAGGGCAGGTCGTTGACGTCGTTGCCGGCGTAGAGGACGCGCTGCGGGTCGATGCCCTCGGCCTCGCACCACTCCTTGAGGGCCCGGTCCTTGCGGTCGATGCCGTGCAGGACGGGGATCTTGAGCTTGCGGGCGCGGGCGGCGACGACGGCGTTCTGCTCGGTGGAGAGGATGAGGACGGGCAGTCCGGCGCGGCGCAGGGCCGCGATGCCGAGGCCGTCGCCGCGGTGCGCGGAGACGAACTCGCGGCCCTCGGCGTCGAGGTGGACCCGGTCGTCGGTCTGGGTGCCGTCGAAGTCGAGGACGACGGCGTCGACGTCGGCGAAGCCGGGCGTGACGGGCTCGTCGAGGAGCGGCGCGAGGGCCCTGGCGCGGGCGAGGTCGTGCGGGTCGTCGATCTCCAGGACCCGGGCCGGGTCGGTGACGACGAGCGCGGTGCGGCCGAAGAAGCGGTGCCCGTGGGTGCGGAAGCCGGTCGCGTCCATCGCGTAGACGGCGCCGGTCTCCAGGTACTCGGGCTCCCGGTCCTGGCGGCGCGGGCGGTACGCCTTGTCGTGGTTGACGCCCTCGGCGCCCGTCGCGGTCTCGCGCCAGAGGAAGCCGTGGGTCGGGGCGGCCGTGAAGGCGGTGTCGGCGGCGCCCGAGGTGATCCGTCCGGCGGTCTCCCCGACCTCGGCGGAGGTGAGGAAGGGGCTCGTGCACTGGACGAGGAGGACCACGTCGGCCGGGCGGCCGTGGACGGCCTCGAAGGCGTCCATCGCGTGCAGGACCGCGGCCTCGCTGGTGGCCGTGTCGCCCGCGATCCCGGCGGGCCGCCGGACGGCCTCGGCCCCGGCGCCGCGGGCCGCCGCCGCGATGGCCTCGTCGTCGGTGGACACCACGACGTGGGTGACGTGCCGGGCCCCGAGGCAGGCGCGGACGGCCCGCGCGACGAGCGGGACACCGGCCACGGGAGCGAGGTTCTTGGCGGGCACGCCCTTGGAGCCTCCCCGGGCGGGGACGACGGCGAGGACGACGGGCGCGGGGCCCTCGACGGGGGTCGCGGCGGGCTCCGAGGCCGGGGTCGCGGCGGTGGCGGGCTCGGCGGCCGGGGTCGCGGCGGGCGGGGCGGTGGCGCTCATCAGAGTTCTCCCAGGCGGCGGATGACGGGGGCGACGCGCTGGACGCCGTGGCGGTACGCGCCCCGCGCGGCCTCCCGGACGACCCGGCGCATCCCGCTCTCGCGGGGCTCGGGCGCGGTGACGTCCAGGCGGTGGCGGGCGAGGATCCCGGGCAGGTAGCCGGGGGCCGTCTCCGCGGTGTAGTAGGGGCTGATCGGGGGCAGCGCGGGGAGCGCGAGGAGCTCGGCGACCCGGTCGCGGGCGGCGTCGAAGGCCTCCCCGTACGAGCCGTCGGAGGCGACGCCCTGCCGGGCGAGCCAGCTCTCGTCGGGCTCCGGCGCGTCCCCCTTGTCGAGCCGGTCGAAGGAGGTCAGCAGGCCGGAGCCGACGAAGTGGTGGTTGCCGAGCGCCTCGCGGACCCCGAGGTCGGTGAGGATCGCGGTGGGGATCCGGCGGTGGAGCGCTTCGAGGGCGGCCGTGGAGGAGACGGTGACGAGGAGATCGGTGCGGTCGAGCACCTCGCCCATGTGCCCGTACACGAGGCGGAAGTTGGAGGGCGGGTCGAGCTCGCGGACCAGCTTCTGGAAGGGGTACTCCTCCAGGTGCGTGGTGTGCTCGCCCGGCTTGGAGCGGAGCTTGAGGAGCACCTCGCGGTCCGGGCGGAGGCGGGCGTGCTCGACCAACCGCCTCAGCACGTAGGCCCGTTCGGCCCGGGTGGCGGGCACGGAGGGCTGGGCGGCGAAGACCAGGGTGTCGCGGCCGGCCTCGGGGGCGTGCGGGGCGCCGCCGAGGAAGGGCAGCGCGGCCTCGACGACCGAGTCGGCGCCGGCGCCCACGCCCTCGTACACGGCGCGGAAACGCTCCGCGTCGTGGCGGGAGTTGGCGAGGACGACGTCGGCGCCGTGGCGCAGCAGCAGGCCGTCGGTCAGCTTCTCGTACACGACGCCGACGTAGCCGGTGACGATCACCGGGCGGCGGTCGAGGGAGAGGTCGGCCAGACCCTGCAGGACGGCGCGCACGGTGCCGCCGACCAGCGCGAGCACGAGGACGTCGTATCCCTCGCCGCGCGCCTCCGCGTCCCGTACCGCGCGCAGGAACTCCGCGCCCGTCACCTCGCGCGGGGCGACCCGGGAGACCCCGGTCTCGGCGAGCTGGCGTGCGGTGGGGGTGGCCCGTCCGCGCAGGACGAAACCGGTGGGTTCGGCGTCCGCCGTGGTGATGCGGCGCGCGGTGAGGGCGCCCCATTTCCACCGGGTGTCGGAGTCGGCGAGTACGGCGATCCGTACTGCTTCTCTGGTACTTGCTGGCACGTCGAGGACGCTAGAAGGGCATTCCCCTTTCCGGCCCAACTGGGCCGCAACAAACGGTGAACAGAGCCTCTCCGCCCGCTGAAGCGGGTCGTTTACCGGACAGGCGGAGGCTGAATCCCCCCGTGGGGAAAGGCGGTTAATCGGCCCGCCGCTTGGTGTTCACCGAAAGGCTGCCCGGCGGTCGGTGGGAATGCCGGGGACGGCGCCTAGCGTCGGCCGCGTGGTCAAGCTCTCCGTCGTCGTGCCGTTCTTCAACGTGCAGACATACGCCCCCGACACCCTCACGAGCCTGCGGGCCAACGCCCGCGAGGACTTCGAGTTCCTGCTGGTCGACGACTGCTCGTCGGACGGGACCCCGGAGCTCCTCGAACGGGCCGCGCGCGAGATCCCGGGTGCCGTCCTGATCCGGCACGAGCGCAACGAGGGCCTCGCCACGGCCCGGAACACCGGCCTCGACGCGGCCCGCGGCGAGTACCTCGCCTTCCTCGACGGGGACGACTGGCTCGCTCCCGGCTACTACGGGCGCCTCGTCGCCGCCGCCGAGGAGCTGCGCTGCGACTTCCTGCGCACCGACCACGTCACGGTCACCGGCCGCAACCGCGCGGTGCGGCGGGCGCCCGTCCCCCGGCGCGGCGAGGTGCTGCGCCCGCGGGACGCGATCCTGCCGGCGCACCGGACGACCTCGGTCGACTATCCGTACGCCTGGGCGGGGATCTACCACCGGCGGCTCCTGGACCGGGGTCTGCTGCACTTCCCGCACGGCCTCCGGACGGCCGAGGACCGCCCCTGGATCTGGAAACTCCACCGCGAGGCGGAATCGTTCGCGGCAATCGGGGAACTCGGTGTGTTCTACCGGCGCGGGGTGGCCACTTCCCTCACGCAGATCGGCGATGTCCGGCAATTGGATTTCATCCGCGCTTTCGATCAGGTGATCGAGGAAACGGCGAAGGACGAGGATGCCGCTCTTCTTCTTCCGAAGGCCGTCCGGACGTATTGCGCGGTGATTTCCCATCACATCGGTTCGATCGAACGGTTCGAGCCCGAGGTGGCGCGTCAGTTGAAGGCGATGAGCGCGGGCGCGCTGCGGCGGATGCCGCAGGAGGTCCTCGACGAGGTCCTGCCCGCGATGGGCGGGGACCGCGCGACGATGCTGCGCCGGCTGCGCAGGCGCCGCCCCGCTCCCCCGCCGACGGCACCGGCCGCCGGCGCGGACGCGAAGCCGGCGGAGGTGGCCGCGTGAGCGCCCGCCGGACCACCCAGATCTTCTGCGCCTCCACCCTCTACGGCGCCGTGACCCTCGCCGCCGCCCTCGACAGCGGCTGCTTCGGCCCCGCCGACCGCCGGGTCCTCCTCGTCACCAACAACGCGGCCGTGCCGGAGACGACGCCCGCCCTGGACGAGGCCGAGGGCTTCGAGCGGGTGCGCGGCCGCTTCGACTCCGTCCTGTCCTGGAACGAGACGATCTCCCCGCTCCACCCGGGCGGCTGGACCCCGCGCGCGAGCGACCTGCCGATGCTCCAGCGCCATCTGCGCAAGCTCTGGGACCTCGGCGACGACCGCGTCGAGCTCGCCCTGGAGTCGATCCAGGTGACGCCCGCGCTCGCCATCGCCCAGCTGCTCCCCGAGGCGCCGATCACGGTGTACGCGGACGGTCTGATGAGTTACGGGCCGACCCGCAACAAGATCGACCCGCTGGTCGGCGGGCGCGTGGGCCGGCTGCTCCACCTGGACCTCGTCCCGGGGCTCACGCCGCTGCTGCTCGCGGAGTTCGGCGCGGTGCCGGAGCCGGTGCCGACGGAGGCCTTCACGAAGGTCGTCGAGGAGCTGTCCCTCCCCGCCGCCGGAGCCGCCGGGGAGGGCCCCGCGCTGCTCCTCGGCCAGTACCTGGCCGCGCTGGACCTGCTGACGGCCGCCGAGGAGGAGGAGCTGCACCTGCGGATGGTCCGGGGCGCGGTCGCCCGCGGTCACCGGCGGCTGGTCTTCAAACCGCACCCGATGGCCCCGGACGCCTGGTCGCACTCGCTCGTGGAGGCGGCGCGGGAGCTCGGCGCCGAGCTGACCGTGGAGGACCGGCCGGTCCTCGCCGAGGTGCTCTTCCGCGAGCTGCGGCCCGCGCTCGTCGTCGGCTGCTTCTCGACGGCGCTGCTCACGGCGTCGACCTTCTACGGGGTGCCGGTCGCCCGGGTCGGCACGCGCGCCCTCCTGGAGCGGCTCACCCCGTTCCAGAACAGCAACCGGATCCCGCTCACGGTCGTCGACGCGGTCGTCCCGCCGCTGGAGCCCCTGACGGAGGGCGACGCCGGCGAGATCGGTACGGAGGAGCTGAACGACCTGGTCGCGGCGGTCGGCTTCGCGATGCAGCCGAAGATACGTCCGGAGCTGCGGGAACCGGCGGTACGGCACCTCTCGGGCCCGCTCGCCGAGCGCACCCGGCACCACTTCACCCGGCGCCGCCTCACCGTCCTGGGCCTGCCGGGCGGCCTGCCGATCCCCCGCCACCCGGGGGTCCGCCGCCTCGCGCGGCGCGCGCTGCGGCTGCGCAAGGCGCTGAAGAAGTAGCGGACCCTCCGAAAGGGCGGGCCCGGGACCCGTGCGGGGGTCCCGGGCCCGCAGCGCCTACGGGGATCAGGCGCGGACGATCGGCTCCTGGATCTCGGCGACCCAGCCTGCCGGGTCCTCCGGGCACTCCAGGTACAGCTCACGGGCGTAGCCGCCCGACCGGTACCCGTTGGTGTCGATCCAGGCGGCGAGCGTCTGCGCGGTCGGCAGGACCTCGTCCATCGAACCGCGGTGGACGATGGTGGCCGCCTCCTCGATGCCGGGCAGGACGTGCACCTCGACGCCCTCCGCGACCGTGCCCTCGGGCACGGTCGTCGCCGCGTGCACGACGACCGAGCCGTCCCCCCTGCCCGCGTCCTCGTAGTACGCGACGGCCGGGCCGAAGCCGGTGACGCCCGCCCTCTCCAGGCGGCCGCACAGCTCCTCGTACAGCGGTCCGATGACCGGCGTGATGTCCTGCGGCCCGAAGCTCGCGGCGAGCCCGCTCAGCTCGGCGACCCGGACGGCGGGAACCTTCTTGACGACGACGTCCTGCGTGGACATGCGTCCCTCGCTCTCGATGGCGCGGAGCCTCGCACCGACCTGGGCGAGCCGGGCCCGCGCCGCCTCCAGGGCCGCTTCCAGCTCGGCCTGGCGCAGCCTCAGCATCCCCCGCAGCTCCTCCGCGCCGACCTCCTCCCGGAGGATCACCCCCACCTGTTCGAGCGTGAAGCCGAGGTCCTTGAGCGCGATGACACGGTTGAGCAGCGCGAGCTGGTCCGCCGAGTAGAAGCGGTACCCGCTGCACGGGTCGACGTGGGCCGGGCGCAGCAGTCCGATGGCGTCGTAGTGACGCAGCATCCGGACCGACACCCGCCCGTGCCGGGCGAAGTCTCCGATGGTGAACATGACGACCCCTACGGAACGGCCTCACACGGTGTGAGGGTCAAGCGCTGGCCAGCGAGAGCTTGGCGGCGAAGCCGAGGAAGAGGGCGCCGGCCGCCGTCGTCGCGCCCGCCGAGAGGCGCTTGCGGCGGCGGAAGGCGGCGGCGAGGCGGGTGCCGCTGAATATCAGGGTCGTCAGGTAGAGGAAGCTGCCGAGCTGGAGCAGGGTGCCGAGGACCAGGAAGGAGAGCGCCGGGTAGGCGTAGGAGGGGTCCACGAACTGCACGAAGAAGGAGATCAGGAAGAGGATCGCCTTGGGGTTGAAGAGGCTGATGATCAGCGCCCGGCGGTACGGGTGCTCCACGGAGCCGGTCTCCTGCGGGGCGGGCTCGTCGGTCACCGTCTCGTGCCGCGCGCGCCACATCTCGCGGGCGGCGCGCAGCATCCCGTACGCCATCCAGGCCAGGTAGCCGGCGCCCGCGTACTTCACGATCATGAAGAGCAGCGGCGTGGTCTGGAGCAGCGAGGCCGCGCCGAGGGCGGCGAGGGTCATCAGGACCGTGTCGCCGGTGAACACACCGGCCGCGGCCTTGTATCCGGTCTGGGTGCCCTTGCGGGCGGCGACGGACAGCACGTACAGCGAGTTCGGCCCCGGGAGCAGGATGATGAGGACGAGGCCCGCGAGATAGGTCGGCAGATCGGTGACACCCAGCATGAAGCGGAGTGTCGCACACCGGTACGACACTCCGCTTTAAGTTTCAACAGGTGGAATGGGTCAGAACGCGTCGGTCGGGACGTATGTGCCCCACACCTCGCGCAGCGCGTTGCACACCTCGCCCACCGTCGCCCGCGCCTTCAGCGCCGCCTTCATCGGGTAGAGGACATTGTCCGTGCCCTCGGCGGCCTTCCTCAGCGCGGCGAGGGCCGCGTCCACGGCCGCCTTGTCGCGTTCGGCGCGGAGGCGGGCGAGGCGTTCGGCCTGCTGGGCCTCGATGGCGGGGTCGACACGGAGCGGCTCGTAGGGCTCCTCGACGTCGATCGCGTAGCGGTTGACGCCGACGACGACCCGCTCGCCGCTGTCGGTCTCCTGCGCGATCCGGTACGCCGAGCGCTCGATCTCGTTCTTCTGGAAGCCCCGCTCGATCGCGGCGACCGCGCCGCCCATCTCCTCGACCCGGCCCATCAGCTCCAGGGCCGCGGCCTCGACGTCGTCCGTCATCTTCTCGACGACGTAGGAGCCGGCGAAGGGGTCGACGGTGGCGGTCACGTCCGTCTCGTACGCCAGGACCTGCTGGGTGCGCAGGGCGAGGCGGGCGGACTTGTCCGTCGGCAGGGCGATGGCCTCGTCGAAGGAGTTGGTGTGCAGCGACTGCGTGCCGCCGAGGACGGCCGCGAGGCCCTGGACGGCGACCCGGACGAGGTTGACCTCGGGCTGCTGGGCGGTGAGCTGCACGCCGGCGGTCTGGGTGTGGAAGCGGAGCATCTGCGACTTGGGGTTCTCCGCGCCGAACTCCTCCTTCATCACCCGCGCCCAGATCCGGCGGGCCGCCCGGAACTTCGCGACCTCCTCCAGGATCGTCGTGCGGGCCACGAAGAAGAAGGACAGCCGGGGCGCGAAGTCGTCGACGTCCATGCCGGCGGCGACGGCCGTGCGGACGTACTCGATGCCGTCGGCCAGGGTGAACGCGATCTCCTGCGCGGGCGAGGCACCGGCCTCGGCCATGTGGTAGCCGGAGATCGAGATGGTGTTCCACTTCGGGATCTCGGCCCCGCAGTACTTGAAGGTGTCGGCGATCAGCCGCAGCGAGGGCTTCGGCGGGAAGATGTACGTGCCCCGCGCGATGTACTCCTTGAGCACGTCGTTCTGGATCGTGCCGGTCAGCTTCTCCGCCGGGACGCCCTGCTCCTCGCCGACCAGCTGGTACAGGAGCAGGAGGAGCGCGCCGGGGGCGTTGATCGTCATCGACGTGGAGACCTTGTCCAGCGGGATCCCGTCGAACAGGACCCGCATGTCGTCGATCGAGTCGATGGCGACGCCGACCTTGCCGACCTCGCCGTGCGCGATCGGGGCGTCGGAGTCGTGGCCCATCTGGGTCGGCAGGTCGAAGGCGACCGAGAGGCCCATGGTGCCGTGGGCGATGAGCTCCTTGTAGCGGGCGTTGGACTCCACGGCGGTGCCGAAGCCGGCGTACTGCCGCATGGTCCAGGGCCGCCCGGTGTACATCGAGGGGTACACGCCGCGCGTGAAGGGGTACGCGCCCGGCTCGCCCAGTTTCTCGGCGGGATCCCAGCCGTCCAGGACGTCCGGCCCGTACACCGGCTCGATGGGCAGCCCCGACTCCGACTCGCGCGCCATGCG
Source organism: Streptomyces sp. NPDC021012 (assembly GCF_044333355.1). NCBI lineage: Bacteria > Bacillati > Actinomycetota > Actinomycetes > Kitasatosporales > Streptomycetaceae > Streptomyces > Streptomyces sp. NPDC021012. Next base: position 710,321 of record NZ_JBIRQU010000001.1, read on the forward strand.
TTGTGCCTCCCTCTGGACAGGTCGCTCAGAACAGGATGCGCGGTCCGTGCCTCAGGTGCGCAACCGCACGCGCGCGGGAAGCATCCCTACGTACACACGACACACCTCGGGGGAAACGATGAAGCGGTCTTCGTCCGTCATACGCAGAGTGGTCCTGGCAGCGGCGGCGGCGGCGCTCGCCGCCGGCTGTACGCCGGACGCGTCCGGCACCGGTCCCACGGGCACGGGTACGGGCACGGCTCCCGCGCCGAGCTCGGCCGCGCCCAGCGCCACGCCCACCACGGACGCCAAGCCGCCGTCGCCGTCCTCCACCGCCCCCGGCTCCACCGCCACGCCCTCGACGGGGACGCCCGCGCCGAAGCCCCTCATGGGCGACGGGGACGAGAACGAGCAGGTCCGCGAGCTCCAGGCGCGGCTGCGGCAGCTCGACTTCTTCGACCGGGCCCCCACCGGTTTCTACGGGACGATGACGGCGGGCGCCGTCAGGAAGTTCCAGGCGCGCCGGGGGCTGCCGGAGACGGGCTCGGTCGACGAGAAGACCTGGCAGACACTGCTCTCCGTGACCCGGAAGCCGACCGCCGACGAGCTGAAGCCCGCGACGACCAACAAGCTGGACACCCCGGACCCGCGGTGCATGACCGGCCGGGTGCTGTGCATCAGCAAGGAGAGCCGGACGCTCGCCTGGATGATCGACGGCAAGGTCGTCTCGTCGATGGACGTCCGCTTCGGCTCGGAGAACACGCCGACCCGCGAGGGCCTCTTCAAGGTCGAGTGGAAGGCGAAGGACTGGACGTCGACGATCTACCACACGCCCATGCCGTACGCGATGTTCTTCAGCCGCGGCCAGGCCGTGCACTACTCGGCGGACTTCGCGGCCCGCGGCTACGCCGGGGCCTCGCACGGCTGCGTCAACGTCCGGGACCGGGCCAAGCTCTCCGCCCTCTTCGACCAGGTGAAGGTCGGCGACAAGGTCGTCGTCCACTGGTAGGGGCGGAGGGAGCCTCGGCGGGAGGAAGAAGGGGCGCGGGTGGGACCGGGGGAACGTGTCCCACCCGCGCCGGGTGCGCGGAGCCGTAGGTACGGGGGGAACCCCGGCTCTCTGCGCGGCCGATGACCAGTCGGCACTTCTTACTGCGCCGACGGGCCGAGAAGTGTTACACCCCGAGCGGAAGACGTGCCTCGGCGGTGATTCCGGCGGGCAGCGCGAGGGTGACTCCGGCCGGGAAGCCGGGCTCGGGGGTGCCGCCCGCGGCCCGGTTCACGGCGCCGCCGTCCTGGTCGCCGCTTCCGGAGCCGCTGGTGGAGGTGCCGTTCGACGTGCCGTTGGAGGTGCCGTTGGACGTGCTGTTCGAGCCGCCCTTGTGGTCGCCGTCGTCGCCGTCGGAGCTGTCCCCGGAGCCGCCCTTGCCGCCCTTGCCGCCGGCCGGGGAGTCGTTCTGGCCGTTCTCCGTGGACGTGCCGGTGTCGCCGGAGAGGATCCGGTCGCAGTAGCCGCGCAGGGTCTCGCCCTCGCGCAGGACGTCCGTGATCTGCCGCCGGCCGGCGGCGTCGAGCTGCCCGGTCCGATAGGACCGGCAGGCCTGGAGGGCCTTCTCGCGGGCGTCCTGCGAACCGCCGCCGTCCGTGTCGCCCCGGCCGTCGCCGGTCCTGCCGGGCCTCGGCGTGTCCGGGCCCGTCGTGAGCGTGCCGTGCCCGTCCGGGGTGCGGGGGGTCGGGGCGGTGGACCAGGAGTCGGCCGAGGGGGACGAGCCGGGCGTGGGGTCGCCGCCGCCCGGTTCCGTCGGGGGCGCGTCGGGGTCCTGGCGTATGCCGGGCTCCTCGGAGAGCTGCGGGTCCGCCGTCTGCGCGGCCGTGACGGAGCTGGCGGGCGCCGGGTCGCCCAGCGGCAGCACGCCCGTACCGGCGGCGACGGCGACGCCGCCGACCGTGACGGCGGCGACCGCGGCGGCCAGCCCGTACCGCACGGAACGTCCCCAGCGGCGCGCCGGGGCGGCGAGGGGCGCGAGCCGCACCCGGCCCAGCTCGGCGACGGCGGTACGGCCGGCGGGTGCGGGCACGGCGGCAGCGGCGGGCGCGGACGCGGCAGCGGCCCGCTCGGCGGTGGCCGCGCGGAAGGCGGCGAGCGCCGCGGCCTCGCCGGGCAGTTCCGTGCGGGCGGACGGCGGGACGGCCGGGACGCGGGCCGTGCCGAGGGCCTCGGCGAGGCGCTCGGCCTGGACGCGCGCGCGGTCGTCGACGGCCTCGACCGGTTCGCCGCGGAGCAGCCGCTCCGCGGCCTCCTGATCGAGCCACTGGTACCGCTCGTCGGCCATCACATGTCCTTCTGCGTACGCGGACGTGATTGCGTCACACCGCCGGGGGCCACGGACCCCGGCACGCGACCGCGTTGCGGAGGGACGCCGTCCAGGGGGACGACGGTTCCCGCGCCGCCGTCCTGCCCGTCGACCCCGAGGAGTTCGGCGAGCTTCTTGAGGCCCCGGTGCGCGGCGGTGCGCACGGCGCCGGGGCGCTTGCCGAGGGTGTCGGCGGCGCTCTTGGCGTCGAGGCCGACGACGACGCGCAGGACGACGGCCTCGGCCTGGTCCTGCGGGAGCTGGGCGATCAGGTGCATGGTGTCGCCGGTGGCGAGGGCCTCCAGGGCTTCGCCGGCCGTGTCGGAGTCGGCGGGCTTGTCGGCGAGTTCGGTCTCGTCGCCGCCCGTGGCGGGACGGCGGCCGCGCATCCGGACGTGGTCGAGGGCGCGGTTGCGGGCGATGCGGGCCGCCCAGCCCCGGAACCGGTCCGCGTCGCCGTCGAAGCGGTCGAGGTCGCGGGCTATCTGGAGCCAGGCCTCGGAGGCGACGTCCTCGGCGTCCCCGTCGCCGACCAGCGTGCGTATGTAGCCGAGCAGCCGGGGGTGCACGGCGCGATACACAGTACGGAAGGCGTCTTCGTCCCCGTCCTGCGCAGCGAGCACCGCGGCCGTCAGCTCCGCGTCGTCCCCCAGCACTCCCCAAACCCTGTTCGTCGGTGACGTGGTCGCGCCCCGCGTCATCGCGGCTGGTCACGACCGCCACGCAGCCTCGCGCACCTGCACGCTACGTGGTGTCGCGGCGTCACGTCCACGCGGTCCGGGGTCTTTGTGCAACTTGCAACCTCCGCGCGGCCGGGAGAGTGCGCGGACAGGTGTGCGGAAGGGTGTGACAGAAAACGCACCACTGGCGCTGTTAGGAGTACGGAGTCGTGCTGCGGCTCCGCGGACGACGACCGGGGCCTCTCCTGTGGGGGGTGGCGGCCCCGGTCGTCTCCCATTTCCCCCCTTTCGCGCCCCGCGCCTTCTCACTCCTCCTCGCGCTTTCTCTCACTCTTTCTCGCGACCTCTCGCCCGTCGGGGAGAAGTACGCCCTTCGAGTGTCAACCGGCCGTTGACAGTGGAGGGGTGTCAACCTAAGGTTGCCTCATGACGAATCCAGTCGGCCCGAATGTCCCCGTCCGTCTCGACGAACTCATCGAAGCGATCAAGAAGGTCCATCCGGACGCCCTCGAACAGCTCTCCGGCGCCGTCATCGCGGCGGACCACCTCGGCGACGTCGCCGACCACCTCATCGGCCACTTCGTGGACCAGGCCCGGCGCTCCGGCGCCTCCTGGACCGACATCGGACGCAGCATGGGGGTCACCCGCCAGGCGGCCCAGAAGCGCTTCGTCCCCAAGGACCCGGACGCCGCCACCATGGACCCGAACTCCGGGTTCAGCCGCTTCACCCCGCGCGCGCGCAAGGTCGTCGTCGCCTCGCAGGAGGAGGCCCGTACGGCCGCCAACGACCAGGTCCTGCCCGCCCACCTCGCCCTCGGCCTGCTCGTCGACCCCGACTCGCTCGCCATGAAGTGGCTGACCGGGCACGGCGTGACGGAAGAGGCGGTACGCGACGCGGTGACCCCGACCCTGCCGCCGCGGACCGAGCAGATCCCCGCCCTGATCCCCTTCGACGCGGACTCGAAGAAGGTCCTGGAGCTGACGTTCCGCGAGGCCCTCCGCCTCGGCCACAACTACGTCGGCACCGAGCACATCCTCCTCGCCCTCCTCGAGCACGAGGACGGCAAGGGCCTCCTGAGCGGGCTCGGCCTGGACAAGGCCACGGCGGAACGCGAGATCGCCGAAGCGGTCGCCTCGGTCATCATCGAGACCCCGGAGGCCTGACGGCCGGGCCCCGCCCGCCTCAGGCGGTGCGGGCCCGGCGGGAGACGACCGCGCGCAGTACTCGGCCGCCCTCGACGGAGAGCTCACGCGCCCGGCGCAGTCCGGTGGGGCCGTGGGCGACCGTTTCGAGGACGGCCTGCTGGCGGCGGAGCTCCCCGGCGAGCAGCGGGCCCGCGCCGTCCGCGTCCCCGGCCCGGCAGCGCTCGACGAGCCCGTCGGGCACTCCGGCCGCGTCGTACCGCCCGTGCAGGGCGAGCGCCGCGACGGAGCAGTCCGAGGCCCAGGCGCGCAGGGCCTCGGCGGTCCAGTCCTCCGGGGCCCGCACGAGCATCCCCCGTACGGCCTCGGCGTCCTCCGTACCGTCGACGTCCAGTTCGACGCGGGCCTTGGCGACGGCCTCGCCCCAGGCGCCCCCGTCGCCGCGCGCGACGGCGGCCCACACGGGGCGCAGGGCGTCGGCCCGGTCGGGGGCGAGCAGCGGCAGGCAGCGGTCCAGACAGGCGAGTCCGGCCGCGGCCAGCCCTCGTTCGTCGGCCCCGCCGATCAGTTCCAGCAGGCTCCGGCCGTTCACCGACGTCATGGACGCCTCCTCGCCACCCGATGCGGACGCAGTACTTCCACTACTGCGCCGGGGGGCGCTTTTTCGTCACTGCGCGGCCGGAATCATGCCAGTGGCCCTGGCGTGCTGCATAGAGGTCGGGCAGAGCCCTACGGCGCGCCGTGGGTCCTGTCGTTGAACACCTCGACCACGCACTTGGCCCGGGTCGCCCGCACGCCGTCCCCGATCCGGCCGTCACTCGTCACCAGCGGTACGTCGTAGCCCTCGGCGAGCGCGACGTACAGCGCGTCGTAGGCGGTGAGGTTCGCGTACAGCTCGCGTACGCGCGGCAGCAGGAACAGGTGCTCCGACCTGCGCATCGGGAGCTCGGCGAACGCCGTGCAGGCGTCGTCCAGCTCGCGGTCGGTCAGCTTGCCGCCGCGGTGTCGGCCCAGGAGCGCGGATGTCACCTCGACGTCCACCAGGTAGGGGGCGAGCAGACGCTCCCCTCTCACTCGCTCCCTCAGCGCCGTGCCGACCGGTCCCGCGTCGGACAGCAGCATGACCAGCGCACCGGCATCGACGACGATCACTCACGCCGCCTTCCCCGGTCGATCTCGTCGAGCACGTCCTCGGTGGCGAGCCGCGCCGTGACCCGGCCCTGGATCCGGTCGAGCACATCCTCCAGCGACGGCGTCGCGGCCTCCTGTTCCAGCAGGGTCCGCGCGTACGCCTGCAGGGACTGCCGATTACGGGCGGCCCTTATCTTCAGCTCGGTCAGCGCTTCCTCGGACAGGTCTCGCACGTAGAGAGTGGCCATGCGACCAGACTAGTCGCACCGCTAGCACTCTGCTAGCAGTTCCGCCTCAGGCCACCTTCCCCGCCAACGCCCTGAACTGCTCCCAGGTCAGCGTCGGTGTCGCCGGGTCCCAGACCTTCTGCGCGAGGGCCGCGAGGGGCAGGCGGATGCCGGCCGCCACCTGGGCCTGGGTCTGGGCGCGGGACAGGTCGCACCAGACCGCGAGGCGGCCGCCGAGGATCTGGGGGTCGTACCGCTCCGGCACGGGGGTGGAGCCGCGCAGGACGCGCGGGGTCCACTGCTCGTAGATGCGGCGGCCGGTGGGGTACGGGAAGCGGTTGGGCTCGCCCAGGATGTAGTAGAGGTAGTCGTCGTTGAGGTTGACCACCTTCCGGCCCGCGCTCAGGTACGAGACGGGCAGCCGCGCGCCGATCTCGCGGCCCGTCCAGTACTCGACCTCCAGGTCCTTGTCCGGGCCCACCACCCCGCCCGTGAAGAAGCCGTCGTTCCAGGCCTTGAGGGTCTTGCCGGTGGGCCGGACGACGGCCGCGCGGTCGTTGAGCCAGCCGGTGGCGAGGTCCTGGACGCGGCCGGAGGGCCCGTACTTCGCGACCGCGGCCCGCGCCAGCTTCGGGTAGCTCGCCTCGGGGTTCCTGGACATCAGCGCGACGTACTCGTCGCCGCCGAGGTGCCAGTACGCCCCGGGGAACAGCCGGGTGTACTCGCGCAGCAGCTCGTCGACGATCTTCGCCGCGTCCGGGTTCGAGATGTCGACGGTCCCGCGCGGGGTCCGGCCGCTCGCGCTCACCAGCTGGAGGTCCGGGTGCGCGGCGATGACGGCGCCGAGGTGTCCCGGGGAGTCGATCTCGGGGATCACCGTGACGTGGCGGCTCGCCGCGAGGGCGAGGATCCGGCGGACCTCCGCCTTGGTGAGGTGCGCCCGCGACACCACCTCGGGGTGGCTCTCGGACTCGATCCGGAAGCCCTGGTCGTCGGAGAAGTGCAGCCCGAGCTGGTTGAGCTTCAGGTCGCCCATCTCGCGGATGCGGTCCTCCAGCCACGCGGCGGTGAAGTACTTGCGGGCGATGTCGACCATCAGTCCGCGCTGCGGCTTCGCGGGCCGGTCGGTGACGGTCCCCTCGGGCATCGCGCCGGTGGCCTTCACCGACTGCTTGAGGGTGCGGGTGCCGTAGAAGACGCCGGCCTCGTCGGGTCCCGCGATCCGGACGCGGCCGCCCGTGACCGTCAGGGTGTACGACTCGGGGGCGCCCGTCCCGCCCAGGGCCAGTTCGACGTCCCCGGGTCCGGCCGCGGCGGCGCCTCGGTACGGGATGCCGAGCTCCCCGGCGAGCAGCCGCCCCTCGTCGGCGAGGCCCTCGCTGTTCGCGGCGAGGACGACCCCGCCGGTGGGCGCGGGCTTCCAGCCGGGGCCGCGGGCGGCCTCGTGGGCGCGGACGGAGGGGACGGTGCGCGGCGCGGAGGAGAGGGGGTAGCTCTTCGTGGGTGTCGGGGTCGGCGTCGGGCTGGGCGGCGGGATCCTCGTGGGCGTGGCGCTCGCGGACGTGCCGGAGGGGGACGACGGACCTGACGGAGAACCGTTCGAGCAGGCCGCCACGGTGGCCAGTGCCACCGCGGTCGCCAGGGCGTACCGCGTGGAGTGCCGGAGGGAACACCGGAGGGAGTACCGCATCATTCGGAATCCTCCCGTACGGATGATCGTCCGGCCAATCGGGGGACCTCGGGGACCTCCGTGGAGGCCGGAACCCGATCGTCCATCACTTGTTCCGAAACTCTCCCTTCCGGGTGAAATTCGTGCATCCGTCGGACACTTCCCTCATCCCGTCGATAACGTTGAGTCACGCCCACCCCACCCGTCCCGGAGTACCGGAGCCCACGCTGAGCAGCGACACCCACGCCCCCTGCCGGAACCCGGGCTCCACGGACACCCCCGCCATACCTGCCCAGCAGGGCGCCGCCCGGCACCTCTCCGGGCTCGTCCGCTTCAACGCCGCGCCGCCCGGGGCCGCCGAGGCGCTCCTCCTGGAGTGCTGCGCCAGCGGCCGCTGGGCCGAACGGGTGAGCGCGCACCGCCCGTACCCGACGCTCGACGCGCTGCTCGCCGCCGCCGACGAGGCCTCCTACGACCTGTCGCGGGCCGAGCTGGACGAGGCGCTCGCCGCCGAGTCCGCCGCCGCCCCGCACCCCGACGCCCCGCCGGCGGCCCTCACCGCCCTGCGCGCCGCGCACGCCGCGTACGAGAGCCGCTTCGGGCACGCCTTCGTGATCAGCCTGGACGGGGTCCGGCAGGACGAGCGCCTCGACCGGTTACTGGCCGGTATCCGGTCACGTCTCGGCAACGAACCGGAGGAGGAACGGGTCGTGGCCGCCGACGAACTCCGCCGCCTCGCCCGCGCCCGGCTCGCCTTCGGCCTCACCACGGCGTAAATTCGTCCGGAATACGGCGTTTTGCTCCCATGCGATAGCCCGTCCGTGCCTGTTTGATCACACTGACGGACCCCGCGCGAGCGAACCGACGAGTCGTCGCTACGATGACCGGGGCCGGTGGACCGTACCCGGCCGGGCCAGACCGACAGAGAAGCCGGCCGGCCCCGATCCCCGCTCCCGGAGGGTTTTTCCGTGCCGGCTGGAACGCTGTACCGCGGCCGGGAAGGAATGTGGTCCTGGGTGGCTCATCGAGTCACCGGCGTCCTCATCTTCTTCTTCCTGTTCGTACACGTGCTGGACACCGCTCTCGTCCGCGTCTCCCCCGAGGCGTACGACGAGGTCGTCGCGACCTACAAGACGCCGATCGTCGCTCTTCTGGAGTACGGCCTGGTCGCCGCCATCCTCTTCCACGCGCTGAACGGCCTCCGGGTCATCGCCGTGGACTTCTGGTCCAAGGGCCCGCGCTACCAGAAGCAGATGCTCTGGACCGTCGTGGGCATCTGGGTCGTGCTGATGGCGGGCTCCCTGTACCCCGTCCTCGGCCACGCCGCACGTGAACTGTTCGGGAGCTGACGCCACTCATGTCTGCTGACACCTCCACCGCGATCGGCCCCGTCGAGGGCGGCGCGCACTACGACGTGGACAACCCCGCGCCGTACATCGAGGCCCCCCGCAAGCGCACGGGCAAGACCCCGCGCGCGACCCGCGGCAACTTCGAGATGGCCGCGTGGCTCTTCATGCGCCTCTCGGGCGTGGTCCTCGTCGTCCTGGTCCTCGGCCACCTGCTGATCCAGCTCTTCCTGGACGGCGGCGTCACCAAGGTCGGCTTCGCCTTCGTGGCCGGCCGCTGGGCGTCCCCGTTCTGGCAGGTCTGGGACCTGCTGATGCTCTGGCTCGCCATGCTGCACGGCGCCAACGGCCTCCGTACGGTCATCAACGACTACGCGGAGCGGGCCAACACGCGCCTGTGGCTCAAGGGCCTGCTGTACACCGCCACGGTGTTCACCATCCTTCTGGGCACGCTGGTGATCTTCACCTTCGACCCGAACATCCGCTAGGCACGGGGCTGAGGTAATCCACGTCATGAAGATCCACAAGTACGACACCGTCATCGTCGGCGCCGGCGGCGCCGGCATGCGCGCCGCCATCGAGGCGACGAAGCGCAGCCGCACCGCCGTGCTGACGAAGCTGTACCCGACCCGCTCCCACACGGGCGCCGCGCAGGGCGGCATGGCCGCCGCGCTGGCGAACGTGGAGGAGGACAACTGGGAGTGGCACACCTTCGACACGGTCAAGGGCGGTGACTACCTGGTCGACCAGGACGCCGCCGAGATCCTGGCGAAGGAGGCCATCGACGCCGTCCTCGACCTGGAGAAGATGGGCCTGCCGTTCAACCGGACGCCCAACGGGACGATCGACCAGCGCCGCTTCGGCGGTCACTCCCGCAACCACGGCGAGGCCCCGGTCCGCCGGTCCTGCTACGCCGCGGACCGCACCGGCCACATGATCCTCCAGACGCTGTACCAGAACTGCGTCAAGGAGGGCGTGGAGTTCTTCAACGAGTTCTACGTCCTGGACCAGCTGATCACCGAGGTCGACGGTGTGAAGCACTCCGCGGGCGTCGTGGCGTACGAGCTGGCCACCGGCGAGATCCACATCTTCCAGGCCAAGGCCGTCATCTACGCCTCCGGCGGCACCGGCAAGTTCTTCAAGGTGACCTCCAACGCCCACACCCTGACCGGTGACGGCCAGGCCGCCTGCTACCGCCGCGGTCTGCCCCTGGAGGACATGGAGTTCTTCCAGTTCCACCCGACGGGCATCTGGCGCATGGGCATCCTGCTGACGGAGGGCGCCCGCGGTGAGGGCGGCATCCTCCGCAACAAGGACGGCGAGCGCTTCATGGAGAAGTACGCGCCGGTCATGAAGGACCTCGCGTCCCGTGACGTCGTCTCCCGCTCCATCTACACGGAGATCCGCGAGGGCCGCGGCTGCGGTCCCGAGGGCGACCACGTCTACCTGGACCTGACGCACCTCCCGCCGGAGCAGCTCGACGCCAAGCTCCCGGACATCACCGAGTTCGCCCGTACGTACCTCGGCATCGAGCCGTACACGGACCCGATCCCGATCCAGCCCACCGCGCACTACGCCATGGGCGGCATCCCGACCAACGTCGAGGGTGAGGTCCTCTCGGACAACACCACCGTCGTCCCGGGCCTGTACGCGGCCGGCGAGGTCGCCTGTGTCTCCGTGCACGGCGCCAACCGTCTCGGCACCAACTCGCTCCTCGACATCAACGTCTTCGGCAAGCGCTCCGGCATCGCCGCCGCCGAGTACTCCGCGAAGAACGACTTCGTCGAGCTGCCCGAGGCGCCCGAGGCCTTCGTCGTCGCGCAGATCGAGAAGCTGCGCAACTCCACGGGCAGCGAGCGGGTCGCCGACCTGCGCCGCGAGCTCCAGGAGACGATGGACGCCAACGTGATGGTGTTCCGCACGGAGCAGACCATCAAGACGGCCGTCGAGAAGATCGCCGAGCTGCGCGAGCGCTACGAGAACGTGTCCATCCAGGACAAGGGCAAGCGTTTCAACACCGACCTCCTGGAGGCCATCGAGCTGGGCAACCTGCTCGAACTGGCCGAGGTCATGGCCGTCTCGGCCCTGGCGCGCAAGGAGTCCCGCGGCGGTCACTACCGCGAGGACTACCCGAACCGCGACGACGTCAACTTCATGCGCCACACCATGGCGTACCGCGAGGTCGGCGAGGACGGCTCCGAGACCGTCCGTCTCGACTACAAGCCGGTCGTCCAGACCCGCTACCAGCCGATGGAGCGTAAGTACTGATGGCTACCCCCGTACTGGACAAGGTCGAGGCGGAGTCCGCCGCCTCCCCGTACATCACGGTCACGATGCGGATCCGCCGCTTCAACCCCGAGGTGTCGGACGCGTCGGTCTGGGAGGACTTCCAGATCGAGATCGACCCGAAGGAGCGTGTCCTCGACGCCCTTCACAAGATCAAGTGGGACGTCGACGGCACGCTGACCTTCCGTCGCTCCTGCGCGCACGGCATCTGCGGCTCCGACGCGATGCGGATCAACGGCAAGAACAGGCTCGCCTGCAAGACGCTGATCAAGGACATCAACCCGGAGAAGCCGATCACGGTCGAGGCCATCAAGGGCCTCACGGTCCTCAAGGACCTCGTGGTCGACATGGAGCCGTTCTTCCAGGCGTACCGGGACGTCATGCCGTTCCTGGTCACCAAGGGCAACGAGCCGACGCGTGAGCGCCTGCAGTCCGCCGAGGACCGCGAGCGCTTCGACGACACCACCAAGTGCATCCTGTGCGCCGCGTGCACCTCGTCCTGCCCGGTCTTCTGGAACGACGGCCAGTACTTCGGTCCGGCCGCGATCGTCAACGCGCACCGCTTCATCTTCGACTCGCGCGACGAGGCGGGCGAGCAGCGCCTGGAGATCCTGAACGACAAGGACGGCGTGTGGCGCTGCCGCACGACCTTCAACTGCACCGACGCGTGCCCGCGTGGCATCGAGGTCACGAAGGCCATCCAGGAAGTGAAGCGCGCGCTCATCACGCGTCGCTTCTGACACTCCGCACGGCCGGAGAGCCCGCTTCTGTACGCTTCTGCGTGCGGGAGCGGGCTTTTCCCATGTACAGAGAGACGGGGACCGATGAGCGAGCCGAACCCTTACGCGGACGGTGAGTACAAGTGGGGTCCGGGGCAGCAGGGCGGGGCGCCGGGGGCGCCCGGGTACGGGTACCCGCAGCCGCCGCAGTACGCGGCGGCGTTCGGTGCGGTGCCGGTGCTGACCCTCGGCGACATCAGCGTGGTCGGTGACCAGATCCTGACGCCGGCCGGTCCGATGCCCCTGAAGGGCGCGGTGTGGAACGCGATGGACATGTCGCGGGTCGAGGAGGTCATCCCGACCGTGGCGATCGTCCTCGCGGTCGTCTTCGCCCTCTTCTGCCTGCTCGGCCTGCTGTTCCTGCTGATGAAGGAGAAGCGGACCACCGGCTATGTCCAGGTCACGGTGAGCAGCGGTGGCCGGCACCATTCCACGTTCGTCCCGGCCACCACGCCCGACACCTTCTTCTGGGTGATGGGGCAGCTCAACTACGCCCGGACGCTCAGCGCCTGAGCCTCAGCATCCGAGCTGGCTGAGGATCGTCGGGTCGGTGACGGCCGTGTCGTCGGCGAGGAGCATCGCCTTGCTGAGGATGATCGCGAGCATTCCGTCGCCCTCGTACGGGAGCGGGCCGGCCGCGTCCGCCGCCGTGGAGGCCCGCTTCGGGACGATGCACAGGTACCGGTCGTAGGGCGCGATCAGCACGTTCCCCGAGCCGAGGTGGATGCGGTACGTGTGGAGGTCGCCCCGCACCTCGAGGAACCGGCCGTCGACCGCGCAGCGTTCGGCGATGGCGAGCCGGGGCACCAGGCGGGCGAGCAGCTCGCGGCGGGTCTCGGCGCTGCGCGAGAGCTCGCCGAAGCCGTACCGCTGCCAGTAGTCGCGGTGCCGGCCGCCCGGGCCGCCGTCCTGCCACGTCGGGTCGTTGCCGACGCTGGCGACGCCGACGAACAGGTCGACGTCCCGCAGGACTTCGGAGAGCACCTGCTCGGGGATCTCGCGCAGGGGTACCGGCTGGGAGCGGACGGTGTACGCGCCGCCGCCCGCGTGCGCCCAGTTCTGCCCGGCGTCGATCCGGTGGAAGCGGACCTGGTCGGTGGTGACCTGGGCGTAGGCGTAGGAGCTGGTCAGGTCGCCCTCCTGGTCGCCGCCGACGCCCTCGACCCAGTACTCGGCGCGCAGTCCCCACTCGGGGAGTTCGCGGTACAGCGGCGGGTACGAGTCGTCCACGGCCATCCGCAGCCTCGCCGTCCAGCCTCGCTGTGCGGCGAGGGCGTTGAGCTGGTGCTGGCGCAGGACGTGCCCGGCGAAGCGGTTGGAGTACTTGGCGGTGGTCCGCTCGGCGTCGGTGAGCGGGTACACCTCGCGGTGGGCCTGCTTGAACGGCTGGGTGACGCCGAGCCGTTCGAGCCGCTCGCGGACGGCCCGGATCTCGGCGGCGGGGCGGCCGACGGGGTGCCAGAGGGTGACGGTCGCGGTGGGCGAGACGCACACCGGGTCGCCTTCGAGGGTGCGCAGGTCGGTGCCGTCGAAGAGGAGCGGGGTCTCGCCGTCGAGGGCCCAGACCAGTCGGCGGGCGAGCGTGCCGACCAGGGGGTGGTCGAGGATCCGCTCGCGCCAGGTCCGGAAGTTCCAGCTGCGGCGGGCGAGGAACTGGCGGTCCAGGCGGTCGCTCTGCGCGCCGAGCATCTTCTCGATGTCCTTGGCGGACGCCTTGAGTTCCTTGAGGGCCTCGGCGTGGTCGCGGCGGACGGCGGCGGGGACGGTCGCGATCTGCTTGCCCTTGGCGTTGGTCCAGGTGAGCTTCGCCTTGGCGCCGTGCACCTCCAGGAGCCCGTGGGCGTCGCCGAGGCGGATCTCGCGGCGGCCGACCTCGGCGAGCCCGTACGCGGGGACGGCCAGCTCCTCGATCTCCTCTCGGCCGACGCCGAGGGCGGCCGCCCTGGCGTCGAGGGCCGTGGTGAGCTGCTTGAGGGTGCCCTTGTAGGTGACCTTGGCGGAGAGCCGGGCGAGTTCGCCGAGGGCGGCCTCGTGGTCGGTGCGGGCGAGGGCGAGCACGGCCGCGTTGGCGACCTTGGGGCTGTGCGGACCGATGCCGGGGACCTTGCGCAGGGAGGTCTCGACGAGCCGGCCGAGGGCCCGTACGGCGGCCGGGTCGGGCGGCAGCAGGGACACCAGCCAGGCGAGGCCCTTGAGCGCGTCGGCGTTGTACGGGTCGTAGGTCTTGTTGTGGTCGGCCCAGCCCTCGTGCACGTACAGCTCGATGGTGCGCGGCGCGCCGACGAGTCCGAGCCAGCGGACGGCCGCCTCGCGCAGGGCCTCGGGGCTCTCGGCCGCGGCGGCGAGCGCGCGGGCCTCCTTGTCCCAGGCGACGGTGGGTCGGGCGCCGGTGGCCGTGAGCAGGTGCGCGAGGAGTCCGGGCGGCGCCTCGGCCATGGCCTGTTCGGCCCAGGGCTCGCCGGGGTTGAGGACGGGGTCGTCGACGCGGCCGAGGATCCTGCCGAGCGTCCTGTCCGCGAGGTACGCGGTCTTCTGGCAGCGGCGCAGCAGGGCCACGAAGCCGCCGGGCAGGGGGCGGCCGGCGTCGAGCTCGCCGCGGGCGAGGGTGACCAGTTCGTGGTCGGCGTAGTACTCGTACGCGGAACTCAGCTCGTCCATGCGCCGGAGTGCCTCGACAGGATCGGGCCGGCCCGGCAGCGCATCGGCGACCAGGTGGAGCAACGTCCCGACGGCCCCCTTGAAGTCCTGGGACGCGCCGGCCCGGTGGCGCTCCGTCCATATCTCGCCCAGTCGCCGCCGCACGTCGTGCGGCAGCTGCCGCACCTCGGCGAAGCACGGGCCGAAGTCGTCGGGCCAGCCGAAGTCCGACGTCTGCTGCAGCAGTTCCTCGGCGAGTCCGGTCGTCTCTCCGCGGGCGATGAGCGCCCGCACCCTTTCCAGTCCCTGGGAAGCCTGGCTCATCGTCAGCCCCCCACCAGCGGGACGAGCCTGAGGAACGTGACCTCGACGCCCGGGCCCAACTCGACCTCGTCGTCGAGCTCCTCGACCTGGCGGTCCCCCACGAGGACCAGGAAGCCGTTCCGTCCGAAGGCCTCGACCGCGCGGGCGAACTCCCGCTCGGCCGTCTCCGGGGTGGTCTCCCGCTCGACCCGGCGGCGGATCAGCTCGCGCAGCGCGAGGCGTTCTTCGGCGACGGAGAGGCCTCCGGCCTCGGTCCGCGCTCCTGACGTCGTCTCGTCGACGAAGGTCACCATTGCCATGCGGAGCAGCGTAGGAGAGGCCTCTGACAACGGGCCGTCGCGGGGGCGTCAGGCGTGCCAGTGCTGGGAGACGCCCTCCTCGGCGAGGAGCATGACGCGCCGGAGCATGTCGTTGAGCTGCGTCAGTTCGTCCTTGTCGAGGATGCCGAGCAGCCGCTCCTCCTCGTGTCCGAGGACGTCCATCGCGCCGCGCCAGGTCTCGCGGCCGGAGGCGGTGAGTTCGACGACGACCCGGCGCCGGTCGGTCGTGGACGGGGTGCGGCGGACGAAGCCGCGCTTCTCCAGGGCGTCGAGGCGGCCGGAGACGGAGGCGGGGGCCAGGTCGAGGTCCTGGGCGAGCTCGGAGGGGGCAGCGCTGCCGCCGCGGCCCGCGAGTTTGTGGAGGGTGTCGAACTCGTGGCGTTCCAGGTCGAAGTCGACGAGGGACTGCTCCCTGACCCGGCGCAGATGGACCGAGAGCTTCTTCATCCGGGTGACGGCGCCCTCGACGACCGGGTCGAGGCGGGGCAGGACGGGCTGCCACCGGGCGACGTGCTCGTCGGTCCAGTCGCGCGGTTCCTGCTGCTCCTCGGGGTGCCCCATGGGGAGATCGTACGTCGGGGTGCCGTTCTTCTCATCAGAAGTATTTCGTTGACGAATTATTCGGAACCGAAATACTCTGCGTCCCATGCCCACCGCCCCCGCGCGCCCCGCCGCGCCCCCGGCCGTCCTCCACCCCCTCCGCACCCGCTCCTTCCGCCTCCTCTTCACCGGCCGCGCCCTCTCCCTCCTCGGCGACGCCGCCATCCCCGCCGCCCTCGCCCTGGCCGTCCTGGAGGCCACCGGCTCCACCTCGGCGCTCGCCCTGGTCCTGGGCTGCGCGATGGTCCCCAAGCTGCTCCTGCTGCCCGTGGGCGGCGTCGTCGGCGACCGCTTCGACGCCCGTACGGTGGCGCTCACCACGGACCTCATACGCTGCGCCACCCAGCTCCTCGTCGGCGTCCAGCTGCTCGGCGGCGCCCCCAGCCTCGCCGTCCTCGCCGTCGCCGAGGCCCTCGGCGGCGCGGCCGGCGCCTTCGCCATGCCGACCGGCTCGCCCCTGATCAAGGGCACGGTGGAGCCGGAGGCGCTGCACCGGGCCAACGCGGCGATGAGCGTCGCCCAGAGCGGCAGCCGTCTCGCCGGCCCCGCGCTCGCCGGCACCCTCGTCCTGACCGTGGGCCCCGGCTGGGCGTTCGTCCTGGACGCGGCCACCTTCGCCGTCAGCGCCCTGCTCCTGACGGCCGTACGGGTGAAGCGGGTCCCGATCCCGCGCCGTTCGCTCCGCGCCGACCTCACCGAGGGCTGGCAGGAGGTCCGCTCCCGGGACTGGTACTGGACCAGCCTCGTCGGCCACAGCGCCTGGAACGGCGCCGCCGCCGTCCTGACGACCCTGGGGCCCGCGATCGCCGTGGACCGGCTCGGCGGCGGCACCACCTGGGTCGTCCTCCTCCAGGTCGGCGCCGTCGGCTTCCTCCTCGGGGCACTGCTCGCCGACCGGGTCAGCCCCCGGCGGCCGGTCCTGACCGCGAACCTCGGCCTCGCCACGTACGCACTGCCGCTGGTCCTGCTCGCGTTCGCCGCGCCCGCGTGGCTGACGATCGCGGCGTACGGGCTCGCGCAGGCGGGCCTCGGCTTCCTGTCCCCCGTGTGGCAGACCGCCGTCCAGCGCGCGGTGCCCGAGCACGCGCTCGCCCGGGTCACCTCGTACGACTGGCTGCTCTCGCTCGCCGCGATGCCCCTCGGGTACGCCCTGGCACCGATCGCCGCCTCGACGTGGGGGCCCCGAGTTCCGCTGCTCGTCGCGGCGGTGGTGGTGGGCGGGTGCTGCGCGGGGACGGCGCTCGTGCCGGGGGTGAGGCGGTTCAGGTAGGGCTGTCAGTGGGGTCCTCTACCGTCGGGAGCATGGTGGGGATCACGGGCAGGGAACTGAACGAGGCGCTCGCGGAAGGCCCGGAGGTGGTGCGCGGGTTGATCGGCCCCCTGGGGGCGGAGGGGCGCCGGGAGTGGGCGCTCGCGCTGCACCTGCGGGCCTGCGGCGGAAGGCCGGAGCAGACGTCGGAACTCCTCGACGACCTGTCCCGGCAGGAGTTGGGCTGGAGCACCGAGGAGTCCGACCGGCTCCTGGCGCGGCTCGCCGGGCAGGACGCGGCGGTCTCCCCGTACGAGCTGCGGGGCTCCTTCCTGACCCTGGTGCCGCTCGCCCTCGCGGCGGCCGAGCAGGCCCCGGAGTTCGACCGGGCCCGGGTCCGGGCACTGCGCCGGACGGCCGAGTCGCTGCGCGCGTACCGGAGCGGCGAGTTCGCCGGGTTCTCCGCGATACGGGACCGGGTGGACGCCCTGCTGCGCCGGGAGGCCCCGGTCGCGCCCGGCGGACTCCCCCGCCACCTCCTCGACGGCCTCGACGAGTACGGCCCCGCCATGCGCGCCGCGCACGGGGAGCTGCTCGCGGGGGCGGGCGCGGCGGCCTTCCTCGGGCACTGCGCCCTCCTGGACAGGCCCAGGGCGACGCGGGCGTGGCGCCGGCGGGCGGCGGCCCTGCTCGCGGCGACCGACCGGGGGACGGACCTCGTACGCCTCCTCCTCGAAGGGATCGCCGCACAGGCCGAGCACCGGGTCGACGACCTCGGCGAGTACGCCATGAACCTCTGGGGCCTCGTGGGCGACCCCAACACCTGCCTGGTGCGGGGCCTGTTGTGGGCGGCGCTCGACGTCGACGCCGACTGGGCCGTGCCGCTCGTCGGGGCCGTCGCGCTGAACGCGGGGACGGGGCTCGGGGGTTCCGGCGGTTTCTGCCGCAGCCAGCCCCTGGCCACGACGGCCGTCGCCGTGCTCGGCGCTTGCGAGGGGGCGCGGGCCGGGGAGGCCGCGCAGTGGCTCGGGCGGCTGCCGAGGAAGGTCAAGAACCGCACCGTGAACAAGGGGATCGCGAAGGCCCTGGAGGCGGTCGCCGCCCGCGCCGGGCTGACCCCGTCGATGCTCAGGGAGCGCGGGATCGCGACGCTCGGTCTGGACGGGCGCGGGATCCGGGAGGTGCCGCTCGGGGCGTACACGGCGGAGCTGGCGGTACGGGAGCCGGGCACGGCCGCGCTGTCGTTCAGGGGCCCGGAGGGGAGGCTCCTGAAGGCGGCGCCGAAGGAGGTCCGCGAGGCGCGCGCGGAGGAGTTGAAGGAGGTCAGGGCCGGGCTCAGGGAGCTCAAGGCGCTGGTCGCCGCCGAGCGGTCGCGCCTTGAGGAGCACCTCGCGGCGGGGACGGTCTGGCCGGCGGAGGACTGGCAGCGTTACTACGCCGACCACCCGGTGACCGGGGCGGTCGCCCGGGCGCTGCTGTGGGAGGTCACGGAGGACGGCACGGAGGACGACGGGGAGCGGTGGACGGCGGGGCTCCCGGAGCGCACCGGCGGCGGCTGGGCCCTGGCCGGTGCGGACGGGACGGCGCGGCCGGTCGGTCCGGGCGCGCGGCTGCGGCTGTGGCATCCGCTGCGGGCCGGTGGCGAGGAGGTCGCCGAGTGGCGGGAGGCGATGGCGGAGCGGGAGGAGCGCCAGCCGTTCAGGCAGGTCTTCCGCGAGGTGTACCCGCTGACTCCGGCGGAGCTCGCGACCGGCTCGTACTCCAACCGCTTCGCGGGGCACGTCCTGCGGTACGGGCAGGCGCGGGCGCTGATGGCCGAGCGCGGCTGGACGGGGAACCACCTGGGGTACTTCTCGGACGGCTGGTCCTCGGAGCTGGTGAAGGAGCTGCCCGTGCCGGGCGAGCTGCCGGCCGGCGAGGGGGTGCGGTGGCGGGCCCGGTTCTTCGTGGAGCTGGTCGACGAGGGGGCGCGCGGGGACGGGGTGGCCCGGCTGTGCTCCACGGACCAGGTGCGGTTCGAGAGGAGAGCGGGGGCGGCGGGGCCGCGGGGCGCCTGGGAGGCCGTCGCGCTGGCCGACGTACCGGCCCTCGTGCTCTCGGAGGCGCTGCGGGACGTCGACCTGTTCGTGGGGGTGGCGTCGATCGGGGCGGACCCGCACTGGCGGGACCGCGGGGAGGACCGGGCGTACGACGGCTACTGGGAGAGCTGGTCGTTCGGCGCGCTGACGGAGTCGGCGGTGATCCGGCGCGAGACGCTGGCCCGGCTGCTGCCCCGGACGCGGATCGCGGACCGGGTGGAGCTGACGGACCGCTTCCTGCGGGTGCGGGGCGAGCTGCGCGCGTACCGGATCCATCTGGGCTCGGGGAACGTGCTGATGGAGCCGGACGACTCGTACCTGTGCGTCGTGACCGACCGCGCGCGGGACCGGGCGAAGGTGTTCCTGCCGTTCGAGGAGGACGGCGGGCCGCTCGCGGTGATCCTGTCGAAGGCGCTGCTGCTCGCCGCCGACGACCGGATCACCGACCCGACGATCACCGCGCAGATACGCCGGGGCTGAGCGCGGAGATCTGGGCCTCCGCCAGGAACTCGACGAGCAGGCGGGCGGTCTCGTCCGGGCGTTCCAGGGCGGGGAGGTGGCCGGCCCAGTCGAGGTCGATCCGGCGGGCGGCGGGCAGGAGGCCGCCGAGCTCGTCGGCGACGGCCCGGAAGTCGGCCAGGTCGTGGGCGCCGGAGGCGACGAGGGCGGGGGCCCGGATCCCGGCGAGGTCCTCGCGGGTGACCTCGGGGGCGACGGGGTGGTTCTCCTCGGGGGCGGCGAGCTGGAGGTCGAAGGCGCGCCGCTGCCCGTCCCGTACGAGGGCGCGGGCGGCCTCGCCCGCCTCCGGTCCGAGCCAGGTGTCGACGTTGAGCTCGACGGCCGCGTCGAGGTCGCCCGCTTCGAGGAGGGCGTCCTCGCGGGCGCCCCAGGCGCGCAGTTCCGCGCTGGGCGCCATGCCGGGGATGCCGGAGGCGAGCAGGGCGAGCGCGGAGACGCGTCCGGGGTGGAGGGCGGCGAGTTCGAGGGCGACGCGGCCGCCGAAGGAGGAGCCGACGACGGCGGCGCGCTCGGCTCCGAGGTGGTCGAGGAGTGCGCGGACGTCCTCGGCGTGGGTGTGCGGGGCGTCAAGGGGGCTGTCGCCGAAGCCGCGGAGGTCGCAGCGGACGACCCGGTGTCCCGCCGCGGCCAGCGCGGCGAACTGCCCGTCCCACATCCGGCGGTCGCAGACGCCGGAGTGCAGCAGGACGACGGTCGAGGGGCCGGTACCGGCCAGGTCATGAGAGAGCGTCACCCGCCCGACCCTAAGCGCGGACGCACGGCCGGGCCACCCCTTAAGGACACCGCACACCCAGGACTTGAACACGTTCAAGAGGAGGTCTACAGTCATGACCGCCAGCTTTTGAACGCGTTCAAGGGAGGGTGGGGCATGGACCTCACTGTCGTCGCGTACATCGCCTACCTGCTGATCAGCGTGGCCCTCACCATCTGGGTCGCCCGCACGCTCAGCCGCAACGGAAGGGTCTTCCTGTCCGACGTCCTGCACGGGAACGAGAAGCTCGCGGACGCCGTCAACCACCTCCTGGTGGTCGGCTTCTACCTCGTCAACTTCGGCTTCGTCGCCCTCTACCTGAGCCAGGACGCCGCCGTCCTCGACGCCCGGGCGCTCTTCGAGGCCCTCTCCGTCAAGCTCGGAGTGGTCCTCCTCGTCCTCGGAGTGATGCACCTCGGCAACGTCTACGTGCTCAACAAGATCCGCCGCCGCGGGGTCATGGAGCGCGAACAGGTCCCGCCGGTCGGCCCGCAGGGCTGGACCAAGACGCCCCAGGGCCCCTGGGCCCCGCCCGCGCCGCAGGCCTGACCACCGTGTCGACCCCGGCGCGCCCCACGACCCCCGTGGGACACCTGACCGTGCTGTACGACGCCGACTGCCCGCTCTGCGTGCACCTCAGGCACTGGCTGCTGCGCCAGCGGCAGCTCGTCCCGCTCGACCTCGTGCCCGCCGGCTCGCAGCAGGCACGGCGCCTCTTCCCGGACCTCGACCACGCCTCCACCCTGCGGGAGATCACCGTGGTCGGGGACCGGGGCCAGGTCTACCGCGAGACCTCCGCCTGGATCGTCTGCCTCTGGGCCCTGGCCGACCACCGGGCCAAGGCCCACTGGCTGGCCACCCCCGCGGGACAGCCCTTCGCCCGGATCACCGTCCTCGCGGCCGCCAAGTGGCGCGAGGCCCTCAAGGGTCCGGGGCTCGACGACCGGTCCTGCGAGGGCGGGCACTGCGAAGTGCCCGGTCCGCCCGGTTAGGCTCGACTCCGTGACGGAAGAGAAGACCGAAGAGAAGAAGGCCCCCAAGAGCGAGCAGACCCGCACGCTCATCCTCGAAACCGCGCTCCGGCTGTTCAAGGAGCGCGGTTACGACAAGACGACGATGCGGGCCATCGCCCAGGAGGCCGGGGTCTCCGTCGGCAACGCGTACTACTACTTCTCCTCCAAGGAACACCTGGTCCAGGGCTTCTACGACCGGATCGCCGAGGAGCACCAGGCGGCCGTCGAGCCCATCCTGACCGGCGACGAGAAGGACCTGACCGCCCGCATCCGGGGCGTCTACCTCGGCTGGCTCGACATCGCGGAGCCGTACCACGAGTTCGCGGCCCAGTTCTTCAAGAACGCCGCCGACCCGGACAGCCCGCTCAGCCCCTTCTCCCCCGAGTCGGAGGGCCCGCGCGAGGCCGCGATCGAGGTCCACCGACGGGTCATCTCCGGCGCCTCGGTCAAGGTCGACCCGGAACTGAAGGAAGCCCTCCCGCAGTTGCTGTGGCTCCAGCAGATGGGCCTCGTGCTGTTCTGGGTGTACGACCGCTCGGAGGGCGCGGCGAACAGCCGGCGCCTCGTCGAGCGCCTCGCGCCGGTCACCGCCCGCGCGATCTCGCTCTCCCGCTTCCGGATCCTGCGCCCGCTGGTCAAGGAGACCCACGAGCTGCTCTCCGACTTCATGCCGACGGCGGCCGGAATGGCGGCCTCGGGCAAGCCCAAGAAGAAGGCGAGCCCGAAGCCGTAGGGGAAGCCGCAGGGGGCCTCAGATCCAGCTGAGCTCCCACAGGCGCCAGATGCCCGTGCCGTCCGTCAGGTACTGGGAGCCGGTGACCGCCTCCGTGGAGAGGACGTAGTCCTTCTTCTGCCACAGCGGCACCAGCGGGACCTCGGCGGCGACCTGGTCCTGGATGTCCCTGAAGTCGCTCGTCGCCCGGCCCCGGTCGCCGTACTGCTGCGTCGAGGCGATCAGGGTGTCGATCTTCTTGCTGGAGAAGCCGTTGTGCAGGGTGTTCTTGGTGCCGACGAGCGGCGCGGTGAAGCTGTCGGAGTCGGGGAAGTCGGGGAGCCAGCCGACGGGGTAGGCGTCGTAGTCGCCCCTCGCGTACCCCTTCTGGAAGCTCTGCCAGTCGGCCTCGACGAGCTTGACCTCGAAGAGGCCGGTCTCCTCCAGCTGCCGCTTGACCTCGGCGGCCTCGGTGGCGTACGTGGCGTCCTTGCGGAAGCCGTACGTGAACTTCACCGGCGTCCGGATCCCGGCCTCCCGCAGGAGGGCCTTGGCCTTCTTCGCGTCCGGCTCCGGGTAGACGTCGTAGAAGGCGGTGCTGTGGCCGACGAAGCCCTGCGGGATGAGGGAGTAGAGCGGCTCGACCGTGCCCTTGTAGGCGCCCTCGGTGATCGCCGGGCGGTCGATGACGGCGGCGACGGCCTGCCGTACGGCCTTGTTCGCCATGGGCGAGCCGGGCCGGACGTTGAAGTTCAGGTTGCGGATCTCGGCGCTCTCCGCCTCGGTGATCCGGGTCCCGTCCCTGGTCTCCAGCGAGGAGAGGAAGTTCGGCGGGAGCTGTCGGTGCGTGACCTGGACCTCCTTCGCCTTCCAGGCGGTGGCGAGCTCCTCGGACTGGCCGTAGTACTTCACGAGGACCGTGTGACCGGCCTTGGTGATGGCGCCCTTGTACTTCGGGTTGGGCTCCAGGAGCGCGGACTCGCCCTCCTTGTACTCCTTGAGGACGTACGGCCCCGAGCCGTCGACCGCGGAACCGGTCCGCAGCTTGCCGGCCGGGTACTGGTTCCTGTCCACGATCGAGCCGGCGCCCGTGGCCACCTTCAGCGGGAACGTGGCGTCACGGCCGCTCAGGTGGAAGGTGACGGTACGGCCCTCGGCCGACACGTTCTTCAGCGTCGGGAAGAGCGGCTGCGGGCCGACGTCCGACTTGATGCGCAGCATCCGCTCGAAGGAGTACTTGACGTCCTCGGCGGTGATCTTGCGCCCGTTGGCGAAGGTCAGGTCGTCGCGGAGCGTGCACTGGTACGCGGTGAGCCCGGAGCCCAGGAACTTGCAGCTCTCGGCGGCGTCCGGAACCGGCTGCGTGAGGCCCGGCTTGAACGTCAGCAGCGACTGGAAGACGTTGCTGTACATCGCCCAGGAACCGGCGTCGTACGCGCCGGCCGGGTCGAGCGACGTCACCTCGTCGGTCGTGCCGATGGTGATCGGGTCCGTCCGGGCCGCGTCGGAGGGCAGCAGTTGCCAGCCCCCGACTCCGGCGGCCACGAGTACTCCACAAGTGATGAGGATCCGCAGACGGACCGTCGACCGCATTGCCGTGCTTCCTTTTTTTGATACCACCCCAGATGCGACGGCCCCCGGAAACGCCGCGATGAGCGCATCCCATCACACCGGTTTCACAAGGGAAAGGAAAAACTTTCACATGACAGGTATATGTCCGGGATATGAGACTTTAGGTCGATGAGCAGCACGTATCGACCTCTGCGCAGCGAGTGACAATGTCCGATCACGCCTGTTTCGAGGCGAGTTCGACGATCGTGATGTCGGACGGCGCCCCGACCCGGACCGGCGGCCCCCAGGCACCCGCGCCCCGCGAGACGTACAGCTGGGTGTCCCCGTACCGCTCGAGCCCGGCGACGGTCGGATTGGCCAGCTCGGCGAGGTAGTTCCCCGGCCACAGCTGCCCGCCGTGGGTGTGCCCGGACAGCTGCAGGTCCACCCCGTGCCGTACGGCGTCGTGGATCACGATCGGCTGGTGCGCGAGCAGCACCGCGGCACGGGCCCGGTCCCGGTCGCCGAGGGCCCGCCCGAAGTCGGGCCCCTGCCCCTCGCTCTCCCCCGCCACGTCGTCGACCCCGGCGAGGTCGAAGCCCGCCGGGATCTCCACGCGCGCGTTGCGCAGCGGCCGCAGCCCGAGCTCACGCACGTGGTCGACCCACGCGTCCGCCCCCGAGAAGTACTCGTGGTTCCCGGTCACGAAGAAGGAACCGTGCCGCGCCCGGAGCCGCGCGAGCGGCTCGGCGGCCGGCCCGAGGTTCTCCACCGTCCCGTCGACCAGATCACCGACCACCGCGATCAGATCGGGCTGGGCGGCATTGATCGAGTCCACGATCCGCTGCGTATGGGCGCGCCCCAGAACCGGCCCGAGATGGATGTCGGACACGACGGCGATCCGGTACCCGTGCGCGGCCCGCGGAATCTTCGCGAGCGGAACGGTGACCCTCTTCACCCGGGGCCCGCGCAGCACCCCGTACGTCCCGTACCCGACGGTCCCGACCGCGACGGCGGCCGCGGAACCCGCGACGACCCGGGAGACGAACAGCCGCCGGGAGACCTCGGCGGGGACGGCCTCGGCGGGCTCTTCGACAGCGGGCACAGACACGGGCACGGATACGGGCACGGGGTCAGGCGCCACCGCCCGCCGCGCCACCCAGGCCCGCAGCAACGGCCGCACGGCCTCCCCGACCGCCAGCGCCAGCACCAGGTACAGGAGCACCGCGAGCCAGAGGAACCCCGGCCACGCCACCACCTGCTGCACCACGAAGGGCGCCCCCACCCGCGAGGACACCAGCGCCCCGACCGAAAGCACCGGCAGCGCCACGACGGCCGCCGTACCGACCCGCCGCCCCCTGCTCCCCGCCTCCGTGACGTCCCTCACCAAGCGCCGCCACACGTACCAGTGCACCGCACCGAGCAGCACCACCAGCACCAGCAGAAAGACGACCACGCCCCCGCACCCCCTCACTCCAGCGGTAGCGTACCGAGGCCCGCCTGCGGGGCCCGGCAAGGACGGTTCGATACTGGCTGAAAGAACTCGCCCACCCCGAAGGACCCCCCATGAAGCTCAGCCGCCGCGCCTCCTGGTTCCTGCTCGCCTTCGGCGCCTGGTCCTGGGTGATCTGGGTGACCTTCGCCAAGAACTTGTGGAAGGACGGCAGCGGCCTCGCCTTCGACGACGCGGGAAACCCGACCGCTTACTTCTGGGTCCACCTCGCCCTCGCCGTCACCTCCTTCCTCCTGGGCACGGCCGTCGGCGTGATCGGCTTCCGCGGCGTCCGCGCGGGCAAGAAGTAAGGCCCTGCCCGCGCGCCACGGGATACGGCGCGCAGGTGGACGGTCTCGCGGGTCAGCCGGTGAGGGGAACGGGCCGACCCGGATCGTCCAGCCACGCGGACTCCCCCGTCGCGGTCACGGCCGGTCCGAACCGCTCGGGTCCGGGACGGCCGTGCGACAGCCACCAGGCGTGCGCGGCCTCCGCTTCGCTCCAGAGCCGACGCGGGCCGAACCGCACGGAGCACGTCGCCACCAGCCGGCCGTACGGCGCGTTGGCCGCGTAGCCTTCGGCTCCGTCGCCGACGATCGCGTTCACGGGCACACCCTCCATGCGGAGCCCCCGCTTCCGGGTGGACGGAGGTGGCTGAACCGCCTGCCGGGGTTCGGATCGGTTGGGCGGGGCTGTACGTTCTCGATCGTGTCTGCTTCGAAGAAGACCGCTTGGGCGGTCGCTGCTGCCGTGTTTCTGCCGCTTGTCGTCGCTGCGCCTGCGGCGTACGCGGACGGGAAGGACGGGAAGGACAAGCAGCCCAAGCCTCCCGCGGTGATGTCGACGGTGGGCGGGGCGCTGCTCAGCAAGCCGGGTACGCAGGTGCGGCTGGGGGCCGGGGCGCCGGTGCTGCCGAAGGAGTTGTCGGGGCGGTCGTGGATCGTGGCGGACGCGGAGAGCGGGCAGGTGCTGGCGGCGCACAACGCGCATTGGAGGCTGGCGCCGGCGTCGACGCTGAAGATGCTGTTCGCGGATACGTTGCTGCCGAAGTTCTCCAGGACGCAGAACCATCTGGTGACCAGTGCGGACCTGGCGGGGATGGGGGTCGGGTCGAGTCTGGTCGGGATCAAGGAGAAGCAGAGCTACAGCGTCCATGATCTGTGGCTGGGGGTGTTCCTCCGGTCCGGGAACGACGCCGTGCACGTGCTGACCAGCATGAACAACGGGCTCCGGCAGACCGTGAAGGACATGAACGACCACGCGGCCGAGCTCCAGGCCCTGGACACCAACGTCGTCTCGCCGGACGGCTACGACGCCCCGGGGCAGGTCTCCTCCGCGTACGACCTGACGCTCATCGCCCGCAACGGGATGCGGAAGGCGGACTTCCGGGAGTACGCCGCCACCCCCCGGGCCGCCTTCCCCGGGGAGGCCAAGCCGGGCAAGAAGCGCGAGACCTTCGAGATCCAGAACACCAACCGGCTGCTCACCGGCGACATCGGCGTCGCCCCGTACCAGGGCATCGCCGGGGTCAAGAACGGCAACACCACGCACGCGGGTGCCACCTTCACCGGGGTCGCCGAGCGCAACGGCAGGGTCCTGCTCGTCACGGTCATGAACCCCTCCTCGAAGGAGCAGCACGCGGTCTACAAGGAGGCCGCCCGGCTGCTCGACTGGGGCTTCGCGGCCTCCGGGAAGGTGACGCCGGTGGGCGAGCTGGTGCCGCCCCGCTCGGAGCGCACGGCGACCACCGCCCCCGACGAGGGCACGGCCCCGGCGCCCGGCAAGAACGCCCCCGAGGGGCAGGTCCACGCGGCGGTCGCCGAGAGGTCCGGCGGGGTCGGGATCGCGCTGGCGATCGCGGGCGGTGTCCTCGTCCTCCTGGCCGCGGGCGTCTTCCTGGTCAACCGGCGCTGGCCGCTGGCCGGGGCGGCGGCTCGGGGTCGCCGTCCCGGGGACCTTCCCGAGTCGGGGTCGGAGTCTAGGACGAAGGCGGAGTCGGCTTCCGACGGCGGGACTCCGTAGCCGTCCACGCCGCGCAGAACAGCAGCAGTTTCGCGGTGAAGTTGATCCAGAGGAGCAGGGCGACCGGGACGCCGAACGCCCCGTACATCGACTTCGCCGCGACCCCCTTCATGTAGCCGCCGAGGAGCAGTTTCAGCAGTTCGAAGCCGACGGCGCCCATCAGGGCCGCGATCACGAGGTCCCGGCGGCGGGGTTCGACGCCGGGCAGCAGGGTCAGTACGTACAGCAGGATGAGGAAGTCGGCGACGACGGCGACGAGGACGGCGGCGGCCTGGAGCAGGTAGCCGCCCGCGCCCGCGCCGGAGATGCCGAGGCGGTCGGCGCTCCAGCCGACGGCGGTGGAGCCGAGCCAGGACGCGGCGAGCGAGGCGATCGCGACGCCGCCGAGGCCGAGGAGGATCAGCCCGTCCTTGCCCTTCAGGAGGATCGGGTTGCCCTCGATGGCGTCGAGGCCCCAGACCGCGCGCAGGCACTCCCGCATCGAGCCGATCCAGCTGATGCCGGTGACGAGCAGGACGGCGCCGGCGACGAGTCCGATGGTGCCGGCGTTCGCGACGAGTCCGGCGATGTCGAGCTGGTCGGAGATGCCGGGCACCTGGTCGCTGATCTTCTTCTCGATCGTGTCGAGCTGATCCGGCGTGAGGAGCGCGGCGCCGATCGCGGCGGCGACCGTGATCAGCGGGAAGAGGGCGATGAAGGAGACGAAGGTGATCGCGGCGGCGAGCCGGGTCCAGTGGGCCTCGTCGAGGGTCTCGTACGCGTGCCAGGCGTGGGTCCGCATGAAGCGGGCGACCCACGGGCCGATGACGGGGAGTTTGGTCAGCCAGTCCATGTCGTACGTTCCGTCCGTTCCTCGCGCCGTCGGGTCACCCGTACGAGAATCCCCCGGCGGGGCTCACAGACCCGCGACCGACATCCCGTACAGCGCGGCCCACGCCAAGCCGATGACGGCGAGCGGGCGGTCGCGCAGGACGACGTCCTCGGGGGCGCCCGCCGTGCCGCGGTCGGCGAAGACCGCGTACCGCAGGACGCCGAGGACGAAGGCGGCCACGGAGAGCTGGCGCCAGGGTAGCGAGGTCTCGGCCGGGCCCGCCTCCAGGGCCCACAGGCAGTAGCCGAGGACGGCGGTGCCGGCCGCGAGCTGCCAGACGAACCGCAGGTAGCCCGTCGTGTACTGGGTGAGCAGCGCGCGCGTGGCGCCCTCGGCGCCCTCCATCTGGACGGCTTCGGAGTAGCGCTTGGCGGCGACCATGAACAGTGCGCCGAACCCGGTCGTGATGAGGAACCAGCGGGACAGCGGGATGCCGAGGGCCACCCCGCCGATCATCGCCCGCATCAGGAAGCCGGTGGCGACGACGGCGAGGTCGACGACGAGGACGTGCTTGAGGCGTACGCAGTAGGCGACCTGTATGCCGAGGTACGCGACGAGCAGGGCGGCGGTCAGGGGGCCGCAGAGGAGCGCGGCGGCGCCGGCGGAGCCGAGGGCGAGGAGGACGCCGGTGGCGGTGGCGAGGGCGGCGGGGACCTGTCCCGAGGCGACGGGGCGGCGGCGTTTGACCGGGTGGGCGCGGTCGGCCTCGGCGTCGCGCGCGTCGTTGAGGAGGTAGACGGCGGAGGCGGCGGCCGTGAACAGGGCGAAGACGAGCGCGAGTCGGGCGCCGGTCTGCCAGGAGCCGAGCCGTCCGGCGGCGGCGGGCGCGGCGAGGACGAGGACGTTCTTGACCCACTGCCGGGGCCGGGCGGTCCTGAGGAGCCCGAGCGCCCACCCGCGGTGCGCATGCGCGCGCGTGTCCCGTACGGCGACGGGCGCGTCGAGGACGGCGGTCCCGGTCCGCTCGCTCACGAGGGGACGTCCCCACGGGTGAGGAGGTGGCGGCCCGCGACGGCCGTGGCGGCGCCGAGGAGGGCGCCGGCGGCGACGTCGCTCGGGTGGTGGACGCCCGCGACCAGGCGGGAGAGGCACATCGCGCCGGCCAGCGGGGCGGCGAGCCGGCCGGCGGCCGGGTGCAGCGCGCGGAAGGCGACGGCCGCGGCGGCGGCCGAGGTGGCGTGGGAGCTGGGGAAGGAGTGCCGGCCTGCCGTACGGACGAGGGGCTCGTACGCGTCCGGGGCCGGGCGGGGTCTCCGTACGAGCCGTTTGACGCCCATGCTCGCCAGGTGCGCGCCCGCGACCAGGGCCGTGCCCCGCAGCCAGCCGCTCCGGCGCGGGCGGTCGAGGGCGGCGGCGGTGAGTCCGGCGGCCAGCCAGAGCGCGCCGTGTTCGCCCCCGAGGGAGAGCCCCCGGGTGGCGGCGGCCACGGCGGGCCGGTGTCCGCAGGCGCGCAGGGAGGCGAGCAGCCGCCGCTCGGCCGCGACCCAGCGGGGTTCGCGGCCCCGGGGGGTCGCGGATGGTTCCGGCTTGCGCATCCGTGGTGCTCCCTGTCGGGCCTGGGTGGTGCGGGCGGTCGACACGACTGTGGCGCGGGCCGTGGCCGAGGGAGCCGAGCCTCTTTCATGACACTCCTTTAATCACCCATTTCGACGAACCGCTCTTCAATACCGGCATACGCGACATATGCGGCTATACGGTCGGCCCATGGCTGTCGAGACCCGCGTCCTGGACGACGACTGCGAAGCGATCACCGGCTGGGGCCGCACCGCCCCCACCCTCGCGCGCGTGCACCGGCCCCGCGGGTACGCCGAGGTCGTCGAGGCCGTCCGGGGCTGCGGGCCCCGGGGGGTCGTCGCGCGGGGGCTCGGGCGGGCCTACGGGGACGCCGCGCAGAACGCCGGCGGCGACGTCCTCGACATGACCGGCTTCGACCGGATCCTGGCCGTCGACACCGACGCCGGGCTCGTCGTGTGCGAGGCGGGCGTCAGCCTGCACCGGCTGATGGAGGTGCTGCTGCCGCTCGGCTGGTTCGTCCCGGTCAGCCCCGGCACCCGGTACGTGACCGTCGGCGGCGCGATCGGCGCCGACATCCACGGCAAGAACCACCACGTCGCGGGCTCCTTCGGCCGGCACGTGACCGCGCTCGAACTCCTCACCGCCGACGGCGGGATCAGGACCGTGCGGCCCGGGACCCCGCTCTTCGACGCGACCACCGGCGGCATGGGCCTGACCGGGGTGATCCTCTCCGCCACCCTGCGGCTGCTGCCGGTCGAGACCTCCCTGCTGTCCGTGGACACCGAGCGCGTGCCCGGTCTCGACGCTCTGATGGCCCGGCTGATCGAGGGCGACCACCGCTACCGCTACTCCGTCGCCTGGATCGACCTGCTCGCCCGGGGCGCCGCCACCGGCCGCGCCGTCCTGACGCGCGGCGACCACGTCCCGTACGACGCGCTGCCCCGCCGCCATCCGGCCCGCCGCGATCCGCTCGCCTTCCGGCCGGGCCGGCTGCCCGCCCCGCCGCCGTACGTCCCCGGCGGGCTGCTCGGCCGCACCTCCGTCGGGCTCTTCAACGAGCTCTGGTACCGCAGGGCCCCCCGCACCGCGACCGGCCGCCTCCAGTCGCTGCCGGCCTTCTTCCACCCCCTCGACGGGGTACCGCACTGGAACCGGATCTACGGGCCCGCGGGCTTCGTCCAGTACCAGTTCGTCGTCCCGTACGGGCAGGAGGACGCCCTCCGGCGGATCGTGCGGCGGATCGCGGACCGGGGCTGCCCGTCCTTCCTCGCCGTCCTGAAACGGTTCGGCGCGGGCGACCCCGGCTGGCTGTCCTTCCCGCTCCCCGGCTGGACCCTCGCCCTCGACCTGCCCACCGGCCTCCCCGGTCTCGGCCGCTTCCTCGACGCCCTCGACGAGGAGGTCGCGGGCGCCGGCGGCCGGGTCTACCTCGCCAAGGACTCCCGGCTCCGGCCGGAGGTCCTGGCCGCCATGTACCCGCGGCTCGACGAGTTCCGGGCGCTGCGCGCCGCGCTCGACCCCCGGTCCGTCCTCACCTCGGACCTCGCCCGCCGTCTCGCCCTCTGAGGAGTACCCCCGTGAAGGACGCCTTCGGTGCCCCGCAGTCCCTGCTCGTCCTCGGCGGCACCTCCGAGATCGGGCTCGCCACCGCCCGCCGCCTGATCGCCCGCCGCACCCGCACGGTCTGGCTGGCCGGCCGCCCCTCCCCCGCGCTCGCGGCCGCCGCCGGCTCGCTGCGCGCGCTCGGCGCGGAGGTGCGCACCGTGCCCTTCGACGCGCTCGACCCCGAGTCGCACGAGGAGCGGCTCGGGAAGGTCTTCGCGGAGGGCGACATCGACATGGTGCTGCTGGCCTTCGGGGTCCTCGGCGACCAGGCGCGCGACGAGTCCGATCCGGTCGCCGCCGCCCGGGTCGCGCAGACCAACTACACGGGCGCCGTCTCGGCCGGTCTGGTGTGCGCGGGCGCGCTCCAGGCACAGGGGCACGGTTCGCTGGTGGTGCTGTCCTCGGTGGCGGGCGAGCGGGCCCGCCGCGCCAACTTCATCTACGGCTCGTCGAAGGCGGGCCTCGACGCCTTCGCGCAGGGCCTCGGGGACGCGCTGCACGGCACGGGCGTGCACGTCATGGTCGTACGGCCCGGGTTCGTGCGCTCGAAGATGACGGCCGGGCTGGCGGAGGCGCCGCTCGCGACGACCCCGGAGGCGGTCGCGGGCGCGATCGAGCTGGGGCTGCGGCGGCGCTCGGAGACGGTGTGGGTGCCGGGGGCGCTGCGGATGGTGATGGCGGCCGTACGGCACGTGCCGAGGCCGCTGTTCCGGCGCCTTCCCGTGTGACCCGCCGGACGGGCCTAGGCGGTGGGCGCCGGGGTGTCGACCGGGCTGCCGCCCTGTGCCGGGACCGCGGAGATCGGGCGGCCGCTGCCGAACTCGTAGTCGTACAGCTTGCGCCAGACCCCGTCCGGGCCCTGCTCGTACAGCGCGAAGGAGCGGCAGGTCCAGGCCGCCTCGTACCCGGCGAGCTCCTCGAACGCCCGGTCCATCCCCTCCTCGGAGATGCCGTGCGCCACGGTGACGTGCGGGTGGTACGGGAAGGCCAGCTCGCGGGCGAGCGGGCCCTCCTCGTCCCGGATGCGCTGCTGGAGGTTGTTGCAGCAGGGCACGCCCTCCACCAGCTTCACGAAGACGACCGGGGAGAGCGGGCGGAAGGTCCCGGTGCCTTCGAGGCGCACGGGGAAGGGCTGGTGGCCGGCGGCGACGGCCGCGAGGTGCGCCTCGATCTCCGGCAGCCGCTCCTCGGCGACCTCGGTCGGCGGGACCAGGGTGACGTGCGTGGGGATGCCGTACGCGGCCGGGTCCCCGAAGCCGGCGCGCCGCTCCTGGAGCAGGCTGCCGTAGGGCTCCGGGACCGCGATCGAAACGCCGAGCGTTACGGTCCCCACGTCGTTCTCCTCCGTCGTCCGTCGAGATGTGTACGGGTGGTGCAGCGCCAGTGTGCGGCCTGCACCGCCCTTTCGGCCAGCGTCCTCGGTCTCAGTGCTTGGCGGGCAGGAAGCCGATCCTCTCGTACGTCTGCGCCAGCGTCTCGGCGGCGACGGCGCGGGCCTTCTCCGCTCCCTTGGCCAGGACCGAGTCCAGCGTCTCCGGGTCGTCCAGGTATTCCTGGGTGCGGGTCCGGAACGGCGTGACGAAGTCCACCATGACCTCGGCGAGGTCCGTCTTCAGCGCGCCGTACATCTTGCCCTCGTAGCTCTTCTCCAGGTCCTCGACGGAGGTGGAGGTGAGCGTGGACATGATGCTGAGCAGGTTGGAGACGCCGGCCTTGTTCTCCGGGTCGAAGCGGATCACCGTGTCGGTGTCGGTGACGGCGCTCTTGACCTTCTTCGCGGTGACCTTCGGGTCGTCCAGGAGGTTGATGAGGCCCTTCGGCGTGGACGACGACTTGCTCATCTTGATCGTCGGGTCCTGGAGGTCGTAGATCTTCCCCGTCTCCTTGAGGATGTACGGCTTGGGGATCGTGAACGTCTCGCCGAAGCGGCCGTTGAAGCGCTCCGCGAGGTCGCGGGTCAGCTCGATGTGCTGGCGCTGGTCCTCGCCGACCGGGACCTCGTTGGCCTGGTAGAGCAGGATGTCCGCGACCTGGAGGACCGGGTACGTGAAGAGGCCGACGGTGGCGCGGTCGGCTCCCTGCTTGGCGGACTTGTCCTTGAACTGGGTCATGCGGGAGGCCTCGCCGAAGCCGGTGAGGCAGTTCATGACCCAGCCGAGCTGGGCGTGCTCGGGGACGTGGCTCTGGATGAAGAGGGTGCAGCGCTCGGGGTCGACCCCGGCGGCGAGGAGCTGGGCGGCGGCGAGCCGGGTGTTGGCGCGCAGCTCGGCGGGGTCCTGCGGGACCGTGATCGCATGCAGGTCGACGACCATGTAGAAGGCGTCGTGGGTCTCCTGCAGCGCGACCCACTGGCGGACGGCGCCGAGGTAGTTGCCGAGGTGGAACGAGCCTGCGGTGGGCTGGATTCCGGAGAGCACACGGGGACTGTCAGAGGCCATGCACATCATTCTCTCAGGTGCCGGACCCCAACCCATCGCAGGCTGTGAGACGAGGACCACACTCAGAGCGGCAGGCCCGGGGCGGGGAACGCCGCCATCAGGTCGGCGACCTCGGCGCGGACGGCGCGGAGGGTGTCCTCGTCGCCGGTTCCGGCGGCGGTGACGGCGCGGTCGATCCACTCGGCGACCTGGTCCATGTGCTCCGTGGTGAGGCCGCGGGAGGTGAGGGAGGGGGTGCCGATGCGGATGCCGGAGGGGTCGAAGGGCTTCCGGGGGTCGTAGGGGACGGTGTTGTAGTTGACGACGATCCCGGCCCGGTCGAGGGCCTTCGCGGCGATCTTGCCCGGCACCTGCTTGGGGGTGAGGTCGATCAGGATCAGGTGGTTGTCGGTGCCGCCGGAGACCAGGTCGAAGCCGCGGGCGAGGAGGGCCTCGGCGAGGGCCTTGGCGTTGGCGACGACGGCGTGGGCGTAGTCGCGGAAGGAGGGCTGGGAGGCCTCGCGGAGGGCGACGGCGATGGCGGCGGTGGTCTGGTTGTGCGGGCCGCCCTGGAGGCCGGGGAAGACGGCCTTGTCGAGGGCCTTGGCGTGCTCCTCGGTGGACATGAGCATGGCGCCGCGGGGGCCGCGGAGGGTCTTGTGGGTGGTGGTGGAGATGACGTCGACGTGCCCGACCGGGGAGGGGTGGGCGCCGCCCGCGATGAGGCCGGCGATGTGGGCGACGTCGGCGACGAGGACGGCGCCGGACTCGCGGGCGATCTCGCCGAAGGCGGCGAAGTCGATGGTGCGGGGCAGCGCGGTGCCGCCGCAGAAGATGACCTTCGGGCGCTCCTTGAGGGCGAGCTCGCGGACCTGGTCGAAGTCGATCAGGCCGTCGTCCTGGCGTACGCCGTACTGGACGCCGCGGAACCAGGTGCCGGTGGCGGAGACGCCCCAGCCGTGGGTGAGGTGGCCGCCCATCGGCAGGGCCATGCCCATGACGGTGTCGCCGGGCTGCGCGAAGGCCAGGTAGACGGCGAGGTTGGCGGGGGAGCCGGAGTACGGCTGGACGTTGGCGTGGTCGACGCCGAAGAGGGCCTTGGCGCGCTCGATCGCGAGGGTCTCGACCCGGTCGATGTTCTGCTGGCCCTCGTAGTAGCGGCGGCCGGGGTAGCCCTCGCTGTACTTGTTCTGGAGGACGGTGCCGGAGGCTTCGAGGACGGCGGCGGAGACGTAGTTCTCGCTCGGGATGAGGCGGAGGGTCTCGGCCTGGAGCCGTTCCTCGGCGCCGACGAGGGCGGCGAGCTCGGGGTCGGTCGCGGTGAGCGCGGGGTGCTGCGGGGACGTGGTCATGTCGTTCCTCCGGGCGTGCGGCGGACGGTCCCGGGACTGAGGTGTGCACGGGACCAGGGGCCCGTGATGCCCAGGCGAGCGGCACCTCGTGTGGTGGAGCGCGCACGGCTCCCCCGGGGTCGGTTCCCCGTACGCCAGTCGCCGTGCGTGTCTCCAGACTAGCGGGCGCGCCGTCGCCGAGGTTTCCCCGTCCGGGATGCGAGCGACGATAAGAAAGGGGCCACAGCCCCTGGGTCACCCCTGAGCCGCAGGACGAACGGAGATCCCGTGTCGAGGACAGAAGACGCCATCGCTTCCGCGGACGCGCACAGCGCGCACAACTACCACCCCCTTCCGGTCGTCGTCGCCTCGGCGGACGGCGCGTGGATGACCGATGTCGAGGGCCGCCGCTATCTCGACATGCTCGCCGGGTACTCGGCGCTCAACTTCGGGCACGGCAACCGGCGTCTGATCGACGCGGCGAAGGCGCAGCTGGAGCGGGTGACGCTGACCTCGCGCGCCTTCCACCACGACCGGTTCGCCGAGTTCTGTACGCAGCTCGCGGAGCTGTGCGGCAAGGAGGCGGTGCTCCCGATGAACACGGGGGCGGAGGCGGTCGAGACGGCCGTGAAGACCGCCCGGAAGTGGGGGTACGAGGTGAAGGGCGTGCCGGACGGGCACGCGAAGATCGTGGTCGCGGCGAACAACTTCCACGGCCGGACGACGACGATCGTGAGCTTCTCGACGGACCACGAGGCGCGGGACCACTTCGGGCCGTACACGCCGGGGTTCGAGATCGTGCCGTACGGGGACCTGACGGCGCTGGAGGCGGCGGTCACCGAGAACACGGTGGCGGTGCTGCTCGAACCGATCCAGGGCGAGGCGGGGGTCCTCGTCCCGCCGGCCGGCTATCTGGCGGGGGTGCGGGAGCTGACCCGCCGGAAGAACGTGCTGTTCATGGCGGACGAGATCCAGTCGGGGCTCGGCCGGACGGGCCGGACGTTCGCATGCGAGCACGAGGGCGTCGTGCCGGACGTGTACATCCTGGGGAAGGCGCTGGGCGGCGGCGTGGTGCCGGTGTCCGCGGTGGTGGCCGACCGCGACGTGCTCGGG
Source organism: Streptomyces sp. NPDC021012 (assembly GCF_044333355.1). Taxonomy (NCBI): domain Bacteria; kingdom Bacillati; phylum Actinomycetota; class Actinomycetes; order Kitasatosporales; family Streptomycetaceae; genus Streptomyces; species Streptomyces sp. NPDC021012. Next base: position 746,035 of record NZ_JBIRQU010000001.1, read on the forward strand.
GTCTTCCGGCCGGGCGAGCACGGGTCGACCTTCGGCGGGAACCCGCTGGCCTGCGCGGTCGCCCTGGAGGTGATCGCGATGCTGCGCACCGGCGAGTTCCAGGAGCGCGCGGCGGAGCTGGGCGAGCACCTCCACGCGGAGCTGGGTCTCCTCGTGGGCGGCGGCGCGGTGGAGGCGGTGCGCGGGCGCGGGCTGTGGGCGGGCGTCGACATCGTGCCCTCCAAGGGGACGGGCCGGCAGATCTCGGAGAAGCTGATGGAGCGCGGGGTCCTGGTGAAGGACACCCACGGGTCGACGATCCGGATCGCTCCGCCGCTGGTCATCTCGAAGGAGGACCTGGACTGGGGTCTCGAGCAGCTGAGGGGGGTGCTGTCGGACTGACGGGGTCCGCTCGGGGGAGGGCGGCGAGAGGGTGGCGGGAGGTCAACTCGGCGCATTGACACGGCACTTGGTCTAGGCCAATGATGCCGCCATGCCGAGACTCCGTCTGCGTCACGCCCTGCGTGCCGCGCTCGCCGCCCTCGTCCCGCTCGCGCTCCTCGGCGCGGTCGCCGGACCCGCGCACGCCGCCCCGGAGGCGGCCTGGCCCGAGCCCGTCCCGGTGGTCTCCCACGTGGAGACCACCGACCCGGTCGTCTTCATCACCATCGACGACGGCTGGTACCACGACCCGGCCGCCGCGAAGCTGCTGCTCGACCGCCGGGTGCCCGCCTCGCTCTTCCTGCTCCCCGGTGCCTACGCGTACGACTCCGGCTACTTCCACACCCTGCTCGACCAGGGCCGCTCCCGCGTCGAGAACCACACCGTCGACCACCCGGACCTGACCACCCTCGACGCCGCCGGGCAGAAGGCCGAGGTGTGCGGGGCCCGCGACCAGCACCTCGCGCAGTTCGGTGACGGGCCGCGGCTGCTGCGCCCGCCGTACGGCACGTACGACGCGACCACCCGGACCACCGCCCGCGCCTGCGGGGCGAAGGCCCTGGTGACCTGGACGTACGACATGACGACCTGGGGCCAGTGGACCCCGCCGACCCCCTCCCTGAAGGCCGGCGACATCGTCCTGCTGCACTTCAACGAGACGGTGACGCAGGACCTGCGGAGGGCCCTGGACGCGGCGGAGGCCGCCGGGCTGACGCCCGCGCCGCTGCGGGACTACGTCCCCGAATAGCCGCTACAGGATCACGTGCGGGAGGAAGCGGGCGTACTCGTCGGTGACGAGCCCCGCCGACTCCCGGATGCCGAGCCCCGCCGCCTCGTCCTCGACGACCCACGCGCCGAGCACCACCCGGTTGCCGTCGAAGTCGGGCAGCGGGGCCAGCTCCTGGTAGCAGCAGGCCTCCCCGTCCCGTACGAAGGGCTCCGTACCGGCCTCGTGCAGGGTGACGCCCGCGCCCTCGCGGCCGAGGAGCGGCTTGGCGACCCAGCCCGTGGTGGCGGCGAGTTCGCGGGGCCCGTCGAGGTAGGCGGGCAGGAGGTTGGGGTGGCCGGGGTTGAGCTCCCACAGGATCGCGAGGAGCGCCTTGTTGGAGAGCAGCATCTTCCAGGCGGGCTCGATCCAGCAGGTGGTGCCGGTGCCGCCGCCGTTGTCGAGGGTGTCCAGGACGTGCCGGCCGAAGCGGTCGGTGGTCAGCCACTCCCACGGGTAGAGCTTGAAGCAGCTGCGGAGGAAGCGGAGCCGGTCGTCCACGAAGCGGCGCGAGAGCCGGTCCCAGCCGATCCGCTCGACGGACAGCATCTCGGTGTCGAGCCCGGCCTGCTGGGCGGTCTCGCGCAGGTACGCGACCGTCATCAGGTCCTCGCCGAGCTCGTCGCCGTCCGAGTGCGCGAAGTGCAGGGGGCCGGGCGGGAGCAGGTGGGCCTGGCGCTTCCAGGCGTCGACGAGCCGCTCGTGGAGGGAGTTCCACTGGTCGGCGCCGGGGAAGCGGTCCTCCATCCAGAACCACTGCGGGCTCGCGGCCTCCACGAGGGAGGTCGGGGTGTCGGCGTTGTACTCCAGCATCTTCGCCGGGCCGGTGCCGTCGTAGCGCAGGTCGAAGCGGCCGTACAGGGAGGGGAGTTCGGCGCGCCGGCGCCAGGACTCGGCGACGAGGCCCGCCAGCTTCGGGTCGGTGATCCCGAGCTCGGCGAAACGGTCCTGCTCGACGATGTGCGCGGCCGCCGCCAGACACATCGCGTGCAGCTCCTCGACGACCTCCTCCAGGGCCTCGACCTCCGGCAGCGAGAAGGAGTAGTACGCGCTCTCGTCCCAGTACGGGCGCAGCGAGCCGTCGGGGTAGCGGGTCAGGGGGTAGACGAGCCCCTGCTCCTCGACGGTCCGCTGCCAGTCGGGCCGGGGGTCGATGGTGTGCCGTTCCATGGTGCGTGCCCGCCCGCCTCAGCCGCCGCCGGAACCGGAGCGGGAGCAGCCGAAGCCGCCGGTGTCGACGGCGGTCCTGTCGAAGCTGCCGCCGCTGACGCGCTTGTCGCGGACGGTTCCGCCGTAGTAGTACGAGCCGCGGGTGCCACTTCCGCCGTTGTCGTCGTCGCTTCCGCCGCCACCGCTCTCGCAGCGGTAGCTGGGCAGCTCCTCACGGGTCAGCGGGTCCACGCAGCGCTTGTCCGGCTCCGCGCCGCACGCGGTGATCGTCGCCGCGAGCACACCCATCCCGCCGAGCACCACCGTGCTCGACCTCAGTCTGCGCATGTCCGTCGCCTCCCCTTCGCCGTCGCGACCGCACAGTGTAGGCCGGTGGTTCCGGGCCTCACGCCCTAGAGTCGCCTCGTGCTCCTTGGAATGTTGTGCGCGCTGGCCTCGTCCGTCTGCTTCGGCGCGGCCTCGGTCCTCCAGGCGATGGCGGCGCGGGCCGCCGAGCCGGGAACGGGCGGTGGCGTCGACCTCGCGCTGATGTGGCGGGCCCTGCGGCAGTGGCGGTACCTCGCCGGCCTCGGGGCGGACGGCCTGGGCTTCGTCCTGCAGGTCGTGGCGCTGCGGACGCTCCCCATCTACGTGGTGGGCGCGGCCCTCGCCGCGAGTCTGGCGGTCACGGCGGTCATCGCCTCCCGGGTGCTGCGGGTGCGGCTGAGCCGGGTGGAGTGGGGGGCCGTGGGCATGGTCTGCGCGGGGCTCGTGATGCTGGCGCTCGCCTCCGGCAAGGAGGGCCACCGGGACACCTCCGAGGCGCTGGACTGGGCGCTGCTCGGGATCTCCTTCGGGGTCCTGCTGCTCGGCGTCGCGGGAGGCGGGCTGCCGGCGCGGTCCCGGGCGCTCGTCCTCGGCCTCGGGGCGGGCATCGGCTTCGGGGTGGTGGAGGTCGCGGTCCGGCTCCTCGACGGCATCTCCTTCACCGACCCCGCCCTCTACGCGCTCCTCGTCGGCGGCGGGGCCGCGTTCACGCTGCTGACCTCGGCGTTCCAGCGCGGCTCGGTGACCACGGCGACGGCGGGCGCGGTGCTCGGCGAGACGATCGGCCCGGCGATCGTCGGGGTGGCCTGGCTCGGTGACAGCACCCGGGACGGGCTCGGCTGGCTGGCGATCGCCGGCTTCGCCCTCGCGGTGGCCGGCTCCCTGACCCTGGCCCGCTTCGGCGAGGCCCCGGCGACGGAGCCGGTGGCCCCCGTGAGGTCCTAGGGGAGCACCCCGCACAGTGCCTGGAGGGCGCCCTGCCAGCCGCTGTCCGGGGGCGTGGCGTAGCCGACGACGAGTCCGTCGAGGGTGGGGGGCACCGTGGGGCGGCGGAACCGGTTGACGCCGTGGACGTCGAGGCCGCGCCAGGCGGCGGCCCGCAGGGTGGCCTGTTCGGTGCCGGGCGGGAGGGCGAGGACGGCGTGGAGGCCGGCCGCGATCCCGCTGACCCGGGTCTCCGGCGACTGCGCGGCGACCGCCGCCACCAGCTGGTCGCGGCGGCGCCGGTAGCGCAGCCGCATCGCCCGTACGTGCCGGTCGTACGCCCCCGAGCGCAGGAACTCCGCGAACGCCAGCTGGTCCGGCGCGCTCGACGACCAGTCCACGGCGCCCTTCGCCGCCGCGACCTCCCCCGCCAGCTCCCCCGGCAGGACCATCCAGGCGAGGCGGAGGCCGGGCGCGAGGGACTTGCTCGCGGTGCCGAAGTAGACGACGCGCTCGGGGTCGAGGCCCTGGAGCGCGCCCACCGGCTGCCGGTCGTAGCGGAACTCCCCGTCGTAGTCGTCCTCCAGGACGAAGCCGCCGGAGCTCCGCGCCCAGTCGACGACCGCCGCCCGCCGGTCCGGGGGCAGGGCGCCGCCCAGCGGGTACTGGTGGGCGGCGGTCATGAGGACGGCGCCGCACCCGTGGAGACCGGCCAACTCCTCGGTCCTGGTGCCGCGTTCGTCGAAGGCCAGGACGGGCGTGCCGAGCCCGGCCCTCCTGAGCAGCTCGTCGTGGAGCCCGAGCCCGTACGACTCGACGGCCACGTCCCGCACGCCCCTGGCCCGCAGCACCTGGCCGATCAGCGTCAGGCCGTGCACGAAGCCCGCGCAGACCACGATCCGCTCGGGCCGGGCGTGCACGCCCCGGGCGCGGGCGAGGTACTCGGCGAGCGCGGCGCGCAGTTCGGGCCTGCCGTGCGGATCGCCGTACCCGAAGGCCTCGTTGGGGGCGTCGGTGAACGCCCGGCGGTAGGCCTTGAGCCAGTCGGCGCGGGGGAAGGAGGCGAGGTCGGGGGTGCCGGACTTCAGGTCGTGCGCGGGCGCGGCGGGCCGGCCGCGGCCCGGGGCCGCCGGAGGGGCCGGCCGGGCCCGGGGCGCCGCCGGGCGGGGCGCGGCGCGGCGGGCGACGCGGGTCCCGGAGCCCTGCCGGGCGGTGAGCCAGCCCTCGGCGACCAGTTCGGCGTACGCGTCGGCGACGGTGTTGCGGGCCATGCCGAGGTCGGCGGCGAGCTGGCGGGAGGACGGCAGCCGGGTGCCGGCCTCCAGGCGTCCGCTGCGGACCGCCTCCCGCAGGGCGTCCATGAGGCCCGCGCGCAGCCGCGGGCCGTGGAGTTCCAGGTGGAGGTCGGACCCGAAAGTGGCCCAGTCGTTCGCCATGAGAATGGACCATACCGCTGAGCCATCGGCTTCGTACGGTGGACGCATGACGACGACGGAACCGATCGAGCAGACCGTGTACGCGCACGAGCACGCGCCCCGCCTCCCCCTCGCCGAGCGCGTCCCCGAGTTCCACCGGGCCATGATCCGTCTGGAGACGGCGGCCGCGAAGGACATCGACCCGACCCTGTACCACCTGATCAAGCTCCGGGCCTCGCAGATCAACCGCTGCGCCTTCTGCGTCGACATGCACAGCAAGGACATGCTGGCGGAGGGCGAGAGCATCGAGCGGATCGTGCAGCTGGCCGCCTGGGAGGAGTCCCGGCACTTCTACACCGAGCGGGAACTCGCGGCGCTCGCGCTGACCGAGGCCGTCACCGTCCTCACCGACGGCTTCGTCCCCGACGAGGTGTACGAGCGGGCCGCCGCGCACTTCGACGAGACCGAGCTCGCCCGGGTCATCGCCGCGATCGTCACGATCAACGCCTGGAACCGGATCGGCGTCACCACCCGGATGACGCCCGGCCACTACACCCCCCGCTCCGCGTGAGCGCCGCCGCGGCCCTGCGGGCCCTCCACCACGACCTCCCGGCGGACGCCCCGCTGGTGCTCCCCGGCCCGTGGGACGCGGCGAGCGCCCGCGCCTTCGAGGCGGCCGGATTCCCGGCGCTCGCCACCCCGAGCGCCGGGATCGCCGCCTCCCTCGGGTACGAGGACGGGGCGACGCCGCCGTCGGAGATGTTCGCCGCGGTGGCGCGGATCGTCCGCTCCGTCTCCGTCCCCGTCACGGCCGACCTGGAAGGCGGTTACGGCCTCCCGCCCGCCGAACTCGTGGAGCGCGTACGGGAGTCCGGCGCCGTCGGCGTCAACCTGGAGGACAGCGGCCCCGACCGCGCCCTCAAGGACCCCCGGGCCCATGCGGACTGGCTGGCGGAGGTACGGGCCGCGGCCGGCCCCTCCCTCTTCGTCAACGCGCGCGTGGACGTGTACATCCGCCGGTCGGCCGACCCCCTGGCCGACGCGATCGCCCGCTCCAGGCTCTACGCCTCGGCCGGCGCGGACTGCGTCTACCCGATCGCCGCCCCTCCCACCGACCTCCCCGCCCTCCGCTCCGCCCTCGGCCCCCTCCCCGTCAACGCCCTCGCCCTCCCGGGCGGCCCCTCCTTCCCCTCCCTCGGCCGCCTCGGCGCGACCCGCATCACCTTCGGGGACGGCCTGCTGACGCGGGCGCTCCATGACGTCACCACCCTGGCGGCCACCCTCCGGGGGACCGCCGCCTTCTGAGCCCCGCGCCCGCGCCCTGCGCGCCGGCGCGCCCGCCCGGGGCTTCGCCCCGCCTCGCGTGGGCCCGCACCCGCGCGGGGCGGCGCACTTCACCCGGGGCTTCACCCCCGCCCCGTGTGGGGCCGCACCCGCCGCCCATGCGGGGCCCGCCCCCCCCCGTGTGGGCAATCGTCCCGCTGGGGCGGGACGGGTGGGCACACGGGACGGCGCCCTCTAGCGGCGCCTCCGCGTTCCGAGCCCTGACCCGCACCAGCAGTGACGGCGCACACGGGGTGCGGGTCAGGGCTCGGAAGCCTCTGGCGCCGGCAGGGCGCGGGTCCGTTGTGCCCACCCGTTCCGCCCTGCGGAACGATTGCCCACAACGGGGGCCGTTGAGGGTGGGCACCGCCCCAGCGGAACGATTGCCCACAACGGGGGCCGTTGAGGGTGGGCACCGCCCCAGCGGAACGATTGCCCACAACGGGGGGGGGGGGCGGCGGGTGGGCACCGTCCCGGCGGGACCAGCGTCCACAACGGGGGGCCGTGTTCGTCAGGGGGTGGCCGGGTGGAAGTAGTCCAGTGCCACCCGGAGGATCTCGCGTTGTTTGGGCCAGGACGTCTCGGGGCCCGCCGCCAGGATGGCGTAGTGGGTGCCGTCCGGGCCGGTGAAGGCGCGGTCGACGACCTTGCGACGGCCGCCGGCGCGGTCGTAGGCGTAGACGAGCTCGGCGGAGTCCGCGGGGGCGCCGGGCTCGCCGGTGACGCGTTCGAGGCTCAGTTCCTCGTAGCCGGGCTTGTTGGCGCGGCCGTCCTCGGAGGCGCCGCGCAGCGCCTCGTACGGCGTCAGGCCCGCCTCCTTGACGACGAAGACCTGGACGAGGCTCAGGCCGTCCGGCGCGTTGTAGAAGACGCCCTGGTCGGACTCGGTGCGGTTCCAGCCCTCGGGGACGGCGATCGTGAAGCCCTGGGGGTCCTCGACCCCGTGGTAGCCGGGCGGGGGGATGTCGTCCATGGGGGTCGACGTGTCGGACGGGGAGGCCGAGGGGGGTTCGGAGGACGGGGGCTCGGACGTCGGGGTGGACGAGACGGAAGCCGGCGGGCCCGCCACCGGGTCCTTCCCGTTCTTCCCGCCGCCCCAGACCACCCACGCGCCCACGGATCCGGCCGCGAGGACGGCCACCGCCACCCCGGCCGCCAGCACGGCCCGCGAGCGGGGCCGGGGCGCCGGGACGGGCGCCGCGGGGTACTGCCAGTCGCCCGTCTCGGGGACGTACACCGGGGGCGGAGACGGAGGGGCCACGGGCCCGCCACCCGCCTCAGGGGCGTACACCGGAGACGGAGGGGCCACGGGCCCGCCGCCCGTCTCGGGCACGTACAGCGGAGGCGGGGACGGAGGGGTCACGGCCCCACCGCCCGTCCCAGGGGCGTGCACCGGGGGCGGAGGCGGCGTCGCCGGCCCCGCTTCCCCCGCCTCCCAGCTCTGCGTCTCGTCGTTCCAGCGGGGCCCGCTCATCTCATCCTCCGAGGAGGGCGCCGACGGCCTGCCCCACGGCCACGCCGGAGGCGAGCATCCCGGTCACCGCGCCCGCGTCCGCGAGGGCGCGGCGCAGGGCGGCGAGGCGGCCGCCGCCCGCGCGGCCGGTGCCCTCGATCTCGTCCTCGGCGTCGGAGAGTTCGGCGTCGAGGGCGGCCGTCTGCTCGGAGGGCACGAAGGCGGCCAGGTCGGCGCGGAGCCGGACGATGGCCTGGAGCAGTTCCTCGTGCTGGGGGTCGCGGGCGGGCTGGGCGCCGTTGACGGTGCTGGTGACGGTGTTGTTGTCGCCGATGGTGACGTTGCCACCGGTGTTGGTGACGTGAATGCCGTGCGGCTGGTCAGCCACGGTCGCCTCCGCTCGTCGAAGTGGTGAAGGTCTTGCTGGTCACCGTGTTGTGGTTCCCGACGGTGACGTTCCCCTTGGTGTTCTCGATGAACGTGCCGCCCTCGGCGACGTGGATGATCTTCTGCTCGAACTCGGCGGTCTCGTAACCGGCTTCGCGGAGCGCGACCGTCACGCCGTTGGCGACCCGGTCCTGGATGCTCTTGAGGTAGCGGCTGACGTCCATCTCCTGGAAGAGGGAGGCCTCGTCGTCGGAGCCGAGCACGCGGACGGAGGTCCACGGCCCCTCGGGCAGCGCGTGGGCGTGGCCGCCGGTGAGCACCCGCCACAGGTGGCCGAGCGCGCGCCAGAGCGTGGCGAGGGAGTCGCCGGCCGAGCGCGGGAGCCGGCCGAGCGCCCAGGCGGCCTTGCCGAAGTGGTGGTTGCGCAGGTAGCGGTGGGCGATCCGGTCGGCGTACCGGTAGAGCGGCTTCACGGGCCGCAGCACGTGCGGGGCGACCTCCAGCATCAGCATGCCGCCCTGGGTGTGGACGCGGACGAAGACGGTGGTGACGATCTCCTCGCCCCAGCCGCCGACCCGGATGCGGAGGAAGTGGCGGCGGGTCTCGCCGCCCTCCTCGATGGAGCCCGAGCGGTGCGCCTCGAAGGCCTCGGGGGTGTACGGGGCGGTCGCGCGGTCCGGCAGTCCGTCGACGGGCAGGAAGACGACCTCGTCGATCTCCAGCTCGCGCAGCCGGTCCCGTACGGCGGCCTGGAGCTGCGGCGAGCCGTGCGGGGAGGGCACGCGGAGCGCCTCCAGGAGCGGGACGACGTGCCGCAGGACGGCGCTGTTGTCGAGCGGTTCGGGCGCCTTGCCGTCGAGGTTCTTGCGGGGGCGCAGCTCGATGGAGAGCGACCAGGGCTCGTACGGGGTGCCGGCGCCGCAGAACGGGTCCTCGGCGCCGTACATGACCAGCCGGGAGTGCTGCTCGACGCGGATCCGGTCGCGCAGCCGGCGGAAGCGGGGGCCCTCGGCCTGCTCGGCCGGGTCGGAGCGCTGGTCGGGGAAGCGCTCGCGGGACAGCTCCCGGGTGAGCGCGCGGGCGAACTGGCCGCGCTGGGTGGCCACCGCCCAGGCCACGAGGAGCGGTACGACGATGGTGATCCAGACTTCCAGCTTGCCGACGCCCAGGGCCTCCTGGGCGAGGAAGCCGACCGCGGAGAAGACGTCGCCCGCCGTGGAGACGCCGCCGAGGAAGCCTCCGAACCCGGACCCGGAGTCGCCGTAGTCGGACCCGCCGTACCCGTCGTATCCGTCGTATCCGTAGCCGGAGCCGCCGGACTCGTCGGAGCCGATCGCGAGGAAGAAGAGGAACAGCGCGGACTGGACGAGCGAGATCCGCCCGTACCAGCGCAGCAGGAACGCGGGGACGAGGCGGTAGACCGGGGTGGCCGCGGTGGCGGCCGTTCCGCGCACCCAGCGGGCGATGCCGAGCAGCAGGAAGGGTCCGAGGAGGAGGACGATCAGGCCCTTGGTGAGGGGGATCGCGACGATCCAGAGGGCCAGGACGCCCGCGGCCCAGGCGAGTTCGACGCGGCGGGCGCGCAGCGCGTGGGCGAGGACGCGGCTCGCGTCGAAGCCGAGGGAGGGGGCGGCGAAGCGCTCCTCGTGGACGTACAGCTCGTCGATGACCGCGTCACGGAATCCGTCGTCGAGGTACGTGCCGGCGCAGAGCAGCCGGGTCGCCTCGCTGGAGGCCGGTAAACGGCGCGGGTCGGCGGCGGGCTGCCCACCGGGCGGCGTGCTCGGCGGGTGACCGGGCTGCTGGGGTACGAACGACTGGGCCAAAGCTCCCCCGATGTGTGGAACTGTCCGTGGTTTCGGCTCACTTGGCCGGGAACCGGTGGGACAGCATAGGGGAGGTCGGGGTTCCGTGTCGGCACGTAGAACGGCGCCCCCGGGCCGCACGGTCGGTCGTACGGCCCGGGGACGCCGGGATCATGGAGCTGAGGTCAGCTTCAGATGAGGCCGAGCTCGCGAACGGCGTCGCGCTCCTCGGAGAGCTCCTTCACGGAGGCGTCGATGCGGGCGCGGGAGAACTCGTTGATCTCCAGGCCCTGGACGATCTCGTACGCGCCGTCCTTGCAGGTGACGGGGAAGGAGGAGATGAGGCCCTCGGGGACGCCGTAGGAGCCGTCGGACGGGACGCCCATGGAGGTCCAGTCGCCCTCGGCGGTGCCGTTGACCCAGGTGTACACGTGGTCGATGGCGGCGTTGGCGGCGGAGGCCGCGGAGGAGGCGCCACGGGCGTCGATGATCGCGGCGCCGCGCTTGGCGACGGTCGGGATGAAGGTGTCGGCCAGCCACTCCTGGTCGTTGACGACCTCGGCGGCGTTCTTGCCGGCGATCTCCGCGTGGAAGATGTCCGGGTACTGGGTCGCGGAGTGGTTGCCCCAGATGGTGAGGCGCTTGATGTCCGTGACCGAGGAGCCGGTCTTCTGGGCCAGCTGCGTCAGGGCGCGGTTGTGGTCCAGGCGGGTCATCGCGGTGAAGCGCTCGGCCGGGACGCCCGTGGCGGCGGCCTGGGCGATCAGGGCGTTGGTGTTGGCCGGGTTGCCGACGACGAGGACCTTGATGTCGTCCGCGGCGTGGGCGGCGATGGCCTGGCCCTGCGGCTTGAAGATGCCGCCGTTGGCGGCGAGCAGGTCGCCGCGCTCCATGCCCGGGCCGCGCGGACGGGCGCCGACGAGGAGGCCGATGTTGGCGCCCTCGAAGCCCTTGTTCGGGTCGTCGAAGATGTCGATGCCCTTGAGCAGCGGGAACGCGCAGTCGTCGAGCTCCATGGCGGTGCCCTCGGCGGCCTTCACGCCCTGCGGGATCTCGAGGAGGCGCAGCTTGACCGGCACGTCCGCGCCGAGCAGGTGGCCCGAGGCGATCCGGAAGAGCAGCGCGTAGCCGATCTGGCCGGCCGCGCCGGTCACGGTGACATTCACGGGAGTGCGGGTCATGGCGATCTCCGTAAGACAGCTGGCGGTGGGGGTCCCTGCCCCTGGTGCGGGATAGCTCTCTTGATCGATCGGTGTCTCGACATGAAGAGATATCCAGCGGTCAGGCTATCCGACCCGGGCCCCCGCGAATCGCCACCCCCTTGTGGTCCGGCTCACTGCCACCCGTCCGGGGAGGTTCCCGGGGGCGTGGGGCCGAGGTGGCGGAATGGTCACCTCCGTGCCACAGCGCGCCGACGGACCTTGAACCGGCCTTGGCACGTACATGACCCTTGATCACGACGGCGCCCGCCCTCCCACGGGGGAGAGGGCGGGCGCCGTCGCCGCACGAGCAGGAGGGTCCCTACGTCACCGTGAGGTGGAGTACGTCCTCCAGGAACGGGATCCGCAGCCAGGGCCCCGGCTGCACCATGAGCGCGAGCAGCACGATCAGGCCGCCCATCACCCCGTACGTGATCACGTCCGTGAAGCGGGAGCGGACCGCCAGCATCCCGACGGACGGCACCACCCGGCGCATCGCCGCGCCCGCGAGGAGCGCGACCCCGACCAGGATCGCCCCCACGCGGAAGGACTCCTGGAACAGGTCCGTGCCCACCACGAGCAGGCCGAGCCCGGCGAGCGCGAGGACGGTGAGCAGCGGCCACTGGCGGGCGGGGGCCGGCGCGTCGCCGGGGGCCGCCCGGCGGCCGCCCTCGGGGGGCGCGGTGTCGGTGGTGAGCCGCTTGCGCGGACTGCCCGCCGCCTCGTCCGGGCCCGGTGCCCCCGGCGTCCCGGAGGTCACGTCAGAGCGCCGCGGCCGCGCGCTCGGCGGCCTCGACGACGTTGACGAGGAGCTGCGCACGGGTCATCGGGCCCACGCCGCCGGGGTTCGGGGAGATCCAGCCGGCCACCTCGGCGACGCCCGGGTGGACGTCTCCGACGATCTTGCCCTCGCCGTTGCGCGAGACGCCGACGTCGAGGACGGCCGCGCCCGGCTTCACGTCCTCGGGCTTGATGAGGTGGGGGACACCGGCGGCCGCGACGATGATGTCGGCGTTCCGCAGGTGGGCCGCGAGGTCCCGGGTGCCGGTGTGGCACTGGGTCACGGTGGCGTTCTCGGAGCGGCGGGTGAGCAGCAGCGGCATCGGGCGCCCGATGGTGACGCCGCGTCCGACGACCACGACCTCGGCGCCGTTGATCTCCACGCCGTGCGCGCGCAGCAGCGTGATGACGCCGTTGGGCGTGCAGGGCAGCGGGGCGGGCTCGTTGAGGACGAGCCGGCCGAGGTTGGTCGGGTGCAGGCCGTCCGCGTCCTTGGCCGGGTCCATCAGCTCCAGGATGCGGTTCTCGTCGATGCCCTTGGGCAGCGGCAGCTGGACGATGTAACCGGTGCACGCCGGGTCCTCGTTGAGCTCCCGTACGACCGCCTCGATCTCCTCCTGGGTGGCGGTGCCCGGCAGGGTGCGCTGGATCGAGGCGAGGCCGACCTCCGCGCAGTCGCGGTGCTTTCCGGCCACGTACTTCTGGCTGGCCGGGTCGTCCCCGACCAGGACCGTGCCGAGGCCGGGCGCGATGCCCTTCTCCTTGAGGGCCGCCACACGGACGGTCAGATCGGACTTGATCGCGGCTGCGGTGGCCTTGCCATCGAGAATCTGGGCGCTCATGCCGCCATCCTCCCGGATGACCCCGCCCATGTTCCAATCCGGCGGTCTCCGGATCCCGAACGGGCGGCGGCGCGTTGCCTTCCTGCAACACATCTGCATTCCGGCTGGACAAACTTATGAGCCACTTATGACGATGGGGGCCGAACAGTGCCGCGGGCACTGCCGGGGGGCGCACCGCAGAACAACCATGTTTCCTCCGCGTGACCGCGTCGTCCCCGCAACGGAGGAAAGCCCCACATGAGCTTCGGCGACCCGAACAACCCGTACGGCCAGCAGCCCCAGCAGCCCCCGCAGGGCCAGCCCGGTTACGGCTACCCGCAGCAGACCCCGCAGGGCGTCCCGCCGCAGCAGGGCTACGGCTACCCGCAGCAGCAGCCGGGCGCGTACCCGCAGGCGCCGGGCACCCTCCAGGCGAACAACGGCTACATCAACGTGCACGGTCTCGGCACCGTGCAGGTCGCCTCGATGGGTCTGCGGTTCGCCGCGCGACTGATCGACTCCATCGCCATCGGCATCGTCTACTGGATCCTGGTCGCCATCGGCCTCGCCGGCGCGGTGGGCATCGGCTCGGCCTCCAGCATCGACGACTGCAGCGGCATGGACCCGATGTCCGACGCGTACAGCGCCTGCCTGGACAAGGCCGCGCAGCAGGCCGGCGAGGCCGCCGGCGGCATCCTCGCCGCCTTCTTCGGCGTGCTGTTCCTGCTGTTCATCGCCACCATGCTCTACGAGTGGCTGATGATCGCCTTCGTCGGCGCCACGCTCGGCAAGATGGTCCTGGGCCTGCGCGTCGTCAAGGAGAACACGGGCGGCAAGCCGGGTCTCGGCGGCGGCTTCATCCGCTGGATCATCCCGATGGTCGGCGCGATCGTCTGCGGCATCGGCCAGCTCCTGGTCTACCTGTCGCCGTTCTTCGACAGCACCGGCAAGACGCAGGGCTGGCACGACCGCGCCGCCGGCACGATCGTCATCAAGAAGTAAGCGTCGAGAAGTACCGCTCCGGCAGACGTCCTGCCGTTCCGAGGGCCGCCCGGTTCACCACCGGGCGGCCCTCGGCCGTTGCTGCCCCTTGCTGCCTCTCACTGCCTCTTCAGGACCGCGAAGCCGTCCGAGCGGTACGTGATCGCGTACCGCGCCTCCGGGTGCAACTGCGCGGCCAGCTGCGCCGGATCCGACACCTGCTGCCCCCAGCCGCGCAGGTCGAAGGCGAGGTAGTCCGGGGTGGCCCCCTTCGACGTGCCCACCCAGTAGACCCGGTGGTCCGCCGTGAGGTGGGCGAGGAGCGGGACGTCCGCCTCGACGCTCGCCCCCTCCGGCACCGCGGCCACCGCCGCCCGCGCCTCCGTGGTCCGGGTCTCCGTCCGGTACGTCTCCGACTTCAGCAGCTCCCGCAACGGCAGGTTCGCGGCGAGGGTCAGGGAGACGGCCACCGCGACCGGGATCACGACCTTCCCGTACGAGACGAGCCAGGCGCGCGGCGAGGTGCGGGCCGAGCGGACGCCGTCCACGAGGGCCAGGAAGACGACCGGCATCAGGACCGCGCTGTAGTGCCAGTGCATCCCCCAGTGGTTGGGGTCCTGGGAGAGGAAGCGCCAGCCCAGGGTCGGCAGGACCAGCAGGACCAGCGGGGAGCGCAGCGCGAGGAAGCCGACGATCGCGAACAGGTAGAAGACCATCTCCCACCGCTCGCCCGAGCCGAGGGCGCCGGCGACGACCTGCCCGAAGGAGGTGTCGGCGCCCGTGCCGGTCTTCTCGATCTTCGACCAGTAGTCGTACTGGCCGAGCTTGCTCGCCGCCGGGATCAGGACGAGGACCGTCAGCGCGAAGGCGGCCGTGCCGAAGCCGGCCAGGGCCGCGCCCAGCTTCTTCTGCCCCTTCAGGAAGAGGACCGCGCCGACCACGGCGACGGTCAGCCCCATGTCCTCCTTGACCAGGACGAGCGGAGCGGACCAGGCGGCGGCCGCCGTCCAGCGCCCGAGGAGCAGCGCCCGGCAGGTCAGCGCGAGCAGCGGGACGGCGAAGGCGATCTCGTGGAAGTCGGACTTGACGGCCTCCTGGAGCCCCCAGGACAGCCCGTACGCGATCGTGAGGCCGATGCCGGCGGCGCGGCTGCCGAGGACCTGCTGGGTGGTGCGGCCGACGACGACGGCGGAGGCGGCGAAGAGCGCGGCCTGCCCGAGGAGCAGGGAGGCCGGCGAGGGCCAGATCCAGTAGAGCGGCGCGAGGAGCGCGGTGACGGGGCTGAAGTGGTCGCCGAGTATGGGGAAGCCGGGGCCCTTGATGTCGACGACGGGCGCCCGGAACTCGGCGTAGGCCCGGACCGACTGCCCGAAGATCCCGAGGTCCCAGGAGGGCGTGCGGAAGTACGCGTACTGCACCCAGGAGTACAGGAAGTACAGGCCGCAGAGGACGCCCGCGAGGATCAGGTACGGGCGGAGGGGGGCCGGGGACAGCGCGTCGGACGGCTCCGCTTCGGTGCTCTGGGCAGCGGGCCTGTTCAGTACGTCCAACACCACGTCCCCCACTACCGGCGGCCGACAAAAGAGCAACCCATTAGACCAGAGTCCACCCGTTCGGCGGAGTGTCGCGGGACCTGGGAAGGGGAGCGGCCCGCCGGCACCGGTGAGGTGCCGACGGGCCGCTACGGGGTGCCGACCGTCAGTGGAAGAAGTGGCGCGTGCCCGTGAAGTACATCGTCACGCCGGCCTTCTGCGCCGCCTCGACGACCAGCTCGTCACGGACCGAGCCGCCGGGCTGGACGACCGCCTTCACGCCGGCCGCGGTGAGGATCTCCAGGCCGTCGGGGAAGGGGAAGAAGGCGTCGGAGGCGGCGTACGAGCCGCGCGCCCGCTCCTCGCCCGCGCGCTCGACCGCGAGCTTCGCGGAGTCGACGCGGTTGACCTGGCCCATGCCGACGCCGACCGAGGCGCCGTCCTTGGCGAGCAGGATCGCGTTGGACTTGACCGCGCGGCAGGCCTTCCAGGCGAAGGCGAGCTCGGCGAGCTCCTCGGCGGAGAGGGCCTCGCCGGTCGCGAGGGTCCAGTTGGCCGGGTCGTCGCCCTCGGCCTGGAGGCGGTCGGTGACCTGGAGGAGGGCACCGCCGTCGATCGGCTTGACCTCGACCGGGTTGGCCGGGGCGCCCTCGGCCTTCAGGACGCGGATGTTCTTCTTCTTGGCGAGGATCTCGACCGCGCCGTCCTCGTAGCCGGGGGCGACGATGACCTCGGTGAAGATCTCCGCGACCTGCTCGGCCATCTCGACCGAGACCGGGCGGTTGACCGCGATGACGCCGCCGAACGCGGACAGCGGGTCGCAGGCGTGCGCCTTGCGGTGGGCCTCGGCGACGTCGGCGCCGACCGCGATGCCGCACGGGTTGGCGTGCTTGATGATCGCGACGGCCGGCTCGGCGTGGTCGTACGCGGCCCGGCGCGCGGCGTCGGTGTCCGTGAAGTTGTTGTACGACATCTCCTTGCCGTGCAGCTGCTCCGCCTCGGCCAGGCCACCGGTGCCGTCGACGTAGAGGGCGGCGCCCTGGTGCGGGTTCTCGCCGTAGCGCAGGACGTTCTTGCGCTCGTACGTGGCGCCCAGGAAGTCCGGGAAGCCGGAGTCGTCGGCGGCCGCGTAGTCGTCGGCGAACCAGGAGGCCACGGCCACGTCGTACGCGGCGGTGTGCTGGAAGGCCTCGGCGGCGAGCCGCTTGCGGGCGGTCAGGTCGAAGCCGCCGGCCTTGACGGCGGCGAGCACGTCGGCGTACCGCTCGGGGCTGGTGACGATCGCGACCGACGGGTGGTTCTTGGCGGCGGCGCGGACCATCGACGGGCCGCCGATGTCGATCTGCTCGACGCACTCGTCCGGGGTGGCGCCGGAGGCGACCGTCTCGCGGAACGGGTACAGGTTCACGACGACCAGGTCGAAGGGCTCCACGCCCAGCTCGGCGAGCTGCGCGCGGTGCGACTCCAGGCGCAGGTCGGCGAGGATGCCGGCGTGCACGCGCGGGTGCAGCGTCTTGACGCGCCCGTCCAGGCACTCGGGGAAGCCGGTCAGCTCCTCGACCTTGGTGACGGGCACCCCGGCGGCGGCGATCTTCCCGGCGGTGGAGCCGGTGGAGACGAGCTCGACACCGGCCTCGTGCAGACCGCGGGCCAGCTCCTCGAGCCCCGTCTTGTCGTAGACGCTGACCAGCGCGCGGCGGATGGGCTTAACGGTGTCCGTGTTCACCGACATGAACCTTTCGTCCCTCAATGCGGTAGCCGTGCCGGGCGAGACGCCCCACGACGTCGACGAGCAGCGAGCGCTCGACTTCCTTGATGCGCTCGTGGAGAGCGGCTTCATCGTCCTCGTCCCGCACCTCGACCACGCCCTGGGCGATGATCGGGCCGGTGTCGACACCGTCGTCGACGAAGTGGACGGTGCATCCGGTGACCTTCGCGCCGTAGGCGAGGGCGTCACGCACCCCGTGGGCACCGGGAAAACTGGGGAGGAGCGCCGGGTGGGTGTTGACGACCCGGCCGCCGAAGCGGGCGAGGAACTCCTTGCCGACGATCTTCATGAAACCGGCCGAGACGACGAGGTCCGGCTCGTACGCGGCGGTGGCCTCGGTCAGCGCGCGGTCCCACTCCTCGCGGGTCGCGTGGTCCTTCACCTTGCACACGAAGGTCGGCAGACCGGCGCGCTCGGCGCGCTCCAGGCCGACGATGGACTCGCGGTCGGCGCCGACGGCGACGATCTCGGCGCCGTATCCCTCGGGGTCGGCGGCGATGGCGTCGAGGAGGGCCTGCAGATTGGTACCGGACCCGGAGACCAGGACGACGAGGCGGGCGGCAGCCACTGGGGTCACTCTTTCCGTGGTGTTTGTACGGTCGTACGAACGAATCGTGCCCCTCGATACGGGGAACCCTACGAATGGCTCGACCGTCAGCAACGATACCGGCACACGGGACGGCCCCCACGGGACGGGGGCGGGGGCGGACGGTAGCGTCAGGGTCCGACGCCAGCAGGGGCCGTGGATGCGGCCGCGGTCACGACGACAGAGGGAAGACGTTCAGCAGATGCCGGAACGCCAGTCCACGGACGACAACAACCCGTTCGCGCCGCCGCCCGAGGGCCGGCCGGACCAGCCGTGGCAGCCGCGGCGGCCGGAGGGCTCGGACGACGACGCGTCCGGCTCCCCGGGACCGTCCGACGGCCGCTGGAGCCCCCGCCAGCCGGGCCCCTCCCAGGACGGCTTCGGCCGGGGGCCGGAGCGCCAGGGCGGCGGTCAGGGCGGACCCGAGGGCGGCCCCGGACAGGACGGGCGCGGACCGGGGCTCCGCTGGGACCCGACGGACCCGGCGCAGCGGCGGGCCCGGTACGCGATCCTCTCGGGCATGTGGGGCTTCTTCTTCGCGATCTTCGAGATCCCGGAACTGGCGCTGCTGCTCGGCGCCCTGGGCCTCTACTGGGCGATCAGCTCGCTGCGCGCCAAGCCGAAGGCGGCGGGGGAAGTGTCGCCGACGTCACAGCCCAAGGCCCCCGCTCCGTCCCCGTCCCCGTCCCCGGCGGCCTCCTCCGAGGGCCGGCCGGCGGGGGCGTCCCCCGCGATCGCCCCGGTCCGCTCGATGCGGACGGCGGCGATCAGCGGTCTCGTCGCGTCGTGCCTGGCCCTGATGATCGTCGCGGTCGGCTTCACCATGCAGGTCGTCTACCGCGACTTCTACGAGTGCCGCGACGACGCCCTGACCCACGCGGGCGAGCTGGCCTGCAACGACCTCCTGCCGAAGCCGCTGCGCGCGGGCTTCGGGGTGCGGGAGTAGTCGGCCCGCGTCATTCGACGGGGGGTGGCGGTGGCGGCGGGGCGGGTTCCCAGGCCGCCGGGAGGTAGTCGTACGGCTCGTACCCGGGGTCGCCGAAGGGATCGCTGAAGGAATCGCCGAAGGGGTCGGCGACCGGGCCGGTGTACGGATCGGCGTGCGGGCTCGTGTGCGGGCCGCTGTACGGGGGGCTGCCGGGGCTCTGACCGGCGGCGGCCTCCGGAACCGCTGAGGCCCCTGGGGCTGGTGCGGCTTGCGCGGCTTCGGGCGCGGCTTCGGGTGCGACGGCCGTCCGCCCGTCGCCCTCCGTGCCGCCCGGAGGGGCCGCGGCGGGGACCCCGATCACCGCCCCGACGGCCCCGAACGCCGCGCTCACGGCCGCCCCGAACACCACCAGGGGGTTCGGCGCGTGCGGCGGTGCGGTCCGGGGCCTCTCGGAGCGCGGGACCCTGCGGCCCCAGGCCCGTACCCCCAGCGCCACCGGCACCCCCGCGCAGGCCCCCCACAGCACCGCCGCCGCGCCCGCCTGCCACCACACCGGGCCGAACGCCGAGAGCCGGCCGGTGCCGAGCGGGCCGCCCGCCGCGCCCGCGAGGACGGCGACGGCCGCCCCGTACCCCCCGGCCGCGCCGAGCGCCGTCAGGACCGCCTCCCGGGCCGCCCAGGTCCGCGCCGCGCGGCCCACGCGGCGGCCCAGGACCAGGGCGGCGGCCAGCGGGACCGCGGCGGTCACCCAGTGGACCCAGGTGCCGCGCCCCTCGGCGGGCAGCGCGGCGAGCAGCGGGAAGGGCGGCACGGCCGGGTCGCCGACGAGGCCCAGCGGGGTCGCGAGCGCACCCGTACCGAGGGTGAAGCCGGGCCCGAGGCCGTACGCCGCTCCCCAGACGGCCGTGTTCGGCAGCAGCGCCAGGACGAGCAGCAGGACCGTCACCCGACCGGACCACTCCCCCGCGAGGCCTTCGAACGAGGCCTGCGCGCGGCCCGCGTGCCAGGCGAGGGAGACCGCCGCGGCCACCGCGCCGCCGCCGAGCAGGGTGACGAGTCCGAGCCCCGCGGCGCGCAGGGCGGTGGCGGTCTGCCGCCCGGGGAGCGGGCGGCCGAGCGCCGTCCAGGCGCCCGCGCCCGCCGCGCCGGTCACGACGGCGGGCAGCCACAGTCCGGCCGTGATCAGGTCGGCGGGCAGCGGGCCGCTCTCGCTGTAGACCACGACGGCGGCCGCGACCAGCAGGTATCCCCCGGCGACGGCGGCGACGGCGCCGCCCGGGGAGGGGCGCGGCCGGCCCCCGTCGTCGCCCGGGTCGAGGGTGTCGCGGGCGGCCCGGTGGACGAGCCAGACGGGCAGGGCGGTGAGGAGCATCGGGACGATGCCGAGGGGCGCGGGCAGGCCGGACAGGGTGTCCGTGCGGACCAGGTCCACGCCGTGCGCGAGCAGCCAGATCCCGGCGGCGACGTGCAGGGCGCCGACGGGACCGCCGTCGGAGTACGGGGAGCTGATCCAGGCCGCGACCACCAGGACCGCGAGGGCGCCGAGACCGAGTCCGGCGGCGACCCCGCCCCGGACGCAGGCCGTGGCGAGCGCGGCGGAACGGCCGCCCTGGACCAGGGGGTGCTCGGTCACATGGGTCACGGGGCCATGCTCCCAACGACACGCGCTTTTCCCGCGTAACAGGCAAACCTCCGTTGTGTCGCTCAATATACGTTTATGTACTTTTCCGCCCAGAGCAGCTCTGCGGGAGGTCGACGCCGATGAGCCGGAGCACCGCGGATTCCGCCCCCTCCGCCACCCTGCCGACCCCGAAGGAGCGGCGCAGGTTGCGTGAGTCCCTCGCCCTCAGCGAGGAGCAGGTCGCCGAGGCCCTGGGCGTCACGAGGGCCACGGTCAGAGCCTGGGAGACCGGCCGCTCGGCCCCACGCGGCCGCAAACGCGAGGCCTACGCCCGCCTGCTCAGCGCGGAGGGCGCCGAGGCCCTGCTCCCGACGACCCCGGAGCCGTCCGCGCCCGCGCGGGCGGAGGCCCAGGCACAACCGGCCGGACAGCCGCAGGTCCAGGCCCGGCCACCGGCACCGGAGGCGCAGGGGCAGGCCCGACCGGAAGCGGCGGCCCAGGCCCGACCCTCACAGGCGCACCCCTCGGCCCTGCCGGCGGCCTCGGCCGCGCAGGCCCAGTCGGCGACAGCGGCCCCGGCCGCGCAGGGGCAGGCAGGAGCGGCGGCACCGGGTCAGGGCCAGTCGGCCGCGGCGGCGAGGCCGTCCGGTGGGTCGGGCGCTCCCGTGTCGGGGGCCTCCGTGGCGGGCAGCGTGCGGCCCAGGGCCGCCGTGAAGCGGGCCGCGAAGCCGCCGCGGGCACCGGCCCCGGTGCCGGCCATCGGTCACGGGCCCGCGCGGAAAGGGGCCGCGAAGCCGCCGGAGCGGCTGAAACCGGCGGCGGCCGAGGCCCCCGCGGAACCGGCCCCGGCCGGACCGGGCCTCACGCCCGAGGAGGCCTTCGACGCGCTGTACGCGTACGCCGCGCCCGCCCTCGTCCACCAGACGTACCTGCTCACCGGCCGCCGCGGGCTGTCCCGGGAGGCCGTCGAGCACGCCTTCCACCACGCCTGGCAGCGCTGGCCCGAGGTGGCGGTGGACGCGGACCCGGTGGGCTGGGTGCGGGCGGCGGCGTACGAGTACGCCCTCTCCCCCTGGCACCGGCTGCGCCGCGCCCACAAGCACCCCGACGCCCCGCCGACGGAGGCGAACCGGCGGGCGCTGCTCGGCGCGCTGCTCGACCTGCCGCCGGCGTACCGCCGGACCGTCCTGCTGTACGACGGGCTCGGCCTGGACCTGCCGGAAATGGCGGCCGAGACGGAGGCGAGCACCCCCGCCGCCGCGAACCGGCTGCTGCACGCCCGTACGGCCATCGCGGAGCGGGTCCCGGAGCTCGCCGAGCCGGAGGCCCTGCACCGGCGTCTGAGCGCGCTGGTCGCGGAGGCTCCGACGGCGACCCTGCCGGCCGCCCGCGCGGTCCGGACGGGCAGCGAGCGCCGGGTGCGGAGGTGGACGCGGGCGGTGCTCGGGGTGACGGCGATCCTCATCGCGGTCACCGGTTTCACGGTGGCGACCGCGCCGACCCGCTACATCCCGGTGAACGCCCCCGGCGAGACCGTCGACGGGGTGCCCGTGCGCGGCGGCCCGCAGAAGCTCGGCCCGGAGGACGTGCGGCTCCGCGACAAGCTGCGCTCGGAGCCCAACCCGGGCCCGGAGCGGCTGGTCCCGGCGGTCGAGTGACGCGTACGGACACGCGGACGTACGGACACGCGAAGTGGGCCCCGCCCCCGCCCGGTCTCCCGGGAGGGGCGGGGCCCACTCACGTACTGCCAGTCAGGCTGCTGTGCGCACAGCCCGTTCGGCCTTCTCAGGCCTTTCAGCCTTTTCAGCCCGCGAGGATCGCGCGAGCGAGCTTGGCGGTCTCGGTCGGCGTCTTGCCGACCTTGACGCCGGCGGCCTCCAGGGCCTCCTTCTTCGCCTGGGCGGTGCCGGAGGAGCCGGAGACGATGGCGCCGGCGTGGCCCATGGTCTTGCCCTCGGGCGCGGTGAAGCCCGCGACGTAGCCGACGACCGGCTTGGTGACGTTGGCCTTGATGAAGTCGGCCGCGCGCTCCTCGGCGTCGCCGCCGATCTCGCCGATCATGACGATCAGGTCGGTGTCGGGGTCCGCCTCGAACGCCGCGAGGGCGTCGATGTGCGTGGTGCCGATGACCGGGTCGCCACCGATGCCGACGGCGGACGAGAAGCCGATGTCACGGAGCTCGTACATCATCTGGTACGTCAGCGTGCCGGACTTCGAGACCAGGCCGATGCGGCCCGGCTTCGTGATGTCGCCCGGGATGATGCCGGCGTTGGACTGGCCCGGGGTGATGAGACCGGGGCAGTTCGGGCCGATGAGGCGGGTCTTGTTGCCCTTCTCCACGGCGTACGCGTAGAACGCGGCGGAGTCGTGGACGGCGATGCCCTCGGTGATGACGACGGCGAGGGGGATCTCCGCGTCGATCGCCTCGACGACGGCGGCCTTCGCGAAGGCCGGCGGCACGAAGAGGACCGAGACGTTGGCGCCGGTCTTCTCCATGGCCTCGGCGACCGTGCCGAAGACGGGGATCTCGGTGCCGTCGAAGTCGACGGACGTGCCGGCCTTGCGCGGGTTCACGCCGCCGACGATGTTGGTGCCGTCACCCAGCATGAGCTTGGTGTGCTTCATGCCCGTGGCACCGGTCATGCCCTGGACGATGACCTTGCTGTCCTTGTTGAGGAAGATAGCCATGGCTGTGGTTTCCCCTGTCCCTTACTTCGCAGCCGCGAGCTCGGCGGCCTTGTCGGCCGCGCCGTCCATGGTGTCCACGCGCTGCACGAGCGGGTGGTTGGCGTCCGACAGGATCTTGCGACCCAGCTCCGCGTTGTTGCCGTCGAGGCGCACGACCAGCGGCTTGGTGACCTCTTCGCCCTTGGAGGCGAGGAGCTCCAGGGCCTGGACGATGCCGTTGGCGACCTCGTCACAGGCGGTGATGCCACCGAAGACGTTGACGAACACGGACTTGACGTCCGGGTCGCCCAGGATGATCTCCAGGCCGTTCGCCATGACCTCGGCGGAGGCGCCGCCGCCGATGTCGAGGAAGTTGGCCGGCTTCACGCCGCCGTGGTTCTCACCGGCGTACGCGACGACGTCCAGGGTCGACATGACCAGGCCGGCGCCGTTGCCGATGATGCCGACCTCGCCGTCGAGCTTGACGTAGTTGAGGCCCTTGGCCTTGGCGGCAGCCTCGAGCGGGTTGGCTGCGGCCTTGTCCTCGAGCGCCTCGTGCTCGGGCTGACGGAAGTCGGCGTTCTCGTCGAGGGACACCTTGCCGTCGAGGGCGAGGATGTCACCGGAGGCGACCTTGGCCAGCGGGTTGACCTCGACGAGGAGCGCGTCCTCGGCGACGAAGGTCTTCCACAGGGTCACGAGGACCTCGGCGACCTTCTCGGCCACGTCGGCCGGGAACTTCGCCTGGGCCACGATCTCGCGGGCCTTCTCGATGTCGACACCGGTGTTGGAGTCGACCGGCACCTTCGCGAGCTTCTCGGGGGTCGTCGCGGCGACCTCCTCGATGTCCATGCCACCGGCGACGGACGCCATGGCGAGGAAGGTGCGGTTGGTGCGGTCGAGGAGGTACGAGACGTAGTACTCCTCGACGATCTCCGGAGCGGTCTCCGCGATCATCACCTTGTGGACCGTGTGGCCCTTGATGTCCATCCCGAGGATGTCCGTCGCGCGGGCGACGGCCTCGTCCGGGGTGGCGGCCAGCTTGACGCCGCCGGCCTTGCCGCGGCCACCGACCTTCACCTGCGCCTTGACGACCGACTTGCCGCCAAGACGCTCGGTGGCCTCGCGCGCCGCCTCAGGCGTGTCGATGACTTCACCGGCCAGCACCGGTACACCGTGCTTGGCGAAGAGGTCCCTCGCCTGGTACTCGAACAGGTCCACGCGCGTCCGTCCCTTTTCTGATGATCGCGGTTCGTTGTCTGCGTGGGCGTGCCGCGGAGGGCAACGTGACTGCGCTGTCACAAGGGAGGCGTGCACGGAGTCCGTGGACGCGGCATGTCCGTCTCGCAGGTTATCCCCGTGGGCCGTGGGTCCCTAAATCGCAGATCCCAACAGAGCGGTGATACGGGTCACAGACCGTAGGAGCCGGGGGGCGTTCCGTAGGGGTGGCGGGGTGGGGCCGACCTGCCCTCGCGGCAGGCGGGGACTGGCCTCCGGGGCCCTCACGACGCGCCGGGCGTCCGGGTGGGGGACGTTCCGCCACCAGTGTGATATGAGCCTCAGTCGGGCCGCGGGCACCCGTGCGGGTGGTCCCGGGACGACGGATTCCGCACCGGCCGCCTCACCCCTCCGGTATCGGCAGGGGCCGCTTCTCCAGGGCGGCCGCCATGATCTCCGGGAAGAGGTCGGGGGTGCAGGCGAAGGCGGGGACGCCGAGCGCGGCGAGCGCGGCGGCGTGCTCCCGGTCGTAGGCGGGGGCGCCCTCGTCGGAGAGCGAGAGCAGGCTCACGAACTGCGCCCCGGACGCCTTCATCGCCGCGACCCGCTTCAGCATCTCGTCGCGGATGCCTCCCTCGTACAGATCGCTGATGAGCACGACCACGGTGTCGGCGGGCCGGGTGATCCTCGACTGGCAGTAGGCGAGGGCGCGGTTGATGTCGGTGCCGCCGCCGAGCCGGGTGCCGAAGAGGACGTCGACCGGGTCGTCGAGCCGCTCGGTCAGGTCGACGACGGAGGTGTCGAAGACGACGAGGCGGGTGGCGAGCGACCGGAGGGAGGCGAGCACCGCGCCGAAGACGGCGGCGTGGACGACGGAGGCCGCCATCGAGCCGGACTGGTCGACGCAGAGCACCACCTCCTTCCGGACCGCCCGGGAGGCGCGCCCGTGGCCGACGAGCCGCTCGGGGACGACCGTGCCGTGCTCGGGCAGGTAGTGCTTGAGGTTGGCGCGGATCGTGCGGTCCCAGTCGATGTCGCGGTGGCGGGGGCGGCTGATCCGGGCGGAGCGGTCGAGCGCGCCGCCGAGGGTGGCGCGGGTACGGCTCGCGAGCCGCCGCTCCAGCTCGTCGGTGACCTTGCGCACCACCAGGCGCGCCGTCTCCCGGGTCCTCTCGGGCATGGCCTTTCCGAGCGAGAGCAGGGTGCCGACGAGGTGGACGTCGGCCTCGACGGCCTCCAGCGTCTCCGGCTCCAGGAGGAGGGTGGCGAGCCCGAGCCGGTCGATCGCGTCGCGCTGCATGACCTGGACGACGGAGCTCGGGAAGTACGTGCGGATGTCGCCGAGCCAGCGGGCCACGGAGGGCGCGGAGGCCCCGAGCCCGGCGCCGCGGCCCCTGCCGTCGTGGGGCGCGGTGTCGTAGAGCGCGGTGAGGGCGCCGTCCATGGCGGCGTCGGTGCCGGTGAGCGCCCGGCCGGTGCCTTCGGCGTCCCCGCCGCCCAGCACCAGCCGCCAGCGCCGCAGCCGCTCGTCGCCGCCGGGGGGCGTGCTCGTACTCGTACTCGTGCTCGTGCTCGTGCTCGTGCTCGTGCTCGTGCTCGTGCTCGTGCTCGTGCTCATACGGAGGCCTCCTTGCCGAGGATGAGGTGGAGCAGGGGCAGCACGGCGTCCGCCCGCGCGAGGTCGAGCCCGGTCGCGAACCCGGGCACGGCGGGCCCTGAGGTCCCCGCACCCCGGGAGCGCGGCCCCCGGGCGACCAGCTCCCCGATGCTGCGGCGCACGCCCGTCTCGTACGAGGAGAAGGTGCGGCGCAGCAGCGGCAGCACATCCGCGAAGGCCCCGTCCGGCACCCCGGTCAACCACGCGTCGACCAGCCCGAGCAGCCGCTCGTCGTGCACGAGCAGCAGCCCTCCCCCGGAGGCCCCGCCCACGAAACCGTCGATCCACGCGGCCGCGTCGGCCGGCGGCGTCCCGGGCGACAGCGCCCGGCTCATGAACACGGCCGCCTCCCCGTCCCCGACCCTCCCCTCGTCGAGCAGCAACCGGGCCGCCCTCCCCCGCACCACTCCGTGCGCCCGGTCCCGCTCGACGAGCCGCCGCAGCACCCCGGCCCAGCGGTCCGCGAGACCGGGGCGGGGGGCGGCGGCCGGGCCTCCAGCCCCGGCGTCCGTGGCGGGGCTCGTCCCGGGAAGGTCCTGGAGGAGGCCGATCGACGTGTGGACGGCGTCGAGACGGTCCCGCATCAGGGCGGCGGCGTCGGTGTCGAGTCCGGCGCAGGCGGGGGGCAGGCCGACGCAGATCCGCTCGGCGAGCCCGGCGGCGACCTCGCCGAGGGCGGCCGTGCCGGTGCCGCGGACGTCGCCGTAGCGCAGGGAGCGGGCCAGGGCCGGGAGGGCCTGGGCGAGGTGCGCGACGTCGGTGTCGAGCGCGGCCCGGTCGGCGAGCGCCCGCATGACGACGGGCAGCGCGTCGGCGAGCCCGGCGAGGAGGCACTGCTCGGCGAGGTCGGTGACGTCGGCGAGGGCGGTCGCGGCGAGTGCCAGGGACTCGGCCTTGGCGGTGGCTGCGGCCTCGACGGTGGTGCCCCAGACGCCGGCCTCGGCGACCCGGACGTGCAGCTCGGGCTCCCAGCGCAGCCGCCAGGTCTCGCGGAACGTCCCGGTGCCGGCGCGCCCGGCGGCCGGTTCGCCCCAGCGGACGCCGAGGAGGCGCAGCCGGTGCAGCAGACGGCTGCGCTCACCGTCGGTGTCCTTGCGGAGGTCGAGGTCGAGTTCGCGCTCCTGGGCCTCGGGCTTGAGGCGCAGGGTGCGCTGGCGGCGGGTCAGATCGCGCTGGAGGGGTACGGCGGGGGCGCCGGCCGGGACCTCGCCGAGGACGTCGCCGACGACGAGGCGGTCGCGAACGAGGTCGAGCGGCAGGTCGGAGCCCTCGCAGAGGACGGCGCGGACGGCGTCGGTCGTCTCGTCGAGGCCGGGGAGCGGGCGGCCGCGCAGGGCGGCGAGGGTCTCGGCGAGCCGGACGGCCTCGATGACGTGGGCGGAGGAGACGGGGTGGTCCTCGGCCCTGAGGAGCCCTGCGACCTTGGTCATCCAGCGCTCGACGGGTCGGTCGGGGGCGGCGAAGAGGTGCCCGTACCAGCCGGGCGCGTCGATCCCGGCGCCGTAGCCGGAGCGGCGGGCGAGCCTGCGGTGGGTCCAGGGGACCCAGGTCAGCTCGGTCTTCACCTTGGGCAGGCCCTTGAGGAGGGCCCGGTCGGCGGTGACGGTGGTGCGGCGGGTGAGCGCGGGCACGTGCCAGGCTCCGCAGACGACGGCGACGGAGTCCCCGAACTCCTTGCGGGCGGCGCGCAGCTGGAGCCGCATGTACGCCTCGCGGACCAGGTCGCGCGGGTGGCCGCCGTGCCCGTACGTCTCGCGCAGGGCGCCCATGGCCTCGGCGAGGGCCTCGAAGGGGGCGGTGGGGTCGCCCGGGCCGGGGAGCTCGACGACGTCCTCCCACCAGCGCTCGGGGTCCTCGTACCCGGCGGCCCCGGCGAGTTCGGCGACGGGGTCGATCCGCGGGCCGCTCCCGGCGGCTTCGTCGTCCTCGTCGCGCCAGGTGGGGTCGGCGGCGGCGAGGGTGTGGGCGGCGGGCAGGTCGATGAAGCGGACGGCCGCGCCCCGGTCGAGGGCCCAGCGGATCGCCACCCACTCGGGCGAGAACTCGGCCATCGGCCAGAACGCGGCCCGCCCGGGGTCGTCCACGGCATGGGCGAGCAGCGCGACCGGCGGCCGCATGTCCGGGTCGCCGGCGAGCGCCACGAGCGCGTCCGCCTCGGCCGGCCCCTCGACGAGCACCGCGGCGGGCCGCCTCGCCTCCAACGCCGCCCGCACCCCCCGCGCGGACCCCGGCCCGTGGTGCCGCACCCCGAGCAACAACGGCCCACCGCACGGCGCGCCGGGCCCGGCTACGGCAGACGCACCCGCGGGCCCGGCTTCTGGTACGCGGCCCGGCGCCGTCGCCGCGGCCGTCGGGGCGGCCGGTGCGGGGGCCGTCGGGGCGGCCGGTGCGGCGGCCGTCGGGGCGGCCGGCGCGGGAGCCGTACCCGGCGCGGGAGCCGTACCCGGCGCGGGAGCCGCGCCCGGGGCCGTCATGCGCTCACCTCGCGGCAGGCGCGGTAGAAGTCCTTCCAGCCGTCCCGCTCCCGCACGACCGTCTCCAGGTACTCCTGCCAGACGACCCGGTCGGCCGCCGGGTCGCGGACGACCGCGCCGAGGATGCCGGCGGCGATGTCGGCGGGGCGCAGGACGCCGTCGCCGAAGTGGGCGGCGAGGGCGAGGCCGCCGGTGACGACGGAGATGGCCTCGGCGGTGGAGAGCGTCCCGGAAGGGGACTTGATCCTCGTCCGGCCGTCGGCGGTGACGCCGTCCCGCAGCTCGCGGAAGACGGTGACGACCCGGCGGATCTCGTCGGCGCCGTCGGGCAGGGCGGGCAGCCGCAGGGAGCGTCCGAGCTGCTCGACGCGGCGGGCGACGATGTCGACCTCGTCGTCGGGGGTCGCGGGCAGCGGGAGCACGACGGTGTTGAACCGGCGGCGCAGGGCGCTGGAGAGCTCGTTGACGCCCCGGTCGCGGTCGTTGGCGGTGGCGATCAGGTTGAAGCCGGGGACGGCCTGCACCTCTTCTCCCAGCTCGGGGACGGGCAGGGTCTTCTCGGACAGGACCGTGATGAGCGTGTCCTGCACGTCGGCGGGGATGCGGGTGAGTTCTTCGACGCGGGCGGTCATGCCCCGGGACATCGCGCGCATCACGGGGCTGGGGACGAGGGCGTCCCGGCTGGGGCCGTGGGCGAGGAGCCGGGCGTAGTTCCAGCCGTACCGGATGGCTTCCTCGGGGGTGCCGGCGGTGCCCTGGACGAGGAGGGTGGAGTCGCCGCTGACGGCGGCGGCGAGGTGCTCGGAGACCCAGGTCTTGGCGGTGCCGGGGACGCCGAGCAGGAGCAGCGCCCGGTCGGTGGCGAGCGTGGTGACGGCGACTTCGACGATGCGGCGCGGCCCGACGTACTTGGGCGTGACGACGGTCCCGTCGGGGAGCGTGCCGCCGAAGAGGTAGGTGGCGACGGCCCAGGGCGAGAGGCGCCAGCGGGCGGGCCGGGGCCGGTCGTCGGCGGCGGCGAGGGCCGCCAGTTCATGGGCGAAGGCGTGCTCGGCGTGCGGCCGCAGGGCCTCGGTGGCGGTCTGCGGCCCGCCCGTTCCGGCGTCCGTCTCGACACCGGGACCGGGCTTCGCGATGGTTTCGGGCACGGGCATGGGTCCCCCTCCAGATCGTTCGACCTGCTGTGCGATCCACCGTGCACCACGGCACTGACAATCGGATGTCTCCGCTGGTCAGGGCCGGTTGGGAGGGTACTGAGGGGTGGGTGGGCGTCAACCCACGCCCGGCGAGAGGACGTCAGCACACGACCGGCGAGAGGGCGTCAGCCGACGACAGGGGAGACGGCGACGCAGCCACCCGCCATCGCCTGCTCGCCCTTGGCCTCCTTGATGACCTTGCCCTGGTAGACGACCTTGCAGGTGAGGTCGGCGGGGTCGAGGGAGACGGGCATGACGGCCGGCGGCATGATGCCCTTCAGCGTCACCGTCTTCTTCCACGGCGTGGCGGGCTTCTTCTCCGACTCGATCTTCGGCTCCATCGCGGTGCCGCCGCCGGCGTGGAAGTCGATCGACTCGACGCCCTTGCCGCTGACCTCGTACGTGACCTCGTAGGTCTCGGTCACGGACTTGTCGACCTGGTCGACGGCCTTCTCCGTGGCCTCGGCGCAGGCCCCGAGGCCGAGGGCGAGGCCGGTGACGGCGAGGGCCGAGACGGCGGTGCGGACGGTGCGCTTCATGGGGTCCCCTGGGCGGCGTGGTGCGGTTCGTCGGTCGCCGCAGAGAATCGTAAAGAACGAGTAAAGTCAAATCGCTCATCACCCGCCTCCGCCTCCCACCTCCTCAGGGAACCGCCAGATCAGGAGCGTTGTCAGTGGCGGCCTCTACCGTCGAGGACATGAATGCCATGGGGGTGCGCTGGACGGCTGAACAGGTGCTGGCACTGGCTCCTGACGAAGCGTCGCGCAGAGCGGGGAGCGGGCTCGGCACGGCCGGGCCGTGGTCGGAGACGGGGTGTGGCGACGGCGCGGTCTGGGGGCTGTGCAAGGGCGGCGGCAGCGCGCCGTACCGGACGGTCGTCGACACCACGGCCCCGGCGTACTCCTGCGGCTGCCCCGGTCGGAAGCTCCCCTGCGAGCACGCGCTGGGCCTGCTGCTGCTCCGCGCGGCGGACGGGATCGCCGCCGAGGACTCCCCCGCCCCCGACTGGGCCGCGCGGTGGCTCGCGGCGCGGCGCGGCCGGACCGAGGGCACCGGCGGGGAGACCGGGGGCCCGGGCGCGGTGGCGGACCCCGAGGCGGCGCGCCGCAGGGCCGAGCGCAGGGCGGCCCGGATCACCGCGGGCGCCCAGGAGTTGGAGCAGCGGCTCGCGGACCTGCTGCGCGGCGGCCTGGCGGCGGCCGGGCAGGCGGGGTACGGGCTGTGGGAGGAGACGGCGGCCCGCATGGTCGACGCCCAGGCGCCGGGGCTCGCCGGGCGGGTCCGGGAGCTGGGGGCGATACCGGGCTCGGGGCCGGGCTGGCCCGTGCGGCTCCTGGAGGAGTGCGCGCTGACCCACCTCCTGGACCGGGCGTGGCTGGCGGCGGACCGGCTGCCCGCCCCGTTCGCGACGACGGTACGGACCCGGGTGGGCCTCACCGCCCCGGCCGACGGCGTCCCGGTGCGCGACCACTGGCTGGTCCTCGCCCAGTACGACGCCCCCGACGCCCGGCTGACCACCCGTCGGATCTGGCTGCACGGCACGACGACCGGCCGCACCGCGCTCCTGCTCTCCTACGGCGCGGCGGGCAGAGCGCCCCGGCTCGCGCTGCCCGTGGGCGCGCTGCTCGACGGCGAACTGACCCCGCACACCGGCGCCGGCCAGGTGCGGGCGGAGCCGGGCGAGCACTTCGTCCCGGTCCCGGGCCCCGTCGCCCCGCCGGCGGGCGGACCGGTCGGCGCGGCGCTCGACGCGTACGGCCGCGCGCTGGGCGAGGACCCGTGGCTGGACTCCTGGCCGGTGACGCTGAGCGGGGTCGTACCGGCGCGCGGGGAGTACGGCTGGCAGCTCGCCGACGCCGACGGCCGCGAGGCGGTGCCCCTGACGCCCGCCGCCCAGTCCCGGTCCGGCCTCTGGCGGCTGCTCGCCGTGTCCGGCGGCGCCCCGGTGACCGTGTTCGGGGAGTGCGGGCACCGGGGGTTCAGCCCGCTCGCCGCCTGGTCGCCGGAGACCCCGGGCGAGACGGTCCCCCTCCTATGACGCAGACGCGCATGACGCCCGGTCACCGCGCACCGACCCACCGGAGGAGCCCGATGGACCCGAGCACCGCGTCCGCCCCGACGGCGGAGACCACGACCGACCCCGACGCGAGCCGTACGACCACAACCGCGACCACTGCGGCCACGCCCCCGGCCCCTGCCCCGCCGCCGGCGACGGGGCTCGACGACGACGGTTCCGCCCGCGCCTGGGAGGAGCTCGTCAGTGCGGCGCTGCTCGGGACGGACCGGCGGCCCCCCGCCGGGCTCGCGGGCTCCGTGGCGCCCCGGGACGTGCCGGGCGCGCTGCTCGACGCCGCCGCGCTGCACACCGTACGACGCAGGGCGGGGCTGCGGCCGGGGCCCGCCGCGCCCCTGCCGGAGCCCGCTCCGGAGGACCCGCGCGCCCCGCTGCCCGAGGCCGCCCGGCTCCGCCTCGACCAGCTGCTCGCCGACCGGGCCGCGCCCTCGCCCGCCGGACGGCGCGGGGCCGCCCCCGATCTGGCCGAGCTGCTCCCCCAGTGGCTGGCCCTCGCCAACCAGCAGGGCTACAAGGCGGCGCCGGCCACCCTGCCGGCGCTGCTCGACGCGGCCAGGGCCCGCACCGACCTGCGGCCCCAGGCGCTCCGCCTGGCCGGCCCGCGCGGTCTGTGGCTGGCCCGGCTCAACCCCGAGTGGAAGTTCGCCCTCCGGGGCACGGGCGCGGCCGGCGGGCTCCCGTCCCCGGGGGACGCGGAGGGGGTCCGCGCCCTGTGGGACGAGGGCCTGTTCGCCGAGCGGGTCGCCCTGCTCGCCGCCGTACGGACCGAGGACCCGGCCGCCGGTCTCGCGCTGCTCGCGTCGACCTGGTCCGCCGAGCGGGCGGAGGACCGGCTGATGTTCCTGGACTCGCTGCGCACCGGGCTCTCCGACGCCGACGAGGAGTTCCTCGAAGAGGCCCTGGGCGACCGCAGCCGGAACGTCCGGGCCACCGCCGCCGAGCTGCTCTCCGCCCTGCCGGCCTCCGCCCTCGCGGGCCGGATGGCGGGCCGGGCCGCGACCTGCGTCGGTCTGGACCGTACGGCCCCGACGCCGACGATCGCCGTCGAGGCCCCGCACGAGTGCGACGCGGCGATGCAGCGGGACGGCCTGGTGGCGACGCCCCCGGCGGGCCGGGGCGAGCGTTCCTGGTGGCTGGGGCAGCTCGTCGAGGCGGCGCCGCTGCCCTTCTGGCCGACGAGGTTCGGGGGCCGCACCCCGGAGGAGATCGTGGCGCTGCCGGTGGCCGACGACTGGCAGGCCGAGCTGCATGCGGCCTGGTGCCGGGCCGCCGTGCGCCAGCGGGACCCGGACTGGTCGCGCGCGCTGCTCGGTTCGCCGGCGGTCCCGCCCGCGACGGGCCCGGGCACCTCGTCCCTGGCCGAGCGCGCCCAGCTCCTCTCGACGCTGTCCGTGGAGGAACGGGCGCGCTGGGTGGCCTCGTTCGTCGCGGCGCACGGGCTCTCGGAGGCGTTCCAGCTGCTCGGCGTCTGCGCCGTGCCGTGGGCGGAGCCGCTCGGCGCGGCGGTGATCGACGCCCTCGACATCGCGCGGGAGGCGGGCAGTTACCCGTGGAGCTTCAGCGGGGTGATGGGCCTGGCGGAGCGCTGCCTCGCCCCCGAGGCGGCCCGGCAGCTGGAGTCCCTGACGGCCCGTCCCGACGAGGCGGAGGACAGCGCGCCGGGCGCGGGCGACTACTGGGCGGAGGCCTTCCAGCGCCTGGTCTCCACGCTCCGGCTCCGCGCGGCGATGCGCGCGGAACTCACACCGCCGCGGGGGACCGCCCCATGAGACACGTCAGGGCCTTCCCGTGCGGGAAGGCCCTGACGAGCGAGGTGCGCGGCGGACTACGCCGCGACGCGGATGTTCGCGTTCACCCAGTCGACGATGGACGCGGTCGTCGCGCCCGGCGTGAAGATCTCCGCGACGCCCTTCTCCTTCAGCGGGGCGATGTCCGCTTCGGGGATGATGCCGCCGCCGAAGACCTTGATGTCCTCCGCGTCGCGGTCCTTGAGGAGCTCCAGGACCTTCGCGAACAGCGTGTTGTGCGCTCCCGAGAGGATCGAGAGGCCGATGGCGTCGGCGTCCTCCTGGATCGCGGTGTCGACGATCTGTTCGGGCGTCTGGTGGAGCCCGGTGTAGATGACCTCCATGCCGGCGTCGCGGAGCGCTCGCGCGATCACCTTGGCCCCGCGATCGTGACCGTCGAGACCCGGCTTGGCGACGACCACCCGGATCGGACCGCTCACACCCATCACTGCCTCCACATGCGACCCCCGCGCTTCATTGCCGGGGAGGTGAACGAACGTTATCTCCAGCATCCCGCACCCGGCCGTTTCGCGGTGGCGAGCGAGGGGGAAATCACACGTGGGACATGTTCGCTCTGCGCCGTCCCCGCTTCCGGGCCCTCCTCCTGGGCCCACCAGCCGCGAGCGGGGCCGGTCGCGAAGGGAGCCGCGACGAGGCCCGCCGCGCCCCCGTGCCGCCGTCCGTGCGGCACGGGGGCGCGGCGGACCGGCGTACCGTCCGGCCCCGCGTGCCGTTCGGGAGGCCGGCCATGGAGCTCGCCAAGGTCACCGCCCTGATGAAGGCCACCGCGCTGGAAGTCGCGATCCTCACCGGCCATCTCGTCCTCTACCCGTCCGGGATCGTCGCCGAGCGGCTCTCCACCACCGCGAAGCCCACCGAGAAGCCCGGCACGACGCCCACCGCGACACCCGACGAGCCCTCCCCCGACACCTCCGGCGCCCCCGCCACGATCGCCGCGGGAAGCCGCCCCGTCGTCCTCCTGCACGGCTTCGTCGACAACCGTTCGGTCTTCGTCCTGCTGCGCCGCTCCCTCGTCCGGCACGGCCGTGACCACGTCGAGTCGCTCAACTACTCCCCGCTCACCTGCGACCTGCGGGCCGCCGCCGAACTGCTCGGCCGCCGGGTGGACGAGATCCGCGCCCGCACCGGACACGCCGAGGTCGACGTCGTCGGGCACAGCCTGGGCGGCCTCATCGCCCGCTACTACGTGCAGCGACTGGGCGGCGACAGCCGGGTGCGGACCCTCGTGACGCTGGGCACCCCGCACGCGGGCACCACGGTGGCCCCGCTCGCCGACGCGCATCCGCTGGTGCGGCAGATGCGGCCGGGTTCGGAGGTCCTGCGGGAGCTCGCCGGGCCCGCGCCCGGCTGCCGGACCCGGTTCGTGAGCTTCTGGAGCGATCTGGACCAGGTGATGGTGCCGGTGGAGACCGCCCGTCTCGACCACCCCGACCTGCTCGTGCACAACGTGCGGGTGAGCGGCATCGGCCATCTCGCGCTGCCCGTGCACCCGACGGTGGCCGCCGGGGTCCGGGAGGCCCTCGACGCCGGCGGTCCGGCCGTCTCCGGGAGGCGGGACGAGGGGTCCGGCGCCACCTCCGTCGCCTGAGCGCACGACACCGTTCTTCGAACGTTCATCGAACACAAGGCCAAAGCTCTCCACCCGACCTGGCAAAACACGGTCGATTGCCCTTTTCCTACGGGCCCAAACCCCTCCGAAGATTGTCCGCCCCGCGTACCGCCGGGTACAGTCGCGCCACTGCTTACCCCCGGGACACCCCTTCACGGGCCCGCCCCGGACTGGTCCTGCTGCCGAGGCGAGAGAGACGTTGGTGAACGACCAGCACCCCCACGCCGGGTACGTCGGAGACGGCGCCCACACCACCGGCAGTTTCGCCATCGACCCGCTGTTCGGCGCCTACGCCGGCGGCCAGGCCGACCACAGCGGCCAGTGGGACCTCGGCCAGTACGCCGCCACCGGCACGTACGCGACGACGGGGCAGTACGACACCACCGGGCAGTACGACACGACCGGCCAGTGGGACACCACGGGCCAGTGGAACACCGCCGCCACCTCCTCCTACGAGGCCACCGGCGCGTACGGGACCGCCGCGGCGCAGTACGACACCACCGGCCAGTGGGACGCCTCCGCCTGGACCGAGGCCCAGCACACCGGCCAGTACGAGACCGCCCACGCCGGCGCCTACGCCGCCCAGGGCACCTACGGCTACGAGGCCTACGACGCCACCGGCCAGTGGGCCGCCCCCGCCTTCGCGACCGAGACCGGCGCCTTCGACGCGACCGCGTGGAACCACGCGGCCCCGGAGCCCGAGCCGGTCGTCCCGCAGCAGTACACCCCGCATGCCGCGCAGGCCGAGCACACCGCCGAGTTCGCCTTCGAGTACGTCCCCGGGGAACACGAGGGGCACGAAGGACACGACGGACACGCCTCCGACGAGGTCCACGAGGCCTACGACGATTCCGACGACGCCTACGAAGGCTCCGACGAGGCCTACGACCTGGCGGAGGCCGGGACTCCGGAAGCCCTCGACGAGGACGGCGAGGACGGCACGTACGACCGTCCGGCCGTCGAGCTCCGCACCGAACCGCCCGTCGCCGGCCGCCCCGTGCGCCGCTCCTCCGGCGGCAGCCGCGGCCGTCGCCGCACCCCCGCCAAGCGGTCCGCGCTGCTGACCGTCGCCGTCCCCTCCGCCTGCGTCATGGGCGTCGCCGGCATCGCCGCCGCCTCCGTCGGCGGACTGACCGGGACCACCGACAGCGGGCAGAAGGACGGCAACACCACCTCGCTCGCCGCCGCCGACCCGGCCTCGGTCAAGCAGGTCGCCGCCAACCACGCGTTCGACACCCAGCTCGCCGCGCTCAACGCCGACGCCCGCGACTTCGGCGACCGCGCCAGCCGCACCCAGGAGCGCATCGACCTCCGGGCCCGCCAGGCGGCCGACAAGAAGAAGCGCGAGGAGGAAGCGGCCCGCAAGGAGGCGCTGCGCCCCAAGTACGTGCTGCCGGTGACGCTCCACCAGCTCAGCGCGCGCTTCGGCCAGGCGGGCGTCAACTGGATGTCGGTGCACACGGGCATCGACTTCCCCGTGCAGTACGGCACCCCCGTCATGGCCGCGACCGACGGCACCGTCCGCACGCAGTGGAACAGCGCCTACGGCAACATGGCGATCGTGACCTCCCCCAACGGCACCGAGACCTGGTACTGCCACCTGAGCAGCACCAAGATCCGCTCGGGCCACGTCAAGGCCGGCGACGTCATCGCCTACTCCGGCAACTCCGGCAACTCCACCGGCCCGCACCTCCACTTCGAGGTCCGGCCGAACGCCGGCTCCGCGATCGACCCGCTGGCCTGGCTGCGCAGCCACGGCCTCGACCCGACCAGCTGAGCTTTCCCCGTACCCGTACGAGCCCGTACCCGTACGCGAAGGGCCCCGGCATCCACTGCCGGGGCCCTTCGCGTACCAACCGTCTCGCTTACAGCTTCTCGACCGGCGCGTACCGCAGCAGCAGCCGCTTCGGCTTGTCGTCGCCGAAGTCGATGGTCGCCTGGGCGTCCGAGCCCGCTCCGGTCACCGACACGACCGTACCGAGGCCGAACTGGTCGTGCGTGACCCGGTCGCCGACCTGGAGGGAGATCACCGGCTTGTCGCCGGCGCGCCGGGTGGCGAAGCCGGAGGGGCCGGAGCGCGCGCGGGAGGAGGACAGCGAGGAGGTGATCCCCGAGGTCGGCCCGGCGGGCTTGACCATCGGACCGGTCCGCTTCCACTCCAGGTACGCGGGCGGGATCTCCTCCAGGAAGCGCGAGGCCGGGTTGTACGAGGGCTGGCCCCAGGCGCTGCGCATCGACGAGCGGGTGAGGTAGAGCCGCTCACGCGCGCGCGTGATGCCGACGTACGCGAGGCGCCGCTCCTCCTCCAGCTCCTTCGTCTGCCCGAGGGCGCGCATGTGCGGGAAGACGCCGTCCTCCATGCCGGTGAGGAACACCACCGGGAACTCCAGGCCCTTGGCGGTGTGCAGGGTCATCAGGGTGATGACGCCCCGGCCCTCCTCGTCCTCGTCCGGGATCTGGTCGGAGTCGGCGACGAGCGCGACCTTCTCCAGGAACTCGGCGAGGGTCGCGGGCTCCTCGCCGCGCTCCTGCTCGAACTCCAGGGCGACGGCGGCGAGTTCCTGGAGGTTCTCGATCCGGGTCTCGTCCTGCGGGTCCGTCGAGGCCTGGAGCTCGGCCAGATAGCCCGTCCGCTCCAGGACCGCTTCCAGGACGACGGCGGGACCGGCGCCGGACTCGACGACGGTGCGCAGCTCGTCCATGAGCGCGTTGAACCGCTTCACCGCGTTCGCCGAGCGCGCGGCCATGCCGTACGCCTCGTCGACCCGCTTGAGGGCCTGCGGGAAGGTGATCCTCTCGCGCAGGGAGAGGGCGTCGATCATCGCCTCGGCGCGCTCGCCGATGCCCCGCTTGGGGACGTTGAGGATGCGGCGCAGCGGGACGTTGTCCTCGGGGTTGGCGAGGACGCGCAGGTACGCCAGGACGTCCCGGACCTCCTTGCGCTCGTAGAAGCGCACGCCGCCGACGACCTTGTAGGGCAGTCCGACGCGGATGAACACCTCTTCGAAGACGCGGGACTGGGCGTTGGTCCGGTAGAAGACGGCGACGTCCCCCGCCTTGGCGTCGCCCGCGTCGGTGAGCCGGTCGATCTCGTCGGCGACGAACTGGGCCTCGTCGTGCTCGGTGTCGGCGACGTAGCCGGTGATCTGCGCTCCCGCGCCCGCGTTCGTCCACAGGTTCTTGGGGCGGCGGGACTCGTTGCGCTCGATGACGGCGTTGGCGGCGGACAGGATCGTCTGGGTGGAGCGGTAGTTCTGCTCCAGGAGGATCGTCGTCGCGTCCGGGTAGTCCTCCTCGAACTGGAGGATGTTGCGGATGGTGGCGCCGCGGAAGGCGTAGATCGACTGGTCGGCGTCGCCGACGACGCACAGCTCGGCCGGGCCGAGGTCCTCGTAGCCGGTGCCGACGAGCTCCCGCACGAGGGTGTACTGCGCGTGGTTGGTGTCCTGGTACTCGTCGACGAGGACGTGCCGGAAGCGGCGGCGGTAGTGCTCGGCGACGTCCGGGAACGCCTGGAGCAGGTGGACCGTCGTCATGATGATGTCGTCGAAGTCCAGGGCGTTGGCCTCGCGCAGCCGCGCCTGGTACATCCGGTACGCCTCGGCGAGCGTCTTCTCGAAGCCGTCGGCGGCCTGGTCGGCGAAGGTCTCCTCGTCGATCAGCTCGTTCTTGAGGTTCGAGATCTTGGCGCTGAACGCCTTCGGCGGGAACTTCTTCGGGTCGAGGTCCAGGTCGCGGCAGACCAGGGACATCAGCCGCTTGGAGTCGGCGGCGTCGTAGATCGAGAAGGAGGAGGTGAAGCCGAGGCGCTTCGACTCGCGGCGCAGGATGCGGACGCACGCGCTGTGGAAGGTCATGACCCACATCGCGCTCGCGCGCGGTCCGACGAGCTGCTCGACGCGCTCCTTCATCTCGCCGGCGGCCTTGTTGGTGAAGGTGATCGCCAGTATCTGGCCGGGGTGGACGTGCCGCGTGCCAAGGAGGTGGGCGATGCGGTGGGTGAGCACCCGGGTCTTGCCGGAGCCGGCGCCGGCGACGATGAGCAGCGGGGTGCCGGTGTGGACGACGGCGGCGCGCTGCTGTTCGTTCAGCCCTTCCAGGAGCGCGGCGGGGTCCACGACGGGCCGGGGGTGGCCGTCGCGGTAGTGCGTCTCCCGGGCGGGCGGGGGCGCGTCGAAGTGCTCCCCGAAGAGGTCGTGCGGGACCTCCTCCGCAGCCGGGGAGCCGTACTCCTCGTCCGCGGGGTCCTCGGGCGGGGGCGGGGGCTCCTCGGCGTGGTTCTGGAGGCCGGCCAGGAAGCTGTCGTCAAAGAGGCTGCTCATCGCCTCACGAGTCTAGGACGCCCCACCGACATCCGGGCCCGCCTTCGGGACGGTCTCTGTGGAAGCCCTCACACCCAGAGGGTCGCGATGAAGATGTTCGCCATGGTCAGGCCGCCGACGGCGCCGAAGAGGCCCTTGTCGACCTTCTCCTCGTCCCGCTTGACGTAGACGAGGCCCAGGATCACGACGAGGATCGCCAGCTTGATGCCGACCTTGAGGTTGTTCACGGTGTGGTCGTCGGCCTGGTTGAGGCCGACGAGCGCGACGCCCGTGACCAGCATGGTCAGCGCGCCGTGCAGCATCGCGGGGACGAAGCGGGCCGTACCGGCGCCCATCGCCTTCATCTGGGTGAGGAAGCCGCCGAGGAGGGAGGCGATACCGATGATGTGCAGGGCGACGAAGACATTGATGAGTACGTCCATGGGGCGGAGCCTAACCGGGGCCCTACCACCGCTTTCCGGCCGGGTCCACTCCTTCCGGCGGTTCGGTCGGGCGGCCGACGGAATGTCCCCGACCCCTCACTCCGGGCGAACGGTTCCGATCCCCGACACGTCAACTGTCGCCAATAGCGGTCAACTCCCCGTCCGGCCGTGACCCCAGGTTTAGCGTCCTCCACCAGGTGACCGGCTCCCCACCCCCGTCGGCGATCCGGCGGCCGTCGGTCACCCCCGCCGAGAAAACCGGCGGCGGTCCGTCTCCCCTGTGCGGCCCGCCGCCGGCCCGGCGGTCACCGTCCCCCAGGGAAGAGGATGTGACCCGCCCTCGTGGCAGCTCACCGGAAGTCCAAACAGTCCCCCCTCGGCACCTCCGCGGTCCGCACCGCCGCCACCCTCGCCCTCGCCTCGGCGGCGACGGCGACGCTCTTCGAAGGCTCCGGACACGCGGACCCCCGGCCCACCACCGCCCAGGTCAAGGCGAAGGTCGACCGGCTCTACGAGGAGGCCGAGGTCGCGACCGAGCGGTACAACGGGGCGAAGGAGAAGGCCGACGAGGCACGCGCCGCCTTCGACCGGCTGCGCGACGAGGCCGCCCGCAGGACCGAGCGGCTCAACGCCGCCCGTGACGGCCTCGGGGCCATGGCCGCCGCCCAGTACCGCTCCGGAGGACTCGACCCCGCCGTGCAGCTCGCCCTCACCTCCAACCCCGACCAGTACCTGGAGCGGGCCGCGCTCGCCGAGAAGGCCGGGGAACGGCAGGCCGCCGCCATCACGGCCGTACGGCGCGAGCTCGCCGCGATCCGGCAGCTGCGCGGCGAGTCGGCGGGGACGCTCACCGCACTGCGCGGACACGAGGCCGAGCTGCGCAGGCAGAAGACGGCCGTCGTCACCAAGCTGGCGGAGGCCAGGACGCTGCTCGCCCGGCTGACCGCGGAGGAACGCGCACGCTACGAGGCGGCCGCCGCGGCCCGGGACGGCTCCGGCCCCTCGACGCGGACCGACGCGCCGAACGCCCCGGGCACGTCCGAAGGCTCCGCCCCCGTCCGGGCCGACCGCTCCTCGGGCGGCGAGCGCGAACCGGTCACCGTCCCGGCCGGCCGGGCCGCCGAAGCCATCGCCTTCGCCCGCGCCCAGCTCGGCAAGCCGTACGTCTGGGGGGCGACGGGCCCCTCCGCGTACGACTGCTCCGGCCTCACCCAGGCGGCCTGGCGCGCGGCCGGCGTCTCCCTGCCCCGCACCACGTACACCCAGATCAACGCCGGCCGACGCGTCTCCCGCTCCCAGCTCGCCCCCGGCGACCTCGTCTTCTTCTACTCCGGGATCAGCCACGTCGGGCTCTACATCGGCGGCGGCCAGATGATCCACGCCCCCCGCCCCGGCGCCCCGGTACGCATCGCCCCCATCGACGAAATGCCCTTCGCCGGAGCAACCCGAGTCGACTGAGCCCCACTCGGCTCCGCCCGGCTCGGCCCGGCCCGGCTCGGCCCGACTCGGCCCGGCTCCGCGCGGCTCCGCTCAGACCAGGCGGCGGGCGGTGGCCCAGCGCGTCAGCTCGTGGCGGTTGGAGAGCTGGAGCTTCCGCAGCACCGCCGAGACGTGCGACTCGACCGTCTTCACCGAGATGTAGAGCTGCTTGGCGATCTCCTTGTACGCGTACCCCCGGGCGATCAGCCGCAGCACCTCCCGCTCCCGCTGGGTGAGCCGGTCCAGGTCCTCGTCCACCGGCGGCGCGTCCGTCGAGGCGAAGGCGTCCAGGACGAAACCGGCGAGACGCGGCGAGAAGACGGCGTCGCCCTCCTGGACCCGGAAGATCGAGTCGACCAGGTCCGTGCCGGTGATCGTCTTGGTCACATAGCCGCGGGCTCCGCCCCGGATCACCCCGATGACGTCCTCGGCCGCGTCCGAGACCGACAGGGCCAGGAAACGCACCGGGTCCTCGGACGCGCCCATCAGGCTCGCGCAGCGCCGCAGCACCTCGACCCCGCCGCCGCCCGGCAGGTGCACGTCGAGGAGGACGACCTCGGGGCGGGTCGCGGTGATGACCGTGACCGCCTGGTCGACATCGGCGGCCTCGCCGACCACCTCGACACCGGTGACCTCGGTCCGGCCGATCTCGGCCTGGACCCCGGTGCGGAACATCCGGTGGTCGTCGACGAGCACCACCCGCACCCGGCGCTCCGTGCCCGGCGCCCCCGCATCGGCTCCGGTCGCCGCTCCGGTCTCGTCGCTCATCCGTCCGCCCTCTCCATCTCGAGCTCCACTTCGGTGCCCCCACCCTGCGGTGACCGCAGCCGGGCCGTACCGCCGTTCCGCTGCATACGGCCGATGATCGATTCTCGTACGCCCATCCGGTCCTCCGGCACCGCGTCCAGGTCGAAGCCCGGCCCCCGGTCCCGCACCGAGACGAACACCATGCGGCCCTCCACCTCGGCGTACACCTGCACGGCCCCGCCCTCGCCACCGTACTTGGCGGCGTTGACCATCGCCTCGCGCGCGGCCTGCATCTGCGCGGTCAGCTTCTCGTCGAGGGGGCAGTCGCCGACGACGACCACCTCCAGCGGGACACCGTGCTTGTCCTCCACCTCGGCCGCGGCCCTCTTCACCGCCTCCGCGAGCGTCTCGGGCTCCTCGTCCCGGCCGGTGCCCTCGGGCTTGTAGAGCCAGTTCCGCAGCTCGCGCTCCTGCGCGCGGGCCAGGCGGCGCACCTCGCCGGCGTCGTCGGCGTTGCGCTGGATCAGCGTGAGGGTGTGCAGCACGGAGTCGTGGACGTGGGCCGCGACCTCCGCGCGCTCCTGCGCGCGGATGCGCATGGTCCGCTCCTCGGTGAGGTCCTGCGACATCCGGACCAGCCACGGACCCGCGAGCAGGGCTATGCCGGTGAGGACCGCGACGGCGGCGGTGAGCGCCGTGCCCAGCTGGGCGACGGAGCCGCGGACCACCACGAAGACCGCGAGGCCGGTGCCGACGAGCCCGACACCGACGAGACCGCGGACGATCTGGAGCGCCCGTCTGTGGCGGCCGGCGTCGGTCCAGCTGGCCCGGCGGGCGTTGTCCACCTGTCTCCAGACGAGGACGACACCGACGGCGATCAGGAGGAGGGGCCATATGTAGCGCCCGGTCTCGTTGTCGACGCTGATGTTCCCGACGAGGGCCGCGATGCCGATGCCGAGCGCGATCAGGGCGACGACCTGGCCGCTGTCGGGCTTGCGCAGTCTGCGCCGCCCGTCCGGGGTCTCCTCGAAGAGGGAGCGCGGGGCGGACCTGCCACCGACACCGAGCGGGACGACGATCCAGAAGACCGCGTAGAGCACGATGCCCAGGCCGTTCGAGAACGACAGCACCACGAAGAGCGCCCGCACCCAGACGACCGGCAGACCCAGATGCCCCGCGAGGCCGCGCGCCACACCGCCGAGCCACCGCCCGTCGGCGCTCCGGTAGAGCCTGCGCACGGGTGGTTCGTCGGTCTCGGTGACACGAGCGGTTGCGGACATGCACCGATCGTCACACGTCCGGCCCGCCCCGGACATCAGGGGCGGCCCTGAGATCGTCCCTGGTACGGACTCGGGGACGGTGGCCCCGCGAATATCAGGGTCGGGCCAGGGTCGGCCCCGGTGCCGCGGGGCGTCACGGGCCGTCACCATGGAGACATGACGAGTTCGATGCCTTCGCAGCACGAGGCCCCGCCGCCGGCGGAGGCCGATACCGCCCCGCCGCTCCGGCGCTCGCGCGGAAGCAACGTCGTGGGTGGCGTCTGCGGAGGTCTCGGGCGGCACTTCGACCTCGACCCGGTGATATTCCGGGTGGTGATCGGCGTGCTGGCGGTGACGGGCGGCCTGGGGCTGCTGTTCTACGGCTTCGCGTGGCTGCTGATCCCGCTCGCGGGCGAGGAGGAGAGCGAGGGCCGCAGACTGCTGACGGGCCGGGTGTCCGGGGCCTCCCTGGCGGCCCTGCTGATGGCGCTGATCGGCTGCGGGATCTTCCTGTCGACGATGCACAGCGGGCAGCTGCTCGGATTCACGCTGACGCTGACGCTCGCGGTGGGCGGGGCGGCCGTGTGGTCGCAGCGGCGGCGGGTCGGCGGCGAGACCGAGGGAAGACCGGACACCCCGGCGGCCCTCGCGGTCGCCGAGGCACCGCCCGAGACCAAGGCCCCGCCGATCTTCGAGTCCCCCTCCTGGTGGAGGGACCCGATCGTCAAGGACGGCTCCACGGGCAAGCTGGCCATCGGCTACATGTGGGGGCCGCACGGAATCCTCGACGAGGACGGCAAGGTCAACGGCGAGGTGCCGAAGCCGGGCAGCCAGTGGGGTCCCGGACCGGAGGCGCCCGGGCGGCCGACGCCCTCCGTCCGCCGGAGCCCGTACTCCATAGGCGGGCTCGTGTTCCTGCTCGCCCTGCTCGCGGGCGGTCTCGGCACGGGCCTGACGTGGGACACCCACCCGCTGGGCAGCAGCCTGCAGATCGGGCTGGCCGCCGCACTCGCGGTGTTCGGCGTGGGCCTCGTCGTCAGCAGTTTCCTCGGACGGACCGGGTTCGGCACGGTCTTCCTGGCCGTGGTCACGGCGGGCCTGCTCGCACTGTCCTCGGCACTGCCCGACCGGATCAGTACGGAATGGATCCGCGAGACATGGCGGCCCGCTTCGGTCGCCGCCGTGCAGCCGGACTACGAGCTGGGCACCGGCGTCGGCACCCTCGACCTGTCCGGGCTTCCGCTCCCGGCCGGCACGACGGTGACCACGCGCGCCGGGGTCGGCGCCGGGCAGCTCAAGGTGATCGTCCCGAAGAGCGCGGTGGTGAAGCTGCACGCCCAGGTGGGCCTGGGCGATCTGCAACTGCCGGGCGCGCCCGCCGGCGACATCGACATCGCGCCGGACCGTGACGTGACCCAGACGCTCGCCCCGCCTGCCGGGACCACCCCGGCGGGCACCCTGGACCTCTCACTGGAGGTCGGACTCGGACAGGTGGAGGTCATCCGTGCTGCTTCATGAGTTCCGCCCCGGCCGACTGCTCGTCGGCCTGACCGCCCTCGTCCTGGCCGG
This sequence comes from Streptomyces sp. NPDC021012, assembly GCF_044333355.1. Lineage (NCBI taxonomy): Bacteria > Bacillati > Actinomycetota > Actinomycetes > Kitasatosporales > Streptomycetaceae > Streptomyces > Streptomyces sp. NPDC021012. Next base: position 790,721 of record NZ_JBIRQU010000001.1, read on the forward strand.
CGCCTACGCGGGCGACGCCGCCGGGGCCTGGACGGCCCCGTGGTACGCGGCGATCCCCGTGCTCTCCGCTGGTCTGGGCACCGCCGCCCTCGCGACCTGGGTCGCCTATCGAATACGGCGCCGTTCGGCGAGGAGCCGGTCCAGCGAGAGCACCGGGGCCCCGGCCAGCAGCAGCGGGAGCCAGGACATCAGATAGGGCAGGTCGTTGCCGAGGTAGTACGGCTGCGCCTGCCAGCTCACGGTCAGCCAGAGACTCAGAGAGATCAGCACGCCGCCGAGCGCCGCCGACCGGGCGAAGAGGCCGAAGAGGGTCCCGAGCCCGACGGCGAGCTCACCGAAGGCGATGGCGTAGCCGAAGCCCGTCGGGTTGTGGAGGGCGAGGTCGACGAGGGCGGGGATCGCGGAGCTGTCGCGGACACCGCGCATCATCTCGCCGATCGAGCCGGTGCCCGTGTCGGCGAGGAAGACGGAGTCGGTGAGCTTGTCGAGTCCGGCGTAGACGAAGGTGACCCCGAGGAAGAGCCTCAGCGGAAGGAGTGCGTAGCGGGAGGCGGCAGCCCTCCACCGATCGAAGGCCGCCTGCCGCCCGACGGAACGCCCGGAGCCGCTGGTCCCGCCGGTGTCGCGCAGGTCACCGGTACCGCGCAGGTCACCGGTGCCGCCCGGGCCTCCGAAGCCGGACAGGCCGCCCGAGTCACCGGTCCCACCGGAGCCGGACAGGCCGCTGGGGCCGCCGGTCCCACCCCAGCCGGGCAGGCCGCTGGGGCTGCCGGGCCCGTCCGTGTCGTGCGGTCGGTCCGTCTGTCCCGTCATCGTCGGTCACCTCTCCACGCCCCGTACGACTGTTCGCGGGGACGATTCTCCTCGCACCCGGTACGGGGGTGTGGGAAGGGGGGCGGACGTTCAGTCCGTGACGTCGATCACGACGCGGTTGGTCTCCACGCCGGCCGCGGTGACGACCGAGACCTCCACCCGGCCCGGTTCGACGTCCACGGGGAGAGGGACGGTGAGGGCCGTGTCGGTGGGGTTGGCGAAGCCGCCCGGGACGGGGACCAGCGGCACGTGGGCGTGGACGGGGCCGATGCGGACGACCAGACGGGTCATGGGGTCGGGGGCACCCGCGCCGGGCGGGACGAAGCCGCGGCCGCGGATCTCGATGTCGTCTCCCGTGCGGATCGGGGCGTCGAGGTCGCCGGCCTCCCGGGAGCGGACCACGGAGTGGATCGCGGGGCGGACGCCCTCGGTGCACTTGGCGGCGAGGTGCCAGGCGGCCGAGACGCCGACGAGCAGCACGAGGGACCAGGGCACCTCGGGGAGCCGACCGGGGTCGCGGGCCAGGCCGACGGCGGCCAGGGCCAGGACGGCGCCGGAGACCAGGAGGTACTGGACGTCGACGAGGGCGGCCCGGCCGCTGTCGTCGCAGACCAGGTCGGCGGCGCGCGGGCGGTCGGCGCGCACCTTCTGGAGGCGGCCGGCCGCGATCCCGAGGGCGACGACGAGACGGGAGGTGACGGTGACGGAGGCGACGAGGGCGAGGACGGTGAGGAGACCCGCGCCGCGGGACAGGGCGAAGGCGGTCGCGCCCGGCGACCGGAAGGCCAGGAAGAGGAGGGTGTATCCGAGGAACAGCAGCCAGCCGGCGGCGACGGCGCGGGTGGTGGAGAGCCGGTTGTCCTCGCCGATCAGCGGGGCGAGGAGACCGCCGCGGGCCCGGTGGGCGTGGGCGGCGGCGCTGAGCAGGACGGCGAGGAGCAGGGCGGTGCAGAGGCCGGCCGTGCGGGCGCCGGTCCAGCCGCCGTCGACGGCGGTGAGGGCCTGGCCGAGGAGGAGGGCGAGGACGGCACCCCAGACCGCGCCGAGGCCTCCGCGCCGTACCCGGTCGAGCCAGGCGAGCCCGGCCTCCCGGCCGCGCGCGGTCACCGCGCGGGCGGACTGGGCGAGCTCGTCGGAGACCCACTGGCGGGCGGCGACCGGCGAGTGGGCGACGGCCGCGGGGACGCCGTGCCCGGCGGCGAGTTCGTCGCGCCGGGCGAGGAAGGCGGCGACGGCCCGCCGGTGCCCGGCCTGCCCGCAGTGGGCGCAGCCGGCGCAGGCCGTCGCGTGCTCGCCGTACTGTCTCGCCTCTTGAACCGCCACGGTGCCCACTCCCGAGCTCACGAGCTCACTTCACGGCCCGCGTCGATGCGGACCGGAGCGCCCCGAAGGGCCAACAAGCCGTTGATTGCACGGAATTGTGCCGTACCGGCGGCTCCCGCGCCTGCCGCGTGCGCCCCGCCGGAGAGTGATTGCCGAGCCATCTCATTGACGTACAGAAGGGTGAAGCGATGGTGTTACGACAGGAGTTCGGGGTCCGTTCGGCTGATCCTGCGCCACAGGGGCTGGTAGTTGATCCAGGCGACGAGGTCGCTGCCGAGCTGTTCCCGGGTGGCGACCGCGTCGCGGTGGTCGATGAGCACGGGCTTGCCGGCGGCGCGCGCGGCCAGTTGCACCTGGGCGGAGCGTTCCAGGGCGATGAACCACCAGGCGGCCGCGTCGACGGAGGTGCCGACGGTGAGCAGCCCGTGGTTGCGGAGCACGATGGCCTTGAAGGTGCCGAGGGCGATGGCGATCCGGCGGCCTTCCTCGGCGTCCACGGTGACGCCGGTGTAGGCGTCGTACAGGGCGTGGTCCTGGTAGAAGGCGCAGGCCTCCTGGGTGATCGGGTCGAGGAGTTCGCCGAGCGCGGCGAGGGCCCGCCCGTGGACGGAGTGGGTGTGGGCGACGGCGACGGCGTCGGGCCGGGCCCGGTGGACCTGGGCGTGGACGGTGAAGGCCGCCTGGTTGACGTGGTGGCCGCCCCGGAGGACCTGTCCCTCGCCGTTGACCAGGATGAGGTCGCTCGCGGTGACCTCCTCGAACGGCGCCCCGAAGGGGTTCACCCAGAAGCAGTCGGGAAGCTCCGGGTCGCGGGCGGTGATGTGGCCCGAGACGCCCTCCTCGTACCCGAGCCGCCCGAAGATCCGGAGCGCGCCCGCGAGCCGCTGCTTGCGGTGGGCGCGTTCCTCCTCGGCCGTCGCGTGGACGGGCGGCATGGCGAAGTGGAGCCGTTCGACGGGGACGGGGTCCGGTATCACGCTCATGCGCCGGAAGGTAACGCCCGGCCGGTCAAGTCACCAGAGTCCCGACGTGAACACGACGAAGCCGCCGCCCCGGAGGTCCGGGACGACGGCTTCAACGGCATGCGGGAGCGATTACTCCCACTCGATGGTGCCCGGCGGCTTGCTCGTGACGTCGAGGACGACACGGTTGACGTCGGCGACCTCGTTGGTGATGCGGGTCGAGATCTTGGCGAGCACCTCGTAGGGCAGGCGCGACCAGTCCGCCGTCATGGCGTCCTCGGAGGAGACGGGGCGCAGCACGATCGGGTGACCGTAGGTGCGGCCGTCGCCCTGGACGCCCACGGAGCGGACGTCGGCGAGCAGGACGACCGGGCACTGCCAGATCTCGCGGTCGAGGCCGGCCGCGGTGAGCTCCTCGCGGGCGATGGCGTCGGCCTCGCGCAGCAGGTCCAGGCGCTCCTTGGTGACCTCGCCGACGATGCGGATGCCGAGGCCGGGGCCGGGGAACGGCTGGCGCTGGACGATCTCCTCGGGCAGGCCGAGCTCCTGGCCGACCATCCGGACCTCGTCCTTGAACAGCTGGCGCAGCGGCTCGACGAGCTCGAACTCGATGTCGTCGGGGAGGCCGCCCACGTTGTGGTGGGACTTGATGTTGGCCGTGCCGGTGCCGCCGCCGGACTCCACGATGTCCGGGTAGAGCGTGCCCTGGACGAGGAACGCGACCTCGGGGCCCTCCTCCTGGAGGATCTCCAGCTGCGCCTGCTCGAAGACGCGGATGAACTCGCGGCCGATGATCTTGCGCTTGGTCTCCGGGTCGGAGACGCCGGCGAGGGCGTCGAGGAAGCGCTTCTCCGCGTCGACGACGACCAGGCGGGCGCCGGTCGCGGCGACGAAGTCCTTCTCGACCTGCTGGGTCTCGCCCTTGCGCATCAGGCCGTGGTCGACGTAGACGCAGGTGAGCTGGTCGCCGATGGCCTTCTGGACGAGGGCCGCGGCCACGGCGGAGTCGACGCCGCCGGACAGACCGCAGATGGCGCGCTTGTCGCCGACCTGGGCGCGGATCGCGGCGACCTGCTCCTCGATCACGTTGCCCGTGGTCCAGCTCGGCTGGATGCCGGCGCCGCGGTAGAGGAAGTGCTCGAGGATCTGCTGGCCGTGCGTGGAGTGCAGCACCTCGGGGTGGTACTGGACGCCGTACAGCTTCTTCTCGTCGTTCTCGAAGGCGGCGACCGGCACGACGTCCGTGGAGGCGGTGACGGTGAAGCCCTCGGGGGCGGCGGAGCAGGCGTCGCCGTGCGACATCCACACCGACTGCTCGACCGGGGTGCCCTCGAAGAGGGTGGAGCCGGCCTTGGAGACGTGCAGCGGGGTCCGGCCGTACTCGCGGGCGCCCGTGTTGTCGACGGTGCCACCGAGGGTCGTCGCCATCAGCTGGAAGCCGTAGCACATGCCGAAGACGGGGACGCCCGCCTCGAAGATCTCGCGGTCGAGGCGCGGGGCGCCCTCGGCGTACACGGAGGACGGGCCGCCGGAGAGGATGATCGCCTTGGGGTTCTTGGCCAGCATCTCGGCCACCGGCATGGTGGACGGGACGATCTCGCTGTAGACCCGCGCCTCACGGACGCGACGGGCGATGAGCTGGGCGTACTGGGCGCCGAAGTCGACAACGAGGACTACGTCCGGGTTGGAGACGTCGGGCGCGGCAGCGGGAGTCGCTGATGACACTACGGCGGCCTTCCGGCGGTAGGAGAGGTTCCCTCGGGGTTCCCCGGGGGCTCCTCAGGGGTTCCTTGGGGTCCCTCGAAAGGGGGGCTATTTGTCGATTCTACCGGCGCGGCGCTGTCGCTTTTCGTCTCACCATCCGAACCCGGGTTGTCCCGGGGTGCGCGAAGGGGTCCATACTGTCGCCATGCGCAAGTACTCGACCTTCGTCTTTACCTATGGCAACCGGCCCACCGGCTGCCATGGTCGTGCTGCTTGAGCAACTGACAAGCGACTTCCCAGGCGCCCCGGGCCGACAAGGCCCGGGGCGTTCTGCTTGTCTCCGGGCGATGTCGCCCCGGGGCTCCAGGACCCGACACCACAAGGAGCCCCCGACATGACCGCCAAGACCATCACCGAGCAGACCGGCGCCCGCACCGACGAGGCGGCGACGCTGATCGGCGGCGCCCGTGAGCGCATCGACGCCCTCGACGACCGGATCATCGGTCTCATCCAGGAACGGATGGCCGTCTCGGCCGTCATCCAGGAGGCCCGGATCTCCTCCGGCGGCCGCCGGGTGAACCTGACCCGCGAGATGGAGGTCCTCGGCCACTACCGGGACGCGCTGGGCAAGCCGGGCACCGCGCTCGCGATGACGATGCTGGAGCTGTGCCGGGGCCGCATCTGACGACGGCGCGCCACGCGCCAGGGCCGCGCCCGAGGACCCTGCGCGGAGGCCGCCCCCGAAGGCCACGCCTGACGGCCGCGCGTCACGCCAGGGCCGCGCCCGAGGCCCCCGTCCGAAGGCCCCGCCCAGCGGACGCATCCGGGTGTGTTCCCGTACCCGAGTTCGGGAGTGGTCTCACCCGTACGGCGCGTGACCGGCTCCGGGCGGGCTTCGTTGGTCCGGGTGTCCGTGCCAGCCAGGGGCGGGCCCGATTGAAACCACGCGTGGCTTCGCTGGGGCGTGTGGCGCACCTCTCCGGTGCGTCGTGGGACCTCGCACCAGCGCGTGTGACCGGACAGCAGGGGACAGCGGTCCGGTCACCCAGAAAGGGCGGTCGGTCCCGGGGACGCCCGGGGCCGGCCGCAACCGGCCGACCTCCCGATCCTCCCGATCCCCTTTCCTCCCGTCCTCCTGATCCCCTCCCCTCCCCCGCGGCGCAACCCCCCGGCGCCGCCCCGCTCGGCACCGCCGCTGCCCTGACACCGGTGCCGACCCCGAGGGCCCCGCGCCGCGACCGGAATCGCGAGCGCGGGGCCCTTTTCCCTGCGCTCTCACACCCTCCACAGGACGTGACGCGCGTCACACGAAGATCCTGCGCAACCGCTACAACCAATCGCGCGGACCGGAGGTCATCTATGCAGCAACACCAAAGCCGGAAGGGCGCTGCACTCGGAGGGGGGTGCAGCGCCCTTTCTGCTGAGCCGGCGGGAATCGGGCCGGTGGATCAGTCCTTCTTCGGCGGGACCGCCGGGATCCCCAGGAACGGCAGCCGCAGGGCGCCGAAGGCCTCGGACGGGACGGCGGGGGACTTCGGCTCGATCGCCGAGAGCCGTACGTAGGCCTCACCCTGCCGCGGGCGCGGGTCCTCCTCGCCCTTGTTCGGCCAGAAGGACATGGCGCGCTCCGCCTGGGCCGTGATCGTCAGGGACGGGTTGACGCCGAGGTTGGCGGAGACGGCCGCGCCGTCGACGACGGAGATCCCGGGGTGGCCGAAGAGCCGGTGGTACGGGTCGATGACACCGGTCTCGCCGTCGGTGCCGATCGGGCAGCCGCCCAGGAAGTGCGCGGTGAGCGGGGTGCCCATGAGCTCGCCGACGTTGGAGCCCGCGAAGCCGTTGATCTCCTCGGCGAGGAGGGTGGCGGCCCGGGTGGCCTCCGGGATCTGGACCGGGTTGGGCGCGCCGTGTCCCTGGCGGGCGGTGAGCAGGCCCTTTCCGAGGCCGCCGGGCTTGCGGTAGGTCGTCAGGGAGTTGTCGAGGGACTGCATGACCAGGCCGATGATGGTGCGCTCGGACCAGTGCCAGTTGGAGAGCGAGCGGACGGCGAGGGCGGGGTGCTTGAGCAGGCCGAGGAACCAGTTGCGCACCCGGTGGACCCCGTAGGGGACCTGGAGGACGGTGAGGCTGCCCATCGAGTTGGAGCCCTTGCCGTAGCGGACCGGCTCGATGTGGGTGTTCTCGTCCGGGTGGACGGACGAGGTGATGGCGACGCCCCTGGTGAAGTCGGCCTTCTCCTTGCCGTGCCGCTTGCGGTAGCGGCGGTCGGTGGTCTGGGCGCCGACGAGGCCCTCGGAGTTGGTGCGGGTGAGTTCGCCGAGCCGGTTCGAGATCCGGGGCAGCAGTCCGCTGTCCTTCATCCGGTGCAGCAGGGTCTGCGTGCCGTACGTGCCGGCCGCGATCACCACGCGGCGGGCCGTGAAGGTCCGGCCCTTGCCCTTCCTGCGGTTGTCGGTGGGCAGGGTCTTCACCGCGAAGCCGCCCCGCGAGTCCTCGGTGACGGTGACGACGGTGGTCATGGGGTGGACGGTGGCGCCCGCCTTCTCGGCGAGGTAGAGGTAGTTCTCGTTGAGGGTGTTCTTGGCGCCGTGGCGGCAGCCGGTCATGCACTCGCCGCACTCGGTGCAGGCGCGCCGGGCCGGGCCCGCGCCGCCGAAGTACGGGTCGGCGACCTCGCCGCCGGGCTTCGCCTTCGCCGTGCCGACCCCGTCCCCGTCGACGGCGTCGAGTCCGTCCCCGAAGAAGACGCCGACGGGGGCCATGTGGAAGGTGTCGCCGATGCCCATGGCCTGCGCGGCGGACTTCAGGTGCACGTCGGAGGGGGTCATCGTCGGGTTGAGGCGGACGCCCAGCATCCGCTTCGCCTGGTCGTAGTACGGCGCCAGCTCGTCCTGCCAGTCCGTGATGTCCTTCCACTGCGGGTCGTCGAAGAAGGGCTTGGGCGGTACGTAGAGGGTGTTGGCGTAGTTGAGGGAGCCGCCGCCCACGCCGGCGCCCGCGAGGACCATGACGTTGCCGAGCAGGTGGATGCGCTGGAGGCCGTACAGGCCGAGGGCGGGCGCCCACAGGAAGTTCTTCACGTCCCAGGAGTTCTTCGGCAGGGTCGCGCGGGTGAAGCGGCGCCCGGCCTCCAGGACGCCGACCCGGTACCCCTTCTCGGTGAGGCGGAGGGCGGTGACCGAGCCGCCGAAGCCCGAACCGACGACGAGGACGTCGTAGTCGTACGCGGCGTCGTCCGCCTGCTCCTGATTTTGGGTAGGGGGTACCGCGGTCATGGCTCTCCTCGTGCGAAAAGGGGCGGGTGGGGCGGAGCGTCAGCGCAGGCGCAGGGCCTTCATCGCCTTCAGGGACACGCTCATGAACGCGGCGTACTTCTCGTCGTCCATCCCGAAGGAGGGCGCGAGCGGGATCAGCCGCTGCTGGGCGACGGTCTGGGCCTCGGTGTACTTGAGGATGCCCTCGGAGCCGTGGCGGCGGCCGAGACCGGAGTCCTTCATGCCGCCCATCGGGGACTGCACGCTGCCGTACGCGGGCGCGTACCCCTCGTTGATGTTGACGGTGCCGGTGCGCAGCCGGGCCGCGACGGCGTGGCCGCGGCGCGAGTCCTTCGTCCAGACGGAGGAGTTGAGGCCGTACGGGGTGGCGTTGGCGAGCTCGACGACCTCGTCCTCGTCCGTGAAGCGGTAGACGGAGACGACCGGGCCGAAGGTCTCCTCGGCGCAGACGGCCATCGGGGCCTCGACGCCGTCGAGGATGGTCGGCTCGTAGAAGAGGGGGCCGATGTCGGGGCGGGCGACGCCGCCGGCGAGGAGCGTGGCGCCCTTGGCGACGGCCTCCTCGACGTGCCGGGTGACGGCCTCCAGCTGCCGTTCGCCGACGAGGGAGCCCATGTCCGCCCCGTACGCGAGGGACTTGCCGAGCCGCATGGCCTTGGTGCGGGCGGTGAAGCGCTCCAGGAAGGCGTCGGCGATCGACTCGTGGACGTACAGCCGCTCGATGGAGATGCAGAGCTGGCCGGCGGAGGAGAAGCAGGCGCGGACGGCTCCGGCGGCGGCCTTCTCGACGTCGGCGTCCCGGAGGACGAGCATCGCGTTCTTGCCGCCGAGTTCGAGGGTGACGCCGACGAGCCGGTCGGCGGCGCCCCGGGCGACCTGGCGGCCGGTGTTGGTGGAGCCGGTGAAGGAGATGTAGTCGCCGTGCTTGACGACCTCGGGGCCGACGACCGGGCCCTCGCCGAGGACGACCTGGAAGACCCCGGCGGGCAGTCCGGCCTCGATGAGCAGGTCACGGGCCCAGAGCGCGGTGAGCGCGGTCTCCGTGTCGGGCTTCATGACGACGGCGTTGCCCGAGACGAAGGCGGGGAGCGCGTCGCCGACGGAGAGCTCCAGCGGGTAGTTCCAGGGCGCGATCTGGCCGATGACGCCGCGCGGCTGGCGCAGCTCGGTGACCTTGGTGAGGGTCGGCACGACGCCGGTGTGGCGCTTGGCGCGCAGGTAGGAGGCGGCCTTGCGGCCGTAGTGGCGGGCGGCGACGGCCACCGCCTGGACCTCCTCGTGGGCGTGCAGGCGGGCCTTGCCGGTCTCCAGCTGGATGAGGTCGAGGACCTCGGCCTGCCGCTGGAGGACGAGGTCGTGGAAGCGCAGGAGGACGGCGGCGCGGACCTTGACCGGGGTGGCGGCCCAGGCGGACTGGGCGGCACGCGCGCGCGTGAAGGCCTCGGCGACGTCCTCGGGGGTGGACTCGGGCAGGTCCGCCAGCTTCTCCCCGGTGAAGGGGGTGTGGTTGGCGGTACGGCCGGAGCCGACGACGCCCCGCGTGAGCCGGGCCACCAGCTCGGGCGTCACGACGTCGGCGGCGGTCCGCGCACCGGCCGGCGCGGGCGCGACCGGGTTGGTCGCGCCGGCGGGGGCGGCCGGTCGGGCCGTCTCGGCGGCGGTGTCGGCGTCGGCGGGAACCGTGGGGGCGGCGGGGGCCTGCGAGTCCGTCATGACGCCGAGCGTAGGCCGCGTTCCGGTCTTTGGGTACCCGTCGGTAACGCGTTTTCACCCTCTACACACATCGCGCCAGCGATCACTGGCACATAAGCCCTGATCAGGGGCTTACGGTAGCCGGAGGCCAGGCGCGGAGTTTTCTCCGGCCCTCGTACCTCCGGCGCCCGAGGTCCTCGGACCTGCTGCGCCCGAGCCCCTCAGGCCTCCGGCGCCCGCCAGTGCTGGAGGACGATGTCGAACTGCTCCCGGGTGGTCTCCCAGCTGGACTCCGGCGAGGACATGTAGAGGGCGTACTCGGTGCCGTCGTCCTCGTAGTACATCTGGTCGATCGCATGCCGCGGCCCGGGGAAGGTCTTCTTCTCGGTCCAGGTGAACTCCCACAGGCAGGAGCGGACCTGGTCGCGGTAGGTGGTCTGGTCGAGCTTGACCCGGTTGTAGTCCATGCGCTTGCCCAGCTGGCGTTCCAGGTCGATGGCGTGCATGTACGGGTTCTCGAAGTCGGGGCTCTTGTCGATGCTGATCCGGATGCGGTGGCGGCCGTTGTCCGGGGTGTAGTCGACCTGGTCGCCCTCGGTCTGCCGCTTCCAGCCGTCCGGTACGAGGAGGCTGAAGCCCTTCGGGTCCTGGACCCGGTGCCAGCCGGCCGGAATGCCGTCCCCGGCGTCCTTCTCGGTGGCGGGGGCGGTCGGCGCCGTGGTCCGTCCGCCGTCGCCACGGGGGTCGCGGTCGCCGCCCGCGTAGTTCATGGCGGCGAAGACGGCGCCGCCCGCGACGACCCCGGCGAGCAGCGCGGCGAGCACGGCGGAACGCCAGCGGCCACGGGGGGACGGGGGCGGGGAGGCGGGGGCGAGGGTGGGGTGCGACGGGGCAGCCTGAGGGGGTACGGGGGACGGCTGGGGCTGCTGAGCCGGCTGGGGCCACTGCGCGGTGGCCTTCGGCGGCCCGCCCGCCAGGACCTCCGTACCCGTACCGTCCGCCGCGCGGGCCTCGTCGGCCGCCGCGTCCAGCTCCTCCCTGGCCACGCGCTGGGTCGGCACGTACGCCTGGGCCGCCGCCGGCGTGCGCCCCTCCATCGCGTCGAGCAGCATCCGCTCGGCCTCGTCCGCGCGCGGCCGCTGCGCCGGGTCCTTGCGCAGCAGGGCCACGATGACGGAGGCCAGCGGCCCCGCCTTCTCCGGGTGCGGCGGCTCCTCGGTCACCACGGCCTGCATGGTGCTGATCGGGGAGGTGCGGCGGAACGGCGAGGTGCCCTCCACCGCCGTGTACAGCGTCGCGCCGAGGGACCAGAGGTCGGAGGCGGGCCCCGGGTCGCCGCCCTGTACCCGCTCGGGCGCCAGATAGTCGATGGAGCCGACGATCTCGCCCGTCCGGGTGATCGTCGAGTCCCCCTCGATCGCCGCGATCCCGAAGTCGGTGATGAGGACGCGCCCGTCGCGCGCGAGCAGCACGTTGCCCGGCTTGACGTCGCGGTGCAGCACCCCGGCCGCGTGCGCGGCGCGCAGCGCGCCGACGACGTGCAGCCCGATCCTGGCCGCCTCGCGGGGCTCGATCGTGCCGGCCTCCTTGGCGGCGTCGGCGAGCGAGGGCCCGTCGACGTACTGCATCACGATCCACGGCCGGTTGTCGTGCTCCAGGACGTCGTGGACGGTCACCACGCCCGGGTGCGTGATCCGCGCGGCGGCCCGCGCCTCCTTCTGCGTACGGGCGTGCAGCACGAGACGGTCGGCCTCCGCCACGAACCGGCCCGCCGTCAGCTCCTTCACCGCCACCACGCGGTGCAGCACCTCGTCGTGCGCGCGCCAGACCTTCCCCATGCCGCCGCGTCCGATGGACTCGCCCAGCCGGTAGCGACCGGCGAGCAGCAGTCCCGGCCCTGTGCTCTGTGAATGTTCCACTTGCCCCCGCCCGTTCCTTCTGATGCCAGGTTACGGAGGGGGGTACGGAGGGCGGAACCTCGGGGCGGTCATAGGAACAGCACTGTGACCGGGGGCCGGTGGGACCTTCGTATCAGCATCCTGGATCCCACCGCCCTCACCGTCCCGGATATCGCCGTCCCGGATCTCACCGTCCCGGGCGGAACGCCTTCGTGGCCTGCTCGTAGATCTCCGACACCTTGTCCCGCTCGCTCTCCGGGCCGATGACCTGGACGACGTGGTACCGGCCGCCGTCGATCAGCGCGAGATTGCGCACGAACACCTCGCGGCCCGTGCTGTCCAGCCAGGTGTAGGACCCCTCGGCCGTCGGCGTCCGGCCGATGTCCACCCGGCGCGTCCTCTCCGCCACCGACCAGCTGGACGACCGGTACGGCTCCAACTCGCGCTCCTTGGTGTTCTGGTACTCCAGCGGGTCGGAGCCGTTCTCCTGGACGCCGTCCCGGCCGGGGACGACGATCACGGTGAAGCCGCCGCCGGTGTAGCGCACTTGGCCCGCGTCGTTGATCGGGCTGCGCCGCCATCCCTCCGGGACCCCGATCCGGAAGCCCTCCGGGTCCTGCCGCAGGACGTACCCGGCGGCGAGCGCAGGGGCCGAAGGGTCCGCCGGGGGCGGGGTGGTGGCCGGCTTCCCGGACGGCTTCGAGGTCGGCTTCGAGGTCGGTCGGGCGGTCTGTTCTGCGGGCGGCCGCGTGGTCGGCTTCCCGCTCGTGGACGGACCGGTCGCGGTCGGCGTACGGGGCTGCTCGCCGTCGCCGGGCATGAACAGGACGGCGTACGCGACGGCTCCCGCGAGCAGCAGGAGGACGAGGACCAGGAGCGTACGGCCCAGGGAGGACGACGTACGGGCGGAGGAGCGGGGGGCGCGGGGGGCGCGCTGCGGGATCTCCTCGTCGAAGTCCTCGTGGAACGCCTCCTGGAAGCCGGCCCGGGCCTCTTCCCGCGGCGCCTCCCGGAACTCCTCGCGGAACTCCTCGCGGTAATCGGGCTGTACGCGCGCGTGGCCGTACTGGTCGTCGTGGCCGAGGCCGACGTCCTGCTCGGGTCCGTGCTCGAAGCCCCGCGGGTCCTCGTGCAGGGCCTCCGGACGCGCGTCCTCGGCGTGCTTGTGGCGGTGGCGGCCCGCGCGCCCGCGCCACCGGCGCACCAGCTCGCCGCGCCGGCGCACGATCGGCAGCCGCGCCTCGTCGAAGGGCGGCGGCGGTACGGCTCCGAGCCCGGCCTCGGGCTCCGGCGCCGAGCGGACGAGGGAGCGCAGCCAGCCGCGCAGCTCCTCGAAGTCGGGCCGCTCGGTCGGGTCCTGACGCAGCAGCGACTCCACGACCGGGCGCAGGGGCCCGCACTCCTCGGCGAAGGCGGGCGGCTCGGCGCAGACCAGCTGGACGAGCTCGGCCGCGTTGTCCTCGGGGTACGGGGCATGGCCCTGGACGGCCCGGTAGAGGAGCGCGCCGAGCGCCCACAGGTCGGTCGCGGGGCCGATGGGCGGGGCGAGGCGCCAGTTCTCGTGCACGGGACCGGCCTGCTCGGGCGCCCAGCGCTCGGTCACGGCGCCGACGACCGCGATCCGGGTCTGGCGGGCCCGCTCGGCGGCCAGCCGCGTGGTCGGACCGCGGTACGCCTCGGCCGGGATCGGGACCGGCGCCTCCTCGCGGGGGCCGGAGGGCGCGGGGAGCCGCGCGGGTTCGGGGGTCGCCGCCGTGTAACCGGCGGGCAGCGCCGGGCGGCCCGAACCCGGCAGTACGGAACCGCCACCGGCCGGAATCGGCCCGGAGCCGTCCCGCGAGGCGTGCGGGCCGTCGCTCCAGCTGCCGGCCAGCATCACGCGCGGCGGGCCTGCCTGCGGGCCGCCGCCGTACGGCTCGTCGCCGTCGTTCTCGTCGTCCTCGTCGTCCGCCACCTGCGCCCACCACTGCGGTTCGGGCGCGCCGGACGCCGGCGTCGTCGGCGGGGGCGGGGGCGGTCCGGGCGTCTCCGGCGGCGCGGGGCGCTGGACGGGGAGCTGCCCCGTCTCGCCGAGCCGGGCGGCGGCCCGCGCACCGGCCCGGTACGCGGCGATGGCCCCGGCCCGCGCGGCCCGCACGTCGGCGGTGGGCGGCACGGCCGGCGGCTGCGTCTCCGCGGGCCGCGCAGAGGGGTCGGCGCCGCCGTAGGGGCCGCTGCCGTAGGGGCCGAGGACACCGGACTCCGCCACGGGCGGCTCGTCCTCGGCCGGCTCCTCGGTCGGCGCGTGCCATGCGGACGCCGGCTCAGGAGCGTACGGCTCGGGCACGTACGGCTCGGGCACGTACACCTCGCCGCCCTCATGAGCCCCGACCCCGTACTCGTGCGTCTCGGCCTCGTACGCCCCGGTCTCGTACGCCCCGGGTTCGTACGCCCCGGGTTCGTACGCCCCGGGTTCGTACGTCGCCGTCTCGTACGTCCCCGCCCCGTACACCTCGGGTTCGTACGTCTCAGCCTCGTGCGCCTCCGACCCGCCGTACGCCTCGCCCGCGTACACCCCGGATCCGTACGCCTCGCCCTCGTACGCCTCCGCCTCGTACACCCCGGGTTCGTACGCCTCCGCCTCCCCGGCCGTCGGCGCGAACTCGTCGGACGGTTCCGGGATCGGTGCGTAGCCGCAGAGGGCCTCCTCGGCGGCGCCCGCCGCGAGGCCGGTGAGGACGACGCGGCCGTCGTCGCAGACGAGCACGGTCCGGGAGGTGATGTTCCGGTGGACCCAGCCGTGGGCGTGGAGCGCGCGCAGGGCGGTGAGGACGTCGGCGCCTATCTCGGCCGCGCGGTACGGGTTGAGGGGCCGCTCGGCGAGGAGCGCGGCCAGCGGTCTGGCCGCCACGCGCTCGCTCACTATCCACAGCGAACCGGCCTCCGCGAAGACGTCGAAGACCTGGTCGAGTAAGGGGTGGTCGGGGATCTGCGCGGCGGCCTGGGCCGCCTCGATCGCCCGGCGCACGACGGGCTCGGCCGGGCGGCGGGTGGCCGGGCCCGCACCGCCGTAGGGGCCGGCGGGGCCGCCCCGCCCGTCGAGCACCTCGGCGTCGACGAACTCCGGCAGCGGCACCTGGCGGATCAGGACCTCCTGCCCGCTGTACGTGTCGAACGCGCGCGTCTCCACCGGTTCGTACGCGTCGGCGTCCGCCGGTGGCAGCGGCAGGCGGTAGCGGTCGGCGAGCACCCTTCCCGCGTAGTCGTCCACGACGCCTCCCCCGCGCACGCGATTACGTCAGTTCCGGTCCGGCACCGTGCAGTTGACGGTTCTTTTCGGCTGCGTTCGGTCCGCGGTCCTCACGATACGTGGCGCCGGTCAGTCCTTGGGGCTGAACGTGGCGAACGCCGTCTCCCGCAGCGTCTTGCACTCCGCGCCGTTCCACTCGTCCGCCGCGCAGCTGACCATGATGGAGTAGCCGTGGGTGGCGTCCACCTTGAAGCCGCGGTTGAGCACGTGGACGCGGATGCCCTTCTGGGTGCGCTCGAACTCCCAGTCGGCGACGGTCGGGTAGCCCTTGTACGAGACCGACCGTATGCCGATGTGCTTGTAGTCCTGGCTGCTGGCGGCCACGCCGTACCTGGCCAGCTCCCAGGCGTTCGCCGCGTCGTCCTTCGGGCTGCCGTTGTAGTCGACCTGGACGCGCGGGAAGCCGCCGCTCTCGTTGAAGATCGCGCCGAGCGAGTATCCCGGGATCGAGCGCTGCTTGAAGGACGCGGGCATCGCCATCGAGAAGTGCAGCGGGCCGTTGGTGACGACGGTGTAGCCGGCGGGCAGCTGCTTGCCGGCGTCGCCGATGGGCTTGGTGGAGGGCGTGGTGCCGTTCTGCCCGTCCGTGGACCCGGTCGTGCCGTTGGCGCCCGCCGACCCCGTGCCGCCGCTGTCGCCGGGCTGCACGCCGCCCTGCTGGCCGGGGCCGCCCGAGGACTGGCCCTGGGCCCCGCCGGAACCGTCCGCGCCTCCGGCCGAGGCGCCGGCCGTGGCCGTGGTGCCCCCGTCGCCCTTGCCCTGGTTGCCCTCGTCGCCCCCGCCGCCGAGGGAGACCGCGAGGATCGTCCCGAGCACGGCGAGGACGGCGACCGCGGCGATGATCACCAGGGTGCGGCGCGGCACGACGTCGGTCAGCGGCGCGCGGGCCGGGGCCGGCTTGCCGCCGCCCCGCAGCGGCTCGGTGGCCAGCCTCGGCGCCGGCGTCGGCCCGGCCTTCGCGGAGGACGCCGCCGAGGCCGCCGCGTTCCGTACGGAGTTCAGCGCGCCCCGCATCCGCTCGGCGGCCGCGTCGGCCCCCTTGTCGCCCGCGGGGGTGACGGGGGTCCGCTCGGGGCGCGGCGGCAGCGGTATGACGGTGGTGGCCTCGGACGAGACGGCGGGCGCCGGCTCGGGCGCGTCGAGCACGGCCCGCAGCAGCACCCGGGCGCCGGCGTCGTCGAGCCGCTGCGCCGGGTCCTTGGCGAGGAGGCCGTAGATGACCTTCTCCAGCTCGGGGCCGGCGTTCTTCGGCGGGTCGACCGGCTCGGTCATCACGGCCGTGAGGGTGGCGATGGCGGAGCCCTTGTCGTACGGCGGGCTGCCCTCGACCGCCGCGTAGATGAGGCCGCCGAGCGACCACATGTCGGCGGCCGGGCCGGGCTTGTGGCCGCGGGCGCGCTCCGGGGAGATGTACGAGGGGGCGCCGACGAGCATGCCGGTGGAGGTGATCGAGGGGTCGCCCTCCACCTGGGCGATGCCGAAGTCGGTGAGGACGACCCGGCCGTCGTCGGCGATCAGCACGTTGGACGGCTTCACGTCGCGGTGCAGGATGCCCTCGCGGTGCGCCGAGCGCAGCACGTCGAGGATGGCGAGGCCGACCTCGGCGGCGCGCCGGGGCGTGAGCGTGCCGTCCTCGCGCACGGCGTCAGCGAGGGACTTGCCCTCGATGAGCTCCATGACGATCCACGGGCGGTCGTCCTCGTCGACGACGTCGTAGACGGTCACGGCGCCGTTGTTGCGGATCCGGGCGATGGCCTTCGCCTCGCGCAGGGTCCGGGTGATGAGGCGTCGCTTCTCTTCCTCGTCGATGCTGCTGGGGAAGCGGAGCTCCTTGACGGCGACGGTGCGGCCGAGGGTCTCGTCGACGGCGCGCCACACGGTGCCCATGCCGCCGCGCCCGAGGACCACGCCGAGCCGGTAGCGGCCCGCGAGCAGGCGTCCTTCCCCGGCCGGCTCCTTGCGGAACCGGTCGGCGCCTCGCGCGGTTCCGGTGCCCGTCCGGCGGTCGCTCTCGCCGTCGCCGTCCCCGGCGCCGAAACCGGCCCGCCCGGTCGACGGCTCGGTCCCGCGCAGCCGCCCGGCCACGACGGCTCCGCCGCCCTCGGTCCCGGCCCCGCCCGGACCCGCCGCCCGTCCGGCCGCCGCGTCCTGAGAGCCCTTCACACCCGAAGCGACCTCCGAGTCGACCGGGTCCACCGGGTCCGCAGAGTCCATCGGGCCCGCGGCGTCAGCCGCGGACGTCACGGCCTCCGCGGGCTTCGCGTCCTCGACGTCCCGCCCCGGCTCGCGCCCGTCCTCCGGGCCCTGCGCACCCTGGTCGACCTGCGCGTCCTTGGTGTCTCGCGCTGCCTCACGCGCGGCCGGAACCGCTCCTCGGTCGCCGTCGGTCGCGGCCCCCGCGGCGGCGTCCCGCCTGGGGTCCCTCGCCTTGTCCCGCGACTGCTCCGCCTCCGACATGCGTCCCCTCTGCGATCCCTGATCTTCGCCGCGTCTGCCGCTTCCCGCGTGATGCGGTAACCCGCCCTGGAAGAGAGGCCATTGTCCCTCACCTCGGGACGGGTGCCGCCCCCGGGTCCGCACTCCGGGATACGACGCCTCCGGGCGCCCCCGAGGTTCCCGCCGGACACGGCCCCCGGACGTCCCGTCAGATGGGCACGATGTCGGGCGCTCCCAGGCGCGCGGCGTCCGCCGTCAGGTCGTCGGGCTGCCGCTGCGACTCGCGCTCCGCCTCCACCCGCTTCTCGTAGTGCTCGACCTCCTTCTCGATCTGGCGGTCGTCCCAGCCGAGGACCGGCGCCATCAGTTCCGCGCACTCGCGGGCGCTGAGCGTGCCCCGGTCGAAGGTCTCGATGGAGATCCTGGTCCGTCTGGTGAGGACGTCGTCGAGGTGGCGCGCGCCCTCGTGGGAGGCGGCGTAGACGATCTCGGCGCGCAGGTAGTCGTCGGCCGCCGCGAGCGGTTCGCCGAGCCCGGGGTCGGTCGCGATCAGGTCGAGGATCTCCTCCGTCAGGGAGCCGTAGCGGTTGAGGAGATGCTCGATCCGGACGACGTGCAGGCCGGTTCTCGCGGCGATCCTGGCCCGCGCGTTCCACAGGGCGCGGTAGCCCTCGGCGCCGAGGAGCGGGGTGTCCTCGGTGACGCAGGGGGCGACACGCTGATCGAGTCCGTGCACCGCCTCGTCGACGGCGTCCTTCGCCATCACGCGGTACGTCGTGTACTTGCCTCCGGCGACGACCACGAGGCCGGGGACCGGGTGGGCGACGGTGTGCTCACGGGAGAGCTTGCTGGTGGCGTCCGACTCGCCGGCGAGGAGGGGGCGCAGGCCCGCGTAGACGCCCTGGACGTCGTCGCGGGTGAGGGGGGTGGCGAGCACGGTGTTCACGTGCTCCAGGAGGTAGTCGATGTCGGCGCTGGAGGCGGCGGGGTGGGCCTTGTCGAGGTCCCAGTCGGTGTCGGTGGTGCCGACGATCCAGTGGCGGCCCCAGGGGATGACGAACAGGACGGACTTCTCGGTGCGCAGGATGAGGCCGGTGGTCGAGTGGATGCGGTCCTTGGGCACGACGAGGTGGATGCCCTTGGAGGCGCGGACGTGGAACTGGCCGCGCTCCCCGATGAGGGCCTGGGTGTCGTCGGTCCACACGCCGGTGGCGTTGACGATCTGCTTGGCCCTGATCTCGTAGGCGGCGCCGGCCTCGACGTCCTGGACGCGCGCGCCGACGACCCGCTCGCCCTCGCGGAGGAAGCCGGTGACGCGGGCGCGGCTGGCGGCCCTGGCGCCGTAGGAGGCGGCCGTGCGCACGAGGGTGGTGACGAAGCGGGCGTCGTCCATCTGGGCGTCGTAGTACTGGAGGGCGCCGACGAGGGCGTCCTTCCGCAGGCAGGGCGCGACGCGCAGGGCGCCCTTGCGGGAGAGGTGCCGGTGGACGGGGAGTCCGCGGCCGTGTCCCGAGGAGAGGGACATCGCGTCGTACAGCGCGACCCCGGAGCCGGCGTAGAACCGCTCCCAGCCCTTGTGCTGGAGGGGGTAGAGGAAGGGAACCGGCTTCACCAGGTGGGGTGCGAGCCGCTCCAGGAGGAGTCCGCGCTCCTTGAGCGCCTCCCGCACGAGGGCGAAGTCCAGCATCTCCAGGTAGCGCAGGCCGCCGTGGATGAGCTTGCTGGACCTGCTGGAGGTGCCCGAGGCCCAGTCGCGGGCCTCCACGATGCCGGTGGAGAGGCCTCTCGTGACGGCGTCGAGGGCGGTTCCGGCGCCGACCACTCCGGCGCCGACGACCAGCACGTCCAGCTCTCGTTCGGCCATGGCCGCGAGCGCCTCGGAGCGCTCGGCGGGTCCCAGTGTCGCTGTCCTCACGCTGCTGCCTCCCGTCGTCCCCCGTCGGTACCGCATGCGCGCACGCACGCGGTCCGTCCGTACACGAGCCGCGAACCGGGCCCGTGTGGTCCGGCTCACAGCTCGATTCTGGCCCGCCCCCGCGAGTTCAGCCACCGCCTCACCGCCGACCTGTGGATAACACTCGGCGACCTTCGGCTCCACAATGCCGGATATCGGTCATATTTACGCCTAGTCTGACATTGCGCTCGACCCGTTCTGTCCACCGGGCTTGCGCGTCGCGTTCCCCTCGGCTACCGGGAAGGACGGCCCACCCCCACATGCCCGCTGATCTCGCCGTCATCGGCCTCGGCCACCACGGACTCCCCCTGGCCCAGGCCGCCACCGCCGCAGGCATCGACACCGTCGGCTACGACACCGACCCCCGCCCCGTCGCCGAACTCGCCGCCGGACGCTCCCCCGTCGACGGCTCCCTCACCGCCCCCGAGATCCGCCGGATGCTCGCGGGGGGCTTCCGGCCGACCACCAACCCCGCCGAGCTCGGCCGGGTCCGCACCGCCGTCCTCTGCGCCCCGGCCCCCCTCGGCCCCGACCGGGCCCTCGACCTCACCGCCGTCACCGACGCCGCCCGCGCGCTCGCCGCCCGGCTGCGCCCCCACACCACCGTCGTCCTGGAGACCCCGGTCCCCCCGGGCACCACCGAGGGCCTCCTCCGCGAGGTCCTGGAGACGGGCTCCGGCCTGCGCGCGGGGCGCGACTTCCACCTCGCGTACTCCCCCGGCCGCCTCGACCCCGGCAGCCGCACCCACGGCTACACCGGCACCCCCAAGGTCATCGGCGGCCTCACCCCGGCCTGCACCGAGTCCGCGGCCGCCTTCTACGGCCGGCTCACCGACAAGGTGGTACGCGCGCGTGGCCCCCGCGAGGCGGAGACGGTCAAGCTCCTGGAGACCAACTTCCGGCACGTCAACATCGCCCTCGTCAACGAGATGGCGGTCCTCTGCCACGAACTCGGCGTCGACCTGTGGGACGTCATCCGCTGCGCCGAGACCAAGCCCTTCGGCTTCCAGGCCTTCCGCCCCGGCCCCGGCGTCGGCGGCCACGGCGTCCCCGTCGACACCGTCGGCGCCCACCGGCCGCTCCGCCTCGTCGAACTCGCCGGCCAGGTCAACGAGCGGATGCCGCAGTACGTCGTCCAGCGCGCCGCCACCCTCCTCAACGAGCACGGCAAGTCGGCCCGCGGCGCCCGGATCCTCCTCCTCGGCATCACCTACAAGCCCGACCTCCCCGACCGGCAGGGCTCCCCCGCCGACGAGATCGCCCGCCGCCTCATGGACCTGGGCGCGGCCGTCAGCTACCACGACCCCCACGTCCCCGACTGGCGCGTCCGCGACCTCCCCGTCCCCCGCGCCGACTCCCTCTACGAGGCCGCCGCCCACGCCGACCTCACGCTCCTCCTCCAGCACCACCGCACCTACGACCTCCAGGGCCTCTCGGTGAAGGCCCAGCTCCTCCTCGACACCCGGGGCGCGACCCCCGCCGGAGCGGCCCACCGCCTCTGAGGGCGGCCCCCGCCGGAATTCCCTGGGCCGTTGTCATGTACCGGTGCTAGCCTCCGGGACCTCAGCGCGCACCGCTCCACGCGCGCGCACCGTCCCGGGGGCCCCGTCATGTTCGCCGTCATCCTCCTGCTCCTCACGTTCTTCCTGACCTCAGGGGTCTGCGGCCTCTGGGTCGCGCTCAACGTGAGGGACTCCGCCGTGCGGCTGGAACGGTGGCACCTGCGCAACCTCGACCTGCGCGCCCAGGCCGCAGGCCACCTGGGCCCGCACGGCCGGATCCTCACCGCCACCGGCTTCCGCGTGGTCGGCGGGGTACTGGCCCTGCTCGGGTTCGGGATGATCCTCGCGCCGCTGATCGCGGCGCTCCTCGGCTGACGCCGTTCACGCCGACCGCACTTCTCTGTTCCCTGGGGGGACCACCACATGTCTCAGTCCGTTCCGCCGCCCGGCAACCCGTTCGCCGACGGCGCCGCGCCCCAGCAGTACCCGATGGCCCCGCCACCGGCCCCCGCCCGTGACAACGTGGCCCTCGGTCTGGTGGCCGCCCTGGTCGCGGCTCTCGTCGCCGCGGGCGCCTACGGCGGCATCGCCGGTGGCATCGAGCGGGAGATCGGCTGGGCCGCCGTGGGCGTCGGCTTCCTCACCGGCTTCGCGGCCGGCAAGGCCGGCGGCCGCAACCCGGCCCTCCCCGTGGTCAGCGCCGTGTTCTCGCTCGGCGCGGTGTACCTCGGCCAGCTGATCGCCCTCGCGATCATCGGCGGCAAGGAGCTGCACGTCTCCGCCACCGAGCTCTTCTTCCAGCACTTCGACGTGCTCGCGTCCGCGTGGAAGGAAGACCTGGACCCGCTCACCTTCCTGTTCTTCGCCCTCGCCGCCTTCGCCGCGTTCTCCGGCGCCAAGAAGGCCACCCCGTAGCAGTGCGTACGCGGAGGGGCCCCGCACCACCCGGTGCGGGGCCCCTCGGCGTACGTACGGAAGGTCAGCGCTTGTGCTGCGCGTCCGCGACCGTGACCTCGACGCGCTGGAACTCCTTGAGCTCGCTGTAGCCCGTGGTGGCCATGGCGCGGCGCAGGGCGCCGAAGAAGTTCATGGAGCCGTCCGGGATGTGCGACGGGCCGGCGAGGATCTCCTCGGTGGTGCCGACGATGCCCAGGTCGACCAGCTTGCCGCGCGGGACGTCCTCGTGGACGGCCTCCATGCCCCAGTGGTGGCCCTTGCCGGGGGCGTCCGTGGCGCGGGCCAGCGGGGAGCCCATCATGACGGCGTCGGCGCCGCAGGCGATGGCCTTGGGGAGGTCGCCGGACCAGCCCACGCCGCCGTCGGCGATGACGTGCACGTACCGGCCGCCGGACTCGTCCATGTAGTCGCGGCGGGCCGCGGCCACGTCGGCGACCGCGGTCGCCATCGGGACCTGGATGCCGAGGACGTTGCGGGTGGTGTGCGCGGCGCCGCCGCCGAAGCCGACGAGGACGCCCGCCGCGCCGGTGCGCATCAGGTGCAGGGCCGCGGTGTACGTGGCGCAGCCGCCGACGATGACCGGGACGTCCAGCTCGTAGATGAACTGCTTCAGGTTCAGCGGCTCGGCCGCGCCGGAGACGTGCTCGGCGGAGACGGTCGTGCCGCGGATGACGAAGATGTCCACGCCGGCGTCGACGACGGCCTTGGAGAACTGCGCGGTGCGCTGCGGGGAGAGCGCGGCGGCGGTGACGACACCGGAGTCGCGCACCTCCTTGATGCGCTGCCCGATCAGCTCCTCCTTGATCGGGGCGGCGTAGATCTCCTGCAGACGGCGGGTCGCGGTCTCCTCGTCCAGCTCGGCGATCTCGTCGAGGAGCGGCTGCGGGTCCTCGTACCGGGTCCAGAGGCCCTCGAGGTTCAGGACGCCGAGGCCGCCCAGCTCGCCGATGCGGATGGCGGTCTGCGGCGAGACGACCGAGTCCATCGGGGCGGCCAGGAACGGCAGCTCGAAGCGGTAGGCGTCGATCTGCCAGGCGATCGAGACCTCCTTCGGGTCCCGGGTGCGCCGGCTCGGGACGACGGCGATGTCGTCGAACGCGTACGCCCTGCGGCCGCGCTTGCCGCGCCCGATCTCGATCTCAGTCACGATGTGTGGCCTTTCCCTCTATGTCTGCGCCTACCAGTATCCCCGACACGCGCCGAAGGGGCGGCTCCGGCCACATGCCGGAACCGCCCCTTCCGTCGCGCGCTGTTACTTCCTGCTGTAGTTCGGCGCCTCGACCGTCATCTGGATGTCGTGCGGGTGGCTCTCCTTGAGGCCCGCCGAGGTGATCCGGACGAAGCGGCCGTTCGCCTGGAGCTCCGGCACCGTGCGCCCGCCGACGTAGAACATCGACTGGCGCAGACCGCCCACCAGCTGGTGGACGACGGCCGAGAGCGGGCCGCGGTAGGGCACCTGGCCCTCGATGCCCTCGGGGACGAGCTTCTCGTCGGAGGCGACGCCCTCCTGGAAGTAGCGGTCCTTGGAGAAGGAGCGCTGCTCGCCGCGGGACTGCATGGCGCCGAGCGAGCCCATGCCGCGGTACGACTTGAACTGCTTGCCGTTGATGAAGAGCAGCTCGCCCGGGGACTCCTCGCAGCCCGCGAGCAGCGAGCCGAGCATCACCGTGTCGGCGCCGGCGACGAGGGCCTTCGCGATGTCGCCGGAGTACTGCAGACCGCCGTCGCCGATGACCGGGACGCCGGCCGCCTTGGCGGCGAGGGAGGCCTCGTAGATCGCGGTGACCTGCGGGACGCCGATGCCGGCGACCACGCGGGTGGTGCAGATGGAGCCGGGGCCGACGCCGACCTTGATGCCGTCGACGCCGGCGTCGATCAGCGCCTGGGCGCCGTCGCGGGTGGCGACGTTTCCGCCGATGACGTCGACCGAGGAGTTCGACTTGATCTTGGCGACCATGTCGCCGACCAGGCGGGAGTGGCCGTGCGCGGTGTCGACGACGATGAAGTCGACGCCCGCCTCGATCAGGGCCTGGGCGCGCTCGAACGCGTCACCGGCGACACCGACGGCGGCGCCGACGAGGAGCCGGCCTTCCTTGTCCTTGGCGGCGTTCGGGTACTTCTCGGCCTTGACGAAGTCCTTGACCGTGATGAGGCCCTTGAGGATGCCCGCGTCGTCGACCAGCGGCAGCTTCTCGATCTTGTGGCGGCGCAGCAGCTCCATGGCGTCCACGCCGGAGATGCCGACCTTGCCGGTGACGAGCGGCATCGGGGTCATGACCTCGCGCACCTGGCGGCTGCGGTCCGACTCGAAGGCCATGTCGCGGTTGGTGACGATGCCGAGCAGCTTGCCGGCCGGGTCGGTGACCGGGACGCCGCTGATGCGGAACTTGGCGCAGATCGCGTCGGCCTCGGCGAGCGTCGCGTCCGGGTGGACCGTGATCGGGTCCGAGACCATGCCGGACTCGGAGCGCTTCACGAGGTCGACCTGGTTCGCCTGGTCGGCGATCGAGAGGTTGCGGTGCAGCACACCGACACCACCCTGTCGCGCCATGGCGATCGCCATGCGGGACTCGGTGACCTTGTCCATCGCGGCGGAGAGCAGCGGGATGTTCACCCGCACGTTCTTCGAGATGTACGAGGCGGTGTCGATCTGGTCGGGCGCCATGTCGGACGCGCCCGGCAGCAGCAGCACGTCGTCGTAGGTCAGCCCGAGTGTCGCGAATTTTTCGGGCACTCCGTCGACGTTGGCAGTCATGACACCTTCCCAAATGGCCTTGATCGGTGCGGGATGTCCATGCTAACGGCCTTGAGCCGTGTCTCATTCCACGATCAAGATCAGCGGGCAGCTTTGGACGTTCGCACGTGTACGAAAGGGATGACCGAGCCCGGCAAGGCTTACTGCTCGGCCAGTGCGCGGAGCCGGCTGAGGGCGCGGTGCTGGGCGACCCGGACGGCGCCCGGGGACATGCCGAGCATCTGGCCGGTCTCCTCGGCGGTCAGTCCGACCGCGACCCGCAGCACCAGCAGTTCGCGCTGGTTCTCCGGGAGGTTGGCGAGCAGCTTCTTGGCCCACTCGGCGTCGTCGCTGAGCAGGGCCCGCTCCTCGGGGCCGAGGGAGTCGTCGGGCCGCTCGGGCATCTCGTCGGAGGGCACGGCGGTGGACCCCGGGTGCCGCATGGCGGCCCGCTGGAGGTCGGCGACCTTGTGTCCGGCGATGGCGAAGACGAAGGCCTCGAAGGGCCTGCCCGTGTCCTTGTAGCGCGGCAGCGCCATCAGGACGGCGACGCAGACCTCCTGGGCGAGGTCCTCGACGAAGTGCCGGGCGTCGCCGGGCAGCCGGTTGAGGCGGGTGCGGCAGTACCGCAGGGCGAGCGGGTGGACGCGCGCGAGCAGGTCGTGGGTGGCCTGCGCGTCGCCGTCGACCGCGCGGTGCACGAGCGCGCCGATCTCCCCCTGCCCGGCAGGCATGGGGGAACCCACGGTCTCGTCGTCGCGCATCGCTCCATGGTGCCCCGACGCCTCTCGGTTCGCGGCACCGCGTCCGTAGTTGTGCACCGAAGCGTTATGAGCAGGTGCGCCGGTACTCATCTCCCGCGCCCTCCCCTCCCGCTCGATCGACTCGTCCCCGAGGAACTCCACATCTCAAGGATGCGGCATTCCGCGGGGAAGTGACACAAGCCCGCCCCGTCCACCCCACGACGGACGCGGGCGCGGACGGGGAGACCGCAGGTGACCTGCGATTCAGCGGACCAGGCCCCAGCGGAATCCGAGCGCGACGGCGTGGGCCCGGTCGGAGGCGCCCAGCTTCTTGAAGAGGCGCCGGGCGTGGGTCTTGACCGTGTCCTCGGAGAGGAAGAGCTCGCGCCCGATCTCCGCGTTGGACCGGCCGTGGCTCATGCCTTCGAGGACCTGGATCTCGCGCGCGGTGAGGGTGGGCGCGGCGCCCATCTCGGCCGAACGGAGGCGGCGCGGGGCGAGTCGCCAGGTCGGGTCGGCGAGCGCCTGCGTGACCGTGGCCCGCAGCTCGGCGCGCGAGGCGTCCTTGTGCAGGTAGCCGCGGGCGCCCGCGGCTACCGCGAGGGCGACGCCGTCGAGGTCCTCGGCGACCGTGAGCATGATGATGCGGGCGCCGGGGTCCGCGGAGAGCAGCCGGCGGACGGTCTCCACGCCGCCCAGGCCGGGCATGCGCACGTCCATCAGAATCAGGTCCGAGCGGTCCGCGCCCCAGCGGCGGAGGACTTCCTCGCCGTTGGCCGCGGTGGTCACGCGCTCGACGCCGGGCACGGTCGCGACCGCGCGGCGGAGCGCCTCTCGGGCAAGCGGGGAGTCGTCGCAGACGAGGACGGATGTCATGCCTGACCTCCGCGGCTCTCGCAGCTGTTGCGCGTCACCTTGAGCCTCCAGGGCTGTACGTATCGTCACCTGTGCGGTTGACGCTCTCGGACATGTGCCCGATCGCTTCTTCCTTCAACCGCCTCTGCACTCTCAACGACGGTCACTCGAAAGAGTTACGGGTCGGACGGCGTCTTCGGCACTCTACGTGAGGAGTCGTGCGCGGAGGAGAGTGTCGCGGGTCGTTCGCCCCAACATCAAAAGCTATGCCCCATTTAGCGGGATTTCTTCCCTTTTCGCAGTGTCTGTGGCTAGATTCGCAATGAGTCATATTTACATCTACTTCGACAGTAGGTGTATCGCCCGGACCTGTCGGGGCCCGAGGAGCCCCGGCCATCAGCCATCCACCCGCCCACCTATCCGTTCGACACGGTTTCAAGGGGACAAGCGCAATGGCAGATTTCTCCCGCCTTCCCGGACCCAACGCCGATCTGTGGGACTGGCAACTCCTCGCGGCCTGCCGCGGAGTCGACAGCTCCCTGTTCTTCCACCCCGAGGGAGAGCGCGGCGCGGCACGGAGTGCGCGCGAGAACTCGGCGAAAGAGGTCTGCATGCGGTGCCCGGTGCGCGCGGAGTGCGCGGCACACGCACTCGCCGTGCGGGAGCCCTACGGTGTTTGGGGCGGCCTCACCGAGGACGAACGCGAAGAGCTCATGGGACGTGCGCGCAATCGCCTGATCACGACGCCACCGGCCGCCGCGCCGGTCGCGTCCGCCGCGTCCACGACATCCATGACGTCGATGACATCCATGACAGCCATCGGGGAACGTATGTGAAGGAACGTTTCTTCAGCGCGGTTCCAGTACGGTCCTCAGTGCGGCGAGCGCCGACTGGGCACCTCCTGAGCGCCGTCTGACCGAACATCACCCGTACGGCCCCGCGCCGTGCGTCGCCCCTACGCGCGCGCGTGGCGGTGCGGTTCAGCTCCGCGCGGCGGCCCGGATCAGTTCGTCGAGCGTGGCGGCCACGGCCGGGACCTGCGCGAGGTCCGGCAGCGTCAGGGCCACGATCTCCCGCTCCACGGCCGGCTCCACGGCCACGGTCCGCGCGCCCTTGGGCCGTACGGACTCGATCGCCAGCTCCGGCAGGACGGCGACGCCCAGACCGGCGCCGACCAGGCCCACCACGGCCGGGTAGTCGTCGGTGGCGAAGTCGATGCGGGGCGTGAAGCCCGCCTCCTCGCAGACGTCCACGAGCTGGCGGCGGCAGCGCGGGCAGCCCGCGATCCAGGACTCGTCCGCCAGCTCCGCGATGCCGACCGACCCGGCCCCGGCGAGCCGGTGCCCCTCGGGAACCAGGCCGACGAGCCGGTCGGCGAGCAGCGGGCGGACCACCAGGTCGTCCCATTCGGCCTGCCCGGCCCCGTACCGGAACGCGAGCGCGATGTCGCAGTCGCCCTCGCGGAGCATCTCGATCGAGCGCGGCGGTTCGGCCTCGACGAGGGAGACGCGGGTGCCGGGGTGCGCGGCCCGCAGCGCGGCGAGCGCGGTGGGCACGAGCGTGGAGCTGCCGCTCGGGAAGGAGACCAGCCGGACGCGGCCCGCCCGGAGCCCGGCGATGGCGGCGACCTCCTCCTCGGCGGCGGTGAGCCCGGCGAGGATGCCGGAGGCGTGGCGCACCAGGACCTCGCCGGCCTGGGTGAGGCGCATCTCGCGTCCCGTACGGATCAGCAGCGGCGTGCCGGCGGAGGTTTCGAGCGCCTTCATCTGCTGGCTGACGGCGGGCTGGGTGCAGCCGAGTTCGCGCGCGGCGGCCGAGAACGAGCCGGTGGCGGCGACGGCGCGCAGGACGCGGAGGTGGCGGGCCTCGATCATGCGTCCAGCATAAGCGACTCTTGGGTGAAGTCGCCTATTCTCGCGAGCGCCTTTGAGATGGTCGCCCGTACAGTGCCCGCATGACCTTGCTGAGCGTGAATGTGGGCCGAGCCAGGGCCGTGGAGTACACGGACGCCGCCTCGGGGATGACGGGCATCGACAAGCGCCCGGTGGAGGGGCCCGTACGGATCGAGGCGCCGGGGGCGCCCGGTGTCGGGGCCAGCGGGGTCGCCGGGGACACGGTCTGCGACCTGCGCTTCCACGGCGGCGACGACCGGGCGGCGTACGCCTTCGCCCGCGAGGACATGGACCTGTGGGAGCGGGAGCTCGGCCGCGAACTGGCCAACGGCTCCTTCGGCGAGAACCTCACCACCCTGGGCCTCGACGTGAACGGCGCCCTGATCGGGGAGCGGTGGCGGATCGGCGGGGAGGTGGTCCTGGAGGTGACCGGCGGCCGCATCCCGTGCCGCACCTTCGCGGGCTTCGTCGAGGAGAAGGGCTGGGTGAAGCGGTTCACGCAGTCCGAGGCCGGTCCCGGCGCGCTGCTGCGGGTGATCGTGCCGGGCGAGGTGCGGGCCGGCGACCCGATCACCGTGCTGCACCGGCCGGACCACGACATCACCGTGGCGCGCCTGCACCGCGCCGCGACCACCGAACGCGACCAGCTGCCCGCCATGTTGGCCGCCGCCGAGTGGATGGAGTCCGGACTCCTCGCGCTCGCCCGCCGGTACAAGGAGAAGTACGCCCAGGCGTAGCCACGGGACGGGGCACCAGGCCTGCCTCTCGGATCGGGCCCCGCGAGCCCGGCCCGATCCGAAGGGCAGGCACTAGGTTGCCCGTATGACGACTGCACTGATTACGGGCGCCACCGCGGGCATCGGGGCCGCCTTCGCACGGAGACTGGCGGCGGACGGCCACGACGTCGTGCTCGTGGCCAGGGACGTGAAGCGGCTGCGGGAGCAGGCGACCGAGCTGCACGACCGGCACGGGGTCGAGGCCGAGGTCCTCGCGGCGGACCTCTCCGAGGAGGAGGGCATCGCCGCCGTCGAGGCCCGGCTCTCGGACCCGAAGCGGCCGGTGGACATACTCGTGAACAACGCGGGCTTCGCCAACAAGGGCCGTTTCCTCGACGTCTCCATGGCCGACGAGCTGAAGATGCTGACGGTGCACTGCGAGGCGGTGCTGCGGCTGACCTCGGCGGCCGCCGCCGCGATGAAGGGCCGCCACCGGGGCGCCGTGGTGAACGTCGCCTCGGTCGCGGCCTTCGTGCCCCGCGGCACGTACGGCGCCTCGAAGGCCTGGGTCGTGCAGTTCACCCAGGGCGCGGCCCGGGACCTCGCGGGCAGCGGGGTGCGGCTGATGGCGCTCTGCCCCGGCTTCGTGCGGACCGAGTTCCACGAGCGGGCCGGGATGGGCACGGACAACATCCCGGGCTGGATGTGGCTCGACGCGGACAAGCTGGTGACGGCGGCGCTCACCGACCTCAAGCGGGGGAAGACCCTGTCGATCCCGGACCCCCGCTACAAGGCCCTCATGGGGGTGGTGAAGCTGGCGCCGCGCGGCCTGCTGGGCGGGGTCTCCTCCAAGGCGGGTCGCAAGTACGGGCCGGAGTAGGCCCTGATCCCGGAGTAAGCCCTCCTCAGGACCTCAGGACCTCAGGACCTCAGGGCTCCTCGGGGCTGCTCGGGTCGAGGTGCGCCGTGGTGCCGTCCCGCCAGGTCACCGTCAGCAGGCGCCCGTCGACGCGGACGTGCGCGAGCGTCGAGACGGGTGCGGGGTCGGGCTCGGCCGTGAGGGACGCGAGGGCCACGAAGAGCGCGGCGGGGCCGTGCGTGGTGCCGTGCACGGCCAGGGTGCGGCTGCCGGGACCCTGAAGGGTCTCCCCGGTGGGGAGTTCCCCGGTCCCGGGGCGGTAGCCGTGGACCGGGTGGAGCTGGGCGTGCGGTCCTTCGGGGGTGACGGCCCAGCCGGTCTGTCGTACGGGGGTCCCCTCGGGGGCGCCGAGGACGAGGTGGGCGCGGAGTTCGGCGCGGCCGTGGACGAGGGTCGTGGAGAGGACCCGGACGCCGGGCAGAGGCTGGTGGACGGAGGCGGCCCGGTCGGGGCCGGTGCCGGCCGGGACGGCGGGACCCCGGGGGGTCGCCCGGCCGTCGACGATCAGGGCGAAGTGGTTGTCGGACGCCGCCGTCCCCGTACTGGGTCCCGTTCGGGTGGAGTAGGCGTGGCGGGCGTAGCCGGGGTCGTCCTCCTCGCCGGGCGCGCTGTGGACGTGGTTGCTGCCGTGGTTGTGGAGGCGTACGAGCCCGTCGGCGGCGGTGGTCTGGACGAGCAGCCCGGCGGGGGCGAGGGGGAGGACCGTGTCGGCGCGTTCGGCGGGCAGGGGTTCCTCGGGGTCGGTCCAGGCGGGGTGGCCGGCGGGCAGGAGGAGGCCGAGGAAGCCCTTGGACGCCCAGTAGGGGGAGCCGGGGCCCGAGTACTCCTGGACGAGCGGCGGGTACGGGCCGTGCCAGCCGAGGCCGAGGAGCCCGCGCTCGTCGGTGGCGCCGCGGTCGAGGAAGTACCGCAGGGTCCCGGAGGCGAGGCGGCGGGTGGCGCCGGGGCTGAGCGGGGTGTGGCCGGTGAGGGTGCCGAGCCAGGGGGCGGCGGCCGCGGCGAAGCGGTAGGTCAGGGAGCGCCCGTACGGGACGGGGGCGCCGTTCGCGTCGAAGAGGTGGACGTACGCGTCGAGGTGGGCGCGGAGCCGGGGGCCGTACCGGTCGAGGAGGTCCCCGTCGCCGGCGAGGTGGGCGTGGAGGACGGGGTAGAAGTGCAGGGCCCAGGCGTTGTAGTGGTCGAAGGCCCGGTTGTCGCCGTCGCTGTACCAGCCGTCGCCGAGGTACCAGTCCTCGATCCGGGCGAGGGAGCGGTCGATCGTGGCGGCGGCGCGGTCGGTCTCGATGCCGGCGTCCTGGAGGAAGCCGGCGACGGTGAGGCCGAAGAGCCACCAGTTGTTGTCGACCGGGGAGGGCGCGAGGGCGGGCAGGAGCCAGTCGGCGGCCCGCTGCCGGGTGCGGTCGTCGAGGCGGTCCCAGAGCCAGGGGCGGGTGAGGCGGAGGCCGAGGGCGACGGAGGCGGATTCGACGATCGCCTGGCGGGTGTCGGCCATCAGGGGCCAGGAGTCGGGGTCGTCGTGCCGTCCCGGTTTCTCCGTCCCGGCCGCGAGGCCACCGGCGTACCGGTCGAGGTGGCCGTCCGGGTCCTCGCCGTGGGCGCCGGCGACGCGGAGGGCGGCGAGGAGGAAGGTGCGGGCCCAGCCCTCCAGGCCGTCGGAGCGGGGGCCGGACCAGCTGGGGCGGGGCCCGGGGAGGTCGATGAGACCGCCGCCGGGTGAGGCGAAGGGGCGGACGTCCAGGAGGAGCCGGTCGGCCGCGGCCTCCCAGTGGGCACGGGTCCAGCCGGTGTACGGGCTGAGCTCACGGTTCTCGGGCGGCGTGGGCATCATGCTCCCTGGGGCCTGTCACGGCGTCTGCGTCGCCGGGAGTCCTGGATCGCCGGGAGTCCTGGGTCCTCGGGAATCCCGGGTCGCCGGGAATCCTGGACAGACTTCGAGCGGACGTCAAGAGAATCGGATCGAATGATCGAAAGTTCTGTCATTCGATCATCTCTGGAGCTAGGCTCAGGGGACCACCACCACCGCGAGGGGGAACCGCGCCGTGCGCGAGAGTGCTGCCGAACGACACGACCGACTGCTGGCCCTGGTGCGCGAGCGCGGCACCGCCCGCGTCTCCGAACTGGCCGAACGCCTCGGGGTCTCCCCCGTCACCGCCCGCCGGGACGTCGAGGCCCTGGCCGCCCAGGGCCTGCTCGACCGGGTGCACGGCCAGGTCTCCTGGCCCCGGCGCGGGGCCGCCGGGCGCTCCGGCGAGGGCCTGGTCCTCGGCCTGCTCGTGCCCTCCGCCACGTACTACTTCGCCGAGGTCATCCGGGGGGCGCACGAGGCGGCGGCCCGCGCCGGGGCGCGGCTCGTGCTGCGGATCTCCGACTACCGGCCGGAGGAGGACCGGGCCCGCGTCGAGGGCCTCCTCGCGGCGGGCGCCGAGGGCGTCCTCGTCGCGCCCGGCTGGCGCGGACTGCCCGAGGACCGGCTCGCGTACGGCGACTGGCTGGCCGAACTGCCCGTGCCGGCCGTCCTCCTGGAGCGCCGCGCCGAGCCCGGCAGCCCGCTCGACGGCCTGGACCGGGTCGCCTCCGACCACGCCCACGGCGTGCTGCTCGCCCTGCGCCACCTGCTCTCGCTCGGCCACGCGACACCTCTCCTCGTGGCCCGCCGGGACTCCCCGACCGCCTTCGCGGTGCGCGCGGGCTACGCCGAGGCGCTGGGGACGCTCGGCCTGAAGGAGCCGCGCCCGGTCATCGACTCCGTACCGGCCGAGGCGGATCCGGAGGGCTTCGAGCGGGCGGTGCGGGCGCTGCACGAGGCCGTCGGCTCGGGCCTGGCGAGCGCGGCCCTGGTCCACAACGACGTGGACGCGATCGAGATCGTGCAGCGCCTGGCCGAGCTGGGCGTACGGGTGCCGCAGGACCTGGCCCTGATCGCGTACGACGACGAGGTCGCCGCCCTCGCCGACACCCCGCTGACGGCGGTCGCCCCGCCGAAGCGCCAGGTGGGCCGGCACGCCACGGAACTCCTGGTGGAGCGGCTCGCGGAGGCCTCCGACGAGGAGGCGGCGCGGCGCCATCTGAGCCTGCTGCCGTGGCTGCGGGTGCGGGACTCGTGCGGCGCCCAGCCCACACCTTCGATCTGATCTTTTTTCGATCAATCAATCTTTCGCTCTTGACTTCGGTCATGAACGGTCACAGGATCACGGCCACAACCCCAGCCGCCCCGCCCTCAGGAGCCGTGCCGTGACCCGTACCTGGAGCAGAACGTCCCGCGTCATAGCCGGCACCGCCACCGCCCTGGCCGTCCTCACGGCCTGCGGCGGCGGCGGTGACGACACCGCCAGCAAGCCGTCCGGGCCCGTGACCATCACCTTCTGGGGCTGGGCCAAGGGCTCCAAGGACGTCGTGGACGCCTTCAACGCCTCCCACAAGGACATCCAGGTGAAGTTCGAGGAGATCCCCTCCGGCAACGCCGGCGGCTACGCCAAGATCTCCAACGCCGTGAAGGCGGGCAACGCCCCCGACCTGGTCTCCATCGAGTACGCCGCGCTCCCCGAGTTCGTGAGCTCCGGCGCCCTCCAGGACATCGGCGACCAATTCACCGAGGCCGACCGCGCCAAGCTCCTCCCGCAGTCCGTCGAACTCACCACCCTCGGCGGGAAGTCCTGGGCCGTCCCCTTCGACGCCGCCCCGCAGGCCTTCTTCTACCGCAAGGACCTCTTCGCCAAGTACAAGATCCAGGTCCCCGCCACCTGGGACGAGTTCAAGAAGGCCGCCGAGCAGGTCAAGAAGGCCGACGCCAAGGCCCGCATCGCCACCTTCTTCCCCGACGACCCGGCCACCTTCGAGGCCCAGGTCTGGCAGGCCGGCGCCCAGTGGTTCAAGGCCGAGAACGACACCTGGAAGATCAACACCACCGACCCGGCCACCACCAGGGTCACCGCCTACTGGCAGGGCCTCCTCGACGCCGACCTCGTCCACAAGGACGCCTCCTTCAGCCCCGAGTGGGTCGGCTCCCTCAAGAACGGCACCACCGTCGGCTACCTCGGCGCCTCCTGGGGCGCTGGCGTCCTCAAGGGCAACGTCCCCGAGATGGGCGGCAAGTGGGCCGTCGCCCCCATCCCCACCTGGGACGGCAAGCCCGCCAGCGGCATGCTCGGCGGCACCTCCTTCGCCGTGACCAAGGACAGCAGGCAGAAGGCCGCGGCCGTCTCCTTCGCCGAGTGGATGTCCACCACCGAGGAGGGCGTCAAGTCCCGGATCGCCTCCGGCACCTCCAGCGCCTTCCCGGCCGACGCCGACCTGCGCCCCGTCGCCAAGAAGGCCTTCGACGCGAGCTTCTACGGCGGCCAGGACGTCTACGCCCTCTTCGAGGCCGCCGGCGCCTCCATCAACCCCAACTGGTCCTGGGGCCCGACCTCCGGCACCACCAACACCGCGATCAAGGACGCCTTCGGCAAGCTCGCCCAGGGCGGCCCGTCCATCGCCGACGCCGTCAAGGCCGGCCACGACGCCACCGTCGCCGAACTCACCAAGCGCGGCCTGAAGGTCGAGGGCTGACCGGATGAAGGCCCGCACCCGCGCCGCGGCGCTCCTGCTGACCCCCTTCCTCGTCCTGTTCACCGCGGTGATGGTGGTGCCGATCGGATACGCGGTCTGGCTCAGCCTCTTCACCGAGAAGCAGTCCGGACTGGGCTTCGGCGGCACCGAGACCGTCTTCACCGGCCTCGCCAACTACACCGCGGCGCTGGGTGACCGGGCCTTCCTCGAAGGCTTCGGCGTCCTGCTCGGATACTGCCTGCTCTACATCCCGCTGCTGCTCGCCGGAGCCCTCGGCCTCGCCCTCCTGCTCGACTCGGCGCTCGCCCGCGCCCGCCGCTTCTTCCAGCTCGCGCTCTTCCTGCCGCACGCCGTCCCCGGCATCATCGCCGCCCTGATCTGGGTCTACCTCTACACGCCCCAGCTCAGCCCGGTCGTGCGGGCCATGGACGCCGGAGGCATCGGCTTCGACTTCTTCTCCCCCGAGGGCACCCTGCCGTCCGTCGTCAACATCGCCCTGTGGGAGTGGCTCGGCTACAACATGGTCATCTTCTACGCCGCCCTCCAGGCCATCGACCGCTCCGTCCTCGAAGCGGCCACCGTCGACGGCGCCGGCGCCTGGCGCATCGCCTTCGCCGTCAAGGTCCCGCTCGTCAGGGCCTCCCTCGCGATGGTCGGCCTCTTCACGGTCATCGGCTCCCTCCAGCTCTTCACCGAGCCGCTCATCCTCAACAAGGGCACCGGCTCCGCCGTCACCTCCACCTGGACGCCGAACATGTACGCCTACACCGCGGCCTTCGACCGCAACGACTACGGACTCGCCGCCGCGGCCTCCGTACTCCTCGCCCTGACGGCGGCGCTGCTCTCCTTCGCGGTGACCAGGCTGACGGGCCGCCGGAAGCCGGACGAGGCACGGAAGGAGAAGACCGCATGAGCCGGCCCCGCACCCCGAACCGATGGCTCTCGAAGGCGGCCGTCAACGGCGCCCTCGTCCTCGCCGTCGTCTACATGCTCTTCCCCCTGGTCTGGCTGCTCACCGCCGCCACCAAGGACGCCGGCGGCCTCCTCGCCGGAGACGCCTTCTCCTTCGAGGGCTTCGACCTCGGCGGCAACCTCTCCCGGCTCGCCGCGTACAACGACGGCGTCTACTTCCACTGGTACGCCAACAGCCTCCTCTACGCGGGAGTCGGCGCCCTCGCCTGCTCCCTCATCAGCGTCGCCGCCGGATACGCCTTCCACGTCTACGACTTCCGCGGCAAGGAGAAGCTCTTCGGCCTCGTCCTCCTGGGCGTGCTCGTCCCCACCACCGCGCTCGCCCTGCCGATGTACCTCCTGGCCAGCGAGATCGGGATCGTCAACACCTACTGGGCCGTCCTGGTCCCCGTCCTCGTCAACCCCTTCGGCGTCTACCTCTCCCGCGTCTTCTGCGCCGGCTACATCCCCGACGAGGCCCTGGAGGCCGCCCGTATCGACGGGGCCGGTGAGATGCGCGTCTTCTGGTCCATCGGCCTGCGCATGGTCATGCCCGGCTTCGTGACCGTCTTCCTCTTCCAGTTCACCGCCGTCTGGAACAACTTCTTCCTCCCCCTGGTGATGCTCTCGGACCAGAAGCTCTACCCGCTGAGCCTCGGCCTGTACGCGTGGAACAGCAACGCCCACGCCGAACCCGACTTCTACCCCCTCGTCGTCACCGGATCACTGCTCGCCGTCGTCCCCCTCGTCGTCGCCTTCGTCTCCCTCCAGCGCCACTGGAAGGCCGGTCTGACGGCCGGCAGCGTCAAGTGAGGAAGGCCCGTGTCCACGATGCACCCGACCACTGACAACCGCCCGAACCTCCTGCTGGCGATGGGCCCCGGGGTGGCCGACCGCCTCCTCACGGAGGCCCACCGCACCCGCCTCGCCGAACTCGCCCGCACCGACCCCCACCTGGTCGCCCACGACCTCACGGCCCCCGACCCCCGGACCGCCGCCGCGCTCGCCGAGGCCGAGATCCTCCTGACCTGCTGGGGAGCGACCCCGCTCACCGCCGACGTCCTGGCCCGCGCCCCCCGCCTCCGCGCCGTCGTCCACGCCGCCGGCTCCGTCAAACACCACATCACCGACGCCTGCTGGCAACGCGGCCTCCGCGTCACCTCGGCCGCCGGGGCCAACGCGCTGCCCGTCGCCGAATACACCCTCGCCGCGATCCTCTTCGCCGGAAAGCGGGTCCTGCGTTCCGCCCAGCGCTACGCGGACACCCGCACCGACGACGCCTGGCTCACCGAGTCCGCCCCCTGGGGCAACTACCGCCGCACCATCGGCATCATCGGCGCCTCCCGCATCGGCCGCCGGGTCGTCGAACTCCTCCGCCCCTTCGACTTCGAGATCCTCCTGTACGACCCGTACGTGACGACCCCACCGCCCGGCACGGAACTCGTCGACCTCGACTCCCTCTGCGCCCGCAGCAGCGTCATCTCCGTCCACGCCCCCCAACTCCCCTCCACCCACGGCATGATCGGCGCCCCCCAGCTCGCCGCGATGCCGGACGGCACCACCCTGATCAACACCGCGCGCGGCTCCCTCGTCGACGAGGAAGCCCTCCTCCCCCACCTGGTGAGCGGCCGCCTCCACGCCATCCTCGACGTGACCGACCCCGAACTCCCGCCCCCCGACTCCCCCCTGTGGACCCTCCCCAACGTCCTCCTCACCCCCCACGTCGCCGGCTCCCTCGGCAACGAACTCCACCGCATGGCGGACCAGGCACTGGAGGAGGTGGCGCGCTACGGGAGGGGGGAGGCGTTCGCGGAGGAGGTACGGGCGTCGGACCTGACGCGGTCGGCCTGATCCTCCAGGCCGTCCAGCAGCCGTTCCGCCTCGGCGACGACCAGCGGAACGGCGCCGGGGTCGGCGTGCAGGGCGGTGTCCAGAACGGCGGCCCAGTTCCCCAGGTGCAGTGCGAGTGCGGCGAACCAGCGGGCCCGCCCGGGGTCGGGATGGGCGCGGGCGAGCTCCGCGTAGGCGAAGGCACACCGATGACCGAGCGGGTGCAGACCGGCGAGGACCGTCGCGGCCCGCCCGTGCTCCCCCGCCGCCACGAGGTCCCGCGCCACGGAGAGCAGTAGATCTGCCGCGTTCGGAGGCGCCACCTCGCCCGCGTAGGCGACCGCCTCCTCGTACGCGCCGAGGAGAACGAGGGCACGGGCGATGTCGTCCGCCCAGGTCGCCACATAGCGCGGGTCTACCGCAGACCGCACCCACTCCACGAGCCGTACGGCCTCCTCACGCCGCCCCAGTGCGAGCTGGGCACGCGCGACGGCGGGCATCCCGCTCGTGGGAAACGACGGGCGGACCTCCATCGCCCGGCCGAGCCACTCGACCGCCTCCTCCGTACGCCCCGCCCGCGCCATCCCCTCTGCCACCAGGGCGCACAGCTCACTCATGTCCGGCGAGGGCTCTGCGGGCACCAGGCGCACGGCCGGCTCCAGCGCACCGGCACTCGCCAGACCGCCTACCGCGTCGGGGAGGAGAAGGGCCGTTTCGTACTCGTCTCCGCTCCCAGCGCGCTCGAACAGCGCCACCACGGCTCCGTGATCACCCGCGCGAAGCAGGGCCTGCAGAGCTCCGCGCAGCAAGTAGGGCCGCTCCAACGGCCCCCGGCTCCACACCACCCCCTCCGCGCGCTCCGTCTGCCCGGTCGCCACCAGCGCTTGAACGAACCACCAGGAACCCTCGTCCGCGCCACGGCGCTCCGCCGCGTCGAGCAGGGCGCGAGCCGTGTCCTCGTGCCCTGGGACACCGGCCAGCGCCTGTGCCACCGCAACGACGGGGTCGGCCAGGGTCTCCGGTGCCGGTGTCCGCAGCACGCGCTCCGCCGAGGCGAGCAGGTCGAGCGCGGTCGTGCGGTCCCCCGCGTCGAGAAGGGCGTCCGCGATCCCGAGGGCGGCGAAGGCCCCCGTCCGGCCGCCGCCCTCCGCCAGGACCGTCGCCCCGTCCTGGCGGCCCGCCTCGCACAGCGCCCGCGCGTACTCCCTCACTGGTTCGTCCCGCCACGCACCGTCGAAACCGTCGATCAGCGCCCAGGCCCGGTCAAGGCGGCCCGCCTGCACGAAGGCCATCGCGAGATCCTTGCGCGACCGCTCCGCGAGGTTCGGCTGGATCTCCGCCATCACCTCCTCCGCCTCGTCCAGGCGTCCGGCCTCGCGCAGTCCGTCGACGACCGTAAGCAGAACGAAGGACCGGGCCGACTCCGAGGCGTCGACGACGGCCGCGCGCGCTAGATCCCAGGCCCCGGCGGCGGCCAGCTCGTCCGCCCAGTACTCGTCCCCCACCCCTGGGCGCAACGCGCCCACCCCCTGCTCCAGGTACGCGAACTCGCCGGTGGCGATCAGGGCGCGGACCGCTTCATGTGGAGCGGACCGTGGGCCCCCGGCGGCATCGAGTGCCCGCAGGGCCTCGTCGAGCAGCGCCACGCCACGCTCCTCGTGACCGGCCTCGCGGAGCGCCCGGGAGCCGTCGACGAGGAGGGCCAGGCCCAGCTCCTCGTCGTCCCCGGCGACGCCCCGCAGCATGCCTTCGGCCTCGTCGGCCCGGCCCGCGGCGAGCAGCGCCCGGCACACCCGGTCCACGGCCCGCACCCGCAGGTCGTCGTCCTGTTCCCCTCGGGCGTGCCCAACCGCTCGCTCGTACTTCCCCGCAGCGCAGAGCGCGTCGAGCAGGGCGAGCAGCAGTCGGCTCCGATCGTCTGTGTCCTCGACGGCGCGGATGAGGTGTTCCGCCCGGTCGAGCGCGCCGGTCGCGAGGAGCAGAGGTGCCAGGGACCCGGTCATGTCGTCACGTTCCCGCCGGCTCGCTTCGCGCAGGACGAACCCTTCGGCCTCGGCCACCAGCGCCTCGGCCTCTTCCCTCCGGCCACAGCCCAGCAGCCGTTCCGCGACCACGCACAGCCCGCCGACCGTGGCCGTACGGTGCTCCCCCCGCACCATGGCCACGGCGCGGTCCACCTGCCCGGCGGCCGCCCAGGAGGCCGCGAGCTCGACCGGGACATCACCGTTGCGCCGCGTCAGTTCGCTCCGCCGGAACCCGAGCCGCAGCATCGTCGCGACCAGTCCGTCCCGCTCCCCTCCTTCGAGCACCGCCTCGCCCGCCGCACGGACCTCCGCCAGGGCCCCGCCGATGCCGCCCGTCTCCGTCAGGAGCCGCTCGTGCCGCCGTTCGTCGAGCGCGCAGGCGAGCATCCGCTCGACGTCCCCCGCCTCCCGCAGCATCGCCACGTAACCGTGCAGCAGGTAGTCCGGAGTGCCGTCCGGCCACCCCCGCCCGCGCCACTCCTCCGCCCAGGAGTGCAGCACCGCCCGCCACCGGTCCAGCTCCCGGCGGCCCAGCATCTCCCGTGCGCCGGACGCCAGTTCCTCGTGGGCGAGCAGATAAGCCTCTCCCCGTACCGCGAACGTCCGCCCCGGCCCCGTGCGGAGAACATCCCTGACCCGGTAGGGGACGTCGCCGGTGAGTTCCGCGAGGTCGTCCGCCGTCAGGCCGCCGCCCGAGGCGGTGACGAGGGCGAGGAGGTCGTACGGGAGGCCGCCGCCGGTCAGGAAGTGCTTCAGTTCGCGTTCGGCCTCGACGCGGATCGCGCGGGCCTTCGGCGAGGGGGTGAGGATCCGGACGATGGAGGGGTCCCGGAGGGGGTGGTCCCCGGGGACGTCGGCGGGGAGGGGCGGGTTGAGGCGGCCGGCGACGATGACCGGGAGGTCGTACGGGAGGAGGGCGGCGATCGAGTGGGCGTCGGGCCCGGTCGTCACGCCCCGGTCCTCGTCGAGGCCGTCGACGAGGAGCACGAGCCGTTCGCCCCGGGCGGCGCAGGCGCGGGCGGCCGTGCGGTAGAGGCGCAGCAGGTGGGCCTCCCTGGTCGCGGCGGTGAGCAGGGCGGGCAGCCCCTCGCCGGCCAACTCCGCGAGCTGTTCGAGGACGACGTCCACGTACGCGACGGCGTCGTTCTGCGCGCCGAGGCGGGCGGTGATGAAGAAGGGGACGATCCGTA
This sequence comes from Streptomyces sp. NPDC021012, assembly GCF_044333355.1. Classification (NCBI taxonomy): domain Bacteria; kingdom Bacillati; phylum Actinomycetota; class Actinomycetes; order Kitasatosporales; family Streptomycetaceae; genus Streptomyces; species Streptomyces sp. NPDC021012. The sequence continues at coordinate 830,928 of NZ_JBIRQU010000001.1, forward strand.
CGCCCGGGGGCGGGGCGAGGGCGAGCCATGCCATCAGCGCGGATTTGCCCGCCCAGGCGTCCGCCCGCCACCACACGTACCCGGCCCCGGTGCGGCAGAAGTCGGCGAGCTCGGCCAACTCCTCCTCACGTCCGACGAGTTCGGCGGGGGCGATGCGGCGCACCTGTTCCCAGTACGCCGAGCGGACCGCCGGCGGGGCCCCGGCCACCACGCGGTTCCCGTCTCCGATCACAACGGTGCCCGCGCTGTTGTCGACGGTGACCGGACGCTTCTCCCCTGCCCACTCCATGCACTCAACCTAGACTGGAAAGGTCCTACCTGGGCCGGGAGGCGTCATGACCTTCGTACAAATCATCGACTGCAAGACGAGCCGGGTCGAGGACCTGAACCGGCTCATGGACCGGTGGGTCGAGCAGACCAAGGGCAAGCGGACCGCGACGCACAGCATCGTCGGCAAGGACCGGTCGGATGCCTCGCACGTCGTGGAGATCGTCGAGTTCCCCTCGTACGACGTGGCCATGCGGAACTCGCAGCTTCCCGAGACGGACCGGATCTTCCGGGAGATGGTCGCGCTCTGTGACGAGATGCCGACCTTCACCGATCTGGACGTGGTGCGGGACGAGCAGATGTACAAGGCGGCCTCCCGGCGGTTCTTCGAGCTGGTGGCGATGCCCGGGGAGCTGCCGCCGCTCGACGAGGTGTTCGCCGAGGGGTATCACGACCACGATCCGAACAATCCGACGGACACGGTCGGGATGGACGCGCTGCGGCGCGAGTCCGAGATGTGGCGGGCGGCGTTCGACTTCACGTTCACGGTCGACGACCAGATCGCGGACGGGGACCGGGTCTGCACGCGCTGGACGTGGAAGGGGACGCAGGTCGGCGACTTCATGGGGATCCAGCCGACCGGGATGGAGGTGAGCATGACCGGGATGGTCGTCCACCGCTTCCGGGAGGACGGGAAGGCCGTGGAGGGGTGGTGGCAGTACGACATGCTCGGGCTGATGGAGCAGCTCGGGGCGGTGGAGGAGTAGGGGCGGAGCAGTGAGGCCCGGTGCTCCCGCGACGGGAGCACCGGGCCTCAGCTGTCAGTCAGCTGCCTCAGTGGGAGTGGCCGTGACCGTGGCCGTGGCCGTGGTCCGCCGGCTCCTCTTCCTTCTTCTCCACCACGAGGGTCTCGGTGGTGAGGAGGAGGGAGGCGATCGAGGCGGCGTTCTCCAGGGCGGAGCGCGTCACCTTCACCGGGTCGATGACGCCGGCCTTGACCAGGTCGCCGTACTCGCCGGTCGCGGCGTTGAAGCCCTGGCCCTTGTCGAGCTCGGCGACCTTGGAGGTGATGACGTAGCCCTCGAGGCCGGCGTTCTCGGCGATCCAGCGCAGCGGCTCGACGGCGGCGCGGCGGACGACCGCGACACCGGTGGCCTCGTCGCCGGTCTTGTCGAGGTTGCCCTCGAGGACCTTGACGGCGTGGACGAGCGCGGAGCCACCACCGGAGACGATGCCCTCCTCGACCGCGGCGCGGGTCGCGGAGATGGCGTCCTCCAGACGGTGCTTCTTCTCCTTGAGCTCGACCTCGGTCGCGGCGCCGACCTTGATGACGCACACGCCGCCGGCGAGCTTCGCGAGGCGCTCCTGGAGCTTCTCGCGGTCCCAGTCGGAGTCCGTGGACTCGATCTCGGCCTTGATCTGGTTGACGCGGCCCTGCACGTCCTCCGAGTTGCCGCCACCGTCGACGATCGTGGTGTCGTCCTTGGTGATGGTGACGCGGCGGGCGGTGCCGAGCACGTCCAGACCGGCCTGGTCGAGCTTGAGGCCGACCTCCTCGGCGATGACGGTGGCGCCGGTGAGCGTCGCCATGTCGCCGAGCATCGCCTTGCGGCGGTCACCGAAGCCGGGGGCCTTGACGGCGACGGCGTTGAAGGTGCCACGGATCTTGTTGACGACGAGGGTGGAGAGGGCCTCGCCCTCGACGTCCTCGGCGATGATCAGGAGCGGCTTGCTGGCGCCGGCCTGGATGACCTTCTCCAGGATGGGCAGCAGGTCCTGGATCGAGGAGATCTTGCCCTGGTGGATCAGGATGTACGGGTCGTCGAGGACGGCCTCCATGCGCTCCTGGTCGGTCACCATGTACGGGGACAGGTAGCCCTTGTCGAAGGCCATGCCCTCGGTGAAGTCGAGCTCCAGGCCGAAGGTGTTGGACTCCTCGACGGTGATGACACCGTCCTTGCCGACCTTGTCCATCGCCTCGGCGATGAGCTCGCCGACCTGCTGGTCCTGCGCGGAGAGCGCGGCGACGGCGGCGATGTCGGACTTGTCCTCGATCGGGCGGGCGGTGGCGAGGAGCTCCTCGGAGACGGCCTTGACGGCGGCGTCGATGCCCTTCTTCAGGGCGGCCGGGGAGGCGCCGGCGGCGACGTTGCGCAGACCCTCGCGGACCAGGGCCTGGGCGAGCACGGTGGCGGTGGTGGTGCCGTCACCCGCGATGTCGTTGGTCTTGGTCGCCACCTCCTTCACGAGCTGGGCGCCGAGGTTCTCGTACGGGTCCTCGATCTCGACCTCGCGGGCGATCGTGACACCGTCGTTGGTGATGGTGGGGGCGCCGAACTTCTTGTCGATGACGACGTTGCGGCCCTTGGGGCCGATCGTCACCTTCACCGTGTCGGCAAGCTTGTTGACGCCGCGCTCAAGGGCGCGACGGGCGTCCTCGTCGAACTTCAGGATCTTCGCCATGGGAGCGGTTCAGCCCTCTCGGATTCAAGGTGGAACGAACTGCGCCCCCGGACGCCCGGTGCGGGGTCAAGGGGCGCAGCTCAAAGCATCTGCTTCAGATACTTCGGCGAATTACTTCTCGACGATCGCGAGCACGTCGCGAGCCGAGAGGACGAGGTACTCCTCGCCGTTGTACTTCACCTCGGTGCCGCCGTACTTGCTGTACAGCACGATGTCGCCGGTCTTGACGTCGAGCGGCAGACGCTCGCCGTTCTCGAAGCGGCCCGGGCCAACGGCCAGGACGACGCCCTCCTGGGGCTTCTCCTTGGCGGTGTCCGGAATGACCAGGCCAGAGGCGGTGGTCTGCTCGGCGTCGAGCGGCTGGACCACGATGCGGTCCTCGAGCGGCTTGATGGCAACCTTGGAGCTGGTGGTCGTCACGATCCGACCTCCCCCTTCGGAGATCTCACGGGGTTAACTGTCTGAGGTGGCGACCAGGTGGATCCGTCGTCGCGGGTGCCGGACCTGCCCGTCGCTGTGTTGGCACTCTCCGGTGGGGAGTGCCAGAGCCGAGACTATGACCGCGATTAGCACTCGGTCAAGCGGAGTGCCAATTCCTCGCTCCGTGGCGTGACGGTGCGCGTGCCTGTACGCGTGGCCGGACGCGTGGCCGTCCGCAGTACGGGGGGCTCTTCGCAGCGCTTCGCGTCCACCGCCGCCCGGACGGTCCGTACGGTCTCGGCCGGGCTGGGCCGGGGCCCCACCCGCTCCGCCGCCTTCCGGCCGAGCCGCTCGATCGGGTCGATCGGGTCGGCCGGGTCGACCGAGGAGGTGCAGGCGGGGAGGGTGAGGAGCGCGCCGGTCACCACGAGCACGGCGGCCCATCGCCGCCCCCGCGTCCTCACACGTAGTCCTCGAGCTTCGCCACCGCGTACCCCTTCGACGTGATCACGTTCATCACCCGTCGGATCATGTCCGGCATCGTGCCCTTCCAGTCCTCCTTGCCCCGGAAATGGGTGAGCACGATGTCGCCGGGGTGCAGGTCCCGGTCCCACTCGCGCCACTCCATGTGGTCGGGGAAGGCCTCGGCGGCCCAGAGCGGAACCGCCTTGACGCCGCAGGACTTGGCCGCGACCAGGGTGTCCTCGTTGTAGTTGCCGTACGGCGGGCGGAAGAGCGGGGGCCGCTTGCCGAAGCGCTTCTCGATGACGTCCTGCATCCCGCAGATCTCGCGCTTCTGCTCGCCGTACGACAGGCCGGGCAGGTAGCGGTGGTTGAGGGTGTGGTTCTGGAGGGCGACGCCGGACTCCTCGGACTTCTGCATCCTCGCGAAGTAGCCGTAGTCGTCCTTGACGAGGTAGTTGCTGAGGAAGGCGGTGTACGGGATCCGCAGCTCCGTCATCATCTTCAGCAGCCGGGGGTCCTTCTCCGCGCCGTCGTCGATCGTCAGGAAGACGACCTTCTGCTTGGTCGGCACGGTGGTGAAGACGGGCGGCAGGCCCTCGCCGTCCGTCTCGAAGCCCTTCCGGGTGGTGATCTTCGGCTTGACGGCGGGCGGGGCGGGCGCTTCGAGCGGGGGCTTGGCGAGGCCCCACTTCTTGGCGGCGAGCACGCGGGCGGCCCGCTGCGCGCGGACCTTCTCGACGTACGCGGTGAGGGCGCCGGCCGCGCCCTGGGCCTGCTGGCCGGCCGCGGGGACGGGCTCGGCGCGCTTCGGTTCGGCACTGCCGGAGCAGGCCGTGGCGGCGGAGGCGAGGGCGGCGACGGCGAGCGCCGCCCCGAGCGTCCGGCGGGAGCGGTGCGCGCCTTGTGTCATCATCTGGTCCTTTTGTCGTACGAGCTGCATGGCGCCGCATCCTGTCAGCGCGAGAGCCCCATCCGGGCCGCGACACCGCCGTACCGCCCCCACCGTCCCCCGGCCGGCCCACTGGCCTCCAGGGCCCAGAATGGGACGGGTGAACGACCTCGACTCCTTCGCCGCCCTGCTCGGCCCCGAGGGGCAGACGCTCCTCGCCGCCCTGCGCGACTACGACCCCGCCCAGGAGCTGGCGGTCGCCTCCCGGCTGCGCCGCGACCATCCCGCCGAGCTCGTCAGCGCGGCCCTCGGGCAGGCGCGGCTGCGGCAGCGGGCGGTGGCGAAGTTCGGCGCGGAGGACGCGTACCGGATGTACTTCACGCCCCACGGCGTCGAGCAGTCGACCCGCGCCTCGGTCGGCGCCTACCGGGCGGCCCGGATGAAGGCGCTGGGCGTCCGGAGCGTCGCGGACCTCTGCTCCGGGATCGGCGGCGACGCGATCGCGCTGGCCCGCGCCGGGATCTCCGTCCTCGCCGTCGACCGCGACCCGCTGACCGCCGAGACGGTCCGGGCCAACGCCGAGGCGCTCGGCCTCGCCGACCTGATCGAGGTCCGCTGCGCCGACGTCGCCGAGATCGACACGAGCCCGTACGACGCGGTCTTCGTCGACCCGGCGCGGCGCGGCGGCCGGGGCAGGATCTTCGACCCCGAGGCGTACTCCCCGCCGCTGTCCTGGGCGATCGAGGCGGCCCGCAAGGCCCCGCGCGCCGCGCTCAAGATCGCCCCGGGCATCCCGCACGAGGCGGTGCCCGAGGAGGCCGAGGCCGAGTGGATCTCGGACGGCGGGGACGTGAAGGAGGCCGTGCTCTGGTTCGGCACGGAGCCGGGCGCCCGCCGGGCCACCCTGCTCCCCTCCGGGACCACCCTGACGGGCCGGGGGCTGCCGGACCCGGCGGTCCGCCCGGTCGGCCGCTACCTGTACGAGCCGGACGGCGCCGTCATCCGCGCGCACCTCGTCGCCGAGGTCGCGGAGGAGCTGAACGGCGGCCTGATCGACGAGACGATCGCGTACGTCACGGCGGACGAGCCGCGCGAGACCCCGTACGCCTCCGCCTACGAGATCACCGACGAACTCCCCTTCAACCTCAAGAAGTTGAAGGCCCTGCTGCGGGAGCGCGAGGTCGGCGTCCTCACCGTGAAGAAGCGCGGCTCGGCGGTCGAACCCGAGGAGATCCGCCGCAAGGTGAAGCCGAAGGGCCCCAACTCCGCGACGGTCCTGCTCACTCGGGTCGCGGGCGCCCCGACGATGCTGATCGGCCGGCCGGTCGGCGGGGGCCGGTGAGCCGCACCGCGAAGCGGTAGTGGCCGACGGCCTTGGCCAGGCCGGTGAGGCCCGTGACCCAGAGGATCAGGGCGACGCCCATGCCGTAGGCGACCAGGCCGTAACCGTCGTCGCGGCTGACGCCCGCCGGGACCGCGAAGCCCATCCAGAGGCCGACCGCGCACATCGCGAAGGACAGCAGCAGCCAGGCGACGCTGAGGCCGGGGGCGAGCAGCCGGGCGTCGGTCGGGCCGTGCCTGTCGAGGGCCGCCCACTGGACGAGGCGGTCGCGGACGGTCCGGTCGCGCCGCAGGCTGCGGACGGTCAGCCACACGGCCGGGACGAAGATCCCGATGCCGAGGGCCGCCGGGACGATTCCGAGCATCGTCGTCATCGGGTCGGGGAGCGGCGCGCCGAGCGCGATGAGCAGCACGCCGATGAGCCCCCAGCCCAGTTGGAGCAGGAGGAACCAGACCAGGAACAGCGTGAGCCGCCCGACGCCGAGCAGCCTCCTGCCGAGTTCGCCGAGCGCCAGCGCCCGGTCGGCGAGCAGCGCCTCCCGGTCGGGCCAGCTCCGGAGGTCGGCGGGCGGGGGCGGCGGAGGGAGCGGGGTGCGCGGGGACATGCCGAAAACCCTAAGTCCCCGCCTCCGGCCCGAGTTCGCTGGCCCGTTCCCGCAGCAGTTCCCGCTCGCTCTCGTTCCGGGTGAGCGCGGCCGCGCGCTCGAACTCCGCGCGGGCCTCCGCCAGTCGGCCGAGGCGGGCGAGGAGGTCGCCCCGGACGCTCGGGAGCAGGTGGTAGCGCGCCAGGGCCGGTTCGGCGGCGAGGGCGTCGACGATGCGGAGGGCGGCCCCGGGGCCCTCGGTCATCGACACCGCGACCGCGCGGTTCAGTTCGACCACCGGGGACGGGGCCAGGGTGCCGAGCCGGGCGTACAACGCGGCGATGGTCGGCCAGTCGGTGGCCTCGTACGAGGCGGCCCGCGCGTGGCAGGCGGCGATCGCGGCCTGGAGGGCGTAGGGGCCGTAGGAGCGGCCGTCCCCGGCGCGTTCCAGGGCGGCGAAGCCGCGCCGGATCAGCAGCCGGTTCCAGCGGCTCCTGTTCTGGTCGGCGAGGAGCACCGGCCGCCCGTCGGGGCCGGTGCGGACGGGGACGCGGGAGGCCTGGAGTTCCAGCAGGGCGGCGAGGCCGTGCGCCTCGCTCTCCCCCGGCATGAGGGCGGCCAGGCCCCGGGCGAGCCTCAGCGCGTCCTCGCACAGGCCGGGCCGCAGCAGGTCGTCGCCGGCGGTGGCCGCGTACCCCTCGTTGAAGATCAGGTAGACGACCTCCAGGACGGAGCCGAGCCGGGCGGCCCGGTCCTCCCCGTACGGCACCTCGAACTCCACGCCCGCCTTCGCGAGCGTCCGCTTGGCCCGGGTGATCCGCGCCGCGACCGTCGCCTCCGGCACGAGGAAGGCGCGGGCGATCTCGTCCGTCCGCAGCCCGCCGACGAGCCGCAGCGTGAGCGCCGCGCGCGCGTCGGCGGAGAGCACGGGGTGGCAGGTGGTGAAGACGAGCCGGAGGACGTCGTCGTCGATGTCGCCGGGGCCGGAGGGCTCGGGGTCGTACGACTCCTCCGAGAGCGTCCTGCCGACCTCGGCCAGCTTCCGCGCGTACGTCTCGCGCCGCCGTACGAGGTCGACGGCGCGGTGCTTCGCGGCGGCCGTCAGCCAGGCTCCCGGGCTCTCCGGGACGCCCGACCGCGGCCACTGCTCCAGGGCCGCGACCAGCGCGTCCTGGGCGAGCTCCTCCGCGATGCCGACGTCCCGGACGATCCTCGCCACCGTGGCGATGATCCGCGCCGACTCCATCCGGAAGACCGTCTCCAGCGTGCTCTCCACCGACACCGTCACAGCTCGTATGAGAGCACGGCGCGGGTCAGCCCTCCGGCATCTCCTCGACCTCGCGGACCTCCAGGCCGACCTTCCAGTGCGGCGGGTGGACGGCCAGGAACCGCTTCCCCCACTCCACGGCCTCGGCCATGTCCTTGCACTGGAGCATCGCGTAGCCGCCGACGACCTCCTTGGTCTCGGTGAACGGGCCGTCGGTGAAGGACAGCTTCCCGTCCGACCAGGTGATCCGGGTGGCCTCGGCGGTCGGCTTGAGCCCGGCCGTGTCCACCATGGCGCCGGCCTTGGTGATCTCCTCGAAGAGCGCGCCCATCCGCTGCTCGAAGCCGGGGTCGGCGCTCTCCATGTCGATGGTGTTCTCCTCGATGCGCACGAGGGACAGGTAGCGGGGCATGACGACTCCTCGGTGGTGCGGTGGGCGGGGCCGTTCCCCGCCGTCCACACATACGTCGAACGGGATCCGTCCGCATCGACACCGCGCCGCGAAGACTTTCTAGAGGTAGTCCTCCAGGCGGGCCACCGTGAAGCCCTGCTCCTGGATCTTCCGCAGCATCGTCGCCGTCATCTCGGTCATCGTCCGGCCCTTGAGCTCGGACGGGCCCCGGAAGTGGGCCAGGACGATGTCGCCGGGGTGCAGCTTCCGGTCGCCGCGCTGGTACTGCATGTTCTTGATCTGCATGGACTCGCGCCACAGGACGATCGCGTCGAGCCCGCACTCCCCCACCGCCGTGCGCGTGGCCTCGTTCCAGTTGCCGTACGGCGGGCGGAAGAGGCGCGGGGTGGTGCCGTACCGCTGCTTGAGCTTCGTCTGCTGGCCGCATATCTCGCGGCGCTGGGCCTCCGGGCCGAGGGTGCGGAGGTTGGGGTGGGTGAGGGTGTGGTTGGCGAGGCCGTTGCCCTGGGCGATCAGGGGCTCGAAGTACGCGTAGTCGGCGCGGATGGCCGCGTCCGTGAGGAACATCGTGAAGGGGACCTTGAGGTCCTTCATCATCCGGACGAACTCCGGGTCCTTCTCGGCGCCGTCGTCGATCGTGAGGAAGACGATCTTCTCGCGGGTGGGTATCTCGCTGACGACGGGCACCGGTCCGCCGGCCCGGCGGACCACCGGCTTGACCGCGGGCGGGGCGGGCGGGGCGGGGAAGGGCTTGAGGCCCCACTTCCGGTACGCGGCGGCCGTGGCGGCTCCGGGGGCCTCGGGCGCCTCGTCCCCGGCCGTGGGCGTGGTGGTCGGGGAAGCCGCCGGGGCGGGGGGCTGGGCGGCGGCGGGCTCGTCCACCGTGCAGCCGGTCACCAGGAGGGCGACGGTGGTCAGGGCCGCCCACAGCGCGATCGTCTTCTTCACGCGCTGTGGGATGCCCGAAACGCTCGAAAGGTTGCTCTATTCCTGACGCGTCATCGCTCACTCGACCGATTCGAAGCGCCAGCGGTGGACCGGACGGGTGATCAGCTCCGCGTCCGGCTCCGGCAGCTCGGGCAGCTCGGCGTCGAAGGTCTCCGCCTCCCACCAGGTGAGGACGAGGACCCGGTCCTGCGGGGCCCGGAAGAGCTCCCGGCGCAGCGGCTCGCGGGCGAGGACCCGCGCCCGCGCCCACTCCACGAGCTCGGCGCCCCGGCCCCGGGCGGCCCTGGCCTCCCACATGAGCGTGAGCCTCACGAGTACAGGTTCTCCTTGCTGACCTCGTGCACGTGGTCGTGGTCGTGGGCGTGCGACGCGCCGGGCACGTGCGGGTCCGTCACCGGCAGCGAGGAGTCCGCCGACAGCTCCAGGTCCGAGGCCGCCCTGCCCCGGGCGACCATCTCGGAGCCGAGGGCCGCGACCATCGCGCCGTTGTCCGTGCACAGGCCCGGACGCGGCACCCGCAGCCGGATCCCGGCGCGCTCGCAGCGCTCCTCGGCGAGGGCCCGCAGCCGCGAGTTCGCGGCGACGCCGCCGCCGATCATCAGGTGGTCGACGCCCTCGTCCTTGCAGGCCCGGACGGCCTTGCGGGTGAGCACGTCGACGACCGCCTCCTGGAAGGACGCGGCGACGTCCCGCACGGGCACGTCCTCGCCGGCCGCCCGCTTGGCCTCGATCCAGCGGGCCACGGCGGTCTTGAGGCCGGAGAAGGAGAAGTCGTACGCGGGGTCCTTGGCGCCGCTCAGGCCGCGCGGGAAGGCGATCGCCGCCGGGTCGCCCTCCTTGGCGAGCCGGTCGATGACCGGTCCGCCGGGGAAGCCCAGGTCGAGGACGCGGGCGATCTTGTCGAAGGCCTCGCCGGCCGCGTCGTCGATGGTGGCGCCCATCGGCCGCACGTCGGAGGTGATGTCGGTGGAGAGCAGCAGCGAGGAGTGGCCGCCGGAGACCAGCAGGGCCATCGTCGGCTCGGGCAGCTTGCCGTGCTCCAGCTGGTCGACGCAGATGTGCGAGGCCAGGTGGTTGACGCCGTAGAGCGGCTTGCCGAGGGCGTAGGCGTACGCCTTGGCGGCGGAGACGCCGACGAGCAGCGCGCCCGCGAGGCCGGGTCCGGCGGTGACGGCGATGCCGTCCAGGTCCTTCGGGGAGACGCCGGCCGTCTTCAGGGCGCGCTCGATCGTCGGGACCATGGCCTCCAGGTGGGCGCGGGAGGCGATCTCGGGGACGACGCCGCCGAAGCGGGCGTGGGTGTCGACGCTGGAGGCGACGGCGTCGGCGAGGAGGGTGGTCCCGTGGACGATGCCGACGCCGGTCTCGTCGCAGGAGGTCTCGATGCCGAGTACCAGCGGTTCGTCAGCAGCCATCAGATCTCAGTCCCAGTTCCTTGAACGATCAGTCGCATCACGAGCGCGTCGACATTGCCCGGCTGGTAGTAGCCGCGCCGGAACCCGATGGGCTCGAAGCCGAAGCGCTCGTAGAGCTTCTGGGCCCGGGTGTTGTCCACGCGCACTTCGAGGAGGACCTCCTCGCACTCGAAGGCGGTGGCCTCCTTCAGCAGGTCGGTGAGGAGCCGGGCGCCGAGGCCCGTGCCCCACTGGTCGCGGGAGACGGCGATCGTCTGCACGTCGCCGAGTCCGCCGGCGGCGGCGAGCCCCGCGTACCCGACGAGACGGCCGTCGGCCGGGTCCTCCGCGACGACGTAGTGGCGGGTGGCCTCCGGGCCCCTGGCGTGCGCCAGCTCCGACCAGAACATCCCCGCCGACCAGGCGTCCTCGGGGAACAGCTCGGCTTCGAGTGCGAGCACCGGCTCGATGTCCCACCAGCGCATCTCGCGCAGTTCCACGCCGCTCACTTGGGCGTGACCACCTTGTAGTTCTTCGGCACCTGCGCGTCGGGGCGGCGCAGGTACATCGGCAGCGGGTCGAGGAAGCCCTCCCCGCCGGCCGTGAGCTTCTCCGCGGCCAGGGCGGCGAGCGCGGCGGCCGACTGGTGCTCGGGCCCGCGGGCGTCCGGGAAGGCCTCCGGGTAGAGGAGCGCGCCCGCGCCGACCACCGGAAGGCCGGCGAGGGACCCGGCGATGTCGGCGGGCCGGTCGACGGCCGCGTCGGTCACGCGGGTGCGGGAGTCCTCGTACCGCGCCCAGTAGACCTCCTTGCGGCGCGCGTCCGTGGCGACGGCGAAGGGCCCGTCGATCCCGGAGGCGTACGCGAGGCCGTCGAGGGTGCACAGGCCGTGCACGGGCACGCCGCCGAGCGCGGACGCGAAGGCCGCGGCCGTGACGAGGCCGACCCGGAGCCCGGTGTACGGGCCGGGGCCGACGCCGACGACGATCCCGGTGACCGCGTCGAGTTTCAGTCCGGCCTCGGCGAGGACCCGGTCGACGGCGGGCAGCAGCAGCTCCCCGTGGCGGCGGGCGTCGACCTGACTCGACGAGGCGACGACGGCCTCGCCGTCGTGGAGGGCGACGGTGACGGCGGGGGTGGCGGTATCCATGGCGAGCAACAGCACGCGAACAGCCTACGGCTCCCGGGCACGCTGCCCCGAACCTCGGGCGGGCGGCTGCTACCGTCACCCTTCGATACGTTCGTACGAAAGGTGGGCACGGTGGCACGGAGCAGCTCGGGATTCGTGGCCGGGCTCACGGCGGCGGCCGTCGCCGCGGTCTGCTTCCTCGCCTACCAGGCCTCGGCCAACGCGCCCGCCGACCTGTCGGTGAAGCCGCGGGCGACGGGCACGGCCGCCCCCTCGGCCGCGCCGAGCGGCGGCCCGAAGAAGCCGGCCGCGGATCCCCTGGCCGTCCCCGCGGACTCGGGCACCGGCGAGCGCGTGGTGTACGCGCTGGGCGACCGCCGGGTGTGGATCGTGGACGGCAGGAACAAGGCGACCCGTACGTTCAAGGTGTGGGCGTCCACGGTCGACCCGCTGCCGGGCGCCTACGCGGTGACCTCGCGCTCGGGCTCGGTGCGCGGTTCGGACGGGGTGCAGATCGAGCACGTGGTCCGCTTCGCGACGGCCCAGGACGTGGCGATCGGCTTCAGCGCGGCGGTCGACGGCTCGACGCCGTCCCCGGACCCGGCCCGGAAGACCGGCGGCATCCGGATGAAGCGGGCCGACGGCGACGCGCTGTGGACGTTCGCGGTGATCGGCGCGAAGGTCGTCGTCGTCCCCTAGGGCCCGTCCGGCGGATCGGGGTCGGACAGGCCCTAGGCCGCTTCGTCCCGCACCGGTTCCCCTGCTTCGGGTTCCTCGGGCTCCGTCGGTGGCGGGGTCGAGAGGGCGCGGGCGGCCGCGCAGGACGCGAGCAGCTCGCTCATCGAGACGTGGTCCTGGGTGGGTTCCGCGCGTTCCGGCGTCGCCATGCCTGCCTCCCGTAGGTTAGGTGCACCTAACCAGCTCGTGCATCCATGTGACCACGGCTCGTGCGGCCCCCGCAACACCTTCCCGACACGTTGTCGGAACGTACGTGCGTTCAGACCAGCGCGAGGTCCTCGTCGGCCCAGCGCGCGCCGATCCCGCGCAGCACGACCGTCCGCCGGTCGTCGTCGGTGTCGCCGGTCACCCGGTGGATGAGCAGGTGCAGCCGGTCGTCGGTCAGCTCCTCGACCTTGCCGTCACCCCATTCGACGACGACCACGGACTCGGGCAGCGAGACGTCCAGGTCGAGGTCCTCCATCTCGTCGAGCCCGCCGCCGAGGCGGTACGCGTCGACGTGGACCAGGGCCGGACCGCCGACCAGGGACGGGTGGACGCGGGCGATGACGAAGGTCGGGGAGGTGACGGCCCCCCGCACGCCGAGCCCCTCGCCGAGGCCGCGGGTCAGGGTCGTCTTCCCGGCGCCGAGCTCGCCGGTGAGCATGACGAGGTCACCGGGACGGAGGATCTTCGCGAGCCGGCGGCCGAGCTCCTGCATCTGCTGCGGGGAGTCGACGGAGAGGGTGGCACCGGAGACGGGCGGATGTGCTGCTTCCATACGGGCAAACCTAGCGCGTGCGGAAGGTCTCCCCGGCCGGGACGGCACCGGCCCGCACCAGGAGGTCGGCCAGCCGGTCGGTGACCGCCTCCGGGTGCTCCAGCATCACCAGATGGCCCGCGTCCGGGACGATGACCAGCTCCGCGTCCGGCAGCAGGGCGGCGATGGCCTCGGTGTGCGAGCTGGGGGTGACCAGGTCGTTGTCCCCGGCGAGCGCGAGCACCGGGAGCTCGCGGAAGGCGGCGAGGGCGGCTTCCTTGTCGTGCTCGGCGAAGGCCGGGTAGAAGGCGGCGACCACGTCGATCGGGGTCGACTCGATCATCCGCTCCGCGAAGCGGGCGACGGCCGGGTCCACGTCCTTCGAGGCGAACGAGTACTTCTTGATCAGCCCGGCGAAGAGGTCGGCGGTGGCCCGGCGCCCGCGCTCGACCAGCTCCGCCTGGGAGCCGAGGGCCCGCAGGACGCCCGGCAGGACCCGCCGGACGGCGTTGACGCCGGCGAGCGGCAGCCCGTACGTGACCTCCCCGAGCTTCCCCGCCGAGGTGCCGACGAGGGCGATGCCGACGACCCGGTCGCGGACCAGCTCCGGGTACTGCTCGGCGAGCGCCATCACCGTCATGCCGCCCATGGAGTGCCCCACGAGGACGAGCGGCCCCTCGGGCGCGGCCGCGTCGAGGACGGCCTTGAGGTCGCGGCCGAGGAGGTCGATGGAGACGGGCGTGCCGTCGGGCCCGCCCTGGGAGGCCCCGCCGCCGGAGCGGCCGTGGCTGCGCTGGTCCCAGTGGACGGTGCGGACGAGCCCGCGCAGGGCGGCCCGCTGGAAGTGCCAGGAGTCCTGGTTGAGGCAGTAGCCGTGGCTGAAGACGACGGTGACGGGGGCGGGCTGCTTGCGCCCGAAGAGCCGACGGCGGCGCCCGGCCGAGGAGGCGTCCGCCTCGACCTCGTCCACCTCGTAGTACAGAACGGTCCCGTCGTCGGCGAGGACCCGTCCGGGGGTGCCGCGCAGACCGCCGTACGGACCGGCCGCGTCCAGGGCGAGCCGCGCCTTCTGCCGTACGGAACGGCCGACGGTGAGCCGCTCGACGGCGACCCCGGCGGCCGCTCCGGCCGCCAGGACGCCTATCGCGGCACCGGCGAACCCGGCCCGCCGCCAGCTGCTGCCACCCGACTCCGCCATCGCGGGCTACTCCCCCAGGTAGACGCGCGGGACGCGCGCCCCGATCCGGGTCACGATCTCGTACGCGATGGTGTCGGCGGCCACCGCCCAGTCCTCGGCGGTCGGCTCGCCCCCGTCGCCGGGGCCGAAGAGCACGGCCTCGGTGCCGGGCTCGGGCGTGTCCCCGCCGAGGTCGACCACGAACTGGTCCATGGCGACGCGCCCGGCGACCGTGCGGACCCGGTCGCCGACGAGGACGGGCCCGCGCCCGGAGGCGTGCCGGGGGATGCCGTCGGCGTACCCGAGCGGGACGAGCCCGAGGGTGGTGTCCCCCTCGGTCACGTAGTGGTGTCCGTAGCTCACCCCGTGCCCGCCGGGGACGTGCTTGACCAGCGCGACGCGCGCCTTGAGCGACATGACGGGCCGCAGGCCCAGCTCGGCGGAGGTGCCGAGCTCGGGGCTGGGCGAGACGCCGTACATCGCGATGCCGGGCCGGACCAGGTCGAAGTGGGTCTCGGGCAGGGTGAGGGTGGCCGGGGAGTTGGCGATGTGCCGGACCTCGGGCCGGACGCCCGCCTGCTCGGCGTGGTCCAGCATCGAGCGGAAGACGTCGAGCTGGGCGGCGATGGACGGGTGGTGCGGCTCGTCGGCGCAGGCGAAGTGCGACCAGAGGCCGGTCACCTTGACGAGTCCGTCGACCTCCGCCTTCAGGGCGGCCCCGACGAGCTCGGGCCAGTCGGCGGGCTGGCAGCCGTTGCGCCCGAGACCGGTGTCGGCCTTGAGCTGGATGCGGGCGGTCCTCCCGACGGCCCTGGCGGCCTCGACGACCTCGTCCAGGGCCCACATCCCGCTCACGGACATGTCGAGACCGGCCTCGATGCCCCGGTCCCAGGGGTCGCCGGGGGTCCACAGCCAGCACATGACGGGCACGTCCGTGATCCCGGCGGCGCGCAGGGCCAGCGCCTCGTGCGGGGTGGCCGTGCCGAGCCAGTCCGCGCCCGCGTCCAGGGCGGCGCGGGCGCAGCGCAGGGCGCCGTGTCCGTACGCGTCGGCCTTGACCACGGCCATGATCCGGACGTGGGGGGCGACGCGGGCGCGCAGCGTGCGGACGTTCGCACGCAGCGCGCCGAGGTCGATCTCGGCGCGGGCTCTGGTGGGCGGAGGTGTCTCAGTCATCGCGCCCAGTCTCTCAGGTGTCAGCTGCCGGGCCGCTTTCCCCAGATGTAGACCCGGTCACCCTTACGGAGGACGTTCCAGAGTTTCCCCGCGTCCGCGTAGCTGAGATTGACGCAGCCACGGCTTCCGCCGGGCGTGGCGAGCTGCCCGTAGACGGCGTGGAAGGCCTGGCCGCCGCTGAAGAACTGGGCGTACGGCATGGGGGTGTCGTAGATGGTCGACCAGTGGTCCTTGTGCCGCCAGTAGACGGTGTGCCAGCCGGTGCGGGTGGCGTATCCGGGCCGCCCGGTCCGCACGTTGACGACCTGGTACGTCACCTTCGTCCCCTTCCGTACCCACATGAGCTGGCGGTCGAGGTCGACGCAGGCGACGGCGTACTTCTTCACGGGGCAGCGGCGGCCGGGGTCCAGGTTCTTCCGGGCGGCGAGCAGTTCGGCGCGGGCCCAGGTGACGGGTCCGGCGTAGCCGACGGCCGGCTTGATCTTCTCCTTCACCTGGAAGGCGCGGATGGCCCGGCAGTCGGCGGCGGACTGCTTCCCGTCGACGCGCAGCCCGAGCAGCTTCTCCACCCGCCGCTGGTGGATGCTCGCCTTGGCGGTGCAGGCGGCCCCGACGGCGCTCCTCGGCAGGTACTCGACGAGCTCGTCGACCTCCTCCTCGGGCTCGGGCACGGGCACCCCGCCCACGTCCTCCTGCAAGGGCGGCAGCACCTGGTCGGGCGTGTCCATCGGATACTCGGCCCGGTCGCCGCCGTCGACGCCGGGCACGAGCGGGTCCTCGGCGGACGGCGCTTCGACAGACGGTGCCTTGAGGGCGGCCGGGGCGGCGGCGGGCCGGGCCTTCGGGGTGGCCGAAATGCCCGGAGCGGCGGCGAGGGCGGTGGGCCCGAGCGCGAGCGAGGCGGCGAGGGCGAACAACAACGGCGCGGTACGACTTCTCCAACTGGTCACCCCACCCACCCAATCCGCCCCCCGCGCCACGGGCGCGCGGGAACCCACGGCCGGCCCAACGGGGTTCGCCCGTGTGGGGGGCGCGCGCGGGCTACGAGCCCGCCGCCACGTCCCGCCAGGCCCCCCGCAGGGATTCCGCCACCTCCGTCGCCGTCACCGGCGCGCCGCCCTCCGACGCCCGCCGTGCGGCGAGCCCGTGGAGGTAGGCGGCGCAGGAGGCCGCGTCGAGGGCGGGGAGGCCGGCCGCGAGGAGGGAGCCGGCGAGGCCGGAGAGGACGTCGCCGCTGCCGGCCGTGGCGAGCCAGGAGGTCCCGGTCGGGTTGACCCGTACGGGACCGCCCCCGCCCGCCCCGCACACGAGCGTCGTCGAGCCCTTCAGCAGCACGGTCGCCCCGAAGCGGCCCGCCAGTTCGCGGACGGCCGCGAGCCGCCCCGCCTCGACCTCCTCCCGGGCGACGCCGAGCAGCGCCGCCGCCTCGCCGGCATGCGGGGTGAGGAGGGTGGGGGCGCCGCGCCCCCGTACGGCCGAGGCGTCCAGGCCCCGGAGCCCGTCGGCGTCGACGAGGACGGGGACGTCGGTGGCGAGGACCTCGGAGACCGCGACCCCGGCCCCCGGCCCTTCGCCGAGGCCGGGACCGACGACCCAGGCCTGGACGCGCCCGGCCTTCTCGGGCCGGCCGGAGTGGACGAGGGTCTCGGGGTGGGCGGCGAGCACCGCGTCCCCGGCGGGCCCGACGTACCGCACGGCCCCCGCGCCGCCGCGCAGCGCGCCCGCCACGGCGAGGACGGCGGCGCCCGGGTAGCGGGCGGACCCGGCGACGAGGCCGACGACCCCGCGCCGGTACTTGTCGCTCTCGGCGCCCGGTACGGGCAGCAGCCACGCCAGGTCCTCGTGCTGGAGGGCCTCGAGGTCCGGCACGCCGGGGAGCAGGGGCCCGAGCCCGATGTCGACGAGCCGCAGCGCCCCGGCGTACTCACGGGCCGGGTCGACGAGGAGCCCCGGCTTGTACGCGCCGAAGGTGATCGTCGCGTCGGCGGGCAGCACCTCTCCGTGGACCTCCCCGGTGTCGGCGTCGACGCCGCTCGGCAGGTCGACGGCGACGACGACGGCCCCGGAGCCGCGCGCGGCGCGGGCGACGGGCACGGCGTCGGGGCGCAGGCCCCCGCGCCCTCCGATCCCGGTGATGCCGTCGAGCACGAGATCGGCGGCGGCGAGCGGCGCGAACGGCTCCTCGGCCACCCGTCCCCCCGCCGCCCGCAGCGCGGCGAGCCCGCCCTCGTGCGCCCTCTTCCCGAGCAGCACCGCCGTGACCCCGGCCCCCCGCCGAGCGAGCCTCGCCCCCGCGTACAGGGCGTCACCCCCGTTGTCCCCGCTCCCGACCAGCAGCACCACCCTGGCCCCGTACACCCGCCCCTTCCCCAGCAGCGAACAACAGGCAGCCGCGAGCCCGGCGGCGGCCCTCTGCATGAGGGCCCCTTCCGGAAGCCTGCCCAGGAGTGCGGCCTCAGCGGCCCGCACGGTCTCCACCCGATAAGCGCTACGCATGCCCGCCAGTCTGCCGCGCCCACCGCACCCCCACCATCGCGCCCCGCCCGGGGCTTCGGCCCCGCCCGTGCGGGGCCGCCCCCGCCCCGTGTGGGGCCGCACCCGCTGCCCGTGTGGGCAATCGTCCCGCTGGGGCGAGGGGGGTCCCCCCTGCTCGAGCGAAGCCGAGAGCTTGGGGGAGGGTGGGCACACGGGACGGCGCCCTTAGCGGCGCCTCCGCGTTCCGCGCCTGAACCCGCACCACGAGTGCGTCGTACCTGCGGGTGCGGGTTCAGGCTCGGAAGCCTCTGGCGCCGGCAGGGCGCGGGTCCGTTGTGCCCAGCCGTTCCTCCCCCAAGGACTTCGTCCAGGGGGGACCCCCGCAGCGGAACGATTGCCCACAACGGGGTGGGGCCGGGCGCGCTAGCCCTCCGCGATCACCACCGCCGACGCCACCCCCGCGTCATGGCTGAGCGACACGTGCCAGTGCTTGACGCCCAGTTCGGCGGCGCGGGAGGCCACGGTGCCGCGGACGCGGAGGCGGGGCTGGCCGGTGCCTTCGACGTAGACCTCGGCGTCGGTCCAGTGGAGGCCGCCGGGGGCGCCGAGGGCCTTGGCGACGGCTTCCTTCGCGGCGAAGCGGACGGCGAGCGAGGCGGGCCCGCGACGCTCGCCGCTCGGGAGGAGCAGCTCGCGCTCGACGAAGAGGCGCTGGAGCAGCCCCGGTGTCCGCTCGATCGACGCGGCGAACCGGTCGATCTCGGCCACGTCGATCCCCACCCCAATGATCATTTCCCACTCACTCCACGGTCACGGATTTGGCCAGGTTGCGCGGCTGGTCGACCTCGTTGCCCCGCGCGGTGGCGAGCTCGCAGGCGAAGACCTGGAGCGGCACCGTGGCGACCAGCGGCTGGAGCAGCGTAGGCGTCGCGGGGATGCGGACGAGGTGGTCGGCGTACGGGACGACGGCCTCGTCGCCCTCCTCGGCGATCACGATCGTCCTGGCGCCCCGCGCCCGGATCTCCTGGATGTTGGAGACGATCTTGTCGTGGAGGACGGACCGCCCGCGCGGCGAGGGCACGACCACGACGACCGGCAGGCCCTCCTCGACGAGCGCGATCGGCCCGTGCTTGAGCTCGCCGGCCGCGAAGCCCTCGGCGTGCATGTACGCGAGTTCCTTGAGCTTGAGCGCGCCCTCCAGGGCCACCGGGTGGCCGACGTGCCGCCCGAGGAAGAGGACCGTGTCCTTGTCGGCGAGGGAGCGGGCCAGGGCCCGTACGGGCTCCATGGTCTCCAGGACCCGTTCGACGTCGTCGCCGATCCGGGCGAGGTCGCGGACGACGGCGTGGACCTCGTCGCCCCACTGGGTGCCGCGCACCTGGCCGAGGTAGAGGGCGAGCAGGTAGCAGGCGACGAGCTGCGTGAGGAAGGCCTTCGTGGAGGCGACGGCGACCTCGGGCCCGGCGTGCGTGTACAGCACCGCGTCCGACTCCCTCGGGATCGTCGAACCGTTCGTGTTGCACACCGCGAGCACCTTCGCGCCCTGCTCCCGCGCGTGCCGCAGCGCCATCAGCGTGTCCATGGTCTCGCCGGACTGGGAGATCGCGATGACCAGGGTGCGCCGGTCCAGGATCGGGTCGCGGTAGCGGAACTCGCTGGCGAGCTCGACCTCGCAGGGGATGCGGGTCCAGTGCTCGATGGCGTACTTGGCGATGAGCCCGGCGTGGAAGGCCGTGCCGCAGGCCACGACGACGACCTTGTCGGCCTCGCGGAGCACGGCGTCGGGGATGCGCACCTCGTCGAGGGTGAGCCGGCCGGCCCCGTCGATCCGCCCGAGGAGGGTGTCGGCGACGGCCTTGGGCTGCTCGGCGATCTCCTTGAGCATGAAGGAGGCGTAGCCGCCCTTCTCGGCGGCCGAGGCGTCCCAGTCGACGTGGTAGGCCCGTACGTCGGCGGGCGCCCCGTCGAAGCCGGTGACGGTGACGCCGTCCCGGGTCAGCTCGACGACCTGGTCCTGGCCGAGCTCGATCGCGGACCGCGTGTGCGCGATGAACGCGGACACGTCGGAGGCGAGGAAGTTCTCCCCCTCCCCCACGCCGACGACGAGCGGCGAGTTCCGGCGGGCGCCGACGACGACGTCCGGCTGGTCGGCGTGGACGGCGACGAGCGTGAACGCCCCGTCGAGCCGCCCGCACACCAGGCGCATGGCCTCGGCGAGGTCGCCGACGGAGGAGAACTCCTCGGCGAGGAGGTGGGCGACGACCTCGGTGTCGGTCTCGGAGAGCAGCGTGTGGCCGCGCTCGGCGAGCTCCTCCCGGAGGGCGGCGAAGTTCTCGATGATGCCGTTGTGGACGACGGCGACGCGCCCGGCGTTGTCCAGGTGCGGGTGCGCGTTGGCGTCGGTCGGGCCGCCGTGGGTGGCCCAGCGGGTGTGCCCGATGCCGACGGAGCCGCCGGGCAGCGGCCGGTCGACGAGCTCCTTCTCCAGGTTGACGAGCTTGCCCGCCTTCTTGGCCGCGGCGAGCCCCCCGTCGGCGAGCACCGCGACACCGGCCGAGTCGTAGCCCCGGTATTCGAGCCGCTTGAGGCCCGCGACCACCACATCAAGCGCCGACTGCCCGCCGACGTATCCCACGATTCCGCACATGACGGCAGAGTACGGCGGAACCCGCCGTACCGGCCGGACCCGGACCGCACCCGGCGCGGGACGCGTCGATCCGCCCCGTACACGTCAACTGCCCCGCCGCGTGACCGACCCCACGGTCCACCGGGCCCGCCGACCCCCGACAATGGCGGGGTGATCACTTCGCCGCCACGAAGCCCCGACGGACCCCCCGGCGACGGCGCCGGAACCGGAGAGGGCGCCGGACAGGGCACCCCCCGGAACGGGACCGGCCCCCGCCGCCCCTCCGAGGCGACCCCGTACGTCGACCTCACCCGGGCCGAGTGGAGCGCCCTGCGCGACAAGACCCCGCTCCCGCTGACCGCCGACGAGGTCGAGCGGCTCCGCGGCCTCGGGGACGTCATCGACCTCGACGAGGTCCGGGACATCTACCTCCCCCTCTCCCGGCTGCTCAACCTGTACGTGCAGGCCACCAGCGGCCTGCGCGGCGCCCTGAACACCTTCCTCGGCGAGAGCGCCGAGCAGCGCGGCACCCCCTTCGTCATAGGGGTCGCCGGTTCGGTGGCCGTCGGCAAGTCGACGGTCTCCCGTCTCCTCCAGGCCCTCCTGGCCCGCTGGCCGGAGCACCCGCGCGTGGAGCTGGTGACGACGGACGCCTTCCTCTACCCGATGGAGGAGCTGAAGGCGCGCGGCCTGATGTCCCGGAAGGGTTTCCCCGAGTCGTACGACCGCCGGGCCCTGACCCGCTTCGTCGCGGACGTCAAGGCAGGCAAGGACGAGGTCACGGCCCCGGTCTACTCGCACCTGATCTACGACCGGGTGCCCGGCGAGCGGCTCGTGGTCCGCCGCCCGGACATCCTCATCGTGGAGGGCCTGAACGTCCTCCAGCCGGCGCTGCCCGGCAAGGACGGCCGCACCCGCGTCGGTCTCGCCGACTACTTCGACTTCTCGGTGTACGTGGACGCCCGCCCCGAGGACATCGAGCGCTGGTACCTCAACCGCTTCCGCAAGCTGCGCGACACCGCCTTCCAGGACCCGTCCTCGTACTTCCGGCGCTGGACGCAGGTCTCCGAGGAGGAGGCCTTCGACTACGCCCGCACGATGTGGCGGACCATCAACAAGGTGAACCTCCTGGAGAACGTGGCCCCGACCCGCGGCCGGGCGACCCTCGTCGTCCGCAAGGGCCCCGACCACAAGGTGCAGAGGCTGAGTCTCCGCAAGCTCTGATGTCCGTAAGCTCGGCCCATGCTGCATTTGCGGATGATCGTCCCGGCGGACCGCACCGCGGCCGCGGTCGAACTGATCGAGTCGACGGTCGGCACCACGCACCTCGTGGTGCTGCCCGGCGTGGCCAGGGAACCCGTCGGCGACCTGGTCCTGTGCGACATGGCGCGCGAGTCGGCCGACGAACTGCTGCACGGGCTGCGGAACATGGAGATCGACCGGGACGGGTCGATCGCGGTGGAGAACATCGACCTGTCGATGTCCACGCGGGCGGACACGGCCGAGGAGGAGGCCCCCGGCGAGGGCGCGGACGCCGTGATCTGGGAGCAGCTGGCGGAGGCGACCCACGAGGAGTCGACGCTCTCCTTCACCTATCTCTCGTTCATGGGGCTCGCGACGATGATCGCGGCCTGCGGCGTCGTCCTGGACAACACGATCCTGATCGTGGGCGCCATGGCGGTCGGCCCGGAGTTCGGCCCGCTCGCCGGGGTGTGCACGGCGATCGTGCAGCGGGCGCCGAGGCTGGCGGCCCGCTCGCTGACGGCGCTGCTCTTCGGCTTCCTGTCGGCGATCCTGGCGACGACCCTGTTCAGCCTGCTCATGGACCGGCTGGGCCTGTTCAGCGCCTCGATGCTGGACGCGGAACGTCCGCAGACCAGCTTCATCTGGCAGCCGGACCCGTTCTCGTTCGTGGTGGCGCTGCTGGCGGGCGCGGCCGGCACGCTCTCCCTGACGTCGTCCAAGTCGGGCGCCCTGGTCGGGGTGGCGATCTCGGTGACCACGGTCCCGGCGGCGGCGAACGCGGCGGTGGCGCTCAGCTACGGCGAGTTCGGGCAGATGGGAGGGTCGATCGGGCAGCTGCTGCTCAACCTGCTGGGGATCATGCTGGCGGGTACGGCGACCCTGGCCCTGCAGCAGCGGCTGTGGCGGACCCAGCGCGGGCGCCTCAAGCGCCGGCTGCGCAGGGGCTGACGCGGGCCGGGACACCGCATGCGTGAGGGCCCGCCGCACCGGACCTCCGGTGCGGCGGGCCCTCACGCATGTGCATGACGGTGCCTCGGAAAGGCTAGCCCAGGGCGGACTTCACGACGTCCGCGAGGCGCTGCGCGACCGCGCGGGCCTGCTCGATGTCGGCGGCCTCGACCATGACGCGGACCAGCGGCTCGGTGCCGGAGGGGCGCAGCAGGACGCGGCCGGTGGAGCCGAGCTCGCGCTCGGCCTCGGTGACGGCGGCGGCGAGCTCGCCCGAGGTGGTGACCCGGGACTTGTCGACGTCCTTGACGTTGATGAGGATCTGCGGCAGCCGCTCCATGACGCCGGCGAGGTCCGCGAGCGACTTGCCGGTGGCGGCGACGCGGGCGGCCAACATGAGGCCGGTGAGGGTGCCGTCGCCGGTGGTGGCGTGGTCGAGCACGATGACGTGCCCGGACTGCTCGCCGCCGAGGGCGTAGCCGTTCTCCTTCATGGACTCCAGGACGTAGCGGTCGCCGACCGCGGTCTGGACGAGGTTCAGGCCCTCGCGCTCCATGGCGAGCTTGAAGCCCAGGTTGGACATGACGGTCGCGACGACGGTGTCGCCGCGCAGGGCGCCGGCCTCGCGCATGGCGAGGGCGAGCACGGCGAGGATCTGGTCGCCGTCGACCTCGGCGCCGGAGGCGTCCACGGCGAGGCAGCGGTCGGCGTCGCCGTCGTGGGCGATGCCCAGGTCGGCGCCGTGCTCGACGACGGCGGCCTTCAGCAGGTCGAGGTGGGTGGAGCCGCAGCCGTCGTTGATGTTGAGGCCGTCGGGCTCGGCGCCGATGGTGACGACCTGGGCGCCGGCGCGGGTGAAGGCCTCGGGCGAGACGCGGGCGGCGGCGCCGTGGGCCTCGTCGAGGACGATCTTCAGCCCGTCGAGACGGTTGGGGAGGACGGACAGGAGGTGGGAGACGTACGTCTCGAAGCCCTCGTCGTAGTCGCGGACGCGGCCGACGCCGGCACCGGTCGGGCGCTCCCAGGGGGCGCCGGTGCGGTGCTCCTCGTACACGGCCTCGATCTTGTCCTCCAGCTCGTCGGCGAGCTTGTGGCCGCCGCGGGCGAAGAACTTGATGCCGTTGTCGGGCATGGCGTTGTGGCTGGCGGAGAGCATCACGCCGAGGTCGGCGCCGAGGACGCCGGTGAGGTGGGCGACGGCCGGGGTGGGCAGGACGCCGACGCGCAGCACGTCCACGCCGGCGCTGGCGAGGCCCGCGACGACGGCCGCTTCGAGGAACTCTCCGGAGGCGCGCGGGTCACGTCCGACCACGGCGGTCGGCCGGTGGCCCTCGAAGGTGCCCGCCTCGGCGAGCACGTGCGCGGCCGCGACGGACAGGCCGAGCGCCAGCTCCGCCGTCAGGTCCGCGTTGGCGACGCCTCGTACGCCGTCCGTGCCGAAGAGTCGTCCCACAGTTGTCCTCCGAAAATACGTGCCCAAGCGAAAGAGAAAGAGGTTATGAAAAAACGTACGCCCCGACGGCACGGGCAGTGCCGCCGGGGCGTACGAAAGCAGCGAGCAGGCGTGATTAGCGCTTGCTGTACTGCGGAGCCTTGCGGGCCTTCTTGAGACCGGCCTTCTTCCGCTCGACCGCACGGTCGTCACGGGAGAGGAAGCCGGCCTTCTTCAGCGCCGGGCGGTTGTTCTCGACGTCCGCCTCGTTCAGCGCACGGGCCACGCCGAGGCGCAGGGCGCCGGCCTGACCGGAGACACCGCCACCCGCGATGCGGGCGATGACGTCGTAGCGGTTGTCGAGCTCGAGCACCTTGAAGGGCTCGTTGACTTCCTGCTGGTGCACCTTGTTGGGGAAGTAGTCCTCAAGGGTGCGACCGTTGATCTTCCACTTGCCGGTGCCCGGAACGATCCGGACGCGGGCGATGGCGTTCTTGCGACGGCCCAGGCCGGCGGCCGGCTGCGGGTCGCCGAAGCGGGACGCGAGGGACTCGGAGGTGTAGTCACCCTCGACGATCTCGGTCTCGGTGGTGTACTCCTCGACGCCCTCGAACTCGTCGACGGGGGTCTCGGGGGTGGTCTCGGCCACGATGCTCCTCAGATTTCTTTCGTTCTTAGGGGGTGTGGCCGGAATTACTGCGCGACCTGGGTGATCTCGAACGGAACCGGCTGCTGGGCAGCGTGCGGGTGGTTCTCGCCCGCGTAGACCTTCAGCTTCGAGAGCATCTGACGGCCCAGGGAGTTCTTGGGGATCATGCCCTTGATGGCCTTCTCGACGGCCTTCTCGGGGTTCTTGTCGAGCAGCTCGTCGTAACGGACGGAGCGCAGACCACCCGGGAAGCCAGAGTGGCGGTAGGCCATCTTCTGGGTCTTCTTGTTGCCGGACAGGTGGACCTTGTCAGCGTTGATGATGATGACGAAGTCGCCCATGTCCATGTGCGGGGCGTAGACGGGCTTGTGCTTGCCTCGCAGGAGGTTCGCAGCCGTGGTCGCCAGACGGCCCAGGACGATGTCCTGCGCGTCGATGATGTGCCACTGGCGAGTGACATCGCCGGGCTTGGGGCTGTACGTACGCACTTCGTAGCCTTCGCTTCTTCAGTGGATGGAGTCCAGACACACCTGAAGCGATCATGCAGCTGGGGCCTGCACTGCCGGGACACCGCCCGTATGCGAGCCACTGGTAACTGCTCCAGGGAACCTGCGCAGGCTCCCTCGCGTGAGAACGACGAAGCCAATACGCATAACAAACCGCAACAGTACCCGCGCCACCCCGGACGGGTCAAAACGCGCCGACCCCCCAGGTCACCGCGCCCGCTCGACCCTCCGCTCGACCTCTCCCCCACGCCGCGCTCGCACGGCTCGGCCCCGGGGGGGCCTCCCCGGCTTCGCCCGGCCGCGCCGGACTCCGTCCGCCGGTCGTGGCCCGGGGCCGGATCTCCCGCCGACCGCCCGAGGTCACCGCGCCCGCTCGACCCTCCGCTCGTCCCACACGGGCTCGCTCGTCTCCCGTACGACCCCGTCCGACCCGAAGACCAGGTACCGGTCGAAGCTCTTCGCGAACCAGCGGTCGTGGGTGACGGCCATCACCGTCCCCTCGTACGACTCCAGGCCCTCCTGGAGGGCCTCGGCGGACTCCAGGTCCAGGTTGTCCGTGGGCTCGTCGAGGAGCAGCGCGGTGGTACCGGCCAGCTCCAGGAGCAGGATCTGGAAGCGCGCCTGCTGTCCGCCCGACAGCTTGTCGAAGGGCTGGTCCCCCTGCCGCTCCAGCTCGTACCGCCGCAGCACCGACATCGCCGCGCCCCGGTCCTTGGCGTGCTCGGTCCACAGGATGTCGACGAGCGGCCGCCCGGCCAGCTCGGGGTGGGCGTGGGTCTGCGCGAAGTGCCCCGGCACGACCCGGGCGCCCAGCTTCCACGTGCCCGTGTGGGCGACGGACGGGTCCCCCGCCAGCAGCCGCAGGAAGTGCGACTTCCCGGAGCCGTTCGAGCCGAGGACGGCGACCCGCTCCCCGTAGAAGATCTCAAGGGAGAACGGCTTCATCAGGCCGGTCAGCTCAAGGTTCTCGCAGGTCACGGCCCGCACCCCGGTCCGCCCGCCGCGCAGCCGCATCCGGATGTCCTGCTCGCGCGGCGGCTCCGGCGGCGGCCCCGCCTCCTCGAACTTCTTCAGCCGGGTCTGCGCCGCCGCGTACCGGGAGGCCATCTCGTGGCTGACCGCGGCCGCCTGCCGCAGGTTGACCACCAGCTTCTTCAGCTGCGCGTGCTTCTCGTCCCAGCGCCGCTTCAGCTCCTCGAAGCGGGCGAACCGCTCCCGCCGCGCCTCGTGGAAGGTGTCGAAGCCGCCGCCGTGCACCCAGACGTCCGAGCCGGCCGGGCCGGGCTCCACCGCGATGATCTTCTGCGCGCCCCGGGAGAGCAGCTCCCGGTCGTGGGAGATGAAGAGCACGGTCTTGCGGGTCTCCCGCAGCCGCTCCTCCAGCCACCGCTTGCCGGGCACGTCGAGGTAGTTGTCCGGCTCGTCGAGGAGCAGCACCTCGTCGGGCCCGCGCAGCAGCGACTCCAGGACGAGCCGCTTCTGCTCGCCGCCGGAGAGGGTCCGGACCTGACGGAACTGCGCCTTGTCGTACGGGACGCCCAGCGCGGCCATCGTGCAGATGTCCCAGAGGGTCTCGGCCTCGTACCCCTGCACCTCGGCCCAGTCGCTGAGGGCCTGCGCGTACTTCATCTGCGCGGCCTCGTCGTCGACCGTCATGATCAGGTGCTCGGCCTCGTCGACGGCCTTGGCGGCCTCCCGGATCCGGGGCTGGGCGACCGAGACCAGCAGGTCACGGACGGTGGACTCGTCCCGTACGGAGCCGACGAACTGCGGCATCACGCCGAGCCCGCCGCTGACCGTGACGGTGCCGCCGTGCGGCTGGAGCTCTCCGGCGATCATCCGGAGCAGTGTGGTCTTGCCGGCGCCGTTGGCGCCGACGAGGGCGACGACGGCCCCCTCCCCGACCCGGAAGGAGGCGTCCCCGAGGAGGACCCTCCCGTCGGGAAGGTAGTACTCCAGATGCGCGGCCTCGACATGTCCCATGGGATGCATTGTCACCGCCCGCTCGGGCCCGGCCCAACCGGTTTAGGATGCGCGGCATGAGCTTTGGGGGACCGCAGTGGCCGCAGGAGCCGTCGCAGCAGGGGCAGGGGCAGGGTCAGCAGGGGTACGGACAGCAGCCGGGCTACGGGTACCCGCCGCCGCAGCAGGGGTACGGGCAGCAGCCCGGCTACGGCTACCCGCAGCCCCAGCAGCCGGCTCAGCCGAACCCCTTCCCCGGCGCCCAGGGCGGCGGTGACACCCCCGACTGGGCCGCCCTGGCCGACGCCTCGGCCTCCCGGGGCCGCCGCAAGCGCCTCCTGCTGATCGGCGGCGGCGTCCTGGCCACGGTGGCCGTGGGCGCGATCGTCGCGACCGCCGTCGTGAGCACCAACAAGAAGAACGAGGCGGCCAACAAGAACCCCGTCCCCACCGACTCGATCTCCCCCACCGGCACGCCGAGCCCCGAGCCGACCTTCTCCTCGGTGGCGCCGCCGCCCCCGCCGAACCCGAGGGACTACATCTCGGACCCGAAGAAGGACAAGGCCCCGCTCAGCGCCGAGGGCCTCTTCCCGGGCAAGAAGCTGAGCATGAACAACCGCCCCTACAAGAAGGGCACGACCTCCGCGACGACGAACTGCGCGGCCGTCACCCAGGGCGGCCTCGGCGGCGTCCTGAAGCGGAACGGCTGCGAGCGGGTCCTCCGCGCGACCTACGTGAAGGACGGCGTGGCGATCACCGTCGGCGTCGCCGTCTTCCCCTCCGAGGCGGCCGCCCAGAAGGCGAAGGAGCAGGCCACCGGCGGCATCGCACCCCTGGTGGGCGGGGGCGTGGGCGACTTCTGCCACGCCACGGTCTGCCTGCGCCGCTCGAACGCGATCGGCCGGTACGCGTACTTCACCCAGGCCGGCTTCGCCAACGGCAGGAAGGTCACCAAGGCCGACAAGCCGGTCTTCCAGGCCAGCGACGACCTCGGCACCTTCGCCTTCAACCAGATCTACGCCCGGGGCCGCTCCCAGGCCTCAGCAGCAGCCGCCGCCGGGGAGTGACCGCTTGTTGCGGGCCTCCTTGCTGCGGGCGGCGAGCAGCGCGTCCTCCGGGTAGCCGACCTCTTCGAGGGTGAGGCCGTGCGGCCGCACGACGTGCACGGCCGAGTCCCGCACACCGGCGGCGAGGACCTTGCCGGGCCAGTCGACCGGCCGGTGGCCGTCGCCGACGAAGAGCAGGGCGCCGACGAGCGAGCGGACCATGTTGTGGCAGAAGGCGTCCGCCTTCACGGTCGCCTCCAGGATCCCGTCCTCGCGCCGCTCCCAGCGCAGCACCTGGAGCGTGCGGATGGTGGTGGCGCCCTCGCGCTTCTTGCAGTACGCGGCGAAGTCGTGCTCGCCGACGAGCGCGGTGGCGGCCTCGTTCATGGCGTCCATGTCGAGGGCCCAGTCGTGCCACAGCACGTGCCCGCGCAGCAGCGGGTCGACACCACCGGGGTTGTCGGTGACGCGGTAGGCGTAGCGGCGCCAGACGGCGGAGAACCGCGCGTTGAACCCCGCGGGGGCCTCCTCCACCTTCCACACCCGCACGTCGTGCGAGAGCCGCCCCGCGAGCCGCCTGAGCAGCTTGTCCCGGTGCTCGGCCCACAGCTCCACGGGCAGGTCGACATGGGCGACCTGGCCGCGCGCGTGCACCCCGGCGTCGGTCCGGCCGGCGACGGTCAGCTCGTACGTCTCCTTCGACCGGGTCACGGTCCGCAGGGCGTCCTCGATCTCGCCCTGCACGGTCCGCTGCCCCTGGGCCTGCTTGGCCCAGCCGGAGAAGTCCTTGCCGTCGTACGAAAGGTCAAGGCGTACCCGTACGAACCCGTCCTGCACGTCATCGCTCACGCGAAGATCCTCTCAAAGACACGGGAGCGGGCCCGCACCCCAGGGGGTACGGGCCCGCTCACGAGAAACGTACGAAAAACGCTTACGCGTCCTTCGCCTCGTCCTCGGTCGCCTCGACGGCGGCGGCCTCGTCGGCCTCCTTGACGGCGCGCTTGGTGGCGGCCTCGGCCTCGGCAACGGTCGCCTTCTTGGCGATCTCGCCCTCGACCAGCTCGATCACGGCCATCGGGGCGTTGTCGCCACGACGGTTGCCGATCTTGGTGATGCGGGTGTAGCCACCCGGACGCTCCGAGTAACGCGGGGCGATCTCGGTGAAGAGGGTGTGGACGATGCCCTTGTCGGTGATCGTCTGCAGCACCAGGCGACGGTTGTGGATGTCGCCCTTCTTCGCCTTGGTGATCAGGCGCTCGGCGACCGGACGCAGGCGACGGGCCTTGGCCTCGGTCGTGGTGATGCGGCCGTGCTCGAACAGCGACTTCGCCAGGTTGGCGAGCAGCAGCTTCTCGTGCGCGGCGGAACCGCCGAGGCGGGCACCCTTCGCGGGACGCGGCATGGTGTTTCTCCTTGTGATCTGCACCGGCCGTGTGAGGTACCGATGTCAGTGTCCGAGCGGGCGGTCACCCGTCGGAGACCCCGCGCCCCGTGAGGGGCGCGGGGAACTGCGCGACCAGCCGAAGCCGGTCCGCAGCCAAATCTGGACCGTCGGTCCCGAGCTCTTAGTACTGCTCGGTCTCGACGAAGCCCGCGTCCGCGTCGTCGTCGGCGCCGAAGGCGTCAGCGGCGGCGGTCGGGTCGAATCCGGGCGGGCTGTCCTTGAGCGCGAGGCCCATGCCGGCCAGCTTCGCCTTGACCTCGTCGATCGACTTCGCACCGAAGTTGCGGATGTCGAGCAGGTCGGCCTCGGAGCGGGCGACGAGCTCACCCACGGAGTGGATGCCCTCGCGCTTGAGGCAGTTGTACGAGCGAACGGTGAGCTCGAGCTCCTCGATCGGCAGCGCGAGGTCGGCGGCGAGGGCGGCGTCCGTCGGGGACGGGCCCATGTCGATGCCCTCGGCGTCGATGTTCAGCTCGCGGGCGAGACCGAACAGCTCGACGAGCGTCTTACCGGCCGAAGCCATGGCGTCACGCGGACGCATGGCCTGCTTGGTCTCGACGTCGACGATGAGCTTGTCGAAGTCGGTGCGCTGCTCGACTCGGGTCGCCTCGACCTTGTAGGTGACCTTCAGCACGGGGCTGTAGATGGAGTCGACCGGGATGCGGCCGATCTCCTGGCCGACCTGCTTGTTCTGGACGGCGGAGACGTAGCCGCGACCGCGCTCGACGGTCAGCTCCATCTCCAGCTTGCCCTTGGCGTTCAGGGTCGCCAGAACGAGGTCGGGGTTGTGGACCTCGACACCGGCCGGGGGCGCGATGTCGGCGGCGGTGACCAGACCCGGGCCCTGCTTGCGCAGGTACATCACGACCGGCTCGTCGTGCTCCGAGGAGACGACCAGCTGCTTGATGTTGAGGATGAGGTCGGTGACGTCCTCCTTGACGCCCGGCACGGTGGTGAACTCGTGCAGGACACCGTCGATGCGGATGCTGGTGACAGCGGCACCCGGGATCGAGGAGAGGAGGGTACGGCGGAGGGAGTTGCCGAGGGTGTAGCCGAAGCCCGGCTCGAGCGGCTCGATCACGAACCGCGAGCGGAACTCGTCGACGACCTCTTCGGTCAGCGACGGACGCTGAGCGATAAGCATGTCTGTGATTCCTTCAGTCGTGGACGCCCACTATTTGACGCCCGACAGGTACTGCGTACTGCAAGGGTACGGGCGGTACGCCCCCGAAAGGGGACGCACCGCCCGAAAGTCCAGGTCAAGCAGCCTGTGCGTCAGACGCGGCGGCGCTTGGGGGGACGGCAGCCGTTGTGCGGCGTGGGGGTGACGTCCTGGATCGAACCGACCTCGAGGCCCGTGGCCTGGAGGGAGCGGATCGCGGTCTCGCGGCCGGAGCCCGGACCCTTGACGAAGACGTCAACCTTGCGCATGCCGTGCTCCTGCGCGCGGCGGGCGGCCGACTCGGCGGCCATCTGCGCGGCGAAGGGGGTGGACTTGCGCGAGCCCTTGAAGCCGACGTGGCCGGCGGAGGCCCAGGAGATCACGTTGCCGGACGGGTCCGTGATCGAGACGATCGTGTTGTTGAACGTGCTCTTGATGTGCGCGTGGCCGTGAGCGACGTTCTTCTTTTCCTTGCGGCGCACCTTCTTGGCAGCGCCCTGACGACCCTTGGGGGGCATGTCGTTCTCCTACGGGAGGTGGTCGGTCCTACAGCGAAGACCGCTTGGTCAAGCGTCCGCTGAGGACTACTTCTTGCCCGGCTTCTTCTTGCCGGCGATGGCGCGACGCGGGCCCTTGCGGGTACGAGCGTTCGTGCTGGTGCGCTGACCGCGGACGGGCAGGCCACGACGGTGGCGGAGGCCCTGGTAGCAGCCGATCTCGACCTTGCGGCGGATGTCGGCGGCGATCTCGCGGCGGAGGTCACCCTCGGTCTGGAGGTTGGCGTCCACGTACTCGCGGATCTTGACGAGGTCTTCCTCGGCAAGGTCGCGGACACGGGTGGACTCGTTCACGCCAGTGGCGGCGAGGATCTCCTCGGACCGGGTGCGCCCGATACCGAAGACGTAGGTGAGTGCGACCACCACACGCTTGTCACGCGGGATGTCAACACCGGAAACGCGTGCCATTCAATGGCTCCTGTGTTCTCGGGGGTCTGCTGCAGAGCCGGCCCCGGCTGCCGTATGAGGTACAGGTCGGGTCCCCGGCCCCCGCCGGAGGTGCCGTCAGCCGTGGGACACGGCCGGACGGGCTCTGCGTATGTACGTATTGCTATGCGTCGCGCGAAGAACTGCGAAATGCAGGTCGGTCGGCGTGCGTCAGCCCTGGCGCTGCTTGTGGCGCAGGTTGTCGCAGATGACCATGACCCGGCCGTGACGGCGGATCACCTTGCACTTGTCGCAGATCTTCTTGACGCTCGGCTTGACCTTCATGGGATGTGAGGTTCTCCGGGTCAGTGCCACCACCCGCGCGCGGAGGCGGGGTGCGGGCAAGATCTACTTGTACCGGTAGACGATCCGGCCACGCGTCAGGTCGTACGGAGAGAGCTCCACGACGACCCGGTCGTCCGGGAGGATTCGGATGTAGTGCATCCGCATCTTGCCGGAGATGTGCGCGAGGACCTTGTGACCGTTCTGGAGCTCCACCTTGAACATGGCGTTCGGGAGGGACTCGATCACGGTGCCCTCGATCTCGATGGCACCTTGCTTCTTGGCCACGCTTCGCCTTTCGAATCGGCTACCTTGATCGACTCTCGCCGCCGTATGCAGGCACACGGGTACACGAGAGCCGACGCATCAGTCTACGTCAGGCCCCAGGAAAAGACGAATCGGGAAGTCTGCCCACCCGAACTGATCCTTATGCAAGCCGCCACGCCGTAGAAAACTCCCCACACCAGCGGGTCCGGCGCCGCCGACCCACTCCCCGACACAGCCCTCGCGGGCCCGGCGCCCCGGGCGCCTCACAGGCTCCGGGCCGCTGCGGCGGGCTCCGACCGCCGGACGAGAGCCCGGCACGGCCGACCCCCCGGACCCCGCACTACGCCAGCGGGTCCGGCGCCGCCGACCCACTCCCCGACACAGCCCTCGCGGGCCCGGCGCCCCGGGCGCCTCACAGGCTCCGGGCCGCTGCGGCGGGCT
>NZ_JBIRQU010000001.1:863902-1126778 GCF_044333355.1 Streptomyces sp. NPDC021012
CTCCGACCGCCGGACGAGAGCCCGGCACGGCCGACCCCCCGGACCCCGCACTACGCCAGCGGGTCCGGCGCCGCCGACCCACTCCCCGACGCAGCCCTCGCAGGCTCGGCGCCCGGGGCGCCTCACAGGCTTCGGGCCGCTGCGGCGGCCTCCGACCGCCGGACGGGGGCCCGGCACTACGCCAGCGGGTCCGGCGCCGCCGTCACGCCCAGTTCGGCGAGCTTGGCCTTGCCGCCGTCGACGGCGGTGAGGACGAGGGGGCCCTCCTCCGTGAGGGCGATGCTGTGCTCCCAGTGGGAGGACCAGGTGCCGTCGGTGGTGATGACGGTCCAGTCGTCCTTGAGGACCTCGGTGTGCGGGGTGCCGAGGGAGACCATGGGCTCGATCGCGAGGCAGAGGCCGGGGACCAGCTTGGGGCCCTTGCCGCGCTTGCGGGAGACGTAGTTCAGGAGGTGGGGGTCCATGTGCATCTCGGTGCCGATGCCGTGGCCGCCGTAGTCCTCGATGATGCCGTAGCGGCCGAGGCTGTGGTCGCCGACGGCGGGGCGCGGCTGGCGCTTGATGTACGTCTCGATCGCCTTGGAGATGTCCACCAGGCGGTTGCCGAGCTTCATGGCCGCGATGCCGGCCCACATCGACTCCTCGGTCACCCGGGAGAGCTCGATCAGCTCCGGGGCGTGACCGGTGCCGACGAAGGCGGTGTACGCGGCGTCGCCGTGCCAGCCGTCCACGATCGCGCCGCAGTCGATCGAGATGATGTCGCCGTCCTTGAGGACGGTCTTGTCGTCGGGGATGCCGTGGACGACGACCTCGTTGACCGAGGTGCAGATCGTCGCGGGGAAGCCGCCGTACCCGAGGAAGTTCGACTTCGCCCCGTGGTCGGCGATGACCTTCCGCGCGACCTCGTCGAGGTCCTTCGTCGTGGCGCCCGGCACGGCCGCCTCACGCGTCGCCGCGTGGATGGCGGCGACGACCAGCCCCGCCTCGCGCATCTTCGCGATCTGCTCGGGGGTCTTGATCTGCACCATCGTGGCCGCGGCCTTTCCTTCGAGTACGGGGAACCAGAACAACGATACGGCCGCGACGCCCCCGAGGGGCACCGCGGCCGTATCGAACGAACCAGGGGTTACTTCTTGAGCGCGTCCATCGCCTTGGCGGTGACCTCGTCCACCTTGCCGAGCGCCGAGATCGTCACGACCAGGTCCTGCGCCCGGTAGTAGTCGATGATCGGCTCGGTCTCCGTGTGGTAGACCGCCAGGCGCTTGCGCACCGTCTCCTCGTTGTCGTCCTCGCGCTGGTACAGCTCGCCGCCGCAGACGTCGCAGACGCCCTCGGTCTTGGGGGCGTTGTACGTCACGTGGAAGACGTGCGCGGACTCGTTGCGGCAGATGCGGCGACCCGCGATCCGCTTCACGACCTCGTCCTCGGGGACCTCGAGGTCCAGGACCGCGTCCAGCTCGATGTCGTTGGCCTTGAGGAAGGCGTCCAGGGCCTCGGCCTGGGCCACGTTCCGCGGGAAGCCGTCGAGCAGGAAGCCGCCCTCGGCGTCCGCCTGGCGCATGCGGTCCTCGGCCATCCCGATCGTCACGGAGTCCGGCACGAGCTGGCCGGCCTTCATGTACGACTGCGCCTCTACGCCCAGCGGCGTGCCCTGCGAGATGTTGGCACGGAACAGGTCGCCCGTAGAGATGTGCGGGATGCCCAGGTTCTTGGCGAGGTACGCGGCCTGCGTGCCCTTGCCCGCACCGGGCGGTCCGACGAGGACGATTCGCATCAGCGGAGGAACCCTTCGTAATTGCGCTGCTGGAGCTGGCTCTCGATCTGCTTCACGGTCTCCAGCCCGACACCCACGATGATGAGGATGCTCGTTCCACCGAAGGGGAAGTTGGCATTGGCGCCACCGAAGCCTGCCAACGCCATCGTCGGCACGAGAGCGATCAGACCCAAGTACAGCGAGCCCGGCCAAGTGATCCGGTTGAGCACGTAGCTCAGGTACTCGGCAGTAGGTCGACCAGCCCGGATACCCGGGATGAAGCCACCATACTTCTTCATGTTGTCCGCAACTTCCTCGGGGTTGAACGAGATCGCCACGTAGAAGAAGGCGAAGAACACGATCAGGAGGAAGTACGCGGCGATGTAGTAGGGGTGGTCACCCTTGACGAAGTGGGCTTCGATCCAGGTCTTCCAGCCCGCGGTGCTGTTCGAGAACTGCGCGATCAAGGCCGGGATGTAGAGCAGCGACGACGCGAAGATGACAGGAATCACACCCGCCTGGTTCACCTTCAGCGGGATGTAAGTGGACGTACCGCCGTAGGAGCGCCGGCCGATCATGCGCTTCGCGTACTGCACGGGGATGCGGCGCTGGGCCTGCTCGACGAAGACCACGAGGGCCACCATCACGAAGCCGATGAGGATGACGGTGCCGAACTCGATCCAGCCCTTGGCGAGCTTGCCGCTCTGCTTGATGGCCCACAGGGCGCCGGGGAAGCCGGCGGCGATCGAGATGAACATCAGGATCGACATGCCGTTGCCGATGCCGCGGTCGGTGATGAGCTCACCGAGCCACATGACGACACAGGTGCCCGCGGTCATGGTGATGACCATGGTGGCGATGGTGAAGATCGACTGGTCGGGCACGACCTGGTCGGCGACGATGCAGCCGCTGAAGAGCGCGCCGCTCTTGGCGGTGGCGACGAGGCCGGTGCCCTGGAGGATGGCGAGCGCCACGGTCAGGTACCGGGTGTACTGCGTGATCTTGGCAGTACCGGCCTGACCCTCCTTCTTGAGGGCTTCGAGGCGGGGGATCACGACGGTCAGCAGCTGCAGGATGATGCTCGCCGTGATGTACGGCATGATGCCGAGCGCGAAGATGGTGATCTGCAGCAGCGCCCCGCCACTGAACATGTTGACCAGGCCGAACAGGCTGTTGTTGCCCTCGCTGGCCTGCTTGACACACTGCTGGACGGCCTCGTAGCTGACGCCGGGCACCGGGATGTGGGCCCCGAGGCGGTACAGCACGATGATGGCAAGCGTGAAGAGCAGCTTCTTGCGCAGGTCGGGCGTCTTGAACGCCCGGGCGAACGCGGTGAGCACGGTGCCTCCTGCGACCCCCGCGCTATGCGTCAAGGGTGACGGTCTTGAGGTTCGACGAATTGGGTATCGGTCATGAATCGCGTGCGGGCATACCGCACGGAGCCTAGACAGTGCACGCCACCTTACCGGCGACCATGCCCCCCTAGGAACGACCAATCGGGGATGCCCCTTTTGGGAGGCATCCCCGATCGGATGTTCATGCCATCGAGTCGTCTCAGACGAGCTCGGTGACGGTGCCGCCGGCGGCGGCGATCTTCTCCTTGGCGGAGCCGGAGACGGCGTCAACCGAAACCTGCAGCGCCACGGAGACCTCGCCCTGGCCCAGGACCTTGACGAGCTGGTTCTTGCGAACGGCACCCTTGGCGACCAGGTCGGCCACCGTGACCTCGCCACCCTGCGGGTAGAGCGCGGCCAGCTTGTCCAGGTTCACGACCTGGTACTCGGTGCGGAAGGGGTTCTTGAAGCCCTTCAGCTTCGGGAGACGCATGTGGAGGGGCATCTGGCCACCCTCGAAGCGCTCCGGAACCTGGTAGCGGGCCTTCGTACCCTTCGTACCACGACCGGCCGTCTTACCCTTCGAGCCCTCACCGCGACCGACACGGGTCTTCGCGGTCTTGGCGCCCGGGGCGGGACGGAGGTTGTGGGCCTTCAGCGGGTTGTTCTCCGCCATGTCAGTCAACCTCCTCGACCGTCACGAGGTGGCGGACGGTGTGCACCATGCCGCGGAACTCGGGGCGGTCCTCCTTGACAACCACGTCACCCAGGCGCTTGAGGCCCAGGGAACGGAGGGTGTCGCGGTGGTTCTGCTTGCTGCCGATGTACGACTTCGTCTGCGTGACCTTGAGGCGAGCCATTACGCACCCGCCCCAGCACGCGCACGGAGCAGAGCCGCGGGAGCGACGTCCTCGAGGGGCAGACCGCGGCGAGCCGCGATCTCCTCGGGACGCTGCAGGCCCTTGAGGGCCTCCACGGTCGCGTGCACGATGTTGATCGCGTTGTCGGAGCCGAGCGACTTCGACAGGATGTCGTGAACGCCGGCGCACTCGAGCACGGCGCGCACCGGGCCACCGGCGATAACACCGGTACCGGGGGAAGCCGGCTTGAGCAGGACGACGCCCGCGGCCTTCTCGCCCTGGATCGGGTGAGGGATGGTGCCCTGGATGCGGGGAACCTTGAAGAAGTTCTTCTTGGCTTCCTCGACGCCCTTGGCGATGGCCGCGGGAACTTCCTTGGCCTTGCCGTAACCGACACCTACGGTGCCGTCACCGTCACCCACCACGACGAGCGCGGTGAAGCTGAAGCGACGACCACCCTTGACAACCTTGGCGACGCGGTTGATCGCGACAACGCGCTCAACGTACGCGGTCTTCTCGGCGGCAGCGCCACCGTCGCGGCCCTTCCGGTCCCGCCGCTCGCCGCCACCGGCACCGCTGCCGCGGCGCTGGGGTCCAGCCATTGGATTACCTCTCTCTGTTACGTCCGTTAGTCCCGGAACCGGGGCTTAGAACTTCAGCCCGGCTTCGCGGGCGGCGTCAGCCAGAGCGGCAATGCGCCCGGCGTACCTGTTGCCACCACGGTCGAACACGACAGCCTCGACGCCGGCGGCCTTGGCGCGCTCGGCGACCAGGGCGCCGACCTGCTTGGCCTGCGCGGACTTGTCACCCTCGCCGCCGCGGATCGACGCGTCCAGGGTCGACGCAGACGCAAGGGTGTGGCCCTTGAGGTCGTCGATGACCTGAGCGGTGATACCGCGGTTGGAACGCGTCACGACGAGGCGCGGACGCTCCGCCGTACCCGACACGTTCTTGCGGATGCGGATGTGGCGGCGCTTCTTGGCGGCGCCCTTGTAGGCGTCGCCCTTGGCGATCTTCACACCGTATGCCATGGCTTACTTACCAGCCTTTCCGACCTTGCGGCGGATGACCTCGCCCGCGTACTTCACGCCCTTGGCCTTGTAGGGGTCGGGCTTGCGAAGCTTGCGGATGTTGGCGGCGACCTCGCCGACCTTCTGCTTGTCGATGCCCTCGACCGAGAACTTGGTCGGCGACTCGACCTTGAACGAGATGCCCTCGGGCGCCTCGACCAGGATCGGGTGGCTGTAGCCGAGCTGGAACTCCAGAGCGGAGCCCTTCGCGGCCACGCGGTAACCGACACCGCTGATCTCGAGTGCCTTCACGTACCCCTGGGTCACACCGGTGATCATGTTGGCCACCAGCGTGCGGGACAGGCCGTGCAGGGCCTTGTTCTGACGCTCGTCGTTCGGACGGTTGACGTTGAGCACGCCATCCTCGCCCTTAACGATCTCGATCGGCGCGGCGACGGTGTGGGTCAGGGTGCCCTTGGAACCCTTGACCGTGACCGTGCGGCCCTCGATGGTGACGTCCACGCCGGCGGGAACCGTGATGGGGAGCTTGCCAATACGCGACATTAGCTATTCCTCCGTTCCCGACTACCAGACGTAGGCGAGGACTTCCCCACCCACGCCCTTCTTCTGCGCCTGCTGGCCGGTCAGGAGACCGTGGGACGTGGAGATGATCGCCACGCCCAGGCCGCCGAGAACCTTCGGCAGGTTGGTGGACTTTGCGTAAACCCGGAGGCCCGGCTTCGAGATCCGCTTGATGCCCGCGATGGAGCGCTCACGGTTCGGACCGAACTTCAGGTCGAGCACGAGGTTCTTGCCGACCTCGGCGTCCTCGACCTTCCAGCCCGTGATGAAGCCCTCCTGCTGGAGGATTTCCGCGATGTGAGACTTGATCTTGCTGTGCGGCATCGTCACGGAGTCGTGGTATGCCGAGTTCGCGTTACGCAGACGAGTCAGCATGTCCGCGATCGGATCAGTCATGGTCATGAATTGGCCTTCGGCCTCTCTCGCCGGGGTTTCCTGTATGCGCCATCCCTCTCCCCACACAGGGGCGGGACGGGTGCGGCGCGGGGACCTACGGCGTAGTAAGTCGTACGGGCGGCGGACGCCCAACCCCACAAGCCTAAGGCATGCGGGGGTGGGCCTCCGCCGACCCAATGCTTACCGAGAGACTCCGGTCATCCCAACTAGGGGATTACCAGGAGCTCTTGGTCACGCCCGGCAGCTCGCCACGGTGAGCCATCTCACGGAGGCACACGCGGCACAGGCCGAACTTGCGGTACACGGAGTGGGGACGACCACAGCGCTGGCAGCGCGTGTAGCCACGCACGCCGAACTTGGGCTTGCGGGCAGCCTTCGCGATGAGAGCCTTCTTCGCCATCTCGCTTACGCCTCCTTGAACGGGAAGCCGAGGTGACGCAGAAGGGCACGGCCCTCGTCGTCGTTGGTCGCCGTGGTCACCACGGTGATGTCCATACCCCGGACACGGTCGATCTTGTCCTGGTCGATCTCGTGGAACATGACCTGCTCCGTGAGACCGAAGGTGTAGTTGCCACGGCCGTCGAACTGCTTGGGGGACAGGCCGCGGAAGTCGCGGATGCGCGGGAGCGCGAGCGACAGGGTGCGGTCCAGGAACTCCCACATGCGGTCGCCACGGAGGGTGACGTGCGCACCGATCGGCTGGCCCTCACGCAGCTTGAACTGCGCGATGGACTTGCGAGCCTTGGTGATCGCCGGCTTCTGACCGGTGATCGTGGTGAGGTCACGGACGGCACCGTCCATGAGCTTCGAGTCACGGGCGGCGTCGCCGACACCCATGTTGACCACGATCTTCACGAGGCCGGGGATCTGCATGACGTTCTCGTACTTGAACTCGTCACGCAGCTTGCCCGCGATCTCCTCGCGGTACTTCGTCTTGAGACGCGGAGTGGTGGTAGCCATCAGATGTCCTCACCCGTCCGCTTGGCAACGCGGATCTTGTTGCCCTCGTCGTCGAAGCGGTAACCGACACGCGTGACGACCTTCTTGCCGTCCTTCTCCACGACCAGCTGGACGTTGGAGACGTGGACCGGAGCCTCGGTCGTCACGATGCCGCCGGCCTGCGAGGGGCCGGCCTTGGTGTGCTTCTTGACCCGGTTGACACCCTCGACCAGGACGCGGTTCTCGGCGGGGAAGGCCGTGATGACCTTGCCCTGCTTGCCCTTGTCCTTACCGGTGATGACCTGGACCAGGTCGCCCTTCTTGATCTTCATGCTTACAGCACCTCCGGCGCGAGCGAGATGATCTTCATGAACTTCTTCTCGCGCAGCTCACGGCCGACCGGGCCGAAGATACGGGTGCCACGAGGGTCGCCGTCGTTCTTGAGAATGACAGCGGCGTTCTCGTCGAAGCGGATGTACGAGCCGTCCTGGCGGCGGCGCTCCTTGACGGTGCGAACGATGACCGCCTTGACGACGTCACCCTTCTTCACGTTGCCACCGGGGATCGCGTCCTTGACGGTGGCGACGATGACGTCACCGATGCCCGCGTAGCGGCGACCGGAGCCACCGAGAACACGGATGCAAAGGATCTCCTTGGCACCAGTGTTGTCGGCGACACGCAGTCGCGACTCCTGCTGGATCACGTCTATCTCCTGATTTGTCTGCCGGTTCCCGGCCGGGGCTTCACGAGGAAGCCCCGGCCGAGCCTGGCGGAACTGACCTGAGGGATACCCCTCAGGTAATTACTTGGCCTTCTCGAGGATCTCGACGACGCGCCAGTGCTTCGTGGCGGACAGCTTCCGGGTCTCCATCAGGAGGACGCGGTCGCCGATGCCGGCAGCGTTCTGCTCGTCGTGAGCCTTGAGCTTGTTCGTACGGCGGATGACCTTGCCGTACAGCGCGTGCTTGACGCGGTCCTCGACAGCGACGACGACGGTCTTGTCCATCTTGTCGCTGACGACCAGGCCCTCGCGGACCTTGCGAGCGTTGCGCTCGGTCTTCTCAGTCACGTTGCTCTCGCTCATCAGGCGTTCTCCACCGTCTCGATGCCCAGCTCACGCTCACGCATCAGGGTGTAGATCCGGGCGATGTCCTTACGGACGGACTTGAGCCGACCGTGGTTCTCGAGCTGACCGGTCGCCGCCTGGAAGCGGAGGTTGAACAGCTCTT
Source organism: Streptomyces sp. NPDC021012 (assembly GCF_044333355.1). NCBI lineage: Bacteria > Bacillati > Actinomycetota > Actinomycetes > Kitasatosporales > Streptomycetaceae > Streptomyces > Streptomyces sp. NPDC021012. The sequence continues at coordinate 872,006 of NZ_JBIRQU010000001.1, forward strand.
CCTTGGCCTCGCGGAGCTTGTTGAGAAGCTCCTCGTTGCCCAGCTCGCGCAGCTCGGACGCCTTGGTACCGGCCGACATCACAGCTCACCTGCTTCGCGCTTCACGATCTTGCACTTCATCGGCAGCTTGTGGGCCGCACGGGTCAGGGCCTCGCGCGCGATCTTCTCGTTCGGGTAGGACAGTTCGAACATCACCCGACCCGGCTTGACGTTCGCGATCCACCACTCCGGAGAACCCTTACCGGAACCCATGCGGGTCTCGGCGGGCTTCTTCGTCAGCGGGCGGTCCGGGTAGATGTTGATCCAGACCTTGCCGCCACGCTTGATGTGGCGGGTCATCGCGATACGAGCCGCCTCGATCTGGCGGTTGGTCACGTAAGCCGGCGTGAGGGCCTGAATGCCGTACTCGCCGAACGCAACCTGCGTACCACCCTTGCTGGCGCCGGAGCGCTTCGGGTGGTGCTGCTTGCGGTGCTTGACCCTACGGGGGATCAGCATGTCGGTCAGGCCTCCGTTCCGGTGCTCTCAGCCGGAGCAGCGGCGGCAGCCTCGGCCTTGGGGGCCTCGGCGGCCGGAGCCGACTGCTGCGGCTTGCGGCCGCGGCCGCCACGCTCGCCACCACGGCCACCACGGCCGGCCGGGCGGTCGCCAGCGCCGGCGCCACGGGCCGGGCGGTTACCCGCACGGGCAGCGGCGTTCTCGGCGCGGACCTCGGCGATGTTCTTGACGTCGCCCTTGTAGATCCAGACCTTCACGCCAATGCGACCGAAGGTCGTCTTGGCCTCGAAGAAGCCGTAGTCCACGTTCGCGCGGAGCGTGTGCAGCGGCACACGGCCCTCGCGGTAGAACTCCGAGCGGGACATCTCGGCGCCGCCGAGACGACCGCCGCACTGGATCTTGATGCCCTTGGCGCCGGCCTTCATCGTGCCCTGCATGCTCTTGCGCATGGCACGACGGAAGGAGACGCGGGAGGAGAGCTGCTCGGCAACGGCCTGGGCGACCAGCTGGGCGTCCATCTCGGGGTTCTTGACCTCGAGGATGTTCAGCTGGACCTGCTTGCCCGTGAGCTTCTCGAGGTCGCCGCGGATGCGGTCGGCCTCGGCGCCACGGCGGCCGATGACGATGCCCGGACGAGCGGTGTGGATGTCCACACGCACGCGGTCACGGGTGCGCTCGATCTCAACCTTCGAGATGCCGGCGCGCTCCATGCCGGACGTCATCATCCGACGGATGGCGACGTCTTCCTTGACGTAGTCCTTGTACAGCTTGTCGGCGTACCAGCGGGACTTGAAGTCCGTGGTGATGCCGAGCCGGAACCCATGCGGGTTAACCTTCTGGCCCATTACCGGGTTCCTTCCTTGCTGCTGACGACCACGGTGATGTGGCTGGTCCGCTTACGGATCCGGTAGGCACGGCCCTGGGCACGCGGACGGAACCGCTTCAGGGTCGGGCCCTCATCGACGAACGCCTCGCTGATGTACAGCGAAGAGGCGTCCGTGTGGTCGTAGTTGTGCGCGGCGTTGGCGATGGCGCTGTCCAGCACCTTGCCAACCGGCACGCTCGCGGCCTGCGGGGCGAAACGCAGGACCGCCTGAGCCTCCGTGGCGTCCATGCCACGGATAAGGTCCACCACGCGGCGGGCCTTCATGGGCGTGACGCGGATGTACCGCGCCTGGGCCCTGGCTTCCATGGTTGTCCTTCCAGTGTCTGTCATGGTCATTCCACCCCGCTACTAGCGGCGCTTCGACTTCCGGTCGTCCTTCACGTGACCCCGGAAGGTGCGCGTCGGCGAGAACTCGCCGAGCTTGTGGCCGACCATCGACTCGGTGACAAACACCGGAATGTGGGTCTTGCCGTTGTGCACCGCGATCGTGTGGCCGAGCATGGCCGGGATGATCATCGAGCGACGGGACCAGGTCTTGATGACGTTCTTGGTACCGGCTTCGTTCTGGGCGTCCACCTTCTTGACGAGGTGGCCGTCGACGAAGGGTCCCTTCTTGAGACTGCGCGGCATCTAAACCCGCTCCTAGCGCTTCTTGTTCGTCTTGCGGCGGCGGACGATGTACTTGTTCGAAGCCTTCTTGGGCGAACGCGTACGACCCTCCTTCTGACCCCACGGGGAGACCGGGTGGCGACCACCGGAGGTCTTGCCCTCACCACCACCGTGCGGGTGGTCGACCGGGTTCATCGCCACACCGCGAACGGTCGGGCGAACGCCCAGCCAGCGCTTGCGGCCGGCCTTGCCCCAGTTGATGTTCGACTGCTCGGCGTTGCCGACCTCGCCGATCGTGGCGCGGCAGCGGGCGTCGACGAGACGGATCTCACCGGACGGCATGCGGAGGTGGGCCATCGTGCCCTCCTTCGCCAGCAGCTGCACGGAGGCACCGGCCGAGCGGGCGAACTTGGCGCCGCCACCGGGACGGAGCTCGATCGCGTGGATCGTGGTACCGACCGGGATGTTGCGGAGCGCCAGGTTGTTGCCGGGCTTGATGTCAGCGCCCGGGCCGTTCTCGACGCGGTCGCCCTGGGTCAGACCCTTGGGGGCGATGATGTAGCGCTTCTCGCCGTCCACGTAGTGGAGGAGCGCGATGCGCGCGGTGCGGTTGGGGTCGTACTCGATGTGAGCGACCTTGGCCGGCACGCCGTCCTTGTCGTGACGACGGAAGTCGATCACACGGTAGGCACGCTTGTGGCCACCGCCCTGGTGACGGACGGTCACACGACCGGTGTTGTTACGGCCGCCCTTGCTGTGCAGGGGGCGGACCAGCGACTTCTCCGGCGTGGACCGCGTGATCTCGACGAAGTCGGCAACGCTGGAGCCGCGACGGCCCGGCGTAGTCGGCTTGTACTTGCGGATTCCCATTTCTCAGTCCTCGTCCGATTCCGGACGATCCAGACCGCCGTTAGGCGGTCGGACCGCCGAAGATGTCGATACGGTTGCCCTCAGCAAGGGTCACGATGGCGCGCTTGGTGTTGGCGCGCTTGCCGAAACCGGTGCGGGTGCGCTTGCGCTTGCCCTGGCGGTTGATCGTGTTGACCCCGGTGACCTTGACCGAGAAGACCGCCTCGACGGCCTGCTTGATCTGGGTCTTGTTGGAGCCAGGCGCGACGATGAACGTGTACTTGTTCTCGTCCAGCAGGGCGTAGCTCTTCTCCGAGACGACCGGCTTGACGAGAATGTCGCGCGGGTCCGAGAAGGTCTTGCTGGTGACGACGGCCTCAGTCATCAGGCGTCGCTCCCTTCGGTCTCAGCGGTCTGGGGGCCAGACACGAAGGACTCGAGGGCGGCCTGGGTGAAGACCACGTCGTCGGAGACGATCACGTCGTACGTGTTGAGCTGGCCCGGCTCCAGGATGTGCACCTGGGGCAGGTTGCGGGCGGACAGCCACGCGGCCTCGTCGGAGCGCTCGACGACCAGGAGCAGGTTCTTGCGCTCCGAGATCTTGCCGAACAGCGTCTTGGCGGCCTTGGTGGAGATGCCACCCTCGACCACGCCGGTGACGACGTGGATGCGGGAGTGGTTCGCCCGGTCCGACAGGGCACCGCGGAGGGCGGCGGCCTTCATCTTCTTCGGGGTCCGCTGCGAGTAGTCACGCGGCACGGGACCGTGCACGACGCCACCACCGGCGAACTGCGGGGCGCGGGTCGAACCCTGACGGGCGCGGCCGGTGCCCTTCTGGCGGTAAGGCTTCTTGCCACCACCGCGGACTTCGCCACGGGTCTTGGTCTTGTGCGTGCCCTGACGGGCCGCGGCCAGCTGCGCGACGACGACCTGGTGGATCAGCGGGACGCTGACCTTGGCGCCGAAGATCTCCTCGGGGAGCTCGACGGTCCCGGCCTTGTCGCCAGACGGCGAAAGGATGTCAATGGTGCTCATCGGTTCCTCAAACCCCCTTGGCCGCGGTGCGGACCAGGACGAGGCCACCGTTGGGGCCGGGGACGGCGCCCTTGATGAGCAGCAGACCCTTCTCGGCGTCAACGGCGTGGACGGTCAGGTTCTGGGTGGTCACACGCTCGTTGCCCATGCGACCGGCCATGCGCATGCCCTTGAAGACACGGCCCGGGGTGGCGCAGCCACCGATCGAACCGGGCTTGCGGTGCACGCGGTGGGCACCGTGCGAGGCCTTGCCACCACGGAAGTTGTGGCGCTTCATCGCACCGGCGAAGCCCTTGCCCTTGCTCTTGCCGGTGACGTCGACCTTCACGCCGGCCTCGAAGACCTCGGCGGTGATCTCCTGGCCGAGCGTGTACTCGGAGGCGTCAGCGGTGCGGAGCTCCACCAGGTGGCGGCGCGGGGTGACGTCGGCCTTGGCGAAGTGACCCTTGAGGGGCTTGTTCACCTTGCGCGGGTCGATCTCGCCGAAGGCGATCTGGACCGACTCGTAGCCGTCGACGTCGTTCGTACGGACCTGGGTCACGACATTCGGGCCGGCCTTGACGACGGTCACCGGGACGACCCGGTTGTTCTCGTCCCAGACCTGCGTCATGCCGAGCTTCTCGCCCAGGATGCCCTTGATGTTCTTAGCCATCTCGCGCGTCACCTCAGAGCTTGATCTCGATGTCGACGCCAGCCGGCAGGTCGAGGCGCATGAGCGAGTCAACCGTCTTCGGCGTGGGGTCGAGGATGTCGATGAGGCGCTTGTGCGTGCGCATCTCGAAGTGCTCGCGCGAGTCCTTGTACTTGTGCGGCGACTTGATGACGCAGTACACGTTCTTCTCAGTGGGCAGCGGCACCGGGCCCGCGACCGACGCACCAGTGCGGGTCACCGTCTCGACGATCTTCTTCGCCGAGGAGTCGATGACCTCGTGGTCGTAGGCCTTGAGCCGGATGCGGATCTTCTGTCCCGCCATGGCTACTAGTAGTCCTTTGTCTCGTTAACGCTCTGGAACCCGGTGCGTTTGCGTCTTCCTCCGACCCACGCGGTCGGGCGTGTCGCGTTCCCTCTACGCAGAAATCCCTAGGGATCTCCCAACCAAGGGGACGCGGTCCCAGTGACCGCGGGCCGGGGGCGAAACACCCACCGGGCGCCTGGCCGGCACCCCGCTGACGCTTCCCAGAAGATTCCCGTACGTCCGACCCGAGGGGTCGACGAGTACTGTGGGACTCGCTTCCGGTCCTCCCGACGGGAGGCGCGCAGCATCGGCACTCAACCGAGCAACTTGGACAGTCTGCCATACGGGGCCTTCCGGCCGCCAATCGGGGGCGAAGACTGTACCCCACGTCACGTACGTCCATGCGCCGGGGCGCATGGACCTGCCGCGCGCGCCCCTCAGCCCAGGCGCCGGGCCCGCTCCGTCAGATGCCGCCGCTCGGGCGCGCTGGTCGCGCGGCGGGCCGCCTCCCGGTAGGCGACGGCCGCCTCCTGCCGCTCGCCGAGGAGCTCCAGCAGGTGCGCGCGGGTCGCGAGGAGGCGGTGGCTCCTGGCCAGTCGCTGGTCCTCCGCGAGCCCGTCCAGGAGCGCGAGACCGGCCTCCGGGCCGTGGACCATGGCGACGGCGACGGCCCGGTTGAGGGTCACCATCGGGTTCGGCCCGGTGCGCTCCAGGAGCTCGTACAGGGCGAGGATCTGCGGCCAGTCCGTGGCCCCGGCGGACGCGGCCTCGTCGTGCACGGCCGCGATCGCCGCCTGGAGCTGGTACGGACCGACCCGGCCCGCCGGCAGGGTGCGGCCGAGCAGCTCCACGCCCTCGGCGATCAGCGCCGCGTCCCAGCTCCCCCGGTCCTGCTCCGCGAGCGGGACGAGCTCCCCGTCCGGGCCCGTGCGGGCCGGGCGGCGGGCGTCGGTGAGCAGCATCAGCGCGAGCAGGCCGGCCGTCTCGGTGTCGTCGGGGACGAGCCGGTGCAGCATCCGGGCCAGCCGGATCGCCTCCGTGGACAGCTCGGGCGCGGTGAGCGCCTCGCCGCCGCTGGCCGTGTAGCCCTCGTTGAAGACGAGGTAGAGCACGTGCCGCACCTCGGCGAGGCGGGCGGTGCGCTCCTCCCCCTCCGGCGGCGCAAGGGACAGCCCACCGGCCTTGATCGTCTGCTTGGCCCGGCTGATCCGCTGCGCCATGGTCGCCTCGGGCACGAGGAAGGCGGCGGCGATCTGCGCGGTGGTCAGGCCTCCGACGGCGCGCAGGGTCAGCGCGATCCGGCTGGGCGGCGACAGGTCCGGATGGCAGCAGAGGAACAGCAGCGACAGGGAGTCGTCCCGGTCGGCACCGGGAGCCTCGTCGGCACCGCGGGCCAGGAGCTCGGAGTCCGGCGTGGCGAGCGCGAGGGCGTCCTCCCGGCGGCGGCGCGCGGCCTCGCTGCGCACCTGGTCGACGTACTTCCGCCGGGCCACGGTCAGCAGCCACCCGCGCGCGTTCTCGGGCACGCCCTCCTCCGGCCACTGCCGGGCCGCCGCGATCAGCGCCTCCTGAACGGCGTCCTCGCAGAGGTCGAAGTCCCCGTACCGCCGCATGAGCCCACCGAGGACCTGCGGCGCGTACGTGCGCAGCAGGTCCTCGACCGCCCGGGTCCCGGTCACGACGCCCGACCCCCGGCCACGCGGGCGCCGGTCACGACGACAGGCCGCTGACCACGCGAAGCACAGGCCACCGTCATCGGCCCCCGTCTCGTGCCGTGCCCGTCACACGTCCGCCGCGGACTCGTGCAGGATCGGCCAGAGCTCGACGGGCTCGACGTCCGCGAAGGGCATGTCGGCGGCGATCTGCTGGGCGCGCTCCAGGTTCTCGCAGTCGAGCAGGTAGAAGCTGGCCAGGTACTCCTTGGTCTCCAGGTAGGGGCCGTCGGTGACGGCGGGGGCGCCGTCCACGCGGCGGACGAGCTGGGCGGCGGCGGCGTCGGCGAGGCCGTACGCGCCGAGGAGCTCGCCGGTCTCCCGGTACCTGGTGTTGAAGGCCTCCTGGCGGGCGATCGCCTCGGGCCAGGCCTCGGCGGGGAAGGAGTCCCACTTGGCCTGGTTGCCGTAGATCATCGCGACGTACTTCATCTCGGGTGTCCTCCCCGTCCCGCCCGCCCCTGTGGCGCGCTGTCACCCTCCGGTCGGAGCCAGGATCGCCTTCTCGACATCCGTCCGCACGTTTTCGAAGATCTTTTTTCCGGTGATCTTTTCCGGTGATCCTCCCGGCCGGTCCCGCCCCGCACACAACCGCCTCGCTCGCACACCCGTCTTCCAGGGGAGCACTTGAGCGAAAGGCCCTGTCGTGCACACTCCACCCCGCCGGAGGACTGTCCTCGCCGCCGCCCTCGCGGTCCTCTCGGCGACCGCCGGGTGTTCCGTACCGGAGCCGCGCCGGACCGCGCCCACCGCCGACCCGGCGCCGGGCAGGCCGATCGCCTCCTCGCGGGGCGGGCGGGCGCTGCTCATGCAGTTCTCCGCGCACCCGGACGACGACCTGTACTTCATGAACCCGGACACACGGCGGCTGCTCGACGCGGGCGTCCCGCTCGTCTCCGTGTACGTGACGGCCGGCGAGCACAACGGCCGGAACCGGATCGCGGGGATGCCCGACACCCCCCCGGACCCGGCGGCCTACTCCGCCGCCCGCCGCCAGGGCCTGCGCCAGTCGTACGCGGCGGCGCTCGGCCTCCCGATGTTCACGCCGTGGCGGCGGGAGGCCCTGGCGCTCCCCGGCGGCCGGCGGGCCGAGTCCGACACCCTCGTCCACGGCGCCCGCAGGGTCGAGCTGGTCTTCCTCGACCTGCCGATGCACTCCGGCCGCCGCTACATGGCCCTGCCCGCCCTCTGGCAGGACCGGGCCCTGGAGCTGCGGACCCATCTGTCGGCCGGCTCCCCCGTCACCCGCGCCGGCACCTACGACTACGACCAACTGGTCGACGTCCTCGCCGAGTTGCTCCGCCGCCACCGGCCCACGGTCGTGCACACCCTGGACCCGGACCCCGACATCCAGCTGAGCGACGAGGCCACCCGGAAGCGGAACTCCGAGCAGCCCGGCTACTCCGACCACGGGGACCACACGGCGGCCGCCTCCTTCACCTGGGCCGCGCTCTGCCGCTGGGTCGCCGACGCGGTCCGGGACGGCGAACCGGTCCCGGCCTTCACCACCACCGCCTTCCGCGGCTACTACAACCGCCACTGGCCCAAGAACCTCCCGCCGGAGGTCCTGAAGGAGAAGGCGGCCCGGCTCGTCCCGTACGGCGGCAACCCCTCCTGGCCGTGCGGGAACCCCTCGGGCTGCGGCGACTACGGCGTCAGCGGCGACCGGCCGCTGACCAACCGCAAGGGCTGGGTGCGCTCCACCCACCACCGCTGGCCGGGCCCCGGCCCCGCGCTCGCCGAGGAGCCGGGCGGGCGGCTCGCCGCGTACGGGGTGCTCGGGCTGCGCGCGGTCCGCTGGCGCGAGTCCGCGCCCGGGGTCTGGGGCGAGCCGGTGGACCTGGGCGGCGGCCCGCTCGCCCCGGCGCTCGGCTCGGCGGTCCTCGGCGACGGCCGGGTGCTGCTCCTCGGGGTGCGGTTCGCCGCGCTCGACGGGCACGGCGCGGCCAACCGCCGCGAGGTGGTGCTCCTGGAGCAGCGCTCCCCCGGCGGGCCCTTCCTGGCCTGGCGGGGCCTGGGCAACCCGGAGCGCGGGGACGACCGGGGGCGCCGGATCGGTGCCCCGGTGGCGGTGGCGGCCCCCGACGGCCGGGTCCACCTCTTCGTACGGAACGCGGACAAGGGCGTCTCGACGCGGGTGCGGGCGACGGACGGCACCTGGTCCCCCTGGCGGCCGCTGCCCGGCGACGCGGAGGTCCAGGACGGTCTGGCGGTCTCGCTCGACGCGTCCGGCCGGGTGCACCTGTACGCGGCGGGGCGGGAGCACGTACGGCACTGGGTGGACGGGGTCCCGCAGACGGTCCCGCTGCCGCTCTCCGGCTCCACGGTGGCGAGCGCGGGCGGCGCGCCGTACTTCCGGGCGCCGGCGTCCGCGCCCCTGATCGGCCCGGACGGCGACGCCGGACTCGACGGGTACGGGGGCGTGGTCGCCGCCCGGTCCCCGGCGCTCGGGACCGTCCTGCTCGGCACGGACGAGGAGGGCCGTACCGCCCTCAGGGCCGGCGGCCGGCTCCGTACCCGGAAGGGACCGGCCGTCTCGACCGCGCTCCACCTGGGCGCGCGGGGGCCGGTCGTCGTGGGCCTGGGCGCGGACGGGCGCCCGTGGAGCTGGCGGCCGTAGGGACTCTCCGGGAACGCGAGAAGGCCCCGCACCTCTCGGTGCGGGGCCTTCCCTTACTGCTCAGCAGCTCTTGCGAGCTACCAGGTCAGTTCAAGATCAGGCAGTGATCTTGACGACCTGGCCGGCGCCGACGGTCCGGCCACCCTCACGGATGGCGAACTTGAGGCCCTCCTCCATGGCGACGGGCTGGATCAGCTCGACGGACATGGCGGTGTTGTCGCCCGGCATGACCATCTCGGTGCCCTCGGGGAGGGTCACGACGCCGGTCACGTCCGTGGTACGGAAGTAGAACTGCGGGCGGTAGTTGTTGAAGAACGGGGTGTGACGGCCACCCTCGTCCTTCGACAGGATGTAGGCCTGGGCCTCGAACTGGGTGTGCGGCGTGACCGAACCCGGCTTGATGATGACCTGGCCGCGCTCGACGTCCTCGCGCTTGATGCCACGGAGGAGCAGACCGACGTTCTCACCGGCCTGGCCCTCGTCGAGCAGCTTGCGGAACATCTCGATGCCGGTGACCGTGGTGGTGGTCTTCTCGGTCTTGATGCCGATGATGTCGACGGTCTCGTTGACCTTGAGGACACCACGCTCGATACGACCGGTGACGACGGTGCCACGACCGGTGATCGTGAAGACGTCCTCGATCGGCATCAGGAACGGCTTGTCGACGTCACGCTCGGGCTGCGGGATGGACTCGTCCACGGCCTTCATGAGGCCGAGGAGCTTCTCGCCCCACTCCTTGTCGCCCTCGAGCGCCTTGAGCGCCGAGACGCGGACGACCGGCAGGTCGTCGCCCGGGAACTCGTACTCGGAGAGGAGCTCACGGACCTCGAGCTCGACGAGCTCCAGGATCTCCTCGTCGTCCACCATGTCGGCCTTGTTCAGGGCGACGACGATGTACGGAACGCCGACCTGGCGAGCAAGGAGGACGTGCTCCTTGGTCTGCGGCATCGGGCCGTCGGTGGCGGCGACCACGAGGATGGCGCCGTCCATCTGCGCGGCACCCGTGATCATGTTCTTGATGTAGTCAGCGTGACCGGGGCAGTCGACGTGAGCGTAGTGACGCTGCTCCGTCTGGTACTCGACGTGCGCGATCGAGATGGTGATACCGCGCTGGCGCTCCTCGGGAGCCTTGTCGATCTGGTCGAAGGCCGAGGCCTCGTTCAGGTCCGGGTACGCGTCGTGCAGCACCTTGGTAATGGCGGCCGTGAGGGTCGTCTTACCGTGGTCGATGTGACCGATGGTGCCGATGTTGACGTGCGGCTTAGTCCGCTCGAACTTCGCCTTCGCCACTGGGGTCCTCCTGGAGTGGTTCTGAACGCCTTGCTTCATCGGCGCCAGGTGATCTTTGCTGGGATGCCAGTCGCCGGGGCCGTACCTCGGGGTTCCGGGGCCGAGCCCCGACGACTGGTGTCAAGCCTAAAGCGTGAACTCGGGAGAGTTACTCGCCCTTGGCCTTCGCGATGATCTCCTCGGCGACGTTCCGCGGAACCTCGGCGTAGGAGTCGAACTGCATCGAGTAGCTTGCGCGACCCGAGGTCTTGCTGCGGAGGTCTCCGACGTAGCCGAACATCTCCGAGAGCGGCACGAGGCCCTTCACGACGCGGGCGCCGCTGCGCTCCTCCATGGCCTGGATCTGGCCACGGCGGGAGTTGATGTCACCGATGACTTCACCCATGTAGTCCTCGGGCGTGACGACCTCAACGGCCATCATCGGCTCAAGGATGACGGGGGAAGCCTTGCGCGCGGCCTCCTTGAAGGCCTGCGAGCCGGCGATCTTGAAGGCGAGCTCGGAGGAGTCGACCTCGTGGTAGGCGCCGTCGTGCAGGATCACACGCACACCGGTCATCTCGTAACCGGCGAGGATGCCGAACTGCATGGCCTCCTGCGCACCCGCGTCGACCGAAGGGATGTACTCCTTCGGGATGCGGCCACCGGTGACCTTGTTCACGAACTCGTACGCGGCGTCGCCCTCGGTGATCGGCTCGATGCCGATCTGGACCTTGGCGAACTGACCCGTACCACCGGTCTGCTTCTTGTGCGTGAAGTCGACGCGCTCGACGGCCTTGCGGATCGTCTCGCGGTACGCGACCTGCGGCTTGCCGACGTTCGCCTCGACCTTGAACTCGCGACGCATGCGGTCGACGAGGATGTCGAGGTGAAGCTCGCCCATACCACCGATGATGGTCTGGCCGGTCTCCTCGTCCGAGTGCACCTGGAAGGAGGGGTCCTCCTCCGCGAGACGCTGGATGGCGACACCCAGCTTCTCCTGGTCACCCTTGGACTTGGGCTCGATGGCGACCTGGATGACCGGCGCCGGGAAGTCCATGGACTCCAGGATGACCGGGGCCTTGTCGTCACACAGCGTCTCACCGGTGGTGGTCTGCTTGAGGCCCATCACGGCGACGATGTCGCCGGCGCCCACCGAGTCGATCTCCTCACGCTTGTTCGCGTGCATGCGGTAGATCTTGCCGATGCGCTCCTTCTTGCCCTTGACGGAGTTCAGCACCGCGGTGCCGGCCTCCAGGCGACCGGAGTAGATCCGGACGAAGGTGAGCTTACCGAGGTGCGGGTCGCTCGCGATCTTGAACGCGAGGGCGGCCAGCGGCTCGTCGTCGGACGGCTTGCGCTTGACGACGACCTCGGCGTCCTTGACGTCGTGGCCCTCGATGGCCTCGACGTCCAGGGGGGACGGCAGGTAGCGGACGACAGCGTCGAGCAGGGGCTGGACGCCCTTGTTCTTGAACGCGGTGCCACAGAACACGGGGGTGACCGTGGTCTCGCCGCCCTTGCCGGAGGCGATGGTGATGCGACGGATCGCCGCGTAGAGCTGCTCCTCGGTGGGCTCGGTGCCCTCGAGGAAGAGCTCCATGAGCTCCTCGTCGTTCTCGGCAACGGCCTCGACGAGCTTGGCGCGGTACTCCTCGGCCTGCTCGGCCTTGTCCGCCGGGATGTCGACGACGTCGTACATCTCGCCCTTGGTGGCCTCGGCGGACCAGACAAGAGCCTTCATGCGAACGAGGTCGATGACGCCCTCGAAGTCGGCCTCGGCACCGATCGGGAGCTGCATGACGATCGGGGTCGCGCCGAGGCGGTCCACGATCATGTCGACGCAGCGGAGGAAGTCGGCGCCGGTCCGGTCGAGCTTGTTGACGAAGCAGATGCGCGGAACGCCGTAGCGGTCCGCCTGACGCCAGACGGTCTCGGACTGGGGCTCGACGCCGGCCACACCGTCGAACACGGTGACAGCACCGTCGAGCACGCGCAGCGAACGCTCCACCTCGACGGTGAAGTCGACGTGACCCGGCGTGTCGATGATGTTGATCGTGTGATCGACATTCTCGAGCGGCCAGTGGCAGGTCGTCGCGGCGGACGTGATCGTGATGCCGCGCTCCTGCTCCTGCTCCATCCAGTCCATCGTGGCAGCGCCGTCGTGGACTTCACCGATCTTGTAGGAGACGCCGGTGTAGAACAGGATCCGCTCGGTGGTGGTCGTCTTGCCCGCGTCGATGTGGGCCATGATGCCGATGTTGCGCACCTTGGCCAGGTCAAGCGAAGTGGTAGCCATAAGGCTTCAGTCTTCTCTCGGTCTCGATGTGGGTTGCGACTACCAGCGGTAGTGCGCGAAGGCCTTGTTGGACTCGGCCATCTTGTGCGTGTCCTCGCGCTTCTTGACGGCAGCACCGAGGCCGTTGGAGGCGTCGAGGAGCTCGTTCATGAGGCGCTCGGTCATGGTCTTCTCGCGACGGGCGCGGGAGTAACCGACGAGCCAGCGGAGGGCGAGCGTGGACGCGCGGCCCGGCTTGACCTCGATCGGCACCTGGTAGGTGGCGCCACCGACACGGCGGGACTTGACCTCGAGGGCCGGCTTGACGTTCTCGAGAGCGCGCTTCAGCGTGATGACCGGGTCCTGGCCGGTCTTCTCACGAAGACCCTCCATGGCGCCGTACACGATGCGCTCGGCGGTGGAACGCTTGCCGTCCAGCAGGATCTTGTTGATCAGCGAGGTGACAAGAGGAGAGCTGTAGACCGGGTCGATGATGACCGGGCGCTTCGGGGCGGGGCCCTTACGAGGCATTCTTACTTCTCCTTCTTGGCGCCGTAGCGGCTGCGAGCCTGCTTACGGTTCTTGACGCCCTGCGTGTCGAGGGAACCGCGGATGATCTTGTAACGAACACCCGGCAGGTCCTTCACACGGCCACCGCGCACGAGCACGATGGAGTGCTCCTGCAGGTTGTGACCCTCACCCGGGATGTAGGCCGTGACCTCGATGCCGGAGGTCAGACGCACACGCGCGACCTTACGGAGGGCCGAGTTCGGCTTCTTCGGGGTGGTCGTGAACACACGCGTGCAGACGCCGCGACGCTGAGGGGAACCCTCGAGTGCGGGCGTCTTGTTCTTCTCGACCTTGTCCTGCCGGCCCTTACGGACCAGCTGCTGGATCGTAGGCACTACTTCTCCGGTTTCTGTGTGCCGTCGGTAAAACTAACCCGGAACATTCACCGACCCACGCGGTCGGGCGTGTCGAATCTCGCGGACCTCCGCACAAGGCGGAGAAGGCGCGGATCGCGGTGGCCGATATATGACTCGCCGTGCGGTTGAGGACACGCACGGGAGCCCAGGCACACCCCAGGCACAAGGCATGAGCGTACCTATCGCATGGACTCCGGTCAAAACAAATGCCCACGCGCACGGGGTCCCGGCCGGAGCGGGCCGGGACCTGGGCGGATCGTTCCGGCGGACGGACCGGGACCGGGCAGGACGCCGGCCGGTCCGGGGCGCTCCGGATCAGTCGCGGGCGCTGCGGCGGGGCTCGGGGGCCTCGACGGGGGGCGCCGCCTCGGTATCGGGCTCCAGGAACTGGTTCACGACCTTGACGAAGACGCCCATGCGCTCGTCGGGCACTCCCAGCCAGCGGGCGAAGTCCTCCATCGAGGGCTGCCAGTCGGTCGGCGGCAGCAGGTCCGCCGCCATCGGGAGCTCCTCGGGGGTCACGCGCCCGGACCGGATGAGCATGTCGCGGACGGAGACGCCGAGCAGCGGGGCGATCCGGCGCATGGTCTCCAGGTCGGGCATGCTCTGGCGCTGCAACAGGCGCGTGACGGCGGCGCGGTGGACGCCCGCCTCGTCCGCGATGCGGGACTTCCCGCCGCCGCGCGGGCTGTCGATGTCGTAGCCGCGCTGTCTCATCAGGCCTTCGACCCAGCCTGCGAACTCGTCGAGCCCTTGAGTGCTCATGCTTTCCGCTCCTCTTTCCCCACCCTCCGGGCCCCTACCTTAGCGTGCTTGCGCGCACGGAATTACGTGCTTTCGGGCACGCAATCGTGTCGAATCGGTGAAGGGAGGGTCGAGGCGGCTCGGATTTTTGTTGCGCGCTCGCACGCAACGTGTAAGTCTGGCTCGCCGCCGCACTCGTCGGCCCCCTGAGCCCCAGGCGCCCCACCGGCCCCATGGACGGCCCGGGCGGGCCCCGGACCGTGGAGAACCCCTTGTTCCATCCCGAACCGTCCCCCTGGCAGGCCTCCGCCGCGTGCGCCGGCCTCTCCCCGTCCGTCGTCTTCGCCCGCCGCGCCAAGGAGGCGGCCCCCGCCCTGCGGGCCTGCGCCGACTGCCCCGTCCGGAGCGAGTGCGAGGCGGCCGTGGCCCCGGCCGAGAGCTACTTCGACGGCGTCTGCGCGGGCCGCCTCTGGCGCAACGGCCGCCCCGCCGACGCCCGGCGCGTCGCGAAGGCCCTCGCGACGACGGGGAGCGGCCGCCGTGGCTGACCACACTCCCCTCGGATCCACCGGCCCCGACACCACGGCGGCCGCCCCGGCCGCCGAGCCCACCCGCACCGGCGCCGCCCGGCCCGCACCGCGTGACGCCGCCGAGGCCGCCCGTACCGACGCCGCCGTCGCGGTCGTCCTGCGGGACGTCGCGCTGTGGACCGCGTCGCTGGTGAGGCAGTTCCCGGAGCTCGCCGAGGAGTTGGCGCCCGGGCGGCGCGGGCCCGGTGGGGCCGCCCCCGCCCCCTCCCACGCCGGTCGGGACGAGCTCATCCGGGAGGAGCGGCGGGAGGCGCTGCTGCTCCAGCAGCGGCACGGGCTCGCCGTTCCCGGTCAGGGAGCCGCGCCGATCCGGCTGCACGTCTCCGACGCGATCCGGGACATCACCGACGGGGTGGTGGAGCTGGAGGAGGCGGTGTGCGCCCGGCTCACGCTGCCCCGCCCGCCGCGCGCCGGGGTGATCGACCGGCTCCGGCGCCTCGTGGGGCTGCTCGACCCGATCGCGGCCCACCCCGACCTGGCCCGGCACGTGCGGGACGAGATCCGCCGGATGGCCCGGCGGTGCGCCCGGACGCTCGGCGACACGGAGACGATCGTGCGGGTCTCGGGCCGCTGCCCCTGGTGCGACTCGGTGTCGCTGCGGGCGTTCCCGGACCGGCGCGCGGTGCTGTGCGTGAACCCGGCCTGCGTCTGCACGGACGAGGTGTGCGGCTGCCAGGACGACCCCGCCTACCGGCACCTGTGGGCGGAGGACCGCTGGGAGGAGCTGTCGGAGGCCTCGGGGACCCGTACCGAGGAGATCGAAGCGGCGATGGACGACACGGAGGAGACCCCATGCTGAGCTCACCCGCCCTGCCCACGATGGTCCCCGGCCCGCTGGCCGCCGAGGAGGCGGGCGTGGCGCCCGCGACGATCCGCAAGTGGGTCCAGCTGGGCCATCTGCGGGCCGCGGGCCGGGCGGGCCGGGCCCAGCTGTTCCGCCTGGAGGACGTCTTCGCGGCGGAACGACTGGCCCGCCGCCGTCCGCGTACCGCCTGACCACCCCCCAAGAGAAGCGCCCCGCGTCCCTCCCGGACGCGGGGCGCTTCGTCATGCCTCCAGGAAGCGGTGCAGGGAGTCGACCAGGGTGTCGGCGAAGCGCTCGCGCACCGGCTCGGGGACGCGGTCGAGGGAGAGGTACGGGTTGAGGTCCTCCAGCTCGACGAGGAGGAGGCCGCCGTCGGGGGCGCGGCAGGCGTCGACGCGCTGGATGCCGTGGTCGAGGGTGTTCCAGTCGACGAAGCGGCGGGCGAAGTCGAGGTCTTCGGGGGTGGGTTCGTACGGCTCCAGGACCCAGCGGCGCTCGGGGTCGGGGGCGTACAGGGCGTACTGGAAGAGGTCGTCGACGAAGTAGAAGGACACCTCGTACCGGAAGTCGACGCGCGGCTGGACGAGGACGTCCCCGTAGGCGAGGCCGGTGAGCTCCTCGTACCGGACGAATCGCAGGCCTATGGAGTCGGCGCCGGCCTTGGGCTTGACCGCGTACTCGGCGGCGTCCGGCAGGCGGTGGAGGTCCTCGGGCCGGTCGGCGGTGGGGATGACGGGGTGTCCGCCAGCGGTCAGGTCGAGGAGGTACCGCTTGCCGGCCATGTCCCCGCGGCCGTGGAGCGGGTTGTACACGCGGGTGCCGAGGGCGCGGGCCCGCTCCCGGAAGGCCTCGTACTCCCGCTGGTAGCCGAGGACGGGACCGCTGTTGCGCACGACGACGGCGTCGAAGCCCTCCATGAGGGCCGTGGCGTCGAGCGGGTGACAGAGCGCCAGGTCGAACGCGGCGCGCAGGCGTGCGGTGAGGTCGACGTCCTCGTCTCCGTAGCGGCGCCCCCGGGCCGGGTAGGCGAGGTCGGTCACGTAGAGCAGGCGGGGGCGGCGGGACACGGGGCGGCTCCTGGGTCGGGACGACCCAACCTATCGGCCACCCGCACGGGCCCCACGACACGGGCGACCTCTCCGCCGGGCCCCGCCCTGCGAGGCCCGCCGCGCGGCCCCCTCCGCACCGGGTCGTCCTAGTGGCCCCCTCCACGCAGGGCCGCCCCCGCGCACCCCTCCACGCGGGACCGCCCGAGCGGAGCCCTCCGCGCAGGGCCGTCCAAGCGCGCCCTCCGCGCGGGCCCCTCCATGCGGGCCCACTCCATGCGCGCCCCCCCCTGCGGGGCCCTCCAGGCGGTTCCCTCCGCGCAGGGTCGTCCCGCGCGCCCCTCCACAGAGGCTCGTCCGCGCAGGCCCTTCCATGCGGGGCCTTCACGCAGGGCCGCCCGCGCAAGGCCTTCACGCGCGCCCCTCCGCGCGGGCCGTCCGGGCGGGCCGTCCGGGCGGGGCCCGCGCCAGGGCCGCCGGCGCGGGGCCTCCACGCGGGCCGCCCGGAGGCCCCGCGGCAGGGTCGTGGTGGAGGTCGCGATCGGGGCCGTACCGGGTTCGTGCGCGGATCGGTTCCAGAACTAGTTGCGTGCGCGCACGCTCCCTGTCACAGTTGGTGCAGCGGCGGAGCTGTGCCCGCGAGACGGGCCGCAGGCTCCGCCGTCCGCCGTCCGGGAGCGCTCCGCGCCCCTCCCCTCCCCGCGTCGAGCGCCCCGGACGGACGGCCCCTCCGCCCCTCTTCCTCCTGAGGAGAACCGTCATGACCACTCCCCCGAGTGCGTTCCCGGACGTCGAGAAGCTGGTCGTCGACGTCCTCAAGGCCGACCCGGCGCTGGCCGGCGTCACGGTCGCGGCCCAGGCGCCGGCCGGCTTCGACGGGACGCAGAGCGCGGTCCTGGTGAACCGCCGCGGCGGCGCCTGGATCGGCGACCTGCACCTGGACAAGCCGCTGATCGAGTTCGAGGTCTACGCGCCGAACAAGCCCGCGGCCCACATCCTCGCCAACGCGGCCCGCAAGTCCCTGCTCATGACGCTCGGCAAGCAGGTCGGCAACAGCCTCGTCCAGGACGTGGAGGAGATGGACGGGCCGCGCTGGACGCCCGACTACCTCTACCGGGGCGCCAACCGCTACCTCTGCCTCATCCAGCTCTCCCTGACCGTCGCTCCGTAACGGTCCCGCCGCCCCCTGACGGGGGCGCGCCCCACAGACCAGGCCCTGCCGTCCGGCGGGGCCTTTGCCGTACCCGGGTCCTGACGGCCCGGGGCGGCGCCCTCACCCCTCTCATCAAGGAGAAACACCACCATGGCTGGAAACAACGCCGCCGAGATCCGCGTCGCCGGTGCAGGCAAGCTCTACGTCGCCACCGCGGGCAACGCCGCCCCGGCCTCCTTCGGCGCCGACTCCGCCGCCGACTGGACCAGCGCGGGCTGGAAGGACCTCGGCTTCACCTCCGGCGACGGCGTCACGTTCTCGAAGAAGGACAAGCTGGAGCCGGTCGACTCGTGGCAGTCGGTCTCCCCGGTCCACTACATCTACTCGGCCCGTGACCTGTCGCTGAAGTTCTCGCTGCTGCAGTTCAACGAGGACACGCTGCCGTTCTTCATGGGCGGCGACGCCGTCAAGCAGGACGCGGCCCCGGCGGTCGACACCTACCGCTACGAGATCGCCGAGCGTCCGTTCGTGGACGTGCGCGCCCTCGGCCTCGAGTTCACCGACGTCAAGGCCGGTGGCACGACCGTGGTCAAGTACCGCTTCATCATCCCCAACGGTCAGGTCACCGCGACCGACGACATCAAGCTGGGCCGCAAGGCCGCGTCCCAGCTGGGCATCACCTTCACCGCCATGTCGAAGGGCGACGGCAAGCCGCTGGCCACCTTCATCATGAAGGACAGCCAGTACTCCGCGACCGTCTGATCCTTCTCCACCCGGGGCGGGACGGCGCACCGCCGTCCCGCCCCACCCCCTCTCCTCAGCAGGCGAACCCACTCGAACAAGGAGTACGCATCACCATGGCCCGTTTCGACGTCAACGCCGCACGCGCCCAGCGACTGGAGGCCCATGGCCGCACCTGGTCCTTCGAGCTGGACGGCGAGTCCTTCACGCTTCCCACCGAGCTGTCGCGCAAGACCGCGAAGGCGCTGCGCACGCTCGACGACAACGACGTGGACGGCCTGCTCGCGCTCCTGATGGGCGAGGAGCAGTTCGCGCGCTTCGAGGAGCACGAGCTCACGATGCAGGACATCGCCGCGATCCTGGAGGCCTACGGCAAGGAGACCGGGCTCGGCCTGGGGGAAGACTGAGCCTCGTCGAGTTCGTCGACGAACACGCCGAGGCCCTCGAAGCGGACCTGCTCCGCTACTACGCCACCGATCTCCTCGACTGGTACCGGGGCGACCTCTCCAGCCGGCGCCTGATGGTCATGATCAAGCACCTCCCGGCGGACGGCGCCCTGCAGCGCGAGATCCACGGGGAGGCGGCGGAGTGGTCGCTGACCGACCACCTGCTCGCGGCCGCGGTGGACCACCTGGCCGCCGCCAACTGGATGTTCCAGTGCGTCAACACCGCCGAGGACGACGAGACCCCCGATCCGCCGCAGCCCGTTCCCCGTCCGGGCGCCACGGACGGGGACGGGGAGGGGGACGGCGGGGCCGGGCCGGAGGGCGCCGACGAGGCGGTCTCCCCGGCGGCCCTCGCCCGCTTCTTCGGCTGACCCCCGCCCGTGCCCCCGGCGCCCGCTCCCGTCAGGAAGCGGGCTCCGGGGGCGCTTCCTGTGCTCGCTCGGCGGCCAGCTCCTCCTCCAGGCTCCTGGCCCGTTCGGAGAGGCGGCGGCCGCGCCGCTCGGGGCTCCCGCCGCTCTGGCCGGGCACGCCGCTGAGCGGCGGCACGATCGGGCGGCCGCCCTTGCCGCGGACGACCTTCCGCACCGGCTGTGCGTTCCTGCGGGGGCGCCCCTCCTGGGCGGTCACCCGGGCGTCCGGGTCGGGCTCCGGTTCGGATCCCGACCCGTGCTCCGGCTCGGGCTCGAACAGGGGCTCGGGCTGGGGCGTCGACTGAGGCGCGGGCTGAGGTGCGTACTGGGGCGCGGCCTGAGGTGCGCGCTGGGGCGCGGGCTCCGGCGCGGGGCGCTGTTCGAACAGCTCCCGCTCCCGGCGTACGCGCTCCTCGGCCTCGACCACCGCGGCCGGGGGCTCCAGGAGCCGGGCGAACGGCAGCGGGATCACGCGGGCACCGTCCTGAGGGGCGGCGTCCGTGCGTCGCTGCGGGCGCCGTATGCCGCGCGCGTCGCCCTGTCCCTGCCCGTAGGCGTCCGCCACGCGCCTCTCGTACTCCCTGCGGATGCGCGGGAGTTCGTCGGAGACGGCCTCGGCCCAGCCCGCGGTGAACGCGGCGGTCTCGCGGCGGTCCACCTCGGCGCGGGGCAGCACGACGAGGTCCTCCGGGGCGTACCCGGCGACATGGACGAGTTCGGCGAGCCTCGCGAAGAGATGAGGCAGGTCGGGATGGGATTCGAGCCAGTCGACGAGCTGTTCGCGCCGGTTACCGCCCGGCTCCGTGTCCATGCGTCAGCACTGCCTTCCACCCCCCAGGGGTCCCCACGCGCCCCTCGCGCCCCCGGCTCCCCGAATGTGTCAGGTCCAGGGAACGCGCCATCCAGAGTACCCCGGTCGAACACAAGCTCTGTTCGAGGACCGATCCCTGGTCAATCCCCTCAGGTCGGAGGCGGGGAGACGCGCCGTCAGACGTTTCAAGCTCGACAAAGGTCGAACTTTAGTTCGACAATGCCCCGCACGTACGTTCGACAGCGGGAAGGCAGGCACCATGACGTCTCAGACCGGGGGAAGCCGCCCAGGGAACACGCTCCACGACCGCCTCGACGTGTTGCTCCGCGGCCCCGGTCCCCTCGACAAGCGCGCACTGCTCGCCACCCTCGACGCAGAGGTCGCGGCTCGCGAGATCCGCGCGTACACCGCCGGCTGGAACGACGCCCTGGCCGAACTCCGCGGCCCCCACCGCGCCCCGCGGCAGTAGGGCCCGGTCCGCCGGCACCGCAGATCTCCACGAAGTCCCCGTCGCGCCCCTCCACCCGGAGGCGTGCGGCGGGGACTTCGGCTTCCCCGAAGCCGCCATCAGGAGGAACACATGGGCGACACCGAGAAGCCCAAGACCCTCGAAGACAGGGTCGCCGCACTCGAAGACGACGCCAAGAAGGAGAAGGTCCACGGGCACGACTACACCGAGGTCAAGAAGGAAATCACCAAGATCGCGAGCGACCACACCGTCCTCAAGGGCGAGGTCACCGCGCTCCACGGCTCCTGGGACCTGTTCGCCATCGCCTTTCCGGGCCTGGTCATCAGCATCACGCTCCCGGCCCTCTTCAGCCTGGAACCCGTGATCGAGCGCGTGCTCGAGAAGAAGTTCCACATCACCCGGGCGAAGTCCGGATTCCTCTCCTACACCCGCAAGGCGAAGCGGGACGCGCGTGCGGCGGCGGAACGGCTCGAGTCCGCCGACCACAAGATCGGGCTGCTCAAGGAGCAGATGCTGGAGAAGTTCCGGCAGTCCAACCAGCGCGTCCACAACGCCGAGCAGCGCATCGGGAACTCCAACGTCCGCATCAACAGGCTCGAACAGCGCGTCAGCGAGATGGATCGGAAGGTCCGCCGGATCGACCGGTGGGCCGACGGGGTCCGGGCCGGGGTCCGCAACATGTCCAGCGCACCCGAACTGCAGGGCGTCACCAACCGCGTCACGGCCCTGCAGCGGCAGGTCAACCTGCTGAGCTCGGCCCTGGCCTGACGCCCCGCCCCCACCCCCTTCCCACCACCATCAGCAGAGGTGGACACGCATGTCACTCGTACGTTCACTGAACAACTCGTCCGGATCCCTCAAGCAGTTCAAGTCCGCGTCGGACGCGGCCGACCGCGCCGCGTCGACCCTCGGTCAGCGCGCCTCGTCGGCCGGCCGCGGCATCAACGGCATCAAGGGCGCCGCCCAGGGTTCCGCCAAGGAGCTCAAGGACCTGAAGTCCGCCTCGGACCGGGCCGAGCAGGCCATGACCAAGGCCGGCAGGACCGGCGAGTCCGCCGGCGGCAAGCTCGGCAAGTACGAATCCGGCGCCGGCAAGGCCTCCAAGGGCCAGGACAAGCTCAACAAGTCCATGAAGGGCAACTTCCTCGCCCGCCTGCTCGAACTCTTCATGCCTCTCATCGAGAAGATCGTCGAGATGGCGATGCAGTCGAAGACGATGCAGAAGGTCCTGAAGAAGGCCTTCGACGGCATCAAGGTCGTCATCAGCGCCGTCATGAAGGCCGTCGGCCCGATCATGAAGAAGGCCGGCGACCTGATCAAGACGGTCTGGAACGGCATCAAGAAGGCCATCTCCACCGTGGTCAAGGCGGTCGCCACCGTCATCAAGACCTACGTCAACATCTGGAAGACCGTCATCACCACGGTGATGACGGCGATCAAGACCGTCGTCGGCGCTGTCTGGAACGGCATCAAGGCCGTCATCACTCCCGTGGTGAACTGGATCAAGTCCGCGATCCCGAACGCCTTCACCGCCGTCAAGGACAAGATGTCCTCCATCTGGAACGGCCTGAAGGACATCGCGTCCCGGGCGTTCGAGGGCATCAAGAGCGGTGTGTCCGGCCCGGTCAACGCCGTCATCGGCCTCATCAACCGGATGATCAGCGCCGTCAACGGCGTCAAGGTCAGCGTCCCCGGCTGGGTCCCGATCGTCGGCGGCAAGACCTTCGGCGTCCACATCCCCACCATCCCCATGCTCGCCACCGGTGGTGTCGTCATGCCCCGCAGCGGCGGCGTCCCGGCGATCCTCGCCGAGGCCGGCGAGGCCGAGGCCGTCCTGCCACTGTCCAAGCTGGACCGGCTGCTCGCCATGACCGCCCGCCGCGCCCGCATGACGGCGCAGCTGCAGACGGGCGGCGGCGGTGGTGCCGGGCTGCACATCGAGCACTACCACGCGGCCCGTAACAGCGACCCCCAGTCCACGGCGGACGCGCTGATGTACCTGGCGAAGGCACGCGGATGAGTGCCGCGGCCCTCGACCCCTTCGCGCCGTTCAAGGGCAGCGCCGGGGCGTTCTCCGACTTCGCGGCGAGCGCGGGCCGGGCCGCCGACACCCTGCAGCGGCTCCGGCAGGCGGCGCAGCGCGCCGCCGCGGGGGCCGACCGGCTCCGTGACGGGGCGCGGACGGCCGCCGCCTCGGTGCGCGCCTTCGGCCAGAACGCCGGGACCACCGCCACCTCCGCCTCGAAGCTCGGGCAGTCGCGCGCCGCCAAGGGGGTCAAGTCCTTCGGCGACAAGGCCGCCAAGGCGAAGTCGTCCTTCGGCAAGCTCGCCACGGGCCTGGGCGGCGTCCTCGCGATCCTCGCGCCGCTGCTCCCGGTCGTCGACACCATCACCAAGCTGATGGACACCTTCGGCACGGTGATGGAGATCGCCTCGGTCGCCATGACCGGCGTCAACCTCGCCATGCGCAGCAACCCGCTCGGCTTCGTCCTCGGCATCCTCATGCCGGTCATCTCCTGGCTCATCGAGTACGCGGTGAACAGCGAGACCGGCCAGAGGATCATCAAGCAGGTCATGCAGCAGGCCCTGAAGGGCTTCCAGTCCGTCTGGAAGTTCCTGCAGCCGGTGATCAAGCTCATCGGCCAGGCCGTCGGGACCTACTTCAAGGCCTACCTCACCCTGTTCACGACGGCCCTGAAGATCGTCGGTTCCGCCATCAGCGGCATCTCCAGGGTCGGCACCGCCGTCACCTCCGCCTCCAACGCCCTGCGCGGCATCGCTTCGAGCACCATCGGCGGCATCAAGAACGCGATCCACCCGTTCCTGTCCTTCTTCACCGACAAGATCCCCGGCTTCTTCCGGCACGCCAAGGACGCGGTCGGCAAGGCCCTGCACGGCATGGGCGAGCTGATCAAGGGCGCCCTGACCGCCGTGCTGGGGGTCGTCAAGGGACCGATCAACGGGCTCATCGCCTTCGCCAACTGGATCATCGACGGGCTCAACAAGCTGAGCTTCGACTTCCTCGGCAAGCACTTCGGCGTCGACATCGACAAGATCCCGATGCTCGCCGAGGGCGGTCTCGTCTTCCCCGGCGCCGACAGCGCGCCGCGCATCGACCCGCTCACCGTCCTGGAGCACCGGCGCGTCCCGGCCCTCACCGAGGCTCCCCGGCAGCCACACCGGATCACGGAGTTCCACGAGGACCCGGGCGCCGGCCCGCGGTCGACCGCGGAGGACCTGCTCTTCCTCCTCGCCGCCCACGGCTGAGCCCCTCCCGCCCGACACCAGCCCCCCTCAGAAGTGAGGTGACGGCCCCATGGCCGAGACCACAACCACATACGCCGGAAACGACCTCACCGCCGACCTCGCGCCCGGCTCGCTGATCACCCAGGACGGGCAGATCCAGTGGGCCGGGCTCCTCATCGGCCCCGGTACGCCGTTCAACGTCGACCGGACCGGTCTCCAGGGCTGGGAGGACCTGCCCGAGTACGACTCCTCCGACGCCGACCGGCCCACCTCGCACGGCGCCTGGCCCGGCTCCCGGTACGCCAAGCCGCGCAAGATCAGCGGCACGATCGTGCTGATGCCGGGCCAGGACGCCGCCGCCGGGGCCGTCCGCGCCCTGCGCCAGTCGCTCGCCCTGCTCGACGAGGAGCGCTGGCTGACCGTCCGGCTGCACGGCGAACTCCTCGCCGTGCGCGCCCGGATCGCCCAGCGCGTGGTCCCCGCGGACCAGGGCTTCGCCACCCAGGGCAGCTCGAAGATGTCGATCCAGTGGCTGGCCTCCGACCCGCGCCGCTACGCCGTCAACGAGCAGTCCGCCTCCACCACCGCGCCGCAGCCCGAGTCGGGCCTCACCTGGCCGCTGACCTGGCCGCTCAACTGGGGCCAGGCCAAGTCCACCGGTGACGCCGTCGCCGAGAACACCGGCTCCGCCGCCACCCACCCGGTGATCGTCTTCCGCGGCCCCTGCTCCATGCCGACCGTCACCGAGCGGGTCTCCAAGCGCCGGCTGCGGTACGCGATCGACCTGGCCGCCGGCGACGAGCTCGTCGTCGACACCGCCAACGGCACGGTGACGCTCAACAACACCGCCTCCCGCCGCCACACCGCGATGGCCGACTCCAGCCCCGAGGAGCTGTTCCTCCTCGAACCGGGCCGCACCGAGCTGGCGTTCCGGCCCGACTCCGCCACCCCCGACGCGCTGATGACGGTCCGCTGGCGCAGCGCCGAATGGTGACCGAGACCCCCGCCCGCCCCTCCCGGAAGAGGTGAACCCATGACCGTACGGGCCGCCTGGCTCCAGTCCACCGGTCAGACCCGCGAGGACACCCGGATCGCCCTGTCCGCGCTGCTCACCCCCAGCAGCGGCAGCGCCACCGCGCCACCGCTGCGCTCGCGTCCCGGCATCGTGCCGGGTGGCTTCGCGCTGACCGGCGACTCCGCCATGCAGTGCAGCATCGGCACCGGCCGTGCCGTCATCCAGGGCTACGAGACCGCCCAGGGCGCGTACATGATCGCGGTGACCGCCCCCGAGACGATCACCATCCCTGACGGCGACCCGCAGTACGGCCGGATCGACGTCATCGAACTGGCCGTCCTCGACGACACCTATGACAAGAGCGGCACCACCGACGCCGTGATCCGGCTGGTCAAGGGCACGCCCTCGGCCACCCCCCAGGTCCCGGCCTCGGGCCCCGGCAGCTCCTTCCAGCTCTACACGGTCTCCGTCCCGGCCGGCACCTCCGCCGGCACCGGCGGCATCGGCTGGACGACCGGCGCCGTCACCACCAAGCACTACCCGATGACGGCGCTCGGCGGCATCATGCCGACCAGCGGTTTCAACGGCGTGTACGCCGGCCAGTACCGCGACGTCTCGGGCCAGTTGCAGCGCTGGGACGGCACGGCCTGGGTCGCGTACCCGAAGGCGATCGGCGGCATCGCCCCGAACGGCACGGCGACCACCGGCAGTTACACCGGCCAGTACCGCGACAACGCCGGCATCCTGCAGCGCTGGGACGGCTCCGCCTGGCAGTACGCCGAGGGCAAGGCGACCATCCTCTTCAGCGCCTCGCAGACCACGATGCAGAGCGTCCCGCAGAACGCGTGGACGCCGATCACCCTGAACTACGTCGACATCGACGACTTCAGCGGCTGGAACGGCACCGACAGCTTCGTCGTCCCGCGCACCGGCTGGTGGCGGGTCGGCGCCAACATCAACTGGTACGGCGTCGACTCCACCAGCGGTGTGCGCGGCGCCCGCATCCTCGTCGGCGGCGTCGGCTACTCCCGGATGACCTGGATGGCCGCGGCGGCCGGGGGCACCACGAGCGTCGGTGGCGACGGCCTGGTCAAGCTCACCGCGGGCAACGTGGTCCAGCTCGCCGGATACCACAACGCCACGGCCCCGGTCCGCACCCTCGGCGGCTCCGGCTACTACACCACTCTCACCGCCCAGTGGATCCGGTCCTGAACCGCCTTCTTCCCACCCCGATTCGGAGAACCCCATGAACCTGCGCAGCAGCTGGGCCGTCGAGACCGGCCAGACCCGCGAGGACACCCGCCTCACCCAGACCCCGACCACCATGGTCAACCCCGTCCAGGTCCGCTCCGGCATCCTGCCGGGCTCCTACAGCGGCCAGTTCCGCCTCTCCGGCTTCTGGATGACCGGCGCCTCCGCCATGACGGCGACCGTCTCCGAGGGCCGCGCCGTCATCCAGGGCGACATCTCGCAGGGCGCCTACCCGGTGACCCTGCCGGCCGCCGAACAGGTCACCTTCACCGCCGGCAACGCCACGTACGGCCGCCTCGACCTGGTGGTCCTGCGGGTCTACGACAAGCTGTACGACGGCGGCACCCGCAACGAGGCCGTCATCGAGGTCATCCAGGGCGTGCCGGACGCCAACCCGCAGGTCCCGGCCACCCCGGCACGCAGCCTCCCGCTGTACAAGGTGCTGGTGCCGGCCAACGCCAGCGCGGGCAACGGCGGCATCCCGTGGAACACCTCCCTGATCGACCTGCGCACCCCGGTCGTCGCGGCCGGCGGCATCCTGCCCGTCGAGGGCGTGGTGCAGCCGGGCTCCCACCCGGGCGCGTACATCGACGCCCCGAACAACCAGCTGCAGCGCTGGGACGGCGGCAAGTGGGTCGCGTACCCGGAGGCGCTCGGCGGCATCGTCCCGAAGTCCGCCTCCACCCTGACGGCCAGCTACATCGGCCAGTACCGGGACGGCGCGAACGGGGAGCTCCAGCGCTGGAACGGCAGCGCGTGGGCGCCGGCGTTCGCGGGGCCGTACTACACCGACCTCACGGACGCGGGCTACACCCAGTCGACGACGTACACGAGCACCCTGCTCGACACGGTCCAGACCCCGCTCACGCTGAACTTCGTCGCCCCGGCGTCGAGGGCCGTGATCGTCAACTTCGGCGCCCGGCTGCGGTCGCACAAGGACTACTACGGCTACATGGCACTGCGGCTCACCCAGGGCGCCACGGTCGTGCAGGAGCCGGACGACGAGTACGCGGTGCTCGCGTCCGCCGAGAACTTCATGTCGGTGGGGATGAACCGGCGCCTGTCGGGGCTGACCGCGGGCGCCACCTACACCTTCACCGCCCACTTCCGCCTCGTCGCCAACACCGTCGGCGCCACCGCCTGGTACGACAACGCCTTCATCCGCGTCGACCCGCAGTACTGACCCCCGGTCGCGTAGCCGCAGTCGCGTAGTCCCGCCGCCCCGACCGCCCGTCCACAGGAGAACCCATGCCCGTACGCTCCGGCTGGCTGCTGCCCACCGGTCAGACCCGCCAGAACACACGCATCACCAACATCGGCGCAACCATCCCCGTCAGCCCGCTGGGCGTCCGGTCCGGCATCCTGCCCGGCACATCCGACGGCAAGTACCGGGTCGGCGGCCTGTGGATGAGCTCGTCCGGCCCGATGACGGCCATCGTCTACGCCGGCAAGGCCGTCATCGCGGCCGGGGTCGTCGCCGACGGGGCCTACCCGGTCGCCCTCGACGAGGACGTCACCATCACCTTCGCCGACGGCGACCCGCTCAACGACCGCATCGACCTCGTCGTGGTCCGCGTCTACGACCACGACGCGGACGCCCTCGGCAAGTACGAGGCCGGCATCGAGATCGTCAAGGGCACCGCGTCGGCCACCCCGGTCGCCCCGACCGCCCCCGCCCGCTCCCTCGCCCTCTTCACCGTCAAGGTCAAGAAGGGCGCCTCCGCCGGCAACGGCGGCATCGACTGGGTCGGCGGCGCCGCCACCGACCTGCGCGTCACCACCGTCGCGTCCGGCGGCATCATGCCCGTCTACAACAACGCCGGCATTCCCGGCGCCTACCCGGGCCAGTACCAGGACAACGACAACGCGCACTTCCTGCAGCGCTGGGACGGCACCGCCTGGGTCGCCTACCCCAAGGAGATCGGCGGCATCGCGCCCAGCGGCACCATCACCACCGGCAGCTACAACGGCCAGTACCGGGACTACAACGGCGGCCAGCTGCAGCGCTGGAACGGCAGCGCCTGGGTGGCCTACCAGCCTCCGATCGAGGTGGAGGCCATCACCAGCGGGGCCACCGCGCAGGCCGGCTGGACCCTGTCGTACTTCAACGCCCGCAGGACCCGCGGGGTCGTCTCCTTCAACGTCAACATGGTCCGCTCCGGCGCCGACATCACCGCCACCACGGCCGGCAACATCACCGACGAGCTGCTGTGCATCCTGCCCGTCGGATGGCGCCCGGAGTTCAACCTCGAGGCCACGGCCTCCGACGGTTTCGGCCACGGCAGCGCATCGGTCCTGACCACCGGCGAGATCAACCTGCGCACCTGGTCCCCCAACGGTGTCCTGACGGCGGGCCGCTCCCTCCGCATCACCGCCACCTACGTCCAGTGAGGCGCGACCGATGAGTATCGACACTCCCTACCGGGCCATCTTCTGCGACCTGCTCACCGACCAGACGCTGGACATCCTGCCCCTGCGGGACGTCCAGTTCGACGACTACATCGGCAAGGCCGGCTCCCTCTCCGGCACCGTCCCCATCCCCGACAAGGCCATCGCCGAGCGGGTCAAGAAGGTCCGCGAGGGCCGCACCGCGGTCTACCTGGAGCGCGGCGGCGACCTGTGGTGGGGTGGCATCGTCTGGACCACCACGCTGCAGTCCAGCGGCCGCGGCGTGCTCACGCTCGGCATCCAGGCGGCGACCTTCGACTCGTACGCGAGCCGCCGCCGGATCCGTACCGAGATCAAGTACGACACCCCGACCGACCAGCTGGAGATCGCCCGCCGGCTCTGGAAGGAACTCGACGTCCAGAACTACCCGGGCGCGCCCGCGGGCGAGGAGCCCCGCCGCCTCGGCATCACCCTCGGCGACGAGACCTCCGAGTACAAGCGCACGGTCTCCTGGCGGCTCGGTGACGAGACCGTCTACCAGGACGCGCTCGACCAGATCGCCAAGCTGGAGAACGGCTTCGAGCACCAGATCCTGGTCTACCGGGACCCGATCAGCGGCGCCCGGGTGCGGCAGCTCCGGCTCGGCGCGCCCAAGATCGTCAACGGTGCGACCGACCTGATCTTCGACCGGCCCGGCGTCATCCTGTCGTACTCCTTCCCGTACGACGCGACCCGCGGCGGCACCACCGCCCTGGCCCGCGGCGCCTCCGTCAACTCCAACGCCGCCACGGAATCCCGGCCGCTCTACTCCGACCAGCAGGTCGCCACCGACCTGCTCGTCGACGGCTGGCCGCTGATCGACCTGTCCTCGGACCACAACGAGGTCACGGACACGCTCGCGCTCGGCTCCATCGCCAACCGGGAGCTCGACGAGTCCCGGGGCGCGGTGGTGATCCCCTCGGTCAGCATCCACCTCGGCGGGGTCGTCCCGCCGCAGCTCATCGGCCGCGTCGCCCGCATCCGGATCACCGACGAGTGGTTCCCGCAGGGCCTCGACGCCCGCTACCGGATCATCGGTGTCAAGGTCACTCCCCCGGAGCGCGGCCGTCCCGACACCGCCGAGCTCTACCTCGAGGAGTCCTGATGCCCCAGCTGCCCGAGGACATCATCGACCGGCTGAACCAGATGGAACGCCGGCTCAAGGCACTGTCCACCGCGGTCAACACCCGTCCCGCCGCCAACGAGTTCCGGCCCGCGACGCAGACCGCCAACATCAGCATCACCCGGCCGCTGATCCGGGTGTTCGACGGCTACAGCCACGAGATCTTCTCGGACGACATCATGACCGGCGGCCTGGCCCGGCCCTGGCTGCAGCTGATGCCGCCGCTGCCCGTCGACACGGCCAAGTGGCCCTCCACCACGAGCGCCTCCTTCGTCACCGTCGCCCGCTGCTCCAACCCCGTCTGGCAGCCGAAGATGCGCCTCGCCATCAGCACCGCGGCGTCGACGGGCGGCACCGGCCAGGTGCGGGTGCTCGTCGACAGCACCCCGTTCGGCCCCACCGTCACCGCCGGCACCACGTACGACTACACCGGCCTGCTGCCCGGCGACATGAAGACCAGGTTCGGGCAGACCATGAACATCGAGATCCAGGCCCTGGCCACGGCCGGCACCGTCTACGCCCAGCCCGTCCTCATCCACGGCATGCAGACCTGAGGAGCACCCCATGAACATCGACCCCACCCAGCCCTGGGGCGTGGCCATCGACTACGCGGGCCGCGCCACCGTCACCGAGAACGGCCACACCCTCTCCGTACGCGTCTACGACAACAGCCTGGGCAACACCGTCCAGCGCGACCCGGTGACCGGGCAGTACCCGGCGGTGTACGTCACCGCCGAGGTCATGGAGAAGGGCACGGGCGACACCGTCCTGCGCGGCTCCGGCCTGGTCATCGTGGACGCGAGGGACGGCGCCCCGGCCGTCCCCGACCAGACCGCCGCCCAGCGGGCCGTGACCGCGGCGCTCGCCGACTTCGAGTCGCGCCGCACCGCGTACGCCGCGCTGTGCGCCGCCTGGGCCCCGGCGCCCACCCCGTAAAGCACCGTAACGCCCCGTAACGCCCCTTACGGAACAACCGCACACGCCCGGCCGGCTCCCCCGGCGCGGGCCTTTTTCATGCCTGGAGGACACCAGATGGCCACTCCCCTCACCGCGGACCGGTTCGTCGCCGCGCTCCGCGCCGAAGGCGTCACCGTCGTCGAGCACCCCGGCTGGCGCACCCACAACCGCGACGGCCACGGCGCCTGGGGCCCCGTGACCGGCGTGATCATCCACCACACCGTCTCCGCCGGCACCGCCAACACGGTCGAGATGTGCTTCAACGGATACGAGGGGCTGCCGGGCCCGCTCTGCCACGGCGTCATCGCCAAGGACGGCAGCGTCCACCTCGTCGCCAACGGCCGCGCCAACCACGCCGGCGGAGGCGACCCGTCCGTCCTCCAGGCCGTGATCACCGAGACGTACGGAGACCGGCCGCCCGCCCCGCGCGAGCACCAGGGCAGCGCCGGCGCCGTCGACGGCAACTCCCGCTTCTACGGCTTCGAATGCGTCAACATGGGCGACGGCACCGACCCCTGGCCGCCCGCCCAGCTCGACGCCATCGAACGGGTCTCCGCCGCCCTGTGCCGGGCCCACGGCTGGGGCGCCCGCTCCGTCATCGGCCACAAGGAGTGGTCGGACTGGAAGGACGACCCCCGCGGCTTCGCCATGCCGACGATGCGCGACCGGGTGCAGAAACGACTCGGCGCGGCCCCCGCGAAGAACCCGCCGGCCAAGCCGGCCGCCCCCCGCTTCCAGCCCTTCCCGGGCACCTCGTTCTTCCGCGCGGAGACGAGCTCCCCGGTCATCACGGCCATGGGCCGCCGCCTCGTCGCCGAGGGCTGCTCCGCGTACACCGTCGGCCCGAGCCCCCGCTGGGGCGAGGCCGACCGGCTCAGCTACGCCAAGTGGCAGCACAAGCTCGGCTTCCGCGGCTCCGACGCCGACGGCATCCCGGGCGCCGCCTCCTGGAACGCCCTCAAGGTCCCGTACACGAAGTAACCGCAAGGAGCACAGTGATGTCCGATGCCGCCAAGCGCACGGCCCGTACCGTCCTCCAGTCCGCCGTCGGCATCGCCGTCGTCCTCCCCGCGATCGTCGACGCCTCCGGCATCCCCGCGACCCTCCCCTGGGTCGCCGGGGCCCTGGCCGTCGCCGGCGGACTGGCCCGGGTGATGGCCCTCGACCTGGTGCAGAACCTGCTGCCGTCCTGGCTGCGGCCCACCCAGGGCGGTGCCGATGACCGAGCCTGACCCGAACGACCCGGTGGCCGTCGCCCTCGAACTGGAGCGGCTCCGCGGCACCCTGGAGGCCGGCTTCGCCCGCGTCGACGGCTCGCTCGCCCTGCTCGTGCAGCGCAGCGACCAGACCGACAAGCAGCTCGCCGACCACGAGGCCCGCCTCGACGCCCTGGAGCGCGCCCGCTGGCCCCTGGCCAGCATCGGCGCCCTCGCCGCGGTGGCGACGGTCGCCGTCACGGCCTGGGAGATCGCGGCACGCTGAGACGCCGAAGGGCGGCCACCCCGTGTGACACGGGGTGACCGCCCTTCGGTCAAGCGACTCGCTTACTGGTTGTACGGACCGTAGTCGTAGTCCTCCAGCGGAACGGCCTGGCCGGAGCCCGAGCCGAACGGCGAGTAGTCGATGTCGTCGTAGCCGACGGCCGAGTACATCGCGGCCTTGGCCTCCTCGGTCGGCTCGACCCGGATGTTGCGGTAGCGGGACAGACCCGTACCGGCCGGGATGAGCTTACCGATGATGACGTTCTCCTTGAGGCCGATGAGGCTGTCGGACTTGGCGTTGATCGCCGCATCCGTCAGGACTCGGGTCGTCTCCTGGAAGGAGGCGGCCGACAGCCAGGACTCCGTCGCCAGCGAGGCCTTGGTGATACCCATCAGCTGCGGACGGCCGGAGGCGGGGTGACCGCCCTCGGTGACCACACGACGGTTCTCGGTCTCGAACTTCGAACGCTCGACCAGCTCGCCCGGCAGGAGCTCCGCGTCGCCGGACTCGATGATCGTCACGCGGCGCAGCATCTGCCGGATGATGATCTCGATGTGCTTGTCGTGGATCGACACGCCCTGCGAGTTGTAGACCTTCTGGACTTCGCCGACCAGGTGGACCTGGACCGCGCGCTGACCCAGGATGCGAAGCACGTCGTGCGGGTTGGTGGCACCCACGGTGAGCTTCTGGCCCACCTCGACGTGGTCGCCCTCGCCCACGAGCAGACGGGCACGCTTCGAGATCGGGTAGGCCGTCTCGTCGGTGCCGTCGTCCGGGGTGACGACGATCTTCTTGGTCTTCTCGGTCTCCTCGATGCGGACGCGACCGGCCGCCTCGGAGATCGGGGCGACACCCTTCGGCTGCCGGGCCTCGAAGAGCTCGACGACACGGGGCAGACCCTGGGTGATGTCGTCACCGGCCACACCACCGGTGTGGAAGGTACGCATCGTCAGCTGGGTACCGGGCTCACCGATGGACTGGGCGGCGATGATGCCGACCGCCTCACCGATGTCGACCAGCTTGCCGGTGGCGAGCGAACGGCCGTAGCAGAACGCACAGGTGCCGACGGCGGACTCACAGGTCAGGACCGAGCGGGTCTTGACCTCCTCGACGCCCGCGTTGACCAGGGCGTCGATGAGCACGTCACCCAGGTCGACGTTGGCCGGCGCGATGACCTTGCCGTCGACGACGACGTCCTCGGCGAGCATCCGCGCGTACACGGAGGTCTCGACGTCGTCCGTCTTCCGCAGGACACCGGCCTCGTCCTTGGCCGCGATCCGCAGCTTCAGACCGCGCTCGGTGCCACAGTCCTCCTCGCGGATGATGACGTCCTGCGAGACGTCCACCAGACGACGGGTCAGGTAACCCGAGTCGGCGGTACGCAGGGCGGTGTCGGCGAGACCCTTACGGGCACCGTGCGTCGAGATGAAGTACTCGAGGACGGAGAGGCCCTCACGGAAGGACGCCTTGATCGGACGCGGGATGGTCTCGTTCTTCGCGTTCGACACCAGACCACGCATACCGGCGATCTGCCGCATCTGCATCATGTTTCCTCGGGCACCCGAGTCAACCATCATGAAGATGGGGTTCGTCTTGGGGAAGTTCGCGTTCATCGCCTCGGCGACCTCGTTGGTCGCCTTGGTCCAGATCGCGATGAGCTCCTGCGTGCGCTCTTCCTTGGTGATCAGACCGCGCTCGTACTGCTTCTGGACCTTCTCGTCCTGCGCCTCGTAGCCCTTGACGATCTCCTTCTTCGCCTCGGGAACGACGACGTCGGAGATGGCCACGGTGACGCCGGAACGGGTCGCCCAGTAGAAGCCCGCCGCCTTCAGGTTGTCGAGCGTCGCCGCCACGATGACCTTGGGGTAGCGCTCGGCGAGGTCGTTGACGATCTCGGAGAGCTGCTTCTTGCCGACGGAGTAGTCGACGAACGGGTAGTCCTCGGGCAGCAGCTCGTTGAAGAGCGCGCGGCCCAGGGTCGTCCGCAGACGGAACGAGTCACCCTGCTGCCACTCCGGCTCGCCCTCCTCGGCGACCGGGGGAACCCAGCCGCGCGGAGCGACGGTGCCGACGGGGAAGCGGATCTCGACCTGCGACTGCAGCGCGAGCTCGCCGGCGTCGAACGCCATGATCGCCTCGGCCGTGGAGCCGAACGCACGGCCCTCGCCCTTGGTGTCACGGAGCTCGCCGTCGGTGGTCAGGAAGAACAGACCGAGGACCATGTCCTGGGTCGGCATCGTGACCGGACGGCCGTCGGCCGGCTTGAGGATGTTGTTCGAGGACAGCATCAGGATGCGGGCCTCGGCCTGCGCCTCCGCGGAGAGCGGCAGGTGGACGGCCATCTGGTCACCGTCGAAGTCCGCGTTGAACGCGGTGCAGACGAGCGGGTGGATCTGGATGGCCTTGCCCTCGACCAGCTGCGGCTCGAAGGCCTGGATGCCGAGGCGGTGCAGCGTGGGCGCACGGTTCAGCAGGACCGGGTGCTCGGCGATGACCTCTTCGAGGACGTCGTACACGACCGTGCGGCCGCGCTCGACCATCCGCTTCGCCGACTTGATGTTCTGCGCGTGGTTCAGGTCGACCAGGCGCTTCATCACGAACGGCTTGAAGAGCTCCAGCGCCATGGCCTTCGGCAGACCGCACTGGTGCAGCTTGAGCTGCGGGCCGACGACGATGACGGAACGCGCCGAGTAGTCGACACGCTTGCCGAGCAGGTTCTGACGGAATCGACCCTGCTTGCCCTTCAGCATGTCGCTGAGGGACTTCAGCGGACGGTTGCCGGGGCCCGTGACCGGGCGACCACGACGGCCGTTGTCGAAGAGGGCGTCGACCGCCTCCTGGAGCATCCGCTTCTCGTTGTTCACGATGATCTCGGGGGCACCGAGGTCGAGCAGACGCTTCAGACGGTTGTTGCGGTTGATGACACGGCGGTACAGGTCGTTCAGGTCGGAGGTCGCGAAGCGGCCACCGTCCAGCTGCACCATCGGACGCAGGTCCGGCGGGATGACCGGGACGCAGTCGAGAACCATGCCCTTGGGGCTGTTCGCGGTCTGCAGGAACGCGGAGACGACCTTGAGGCGCTTGAGCGCACGGGTCTTCTTCTGGCCCTTGCCGGTACGGATGATCTCGCGGAGGCGCTCGGCCTCCTCCTCCAGGTCGAAGGACTCCAGGCGCTTCTGCAGCGCCGCGGCACCCATCGAACCGTCGAAGTACGTGCCGAAGCGGTCACGCAGCTCGCGGTAGAGGAGCTCGTCGCCCTCCAGG
The DNA here is from genome assembly GCF_044333355.1 of Streptomyces sp. NPDC021012. Lineage (NCBI taxonomy): Bacteria > Bacillati > Actinomycetota > Actinomycetes > Kitasatosporales > Streptomycetaceae > Streptomyces > Streptomyces sp. NPDC021012. The sequence goes on from NZ_JBIRQU010000001.1 coordinate 907,621, forward strand.
TCCTGGACCTTGAGGTTCTTGAAGCGGGACCAGACCTCGTCCAGACGGTCGATCTCGCGCTGCGCGCGGTCGCGCAGCTGCTTCATCTCGCGCTCGGCACCCTCGCGCACCTTGCGGCGCACGTCGGCCTTGGCGCCCTCGGCCTCCAGCTCGGCGAGGTCGTTCTCGAGCTTCTTGGCGCGGGCCTCCAGGTCGGAGTCGCGACGGTTCTCGATCTGCTGGCGCTCGACGGAGACGTGCGCCTCCAGGGAGGGCAGGTCACGCGTACGGCGCTCGTCGTCGACGTACGTGATCATGTACGCCGCGAAGTAGATGACCTTCTCCAGGTCCTTCGGGGCGAGGTCGAGCAGGTAGCCGAGGCGCGACGGAACGCCCTTGAAGTACCAGATGTGGGTGACGGGAGCGGCGAGCTCGATGTGGCCCATCCGCTCGCGGCGCACCTTGGCGCGGGTGACCTCGACGCCACACCGCTCACAGATGATGCCCTTGAAGCGGACGCGCTTGTACTTGCCGCAGTAGCACTCCCAGTCCCGGGTCGGACCGAAGATCTTCTCGCAGAAGAGTCCGTCCTTTTCGGGCTTCAGGGTGCGGTAGTTGATGGTCTCCGGCTTCTTGACCTCGCCGTGGCTCCACTGACGGATGTCGTCAGCGGTGGCCAGACCGATCCGGAGCTCGTCGAAGAAGTTGACGTCGAGCACTATGCGTCAATCCCTCTCAGGGTTGTAAGGCTGTGGGGTCTGATACGGGGGTCCTGGGGCCGGCGGGGGCTCATCGCTGAGCCCCCGCCGGACTCCCGTCAGACCTCTTCGACGCTGCTCGGCTCGCGCCGGGACAGGTCGATGCCGAGCTCCTCCGCTGCGCGGAAGACGTCCTCGTCGGTGTCGCGCATCTCGATGGACATGCCGTCCGAGGACAGCACCTCCACGTTGAGGCACAGGGACTGCATCTCCTTGATGAGGACCTTGAAGGACTCGGGGATGCCGGGCTCAGGGATGTTCTCGCCCTTGACGATGGCCTCGTAGACCTTCACGCGGCCGGTCACGTCGTCGGACTTGATCGTCAGCAGCTCCTGGAGGGCGTACGCGGCGCCGTAAGCCTCCAGCGCCCACACCTCCATCTCACCGAAGCGCTGGCCACCGAACTGGGCCTTACCACCCAGCGGCTGCTGGGTGATCATCGAGTACGGACCGGTCGAACGCGCGTGCAGCTTGTCGTCGACCAGGTGGTGCAGCTTGAGGATGTACATGTACCCGACGGAGATCGGGTCCGGGAACGGCTCGCCGGAGCGGCCGTCGAACAGCCTCGCCTTGCCGGACGGGAGCACCATGCGCTCGCCGTCGCGGTTCGGGATGGTGTGCTGGAGCAGACCCGCGAGCTCGTCCTCACGCGCACCGTCGAAGACCGGGGTGGCGACGTTGGTGCCGGGGGCGACCTGGTCGGCGCCGATCGCCTGGAGGCGCTGCGCCCACTCGTCCGCGAGACCGGAGACGTCCCAGCCGCGGCTGGCGAGCCAGCCGAGGTGGATCTCCAGGACCTGTCCCGGGTTCATTCGGGACGGGACACCCAGCGGGTTGAGGATGATGTCGACCGGGGTGCCGTCCTCGAGGAAGGGCATGTCCTCGATCGGGAGGATCTTGGAGATGACACCCTTGTTGCCGTGACGGCCGGCGAGCTTGTCACCGTCGGTGATCTTGCGCTTCTGGGCGACGTAGACGCGGACCAGCTGGTTCACGCCCGGGGGAAGCTCGTCGCCCTCCTCGCGGTCGAAGACGCGGACGCCGATGATCTTGCCGATCTCGCCGTGCGGCACCTTCAGCGAGGTGTCACGGACCTCACGGGCCTTCTCACCGAAGATCGCGCGGAGCAGGCGCTCCTCCGGGGTCAGCTCGGTCTCACCCTTCGGGGTGACCTTGCCGACCAGGATGTCGCCGGCGACGACCTCGGCACCGATGCGGATGATGCCGCGCTCGTCGAGGTCCGCGAGGACCTCCTCGGAGACGTTCGGGATGTCCCGGGTGATCTCCTCGGGGCCGAGCTTGGTGTCACGGGCGTCGACCTCGTGCTCCTCGATGTGGATCGAGGAGAGGACGTCGTCCTGCACGAGGCGCTGCGACAGGATGATCGCGTCCTCGTAGTTGTGGCCCTCCCACGGCATGAACGCCACGAGGAGGTTCTTGCCGAGGGCCATCTCGCCCTCTTCGGTGGCGGGACCGTCGGCGAGGACCTGGCCCTCGATGACGCGCTGCCCCTCGTCCACGACGACCTTCTGGTTGACAGAGGTGCCCTGGTTGGAGCGGGAGAACTTGTGCAGGCGGTACGTGATGTACGTGCCGTCGTCGTTGGCGACCGTGATGTAGTCGGCCGACAGCTCCTGGACGACACCGTCCTTCTCGGCCTTGAGCACGTCGCCGGCGTCGGTGGCGCAGCGGTACTCCATGCCGGTGCCGACGAGCGGGGCCTCCGACTTAATCAGCGGGACGGCCTGACGCATCATGTTCGCGCCCATGAGGGCACGGTTGGCGTCGTCGTGCTCGAGGAACGGGATCATGGCGGTCGCGACCGACACCATCTGGCGCGGCGAGACGTCCATGTAGTCCACGTCCGACGGCTCGACGTAGTCGACCTCGCCGCCACGCTTGCGGACCAGGACGCGGTTCTCGGAGAAGCGGAGCTCGTCGTCGAGCGCGGCGTTGGCCTGCGCGATGACGAACCGGTCCTCCTCGTCGGCGGTGACGTAGTCGACCTCGTCGGTGACCTGGCCGTCGACGACCTTGCGGTACGGCGTCTCGATGAAACCGAACGCGTTGACGCGGCCGTACGAGGCGAGCGAACCGATCAGACCGATGTTCGGGCCTTCGGGGGTCTCGATCGGGCACATGCGTCCGTAGTGGGACGGGTGCACGTCTCGGACCTCGAAGCCGGCCCGCTCACGGGAGAGACCGCCCGGACCCAGCGCCGAGAGACGACGCTTGTGCGTCAGACCCGACAGCGGGTTGTTCTGGTCCATGAACTGGGACAGCTGCGAGGTGCCGAAGAACTCCTTGATCGACGCCACGACCGGGCGGATGTTGATCAGGGTCTGCGGGGTGATCGCCTCGACGTCCTGCGTGGTCATCCGCTCGCGGACGACGCGCTCCATACGAGCCAGACCCGTGCGGACCTGGTTCTGGATGAGCTCGCCGACGTTGCGCAGACGACGGTTGCCGAAGTGGTCGATGTCGTCGGTCTCGACGACGATCTCGTTGCCGTTCTCGCCGACCGTCTCGGTCTCGCCCGCGTGGAGCTTCACGAGGTACTTGATCGTGGCGATGATGTCGTCGGTGGTGAGGACACCGGCGTCCAGCGGCTCGTCGGCGCCGAGCTTCTTGTTCACCTTGTAGCGGCCGACCTTCGCGAGGTCGTAGCGCTTCGGGTTGAAGTAGAGGTTCTCGAGCAGCGTCTGAGCGGCCTCACGGGTCGGCGGCTCGCCCGGGCGCAGCTTGCGGTAGATGTCGAGCAGCGCGTCGTCCTGGCCCTGGGTGTGGTCCTTCTCCAGGGTGGCGCGCATGGACTCGTACTCGCCGAACTCCTGCAGGATCTGCTCGGTGGTCCAGCCGAGGGCCTTCAGGAGGACGGTGACGGACTGCTTGCGCTTGCGGTCGATGCGGACACCGACCAGGTCGCGCTTGTCGATCTCCATCTCCAGCCAGGCGCCCCGGGACGGGATGATCTTGGCGGAGAAGATGTCCTTGTCGGACGTCTTGTCGATGGAGGAGTCGAAGTAGACACCCGGCGAGCGGACGAGCTGCGACACGACGACACGCTCGGTGCCGTTGATGACGAAGGTGCCCTTGTTGGTCATGAGCGGGAAGTCGCCCATGAAGACCGTCTGGGACTTGATCTCGCCGGTCTCGTTGTTGGTGAACTCGGCGGTGACGAAGAGCGGGGCGCCGTACGTGAAGTCACGGTCCTTGCACTCGTCGATCGAGTTCTTCGGCGGCTCGAAGCGGTGGTCGCGGAAGGTCAGCGACATCGACCCGGAGAAGTCCTCGATCGGGGAGATCTCCTCGAAGATCTCCTCCAGACCGGACTTCGTGGGGACGTCCTGTCCCGACTCAAGGGCAGCCTCGACGCGAGCCTTCCAGGCGGCGTTGCCGAGCAGCCAGTCAAAGCTCTCGGTCTGCAGCGCGAGGAGGTTCGGAACCTCGAGGGGCTCCTTGATCTTTGCAAAGGAGATGCGCAGCGGGGCGGTGCTTGCGCCGTTGTTCGTATTGGTCGAGGCGTTGCGCGAGGCGGCCAAGAGGGGGTCCTTCCGAGGGCTCGGACTCACTACGCGCGTACCGGTCCCCAGCAACGCTTCACGGCAGACTTTTCCTGAGATGACCAAAAGGCCAGGTCAGACGGGGTCGGTCCACGAAGCTGATGCGAAGGTATGCCCCTGGTGACGGGCAGGGGGCAGCTAACAGGCAGCGCAAAGGGTCAGTGTAGCCACTTGGCTCACTGATGTCCAGGGCGACTTCTTCGCGACCCTCGTTGCTCTCAACTCCGCGGTACCTCGCGCCGTGCGGCGCACCTCGATACTGCCCGTTCAGTCGTCGATCCATGCCTCGGAAACGGATCGTTGTGACGACGCGTCCTGAGAATTGCGCGCTGCGTGCGGTTCGTCAAGGCCCCCCGGTCAGCGGGGCGCACGGCGAAGATCACCATACTCCGCTCGCGGCGGCCTTGAGGCGCCCCGCCACGCCCGCTTCCGGGGAACGCCGAAAGGCGACCACCCAGAAGGGTGATCGCCTTTCGCTGCCTCCGCGTTACACGGGGGCAGGAGTCAGCTCAGTGAGCCGAAACGGTCTTACTTGACCGTGACGGAGGCACCGGCGGCCTTGAGGGCCTCGGCGGCCTTGTCAGCGGCCTCCTTCGCGACCTTCTCGAGGACCGGCTTCGGGGTGCCGTCGACGAGGTCCTTGGCCTCCTTGAGGCCCAGGGAGGTGAGCTCGCGCACGACCTTGATGACCTGGATCTTCTTGTCGCCGGCACCCTCGAGGATGACGTCGAACTCGTCCTGCTCCTCGGCGCCACCGGCAGCGTCGCCGCCACCAGCCGGGGCAGCGGCAACGGCGACGGCCGCGGCAGCCTTGACGTCGAACTTCTCCTCGAAGGCCGAGACGAACTCGGACAGCTCGATGAGGGTCATCTCCTCGAACTGAGCGAGCAGGTCTTCCTGAGAGAGCTTCGCCATGATGGGCGATCCTTCCACTAATCTCGGCAGGTGCCGATGTGTCTTGAGAGGCGGGCGTAACGGCCCGCTACGACCCACGCACTAGGCGGCGTGGATCAATGCGCGAGCCGAATTACTCGGCACCGCCCTGCTCGGCCTGCTTGGCGCGAAGCGCGTCCACGGTGCGGACGAGCTTCGTCGGCAGCGCCTGGAAGAGCTGAGCAGCCTGAGTCTGCTTGCCCTTGAAGGCACCGGCCAGCTTGCTGAGCAGAACCTCGCGGGACTCGAGGTCCGCAAGCTTCTTGATGTCGTCGGCGGAGAGAGCCTTACCGTCAAGGACACCGGCCTTGATGATGAGGTTCGGGTTCTCCTTGGCGAAGTCACGCAGGGCCTTCGCCGACTCCACCGGGTCACCGGTGACGAAGGCGACCGCGGTCGGACCAGCGAAGTGCTCGTCCAGTGCGGTGATCCCGGCCTCGTTGGCCGCAATCTTGGTCAGCGTGTTCTTCACCACGGCGTACTGGGCGTTCTCACCGAGAGAGCGACGCAGCGTCTTGAGCTGCGCGACGGTGAGACCCCGGTACTCGGTCAGCACGGCGGCGTTGGAGCTCTGGAACGCGTCCTTGAGCTCGGCCACCGATGCAGCCTTGTTGGGCGTCGGCATAGTGCGTCGGCCTCCTTCCGGGTGATGAGGACCGCTCAGAAGGGGGCTGGACAAAACAAAACGCCCCGGGCGCAGGCGCACGGGGCTGAGCTCGACCGAACGTGAAGTCCGGGAACACTTCCACAGTCACCTGCGCGGGTCGTCCGTTGTCAGCGGATCCTTCGGCCACCGCACCCGGTAAGGGCACAGCAACGACCAGCGGTCTTTGGCTTCTGTGGAAGCGTACGTGATGGCCTGGGCCAGGAGCAAATCAGGCCGTGCCCATGCCCTTGAGCATCTCGAAGAGGTCCAGGGTGTCCTCGGCCGGCGGGGCCTGTACGGCGATCTGGGTGCCGTAGTCGGTGTAGTCGGCCCGGATCCGCATCTTGCCCTCGGCCATGGTCATGCCGATGTCCATGCGGGTCGGGTAGCCGTCCTCGGTGACCCAGAGCTCGGTGTCGTAGCCCTTGAGACCGGTCTTCTTCATGCCGGCGATGAGCTTGTCGTGGTCCTCCTTGGAGAGGAGCTTCGACGACTCGTTGGCCTTGAGCATCTGCTCGAAGGTGAGCGTGCCCTTGTAGTGCTGGGTCTCCAGGCCGTTGATCTTCTCGGCGCCGATGTGCTTCAGGTCCGGGGAGTCCAGGAGCAGGGCGAGCTGCTGGGCCGGGTCCTGGTTCATGTTGTCCAGGCCGCCGGTCAGCTGCTTCTGCACCGCCTTGTCGCCGGTGGCCTCGGCCGCGGCCGTCAGGTCCAGCTTCATCCAGCGCTTGCCGTCCATCTCGGCGGCCTGCTTGGCGCCCGCGTCCATGTACATGACGTTGTCGAGCATGATCATGCGCATCTGCTCGGGTGCGCCGGGCTTGCCCTTGCCCAGCATGGACCCCTTCATGGTGATGTCCATGGCCGCCGGGGCCCAGCTCTGGACGCCGCTCATCTCGATGGTGCCCGACTCGGCGCCGACGCCCTCCACGCTCATGGTCATCTTGACCTTGGCGGCCTTGGCCTTCGAGGTCTTCTCGTACGCGGCCTGGATGACCTTCGTGACGTCCCCGTGGCCCTGCGCCTCGGCGGAGGCCTTGGGGGCCTCCTTCGGGGCCGCCTTGGAGTCCCCGCCGTCCTGACAGCCCGCGACGCCCGTCACGACGGCCACGGCCGTCAGGGCGACACCGGCGCGCTTCCAAGCGGACTTGCTCATCAGAGTTCCCCACCCCTTGATCGAAGTCTTTACCGTTCTTTGAACCGTAACAAAGAGCCGGCCCCGCACCTCCGGAGAGGTGCGGGGCCGGCTGACCACTCAGCGAACCGGTGAGGTTCAGACCGCGGCCGGGTCCTCCTCGACGAGGAGGTTGCGGGTGCGGTTGGAGTCCAGCGGGATGCCGGGGCCCATCGTCGTCGTGATGGCCGCCTTCTTGATGTAGCGACCCTTCGCGGCGGACGGCTTCAGACGGAGGATCTCCTCCAGGGCCGCGGCGTAGTTCTCGACCAGCTTCGTCTCGTCGAAGGAGACCTTGCCGATGATGAAGTGCAGGTTCGAGTGCTTGTCGACGCGGAACTCGATCTTGCCGCCCTTGATGTCGTTGACAGCCTTCGCGACATCGGGGGTGACGGTGCCGACCTTGGGGTTCGGCATGAGACCACGCGGGCCGAGGACGCGGCCGAGGCGGCCGACCTTGCCCATGAGGTCCGGGGTGGCCACAACGGCGTCGAACTCGTTCAGGCGGTTGCCCTTGGAGATCTCGTCGATGAGCTCGTCGGAGCCGACGATGTCGGCGCCCGCGGCGATCGCGGCCTCGGCACGCTCACCGGTCGCGAAGACCAGGACCCGGGCGGTCTTGCCGGTGCCGTGCGGGAGGTTCACGGTGCCACGGACCATCTGGTCGGCCTTGCGCGGGTCGACACCCAGGCGGAAGGCGACCTCGACGGTGCCGTCGAACTTCGTGGTGGCGGTCTCCTTGGCGAGACGGACGGCCTCGAGGGGGGCGTAGAGCCGCTCGCGGTCGACCTTGGCGTCCGCGGAGCGGAGAGCCTTGCTGCGCTTCACTGCTTCTCCTGTTTGTTCAGGTGTGGAGTCGTGGTGCGGGCCGCGCCGGCCCTACCACTGAGGTCACGAGGGGGGGTGATCAGCCCTCGACCGTGATGCCCATGGAGCGGGCGGTGCCAGCGATGATCTTGGACGCGGCGTCCAGGTCGTTGGCGTTGAGGTCGGGGAGCTTGACCGTGGCGATCTCGCGGACCTGGGCGGCCGTGAGCTTGGCGACCTTGGTCTTGTGCGGCTCGCCGGAGCCCTTCTCCACGCCCGCGGCCTTGAGGATCAGCTTGGCGGCCGGCGGAGTCTTGGTGATGAAGGTGAAGGTGCGGTCTTCGTAGACCGTGATCTCCACCGGCACGACCATGCCACGCTGCGACTCGGTCGCGGCGTTGTAGGCCTTGCAGAACTCCATGATGTTGACGCCGTGCTGACCGAGCGCGGGGCCGACCGGCGGGGCCGGGTTGGCCGCGCCGGCGTTGATCTGGAGCTTGATAAGCCCCGTGACCTTCTTCTTCTTGGGAGGCATTGCTCTCTCCGGGTCCTAGTGAGAGTGTTCAGCCCGCCATCCGGTCATCCGGATGCAGGCATACCGCACAACGATAACGGGTATAGACGTGCGGCTAAAAACCGAGCAGGTCAGAGCGGCTGCGAGAGCCACTCTGACCTGGTCGGAAGATGCGGAAGAAGCTGAGATCAGTTCTTCTGGATCTGGTCGAAGCTGAGCTCGACCGGGGTCTCGCGACCGAAGATCTCGACGAGGCCCTTGACCTTCTTCGAGTCCGGGTTGATCTCGTTGATCGTGGCCTGGAGGGTCGCGAACGGGCCGTCGGTGACGGTGACCGAGTCGCCGACCTCGAAGTCCAGGACCTGGACCTCCAGCTTGCGGGCCGGAGCCGGCTTGCCCTCGGCCTCGGCGGCCTCGCGGGCGGCCTTCTCCTCGGCCTCCGGGGCGAGCATCTTGACGATCTCGTCCAGGGTCAGCGGGTACGGGTCGTAGGCGTTGCCCACGAAGCCGGTGACGCCGGGGGTGTTGCGGACGACGCCCCAGGACTCGTTCGTCAGGTCCATGCGGACGAGGACGTAGCCGGGGAGCTTGTTCTGCTTGACGTTCTTCCGCTCGCCGCCCTTGATCTGGACGATCTCTTCCTCGGGGACCTCGGCCTGGTAGATGAAGTCCTCGACGTTGAGCGAGACGGCACGCTGCTCGAGGTTGGCCTTCACGCGCTTCTCGTAGCCCGCGTAGGTGTGGATGACGTACCACTCGCCGGGGAGGGTGCGGAGCTCCTCGCGGAGCGCGGCGATCGGGTCGACCGGGGCGGCCGGCTCGGCCTCCTCCTCGGCGTCCTCGTCCTCGTCCTCGACGTCCTCGTCGATCTCGACGGCCTCGTCCTCGTCGGCGTCGACGTCCTCGTCGGCCTCGACCTCGACGTCCTCGTCCGCAGCGTCCTCAGCAGCGTCGACCTCGACGTCCTCGACGTCCTCGTCGGCGGCCTCGACGATGTCCAGCTCGTCCTCGACGGACTCGGACTCGAAGGCGTCGTTCAGGTTCGCGTCAGACACGGTGGCTGCTTCTTCCTGCGATACAGATGGGGTGGAACAAAAAGTCAGCCGAAGACGTACTTGACTGCTTCCTGGAAGCCATAGTCAATCACGGTGACAAGGCCGATCATGATGACGACGAAGACAATCACCACGGTGGTGTACGACGTCAGCTGGTTCCGCGTGGGCCAGACGACCTTGCGGAGCTCCGCGATGATCTGGCGGTAGAAGAGCGCGAGACGGCCCAGGGGGCCCTTCTTTCCGCGCTTGCCGCCCTTGCGGGACTTCTTCTTCGACTCGGCGGTCTCGTCGTCGGCATCAGGCGTGTCGATGGAGCCTACGGCGTCCGTCACGATGTCTCACCTGATTCCGGGTCGGCCGTGCCGCGCCCGGGTGGAGCCGCACGGCGGTGCAATGAAGTACGTACACATGCGCACAACACCTGGCGGTGTGTGTAGCAGGGCCGGAGGGACTTGAACCCCCAACCGCCGGTTTTGGAGACCGGTGCTCTACCAATTGAGCTACGACCCTTTGTCGGTGCCCCCAACGTACCGCATCGTGAGATGTGGTCGGTGCGGGCCAACGAGGAGTGAGCATACGTGGTCATGGGCCCCTACGTCGAACAGAAACCGCGCCGACCTGCTCCCGGACGCGCGTACGACCGGTAATGACCGGTCCTGTCCGGTCCGTGAAACCTGCGTGCCGGGCCTCCGCACGGTCTGGGACGATGGCCGGTATGAGCGCTGCTACCCCTCCCACCGAGCGTCGGGTCTCCGCCCGGATCGGTGCGATCTCCGAGTCCGCCACCCTCGCCGTCGACGCCAAGGCCAAGGCCCTCAAGGCCGCCGGTCGTCCGGTGATCGGTTTCGGCGCCGGTGAGCCCGACTTCCCGACCCCGGACTACATCGTCGAAGCGGCCGTCGAGGCCTGCAAGAACCCGAAGTACCACCGCTACACGCCGGCCGGCGGCCTTCCCGAGCTGAAGACCGCGATCGCCGCCAAGACGCTGCGCGACTCCGGTTACGAGGTCGACGCCTCCCAGGTCCTGGTGACCAACGGCGGCAAGCAGGCGATCTACGAGGCCTTCGCCGCGATCCTCGACCCGGGCGACGAGGTCATCGTCCCGGCGCCGTACTGGACGACGTACCCCGAGTCGATCCGTCTCGCGGGCGGTGTCCCGGTGGAGGTCGTCGCCGACGAGACCACCGGCTACCGGGTCTCGGTGGAGCAGCTGGAGGCGGCGCGCACGGAGCGGACCAAGGTCGTCCTCTTCGTCTCCCCCTCGAACCCGACCGGCGCGGTCTACAGCGAGGCGGACGCCGAGGCGATCGGCCGCTGGGCCGTCGAGCACGGCCTGTGGGTCCTGACGGACGAGATCTACGAGCACCTGGTCTACGGCGACGCGAAGTTCGTCTCGCTGCCGGCGATCGTGCCCGAGCTGCGCGACAAGTGCATCGTGGTCAACGGTGTGGCGAAGACGTACGCGATGACGGGCTGGCGCGTCGGGTGGATCGTCGGCCCGAAGGACGTCGTGAAGGCCGCGACGAACCTCCAGTCGCACGCCACGTCCAACGTGAGCAACGTCGCCCAGGTGGCCGCGCTCGCCGCCGTCTCCGGCAACCTGGACGCGGTCGCCGAGATGCGCGCCGCCTTCGACCGCCGCCGTCAGACGATCGTGCGGATGCTGAACGAGATCGAGGGCGTGTACTGCCCGACGCCGGAGGGCGCGTTCTACGCGTACCCGTCGGTGAAGGGGCTGCTCGGCAAGGAGATCCGCGGCAAGCGCCCGCAGACCTCGGTCGAGCTCGCCGCCCTGATCCTGGACGAGGCCGAGGTCGCGGTCGTCCCGGGCGAGGCCTTCGGCACCCCGGGCTACCTGCGTCTTTCGTACGCGCTCGGCGACGAGGACCTGGTGGAGGGCGTGTCCCGGATCCAGAAGCTCCTGGCCGAGGCGACGGACTGATCCGCTGATCGCCGCGGGCCCCCGGTTCTCCGGAACCGGGGGCCCGTTTTTGCGTTCTAGCAAGGTCCCGATCGGGGAAATGGACTTCATTCGTCCATTCGGGTGCGGCAGTATCGGCCAATGGAGCACGTACGCGATCTCACCCTGTTGCCCAAGGCCCATCTGCACCTGCACTTCACCGGTTCGATGCGGCCCACGACCCTCATCGAGCTGGCCGACAAGTACGGCGTGCACCTCCCGGAGGCGCTCAAGAGCGGCACCCCTCCCAAACTGCGGGCCACCGACGAGCGCGGCTGGTTCCGTTTCCAGCGGCTGTACGACATCGCCCGCTCCTGCCTGCGCGCGCCCGAGGACATCCAGCGGCTCGTCCGCGAAGCGGCCCAGGAGGACGTCAGGGACGGCTCGGGGTGGCTGGAGATCCAGGTCGACCCCACCTCGTACGCCCCGCACCTGGGCGGCCTGATCCCGGCCCTGGAGATCATCCTCGACGCCGTCGACGCGGCTTCCCGGGAGACCGGGCTCGGGATGCGGGTCCTGGTGGCGGCGAACCGCATGAAGCACCCCCTGGAGGCCCGTACGCTCGCCCGTCTGGCCGTCCGGTTCGCCGACCGGGGCGTGGTCGGTTTCGGGCTCTCCAACGACGAGCGGCGGGGCATGGCCCGGGACTTCGACCGGGCGTTCGCGATCGCGCGGGAGGGCGGCCTGCTCGCGGCCCCGCACGGCGGCGAGCTGACGGGCCCCTCGTCCGTACGGGACTGCCTGGACGATCTGCGGGCGGCGCGGGTCGGCCACGGGGTGCGGTCGGCGGAGGACCCCCGGCTGCTGCGGAAGCTCGCCGAGCGGGGCGTGACCTGCGAGGTCTGCCCGGCGTCGAACGTGGCCCTCGGGGTGTACGAGAAGCACGAGGACGTCCCGCTGCGCACCCTCTTCGAGGCGGGGGTCCCGATGGCGCTCGGTGCCGACGACCCCCTCCTGTTCGGCTCGCGGCTGGCCGCCCAGTACGAGATCGCCCGCCGGCACCACGGGTTCACCGACGCGGAGCTGGCGGAGCTGGCCCGTCAGTCGGTGCGGGGCTCGGCGGCGCCGGAGGACGTCAAGGCGAAGCTCCTGGCGGGGATCGACGACTGGATCGCCTAGCCGATGCCCCTGAGCAGGGTGCGGACGAGCGTGCGGGCGAAGTCGTCGAGGGAGTCCGGCGGCCTGCGGTCGGGGGTCATCTCCCAGGCGAAGGAGCGCTGCACGCAGGCCCCGAGGAGCAGGGAGGCGGCGGCCACCGGGTCGGCGTCGGGGCTCAGGCGGCCGTGCTGCTGCTCGGCGCGGAGGTAGGCGGCGAGGCCTTCGATGGGCTTGTGGGGGCCCACGCCGTAGGTGCGCATGGCCTCCTCGTGGCGCCGCTTGAGCTGCGGTTCCGCGTAGAGGGAGGCGACGACCGGGAAGGTCTGCTCGTAGAAGCGCACGGCCTGCCGGGCGACCTCCGTGAGGTTCTCCTCGACGGTGCGGCCGCCGGGGTCGGCGGCGAGTATGCCGAGGAGCTCGCCGAGCTGGGGCAGGCGTTCGTTCAGGACGGTCAGGAAGAGCTCTTCCTTGCTGCTGAAGTACTTGTAGAGCGCGGCTTCCGAGCAGCCGGCCGCCTTGGCGATCTCCTTGGTGGTGGTGCGGGCGAGCCCCGCCGTCCGCATGAGGTCGCGGGCGGCGTCGATGATCCGGGTCCGGGTCGGTCTCTGTTCCACGCATCCTCCAGTGCACGCTTGACGTTTGAGTGAGTATCCACTCACCCTAGGGGTGAGTGAATACTTACCCACCCTGGGAGGGTGCGACATGAAGCTCACAGTCTTCGGCGCGACCGGTGGCATCGGCCAGGAGATCGTCCGGCAGGCCCTGGCCTCGGGCCACGAGGTGACGGCGGTGGTGCGGGACCCGGCACGGCTCACCGTGACCGGCGCGGGCCTGACGGTCCGGCGGGCCGACCTGACCGACCCCGAGGCCCTGCGCGGGGCCGTCGCGGGCCGGGACGCGGTGCTCTCGGGCCTCGGGGCCCGGAGCCGGGCGGACGCGGGCGTGGCGGCGCGGCTGACCCGCTCGGTGCTCACGGCGATGGAGGCCGAGATGACGCGCCGGATCCTGGTGGTCAGCGCGGCCCCGCTGGGGCCGACCCCGGAGGGTCAGCCCCTCGTCGACCGGGCGACGCTCGCGGTCATCAACGCGGTCCTGAAGGACATCTACGCCGACCTGCGGGTCATGGAGTCCGAGCTCGCCGCGAGCGGCACCGACTGGACCGCCGTGCGCCCGCCCCGGCTGACGGACAAGCCGGGCACCGGGCAGTACCGCACGGTCGTCGGCGGCACCCCGCTCCGGGGCCGCTTCCTGGCCCGCGCGGACGTGGCGCACGCGATGCTGGCGATGATCGACGACCCCGCGACGCTGAAGCAGGGCGTCGGGGTCGCGCACTAGAGCTCGACCCCGACCGTCACGGGCTCGTTGACGAGGGTGATCCCGAAGGCGTCCCGCACCCCGGCGACGACCTCGCGGGCGAGGGCCAGGAGGTCCTCGGTGGTCGCCTCGCCCCGGTTGGTGAGGGCGAGCGTGTGCTTGGTGGAGATCCGGGCGGGCCCGGAACCGTACCCCTTGGTGAACCCGGCCCTGTCGATGAGCCAGGCCGCCGAGGTCTTCACGGCGCCGTCCTCGCCCGCCGGGAAGGCCGGCGGGGTGACGTCCGGGCCGAGCCGCTCCGCCACGCGCGCGAGGAAGGTCTCGTACTCCCCCGCCGTGAGGATGGGGTTGGTGAAGAAGGAGCCCGCGGACCAGGTGTCGTGGTCCTCCGGATCCAGGACCATGCCCTTGCCGGCGCGGAGCTCCAGGACGGTCTCGCGGGCGGTGGCGAGGGGCACCCGTTCCCCGGCCTCCACGCCGAGGGCGCGGGCGGTCTCGGGGTACTTGAGGGGCGCCGACATCCCGTCGGCGTCCTCCAGCTCGAAGCGGACCCGCAGCACGACGTACCGGTCGGGCTGGTCCTTGAAGAGGCTGTGCCGGTACGAGAAGGCGCACTCGGCGTTCGTGAGGGTGACGGTCTCCTCGGCACGCCGGTCGTACGCGACGACCTCGGTGACGGTGGCGGAGACGTCCTGCCCGTACGCGCCGACGTTCTGGATGGGGGTCGCACCGGCCGAGCCGGGGATCCCGGCCAGGCACTCGATCCCGGCGAGCCCCGCCTCCACGGTCCGCGCCACGGCATCCGTCCAGACCTCGCCTGCGGCCAGCTCCAGGCGGGTCCCCTCCAGGTCGAACCCGGTGGTGGCGATGCGCAGCGCCGTGCCGTCGAAGCCCTTGTCCCCGATGACCAGGTTCGATCCACCGCCGATGATCAGCAGCGGGGTCCCGGCGGCATCGGCCTCACGGACCGCCGCGATCACCTCGTCGTCGGTGGTGGCGGTGACGAGCCGGCTGGCGGGCCCGCCGAGCCGGAAGGTGGTCAGGGGCGCGAGGGGGGCATCTGCGATCTGCTGCACGGGCTCAAGAGTACGGGCCGCGCTCACGGCGCACGGAAGGCGACGGCCCCGCCGAAAGGGGCGATGCCGTACGCCACGGGGTGCCGCCGCTTCTCCTGCGCGGCACCGGACCGCAGCCGCGACGGCCGGAAAGGCGACGCCCCCGCCGGAAGGAACGGGGCCGTGCACCACGGGTGCCGCCGCCCCTCCGACACGGCCCCGGGCCGCAGTCGCGGCGAACGGAAAGGTGACGGCCCCGCCGAGAGGGGCGGGGCCGTGCGCCTCGGGGTGCCGCCGCTTCTCCTGCGCGGCACCGGACCGCCGTCACGCGACGATCAGCCCCGACTTCCCTGCACCGGTCCCGGAGTCGGACTCGCCTCCGGCCCCGGCTCCAGCCCCGGCCAGCGCCTCCGCTCCGGAATCCGCTCCGGAATCCGCCCCGGCCTCCGTCTCCGCCGCCTCGCGGGCCCGGCGCGACGGGGCGAAGAGGACGGCCACCGCGCCGAGTGCCACCGCCCCGGCGCCGACCCACAGGGCGGGGACCAGGCCGTCGACGAAGCTCTGGGCGGACTCGTAGCCGCCCTGGGCGGCGAAGATGGAGGCCATGATGGCGACGCCGAGCGCGCCACCGACCTCGCGCAGCGCGTTGTTGGCGCCGGAGGCGATGCCCTGCTCGGAGGGGCGGACGCTGGACATCACGAGGTTGGCCGCGGGGGCGAAGTACAGCGCCATGCCGATGCCGCTGACGACGAGGGCGGGGAGCTGGACCACGTACGAGACGTCGGGCGTCACGACGAGGGCGAACCAGCCGAGGCCGATCGCCTGGAGGGCGAGGCCCGCGGCGACGACCGGGCGGCCGCCGATCCGGTCGGAGAGGGCGCCCGCGATCGGCGCGACGAGCATCGGCATGCCGGTCCAGGGCAGCATCCGCAGACCCGCCTGGGTGGGCGAGTAGCCCAGGACGCCCTGCAGGTACTGGCTGAGCAGGAAGATCGAGCCGAACATGCCGAGGAACATCAGCAGGCTGGCCGCGTTGATGCCGGAGAAGGCGCGGCTGCGGAAGAGCCGCATGGGCAGCATCGGCGCCTTGTTGTGGATGCCGTGGTGGACGAATCCGCCGATGAGCGCGGCGCCGACGACCAGCGCGATCAGGACGGTGGCGGAGGTCCAGCCGTCGAGGGGGCCGCGGATCAGCCCGTACACGATGCCGAAGAGGCCGCCGCTGGCGAGGAGCGTGCCGGCGATGTCGAGGCGGGCGCCGGCGCCGTACGACTCGGCGAGCCGCAGCCGGGCGAGCGGCAGGAGGGCGAGGCCGAGCGGGACGTTCAGCCAGAAGATCCACGGCCAGGAGATGTGCTCGGTGAGGCTGCCGCCGATGAGCGGGCCGGCGGCGACGGCGAGGCCGTTGACGGCGCCCCAGATGCCGAACGCCATGCCGCGCTTGGCGGGCGGGACGGCCGCGGTGAGCAGGGTGAGCGTGAGCGGCATCATGATCGCGGCGCCGACGCCCTGGACGGCGCGGGCGGCGATCAGCGCGTCGATGCCGGGGGCGAGCGCGGCGGCGGCGGAGGCGCCGGTGAAGACGGCGAGGCCGGTGAGGAACAGTCTGCGGCGGCCGAAGCGGTCGCCGAGGGCGGCGCCGAACATGAGCAGGACGGCGAAGGTGAGGGTGTAGGCGCTCACCGTCCATTCGAGGTCGTGCAGCGCTCCGCCGAGGTCCTCCCGGATGGAGGGCAGGGCGGTGGTGACGACGAGGTTGTCGAGGGCCGCCATGAAGCCGGCGACGCTGGTGATGACGAGGGCCCAGGCGGCGGAACCGCGGCGGGCTTCGGGCTGGTTCATCGCTGCTCACCTTTCAGGTTAGTTATTGATGACTAACTTCTACGGGCAGAGCTCGGCCGGGACGCGGAGCGACCGGCCCCCGGGCCGGAGCCCGGGCGTGCGCTACTTCTCCAGTCGCCCGAGGAGGCGGGCGGAGGGGTAGAACCCCTCCCAGACCCGGTGCTCGGGCGGGAACCCCATGGCGACGAGGGTGTTGACGAGCATTCCGTACGCCAGGAAGGTCGTGGTCTCGCCGACGTCGGCGCCGAGCGGCAGGTGGACGGCCTCCCACAGCTCCATCCAGCCGGCCCGGACGGCCTCGCCGAACTCGTGGTCGCCGGCCTCCTCCGCGGCGGCCACCGCGACGTAGACCTGCATCTGCATCAGGAGCCGGTCCGGCTGCTCGGTGATGAGCCGGGTGTAGGCATTGGCCATGGCATGCAGGGCCTCCTCCCCCTTCAGCCCCTCGGCGGCCTCCTCGAAGACCCGCCGGGTGTCCGCCAGGCAGCGCTCGGACGCCGCCAGGAAGATCGCCTTCTTTCCGGGGAAGAGCCGGAAGAGGTACGGCTGCGAGACGCCGACGCGGCGGGCGATCGCCTCCGTCGAGGTGCCGTGGTAGCCACCCCGGGCGAACTCCTTCATCGCCGCGCGGATCACGCTCTCGCGCCGCTCCTCTGCACTCATCCTGGCCATGCATACAAAGTTAGTACTCAATCACTAACTCCGTCAACCCGGAAAAGGGGGCGGCCTCGTCGGGACGGCCGCCCCCTTCCGAAGTCGCGGGTCAGGCCAGGCGCACGACGGCCCGACTCATGCCCAGCACCTTCTGCCCGGCGCTCACGGCCGTGATGTCGACCCGCACCCGCTGGTCGTCCAGCTTGGCGGCGACCTTGGCGGAGACCTCGATCTCGGCGCCCTTGTCGTCGTTGGGGACGACGACCGGCTTGGTGAAGCGGACGCCGTACTCGACGACGGCGGCCGGGTCGCCGGCCCAGTCGGTGACGACGCGGATCGCCTCGGCCATGGTGAACATGCCGTGGGCGATGACGTCCGGGAGGCCGACCTCGACCGCGAACTTCTCGTTCCAGTGGATCGGGTTGAAGTCCCCGGAGGCGCCGGCGTACTGCACGAGCGTGGCGCGGGTCACGGGGAAGGTCCGGGCGGGCAGCTCGGTGCCGACCTCGACCTCGTCGTAGGCGATCTTCGCGGTCATGGTCAGGCCCCCTCGGGTGCGCGGGAGACGAGCTTGGTCCAGGCGGTGACGACGTGCTCGCCGGAGGCGTCGTGCACCTCACCGCGGATGTCGAGGATGTCGTTGCCCGCGAGGGACTTGATCGCCTCGATGGTGGAGGTGACCGAGAGCCGGTCCCCGGCGCGTACGGGCCGGGTGTAGGCGAACTTCTGGTCGCCGTGGACGACGCGGCTGTAGTCGAGGCCCAGCTGCGGGTCCTCGATGACGGCGCCGGCCGCCTTGAACGTGATGGCGAACACAAAAGTGGGCGGGGCGATCACATCGGAATGCCCGAGCGCCTTGGCCGCCTCGGTGTCGGTGTACGCGGGATTCGCGTCACCGATCGCCTCGGCGAACTCGCGGATCTTCTCGCGGCCGACCTCGTAGGGCGCGGTGGGCGGATAGGTCCGGCCCACGAAGGACTGGTCGAGCGCCATGGAACTCGATACCTCCAGGATGTGTTTCCGATGTCGTCGGGGGGAGCCGACAAACGACACGAGGCCGCCCCCGAGTGGGGACGGCCTCGTGTACGAGCCTGATTAGCGCGTCTCGCGGTGCGCGGTGTGCGAGTTGCAGCGGGGGCAGTGCTTCTTCATCTCAAGACGGTCCGGGTTGTTACGCCGGTTCTTCTTGGTGATGTAGTTCCGCTCCTTGCACTCCACGCAGGCCAGCGTGATCTTCGGGCGGACGTCGGTGGCAGCCACGTGAGTGCTCCTTGACGGACGGATGGACGGATGAACGCATAGAAGAGTAGCCGATCGCAGGACCGACCCCACAATCGGCTACTGTCTGTAGCGGTGACCGGACTTGAACCGGTGACACAGCGATTATGAGCCGCTTGCTCTACCGACTGAGCTACACCGCTTTGATGATCCGGATCCCGCCCGAAGGCGGGATCCCTCTCACCAGAGCCCCAATACGGAATCGAACCGTAGACCTTCTCCTTACCATGGAGACGCTCTACCGACTGAGCTATTGGGGCGAGCGAGGAAGACATTACACGGTCTCCGGCCCATCACCCAAATCCGTTTCCCCGAGGCCCCGCGACGGCTCCCACCAGGCGTCCCGTACGCCACTCGTGGCCTCATCAGTACGACTATTGCGCTCCTCCTCGAAGGTCGCTCCGAGCGCCCCTAGGCTCGGCCCCACGCTGCGTGATCTTGATCTTGAGGAGTCTTGAGGAGCCCGATGTCAGCCGACAGCAAGCAGCCCCAGCCGCCCGAGGACGGGGCCGCCACCACCGCCGACTCGACCTCGCTCCTGCTCTCCCACGCACGGCTCACCGACGGCCGGACCGTGGACGTACGCCTCGTCGGCGGCCGCATCGAGGCCGTCGGCACCGCCGGCAGCCTCACCTCCACCGGCGCACGGGTCGACCTCAGCGGCTATCTGCTGCTGCCCGCCGCCGCCGAACCCCACGCCCACGCCGACACCGCGCTCTCCGCCGACACCCCCGGACCCGTCTCGTACGCCCCCGAGGAGGTGCAGCGCCGGGCCACCGAGGCCACCCTGCTCCAGCTCGGCCACGGCGCGACGGCGCTCCGCGCGCACGTGCGGATCGGCGACGTCCAGGGGCTCGGCCCGCTCGAAGCGGTGCTCCAGGCCCGGCGCTCGCTGCGCGGCCTCGCCGACCTGACGGCCGTCGCCGTGCCCCGGCTGCTCACGGGCGCGGCGGGCGCGGACGGGCTCGCGATGCTGCGGGACGCGGTGAAGATGGGCGCCGGCGTGGTGGGCGGCCGCCCGGACCTCGACCCGGACCCGGCCGGGTACGTGGAGGCGCTGCTCGGCGTCGCGGCCGAGCACGGCGTCCCGGTCGACCTGCACACCGACGGGGACGACCCGGCGCGCCTGGCCCGGCTCGCGGCGATGGCGGGCGGGCTGCGGCCGGGCGTGACGATCGGGCCGTGCGCGGGGCTCTCCCGGCTCCCTCCCGACGCGGCGCACCGGACGGCGGACCGGCTGGCGGCGGCCGGCATGACGGTGGTGTGCCTGCCGCAGGGCGGCTGCGGGGGCACGGAGCTGCGCGGGGCGGCGCCGGTGCGGCTGCTGCGGGCGGCCGGGGTGCGGGTCGCGGCGGGGAGCGGGGCGCTGCGGGACGTGGCCAACCCGGTGGGCCGCGGGGACCCGCTGGAGGCGGCGTACCTGCTCGCCTCGCTCGGCGGGCTCGCGCCCCAGGAGGCGTACGGGGCGGTGAGCGCGGAGGCGCGGGCGGTGATGGGCCTCCCCGAGGTGCGGGTGGAGGCCGGTTTCCCGGCGGAGCTGCTCGCGGTGCGCGGCGAGCGCCTGGCGGGCGTGCTGTCCCTGGCGTACAGCCGGATCGTGGTGCACCGGGGGCGGGTGGTGGCCCGGACCAGCGCGGTGCGGGAGTACTGCGACTCGGCGGCGGCCCTGGACCTGCCGCGGCAGGCGCGCCCGGAGCGGCCGCCCGAGCCGGGAAGCCCTCCGGCCGGACCCGTCGTACGGTCGTGAGTATGCGCATCGTCATCGCTGGAGGACACGGACAGATCGCCCTGCGTCTGGAGAGGCTGCTCTCGGCGGCGGGGCACGAGGTCGTGGGGATCATCCGCAACCCGGAACAGGACGACGACCTGCGGGAGGCGGGCGCGGAGCCCGCCGTCCTGGACCTGGAGTCGGCGTCGGTCGAGATGGTCGCCGCGGTGCTCCAGGGCGCCGACGCGGCCGTCTTCGCGGCGGGCGCGGGCCCGGGCAGCGGGACCGCCCGCAAGGACACGGTGGACCGCGGGGCGGCCGTCCTGTTCGCCGACGCGGCGGAACGCGCGGGCGTGCGCCGCTTCCTCGTCGTCTCCTCGATGGGCGCGGACGCGTCCCACCCGGGCGACGGGGTCTTCGACGCCTACCTGCGCGCCAAGGGCGCCGCCGACGACGAGATCCGCCGCCGTACGGCCCTGGAGTGGACGATCCTGCGCCCCGGCTCCCTGACGGACGACGCGGGCACGGGCATGGTCCGCCTGGAGGCCCGTACGGGTCGCGGCCCGGTCCCCCGGGACGACGTCGCCGCGGTCCTCGCCGAACTCCTCGACACCCCGGCGACCGCGGGCCTCACCCTGGAACTGATCGCCGGCTCGGTCCCGCTCTCGGTCGCGGTGAAGGACGTGGCCGGAAACTGACCCGCGGATCCATCCCCGGAAACGAGTGAAGGTCCCCGGTGCAAGCACCGGGGACCTTCTTCACGTGGCGACGCCAGGATTCGAACCTGGGTAGGCTAAGCCGACGGATTTACAGTCCGCTCCCATTGGCCACTCGGGCACATCGCCATGGGTTGTCGCCTTGGTCCTCCGCGTTTCTGCGGTGTTCCCCGGCAACGACGTAAACAATACCTGATCCCGGGGGGTGCTTCGCCACCGGATTGATCAGCGGTTCGGCCGGCGGCTCACCCCCTAGGCTTCGGGGGGTACCCACAGCATCAGAGCAAGGAGCCACGAGTCATGGCCGACTCCAGTTTCGACATCGTGTCCAAGGTCGATCGGCAGGAGGTCGACAACGCCCTCAACCAGGCCGTGAAGGAGATCTCCCAGCGGTACGACTTCAAGGGAACCAACGCCTCGATCTCCTGGTCGGGCGAGAAGATCCTGATGCAGGCGAACGGCGAGGAGCGCGTCAAGGCGATCCTCGACATCTTCCAGTCCAAGCTGATCAAGCGCGGGATCTCGCTGAAGTCGCTGGACGTCGAGGGTGAGCCGCAGCTCTCCGGCAAGGAGTACAAGCTCTTCGCCTCCGTCCAGGAGGGCATCTCCCAGGAGAACGCCAAGAAGGTCGCGAAGGCCATCCGCGACGAGGGCCCCAAGGGCGTCAAGGCGCAGGTGCAGGGCGACGAGCTGCGCGTCAGCTCGAAGAGCCGGGACGACCTGCAGGCCGTGCAGGCGCTGCTCAAGGGCAAGGACTTCGACTTCGCGATCCAGTTCGTGAACTACCGCTGACCCTGCCGTGAGGTCATGAGGGTCGTGTCCGAATACCGCCAGCCCCGGGCTCGGCGGTCCCCGCACACTGGGTCCGAGGAAGACCCGTACGGGGAGAGGAACCAGCCATGACCGTGTACGCGTACGTCGACGGCCCCCTGGGCGAGATGCTCCTCGTCGGGCAGCTCGCCGAAGGGGGCCGGGCCGTGCTGCGCTCGCTGTCCCTGCCGGGGCAGAAGGGCGCCGTCGAGGTCGAGGACGGGTGGACGCCCGCACCCGGGGCGTTCGCCGAGGCCGCCCGGCAGCTGGGCGAGTACTTCGCCGGGCGCCGCGACCGCTTCGACCTGCCGCTCGCCGGCGACGCCGGCACCGCGTTCCAGCGGCGCGTCTGGCGGGCCCTGGAGGAGATCCCGTACGGGACGACCGTCTCGTACGGGGAGATCGCCCGGCGCGTCGGCTCGTCCGGCGCCGGGGTGCGGGCGGTGGGCACCGCGATCGGGCGCAATCCGCTGCTCGTGGTGCGGCCCTGCCACCGGGTCATCGGGGCCGACGGGAACCTGCGCGGGTACGCCGCCGGGCTGGAGCGCAAGGAGCGGCTCCTAGGGCTCGAAGGGGCCCTGGGAGGGGTCCAGGGGGCCTCCGGGGCCTCCGGGGCCTCCGGGGCCCTCGGGGCTCTCGGGGCTCTCGTGTGACCGATGACGGGCTCTTCCCGCGCGAGCGGGCCACGGTGGCGCCCGGGGCGGTGCACGTGCCCGCGTGGCTGCCGTTCGCGCGGCAGCGGGAGCTGGTGGACGTCTGCCGCGCGTGGGGGCGCGGGCCCTTCCCCTACCGGCGGACGGTGCTGCCCGGCGGCGGGGTGATGTCCGTGCGGTCGCTCTGCCTGGGCCGGCAGTGGGTGCCGTACCGCTACCTCGACACGGTCGGGATCGAACTGCCGGACTGGCTGGTCGCCCTGGGCCGGGAGGCGCTCGTCGAGGCGTACGGGGACCACGGGGGTTTCACGCCCGACACCGCGCTGGTGAACTTCTACGCGCCGGGGGCGCACATGGGGATGCACCAGGACCGGGAGGAGCGGTCGGGGGCGCCGGTGGTGTCGCTGAGCCTCGGGGACCGGTGCGTGTTCCGCTTCGGGAACGAGGAGAACCGGGGCCGGCCGTACCAGGACGTCGAGCTGGCCTCCGGGGACCTCTTCGTCTTCGGCGGGGTCTCACGGTGGGTCCACCACGGGGTCCCCCGGGTGTTCCCGGGGACGGCCGCGCCCGCGCTCGGTCTCGCCGGGCGCCTGAACATCACGCTCAGGGAGACCGGCCTCGGCGTCTAATGTGCGGAGCATGACACCGGAACTGCGCCGCTCCCTCGGCCTCTTCGACGCGGTCGTGATCGGCCTCGGCTCGATGATCGGCGCGGGGATCTTCGTCGCGCTCGGGCCCGCGGCCGGCGCCGCCGGCTCCGGGGCGGGGCTGCTCTGGGCACTCGGCCTCGCCGCCGTCGTCGCGTACTGCAACGCCATGTCCTCCGCCCGGCTCGCCGCCCGCTACCCCGCCTCCGGCGGCACGTACGTGTACGGTCGCGAACGCCTCGGCTCCTTCTGGGGATACCTGGCCGGCTGGGCGTTCGTCGTCGGCAAGACGGCCTCCTGCGCGGCGATGGCGCTGACCGTCGGGGCGTACGTGTGGCCGGAGCAGGCGCATGCGGTGGCGGTCGCCGCGGTGGTGGCCCTGACTGCCGTCAACTACCGGGGAGTTCAGAAGTCGGCGCTGCTCACCCGGGTGATCGTGGCGGCGGTCCTGGCGCTCCTCGCGTGCGTGGTCACGGTCTCCTTCAGGGCGGGTGGAGCAGGGCTCCACGCACTCGGCGGGGAGCTCGTGACGGGCGGGGTGCTCCAGGCCGCGGGTTTGCTCTTCTTCGCGTTCGCGGGGTACGCGCGGATCGCGACGCTCGGCGAGGAGGTCCGCGATCCGGCCCGCACCATCCCCCGCGCGGTGCCGCTCGCGCTCGGCCTCACGCTCGTCGTGTACGCGCTCGTCGCGGTGAGCGTGCTGACCGTCCTCGGCCCGGCCGCCCTCGCCGCCTCCCCCGCCCCGCTGGCCGACGCGGCCCGCGCGGCGGACGCCGACTGGCTGGTGCCGCTGGTCACGGTCGGCGCGGCCGTCGCGGCCCTGGGCTCACTGCTCTCCCTGATCCTCGGGGTCTCCCGCACGACCCTCGCGATGGCCCGCGACGGCCACCTGCCGACGGCCCTCGCGGCCGTCCACCCGCGCTTCCGGGTGCCGCACCGGGCGGAGCTCGCGGTGGGCGCGGTGGTGGCCGTGGTGGCGGCGGTCGTGGACGTGCGGGGCGCGATCGGCTTCTCCTCCTTCGGCGTCCTCGCCTACTACGGCATCGCGAACGCCTCCGCCTGGACGCTGGGCGGCCGCGCCCGCCACCTGTCCGCCCTCGGTCTCACCGGCTGCCTCGCCCTCGCCTTCGCCCTCCCCACGAGCTCCGTCCTGGCGGGCTCGGGGGTGCTGGCGGCGGGCGTGGTGTCCTGGTCGGTGAGCCGGGGGCGGGGGGTGCCGCCGCGCGCTTAGTCCGTCGCGGGGCGCGGACGCGGCCCGCACGGGCGCGCTAGTGGGCGCCGTACGCCTGGCTCGTCGGGACGATCTCCTTGCCCAGCGGGAGGAGGGAGACCGGGATCATCTTGAAGTTCGCGATGCCCAGCGGGATGCCGATGATGGTGATGCAGAGGGCGATGCCCGTGGTGATGTGGCCGAGCGCCAGCCACCAGCCCGCCAGGATCAGCCAGAGGACGTTGCCGACGCAGGACGGGGCGCCCGCGTCGCGCCGGTCGACGACCGTGTGGCCGAAGGGCCAGAGGGCGTAGAGGCCGATGCGGAAGGCGGCGAGGCCGAAGGGGATGCCGATGATCGTGATGCAGAGCAGGACGCCCGCGAGCATGTAGCCCAGGAACATCCAGAAGCCGCACAGGACCAGCCATATGACGTTGAGGATCGTCTTCACGGGCGTCGACCTGCCATCTGTTCGAGCCGGGCGATCCGCTCGGCCATCGGCGGATGGGTGGAGAACATCTTGGAGAGGCCCTGGCCGGGCCGGAACGGGTTCGCGATCATCATGTGGCTCGCGGTCTCGATCTTCGGCTCGGGCGGCAGCGGCAGCTGCTTCGTGCCCGCCTCCAGCTTCCGCAGGGCGCCGGCGAGGGCGAGCGGGTCTCCGGTGAGCTGGGCGCCGGAGGCGTCGGCCTCGTACTCCCGGGAGCGGGAGATGGCGAGCTGGATGATCGAGGCGGCGATCGGGCCGAGGATCACGATCAGCAGGTAGCCGAGGATGCCGGGGCCGTCGTCGTCGTTGGAGCGGCCGACCGGGATCAGCCAGGCGAAGTTCACCAGGAACATCACGACGGAGGCGAGTGCTCCGGCGACCGAGGAGATGAGGATGTCCCGGTTGTAGACGTGGCTCAGCTCGTGGCCGATGACCCCGCGCAGCTCGCGCTCGTCGAGGATCGCGAGGATGCCCTCGGTGCAGCAGACGGCGGCGTTGCGCGGGTTGCGGCCGGTCGCGAAGGCGTTGGGCGCCTGCGTCGGCGAGATGTAGAGCCGGGGCATGGGCTGCCGCGCCTGCGTGGAGAGCTCGCGCACCATCCGGTAGAGCGCGGGCGCCTCGAACTCGCTGACCGGGCGGGCCCGCATGGCCCGCAGCGCGAGCTTGTCGCTGTTCCAGTAGGCGTACGCGTTCGTGCCGAGCGCGACGACGAGTCCGACGATCAGCCCCGTACGCCCGAAGAAGCTGCCGATGACGATGATGAGGGCCGAGAGCCCTCCGAGGAGTACGGCGGTCCTCAGCCCGTTGTGCCGGCGGTGCACGGTACGCCCTCCTGGTGGTGCGGCAGGGGAACCCTTCGCTTCGTGGTGGTCCACTCACTCAGTGGACCCTCCCGCTCTGGTCAACGCCAGGCGGGAGGCTCGGGTTCCCCGGCTCGCACGGGGTGCCGTGTGGGCCGTACGGGTGATCGACGTGCGATCAGCGGGCGGCCGGGACCTTCTGCAGGCCGCCGACGGCGGGCTCGACCTCGCTGGTGCAGTGGGCGCAGCGGGAGGCGATGGCCGGGATCTCGGTGAAGCAGCGGGGGCAGTCGCGCTTCTCCGACTTCGGGTCCTTCGCCTCCTCCTTGGCGAACTTCTCCTGGATCTTCGTCATGGGGACGACGATGAGGAAGTACAGGACGGCGGCGGTGATGACGAACGCTATGGCGGCGGCGATGGCCAGACCGTAGGGGAAGACGGTCTTGCCGACGGTGAAGCTGGCCTCGCTGAAGTCGCCGACCGAGCCCGTCGCCAGGCCGATGAGCGGAGTGATGAACGCCTTGCTGAAGCCGGTGACGACGGCCGTGAACGCCGAGCCGACGGCCAGACCGATGGCCATCGAGATGACGTTCCCGCGAAGTATGAAGTCCTTGAATCCGTTCAGCACGGGGTGTCGCTCCTCGGTGTTTTCCTGTGGGGGGATCAGAAGAGGCTGCCCGTCGCGAAGCGGAGGGCGAACTGCGGGTAGCCCGACAGGACGACTCCGGCGGCGGCGGTCAGCACGATCGCCAGGGTGACCGGCGCGGAGGCCTTGTGGGCCTTCTCGACGGCGCCCTCCGGCACGCGGAAGAGCAGGGCCGTCCAGCGCAGGTAGTAGTACAGCGCGATCACGACGTTGACGCCCATGATCACGGCCAGCCACCCGAGGCCCGCGTCGACGGCCGCCGAGAAGACGGTCACCTTGGCGAAGAGGCCGATGATACCCGGGGGCAAACCGGCCAGATTCAGGAGGAAGAAGGCGAGCGCGAGGGCGGCGGCGGGGCTGGAGGCGTACAGGCCCCGGAAGTCCGCGATCCGGCTCTCGGGGTGGGTGCGGGCGACGAGCGCGACGACCGCGAAGGCGCCGAGGTTCACGACGGCGTACATGAGGGCGTACGCGACGGTGGCGCCGACCTGGTCGTCGCCGGAGTACGCGGCGGCCGCGATCGGCACCAGGAGGTAGCCGGCCTGGGCGACGGAGGACCAGGCGAGGAGGCGTACCGCGCTCCACGCGCGCGTGGACACCTGGCGGAGGGCGGCGACGTTGCCGACGGTCATGGTGAGCGCGGCGAGGGCGGCGAGCGCCGGGCCCCACACGTCCGCGTACGAGGGGAAGGCGACGACCGTCACCAGGATCAGGCCGGTGAAGCCGACGGCCTTGCCGACCACGGAGAGGTAGGCGGCGACGGGCAGCGGGGCGCCGACGTAGGTGTCGGGCACCCAGAAGTGGAAGGGGACGGCGGCCGTCTTGAAGGCGAAGCCGACGAGGGTGAGGGCGACTCCGGCCTCGGCGAGGGTCTGGAGCTGCCCGGGGACGTCGTCGAGGCGCTGGGCGATCTCCGTGAGGTGGAGGGTGCCGGTCGCCGCGTACACGAAGCTGACGCCGAGCAGGGTGACGGCGGTCGCGGTGACGGAGGAGAGGAAGAACTTGAGCGCGGCCTCGCCGGACATGCGGTCGCCGCGCTTGAGGCCGACGAGCGCGAAGGCCGGCAGCGAGGCCACCTCCAGGGCGACGACGAGGGTGGCGAGGTCGCGGGAGGCGGGCAGCAGGGCGGCGCCGGCGGCCGAGGACAGCAGCAGGAACCAGAACTCGCCGGCCGGGAGCCTCTCGCGGGTCTCGTCCAGGGAGAGGAACGCGGTGACCAGCGCGCCGGCGAGGACGAGCAGCTGGATGACCACGGTGAAGTGGTCGGCGGTGTAGCTGCACGCGCCCGCGTGGCCCTCGGCCTGGGCCTTGGCGGTCAGGCAGAAGGTGGTGCGGTCGCCGTCCCGCAGCGGCAGCAGGAGGGCGAGGGCGGCGGTGAGGCCGCCGATCGCGGTCCAGCCGAGGAGCCGCTTGCGCTCCGGCGGCACGAAGAGGTCGGCGACGAGGACGACGAGCGCGACCACGGCCGTGAGGGTGGGGGGCGCGATCGCGAGCCAGTCGACGGACTGGACGAGGGACGACGTCATCGGGGGCCTCCCGCGAGGAGCTGCTGGACGGCCGGGTCGGTGAGGCCGAGGAGGACCGCGGGCCAGAGTCCGGCGAGGACGGTGAGGGCGACGAGCGGGGTCCAGGCGGCGAACTCGTACCCCTGGACGTCGGCGATCGCCGTCTCCCCCGCCGGTCGCGGGCCGCCCATGCAGACGCGGCGGACGACGAGGAGGAGGTAGGCGGCGGTGAGGAGGGTGCCGAAGGCGCCGATCGCCATGAAGGTGAGGAAGGCGGGGCGGCTGAGGCCCTCGGCCGGGTCGAAGGCGCCGAAGAGGGCGAGCATCTCGCCCCAGAAGCCGGCGAGGCCGGGCAGTCCGAGGGAGGCGACGGCGGCGAAGGCGAGGAGGGCGCCGAGGCGGGGGGCGCGGCCGTAGAGGGCGGCGCCGGTGGCTCCGGCGAGGGTGTCGAGGTCGGCGGTGCCGTACCGGTCCTTGACCGCGCCGACCAGGAAGAACAGCAGGCCGGTGACGAGGCCGTGGGCGATGTTCGCGAAGAGGGCGCCGTTGACCCCGGTGGGGGTCATGGTGGCGATGCCGAGGAGCACGAAGCCCATGTGGCCGACGGAGGAGTACGCGATGAGGCGCTTGAGGTCGCCCTTGTTGCCGGGCTTCGCGAGGGCGAGGCAGGCGAGCGATCCGTAGATGATCCCGGCGACGGCGAAGGCCGCGAGGTACGGGGCGAAGGTCGCCATGCCGTCGGGGGCGATCGGCAGCACGATCCGGACGAAGCCGTACGTGCCCATCTTCAGCAGGACGCCGGCGAGGAGGACGGAGCCGACCGTCGGGGCGGCGGTGTGGGCGTCCGGGAGCCAGCTGTGCAGCGGCCACATCGGGGTCTTCACGGCGAGCCCGAGACCGATCGCGAGAACGGCGATGACCTGCACGGACGTGGTCAGCCCACGGCCGTTGTCAGTGGCCAGTGCCACCATGTCGAACGTGCCCGCCTTCACGCCGATGAGGAGCAGGCCGAGCAGCATGACGACGGATCCGAGCAGCGTGTAGAGGATGAACTTCCAGGCGGCGGCCTGCCTGCCCTCGCCGCCCCAGCGGGCGATGAGGAAGTACATCGGGATGAGGACCATCTCGAAGGCCAGGAAGAACAGGACGAGGTCGAGGACGGCGAAGGTGGCGAGGGTGCCGGACTCCAGGACGAGCAGCAGGGCGACGAAGGCCTTCGGGGACGGGCCCGCAGGCATCTTGAAGTAGCTGTACAGCGCGCAGAGGAAGGTCAGCAGCGCGGTCAGGACCAGGAGGGGGAGGGAAATGCCGTCGACACCGAGGTGGATCCGCACGTCGAGTGCCCTGATCCAGCTGATGTCCGTCGTGGCCTGCATCTTCGACGGGTGGTCGTGGTCGAAGCCGAGCGCGAGGACGAGCGCGGCCAGCAGGATGACGCCGGTGACGGTGACGCCGTGGCGGAGCACGGCCTGGTCGGGCGACTTCCCCTTCAGTCCGGGCGGGGCCGGGAGGAGAGCGGCGGCGGCGCCGAGGAGCGGGCCGGCGACGATCAACGCCAGAAGGAACTGCATCACGGATTCGCTGATATCGATCACGGGTCACGCTCCGGCGGCGTTGGCGAGGGCGACGGCGACGATCGCCAGGACGACGGAGCCGGCGAGCAGGGCGCTGAGGTAGGTCTGCACGTTGCCGGTCTGGGCGCGGCGGACGAGCCAGCCGAGGCCCTTCGCGGAATCGCCCGCGGCGCGCACGTACGTGTCGACGACCTCGCGGTCCAGGAAGCGGACCAGGGAGGCGGCGGCGAGTACGGGGCGGACGAAGGCGGTCCGGTAGACGGCGTCCAGGTGGAAGCCGTCGGCGGCCGCGCCGTGCAGCGGCCCCAGGAGGGCGCGGCCGGGGTCGGCCGGGTCCTCGGCGGGGTGCGGCAGGTGCAGTGCCTCGGCCTCGACCTGGCCCGCCTCGGCGTCCGGGTGGGCGACGTGCGGGACGGGGGCCGTGACCGGGGTGCGGGCGGCGAGGGTGCGCCAGACCGCGTAGGTGATGGCGGCTCCGGCGGCGGCGAGGCCCGTGCCGAGGACGGCCGTGGTCAGGGTCGGGGTCAGCGGGTGCCCGTCGAACCAGTCGTCGAGGTACGTGACGGTCAGACCGAATCCGAGGGAGGGGATCGCGAGGACCCACAGGACGCTCGTCATGGCGATCGGCTGGCGGCCGTGGTCGGGGGCTTCGGCGCCGCGGCCGCGGAAGGTCCGCAGCCAGAGGCGGAGCGCGTACGCGGCGGTCAGCAGGGCCGTGAGCAGTCCGGCGACGAGGACGATCCAGCCGGCCCCGGCGGGGGCGACGTCCCGCTCGCCGAGGGCGGTGTGCTCGGCGGCCACGAGGACGGCTTCCTTGGAGAAGAAGCCGGCGAAGGGCGGGATCGCGGCGAGCGCGAGGAGGGCGACGGTCATCGTCCAGTACGCGTCGGGGATGCGCTTCGCGAGGCCGCTCATGCGGGACATGGCGGTGAGCGAGTTCGTACCGGCGGCGTGGATGACCGCGCCGGCGGCGAGGAAGAGCAGCGCCTTGAAGGCGGCGTGCGAGAGGAGGTGGAAGACGGCGGCGCCCCGGTCGCCGACGGCGAGGGCGCCGGCCATGTAGCCGAGCTGGCCGATCGTCGAGTAGGCGAGGACCCGCTTGATGTCGTCCTGGGCGAGCGCGGCGAGCGCCGAGCCGACCATCGTGATCGCGGCCATCACGGCGAGCACGGTCATCGCGGCGGCGGAGGCGGCGAAGACCGGCAGCAGCCGGGCCGTGAAGTAGATGCCGGCGGCGACCATCGTCGCCGCGTGGATGAGCGCGGAGACGGGGGTGGGGCCGGCCATGGCGTCCGGGAGCCAGGTGTGGAGCGGGAACTGCGCCGACTTGCCGGCGACGCCGGCGAGCAGCAGCAGGGCGATCAGGGTGGGGTGGTCGAGGCCGCCGCTCGCGACGGCGCCGAGGACGCCCGTGATCCGGAAGGTGCCCGCGTCGGCGGCGAGCGCGAAGAGACCGATGAGGAAGGGGACGTCACCGAGCTTGGTGACGAGGAAGGCCTTCAGGGAGGCGGAGCGCGCCTCGGGGGTCTCCCAGTAGTGGCCGACGAGGAAGTACGAGCAGATGCCCATGATCTCCCAGCCGACCAGGAGCACCATCAGGTCGCCGGAGTAGACGACGAGCAGCATCGCGGAGGTGAAGAGGGAGACGAGCGCGGCGTACGAGGGGTAGCGCGGGTCGTCGCGGAGGTAGCCGGTCGAGTAGATCTGCACGCAGGTCGCGACCACGCCGACGAGGACGGCGACGAGGGCGGCGAAGCCGTCGATGTGGAGGCTCAGGTCGATCGGGACGGACCCGGTCGGGGTGAGCTGGGTGGCGGCGTCGATCGCCTTCCCCCCGCCCTGGCGGGCGGCGACGAGGACGGCGAGCACGGCGGCGGCGAGCGTCGGCAGCACGGCCAGTGGGCGGACGAAGCCGGGCGCGGTGCGGCCGAGCAGGAGTCCGGTGGCGGAGCCGAGGAAGGGGAGGAGGGGGACGAGGACGGCGAGGGTGGTCGTGGTCACGCGGCGGCCTCGGCCTTCTCCTCGGCGGACGGCTGTTCCTTGGTGTCGCGGAGGCGGTCGACGTCCGAGGTGCCGCGGTTGCGGTGGACCATCAGGACGATCGCGAGACCGATGCCGATCTCGGCGGCGGCGACGGCGATGGTGAAGAGGGTGAGGGCCTGGCCGGCGTGGAGGGTGTCGCGGAGCCAGACGTCGAAGGCGACCAGGTTGAGGTTGACGGCGTTGAGCATCAGCTCGACGGACATCAGGACCAGGATCGCGTTGCGGCGGGCGAGGACGCCGTAGAGGCCGACGGCGAAGAGGAGGACGGCGAGGACGGCCGGGTAGGCGAGGTGCATCAGCTCTCGTCCTCCTTCTTCTTCCGGGAGAGGACGATCGCGCCGACCAGGGCGGCGAGCAGCAGCACCGACAGCGCCTCGAAGGGCAGCACCCAGTGCTGGAAGAGGATCTCGCCGGTCACGCCCGTGGAGCCCTGGGCGGGTCCGTCGAGATCGATCCAGGTCGTGCGGAACGCGTCGACGACGACCCAGACGAGGGCGGCCGCGGCGGCCAGGGCGACGGCGAGGGCGACCGGCCGGTTGCCGGAGTCGGCGTCCGGGGAGCGGCCGATGGGGGCCTTGGTGAGCATGAGACCGAAGAGGAGGAGGACGACGACGGAGCCGACGTAGATCAGGACCTGGACCCAGGCGATGAACTCGGCGGTCAGGAGGAGGTACTCGACGGCGAGCCCGCCGAGCGCCACGACCAGCCAGAGGGCGGCGTGCACCAGCTGGCGGGTGGTGACGGTGACGAGGGCCGCGCCGAGGGTGGCGAGGCCGACGAGGACGAAGGCGACCTCGACGCCGGTGGGCGAGAGGAAGCCGTGCGTGGCCGCTTGGGCCGCTGCGAGGGTCACTGCTGGTCCTCCGTGGCCGCCGCCTGCGCGGCGGCGGCCTTCTCCGCCGCCTTGCGGGCCGCGGCGATCTCCTTCGGCTCCTCCGCGCGCGGGTCGAGCGCGGGCGGCTCGGGGACCGTCCACATCCACTCGCGGAGCTTGTCGCGCTCGTGGGTGAGCTCGTGGATGTCGGTCTCCGCGTACTCGAACTCGGGCGACCAGAACAGCGCGTCGAAGGGGCAGACCTCGATGCAGATCCCGCAGTACATGCAGAGCGAGAAGTCGATGGCGAAGCGGTCGAGGACGTTCCGGCTGCGCTCGCGGCCGCCGGGGGCGGCGGGCGGCACCGTCTCCTTGTGGGAGTCGATGTAGATGCACCAGTCGGGGCACTCACGGGCGCAGAGCATGCAGACCGTGCAGTTCTCCTCGAACAGGCCGATGACCCCGCGGGTGCGGGGCGGCAGCTCGGGCTGCACGTCCGGGTACTGCGCGGTGACGGTCTTCTTCGTCATCGTGCGCAGGGTGACGGCGAGCCCCTTGGCGAGGCCGGAGCCGGGGAACGAACGGGGCCGCCCGGAGGGCGTCGATGAGGGGCGGTGGTCGGGAGACGCGGTGGGCATTACTGGATCGCCACCTTCACGATGCCGGTGAGCGCGATCTGCGCGAGGGCGAGCGGGACGAGGGTCGTCCAGGCGAGCTTCTGGAGCTGGTCCTCGCGCAGGCGCGGGTAGCTCACCCGCAGCCAGATCACGACGAAGGCGAGGACGGCCGTCTTCAGGAGGGTCCAGACCCAGCCGAGGCCGTCGGCGCCCATGGGGCCGTGCCAGCCGCCGAGGAAGAGGACGGTGGTGAGGCCGCTGAGGACGACGATGCCCGCGTACTCGGCGAGCAGGAAGAGCGCGAAGCGGAGCCCCGTGTACTCGGTGTACGCGCCGAAGATGATCTCCGAGTCGGCGACCGGCATGTCGAACGGGGGCCGCTGGAGTTCGGCGAGCCCCGCGACGAAGAACACCAGCGCGCCGATGATCTGCCAGGGCAGCCACCACCACTCGAAGGCGTTCAGGATGCCGGGCAGGGACACCGTCCCGGCCGCCATCGCGACGGAGGCGGCCGCCAGCAGCATGGGCAGCTCATACGCGAGCAGCTGGGCGGCCGTCCGCAGGCCGCCGAGCAGCGAGAACTTGTTCGCCGACGCCCAGCCGGCCATCAGCGAGCCGAGCACGCCGACGCCCATCACCGCGAGCACGAAGAAGATGCCGGCGTCGACGACCTGCCCGACGGCCCCCTCGCTCGGCCCGATCGGGATCGCGACCAGCACGAGCAGGTACGGCAGCAGGGCCACCGCCGGCGCGAGCTGGAAGATCCGCCGGTCCGCGTCCTTCGGGACCACGTCCTCCTTCTGCGCGAACTTCACGCCGTCGGCGACGAGCTGCGCCCAGCCGTGGAAACCACCCGCGTACATGGGCCCGAGCCGGCCCTGCATGTGCGCCATGACCTTGTGCTCCGTCTGCCCGACGACGAGCGGCAGCACGAGGAACACGGCGAAGACGACGAGCAGCCGGAGGGCGACGTCGAGTACGTCGTTCACGCGGGATCGCCTCCGGCGGGGTCGTTGGGGTCGTGGGGGTCACTGTCGGCGCGGTCGCCCTGCGGGGCGGGGCCGTCCTCGGCGGTCTTGCCTCCGGCGGCGTCGGGGGCTGCCTCGGCCGCGGCCGGCCCGGAGGGCGGGGCGCCTTCGGGGGCAGCGGCTTCGGCTGCCGGCGCTTCGGTAGCGCCGGGTTCGGCGGCGGCCGGTGCTTCGGCCGCGTCGGCCTTCCGGGCCTCCGGCTCGGCCGCCGGGGGCGGCGGCTCCTCGTCGAAGGCCGGGCGGGCGTGGTGCCAGGGGGCGTCCGAGCTGCGGGTACGCGGGGTGGCGGCCGCCGCGCGGGGCGCGGGGCCCGCCGTGTCCGGCGTCTCCGGGGCCGTCTGGCTCGCCGAGCCGTCGGCCGCGGAGCGGGTGCGGCGCGGGGGGCGGGCCGTGGCGGGCGGGGTCTCCGGGGATGCCCCGGGCTCCGGGGCCGCCTGGCCGCCGGCCTCCGTGGCTGACGACTCCGGGGCCACCGATTCCGGGGCCACCTGGCTCGCCGAGCCGTCGGCAGCCGAACGGGAGCGGCGCGGCGGGCGGGCCGTGGCGGGCGGGGTCTCCGGGGACGCGCCGGGCTCCGGGCTCACCGGGCCGCCGGCCGCCGGGGCCACCGGCTCCGAGGCCGCCTGGCTCGCCGAGCCGTCGGCAGCCGAACGGGAGCGGCGCGGCGGGCGGGCCGGGGAAGCCGGGGTTTCCGTCGTGTCCGGCTCCGGGGGCGTCTGGCTCGCAGAGCCCTCCGACGCCGAGCGGGAGCGGCGGACCGGGGCGCCCGGCTCCGGGCTGGGCGGGGTCGCCTGGCTGGCAGAGCCCTCCGTGACCGAGCGGGAGCGGCGGACCGGGGCGCCCGGCTCCGGGGTCGCCTGGGTTGCCGAGCCCTCCGTGGCCGAGCGGGTGCGGCGGACCGGGCGGTCGCCGGCTGCGGCGCGGGTGGGGCGGGTGGGGGCAGGGGGGAGTTGGCCCTTGAGGGGGCCCCATTCGTTGGGGTCGGGGACGCCGGGGGGGAGCATCTGGCGGCGCTTGGGGCCGCCGCCGTCGTGGGACTCGCCGGGCTCCTTGGCGCCGGGCCAGGCCTTGGCGACCCGGGCGGCGAGGACGAAGTCCTTGCGGAGGGGGTGGCCCTCGAAGTTCTCGGGGAGGAGGAGGGGGACGAGGTGCGGGTGGCCCTCGAAGGCCACGCCGAACATCTCGTGGGTCTCGCGCTCGTGCCAGCCCGCGCCCGCGTACACCCCGACGGCGGTGGGGAGGACGGGGGCGTCGTGCGGGACCGTCGTACGGAGGAGGAGGCGCTTCGGGGCGCCCTCCCCCAGCGCCACGAGGTGCGCGCAGACGCGGAAGCCCGTGCCCGGTTCGTCGACCGCGCTCAGCCAGTCGAAGAAGGTGCAGCCCAGCTCGTCGCGGGCGGTTTCGAGGGCCGTGATCCAGGCCGCCGGCGGGACGTCGACCGTCAGCAGGTCGTACGCCCGCTCCGCCGTCGCCTCCTCGCCGAAGACCTCCGTCACGGAGTCGGGGAGGGAGTCGTACGCGTTCATGCCCGGCCTCCCGGCGGGGGCGTCAGCGGGCTCGTCAGCTGGGAGACCGTGGCGGCGGTCGCGTACCGCTCCGCCAGGCTCTCCCGGGCGATCTTCTCCTGGAGCTTGAGGATGCCCTGGAGGAGCGCTTCCGGGCGCGGCGGGCAGCCGGGGACGTACACGTCGACCGGGATGATCTGGTCGACGCCCTTCGTCACCGAGTACGAGTCCCAGTACGGGCCGCCGCAGTTCGAGCAGGCGCCGAAGGAGATGACGTACTTCGGCTCGGGCATCTGCTCGTACAGACGCTTCACGGCCGGCGCCATCTTGTCCGTCACCGTGCCCGAGACGATCATCAGGTCGGCCTGGCGCGGGCCCGGCGCGAAGGGGATCACGCCGAGCCGGATGAAGTCGTGCCGGGCCATCGACGCGGCGATGAACTCGATCGCGCAGCAGGCGAGGCCGAAGTTGAAGACCCACAGGCTGTAGCGGCGGCCCCAGTTCAGGACCACCTTCATCGGCTCGGGGGCGAGCCTGGCGAGGGTCCCCAGCTTCGGGGCGGGGAGCGGGGTCACGTCCATGTCAGGACGCCCTTCTTGTATGCGTAGAGCAGTCCCACGGCGAGGAAGCCCAGGAAGACGAACATCTCGACCAGGGTCGTGGCGCCGTAGCCGGGCGCGGCGAAGACCGTCGCCCAGGGGAAGAGGAAGATCGAGTCGACGGCGAAGATGACGTAGAGGAAGGCGTACACGTAGTACCGGACCTGGGTGTGGGCCCAGCCCTCCCCCACGGGGTCGACGCCGCACTCGTAGGTGAGGAGTTTCTCGGGCGTCGGCACGACGGGCCTGAGCAGCCGGCCGGCGCCGAACGCCACGGCGACGAAGAGCACGCCGACGACGGCGAGCAGGCCGACGACGGAGTACGCCTGGAAGTAGTCCGCCGCGTCGGCCGCGACAACGGTCGGTTCCCGCACGTCCGCCCCTCGGTCTCGATGTCTCATGGGTCACTTCTGTACGGACGCGAGTCTAGGCCCTGCTAAAGGCGCCGTAAGCAGGCGCGGGTGGCTTGACCGGCGCCCCCCTCCGGTGGGGACGGCGCCCCGTCCGATGGGGACGGCGCCCCCTCCGGTGGGGATAGCCCCCCTTCCGCTCACCCACCTCCCCCATGGCGTCGCGCCCTCTCCGACCGGCAGGCTGGGGACCATGAGCGCCGATCTTGATCCCCGCCAGCCGGTCGAGTCCCTTGGCTCCGTCGAGACCCCCCGTCCGCCGGTGCTGTTCGCCTGTGGGAAGGAGACCTGGAAGGAGGTCGCCTTCCTCCTCTCCAACCTGTTCACGGCGCTGGCCGGTTTCGTCTACGCGGTCGTCAGCGTCACGCTCGGCGTGGGCCTCGCGGTCACCGTCATCGGGCTGCCGCTGCTCGCCCTCGGCCTCTGCGGCGCCCGCTTCATCGGCAAGTCGGAGCGGATGCGGGCCCGGGCGCTGCTCGGCACGCGGATCGCCGAGCCGTCCCCGCTGCCCTCGCGCGGCGGCTTCTTCGGCTGGCTGTGGTCCACGCTGAAGGACCCGGTGGCCTGGCGGACCCAGCTGTACGGGCTGATCCGGCTGCCCTGGGGGATCCTGACGTTCGTCCTCACCCTGGTCTCGCTCTTCGTCCTCTGGCCCGTCCTGCCGTTCCTGACCCGCGTCCTGTCGTACGGCGACCAGGTCATGGTCCACGGACTGCTCTCGCCCTCCGACGAGCTGGAGCGGCGGATCGCCGAACTGGAGTCCGACCGGGGCGTGGTCGTCGACACCGCCGCCGCCGACCTGCGGCGCATCGAGCGCGACCTGCACGACGGCGCGCAGGCCCGGCTCGTCGCCCTCGCGATGGGCCTCGGCCTCGCGAAGGAGAAGCTGCTCGCCGACCCGGAGGCCGCCGCCGCGATGGTCGACGAGGCGCACGGCGAGGTGAAGCTCGCCCTCCAGGAGCTTCGCGACCTCGCCCGGGGCATCCACCCCGCCGTCCTCACCGACCGGGGCCTGAGCGCGGCCCTGTCCTCCGTCGCCGCGCGCTGCACCGTGCCCGTGAAGGTGGAGGTCGACCTGGCGGAGCGGCCGGCGGAGGCCATCGAGGGCATCGCGTACTTCACGGTCTCGGAGCTCCTCCAGAACGTCTCCAAGCACGCGCGCGCCCGGTCCGCCTCCGTGGAGGTGTGGCGGGTCGGCGACCGGCTGATGCTCCAGGTCGCGGACGACGGGGCCGGCGGGGCGCGCTTCGACGGCGGTACGGGGCTCGCGGGGCTCGCGGAGCGGCTCGGCGCGGTCGACGGGCTGCTCGTCCTGGACTCCCCCGAGGGCGGCCCGACGACGGTCACGGCGGAGCTGCCGTGGCGGTCCCGGCCGACCTCGGGGCCCGTCCGGTAGGGAAAACCCCCGCCCGCAGACGCCGACCTCCCTCATGGTCCGGCGGGTCGCGAAACGGAACCCTGGAACACGTACCGCCCGCCCCCGTCCGAGGAGAGAAGGAACCCCGCGATGGCCGCCTCCCACCGACTTCCCGCCGCGATCCGCGCGCCGTTCGAGGCCCGCACCTGGCGCGCCTTCCTGTACGTGCTGATCGGGCTGCCGCTGAGCGTCCTCTGGTTCGCGCTCTCCGTCTCCTTCGTCTCGGCCGGCGCCGGGCTGCTCATCACCTTCCTCGGCGTGCCGATCCTCGCCGGGGCGCTCGGGATGTGCCGGGGCTTCGGCGCGGTGGAGCGGGCCCGGGCGCGCGGGCTGCTCGGCCTCGACGTGGCGGCGCCGGAGCCGGTGCGCGGGCGGACCGGCGGGGCGCTCTCCTGGATGGGGGCCATGCTGAAGAGCGGCGCGTCGTGGCGGCACCTGCTGTACGCGGTCCTGCACATGCCGTGGGCCGTCTTCTCCTTCTCGGTGACCGTGGCGCTGTGGACCTGGGGCTGGAGCCTCTTCACGTACCCCCTGTGGCAGTGGGTCTTCCCCGCGTGGGTCGGGCAGGACGGCATCCAGCTGTACGGGGACGCCAACCACTCCTTCTACCTCGACGCGCCCTTCGAGATCGCCGTGACCAGCGCCATCGGGCTCGCGTTCGTCCTCATCGGGCCGTGGGTGCTGCGCGGGCTCGTCTCCGTCGACCGGCTCCTCGTCTCCGGACTCCTCGGCCCCTCGCGCCTCGCCTCGCGCGTCACCGAGCTGGAGTCCGACCGGGGCGTCGTCGTCGACACCGCCGCGGCCGACCTGCGGCGCATCGAGCGCGACCTGCACGACGGGGCGCAGGCGCGGCTCGCCGCGCTCGCCATGGACCTGGGGCTCGCGAAGGAGAAGCTGGCCCGGGACCCGCAGGCGGCGGCCGTCCTCGTCGACGAGGCGCACGGCGAGGTGAAGCTCGCCCTCCAGGAGCTTCGCGACCTCGCCCGGGGCATCCACCCCGCCGTCCTCACCGACCGGGGCCTGGACGCGGCCCTCTCCGCCGTCGCCTCCCGCTGCTCGGTCCCCGTCTCCGTCTCCGTGGACCTCCCCTCCCGGCCCGCCCCCGCCATCGAGGGCATCGCCTACTTCACCGTCTCCGAACTCCTCCGCAACGTCACCCTCCACTCCGGCGCCCGGCGCGCCTGGGTCGACGTCTGGCGCACCGACGACCGCCTGCTCCTCCAGGTCCGCGACGACGGCACCGGCGGCGCGCGCCTCTCCGGCGGCACGGGCCTCTCCGGGCTCTCCGAGCGGGTGGGGGCGGTGGACGGGGTCCTCGCGGTCGACTCGCCCACGGGTGGCCCTACGACGGTGACCGTGGAGCTGCCCTGGCGCGCGTAGCGCCGACGCCGTGCGCCGGGCCCGCGCCCAGCTGGGCGGCGCCCTCGCCCCGTTGTGGGCCACGCCACCCGTGGCGGGCCGCGCCCGCCCCCGTTGCGGGCCGCGCCCGCCCCCGTTGCGGGCCGCGCCCCGCCCGTTGTGGGCCGCGCCCCGCCCGTTGTGGGCAATCGTTCCGCTGGGGCGGAACGGGTGGGCACAACGGACCCGCGCCCTGCCGGCGCCAGAGGCTTCCGAGCCCGGACCCGCACCCGGTGCACGGCGCACATGGGGTGCGGGTCCAGGCGCGGAACGCGGAGGCGCCGCTAGAGGGCGCCGTCCCGTGTGCCCACCCGTCCCGCCCCAGCGGGACGATTGCCCACACGGGGGGTGGGAGGGGGCACCGCCCCGCCGGGCGCGCGGCCCACACGGGCGGGGGGGGCGAAGCCCCAGGCGGGTGCGGGCCCCAGACGGGGCGTGGCCGAAGCCCCGGGCGAAGCGCACCGCCCCGCGCGGGCGCGGGCCCCGCACGGGGGCGGGGCGGAGCCCCAGACGGGCGCGGGCCCCACACGGGCGCGGGGCGAAGCCCCAGGCGGGTGCGAGCCCCAGACGGGGGCGGGGCGGAGCCCGGGCGGAGCGCGCCGCCCAGCGCGGGCGCGGGCCTCGCGGCGGGGCGACGCGCGTGGGCGGGCGGGCGCGCGGAGGTGGGCGAAGCGCGGCGTCGGGGGGCGTGGAAATGCCATGCTGGGGGTTCGAGTGGATCACCGGAGCATGGGGGCGGCAGGGCGTGAGCGTGCAGGACGTGGCGGGTCGGGTACGGGTGGTCATCGCGGAGGATTCCGTACTGCTCCGGGAGGGGCTGACCCGGCTTCTGACGGATCTGGGGCATGAGGTCGTCGCCGGGGTCGGGGACGGCGAGGCGCTGGTGGAGACGGTGGCGGGACTGGCGGGCGAGGGCGCGCTGCCGGACGTGGTCGTGGCCGACGTACGGATGCCGCCGACGCACACCGACGAGGGCGTCCGGGCGGCGGTGCGGCTGCGGAAGGAGTACCCGGGCCTCGGGGTGCTCGTGTTGTCGCAGTACGTGGAGGAGCAGTACGCCACCGAACTGCTGGCCGGTTCCACCCGGGGCGTGGGGTACCTGCTGAAGGACCGCGTCGCGGAGGTCCGCGAGTTCGTGGACGCGGTCGTGCGGGTGGCCGGGGGCGGTACGGCCCTGGACCCGGAGGTCGTGCAGCAGCTGCTCGGCCGGAGCCGCCAGCAGGACGTGCTGGCGAATCTGACCCCGCGCGAGCGGGAGGTCCTCGGTCTGATGGCCGAGGGGCGGACGAACTCCGCCATCGCGAAAGCGCTGGTCGTGAGCGACGGCGCGGTGGAGAAGCACATCAGCAACATCTTCCTGAAGCTGGGCCTCTCCCCGAGCGACGGCGATCACCGCCGGGTTCTCGCGGTATTGACGTACCTGAAGTCCTGATCACCTGACACCTCGTCAGATAAACTGGTCCTAGACCCAAAGAACGAGCGGAACCCGACTTTCCGGAACACTCCGGGTGGCGACAGAACGTGACGATTCAGGGCAAGAGGGCGTCTCAAAAAGAGGTCCAGGATGCGAGAAGTCCCGGGAAGGCCCCCCTTACCGTCGTAGGGTGGGCCTCGGGACGGTAGGTGATCTCCGTACGGGGTCGCCTGCCGCACCCCGAGCCTTCTCCCCGCCTCCGGCGGAGAGTCCCCTTGCCGCGAGGGAGGTCCAGTTCAGTGACCAGCCAGGTCAGTAGCGAGGCCGGTGAGGCCCTGGTCGGGGAGCAGCGCAGCGCTCCTGCGACGCCCCACCACGGCACCGAGAAGGAAGTACGCCGGCTCGACCGGGTGATCATCCGTTTCGCGGGTGACTCCGGTGACGGCATGCAGCTCACGGGTGACCGCTTCACCTCCGAGACGGCGTCCTTCGGGAACGACCTCTCCACGCTGCCGAACTTCCCCGCCGAGATCCGCGCCCCCGCCGGAACCCTGCCGGGCGTCTCCTCCTTCCAGCTCCACTTCGCCGACCACGACATCCTGACCCCCGGCGACGCCCCCAACGTCCTGGTCGCCATGAACCCCGCCGCATTGAAGGCCAACATCGCCGACGTCCCCCGCGGCGGCGAGATCATCGTCAACACCGACGAATTCGCCAAACGCGCCATGGCCAAAGTCGGCTACGCGACGTCTCCGTTGGAGGACGGGTCGCTCGACGGCTACCGGGTCCACCCCGTACCGCTGACCACCCTCACCCTGGAAGCCCTCAAGGACTTCGGCCTGTCCCGCAAGGAAGCCGAACGCTCCAAGAACATGTTCGCCCTCGGCCTGCTGTCCTGGATGTACCACCGCCCCACCGAGGCCACCGAGACCTTCCTGCGACAGAAGTTCGCCAAGAAGCCCCAGATCGCCGAGGCGAACATCGTCGCCTTCCGCGCCGGCTGGAACTTCGGCGAGACCACCGAGGACTTCGCCGTCTCCTACGAGGTCGCCCCCGCCACCCGCGCCTTCCCCACCGGCACGTACAGGAACATCTCCGGGAACCTCGCCCTGTCCTACGGCCTGATCGCCGCCTCCCGTCAGGCCGACCTGCCGCTGTATCTGGGCTCGTACCCGATCACGCCGGCCTCGGACATCCTGCACGAGCTGTCCAGGCACAAGAACTTCGGCGTGCGCACCTTCCAGGCCGAGGACGAGATCGCCGGCATCGGCGCCGCCCTGGGGGCCGCCTTCGGCGGCTCCCTGGCCGTGACCACGACGTCGGGCCCGGGTGTGGCGCTGAAGTCGGAGACGATCGGGCTGGCGGTGTCGCTGGAGCTGCCGCTCCTCATCGTGGACATCCAGCGCGGCGGGCCGTCGACGGGTCTGCCGACGAAGACCGAGCAGGCGGACCTGCTGCAGGCCATGTACGGGCGCAACGGCGAGGCCCCCGTCCCCGTCGTGGCCCCGCGCACTCCGGCGGACTGCTTCGACGCCGCCCTGGAAGCCGCCCGGATCGCGCTGACGTACCGCACCCCGGTGTTCCTGCTGTCCGACGGCTACCTGGCCAACGGCTCCGAGCCCTGGCGGATCCCCGAGGTCGAGGACCTGCCCGACCTCACCACACCGTTCGCGACCGGCCCGAACCACACCCTCACCGACGGCACCGAGGTCTTCTGGCCCTACCAGCGCGACCCCGAGACCCTGGCCCGCCCGTGGGCGGTGCCCGGCACCCCCGGCCTCGAACACCGCATCGGCGGCATCGAGAAGCAGGACGGCACCGGCAACATCAGCTACGACCCGGCCAACCACGAGTTCATGGTCCGCACCCGCCAGGCCAAGATCGACGGCATCCAGGTCCCGGATGTGGAGGTCGACGACCCGGACGGCGCCGCCACCCTGGTGCTGGGCTGGGGCTCCACCTACGGCCCCATCACCGCGGCCGTGCGCCGCATCCGCCGCGAGGGCGGCCACATCGCCCAGACCCACCTGCGCCACCTCAACCCCTTCCCCACCAACCTCGGCGAAGTCCTGGCACGCTACGACAAGGTCGTCATCCCGGAGATGAACCTCGGCCAGCTCGCCACCCTCATCCGCGCGAAGTACCTCGTCGACGCCCGCAGCCACACCCAGGTCAACGGCATGCCGTTCAAGGCCGAGCAGCTCGCGGCCGCCCTCAAGGAGGCCATCGATGCCTGAGCCCACCGAGTCGCTCCTGCACCTGGTCCCCAAGGCCGAAGCCGCCCAGTCCATGAAGGACTTCAAGTCCGACCAGGAAGTCCGCTGGTGCCCCGGCTGCGGCGACTACGCCGTCCTGGCCGCCGTGCAGGGCTTCATGCCCGAACTCGGCCTGGCGAAGGAGAACATCGTCTTCGTGTCAGGCATCGGCTGCTCCTCCCGCTTCCCCTACTACATGAACACCTACGGGATGCACTCCATCCACGGCCGCGCCCCCGCCATCGCCACCGGCCTCGCGACCTCCCGCCGCGACCTGTCCGTCTGGGTCGTCACCGGCGACGGCGACGCCCTGTCCATCGGCGGCAACCACCTCATCCACGCCCTGCGCCGCAACGTCAACCTCAAGATCCTGCTCTTCAACAACCGGATCTACGGCCTCACCAAGGGCCAGTACTCCCCGACCAGCGAGCTCGGCAAGATCACCAAATCGACGCCGATGGGCTCCCTCGACGCCCCCTTCAACCCCGTCTCCCTCGCCCTGGGAGCCGAGGCGTCCTTCGTGGCCCGCACCGTCGACTCCGACCGCAAACACCTCACCGAGGTGCTGCGCCAGGCCTCCCAGCACAACGGCACCGCGCTCGTGGAGATCTACCAGAACTGCAACATCTTCAACGACGGCGCCTTCGAAGCCCTCAAGGACAAGGACCAGGCCACCGAGGCCGTCATCCGCCTCGAACACGGACAACCCATCCGCTTCGGCACCGACCACGGCAAGGGCGTCGTCCGCGACCCCGCCACCGGCGACCTGAAGGTCGTCGAAGTCACCCCGGACAACGAGGCACAGATCCTCGTCCACGACGCCCACGCCACCACCCCCACCACCGCGTTCGCACTGTCCCGGCTGGCCGACCCGGACACCCTGCACCAGACGCCCATCGGCGTCTTCCGCTCCATCGACCGGCCCGTCTACGACACCCTCATGGCCGAACAGCTCGACACCGCCGTCGAACAACGCGGCAAGGGCGACCTGGGCCAGCTCCTCACAGGCAACGACACCTGGACGGTCGTCGGCTGACGTACGGTCGCGTGGCCGGTTGCGTGGCCGGTCTCGTGGTCAGTCGCGCTTCGCTGCCTCGGCGAACGGGCCGAGGCAGCGGGGTTTTCCGGACTTGATCTGCCAGAGGGTCAGGCCCACGAGCTGGGACTCCGAGCGGTCGTTGGAGCGGGCGTTGTAGGACCTGGCCACGCCGCGGTAGGCGAGGTCGTCCTTCATGAAGGCGTTCGCCAAGGCCGCGCTCGGGTGCGCCGCGTTCCTCTTGAGGGCGGTGCGCAGTGCCTGCGCCGTCCAGAACAGGGCGTCGTACGACTCCACCGCGAAGCGCTCCACGGGGTCCGTGGCCGCGAGGTGCCAGCGCTTGCGGTACGCGGCCGTGAACGGCTTCGCGGTCGGGATCGTGTCGGGATCGGTGTAGCCCGTCCCGAAGTACCAGCCCTCGGCGGCCGGTCCCGCCACGGCGAGGAACTCCGGCCCGAGCGCGGCCTCGACGCTGCCGCGGGGGCCCCGGTAGCCCTGCTGCCGCAGGGCCCTGGCGCACAGGGCGGCCCGGCGC
Source organism: Streptomyces sp. NPDC021012 (assembly GCF_044333355.1). NCBI lineage: Bacteria > Bacillati > Actinomycetota > Actinomycetes > Kitasatosporales > Streptomycetaceae > Streptomyces > Streptomyces sp. NPDC021012. Next base: position 952,078 of record NZ_JBIRQU010000001.1, read on the forward strand.
GGTGACGTCCCCAGGTACATCACGCCCGTGGGGGAGGTGGCGAGTGCCTCCCGGACCGCCGGGCCGAAGTCCTCGCTGTCCGCCGCGACCCGGTGCACCGTGACCGTGCCGCCGGCGGGGGGAGAGTTCTGCGCGCTCCGGGCGGCGCTCCAGCTGTAGGTGCCGGCGGCCCGGTCCTCGATGACCGCGGTGCGGCCCAGGTGGTGTTCGCTGAGATAGCGGCCGAAGGGCACGATCATCGCTTCGACGTAGGGACGCATCTCGAAGTAGGTGCGCGTCTCCTGCGTCTGGCCCCGGATCTGCCCGTCCGTGACCGTCGGCACCAGGCTGAGCATGGGCACCCTCGGGTCCACGAGCACGTCTGCCGCCGCCAGGGCCGTCTCGGGGGTCGTCGGGCCGAGGACGGCGACCAGGGCCGGTTCCCTGAGGAGGGCGCGGGCCCCGGCGGCGGCCCGCTTGGGGTCTCCCCCGTCGTCCGTCACCTTGAGCACCAGGTCGAAGGGCCGGTCGGCGCGGGCGTTGAAGGTCTCCGTGGCGAGGCGCAGTCCGCGTTCCTGGGCGCGTCCGTCCGCCTTGGCCGGGCCGCTGAGGTCGGTGAGGACGCCGAGCGTGTACGCCGTCCGTACGGTCCCGCCGCCGGTCCCGCCGCCGGTGCCGCCGCCCGGGTCCCGGCCGAGCAGCCAGGCGGTGAGGCCGGCCGTGCCCGCGACGGCCCCTGCCGCGCCGAGGGCGAGGAAGCGGCGCCGTGAAGTTCCCTGAGGTTCCTCGGGGTTGAGCACGGTGGGGTCGGCGACGGGCAGGTCGAGGACCCGGGAGGAGCGCTGGGCGATCAGGGCGGGCAGGCCGGGCGGCAGCCAGTTCCCCGTCGCCGGGCCCTCGTAGGGGCCGAGGGCGTCCCGTACCTCGGCGGCGGTCGGACGGTCGGCGGCGTCCTTGGCGAGGCAGGCCGCGACCAGGGGGAGGAGCGTGTCCGGTACGTCGTCGAGGACGGGTTCCTCGTGGACGGTGCGGTAGACGACGGCGGCCATCCCGCCCGTACCGAAGGGGCGTTCGCCGGTGAGGGCGTATGCGAGGACGCAGCCGAGCGAGAAGACGTCGGCGGCCGGGCCGACCTCGCCGGCGCCCGCGGCCCGGGCCTGTTCGGGGGCGAGGAAGCCGGGGGTGCCGATCATCGCGTCGGTGGCGGTGAGGGCGGTGGCGCCGCTGACCCGGGCGATGCCGAAGTCGATGAGCCGGGGTCCGTCGAGGGCGAGGAGGACGTTGCCGGGTTTGACGTCCCGGTGGACGAGCCCGGCCGCGTGCATGTCGGCGAGGGCGTCGGCGAGCCGGGCGCCGAGGGTGCGGACGGTGGGCTCGGGCAGGGCGCCGTGCAGGGCGACGGCCTCGGCGAGCGAGGGTCCGGGGACGTACTCGGTGGCCAGCCAGGGTTCACGGGCCTCCGGGTCGGCGCCGAGGACGCGGACGACCCAGCGGCCGGTGATCCGCTCGGCGGCGGTCGCCTCGCGGCGGAAGCGGGCCCGGAAGCCGGGGTCGGCGGCGTGCTCGGCGCGGATCAGCTTGAGCGCGGCGAGCGCGCCGCCGGCGGAGCGGGCGAGGTAGACCACGCCCATGCCGCCGGTGCCGAGCCTCCCGAGCAGCCGGTAGCCCGCGAGGGAGGAGGGGTCGGCCTTCTTGAGGGGCTGCACGCTCACGCCTTCGCGGGTTTGGCGGGCTCGGCGGGCGCGGGGCCGAGGTACTTGTAGGCACCCTTCTGCACGCCGTAGAGGAAGGTGCCGACACCGGTGAGCTCGCCGTTGTCGCCGAACTGGTAGCCACCCATGGCCCCGGTGTACTTCTGCTCGCGCAGGGCCTCCCACAGGCCCTTGCGGGTGAGGGGGCCCTTGGGGGCGCGCGTGGTGAGCCAGGACGCGACCAGGCCGACCACGTCGAAGGATTCGCCGGTGTAGTAGGCGGGGGCGGTGCCGTAGCGCTTGCGGTGGGCGTCGAGGAAGTCCTGGGTGAGCTTGCGGTCGGCCGCCTTCTGCCGGGTGTCGGCGGCCCGTTGGACGGGGTCCATGACGGGCGCGCAGACGAACCAGTTCTCGGCGGCGCTCCCGGCCTCCTTCAGGAACTCGGTCCCGAAGACGTGCTGGCCGGTGAACCGGGGCCCGGTGAAGCCGAGTTCGTTCAGGGCGCGGGCGGCGAGCACGGCCGTGGAGCGGACGCCGTTGTGGACGTACGCGTCGATGCCGGCGTCGATCATCTCGCCGATGATCGAGCGGTAGTCGGTGGCCCGGCCCGGGACGACCCGGTAGTGCGGCTTGAGGCCGGCCTTTTTGAAGCCGTAGCGGCCGCCGCTGGTGTACTGCCAGCTGTACTGGTCGTCGGTGCGTTCCTGGAGGACTCCGGGGCGGCGGATCTGCGGCAGCAGCGTGACGGACCAGGAGAGGTAGACGCCCGCCATGAAGTGGTTCGGGATGGCGCGGAGCACAGTCGTGTTCGGCGGGCTGCCCGCGTCGCCGCGCAGGGTGAAGAGGTTGTAGCCCGCCGAGGTGGTAAGGAGGGGCACGCCGGCCTCCTCGAAGGCGGGGAGCGCGGCGATGCCGGTGTCGTCGGAGGTGGGGCCGAGGACGGCGAGCACGGAGGGGTCGGAGGTGAGCCTGCGGGCGGCGGCGAGGGCGCCGGTGCGGTCGCCGCGGTCGTCGGAGACCTTGAGTTCGAGGGTGAAGGGCTTGCCCTTGTGGACGGCGTTGAACCGCTCGACGGCGAGGCGGGCGCCGCGCTCCTGGGCCCGGCCGATCTCCCGGGCGGGCCCGGTGAGGTCGGCGAGGACGCCGATGGACCAGGTGTCGCGGGGTTTGGGCGCGGGGTGCTTCCCGTCGCTGCCGTTGTCGTCGCGCCGGTCGAACAGCGCGAAGGCGCCGCCGCCCGCCGCGAGGACGGCGGCACCGGCGCCGAGCAGCAGGAAGCCGCGCCGGCTGCGCTTCGCCGGGGCGTCCGGGGCCGTGCCGGGGGCGGTCGGGTCGATGTCGGGGAGGGCGAGCATCCGGGCGGAGCGTTCGGCGATGGTCCGGACGACGGGGGCGGGCAGCCATTCGGCGCCGTCGCGCGGGGTGTCCTCGACGAGCTGTACACCGACCTCGGCGGCGGTGGGCCGGGCGGCCGGGTCCTTGGCGAGGCAGGCCCGGACGAGGCCGAGCAGTCCTTCGGGTACGCCGGTGAGGTCGGGTTCGTCGTGGACGGTGCGGTACATGAGGGCGTCCACGGCGCCGGTGCCGAAGGGCGGGCGGCCGGTCGCCGCGTACACGAGGAGGCAGCCGAGGGCGAAGACGTCGGCGGGCGGGCCGATGGCGTCGGTGCGGGCCTCGGCCTGTTCGGGGGCGAGGAAGCCGGGGGTGCCGACGACCATGTCGGTGGCGGTGAGGGCGGTCTCGCCGGTGGCGCGGGCGATGCCGAAGTCGATGAGCCGGGGGCCGTCGACGGCGAGGAGGACGTTGCCGGGCTTGACGTCGCGGTGGACGAGTCCGGCCGCGTGGACGGCGGCGAGGGCGCGGGCGACGGACCAGCCGAGGAGGCGGACGGACCGCTCGGGCAGCGGGCCGTGCGCGGTGACGGCCTCGCCGAGGGAGGGTCCCGCGACGAAGGCGGTGGCCATCCACGGTTCGGGCGCGTCCGGGTCGGCGCCGGTGACGGGCACGGCCCAGGGGCTGGAGACCCTGCGCGCGGCCTCCACCTCGCGGCGGAACCGGGCCCGGAAGTCGGCCTGGTCGGCCTGGTCGGCGTGGGTGACCTTCACGGCGGCGAGCTCACCGCTGTCGGTGCGGCCGAGGTAGACCACGCCCATGCCACCGGCGCCGAGCCGGCCGAGGAGCCGGTAGCCGGCGATCGACGAGGGGTCGGAGGCCAGGAGCGGCTGAAGCGCGCCGGGCTCGGGGGCGGGCCGGGCCCCGGGGCCGTGGTCCGGCTGCGCTCCGGACCCGTGCGCGGGCTGGTCGGCGGACCGGGAGCCGGCGTCGTGGTGCGGCTGGGCGTCGGACCCGTGCGCGGACTCAGAGCCGGGCCGGGAGCCGGGGCCGTGGTCCGGCTGGGCGCCGGGCTCGGGGGCGGGGTCGGGGATCGGGCTCACGACTGGGCTCCCAACTGCTTCTTGGCGCGGTCCTGCATGGTGGCGCTGGCCCGGACCTGGGAGAGGTTGGTCTCCGTCTCGGTGTGGCCGGGGGCTCCCTTGACGACGGCGGCGACGCTGACCTGGCCGATGCGCAGCTGGTACCAGCTGTAGAGCTGCGGTCCCTTGAAGGCGTCGTTGAGGTACGAGCCGCGTTCGATGAGGGAGTCGGTGTTCTCGTCGGCGCCGTAGGGCATGCCGAGCGACTGGAGGCCGGTGATGCGTTCGCCCTGGCGCAGCTCCTGGTCGGGGCAGCGCAGTGGTTCCTCCAGGGTCTCGGCCATCTCCCAGTCGGCGTCCGTGGGGGTGCGGTGGACGGTGACGGTGGCGGCGACGCGCAGGGGGCCCTTGCCGCCGGCGGCCGGGATCTCGCTGTAGGCGGTGACGCTGTAGAGGATGGAGCGGGGCAGGGTGCCGGCCTCCCACTCGCAGTTCTCGTCGAGGACCGGCCAGTAGCCGGTTTCGCTGAGGAACGGGGTCCGCTTGACGTAGTCGGGCCCCCAGTCGTCCGGCCCGGCCACGATCGCGAGGGCGAGCCGCCGCGCCTCGGCCTCGGTGCGCGGGGCCTTCTTCGGGTCCGGGGTGAAGACCGGCGCGGTCGGCTTCGAGGTCGGGGTCGGGGTCGGGGTCGGCGTCCCGGGCGTGCTCTTGCCCGGTGTCTCCCGGGGCGGCTTCGCGTCGCCCCCGCCGCCTCCCGACGAGCAGCCGGCCACGAGCGCCGCCCCCGCCGCCAGTGCGGCGCCGGCGCGCAGCACCCTTCCGTACGCGTCCCTCACTGTTCCCCCCACGGTCGCTCGCACGGTCCCCCGGTCGGTGAGGGAGATCGTACGGGCTCCGTGGATCAACTCGCCCGCTCTACAGCGTCATTGGGACGCCGCGCGCACGGTGTCGTAACGCACGCGCGCCGCCTCGACCGCGCCCACCTGCTGTTCGGTCCAGCGGGCGAGCTCCCAGACCTGGCGGGCGGCTCCCTCGCCGAGGGGGGTGAGGCTGTAGTCGACGCGGGGCGGGATGACGGGCTTGGCGTCGCGGTGGACGAAGCCGTCGCGCTCCAGGGTCTGGAGGGTCTGGGCCAGCATCTTCTCGCTGACGCCCCCGATCTCGCGGCGCAGCTCGCTGAAGCGGTACGAGCGCTCCATGAGGGCCGCGAGGACGAGGACGCCCCAGCGGCTGGTGACGTGCTCCAGGACGAGGCGCGAGGGGCACATCGGCTCGTTCACGTTCGGCTGCTTGCTTACTCCCATGCCAGTACCTTACTTCAAAGTGGGTACTTTCGAATGGTTAGCGCCTGTCGTACGGTGAGTGCATCGCCCAGCGAGCCCACGCCCCCCACGGGAAGAAGGAAGCACCATGAGCATCGTCGTCACCGGAGCCACCGGACAGCTCGGCCGTCTCGTCGTCGACGCCCTCCTCGACACCGTCCCGGCCGAGTCCGTCGTCGCCGTCGTCCGCGACAAGGCCAAGGCCGCCGACCTCGCCGAGCGCGGCGTCGAGCTGCGGATCGCCGACTACAGCCGTCCGGAGACCCTGGCGGAGGCCTTCGAGGCCGGTGACCGGGTGCTGCTGATCTCGGGCAGCGAGGTCGGGCAGCGCGTCCCCCAGCACCGCGCGGTGATCGACGCGGCGAAGGCGGCGGGCGTGGCCCAGCTCGCGTACACCGGCATCCTCGGCGGCCCGGAGGCCGACTTCACGCTCGCCGACGAGCACAAGGCGACCGAGGAGCTGATCCTCGCGTCCGGCCTGCCGTACACCTTCCTGCGCAACGGCTGGTACTCCGAGAACTACACCGCCAACCTCGCCCCGGTCCTGGCCCACGGCGCCGTCGTCGCCAGCGCCGGCGAGGGCCGCGTCGCCTCCGCCGCCCGCGCCGACTACGCCGCCGCCGCGGCCGCCGTCCTGACCGGCCCGGCCGAGGAGCACCTGAACAAGACGTACGAGCTGAGCGGCGACACCGCCTGGTCCTTCGCCGAGTACGCGGCCGAGGTCGGCGCCCAGACCGGCCGGGAGATCGCGTACAACGCCGTCCCCGGCGCGGTCCACCTGGAGATCCTCACCGGCGCCGGGGTCCCGGCCCCCTTCGCCGAGATCCTCGTCGACGTCGACCGGGCCGTCGCGCTCGGCGCGCTCGCCCTCCGGACGGGCGACCTGGCACGGCTGATCGGCCGCCCGACCACCCCGGTCGCCGAGTCGATCAAGGAAGCGCTGGCCGCCTCGTAACACTGTCATGACCGTATGCCGGAACGGGCATGACAACCCGCCCCGTGCGGCGCTACCTTCGACAGGACAGCGCGTCACAGGGCGGGAGGTCCGGTGAAGACGGAGCAGAACGAAGGTCGAGCAGGATTGCTCTACGGGATCGGCGCCTACGGCATGTGGGGGCTGGTCCCGCTCTTCTGGCCCCTCCTCAAGCCCGCCGACGCGATCGAGATCCTCGCCCACCGGATGGTGTGGTCGCTGCTCTTCGTCGCCGTCGCGCTGCTCGCGCTGCGCCGCTGGAGCTGGCTACCCGAGCTGCTCCGCAGCCCGCGCAAGCTCGGCCTGATCGCCCTGGCCGCCGCCGTCATCACCGTGAACTGGGGCCTCTACATCTGGTCCGTGAACACGGGCCACGTCGTCGAGGCCTCCCTCGGGTACTTCATCAACCCGCTCGTCACCATCGCCCTCGGCGTCCTCGTCCTGAAGGAGCGGCTGCGCCCCGCGCAGTGGACGGCGGTCGGCATCGGCCTCTTCGCCGTGGTCGTCCTGGCGGTCGGCGCCGGGCGGCCGCCGTGGATCTCGCTCACCCTCGCCTTCTCCTTCGCGCTCTACGGCCTGGTGAAGAAGAAGGTCAACATCGGCGGCCTGGAGTCGCTCGCCGCCGAGACCGCCGTCCAGTTCCTGCCCGCCCTCGCCTACCTCGTCTGGCTCGGCACCCGGGGCACCCTGGCCTTCGGCCACCACGGCGCCGGGCACACGGCGCTGCTCGCCGCGACCGGCATCGTCACGGCGGCGCCCCTGATCTGCTTCGGGGCGGCGGCGATCCGCGTCCCGCTGTCGACGCTCGGACTCCTCCAGTACCTCGCGCCGGTCTTCCAGTTCCTCCTGGGCGTCGTCTACTTCCACGAGGCGATGCCGGCGGAGCGCTGGGTGGGCTTCTCCCTCGTCTGGCTGGCCCTGACGATCCTCACCTGGGACGCCCTCCGGACGGCCCGCGGGAGCCGCGCCGCGGTCGAGGCGGCCGCCGCCGCGGCCCGCACGGAGACCGCGGACCCCTCCGGCACCGCCGACCGCACGGAGACCGCCCCCGCAAGCGGACACACCGGCGGGGAGAGCGGGACCACACCGGCTTCGACCCCATCGGCCCGGCCCCGGAGCTGACCGGAGGCGGGGGGGCACACGCGCGTAGTCGTGTCGGGAGTCCGGGCCCCGGACCCACGGGGCCTCTCCCCCAGGCGGCGCGGGAGCGGACGGAACGCCGCCCCGGCAAGGAGCCCGTGTGACCGTCACGCGTCCGACAGATCGCGCCGACCGTCACGCGTCCAGCAGGTCGTGCTCCCGGATCAGCCAGCAGACCGCCGTCAGGCGCAGGGTCGCGAAGTCGTGGCCGACGGGTTCGGTCCAGTCGACCTCGGAGAGCCGGTCGGTGAACCCGAGGACGTAGTCGGCGAGGTCCTCCCGGCGCACGGTCCGGACCTCCGGGCCCCGCTGGGCCGGGATCAGCGCGTCGCACACGGCCGCCGCATGCTGGTCGACGGCGGCCACGAGCCCCGGCTCGAAGGAGAACTCCGAGAGCCGGGCCATGTACGTGGCGACCACGTCGATCAGCGGGCTGCCGGGCGAATCGTTCATCCCTTCACATTAAGTGCGTACCAGGGCGTTCGGACCGTGACTTCGGTCGCATCTTCCGGGAGGCCGCGGGGGCGTCCTGGGAAAAACCGGTGGCCCGCCCGAGGGCGGCCCCCGCACCCTGGGGCGCATGGAAGAACCGAAGTACCGGATCCGCGCGCTCCACACCGAGGACACCGTCACCGTCTACCAGGCCTACCGGCCCGGGATCGGCCTCCCCGCCGCCCGCGACGGCCGCTTCCCGGCCGCCTGGAAGCGGGACCGGATGACCTGGATCAAGCCGTCGTTCCTGTGGATGATGTACCGCTGCGGCTGGGGCGAGAAGGAGGGCCAGGAGACCGTCCTCGCCGTGGAGATCACCCGCGAGGGCTTCGAGTGGGCCCTGCGGAACGCCTGCCTCTCCCACTACAAGACCGGCTTCCACCCCGACCAGGCCTCCTGGAAGCGGCAGTTGCGCCAGGCCCCGGCCCGGGTCCAGTGGGACCCGGAGCGCGACCTGCGCCTGAGCCCCCTCCCGCACCGCTCGCTTCAGCTCGGCCTGGCGGGCGAGGCGTCCCGCCGGTACGCGGACGAGTGGACGGTCTCGATCACCGACGTGACGGCGCTCGCCCACGAGGTCCACGGCCTGGTCCGGGCGGGCGACCTGGAGGCCGCCGCCCGGCTGCTCCCCCAGGAGAGGCCCTACCCGGAGCCGGAAGGCCTCCTGGACCACCTGCGGGATCGGGCTCAGGCCCCCACGACGCCGAAGTTGAAGTCCCCGGTGCCGAGCACCCCGTAGAGCCGCAGCCACAGCGGCATCAGCTGCTCCGTGGCGCGGGCGCTCGACAGGTCACCGAGGTCGATGATCCGGTCGGCCGCCCACCCGAAGGAGGCGAGCAGCTCCGCCACCACGGCCTTCGCGTCCGCGTCGTCACCGCTCAGGAAGACGTTGTGGTGCCCCGGGACCCGGCCGGGCTCCACCATGACGGTGTTGGTCATGGTGTTGAGCGTCTTGACGACCCGCGCCTCCGGAAAGGCCTCCTGGAGGTGCTCGGCGACGCTCCTGCCGTCGGGCAGTCCGACCTTGGGCGGGAACCCCTCCGAGAAGTCCAGCGCGTTGGACACGTCGATCAGCACCTTGCCCCGCAGGTTCTCGGCACCCGCCGCCTCCAGGGCGGCCAGCGAGACGAGCCCGCCGGTCGCGTTGACGACCAGCTCGGCCGGCCCCGCCGCATCGGCGAAGGTCCCGTGCGTCCCGCCGCTCTCCCCCGCCCACTTCGCGGCGTCGGCGTTGTCCGCGGTCCGGGACCCCAGCGCCACCTCGTGCCCGAGCGAGACCAACTTCGTGGCGAGCCGCTGCCCGACCTCACCCGTTCCCAGTACGGCGATCTTCATGTGCGTGCGCTCCTTCAGAAGGGGAGGACTGACCGGGAGGCCGACCCTATGACGTACGAGCTCGGTGTTCCCGCACTTTGCCGCGGATGTCCCAGCGGTCCGTCGAGCACCGACTGCGGCGCCCGGGGCGGGAGGTGTCGGCAAACGGCAACACGCGGTCGTCGGCGCCGCATTCCCGCATCCGGCCGGTGGACCTCTGACTGCTCGTCGAGAGCGGTACGGGTGACCTCGACGGACTCGACGGCTTACCGGGGCCCGTTCCACACGAGCCGCCACTCACCGGCCTCGGCGGCGCGCTGCTCCTCCGCCTCGATCTCAGCGCGCCGGCCCGCCATCTCCTCGGGCAGCTCGACGTCCCCGTCGAGCTGCCCGGACGCGCACGGACTCGGCGAAGCCGCGCAGGCCAGCCCCGGAGCCCCTACTCGCCGGAGGCGTACGCGACGAACCCGACCCAGGCGCCCGGGCCGAAGGCGAGACGGGCGCCCTCGGCGTCCTTGGAGTCACGGACGTGGACGGTGCCGGGGACGGTGGCGACCTCGACGCAGTCGTTGCCGTTGCTGCTGCTGCTGTAGCTGCTCTTGAACCAGTCCAGCTCGGGGTTGCCGATCATGTCTCTCCCAGCAGTTGTTCGATGAAGTCCCGGGACTCCGCAGGAGTGAGGGCCTTGGAGCGGATGATGCCATAGCGAAGGTCCAAGATCCGGAGCCGCTTGAGGTCGGAGACCGGACGACCGTTGAAGTCGCCGTCGCTGCGTCCCACGCTGGTGCCGTCCCCGAACTTGAGGATCTCGATCAGCCCGGCCGTCCCGGGGTGATCGGCGCGCTCGGTCGGCATCACCTGGATCTCGACGTTGGGCAAATCGCCCACCTCCAGCAGACGTTCGAGCTGACGGCGAAGTACCATCTTGCCCCCAATCGGCCGCTTCAGCGTCGCTTCTTCCTGGATGAAGCTGAACTCGGGCCCCGGCCCCTTCTCCAGGACCTCCGTACGCCGCACACGTGCCGTCACGTACCGCTCCAGCTCCGCCGGTCCGTACGCCGGGCGCCACGTGCGGAGCAGCGCACGCGCGAACTCCTCGGTCTGCAGCAGGCCGTGGATGTTCGAGTTGGAGTAAAGGCTGAATTCGACTGCCCGTGCCTCCAGCTTCGCCAGGCTCCGCACCTGCTTCGGGTACCGAACCTCCTCCACGTCCCTCTTCATCGCCGAGATGAGCCCGCCGGCCCCCACCACGCCGTCCACCTTGTCCAGGTACTCCGGGCGCGGGATACGGACCCCGCGTTCGACCTTGCGGATCAGGTCCTCGCCGTAACCGATCAGCGCGCCGAACTCGACCGCGCTCAGCCCCTTGGCCTCTCTCCAGAGCTTGATCTGACGTCCGACGGCGGCGACCACCGCCGCACCCGACTCGTCCCCCGGCTCCACCTCCCAGCCCGCGTCCTCTGTCCCCGTGCCGTCCACCTCGTCCACGCTCATGCGTGCCCACCTCCTTCGGCAGAGCCCTTCCCGGAGCGCCGCGCGGGACAGTCGGGACAGGGCCGGACAGACGCGGGACAGTAACCGTACGTAAGGGCGTGTTCGGTGGGCAGCGTAGGCACGTGCCACCACCCTGGGTGACATGAACGAAGAAAACATCCAACTCGTGGCGTCCGTACGCCAATTCGGAATCCAGCTCTCCGCAACCCCTCGCGGGGCGCGGCTCGCCCGGTTGCTCGCCGTCGAGCAGCTGCGGTCCTGGGAACTGGAGTACGTGGCCCGGCCGGCCGCCCACGTCGTCGCCGAGCTCGCGGCGAACGCCGTGACGCACGGTCGCGTGCCGGGGCGGGACTTCCGGCTCGCGATGTCCGCCGCCGAGGGCACCCTCCGTATCGAGGTGACCGATACGCGGGGTGACCGGCTGCCCGTCGCGACCGGGCGCGGGCTGCTGATCGTGGAGGTGCTCGCGGAGCGCTGGGGCGTGCAGCCCGGACCCGTACCGCGCAAGACGGTGTGGGCGGAACTGGCCCTGTCGTAGCCGCCCGCGACGCGGATGTCCGCGTCGCGGTCAGGTGCGACGTAAAGGCGTAAGCCGGGGGGAATGACCTACCTCACCCCACCAGCCTCCCCGCAGGCCGCCCGTCACTCACACAGGTGAATTGGGTCAACTGGGCTGGATTTGCGGCTGGTTGCCTGGCATATGCTCACCGCGACAACTCCAGCAACATGTCGGCCCCCGACCGGAACGCGAATCCTGATCGAGGGCCTGACCACCGAGGAAGTAAGCCCTTCCTGATGGCTTCCAAGCAGCCTAGCGCGCCCCTGGGCGCCTCCGGGCTCATTCACGTCAACGTCCGGCACGACACCCACTACGTGGTGACCGGCAACCACCTCGCCCAGCACCGCGAGCTCACGCTGCAGGCGAAGGGGCTCGCCCTCTACATCCAGTCGCTTCCTGCCGGGGCCCCGGTCGGGATCAAGGCGATTGCGGCCAGGCATCGCAACAGCGAGCTGGTCGTCGCCCGCGCCATGCGGGAGCTGGAGGCCTGCGGGTATCTGAAGCGGACCAGGGAGCGGCTGCCGGACGGCCGGTTCGTGCACCGTACGGTCTCGTACAACCGTCCGGGGGCTGAGCCGAAGCCCGGACGGAGGACGGCGCCGCCTGAACCGCAGGCATCGCAGGCGCCGCCTGAACCGCAGGCACCGCCGGAACCGCAAGCGCCGCCGGAACTGCCCGCACCCAAAACCCCGCCGCCGCCTCCCCTGCCGCTCGCGGAGCGCCACCGGGCCGCCGCCGAGTTGCTTGCCGGGCTGCGGGTGCACGATCCCCGGCTGCTGCTGTCGGAGCGTGACGTGCACCGCCTGGCCCCGGAGGTCACCGCCTGGCTCGACCGGGGGACGCACCCGGACGCCGTCCGCCGCACGCTCTGCGCGGGTCTCCCCGAGAAGCTCGCCCACCCGGCAGGTCTGCTCGCCCACCGGCTGAGGACCCTGCTGCCGCCACCGCTGCCCACTGCGCCGCCCCCGGCATCCGCGCCGGGTCCCCGCTTCATCGAGTGCGCCGACTGCGGTCGCCCCTTCCCGCCGCCGACCCCCGACGGCCTGTGCACCGAATGCCGCGAGACCGCGAGAGCCGCCGCCTGAAGCCGGACGGGTGCCCACACGCGTCGCGGTCGCCCGGCCTGCCCGGTGCGGCGACGCGTGGGCATCTCAGCCGGTGCGTCGGTTCTCGGAGAGGAGCCACATCCAGCGTCGGCGCTCCGTGACGACCGTCGCGGCGGCCAGTCCGGTCACGGGCGCGGCCGCCCAGGCGGGCCAGGCGAGCCAGGAAGCCGTCACGGCGGCGAACAGCTGGAGCAGCACCAGCAGGATCGTGGCCCAGCCGGGCACCGCGACGATCACATGGGCTTTGTCCCCCGGGGTGGAGAAGAGGGTCGGAAGACCGATCAGGACCACCACGGACAGGGCGGCGAGCAGCCACGAGTGCGCGGCCAGGGCCCAGGGGGTCGCCACCCATGCGACGAGCTCCGTGGCGAACCGCAGGGCGGACGCGGTGCGGTCGTCGGGTCGTCCTGAGTCCGTTGCTCCGCCGGCGATGTCTGTCACGTGCGGACGATGCCATGCCGGGCGACCAGATGAAAGGGGTGGGAGCGCGGACCGTCCACGGCACCACGCGCAGGTCCTGCGCCGCCCACCGGACTGTTCGCTGAGCGAACGCCCCTGACCGGTTTCCGCTCTTGACGTGAAGTCAAATTCTCACTGAACATTCAGCACGCGTGACCGAACAGCCGCACAACTGAACAACCGCGCACCCGCACAGCTCCAACGCCTCGTGGCACCGCCGCCCGGGGCGTCTCGCACGTTCCGTCCCATCCCCGTTCGGAATCCGGAGCCCCCACATGAACATCTCCGTGCCCAGACGCGTCACCGCGGCCGCCGCACTCGCGGCACTCGCGCTCGCCGGACTGACCGGCACCAGCGCCGCTGCCGGCCAGACGGCGGCCGTGACGCCGCCCGACATCCCGCTCGCCAACGTCAAGCAGCACTTGACGGACCTCCAGTCGATCGCCACCGCCAACGGCGGCAACCGGGCCCACGGCCGTACCGGCTACAAGGCGTCGATCGACTTCGTGAAGGCGAAGCTGGACGCCGCCGGCTACACGACCACCCTGCAGACCTTCACCTCCAGCGGCGCCACCGGCTACAACCTGATAGCCGACTGGCCGGGCGGCGACCCGAGCCAGGTGCTCATGACCGGCGCGCACCTCGACTCGGTCACCGCGGGTCCCGGCATCAACGACAACGGCTCGGGATCGGCCGCGATCCTGGAGACCGCGCTCGCCGTCTCCCGCGCCCAGCTCCAGCCGACGAAGCACCTGCGGTTCGCCTGGTGGGGCGCCGAGGAGCTCGGGCTCGTCGGCTCGCAGTACTACGTCAACAACCTTCCCTCGACCGAGCGTTCGAAGATCAGCGGCTATCTGAACTTCGACATGATCGGCTCGCCGAACCCGGGCTACTTCGTCTACGACGACGACCCGACCCTTGAGCAGACCTTCAAGGACTACTTCACCGGGCTCGGCATCCCCACCGAGATCGAGACCGAGGGCGACGGCCGCTCCGACCACGCGCCCTTCAAGAACGTGGGCATCCCGGTCGGCGGGCTCTTCTCCGGTGCCGACTACATCAAGACGGCGGCGCAGGCGCAGAAGTGGGGCGGCACGTCCGGCCAGGCCTTCGACCGCTGCTACCACGCGTCCTGCGACACCTCGGCGAACATCAACGACACGGCCCTGGACCGGAACTCGGACGCCATCGCGTACGCGGTCTGGAACCTGTCCACCGGGACGACCCCGCCGGCCGGCACGGTCTTCGGCAACGACACGGACGTCGCCATCCCGGACTCCCCGGGAGCCGCGGTGACCTCCTCGGTGACCGTCTCCGGCATCACGGGGAACGCGCCCTCGACGCTGAAGGTCGGTGTGAACATCGTCCACACCTACATCGGTGACCTCGTCGTCGACCTCATCGCCCCCGACGGCTCGGTCTACAACCTGTCCAACCGGGCGGGCGGCAGCACCGACAACATCAACACCACCTACACCGTGAACGCCTCCACCGAGGTCGCCAACGGCGTCTGGAAGCTCCGCGTCCAGGACAAGGCCGCGGCCGACACCGGCTACATCAACAGCTTCAAGCTGACGTTCCCGTAACGCCGAGAAGCTCCCGGGCGGGTCGGTGAATTTCGCCCCCGACCCGCCCGGGGTCCCAACTCGGGCCTTACTTGCCGGCGTTCGCCGCGGCCACCAGCGCGTCCTTCGTCACCGCGCCGACGTAGACCTTGCCGTCGTCGGTCATGAGCGCGTTCACCAGCTTCGTCTTGAAGACGGTGCCCGAGCCGAACTTGCCGGTGACCTTGTCGCCGAAGGAGTCCAGGAAGCCCTGGACCTCCTTCGGCGCCTCGTCCGTCTTGGGCGCCGGTCCGCCCATGTCGAGCTTCGCGATCGTCGTCCAGCCCTCGCCGATGACGTTCATGCCCTCGCCGGAGCCCTCGAAGCCCTTCCCGAAGTCCTTGCCGAAGTCCTTCCCGAGGCCGGGGAAGCCGCCCTCGAAGCCCTCCGGCAGGTCACCCGGGACCTTCTCGCCCTTCTCGGCCTTCTCCGCCGCGCCCTCCGTCACCTTCACGCCCTTCGGCGCCTTGAAGGTGAACTCCGAGGCGGCCGGCTTGCCGAAGTCGACCTTCGTGAAGCCCGCGTCGACGACCGGCTTGCCGCCCTCGACGGAGGAGAGCGTGAACTTCAGCGGGGTGCCGTTGGCCGCGTCCACCGCGATCTTCACCGACTCGACCGTCGAACCGGTCTGCTTCGGCTTGATCACCAGCTGGTACGCGTCCCGGCCGGCCACCTTCGCCGTCCCGTCGACCGTGATCGACGTGGTGTCGCCCGCGGCCTTGAGGACCTCGTCGGCGAGCTGCTTCGGCGTGCCGGGGAGCTTCTCGTCCTTCCCGGGGGCACCGGGGCCGCCCGCGCCCTTCTCGTGGAAGGCCTCCTTCGACTTGCTGTCGTAGCCCCAGACGTCGTCGCCGTTGTGGATCAGGCTGTACTCGTCGGAGCCGTCGAGCAGGGTGAGCCGCTGGCGCTCCGGGCCGTCCGCCGCGATGCGCAGGGTGTGGCTGCCCGAGAAGAGCGAGGTGAGCTTCTCGGTCGGGTCGGCCGACGCGGAGCCGCCGTCGCCGCCGCCCAGGCCCCCGAGGCCGGACGCCAGCCCGTCGAGGGCCGGCAGGCCCAGGTCGGTGGAGATCTTGAAGGTGCCGGACAGCGTCTGGGTGTCGGACGCCGCGATCTTCTCGATGAGCTGCTGGGCCGTGATCTCCGGCAGGTCGGGGTCGCCGGACGCCGCGAGCGCCGGGACGAGCCCGATGGTCGCCGCGGCCACTCCTGCCACCGCGACCGGGACGATGAACCGGCTGGCCTTACGGGTCTCTGCCATGGTCTCCGCTACCTCCGTACCGTGCTGCCCCTGTGGTTGATGACTCCATCTCACCAAGAAGGCGGCGCGGAAGCGTCAGACCCCGGGATCAACCTCACGTACTGCTTCGGGATGACCCGACCCTGAGATGACCTAGACCGGTGGGACGACTCAGCCCGCGCGGTGGACCACGGCGTCGCACATCTCCGCCAGGGCCGCCTTCGCGTACCCGTCGGGCAGCGGCGCCAGCATCGCGCGCGCCTCCTCCGCGTACCGCACGGTGTCCCGGCGGGCCTGCTCCAGGGCGGGGTGGGCGCGCAGCCGGCGCAGGGCCTCCGCGTGCCGCTCGTCGTCGGCGAGGCCGCCGTCGATGAGGGCGACGAGCTCCAGGTCCTCCGGGCGCCCGTGGGCGGCCGCGGCGGCCCGCAGGCGGAGGACGGGGAGGGTGGGGATGCCCTCGCGGAGGTCGGTGCCGGGGGTCTTGCCGGACTCGTGGGAGTCGGAGGCGATGTCGAGGACGTCGTCGGCGAGCTGGAAGGCGACGCCGAGCCGCTCGCCGTACTGGGTGAGGATGTCGACGACGCTCTCGTCGGCGCCGGACATCATGGCGCCGAAGCGGCAGGAGACGGCGACGAGGGAGCCGGTCTTGCCACCCAGGACGTCGAGGTAGTGCTCGACGGGGTCGCGGCCGTCCATCGGCCCGGCGGTCTCCAGGATCTGGCCGGTCACGAGCCGTTCGAACGCCTCGGACTGGATGCGCACGGCCTCGGGGCCGAGGTCCGCGAGCGTGTGCGAGGCGCGGGCGAAGAGGAAGTCACCCGTGAGGACGGCGATCGAGTTGCCCCAGCGGGTGTTGGCGCTGTCGACGCCGCGCCGGACGTCGGCCTCGTCCATGACGTCGTCGTGGTAGAGCGTGGCCAGATGGGTGAGCTCGACGACCACGGCGGAGGGCACGACGCCCGGCGCGTAGGGGTCGCCGAACTGGGCGGCGAGCATCACGAGCAGGGGGCGGAACCGCTTCCCCCCGGCCAGGACGAGGTGCTGCGCGGCCTCCGTGATGAAGGGGACGTCACTCTTGGTGGCGTCCAGGAGGCCCGCCTCCACAGCCGCCAGACCGGCCTGGACATCGGCCTCAAGAGCCTGGTCCCGCACGCTGAGGCCGAACGGCCCGACGACGGTCACGAGGGGGTCTCCTGTCTGCTGACGCCTGCTGACGATCACATGGATTGTCGATGTGTCGCTCGATTCACTCAAGCCAGCGTATCCGGTCACCTTTCGATCACCGTGGGCGCCTTCCCGTCACCACCGGTATGTTCGTGATCAGCTGATACGCCCAGGAACGACTGTTCTGTCCCGAACAGCGTTCGCGCACCCCGTCCACCGAGGTTCTGACATGCGCATCCGTACCGACTTCCCGTACGAGACCCGCCACGAGGACCTCCGCATCCCGCTGCCGGACGGCACCGAACTGTACGCGCGCGCGTGGCGGCCGCTCACCGACGAGCCCGTACCGGCCCTCCTGGAGTACGAGCCGTTCCGCCTCACCGACTGCACGGCCCCGCGCGACTGGCAGCGCCACCCCTGGTACGCGGGCCACGGCTACGCCTCCGTACGGGTCGACGTCCGCGGCCACGGCAACAGCGGGGGCCTGCCCGGGGACGCGTACGACGCCGTCGAGCTCGCCGACGGGGTCGCCGTCGTGAACTGGCTCGCCGGGCAGGAGTGGTGCACCGGGAAGGTCGGCATGTTCGGCATCGGCCGGGGCGGCGCGAGCGCCCTCCAGGTCGCCGCCCTCGCCCCCGGGCCGCTGGAGGCGGTCGTCTCCGTCTGCGCCACCGACGACCGCTACGACAACGACGTCCACTACATGGGCGGCTCGGTCCTCGGCGCCGGCATGTCCGCCCGGTCCGCCACCCTGCTCGCCTTCGCCGCCCGGCCCCCGGATCCTCAGTACGCGGGCGAGGGGTGGCGCGAGCTGTGGCTGCGGCGCCTGGAGGCCGTCGAACCGCCCGTCCACACCTGGCTCGCCCACCAGACCCGGGACGCGTACTGGAGGCACGGCAGCGTCCGGGAGGACTACGGGGCGGTCCGGGCCGCCGTCCTCGCCGTCGGCGGCTGGCACGACCCGTACCGCGACACCGTCCTGCGGCTCGCCCGGCACCTCCCCCAGGACCGGGTGCGGGGCATCATCGGCCCCTGGTCCCACCAGTACCCCGACCGCGGCCTGCCGCCGGGACCGGCGATCGGCTTCCTCCAGGAGACCCTGCGCTGGTGGGACCACCACCTCAGGGGCGTCGAGAACGACGTGATGGCCGAGCCGCTGCTGCGCTCCTGGATCAGCGACTCGCACCCGCCGGCCACCGTGTACGGGGAGCTGCCCGGCCGCTGGGTCGCCGACCCCTCCTGGCCCTCGCCGCACGTCACCCCCGTCACGTACGCCTTCCAGGGCGCCCCCGTCCTGGTCGACTCGCCCCAGCGGACCGGCCTCGACGCCGGCCGCTTCCTCCCCGTCGGCGGCGAGGCCGACCTGCCGCCCGACCAGCGCGACGAGGACGCCCGCTCGGCCTGCTTCGACTTCCCCGTCCCCGAGGACGGCGGCCCCGTCGAGATCCTGGGCCGGCCCTCCGTGAGCCTCTCCCTGCGCACCTCCGCCCCCACCGGACAGGTGATCGCCCGGCTCTGCGACATCGCCCCGGACGGCTCCTCCACCCTCGTCACCCGGGGCGCCCTGAACCTCTCCGCCCGCTACGGCCGCGACCGGGCCGTGGAGGCGCAGATCGGCGAGACGGAGAGCCTCGTCTTCGAGCTGAACGGCATCGGGCACAGCTTCGCGCCCGGCCACCGGGTGCGGCTCGCGGTCTCCTCCGCGTACTGGCCGTGGATCTGGCCCCAGCCGGACGCGGCCGGCTTCACCCTCGACCCGGCGGGCTCGAACCTCACCCTGCCCGTCCGCGCGCCCGCCGAGGACGCCGTCGGGTGGGAGGAGCCGGAGCAGTCCGCGCCCCTCGGCGTCGCGTACCCGGCCACCCTGGAGGAGCCGCGCCCGGAGCGGGTGGTGGTCCGGGACGTGGCCAGGGGCGAATGGACGCTGGAGGCCGGCCCGGCGTACGGCGGCACGCGCGTGTACCCGGACGGCCTGGAGTACACCGAGGACGCCGTGGAGACCTGCGTGATCGACGAGAGCGGCCCGCTGTCCGCCCGGACCCGCTCGGAGTGGGCGATCCGGCTGCACCGGCCCGAGCTCGCCTGGGACGTCACGGTCGACACCCGCTCGGCGCTCTCCTGCGACGCGGACGCCTTCCTCGCCGAGGACGAGGTGGTGTGCAGGGAGGGCGGCGAGATCGTCTTCCACCGGACCTGGGAAAAGAGGATCCCCCGTACGGCGGGCTGACTTCACGCCGTACGGGGGACCGATCAGGGGTTACGCCTGCGCGTCCGCCTTGCGGCGGCGGGCGACGACCAGCGCGCCGGCGCCCAGGGCGACGGCCCCGGCGGCGGCGTAGCCGAGCGGCAGGGTGTCGTTCGCACCGGTGGCGGCGAGGGTGCCGTTCACGGGGGTGTTGGACGAGCCGCCCTGCTGGGTGGTGTTCGTGTTGCCGCCGGTGGTGGCGGTCGGCGCCGGGGTGGGCGTCGTGGTCTCCGTCGGCTTCGGCTTGTCGCCCTTGCCGGCGGCGAGGATGTCGAAGTTCACGTCCTTGAAGTCGCTGGCGAAGCCGCAGGAGCCGTCGTTGTTCTCGTACTCCCCGTAGCCGAAGAGGGCGCCCTTGCCGGCGGTGGCCTTGGCGTCGACCGTGAGGCGCAGCTTCACGTCGTACGAGGCGCCCTTGTCGAGCTCGCCGACCTCGATGGATTCGGACTTCTCGGTGATCGGCGTCCACTCCAGGACGTCGGCGGAGGACCACTCGACGGGGATGGCGAGCTCGGAGAAGTCCGTGTCCTCGTCGATCTCGTCGCCGGGCGCGGGCAGCCGGATGGCGTTCGCGAAGGCGTTGACGAGGTCCAGCTTGTGGTCGGAGGTGTTGGTGACGTGCATCGAGAAGACCGCGGGCTCACCGGCGGTGACCTTCTTCGGGCCGCTCACCGTCACCTTGAGGGAGGAGTCCTCCTCGCACTCGTCCCCCATGTCCTCGTAGGAGGCGAGCTCTTCCTTGGCGTCGTCGAGCTTCTCCTTGGCGGCCTTCTCCACCTTCTGGGCGAGGGCGAGCACCCGGAACGCCTGGACGTTGGCGTCCTCCAGGGTCTTGGAGGCCTCCTTGGCCTTCGTGTCGGCGGTGGCCTTCGCGGTGGCGGCCTCGTCGGCGGCCGTCTGCGCGGCGGTGACGGCGGCGGCAGCGGCGGCCTTCTCCTCGTCGGTGGCGTCGGGCTTGTCCTTCACGGCCTGCTCGTCCTGCTTCGCCTTGGCGAGCGCCTCGTCGGCGGCGGTCTTCTTGGCGGCGGCCTCGTCGGCGGCCTTCTTCGCGTCGGCGGCCGCGACCTGCAGCGGGTGGTCGGCCTTGTCGAGGGCGTCGATGTCCGCCCGGGCCTTGGCGACGTCGGCGACGGCCTCGTCGTACGCCTTCTGCGCGGCCGCGACGGCGGCCTTCAGGTCCTCCAGCGAGGGCATGTCCTCGTCGAGGTCGCCCGCGTGGGTCACGGGCTTCTGCGAGGGCCCGGAGGTCGGCTTGGTGTCGGCGGACGCGGGCGCGGCCGAGAGGAAGACGACCGGGGTGGTCACGGCGGCGGCCACGGCGGTCGCCAGAATGCGGCGGATCTTCACGTTGCGGACCTTTTCCTGGTCAGAGAAAGAGTGCGAAGAAAGATGGTGGGCGCGCGCCCGCGGCTACTTCACGCGGCACGACACCGCCCTGATCGTATGACTCGGAAGGCTCCCGGGGGAGCCCTGTTTCCGCAGCTCGCGGGGGTGTTCCGGGGCGGCCCGGGACACAAACCGCGCGTATGGGGGCAGTTGCCCACGGAGGCCGCGGTTTCTGTGTGATCCATGTCATCCGCGCCCGGCGGCCCGCCCCGTAACGTGTCCCCCACACACGTGGAAAGCGAGGCACGCACCGATGTCCGAGCACAGCCCGCTCGACCTGGCCGAGGGCGACCCCTTCGGCCCGCACAACCTCCCGTACGGCGTCTTCTCGACCGCCGACGAGCCCGGGCGGCGCCGGCTCGGCGTCCGGATCGGCGGGCACGTCCTGGACGCGGGTGCCGCGGCGCACGCGCTCGGCTCCCCGTACGCGGCGCTGCTCGCGCAGCCGAGCCTCAACCCGCTGCTCGCGGCCGGGCGGACCGCCTGGCGCGACGTCCGGCGGGCGCTGACGGCCTGGGTGACGGTGCCCGCGCACCGGGCCGACATCGAGCCGCTGCTGCACCCGCTGGACGCGGTGACGCTGCACCTGCCGTACGAGGTCGCGGACTACGTCGACTTCTACGCGAGCGAGCACCACGCGACGAACGTCGGGAAGATCTTCCGCCCGGACGGCGACGCGCTCACCCCCAACTGGAAGCACCTGCCGATCGGTTACCACGGCCGCGCGGGCACGGTCGTCGTCTCCGGCACCGATGTCGTCCGCCCCTCCGGGCAGCGCAAGGCGCCGTCGGACCCGGCCCCGGTCTTCGGCCCCTCGGTCAAGCTGGACATCGAGGCGGAGGTCGGCTTCCTCGTCGGCACCCCGTCCGAGCTCGGCAAGCCGGTCCCGCTGGCCGACTTCCGGGAGCACGTCTTCGGTCTGACGCTGCTCAACGACTGGTCGGCGCGGGACGTGCAGGCCTGGGAGTACGTGCCGCTGGGCCCGTTCCTCGGCAAGTCGTTCCAGACCTCGGTGTCGGCGTGGGTGACGCCCCTGGAGGCCCTGGACGCGGCCCGTACGGCCCCGCCCGCGCGGGACCTCCCCGTCCTTCCGTACCTGGACGACGCGGCGGAGGAGGAGCCGGGCGGCTTCGACCTGCGGATCTCGGTGGAGATCAACGGCGAGGTGGTGGCCGAGCCGCCGTTCTCCACCATGTACTGGACGGCGGCCCAGCAGCTCGCCCACATGACGGTGAACGGCGCCTCGCTCCGTACGGGTGACCTGTACGGCTCCGGCACGGTCTCCGGCCCCGAGGTGAACCAGCGCGGCTCGCTCCTGGAGCTCACCTGGAACGGCCGCGACGCCCTCGAACTGCCGGGCGGCAAGCGGACGTTCCTGGAGGACGGCGACGAGGTCGTCCTCACGGCCTGGGCGCCGGGCCCGGACGGCACCCGGGTGGCGCTCGGCGAGGTCCGCGGCCGGATCGTCCCCTCCGCCTGATCACGTGCGCTCACAAGGGGCGCCCCCGCGCGGCGGGGGCGCCCTTCCCGTTTCTTGGGCAGGCGCACACCGACTCTTGTCGGAGACTTGGCCACCGCTTTGGAAGCCCCTTCCCGGGCCCGAACTAGCGTTCCCGGCATGTCTCCGAACCCCCCACATCACCCCTTCCGTCCCCCCTCGCCAGGCGCCGGGCTGCCCGTCCTCCCGTACCGGAAGCCGACGAAGGGCCGCGACTACTGGGTCATCGACGACGTCCTGCCGAACATCGACGAGGTGCGCGCCCGCTGCCTCGCCAAGGACGACTGGGTCCAGGGCGCCCCGGTCAACCCCGAGCCCTGGCCCGGCCAGCGGGCCATGCCGGGCCTGGAGCCGGACGAACTCGCCCGTGTGGAGCGGCTGGTGCGCAAGGCCACCGGCGCCCCGCGGATCTGGGCCGAGAACCCGGAGGGCGCGGGCACCTTCAACCACAACTGCGTCCAGGCCGTCGGCAAGGACGAGTGCGAGCCCCGCCCGCACACCGACTCCCGCAGCCTGTGCCGCTACGCCGCCGTGCTCTACCTCAGCCCGGACACCCCCAAGGACTGCGGCACCAGCTTCTACCGCCAGAACCTGCCCGGCGGCCGGCTCGGCGGCAACCAGGTCCTGGCCCCGCACAACAACCTGGTCGACGCCCTGGGCACCCGCTTCGTCCCCCCGGACTCCTTCACCGAGGACATCCGCGTCCCCCACCGCTACAACCGCCTGCTCCTCTACTCCGCCAACCTCATGCACAGCGCGACGGGCTACTGGGGCACCACCCTGGAGGACAAGCGGATGACCGCCGTCTTCTTCTGGATGGCCTGACCCGGGGACGTACGCGGAAGGGCCCGGCTCGCCCCCGAGCCGGGCCCTTCGCGCGTGCCGCCCGTCCTACCGGACGAACACGCTCGCCTGGTTCGCGAGGTCCAGGAAGTACTGCGGGGCGAGGCCGAGGACCAGGGTGACGACGACGCCCGCGGTGATCGTGAGGCTCGTCAGGGCCGAAGGGACGGCGACCGTGGGGCCGTCCGGCTTCGGCTCGCTGAAGAACATGAGCACGATGACCCGGATGTAGAAGAACGCGGCGATCGCCGAGGAGATCACACCGACCACGACGAGGGCGCCCGCGCCGCCGTCCGCCGCCGCCTTGAAGACCGCGAACTTCCCGGAGAAGCCGGAGGTCAGCGGGATGCCGGCGAAGGCGAGCAGGAAGACCGCGAAGACCGCCGCGACGAGCGGCGAACGGCGGCCGAGCCCGGCCCACTTGGACAGGTGGGTGGCCTCGCCGCCCGCGTCCCGGACCAGGGTGACGACGGCGAAGGCTCCGATCGTCACGAAGGAGTAGGCGCCCAGGTAGAACAGGACGGACGAGATCCCGCTCGGAGTGGCCGCGATGACACCGGCGAGCAGGAAGCCCGCGTGCGCGATCGACGAGTACGCCAGGAGCCGCTTGATGTCGGTCTGGGTGATGGCGACGATCGCGCCGCCCAGCATGGTGACGATGGCGACGCCCCACATGACCGGCCGCCAGTCCCAGGTGAGGCCCGGGAGCACCACGTACAGCAGGCGGAGCAGCGCGCCGAAGGCGGCGACCTTGGTGGCGGCGGCCATGAAGCCGGTGACCGGGGTCGGGGCGCCCTGGTAGACGTCCGGGGTCCACATGTGGAACGGGACGGCGCCGACCTTGAAGAGGAGCCCCATGAGGACCATGGCGAAGCCGATGAGCAGCAGCGCGTCGTTGCCCATGGTGTCGGCGAGCGCCGGGTCGACGGAGCCGATCGAGCCGTCGACGACGCGGGCGATGGTGGCGTACGAGACGGAGCCCGCGTAGCCGTACAGCAGGGCGATCCCGAAGAGCAGGAAGGCCGAGGAGAAGGCGCCGAGCAGGAAGTACTTGACGGCCGCCTCCTGCGACATCAGCCGCTTGCGGCGGGCGACGGCGCAGAGCAGGTACAGCGGGAGGGAGAAGACCTCCAGGGCGACGAAGAGCGTCAGGAGGTCGTTGGCGGCCGGGAAGACCAGCATTCCGGAGATCGCGAAGAGGACGAGCGGGAAGACCTCGGTGGTGGTGAAACCGGCCTTGACGGCGGCCTTCTCCTGGTCGCTGCCGGGGACGGCGGCGGCCTCGGCGGCGAAGGAGTCGACCTTGTGGCCGTGGTCGGCCGGGTCGAGCCTGCGCTCGGCGAAGGTGAAGACCGCCACGATGGAGGCGAGGAGGATGGTGCCCTGGAGGAAGAGGGCGGGTCCGTCGACGGCGACGGCGCCCATGGCCGCGATGTGGGCCTTGGTGGAGCCGTAGCCGCCCGCGGCCAGGCCGACGACGGCGGCGAAGGCGGCGGCGAGCGCCGCGACGGAGAGGAAGACCTGGCTGTGGTAGCGGCCCTTGCGGGGCACGAAGGCCTCGACGAGGACGCTGACGACCGCGGCGCCGAGCACGATGAGAACGGGCGAGAGCTGGGTGTACTCGATGTGCGGTGCCGGGATCTTGGCGATCGGCTCGGCAGCCGTCGTCCACATGCTGTGGACAGCCATGGAACTCACTTGGCCGCCTCCACGTTCTGGGGCTGGGGGTCCTTCTGATGGACGTCGGACATGGTGTGCCGCACGGCCGGGTTGACGACGTCCGTCAGCGGCTTCGGGAAGACCCCGAGGAAGATCAGGACGGCGATCAGCGGCGCGACCACGGCCAGCTCGCGCGCGCGCAGGTCGGGCAGTGCCCGCACCTCCTCCTTCACCGGCCCGGTCATCGTCCGCTGGTACAGGACGAGGGTGTAGAGCGCGGCGAGGACGATGCCGGTGGTGGCGACGATCCCGGCCACCGGATAGCGCTCGAAGGCGCCGACCAGGACCAGGAACTCACTGACGAACGGGGCGAGTCCGGGCAGCGACAGGGTCGCGAGGCCGCCGATCAGGAAGGTGCCGGCGAGCACCGGGGCGACCTTCTGCACGCCGCCGTAGTCGGCGATGAGCCGCGAGCCGCGCCGGGAGATCAGGAAGCCGGCGACGAGCATCAGCGCGGCCGTCGAGACGCCGTGGTTGACCATGTAGAGCGTGGCGCCGGACTGGCCCTGGCTGGTCATCGCGAAGATGCCCAGGATGATGAAGCCGAAGTGCGAGATCGACGCGTAGGCCACCAGGCGCTTGATGTCCCGCTGGCCGACGGCGACCAGCGCGCCGTAGACGATGCTGATGAGGGCGAGGACGACGATCGCGGGGGTGGCCCACTTGCTGGCGTCGGGGAAGAGGCCGAGGCAGAAGCGGAGCATCGCGAAGGTGCCGACCTTGTCGACGACGGCGGTGATGAGGACGGCGACCGGGGTGGTGGCCTCCCCCATCGCGTTCGGCAGCCAGGTGTGCAGCGGCCAGAGCGGCGCCTTCACCGCGAAGGCGAAGAAGAAGCCGAGGAACAGCCACCGCTCGGTGCTGGTGGCCATGTCGAGCGAGCCGTTGGCGCGGGCCTCGGCGATCTCGGTGAGCGAGAAGTTCCCCGCGACCACGTAGAGCCCGATGACGGCGGCCAGCATGATCAGGCCGCCGACGAGGTTGTAGAGCAGGAACTTGACGGCCGCGTACGAGCGCTGGGCCGCCGCGTTCTCGTCGGAGCCGCTGTGGGCGCGGTCGCCGAAGCCGCCGATGAGGAAGTACATCGGGATGAGCATGGCTTCGAACAGGATGTAGAAGAGGAAGACGTCGGTGGCCTCGAAGGAGAGGATCACCATCGCCTCGACCATGAGGATCAGGGCGAAGAAGCCCTGCGTCGGCCGCCACCTCTTCGAGGCGGTCTCCAGCGGGTCGGCGTCGTGCCAGCCGGCCAGGACGATGAACGGGATCAGCAGGGCGGTGAGACCGATGAGCGCGACCCCGATGCCGTCGACGCCGAGCTCGTACCGGACGCCGAAGTCCTTGATCCAGGCGTGGTTCTCGGTGAGCTGGTAGCGGTCGCCGCCCGGTTCGAAGCGGGCGAAGACCACCCCGGCGAGGACGAGCGTGGCGAGCGAGACGAGCAGCGCCAGCCACTTGGCGGCGGTGCGGCGGGCGGCGGGGACGGCGGCGGTGAGGATCGCACCGACCGCCGGCACCGCTGCCGTCGCCGTAAGGAGCGGGAAGGACATGGGAGTTACACCGCCCTCATCAGCAGGGTCGCGGCGATCAGCACCGCCGTACCTCCGAACATGGAGACCGCGTACGTGCGGGCGTAGCCGTTCTGGAGCTTGCGCAGTCGGCCGGAGAGTCCGCCGACGGCGGCCGCGGTGCCGTTGACGACGCCGTCGACCAGGCTGTGGTCGAGGTACACGAGCGAGCGCGTCAGGTGCGTGCCGCCGGTGACGAAGACCGCGTGGTTGAAGTCGTCCTGGAGCAGGTCGCGGCGGGCGGCCCGGGTGAGGAGCGAGCCGCGCGGGGCGACCACCGGGACGGGCCTGCGGCCGTACTGGAGGTACGCGAGGCCGACGCCGATCACCATGACGGCGACGGTGGCGGCGGTGACGGCGGCGGCGCTGATCGGCGCGTGGCCGTGCTCGAAGCCGGTGACGGGCTCCAGCCACTCGACGAACCCGGAGAACTCGAAGACCGCGCCTCCGGCGACCGAGCCGACGGCCAGCAGGATCATCGGGATGACCATGGACTTGGGCGACTCGTGCGGGTGCGGCTCGTGGCCCTCGGCGTCCGGCTGCCAGCGCTTCTCGCCGAAGAAGGTCATCAGCATCACGCGGGTCATGTAGTACGCGGTGATGGCCGCGCCCAGCAGGGTGACCGCGCCGAGGATCCAGCCCTCGGTGCCGCCCTTGGCGAAGGCCGCCTCGATGATCTTGTCCTTGGAGAAGAAGCCGGACAGGCCCGGGAAGCCGATGATCGCGAGGTAGCCGAGGCCGAAGGTGACGAAGGTGACCGGCATGTACTTCCGCAGGCCGCCGTACTTCCGCATGTCGACCTCGTCGTTCATGCCGTGCATGACGGAACCGGCGCCGAGGAAGAGTCCGGCCTTGAAGAAGCCGTGCGTCACCAGGTGCATGATCGCGAAGACGTAGCCGATGGGGCCGAGGCCGGCCGCCAGGATCATGTAGCCGATCTGCGACATCGTCGAACCGGCGAGCGCCTTCTTGATGTCGTCCTTCGCGCAACCGACGATCGCACCGAAGAGGAGCGTGACCGCGCCGACCACGGTGACGACGAGCTGGGCGTCCGGCGCCGCGTTGAAGATGTCGGCGGAGCGCACGATCAGGTACACGCCGGCGGTCACCATCGTGGCCGCGTGGATGAGGGCCGAGACCGGGGTCGGGCCCTCCATCGCGTCCCCGAGCCAGGACTGCAGCGGCACCTGGGCCGACTTGCCGCAGGCGGCGAGGAGCAGCATCAGGCCGATCGCGGTCAGCTTGCCCTCGGAGGCCTGGCCGCTCGCTTCGAGCACCGGGCCGAAGGCGAAGGTGCCGAAGGTGGTGAACATGAGCATGATGGCGATCGACAGGCCCATGTCGCCGACGCGGTTGACGATGAAGGCCTTCTTCGCGGCGGTGGCCGCGCTGGGCTTGTGCTGCCAGAAGCCGATCAGGAGGTACGAGGCGAGGCCGACGCCCTCCCAGCCGAAGTACAGGAGCAGGTAGTTGTCGGCGAGGACGAGCAGGAGCATCGCCGCGACGAACAGGTTGAGGTAGCCGAAGAAGCGGCGGCGGCGCTCGTCGTGCTCCATGTAGCCGATGGAGTAGACGTGGATGAGCGTGCCGACCCCGGTGATCAGCAGGACGAAGGTCATCGACAGCTGGTCGAGCCGGAAGCCCATGTCCGCCTGGAAGGTCCCGACGGGGATCCAGGTGTAGAGCGTCTGGTGCAGGGTCCGGTCGTCGGCGCTCCTGCCGAGCATGTCGGCGAAGAGCGCCAGGCCGATCAGGAAGGAGACGGCCGCGAGCAGCGTCCCGAGCCAGTGCCCGGTCTTGTCGAGCCGCCGCCCGCCGAGCAGCAGGACGGCCGCTCCGAGCAGGGGCGCCCCGATGAGCAGCGCAATGAGATTTTCCACGGTCAGCCCCTCACAGCTTCATCAGGCTGGCGTCGTCGACCGAGGCCGAGTGGCGGGCACGGAAGACGGACACGATGATCGCGAGCCCGACGACGACCTCCGCGGCGGCGACGACCATCGTGAAGAAGGCGATGATCTGGCCGTCGAGGTTGCCGTGCATGCGGGAGAAGGTGACGAACGCGAGGTTGCAGGCGTTGAGCATGAGCTCGACGCACATGAAGACGACGATCGCGTTGCGCCGGATCAGGACCCCGGCCGCACCGATGGTGAACAGCAGGGCGGCCAGGTACAGGTAGTTGACGGGATTCACCGGGAAGCCTCCTCTTCGCGGCCCAGGCGCTCGGCCGAGCGCTGCTCCAGCGCCTTGAGGTCCGAGAGGGCCTCGTGGGACACGTCCCGGATCTGGCCCCGCTTGCGCAGGGTCCCCATGACGGTGAGCTCCGCCGGGGTGCCGTCGGGCAGCAGACCGGCGACGTCGACGGCGTTGTGCCGGGCGTACACGCCGGGGGCGGGCAGCGGCGGCACGTGCTTGCCCTCGCGGACGCGCTGCTCGGACAGCTCGCGCTGGGTGCGGGCCCGCTCGGTGCGCTCGCGGTGGGTGAGCACCATCGCGCCGACGGCCGCCGTGATCAGCAGCGCGCCGGTGATCTCGAAGGCGAAGACGTACTTGGTGAAGATGAGGGCGGCGAGGCCCTCGACGTTCCCGCCGTTCGCGCTGTTGGCGGCGCCGAGGCCGGCGAAGTCCTTCAGCGAGGCGTTCCCGATGCCGGCGGCGAGCAGGATGCCGAAGCCGAGGCCGCAGGCGGCGGCCAGCCAGCGCTGGCCCTTGATGGTCTCCTTCAGCGAGTCCGCGGCCGTGACGCCGACCAGCATGACGACGAAGAGGAAGAGCATCATGATCGCGCCGGTGTAGACGACGATCTGGACGATGCCGAGGAAGTACGCGCCGTTGGCGAGGTAGAAGACCGCCAGGACGATCATGGTCCCGGCGAGGGAGAGCGCCGAGTGCACGGCCTTCTTCATCAGGATCGTGGACAGCGCGCCGACGACGGCGACGGTGCCGAGGACCCAGAACTGGAAGGCCTCACCGGTGGAGGTCGCGTACGCCGCGAGGTTCGCGCTCATGCGTCCGCCCCCTCCGGCTCGCCCTTCTCCCCCTTGGACACGGCGACCTGACGGACGGTGCCGGGCGCGGCCTCGGTGACCAGGCCCCGGTAGTAGTCCTGCTCGGTCATGCCCGGGAAGATCGCGTGCGGGGTGTCGACCATCTCCTCGGTCAGCCCCGCGAGGAGCTGCTCCTTGGTGTAGATCAGGGCCTCGCGGGAGGAGTCGGCCAGTTCGAACTCGTTGGTCATCGTCAGCGCGCGCGTGGGGCACGCCTCGATGCACAGCCCGCAGAGGATGCAGCGGGCGTAGTTGATCTGGT
The DNA here is from genome assembly GCF_044333355.1 of Streptomyces sp. NPDC021012. Taxonomy (NCBI): domain Bacteria; kingdom Bacillati; phylum Actinomycetota; class Actinomycetes; order Kitasatosporales; family Streptomycetaceae; genus Streptomyces; species Streptomyces sp. NPDC021012. The sequence goes on from NZ_JBIRQU010000001.1 coordinate 981,588, forward strand.
AGACGCGGCCGTACCGCTCGCCCGGCGAGTAGCGCTCCTCGTCGGTGTTGTCCGCGCCCTCCACGTAGATGGCGTCGGCGGGACAGGCCCAGGCGCACAGCTCGCAGCCGACGCACTTCTCCAGACCGTCGGGGTGACGGTTGAGCTGGTGCCGGCCGTGGAAGCGGGGCGCCGTCGTCTTCTGCTGCTCCGGGTACTGCTCGGTCAGCCGCTTCTTGAACATGGCCTTGAAGGTCACGCCGAAGCCGGCCACCGGATTCTGGAAATCAGACACCGTCCGTCCCCCTTTCGTCACTCTCTGTAGCAGTATCGGGGCCACCACTGACAACGAGGTCCCGCTCGTGCCGGGGCCTGCGCCGCGGCACGGGCGGCAGGGACTGCCCGGGCTTGGGCGGTACGGGGAAGCCGCCGGCCATCGGGTCGAAGGAGCGCTCGTCGGCGGGTGCGGGCGCGGCCGCCTTCGCCTTCCGGTCGCGGAACGTGTCGACCAGGAAGGAGAGGAGCAGCAGGGCGAGGACGGCGCCGGCCACGTACAGCACGATGTTGGAGAAGGCGATGTTCTCGTTGCGCAGCGCGCGGACGGTGGCGACCAGCATCAGCCAGACCACGGCGACCGGGATGAGGACCTTCCAGCCGAGCTTCATCAGCTGGTCGTAGCGGACGCGGGGCAGGGTGCCGCGGAGCCAGATGAAGAAGAACAGCAGCAGCTGCACCTTGATGACGAACCAGAGCATCGGCCACCAGCCGTGGTTCGCGCCCTCCCAGAAGGTGGAGACCGGGTACGGGGCCCGCCAGCCGCCCAGGAAGAGGGTCACCGACACGGCCGAGACCGTCACCATGTTCACGTACTCGGCGAGCATGAACATCGCGAACTTGATGGAGGAGTACTCGGTGTTGAAGCCGCCGACGAGGTCGCCCTCGGACTCCGGCATGTCGAAGGGGGCGCGGTTGGTCTCGCCGACCATCGTGACGATGTAGATGATGAACGAGACCGGCAGCAGGATCACGAACCAGCGGTCCGCCTGCGCCTCGACGATCTTCGAGGTCGACATCGACCCGGAGTAGAGGAAGACCGAGGCGAAGGCCGCGCCCATGGCGATCTCGTAGGAGATCATCTGCGCGCAGGACCGCAGGCCGCCGAGGAGCGGGTACGTGGAGCCCGAGGACCAGCCGGCGAGGACGATGCCGTAGATGCCGACGGAGGCGACCGCGAGGACGTACAGCATCGCGATCGGCAGGTCGGTGAGCTGCATCGCGGTGCGGTGGCCGAAGATCGAGACCTCGTTGCCGGCCGGGCCGAAGGGGATCACGGCGATGGCCATGAACGCGGGGATCGCGGCGATGATCGGGGCGAGGACGTAGACGACCTTGTCGGCCTTCCGGACGATCACGTCCTCCTTGAGCATCAGCTTGACGCCGTCCGCGAGGGACTGGAGGAGGCCCCAGGGGCCGTGCCGGTTGGGGCCGATGCGCAGCTGCATCCAGGCGACGACCTTGCGCTCCCACACGATGGAGAAGAGCACGGTGACCATCAGGAAGGCGAAGCAGAAGACGGCCTTGATCAGCACGAGCCACCAGGGGTCCGTGCCGAACATGGACAGGTCTTCGGCGGCGAGCGGCGTGGTCATGCCTGCACCTCCTGCGGGGTCGCCGGGCCGATGCGGACCAGGTCGCCGGGGTGGGCGCCGGTGTCGGAGAGGACGCCGCGGCCGGCCGAGTTCAGCGGGAGCCAGACGACGCGGTCGGGCATCTCGGTGACCTGGAGCGGGAAGGTGACGGAGCCCGCGGGGCCGGTCACCTCCAGGACGTCGCCGTCCTTGACGCCGGTGTCGGCGGCGGTGGTGGCGGAGAGCCGGGCGACGGCGGCGTGCCGGGTGCCGGCCAGGGCGGCGTCGCCCTCCTGGAGCCTGCCGAGGTCGAGGAGGAGCCGGTGTCCGGCGAGGACGGCCTCGCCGTCGCCGGGCCGGGGCGCGGGCACCCCGTGCGCGGTGGGCTCCAGGGCCCGCTCCTCGGTCCAGCCGCCGAGCCGGTCCATCTCCCCGCGGATGGACCGCAGGTCGGGCAGCCCGAGGTGGACGTCGAGGGCGTCGGCGAGCATGTGGAGGACGCGGGCGTCGGTCGGGGCGAGCGGCCTCGTCATCTGCTCGGGCTTGAGCGCGGCCTCGAAGAGCCTGGCCCTGCCCTCCCAGTTGAGGAAGGTGCCGGGCTTCTCGGCGACGGCCGCGACCGGCAGGATCACGTCGGCGTGCTCGGTGACCTCGCTCGGCCGCAGCTCCAGGGAGACCACGAAGGCCGATGCGAGGGCCTCGCGCGCGCGTGCCGGGTCCGGCAGGTCGGCGACCTCGACGCCGGCGACGAGCAGCGCCGCGAGTTCGCCGGCGGCGGCGGCCTCCACGATCTGGGTGGTGTCGCGGCCGTAGCGGTGCGGGAGTTCGCGGACGCCCCAGGCGGCGGCGACCTCCTCGCGCGCGCGGGGGTCGGTCGCGGGCCGGCCGCCGGGCAGCAGCGCGGGGAGCGCCCCGGCCTCGACGGCGCCGCGCTCGCCGGAGCGGCGCGGGATCCACACGAGGCGGGCGCCGGTGGCGACGGAGGCGCGCAGCGCGGCGGTGAGCGCGCCGGGCACGCCCGCGAGCCGCTCGCCGACGGCGAGGACGGCGCCCTCCTGGCGGAGGGCCTCGGCCGCGGCGGCGCCGTCCTCGGAGAGGCCGACCCGGGAGGTGAGGGCGTCGAGCCACTCGGTCTCGGTGCCGGGGGCGGCGGGCAGCAGGGTGCCGCCCGTCTTCTCCAGGCCGCGGGTCGCGAAGGGGGCGACGGCGTACGTCCTCTGGCCGTGCTTGCGCCAGGCCTTGCGGAGCCGCAGGAAGACGCCGGGGGCCTCCTCCTCGGACTCCAGGCCGACGAGGAGCACGGCCGGGGCGGCTTCGAGCGAGGTGTACGTGACACCCGAGCCTCCCCCAAGTTCTCGGCTTCGCTCGAACAGGGAGGTGCCCCCTTGGTCGCGGCCGCGTCCGGCGACGGCGGAGGCCAGGAAGTCGGCCTCCTCGCCGGAGTGGATCCGGGCCCGGAAGTCGATGTCGTTGGTGTCGAGGGCGACCCGGGCGAACTTGGCGTACGCGTAGGAGTCCTCGACGGTCAGGCGGCCGCCGGTGAGGACGCCGGTGCGGCCGCGGACGAGTCCGCGGGCGGCGGCCTCCAGGGCCTCGGGCCAGGACGCGGCCTCCAGCTCACCGGTGTCGGGGTTCCGGACGAGCGGGGTGGTGAGCCGGTCGCGCTGCTGGGCGTACCGGAAGGCGAAGCGGCCCTTGTCGCAGATCCACTCCTCGTTGACCTCGGGGTCCTCGGCGGCGAGCCGCCGCATGACCTTGCCGCGCCGGTGGTCGGTGCGGGTGGCGCAGCCGCCGGCGCAGTGCTCGCAGACGGACGGCGAGGAGACCAGGTCGAAGGGGCGGGAGCGGAAGCGGTAGGCGGCCGAGGTGAGGGCGCCGACCGGGCAGATCTGGATGGTGTTGCCGGAGAAGTACGACTCGAAGGGGTCGCCCTCGCCGGTGCCGACCTGCTGGAGCGCGCCGCGCTCGATGAGCTCGATCATCGGGTCGCCCGCGACCTGGTTGGAGAAGCGGGTGCAGCGGGCGCAGAGCACGCAGCGCTCGCGGTCGAGCAGCACCTGCGTGGAGATCGGGATGGGCTTCTCGTAGGTCCGCTTGACGCCCTCGAAGCGGGATTCGGCCTGGCCGTGGGACATGGCCTGGTTCTGCAGGGGGCACTCGCCGCCCTTGTCGCAGACCGGGCAGTCCAGCGGGTGGTTGACGAGCAGCAGCTCCATCACGCCGTGCTGGGCCTTCTCGGCGACGGGCGAGGTGAGCTGCGTCTTGACCACCATGCCGTCGGTGCAGGTGATGGTGCAGGAGGCCATGGGCTTGCGCTGGCCCTCGACCTCGACGATGCACTGGCGGCAGGCGCCTGCGGGGTCGAGGAGCGGGTGGTCGCAGAAGCGCGGGATCTCGATGCCGAGCTGTTCGGCGGCGCGGATGACCAGCGTCCCCTTGGGGACGGAGATCTCGGCGCCGTCGATGGTCAGCGTGACGAGGTCCTCCGGGGGTACGGCCGGGCTGCCGCCGCCCGCCGGGTGGGACGTGGTGACGGTCATGCGGTCACCTCCTTGTGGTTGTCCGCCCAGGCGGTCGACTTGGCCGGGTCGAAGGGGCAGCCCTTGCCCGTGATGTGCTGCTCGTACTCCGCGCGGAAGTACTTCAGCGAGGAGAAGATCGGCGAGGCGGCGCCGTCGCCGAGGGCGCAGAACGACTTGCCGTTGATGTTGTCGGCGATGTCGTTGAGCTTGTCGAGGTCGGACATCTGGCCCTTGCCGGCCTCGATGTCGCGGAGCAGCTGGACGAGCCAGTACGTGCCCTCGCGGCAGGGGGTGCACTTGCCGCAGGACTCGTGGGCGTAGAACTCGGTCCAGCGGGTGACGGCCCGGACGACGCAGGTGGTCTCGTCGAAGCACTGGAGGGCCTTGGTGCCGAGCATCGATCCGGCGGCGCCGACGCCCTCGTAGTCGAGGGGGACGTCGAGGTGCTCGTCGGTGAACATGGGGGTCGAGGAGCCGCCCGGGGTCCAGAACTTGAGCCGGTGGCCGGGGCGCATCCCGCCGCTCATGTCGAGGAGCTGGCGCAGGGTGATGCCGAGGGGGGCCTCGTACTGGCCGGGCGAGGCGACGTGCCCGCTGAGCGAGTACAGCGTGAAGCCCGGGGACTTCTCGGTCCCCATGGAGGTGAACCAGTCCTTGCCCTTGTTCAGGATCGCGGGAACCGAGGCGATGGATTCGACGTTGTTCACCACAGTGGGGCAGGCGTACAGACCGGCGACCGCGGGGAAGGGGGGGCGCAGCCGGGGCTGGCCGCGGCGCCCTTCGAGCGAGTCGAGCAGCGCGGTCTCCTCACCGCAGATGTACGCGCCGGCGCCGGCGTGCACGGTGAGTTCGAGGTCGAGTCCGCTGCCGAGGATGTTCGTGCCGAGGTAGCCGGCGGCGTAGGCCTCGCGGACGGCCTCGTGGAGGCGGCGCAGGACGGGGACGACCTCGCCGCGCAGATAGATGAAGGCGTGGTTGGAGCGGATCGCGTAGCAGGCGATCACGATGCCCTCGATGAGGGAGTGCGGGTTGGCGAAGAGGAGGGGGATGTCCTTGCAGGTGCCGGGTTCGGACTCGTCGGCGTTGACGACGAGGTAGTGCGGCTTGCCGTCGCCCTGCGGGATGAACTGCCACTTCATGCCGGTGGGGAAGCCCGCGCCACCGCGTCCGCGGAGGCCGGATTCCTTGACGTACGCGATGAGGTCGTCGGGGCTCATCGCGAGGGCCTTGCGCAGGCCCTCGTAGCCCTCGTGCCGCCGGTAGGTCTCCAGGGTCCAGGAGTCGGGCTGGTCCCAGAAGGCCGACAGGACGGGTGCGAGCAGCTTCTCGGGGCTGCTGTTGTTGATCTCGGCGGCCAAGGTCATCACTCCCCCTCCTGACTGGCTGCCTCACCGCGCGGGTGGACGATTCGGTGGTGCGGGGTCTCGCCCTTGGCCAGGCGCAGGCCGACGAGGGAGGCGGGGCCGGCTCCGCCGGTGGCCTCGACGGCGCCGGGGCGCTCGTCGGGGAAGCCGGCGAGGATGCGGGCGGTCTCCTTGAAGGTGCAGAGCGGGGCGCCGCGGGTGGGTTCGACGGTGCGTCCGGCCCGGAGGTCGTCGACCATCTTCTTGGCGGACTCGGGCGTCTGGTTGTCGAAGAACTCCCAGTTGACCATCACGACGGGCGCGAAGTCGCAGGCCGCGTTGCACTCGATGTGTTCGAGCGTGATCTTGCCGTCGTCCGTCGTCTCGTTGTTCCCGACGCCGAGGTGCTGCTTGAGCTCCTCGAAGATGGCGTCGCCGCCCATGACGGCGCAGAGCGTGTTCGTACAGACGCCGACCTGGTAGTCGCCGGAGGGCTTGCGCCGGTACATCGTGTAGAAGGTGGCGACGGCGGTGACCTCGGCGGTGGTCAGGCCGAGGGTCTCGGCGCAGAACGCCATGCCGGTACGGGTCACGTGGCCCTCCTCCGCCTGCACGAGGTGCAGCATGGGGAGGAGCGCGGAGCGGGAGTCCGGGTACCGGTCGACGATCGCCTTCGCGTCCTCGGCGAGCCGGGCGTGGACGTCCGCCGGGTACGGGGGCGCGGGAAGCTGGGGCATCCCGAGGCTGACGTTCTCCGTCATCGGTCGACGCCTCCCATCACGGGGTCGATGGAGGCGACGGCGACGATGACGTCGGCGACCTGGCCGCCCTCGCACATCGCGGCCATGGCCTGGAGGTTGGTGAAGGACGGATCGCGGAAGTGGACCCGGTAGGGGCGGGTGCCGCCGTCGGAGACGACGTGGACGCCGAGCTCGCCCTTGGGCGATTCGACGGCCGCGTAGGCCTGCCCGGCGGGGACCCGGAAGCCCTCGGTGACCAGCTTGAAGTGGTGGATCAGGGCCTCCATGGAGGTGCCCATGATCTTCTTGATGTGGTCGAGCGAGTTGCCGAGGCCGTCCGGGCCGAGGGCGAGCTGCGCCGGCCAGGCGATCTTCTTGTCGCCGACCATGACGGGGCCGGGCTCCAGGCGGTCGAGGCACTGCTCGACGATCCGGAGGGACTGGCGCATCTCCTCCAGGCGGACGAGGAAGCGTCCGTAGGAGTCGCAGGTGTCGGCGGTCGGGATGTCGAACTCGTAGTTCTCGTAGCCGCAGTACGGGTCGGTCTTCCGCAGGTCGTGCGGGAGGCCCGCCGACCGGAGGATCGGTCCGGTGGCGCCGAGGGCCATGCAGCCGGTGAGGTCGAGGTAGCCGACGTCCTGCATGCGGGCCTTGAAGATGGGGTTGCCGGTGGCGAGCTTGTCGTACTCCGGCAGGTTCTTCTTCATGGTCTTCACGAACTCGCGCACGGCGTCGACGGCGCCGGGCGGGAGGTCCTGGGCGAGGCCGCCGGGGCGGATGAACGCGTGGTTCATGCGCAGGCCGGTGATCAGTTCGTACAGGTCCAGGATCATCTCGCGGTCCCGGAAGCCGTAGATCATGATCGTGGTGGCGCCGAGCTCCATGCCGCCGGTGGCGATGCACACCAGGTGGGAGGAGAGCCGGTTGAGCTCCATGAGCAGGACGCGGATGACGCTGGCGCGGTCCGGGATCTGCTCGGTGATGCCGAGGAGCTTCTCCACGCCGAGGCAGTACGCCGTCTCGTTGTAGAACGAGGTGAGGTAGTCCATGCGCGTGACGAAGGTGGTGCCCTGCGTCCAGGTCCGGTATTCGAGGTTCTTCTCGATGCCGGTGTGGAGGTAGCCGATGCCGCAGCGGGCCTCGGTGACGGTCTCGCCGTCGATCTCCAGGATCAGGCGGAGCACGCCGTGGGTGGACGGGTGCTGGGGGCCCATGTTGACGATGATGCGCTCGTCGTCGGCCTTCGCGGCGGACTGGACGACCTCTTCCCAGTCGCCGCCGGTCACCGTGTAGACGGCGCCTTCGGTGGTCTCTCGGGGAGACGCGTGTTCGGTGGACATCAGCTGTACGACCTCCGCTGGTCCGGAGCCGGGATCTGGGCGCCCTTGTACTCGACGGCGATGCCGCCGAGGGGGTAGTCCTTGCGCTGCGGGTGGCCCTGCCAGTCGTCCGGCATCATGATCCGGGTGAGGGCGGGGTGGCCGTCGAAGACGATGCCGAAGAAGTCGTACGTCTCGCGCTCGTGCCAGTCGTTCGTCGGGTAGACGGCGGTGAGCGTGGGGATCCTCGGGTCGGCGTCGGGGGCCGAGACCTCCAGGCGGATCAGCCGGCCGTGGGTCAGCGAGCGCAGGTGGTAGACGGCATGCAGCTCGCGGCCCTTGTCGCCGGGGTAGTGGACGCCGGAGACGCCGGTGCAGAGCTCGAAGCGGAGCGCGGGGTCGTCGCGCAGGGTGCGGGCCACGCGGACCAGGTGCTCGCGCTCGATGTGGAAGGTGAGCTCGCCGCGGTCGACGACCGTCTTCTCGATGGCGTTCTCCGGGAGGAGCCCCTGCTCCTCCAGGGCGCCCTCCAGCTCGTCGGCGACCTCGTCGAACCAGCCGCCGTAGGGGCGGGCGGCCGGGCCGGGGAGCCGGATCGAGCGGACGAGGCCGCCGTAGCCGGAGGTGTCGGCGCCGCTCTGGGCACCGAACATGCCGCGCTGGACGCGGACCTCCTCGCCGTGGTCCCCGCGCTGGCCCGGCAGGTTCTGCCCGCTGAGCTCCTTCTCGGGGTTCGGGGTTTCGTCACTCAACGGAGCAGACCCTTCAACTCGATGGTCGGCAGTGCCTTGAGCGCCGCCTCCTCCGCCTCGCGGGCCGCCTCCTCGGCGTTCACGCCGAGCTTGGAGGACTGGATCTTCTGGTGGAGCTTGAGGATCGCGTCCAGGAGCATCTCCGGACGCGGCGGGCAGCCGGGCAGGTAGATGTCGACCGGCACGATGTGGTCGACGCCCTGCACGATCGCGTAGTTGTTGAACATGCCGCCCGAGGAGGCGCAGACGCCCATGGAGATGACCCACTTGGGGTTGGGCATCTGGTCGTAGACCTGCCTCAGGACGGGCGCCATCTTCTGGCTGACCCGGCCGGCCACGATCATCAGGTCGGCCTGGCGCGGCGAGCCGCGGAAGACCTCCATGCCGAAGCGGGCCAGGTCGTACCGGCCGGCTCCGGTGGTCATCATCTCGATGGCGCAGCAGGCGAGGCCGAAGGTCGCGGGGAAGACGGAGGCCTTCCGGACCCAGCCCGCGGCCTGCTCGACCGTCGTCAGCAGAAAGCCGCTCGGGAGTTTCTCTTCGAGTCCCATTGGGTGCTCCTCAGCCCCTCAGTCCCATTCCAGGCCGCCGCGCCGCCACACGTACGCGTAGGCGACGAAGACGGTGAGCACGAAGAGCAGCATCTCCACGAGCCCGAAAAGCCCCAGGGCGTCGAAGGTGACGGCCCAGGGGTAGAGGAAGACGATCTCGATGTCGAAGACGATGAAGAGCATCGCCGTCAGGTAGTACTTGATCGGGAAGCGGCCGCCCCCGGCGGGAGTGGGCGTCGGCTCGATGCCGCACTCGTACGCCTCTAGTTTCGCCCTGTTGTACCGCTTTGGCCCGATAAGCGTGGCCATGACCACGGAGAAGATCGCAAACCCCGCACCCAGGGCACCGAGCACGAGGACGGGCGCGTACGCATTCACGCTCCTCGCTCCTTCCAGTCGTCCTTGACCGTTGGACCGCACCGCCGGACCGTGAAAGATCGCCCCCATGTGAGGCAGTTCACAAGCCCGGCTGCCCCGCATCTTATGCCCGCCCCTCTGTGATCTGCGACACGGGGTACAGCGCGGACTTTGTGATCTCCACCACCTGACGAAGGATCATGAAGCCGGATGAGCGGTGATCTTGTCGCGCGAAGCACCCAGGTGATCACCAGATGTGACATCCGTACCGGAAATCGCTGCTCGGAGGGGGTGTTGCACTATCAAGTGTTGGCAGCTACAGGCAAATTGGCGATGGATGCGTCCGGGTGATAAGGGAACCGCCTTCGCCCGGTAGGGGGGTTGGGCGTACGGAGGTGGACGCGTGCGCGCGTTCACGAGCTGGAGTGTGACCTGCGTCACCTCTCGGGAAGGCCGAAAAAAGAGGGCTTGGCCAAGGGCGTCAAGAGGTGGTAAGCGTCGGGCAATTCGGGCGTTTCAATGAAAACCCGTGATCAAGGGCCAGATGAGCCGTGCCCGATATGCCCGTTACGGCGTCAATAAGGGCGTCACGGCGGCGGATTCAACGGTTCCGGTGGCAACTGTGGCGCACTCCACGTTTCTTGAAGGGAACCGCGAAGCCCTGATAGCGGTTGTCCCATGTCCCACACCGCTCACATACCCAGCCACCGGAAGCCCCGCCGCAGCGCCTCGAAGATGGCGCTCCGCGCCGGAGTTGCCGGTGGCGTCCTCGGCACCATCGCGGTGGCCGGTGCTGCCGGGCCGGCGAATGCCGAGCCGGTGACCGAGACCATCGAGATGCCCACCCTGGGCTCGCTCGCCGACGGCGCCGGCCTCGCCAGCGCCGTGGCCGCCTCCGCCGAGGCCTCCCAGCAGGAGGCCCTCGACCAGAGCCTCCAGACGCAGGAGGACGCGGCGCTGCACAAGGCCGCGCAGGAGGCCAAGAAGGCCAAGGCCGAGGCCGAGCGCAAGGCCGCGGCCGAGCGCGCCGAGAAGGCCCGCCTCAAGGCCGAGCAGGAGCGCCGGGACGCCGCGGAGCGCGCCTCGCGCGACGCCGCCCGCACCCAGCTCTCCACCACGAGCGCGTCCAGCGACAGCGGCTCCTCGTCCTCCGACAGCGGCTCCACCGCCTCGCAGAACGAGACCCGGACGCAGGCCCCCTCCGGCGCCGCCGCCACGATCGTGGCCTTCGCCCGCGCCCAGATCGGCGACGCCTACGTCTCCGGCGGCACCGGCCCCAACTCCTGGGACTGCTCCGGCCTCGTCCAGGCCGCCTACCGCGCGGCCGGCATCGACCTGCCCCGCATCTCGTACCAGCAGTCGAGCATGGGCACCGAGGTCTCCCTGAGCAACCTGCAACCGGGCGACGTCCTGTACTGGGGCAGCCGCAGCGGCTCGTACCACGTGGCCATCTACGTGGGCGGCGGCAAGTACGTCGGCGCGCAGAACCCCTCCAGCGGCGTGGTCGAGCACACCATGGACTGGGACACCCCCTCGGGCGCGGTCCGCATCCTCTGATCCACCCCTCTCGTACGACGAAGGGCCGTCACTCCTCGGGGGAGGGACGGCCCTTCGCCGTGTCGCCTCAGCGGCGGAGCGCCTCGGCCGGCTGGATCCGGGAGGCGCGCCAGGCCGGGTAAAGGCCGGCGACGACGCCCGTGACCAGGCCGACGGCCGGGGCCGCGGCGACCGTCCCCGTGTGCATCACCGGCGTCCAGTGCCGCACCAGCGCCACCCCGATCACCGTCGACACCCCGAGCGCCGTGCCGACGAGCCCACCCACCGCGCCCAGAGCACCCGATTCCGTGAGGAACTGGACGGTGATGTGCCGTCCCCGGGCGCCGAGGGCTCGCCGCAGGCCGATCTCGCCGGTCCGCTCCAGGACGGCGACCAGGGTCGTGTTGGCGATGCCGACCGCGCCGATCACCAGGCAGATCGCCGCGAGGAGCAGGAACAGCTGGTCGAGGTCGCCGGTCACGCCCGCGCGCAGGGTCCTGGGGTCCGGCGGCGGTATCGCCCTCAGGTACTCCGGGTGGTCCGGGCGCAGCGCGACCGGCGCCTCCCGGGCGATCTGGCGGGCCGCGCCCGTCGCCGTCGTGATCAGCATCTTCGCGTCGCCCTGCTGGGGCGGCCCCCAGAGCTTCTCGGCGGTCGTGCGGGGCACGGTGGCCGACATCAGGACGTCGGGTCTGCGCTTCACGTCGTCGATGATCCCGGCGACGGTGAAGGGCTCGTCGCCGATGAACACCGCCGGCCGGGTCTCCAGGGTGGTGATGCCGAGCCGGGCCGCCACGGACCTGCCGAGCACCGCGACCGGCTGCCCGGACCCGGACGTGAACGCGTCGTACAGCCTGCCCTGGGCGAGGGTCGGCGCCGCCGCCCGCAGCGCGCCGGGGGACGCCGCGACGACCTCGGTCCGCTCGCCGCCCGCGCCGTCGCCGACCGGCGCGGAGCGGACGGCCGTGCCGGGCGGCAGGCGGACGGGCCAGTAGACGCCCGCGTCCTCGACCCCGCCGAGCCGTTCGACGCGGGCGTCCGCGTCGGCGGGGAAGGCGGGGTCGGCGAACTCGTCCTGGTCGCGGGCGATGTCCTCGACGGTCACCTCGGTGGCCGTGAGCAGGTTGAACCGCGCGTCGATCTGCGAGGAGGTCGTCGCGGTCAGCCCGAGGATCGCCACGAAGGTGCCGACGCCGAGGACGGTGCCGAGCGCGGTGAGGACCGAGCGGCCGGGGCGCTGGAGCATTCCGGCGACGGCCTCGGCGAGGACGTCGCGGGCCGCGAGCCGGGAGGGTTCGACCAGTCGCTTCCCGGGGCCCCTCATGCCGGCTCGCTCAGCACGCCGTCGCGGATCGTCACGGTGCGCCCGCCGCGCGCCGCCACCTCCGCGTCGTGGGTGATCACGAGGATCGTCATGCCGGAGGCATGCAGTTCGCCGAGGAGGTCGAGGACGGATCCGGCGTTGTCCGAGTCGAGGTTGCCGGTCGGTTCGTCGCACAGGAGCAGCGAGGGGCGGCCGGCCAGGGCGCGGGCGATGGCCACCCGCTGGCGTTCGCCGCCGGAGAGCCGGCCGGGCAGCGCCTCGGCCCGGTGGCCGAGTCCCACCCGTTCGAGGGCGGTACGGGCCCGGGCGCGGCGCTCGGCGCGGGGCACCGCCGAGTAGACCATCGAGAGCGTGACGTTCTCCGTGGCGCTGCGGTGCGGCAGGAGGTGGAAGGCCTGGAAGACGAAGCCGATCCGCCGCCCGCGCAGGGCCGTGCGCTCCGCGTCGCGCAGTGCCGCCGTGTCGATGCCGTCCAGGAGGTACGTGCCGCCGGTGGGGGCGTCGAGCAGTCCCGCGACGTTCAGGAAGGTCGACTTGCCCGATCCGGAGGGGCCGACGACGGTGATGAACTCGCCTCTGCGCACGGTGAGTCCGCAGGGTTTGAGGGCGGCGACGGGCGGCGGGCCCGGGTAGGTGAGGGCCACCTCGCGGAACTCGATGACGGGGGCGTCCCGGTCTCCCGTCCCGCTCACCGCGCCCCCTCGGGACCGCCCGGGGCCGCGCCCGGGTTCACCCCGGTGACGACCTCGTCGCCCTCCTTGAGCGCGCCTGGGGTGGCCGGTAGGACCTCGACGAAGCCGTCGCCGGTCGTGCCGGTCCGCACCTCGATCCGCCGCTGCCGGCCGGTGCCGTCGACGGTCGTGACGACGGTCCTGCCGTCGACGCCCGCGGAGACGGCGGTGACCGGGACGACGAGGGCCTTGCCGTCGGTGGAGGCGGCCTCGATGGTGAGGCGCACCTCCTGGCCCGCGAGGCCCGGGGGAAGTTCGCGGGAGGGGTCGACGGTGAAGAGGTAGCCGGTGGCGCCGTTGCCCTGCGTGCCGCCCCCTCCCCCGCCGGTGGCGCCGTTCCCGTCGGGTCCGGATCCCTGCGTGTCGGGCTGCTGGTCCTGCTGCTGCGAGGGGGTGTCCGCCACCGAGACCACGCGGCCGGTGGCCTCCTGTCCGGTCGTCTCGGCGAGGATCCGCACCTTCTGTCCGGCGCGGACCATCCCCTTCTGGTGGTTCTGGAGATAGCCCTGGGCCATGAGCCTGCCGGAGGAGAGGGTCATCGCGGTGCCGGAGACCTGCGCCCCCGGCCGGGCCGTCACGGTGGCGACGCGTGCGGGGAAGGTCCGTACGAAGACGACCTCGGCGGCCGGGACCATCGGCCCGGCGGCCGCCTCGGCCTTCGCGAGCGCCTCGCGGGCGGTGTCCAGGTCCTCGGCGGCCCGGTCGCGGGCCTTCCTCAGCGTCTTCTTCTGCGCGTCGTCCGTGTTGGCCGCGAGGGCGTCGCGGGCGTCCACGAGGGCCCGTTCGGCACCGGTGACGGAGGTCTTCGCGCCGTCCACGGCGGCGCCGTCGTCGTCGACGGCGGGCCTGGGGTCGTAGCCGATGGAGGAGTAGAACTCCTCGACGGCCTCCTTCGTGCCGGGGCCGAAGGTGCCCCTGGCGTCGCCGCCGCGGCCGTGGCCGAGCGCGGCGAGCGCGCCCTGGAGCTGCTTCACGTCCTCGCCGGTGGCGCCGGGCTTGAGGTCCCGGTAGACGGGCAGGCCGCCGCGCAGGACGAAGACGGGCCGACCGGAGACCTCCAGGAGCACCTGGCCGGGGTGCACGGCGTCCCCGTTCTTCACGGGCACCTTGGTGATCACGGGGGCGACGGCGCCCTCCCCGCCCGCGGAGACCGGCGCGACCTGGACGGTCTGGCCCGCCACGACGGTGCCGCGCAGGACGACGGTCTCCGCGAGGACCCGGTTCTCGACCCGGGCGACCAGCACGTCCTGCGGTGGCGGCTCCGCGTCGGCCGCGACCTGCGCGGGCGAGCGGATCAGCGAGGTGGCCGCGACGCCGGCGCCGGTCAGGACGACCGCCCCCGCCACGAGGGCGGCGACCCAGAAGCGGCGCCGGTTCATCCGGGCGCCCCCGGCGTCGCCGCCGGGGGCCCGGGAGTCCTCCTCCGTCCCGGTGCCGCCGGGCGCGGCCGTGTCGACCGGGCCGGCGTCAGCCACCTTCGACCGTCCCGCCGTCGGCGGCGGGGGCCGTCGGGTGGCACTCCCGCAGGGCCGCGATCACCTTCGGGTCGCTCTTCAGCCGCGCGCCCAGCCCGCCCTCGACGGGGATGTCGCCGGTCGCCGGGTCGGGGTCCGGGTAGTCGGCGATGCCCTTCTCCCTCATGCAGGCGGTGAACTTCCTGGCCTCCGCGAGGCGCGCCGGGTCGAGCGGTTCCTTCCCGGGGAGGAGCGACCCGCATGCCTTCTCCGCCGCGCCGATCGCCTCGCTCGTGTTGGCGTCCTTGTCGACGCGCCTCACACCGCCGCTGCCCTGGAGCTTGAGGCCCTGGGCGCCCAGGCAGTCGTAGTAGGCGGACCAGCCGGCGGCGGCCGAGGAGGCCCCCGCCGAAGGGGTCGCGGAGGGAGTCGCGGAGGCGGCGGGGGTTACGGTGCTCGGCGCCGGCGGGGTCGCGCCGTCCCCGCCGCTCGAACACCCCCCGATCCCGAGGGCGACGATCAGTACGGGAGCAGCCATGAGGCGTCTCATCAGAAACGGTCCTTCCGACGGGGAGTCCCCGTCCAGGGGGCGTCAGGGAACGCGCGGGAGGGGGCCGACGCGGCGGTGCGCTCCGCCACGTGCAAAGCCCCCGCGCGAGAGGTCTCCGGCACCCTGCGGCGCCTCGACAAGGCCGAGCATAGCCAGCGCCGGCCCGGCCGGTAACTGTCTCAACGGACAGTGGACGCACCGGAGTTGACGGTGTTCGTATGGGGCACCGGCCCGCTCCGGGCCGCAGTGACCACCTCCGCAACAGCTACGGGAAAGGCAACGACATGCAGCGCACTGCACTCCGTCGCGTCGCCACCACGGCTATCGCGCTCGCCGCCCTCGGCCTGGGCGCACTCGCCACGGCGGGCTCGGCCTCGGCCACCGAGAGGAACGGCTACCTGGAAGGCGGCGAGTTCGGGCTGTACTACAACTCCGGTCCGGCCGGCGCCGTCTGGGACCTCTACTACGAGGACCCGGACTTCTCGGCCGGCAACCAGCGGTTCCCGGGCCCGGGCAACGGCACGGGCGAGCTCGTGAACGACAACACCGCCGGCTACAACAACCGCGACTCCGTGCGCTGGTGGGTCTACACCGACGCCTACGCGGGCGGCGACGAGGGCAGCCTGCCGGCCGGCTACATCGGCACCTCGACCGCGACCTTCAAGAACAGGATCTCCTCCGCGTACTACTACGAGGCCAGCTGACCCGCCTGAGCGGTCCTCGGCACACGCGCTGAGACACGGCAGCCGTTGCTCCGCCCGAGAGAAGCGGGCGGAGCAACGGCTGCTCCCATCGTAGACACGCCCCCGTCCCTGGAGCAGCCCCATGCGTCCACCCGCCGCCCGCGCGACCGTTCTCCTGCTGAGCGCCGCGCTCCTCACCGCCTGCTCCTCCGGGCCCGACGGCGGTGGCGGCGGTTCCGCGCGCGAGCCCGGGATCGGGACGGTCCCCCGGCTGCTGTCGACGACCGGCCTCTCGTACCCGCTGGACGCCTACGAGACCACCGACGACCAGCGCCGCAAGCTGGAGCAGGCCCAGGCCCGGGTGACCGGCGACTGCATGAAGCGCTTCGGGTTCACGTACGAGATGCCGCTGTCGCCCGCCCCCGGCGGCCGGTCCAACGCGCGCCGGTACGGCCTGACCGACGCCACGGCCGCGGCCCGCTACGGCTACACCCCGAACCAGGGCGCCCAGCGGCCGGCGAAGCCCGCCACCGTGGACCTCGGCGCGAGCGGCGACCTCGCGCTCAACGGCCCCGCGTACAAGGGCCCCCAGCCGATGAGCCTGGAGGAGGCGAAGGCCAAGGACAGCGGCAAGACCCTGAACGGGCAGAAGGTGCCCATCGGGGGCTGCATCCGGGAGGGCTTCCTCACGGTCTACGCGCCGAAGAAGGGCGCGGTGGACGCCATGTTCGTCTTCAGCGTGTCGGGGGACGCGTACGCCCGTTCCCGCGAGGACTCCCGGGTCGTCGCCGCCGTGAAGGCCTGGTCGGCCTGCATGGCCGAGAAGGGCTACAAGGCGAACAATCCCGTCAGCCCGCAGAGAGACCTGGGCCTCGACCCGAACACCTTCGGCAGCCCCCGGGCGATCGCCGCCGCGAAGCAGGACGTCGCCTGTAAGGAAAAGGCCAACCTCGTCGGCGTCTGGTACACCGTCGAGAGCGCCTACCAGAAGCGGAACATCGAGCAGAACGCGGAGACCCTGAACCAGGCGAAGACCGAGCTCAACGAACGGTTGAGACTGGCCGCCACGCTCGCCGGCTGAGCCGCCGGGCCGCGGGTCCCGGGCCGGCGGCTCCGGTGTTTTCCGGCCGCCGGGGCCTCCCCGGTGCGTTCCGATCCGGCCGTGGGCGTGGTTTGGTGATGCGTCCGCTCACCGTTCCCGCCGGAAACCAGGTGCTGCGGTTCAGCGAATGCATTCTCTGGGGGGAGACACATGCTTCGTCAGTGCCAGTACTGCGATTCCGCGCCGGTCGAGGCCGACGGATCGAGGGCCGCCCGGATCAACCCGGTCACCACCGCCCTGCGCCACCTGGACACCCTGACGGACCGCGAGATCGAGGTCCTGTCGGCGATGCCCGGCGGCGAGTCGAACACGGATCTCGCCGAGTGCCTCGGCATCACCGAACGCACCGTCAAGTTCCACGTCACCAACATGCGGGAGAAGCTGGGCGGCCTGTCGCGCGCCCAGCTCCATCTGCTCGCCCTGCTCGCGGAGGCGATCTGGCCGGCCCGTCCCTGTCGCCACGAGTACGCCGGCCGGCTCCCGGAGCTGCGCGCCCTCGTGCCCCGGTCCCTGCTGACCCGGCCGTTCCTCACCCGCTGCGCCTGACGGGGTCAGGCGCAGGCGTCAGGCACGGGCGTCACGCCTTCGGCGCCACCTTCGACAGGCCGTTGATGATGCGGTCCATCGCGTCGCCGCCCGTCGGGTCCGTGAGGTTCGCCAGCATCTTCAGGGTGAACTTCATCAGCAGCGGGTGGGTCAGACCGCGCTGGGTCGCGATCTTCATGACCTTCGGGTTGCCGATGAGCTTCACGAAGGCGCGGCCCAGCGTGTAGTAGCCGCCGTAGGTGTCCTTGAGGATCTGCGGGTAGTTCCGCAGGGCCAGCTCGCGCTGGGCCGGGGTGGTGCGGGCGTGCGCCTGGACGATGACGTCGGCCGCGATCTGGCCGGACTCCATGGCGTACGCGATGCCCTCGCCGTTGAACGGGTTGACGAGGCCGCCCGCGTCACCGACGAGCAGCAGGCCCTTGGTGTAGTGCGGCTGGCGGTTGAAGGCCATCGGGAGGGCGGCGCCGCGGATCGGCGTCGTCATGTTCTCCGGGGTGTAGCCCCAGTCCTCCGGCATCGAGGCGCACCAGGCCTTGAGGACCTCGCGCCAGTCCAGCTCCTTGAACGCCGAGGAGGAGTTGAGGATGCCGAGGCCGACGTTGGAGGTGCCGTCGCCCATGCCGAAGATCCAGCCGTAGCCGGGGAGCAGCCGGTCCTGCGGACCGCGCCGGTCCCACAGCTCCAGCCAGGACTCCAGGTAGTCGTCGTCGTGGCGGGGCGAGGTGAAGTACGTGCGGACGGCGACGCCCATCGGCCGGTCCTCGCGCCGGTGCAGGCCCATGGCGAGGGAGAGCCGGGTCGAGTTGCCGTCGGCGGCGACGACGAGCGGCGCGTGGAAGGTGACCTCGCGCTTCTCCTCGCCGAGCTTGGCGTGGACGCCGGTGATCCGGCCCGTGCGGTCGTCGATGATCGGGGCGCCGACGTTGCAGCGCTCGTACAGCCGGGCGCCGGCCTTCTGCGCCTGCCGGGCGAGCTGCTCGTCGAAGTCGTCGCGCTTGCGGACGAGTCCGTAGTCCGGGTACGAGGCGAGCTCCGGCCAGTCGAGCTCCAGCCGGACGCCGCCGCCGATGATCCGCAGGCCCTTGTTCCGCAGCCAGCCGGCCTCTTCGGAGATGTCGATGCCCATGGCGACGAGCTGCTTGGTGGCGCGGGGGGTGAGGCCGTCGCCGCAGACCTTCTCGCGCGGGAACGCGGTCTTCTCCAGGAGCAGGACGTCGAGTCCGGCCTTCGCCAGGTAGTAGGCGGTGGTGGAGCCGGCCGGGCCCGCCCCGACGACGATCACATCGGCGCTGTGCTCGGAGAGGGGCTGCTCGGTCACGGCGGGTCTCCCGAAGGGGTCGAGGAAAAAAGGGTGAGGAAAAGGGTGGGGAAAGTCTAGGAGCGCGGGGCTCGGGCCTTGAAGCCGCGGTGCGGGGCGCTCAGGCCTTGAAGCCGCGGTGCAGGGCGACCACGCCGCCCGTCAGGTTCCGGTAGGCCACCCGCGACCAGCCGGACTTCCGCATCATGCCCGCCAGGGTCGGCTGGTCAGGCCAGGACTGGATGGACTCGGCGAGGTACACGTACGCGTCGGGGTTGGAGGAGACGGCGCGGGCCACCGGTGGCAGCGCGCGCATCAGGTACTCCTCGTACACCGTGCGGAACGGCGCCCAGGTGGGGTGCGAGAACTCGCAGATCACGACGCGGCCGCCGGGCTTCGTCACCCGGTGCAGCTCGCGGAGCGCCTGCTCGGTGTCCTGGATGTTCCGCAGCCCGAAGGAGATGGTGACGGCGTCGAAGACGTCGTCGCGGAACGGCAGCTTCGTGCCGTCGCCCGCGGTGAACGGCATCCACGGGTGGTTCTTCTTGCCGACCCGCAGCATCCCGAGGGAGAAGTCGCACGGGACGACGTACGCCCCCGCCTTCACGAAGGGCTGCGAGGAGGTCGCGGTCCCGGCGGCCAGGTCGAGGACCTTCTGCGCGGGCCGCGCGTCGACCGCCTTCGCGACCTCCTTGCGCCAGCGCCTGTCCTGCCCGAGGGAGAGCACGTCATTGGTCAGGTCGTAGTTCGCCGCCACGTCGTCGAACATCGAGGCGACTTCGTGCGGCTGCTTGTCCAGGGATGCTCGGCTCACCAGGCCATTGTGGCAGCCACCCCCCTCCCGGGCGGGGACCGGCCCCGGCCCCCGGAGGATTCCCCGGAATCTCCCTTCAACCTTTTCCCGGCGAGCGCGCTCAAGGACGGGTGACAGTGCAGACGAAGGGAGCGAGATGCCGTCACCGCTGGGCTCGGACATCGGGTTCGAGGAGTTCGCCCGTTCCGCGCAGACGCGGCTGTACCGCACCGCGTACCTGCTGTGCGGGGACGCGGAGAACGCCCGCGACCTCACGCAGACCACGCTCGCGAAACTCTTCCAGCACTGGCGGCGGGCCGGGGCGGCGGAGCATCCGCATGCCTACGCCAAGACCGTGCTCACCCGCACGTTCCTCACCGAACGGCGACGCGGGCTGCGCGATCTGCTCGCCTTCACCAGGACCGGCGGGCTCGGCCCGGCGCGGAGCACGGAGCAGCCGGACCTCAGGGTCACGCTGCTCGCCGCGCTGGCCGAGCTCCCGCCCAGAGCCCGCGCCATGGTCGTCCTGCGGTACTGGGAGGACCTGAGCGTGGAGACCGTCGCCTCGCTCCTGCGCTGCAGCGAGGCGACGGTCAAGAGCCAGTGCTCGCGCTCCCTGGCCCGGCTCCGGGAGCACCTCGGCGAGGCACACCTCTACGCCGCCGATCCCCACCTCCACCACCACCACGCCATCGGAAGCTGAGGCCCTGAGTGGACGACGTCACGATGCTCCGCCGTGCCATGGACCGGACGACGCAGGAGCTGCCCCCTCTTCCCGACCTCGCGCCCGTCGCCGTACGCCTGGGCCGCAGGCGCCGCGCGCGGGCCCGGACCGCCGTCGCCGGCGGCGTCTTCGGCACGGTGACCGCGGCCGCGCTCGGGCTCTCCCTGCTGTCCGGGGCGGACGGCACCGGCGCCGCGGTGCCCGGCGCGCCGCCGGCCGCCTTCCCCTCGGCTTACCACACGCCGGTGGCGGCGCAGCCGACCCCGGGCCAGGCACCGCCCGAGAAGCTCTCCGACGCCGAGAGCGCCCGCCGCGCCCAGTTCCAGCAGCAGGTGTCGGCGCTCCTCGACGAGCTGCTCCCGGCGTCCGTCACGGACGTCCGGCCGGTCGCGGACCAGGTCTCCGACTACCGGATCACCGCCGGCGGGCGGAACTTCCGCGTGAAGCTGTCCATCCGGCCCGCGGAGGGCGAGCGCCTCCAGGAGTGCCGGGACGTCCCGGCGAAGCGGACGACCTGCGAGAGGGCCGGGCTGGGCGGGGGCAGGACCGCGCAGCTGTACGCGATGGCCGTGAACCGGCCGGAGACCCTGGGGTCCATGGCCGTCACGCGGTACGGCAGGAGCAGCGTGCTGCTGTCCGTCAGCCCCTCGGACACCGTCTCGGCGCCCGTGACCCCGGACCAGCTGCTGACCGTCGTGCGCGACGCGCGCTTCACCGAGCTGCTGAAGTACGCGGACGCGTACCCGGTGCAGGCGAAGGACGCCACGGTCCAGGGCGGCTGAGCCGGGCGGGCCTCAGCGCCGCCGGAAGACCATGCGGCCGTCGACGACGGTGGCGACGCAGGTCGACGCGCCGAGGCGGACGAGGGCCGCCCGGTCGGGGACGTCGAAGACGGCGAAGCGGGCAGGACCTCCCGGCACGAGGGCGGGCAGCAGCACCAGCGGCACCGGGGAGAGGGACGGGGGCCCGGGGAGCCGCTCCGGGCGGCGGCCGACGGCGAGACCCGCCCGGCGCACGGCGTCCACGGCGGGCCGGCCGCGCAGTTCGCCGGCGATGGCGACCGTCCCGTGCGCGAGGAGCCGCTGCACCCCGCGGCGCGCGCTCGCCCCGCGCCGGGCGGGGTCGGCGCGGAAGATCTCCCGCGCCCGCTCCCCCGTGATCGGCTCGGTGCCGAACTCCGCCGCCTCCCGGGGGTCCGGGTGGTAGGTCTCCTCCAGGAGCTCCGGCCCGTACGGGTTGAGGAGGCCGGGGGTGAGGATGCCGGGCCAGCGCCGCAGCCGGGCGTCCTGGTGCGCCTCGGCCAGTTCCTCGTACGGGCCGACGGCCGCGACGAGGGCGCCGTCCACCAGGACGGCGCTCTCGGGGGTCGCCTCGGCGACGTGGAGCGTGAGCATCAGTGGCGCCGGTCCGCGTCAGTTCGCGTCGAGGAGCTTCAGCTCGGGGTGCGCCGTGCCGCCCTCCCGTCGCCCACCACCGCCCTTGCCGGAGGCGCTTCGCGCCGCTGTGTTTCCATCGAACGCGACGGACGAGATGTGCGAGGCGACGCGCTCGTCGACCGGGTCGTTCGCCGGGTCGTCGTGGACGACGAGGTGCTCGTACGTGGTGGCGCGCTGCGCCGGGACGCGGCCCGCCTTGCGGATGAGGTCGATGATCTCCAGGCGGTTGGAGCGGTGCTTGGCACCGGCGGAGGAGACGACGTTCTCCTCCAGCATGATCGAGCCGAGGTCGTCGGCGCCGTAGTGCAGGGAGAGCTGGCCGACCTCCTTGCCGGTGGTCAGCCACGAGCCCTGGATGTGGGCGACGTTGTCGAGGAAGATCCGGGCGATGGCGATCATGCGCAGGTACTCGAAGAGCGTGGCCTGCGTGCGGCCCTTGAGGTGGTTGTTCTCGGGCTGGTACGTGTACGGGATGAAGGCCCGGAAGCCGCCCGTCCGGTCCTGCACGTCACGGATCATGCGCAGGTGTTCGATCCGCTCGGCGTTGGTCTCGCCGGTGCCCATGAGCATGGTGGAGGTGGACTCGACGCCCAGCTTGTGGGCGATCTCCATGATCTCCAGCCAGCGCTCGCCGCTCTCCTTGAGCGGGGCGATGGCCTTGCGGGGCCGCTCGGGGAGCAGCTCGGCGCCGGCACCCGCGAAGGAGTCGAGACCGGCGGCGTGGATGCGGGTGATCGCCTCCTCGACGGAGACGCCGGAGATGCGGGCCATGTGCTCGACCTCGGAGGCGCCGAGGGAGTGGATGACCAGCTGCGGGAACTCGGCCTTGATGGCGGCGAAGTGCTTCTCGTAGTACTCGACGCCGTAGTCCGGGTGGTGGCCGCCCTGGAACATGATCTGGGTGCCGCCGAGCTCCACGGTCTCCGCGCAGCGGCGCAGGATGTCGTCGAGGTCGCGGGTCCAGCCCTTCTCGGTGTCCTTCGGGGCGGCGTAGAAGGCACAGAACTTGCACGCCGTCACACAGACGTTCGTGTAGTTGATGTTCCGCTCGATGATGTACGTCGCGATGTGCTCGGTCCCCGCGTACCGGCGGCGGCGCACCGCGTCGGCGGCGGCGCCCAGCGCATGCAGGGGCGCCGAGCGGTAGAGGTCGAGCGCCTCCTCGGGGGTGATCCGGCCACCCGCGGCGGCGCGGTCGAGAACAGACTGGAGTTCGGCCTTCTCGGTCACCGGGTGCGTCCCTTTCGGAGGGGTTCTGATCGACCGAACCAGCGTACGCCAGGGCTCCGCGCCGCTTCCGCAGGGTGTCGGTACGGGCGTCCGGTGAATATCCGGTGAATTGCGGGTGCGGCCGGCGGGGGCCGGGGCGCGGTATTAACGGAGCCGTCGGGAAAGGCGCGTCCGGAGCACCGGGCGGACGCACCGGTATTTCTTTCCCGCGCCTTTCCTCGGCGGCTCCCGCCGACTCCGCCGCTTATCGCGCCGGAGGGGGCAGGAGTTCCACCGCGACGTCCGCCGGGAAGCCGGTCGTGGGGCCGGTGCGGCGGGCGAACTCCCGTACGCCGGCGAGCTGCTCGGGGCCGAAACGGAAGTCGAGCGTGCGGAAGTAGCGCTCCAGGAGTTCGGCGTCGAAGGTCTCCCAGCGGGCGGCCTGCTCGGCGACCTTGGCGACCTCTTCGAGGGAGAGGTCGCGGGAGGCCAGGAACGCCTGGTGCACCTCGTGGACGGTCTCCGGCTCGCGCGCCAGGTAGTCCTTGCGCGCCGCCCAGACGGCGAAGACGAACGGCAGGCCCGTCCACTCCTTCCACATGAGCCCCAGGTCGTGGACCTGGAGCCCGAGCCGGGGCGCGTCGTGCAGGGAGGCCCTCAGCGCGGCGTCGCCGATGAGGACGGCGGCGTCCGCCTCCTGCATCATCAGGCCGAGGTCGGGCGGGCAGGTGTAGTAGTCGGGCTCGACCCCGTACTGCTCGGAGAGCAGCAGCTGGGCGAGGCGCACGGAGGTGCGGGAGGTGGAGCCGAGGGCCACGCGCGCGTGGTGGAGCTCCGCCAGGGGCCGCTGGGAGACGATCACGCAGGACATGACGGGGCCGTCGCAGCCGACGGCGATGTCCGGGAGCGCGACCAGGTCGTCCGCGTTGCGGAGGTATTCGACGAGGGTGATGGGGCCGATGTCGAGATCGCCCCGGACGAGCCGCTCGCTGAGCTTCTCCGGGGTGTCCTTGGTGAGCTCGAGATCGAGGAGCGTCCCGGTCCTGGCGAGGCCCCAGTAGAGGGGGAGGCAGTTCAGGAACTGGATGTGCCCGACGCGGGGCCGGCTGCGCTGGTCGTCGGTTGCTTTGTCCACATCGCGAGGCTAGACCCGTCTCACGGTGTGGGCATCGCCGGGGCGCGCGCGTCAGCACACGGAACGGAATCAAACATGCGGGTGACGTGATCTTTCCCTCTACCGCCCCGAGCGTCCTGCGTGCTAGGCTCGACGCAAGTTGCAGTTTGGTTTCCCTTGCAGTACAGAGCCTGCGGAGCATGTGACCCGCAGGCTTTTGTAGTTTTCAGACTTGTTTGCAGGTTCTGGAGCAGGGCGACCCTTTGGCCCATAGGAGGGCTCATGGCTACCGGAACCGTGAAGTGGTTCAACGCTGAAAAGGGCTTCGGCTTCATCGCCCAGGACGGCGGCGGCCCGGATGTCTTCGTCCACTACTCCGCGATCAACGCGAACGGCTTCCGCTCGCTCGAGGAGAACCAGCTCGTGACCTTCGACGTCACGCAGGGCCCGAAGGGCCCGCAGGCGGAGAACGTCACCCCGGCCTAAGTTGCCCGGGTCGGCTGACACGCTGATCTAGCGCAGTACCCAAGGAGCCCCGCTCCGTGCCTCGCGGCACGAGCGGGGCTCCTGCCCTTTCCGCAGGGCTTTCAGCAGTTGGGGATCACGGTCCCGTTGTTGTCCCGGGCCTCGTCGTTGCCCCAGCGGGACAGGTAGTACGCGGAGACGTACGCCCCGTAGCCGTTCTTCCCGGCGTAGACGGTGTCGAGGTCGGTCCGCAGCCACCAGTGGTTGTAGTTCCCGGAGCCGTCGCGGACCTCGGCGCCCCAGACCTTGCAGTACACGTAGTTCGTGCCCGCGTTCAGGACGCCCTGCGGGTCGTTCGTGTTCGCCTGGGCGTAGCCGGTGGCGTTGGCGAAGGTGTCGACCCAGTACTTTCCGCCTCCCCCGCCCGAGCAGCCGTTGTCGCTGGTCAGGGACTTGGATCCGTAGGAGGAGGGGTAGGGGGCGAGGGAGGCGCCGTTGATCACGATGGTCTGGCCGACGCCGTTGTAGAGCTGCTCGTAGTGGATGTGGGCGCCGGAGCTGTTGCCCGTGCTGCCGGTGGTGCCGATCTGCTGCCCCTGGGAGACCTGGGCGCCGTCGGCGACGGAGTAGGCGCTGAGGTGGAAGTAGTACGTCTTCCAGCCGCCGCCGTGGTCGATCACGATGTAGTTCCCGGCGCCGGTCGGCTGGGAGTAGCGGTACGCGGTGCCGGACGCCGAGGCGAGGACCGGGGTGCCGGCGGTGGTGCCGCCGTCCGAGCGGACGAAGTCGAGCGCCTGGCGGACCTCGGCCGAGTGGTGGCTGTAGGTCCAGGTCTGCCCGCAGGGGAAGGGCGCCTTGAAGAGCGGCGCGGCCTGGGCGGGGCCGGCGGTGACGAGCGCGGTGAGCAGGCCCGCGACGAGCGCGAGGAGGGTGCCGAGAGGGGTGATCCGTGCACGCATGCGTCCTCCGGTGAGGGGGGATGGGACATGGGTCGACGCGCGTTGAACGGACCACAGAGTGCCGGAAGATCGCGGGTCGCAGTAGTCCGCGAGAACCACACCCGCACCGCGGTGGTTACGTAGTCTGGACACATGACCGAACGCAAGCCGCCCGGAGTCAGCTTCGAGTCGTTCGTCGACAAACAGATCCGCGAGGCCGCGGAGCGCGGCGAGTTCCGGAGCCTGCCCGGCTTCGGCAAACCCCTCCCGGACGACACCGCGCCCTACGACGAGCTGTGGTGGATCAAGGGGAAGATGCACCGCGAGGGCGCGTCCGTCCTGCCGCCCTCCCTGGCCCTGCGCAAGGCGGCCGAGGACGCGGAGGCGGCGGTCGCCGCGGCCGTCTCGGAGCGCCAGGTGCGCCGCATCCTCGGGGAGATCAACACCCGGATCGCCGAAGCCCTCGCCCGCCCGCCGGCCGGTCCCCCGCTGAACCTGCGGCCCTTCGACGTGGAGGCCGTGGTGGAGCGGTGGAAGGCGGAGCACCCCTAGCCCGGCGTCCCCGGCCAGACGTCTCCGGCCCGGCGTCCCCGGCCCGACGCACAGGTGTACAGGTCCCGACCCCGAGGAGCCCCCATGAACAGCGCCGCTCTGCTGCTCGACTCGTTCGGCCGGATCCGTGAGGTCGTCCACGACACCGTGGAGGGCCTCACGGAGGAAGAGCTCACCGCCCGTGTCGATCCCGACGCCAACACCGTCGCCTGGCTCGTCTGGCACCTCACCCGCATCCAGGACGACCACCTCGCGGACGCCTTCGACACCGACCAGCTGTGGACCTCGGACGGCTGGGCCGACCGCTTCGCCCTGCCCTTCCCGAAGCACGCCACCGGATACGGGATGACGAGCGCGCAGGTCGGCGCCGTCCGCGCCCCCGCGGAGCTGCTCCTCGGCTACCACGACGCCGTGCACGCCCGTACGGAGGAGCTGGTCCGCACGGTCACCAACGCCGACCTGGACCGCGTCGTCGACACCCGCTGGGACCCGCCGGTCACCCTCGGCGTCCGGCTGGTCTCGGTGATCGCGGACGACCTCCAGCACGCGGGGCAGGCGGCGTACGTCCGGGGCGTGGTGGAGCGGCGCGGATAGGACAACAGCCGTACCCCGGGCGGATTTTCGGCCTCTCGGCGTACAACCTCTTGATCCCCTGGCTTGTCTGACCGAACGTCGCACGCGCGCGCGTGCGACGACGTTCGGTTCTCATCGGGGGAAAACTTGAACACAGCACGTGCCTACCGGCACCGGCTCACCGCCGCCGTGACCGCCGTCCTCGCCGTCACGGCGGGCGCGTCGCTCACCGCCGCCGTCCCGGCGACGGCGGCCCCCGCGGCCGTCCGGGCCCCGGTCCGGGCCGCCGACACCGTGGGCGTCATCGCCGGGGACGCCCACCTCGTCAGCGCGGGCGCCACCGGCTACCTCAGCCGCCGGACCAGCTCCAACTTCGTCACCACGTACTACTGGACGAACTTCGCCGACGGCACGACCAGGGCCCTGGACCCCGCCTACGTGTACGACGGCGGGCGCTCGGACTTCGTCGTGGCGCACAAGCCGACCGAGACCCGCTACCAGCTGCTCGACATGGCCCACCCGGACGCCGCGCCGGTCGGGCTGACGTACGGCGACGGGAACTACTCCCTCGCCGGGGTGGCCGGCGAGACCCTGGTCATGGCGTACTACGACCGCAACCGCGTGAACGCGCTCGACGCGTTCCTCATGACCCGCCCGGACGGCTGGTCGACCTCTCCGGTCACCCGCGACCTGGCGCTGCCGGTCGCGGCGCACAACCTGCGCGTCGCGGCCACCACCCCGGACACGGCGCTGATCCAGTACCAGACGGGCACCTACCCCGAGCCGGCCGAGTACTTCCTCGCCACCGTCGAGCTCGCCACCGGCGCGATCACCCAGACCGTCCCCGTCGGCACCCGGCCGCCCCGGAACGGCATCTACCTGACGGCCACCCAGGTCGCCTGGGTCTCCAAGCCGACCGACACGACCGCCGAGCTCGTGACGGTGCCGCGCGGCGAGGAGGGGCAGCGGAGCACGGTCCCGCTCGGCGCCGCCCTCCCCGGCTCCTCGCTCGACGTCGCCCTCCTGAGCGGCTGGGCCCTGACGAGCGAGGCGGGCGGCGGCACCGCCACGTACGCCTCCTCCCAGTTCCCGCTGGTCGCCCGCTCCCTGAGCAACCCGTCCGTCACGGTCAGGCTCCTCGACCACGTCGACTCCATGACCTCGGCCCCCGACGGTTCGCAGCTCGTGCGCGGCGGCTCGGTGGGGCTCGGCGGCGGCGAGGGCGTCTACCGCATCGCGATGGGCCTGGACGGCCTCCCGGAGGCCACCCTCGTCTCGACGGCCGGCACGAAGACGGAGCTCGCCTTCGCGAGCGCCCCGAACGTCCCGGCCACGGTCGACCTCGACGCGAGCGGCGGCACCGCCTCCTTCTCCTGGGCCCTGAACCGGTCCAACGCCCAGGGCACCGTGACCCTGCGGCACACCGCCACCGGCAAGGTGGCCCAGAAGACCTGGTCCGGCTACGACGGCCAGGTCCGCGAGACGGGCGTCGTCACCTTCGACTGGGGCGGCCTGCTCGCCCCGTCCGTCGGCGGCATGGCCGGCTTCGCGCCGAGCGGCGACTACACCTGGGAGTTCAAGGCCAAGCCGCTCAACGGCATCGGCCCCGACCTGGTGAAGTCGGGCACCTTCAAGGTCGTCCGCAAGACCGGTCTGCACGACTACACGAACAACGGCAGCCCGGACCTGCTCTCGCGCGACTCCTCGGGCCGCCTCTTCCGCGACGACACCGTCAAGGTCCCGTCGTCCTCCGAGGTGTACTCGCCCGGGCGCCTCCAGATCGGCACCGGCTGGCAGATCTACAACCGGCTGGAGGCCGTCGGCGACATCGCGGGCGCCCCCGCCGCCGACCTCGTCGCCCGGGACTCCTCCGGCGTCCTCTGGGAGTACCTCGGCAAGGGCGACGGCACCTTCGCCGCCCGCGTGAGGATCGGCGCCGGCTGGAACGCGTACGACAAGATCACCGGCGGCAGCGACCTGACCGGCGACGGCCGCTCCGACCTCCTCGCCACCGACACCTCCGGCGTCCTGTGGTTCTACAAGGGCACGGGCGACTACCGGGCGCCGTTCGCCGGCCGCATCCGCGTCGGCGGCGGCTGGGGCGTCTACAACCAGATCACCGCCGTCGGGAACGTCGCCGGCACGGCCCACGGGGACCTCGTCGCCCGTGACGCCTCCGGCGTCCTCTGGCTCTACCAGGGCACCGGCAACGGCACCTTCGCCACCCGGGTCCGCGTCGGCGGCGGCTGGGGCTCCTTCACCCATCTCATCGGCGTCGGCGACGCCGACCGCGACGGCCTGAACGACCTCTACGCCGTCGGCGCCTCCGGCTCCCGCCTCTACCCCGGCACCGGCAGCACGACCGCCCCGTTCAAGCCGGGTGTCTTCACCTCGGTGAACTCGGACGCGGCCCGCTACGACTCGACCTTCTAAGGAAAGCGAACGTGAAGCACACCCACATCTCCGGCCGCCGCCTGGCCGCCGCGCTGCTCACCCTGTCCACGGTCACGGCCGTGACGGGCACGCTCGTCACCGTCCCGGCGGTCGCGGCCGTCCCGGCCGCCGTCGCCGGGGTGCAGGCGGTCGCCGAGGCGAACCTGCCGCTGGACGCCGAGGTCGTCAGCACCGGCACCACCGGCTACCTCACCTCCCGCAAGAACGAAGCCGGCACTCCGGTCCTGGAGTGGCATGCGTACGCCGACGGGTCGGTGACACAGGTCGGCGCCGATCTCCAGGGCCACGACAGCCACTCCGACTTCGCCGTGATGAGCAACGGCGGCGCCTCGGTCCAGGTCCGGGACATGAAGGCCGGTACGAACTGGTCCACCACGTTCTTCGACCTCTACTCCCAGCTCAAGCCCGGCTCCCAGCTCGTCGGCGTCGTCGGCGACAACCTCTTCGTCAGCGTCCCGAGCGGCACCCTGAACTACCGCGAGCTGTGGAAGATCGCCATGGTGAACGGCGTCCTCCAGAAGGCGAAGCTGTCGTCCCGCGAACGCAACGTGGACTACAAGGTCGTCGCCTCCAACGGCACCAACCTGACCGTCCTCGGCACCGAGATGGTGCAGGGGACGTCCGGCATGGTGCCCTCGTGGTGGACCGCGACCACGAACGCCATCAGCAACTCGGTCATCGACTGGGGCGGCTCGTCGGGCACCCGCGAGTGGTACCCGACGTCCACCGGCGCCCTCACGGCCACCCACCGGGCCGTCGTCATCAAGTCGCAGTCCGAGGGCACCCCCGAGATCTCCGTGGACGGCGGCGCCCTGCGCATCCCGCTGACCGGCGCGCTCAGCGGCGGCGTCGTCGCCGGCATCGTCGGCGACGTGATCCTGTACGGCGTCCCGGGCACGGCCGGGAGCGACGCGCTGAGCCCGCTGTACGCGCGGAACCTCAAGGACCCCGCCGCCGCCCCGTACAAGTTCCTGGAGACCTTCTCCAGCGTGGCCCACTCCCAGGACGGCTCCCTGATCGTGCGGGGGGCCACGACGGCCTCCGACGGCGTGTTCCGGATCTCGGGCGGCGTCGGCGGCGCCCGCCCGGACGCCGAGCTCAAGGCGGACACGGGCCGGTCCCTCGGCCTCCAGGTCGTCGAGTCGAAGGTCCCCGCCACCGCGGACCTGGAGAAGCCGGGCTCGACGGTCCCGATGCAGTGGTCCCTGTCCCGTGACAGCGCCTACGTGCAGCTGACCCTCACGCACACGGCCACCGGCAAGAAGTTCACGTACAAGCCGTCGCAGCCGCTCACCAGCAGCGTCTTCGGCTACACGTGGAACGGCGTCCTGGAGGGCATCAGCGCCCCGAACGGCGCCTACACCTGGCAGCTCACCGCCACCCCGGCCGACGGCGTCGGCGCCCCGGCGACCGCCTCGGGCTCCTTCCAGGTCAAGCGCCTGGCCAACCCGCACGACTACAACGACAACGGCTCCACCGACGTCCTCGCGCGGAACGCCGCGGGCGAGCTGTGGCGGGACGACTTCTTCGACGCGCCGGTCGGCGGCCAGTCCAAGGTCGCGAAGCGGACGAGGATCGGCACCGGCTGGGGCATCTACAAGCAGGTCGAGTCCGTCGGCAACGTCGGCGGCGGCGCCACCGGCGACCTGATAGCGGTCGACGGCTCCGGCGTGCAGTGGCTGTACCTCGGCAAGGGCGACGGCACCTTCGCGCCCCGCGTGAAGGTCGGCACCGGCTGGCAGATCTACAACAAGATCACCGGCGGCTCGGACCTCGACGGCGACGGCAAGGCCGACCTGGTCGCCACCGACAGCGCCGGCTACCTGTGGTTCTACAAGGGCACCGGCAGCTACACGAAGCCGTTCGGGCCCCGGCTCCGGGTCAGCTCGGGCTGGAACTCGTACAACCAGATCACCATGGTCGGCAACATCGCGAACTCGCCGGTCACCGACCTCGGCGCCGGCGACATGGTCGCCCGCGACACCGCCGGCGTCCTGTGGCTCTTCCGGGGCACGGGCGGCGCCGGCTTCGAGAGCCGCATCAGGATCGGTGCGGGCTGGGGCGCGTTCTCCCAGCTCGTCGGCGGCGGCGACGTCACCGCCGACGGCCGTCCCGACCTGATCGCGTACGGGGCGGGCGGCACGTACATCTACGCCTCGACGGGCTCCTCCACCTCCCCGTTCGTCCGCCAGACGACGAACCTGTACGCGGGCGAGGGCACCAAGTTCAACGCGGTCTTCTAACCGCCCGTACAACCATTCGACGCCCTGGGGAGTCCTGCGGGCGTGGCGATCAACCGCCACGCCCGCATCCCTGGGGGAGAGACACACCTTGATGCACACGCGCACCGCCCGCGTGCGGCTCGGCACCGCCGTGGCCGCCGTGCTCGCCGTCACCGCGGGCGGCCTGGCCGCCGCCGTTCCCGCCACGGCGGCCCCCGCCCCGGCCGCCGTCGCCGCCGGGACCGCCGCGTCGACGGTCCTGCCCTACCCGACCGACCGGCCCGAGATCGCCGGGGCCGGCACCACCGGGTACCTCACCTGGACCCTCGGCAAGAACGGCGAGCAGCACGCCGTCTGGACCCGGTACGCCGACGGTTCGACGGCCGAACCGTGGTCCCTGGCCCAGGACTACATCAGCCTGTCCCGCGCCTCCGACGTCCTCGTGCGCTCCCAGCCCGACGGCTGGGTCACGCTCCGGGACATGACGACCGGCCAGGACGGCCAGGACGTCCTGTCCTTCTCGTCGAGGGCCGTGGGACTCGACGCCCAGTACATCGGAGCCGTCGGCCGGACCGCGCTCGTCAGGGCGACCAACGCCCAGGGCGGACGCGACGTCCACCTGCTCGCCAAGGGCGACGACGGCCGCATCGCCGACCGGCTCGTGACCAAGCTGCCGGGCGACGCCAAGGACCCGCAGGTCCGGGCCGCCACCGCCGACACCGCCCTCCTCACGTACACCACCGCCACGGGCCTCCGCTGGGCCACCGTGGACCTCGCCACCGCCGCCGTCACGCAGAGCGCGGCCATCGCGGGCGGCACGCAGCAGCAGCCCGCGGTCGCGCTCACGGGCAAGCACGTCGCCTGGCTGGAGCGCGGCACCTCCGGCGGGTCGACCGTGATCGTCACCGAGCGGGCCCCCGCCACCGGCATCCAGCGGGTCCCCGTGCCCGGCGCGACCACCCACATCGGCCTGGTCGGCAGCTGGCTGACGTACGCGCAGGCCGACGGGTACGAGGAGCGGAACCCGTCCCCGGCGTACGCCGTCACCGCGCGCTACCTGGGGAACGGCACGACCCGGAAGCTCATGGACGACATGGCCGGCTCGGCCGTGGCCCCCGACGGGACGCTGTACGTGCAGGGCGGCACCGTCGCGGGCGGCGAGGGCCTGTACCGGATCGCCCCCGGCGCGGACGGCGTCCCGGCCGCCGCCCAGGTCGCCTCCTCCGGCCTCTCCACCAAGGTCACGCTGCTCTCGCACAACATCCCGGCGGTCCTGGACCTGGACAAGACCCCCCTCCCCTTCAGGATCGTCTGGCAGCTCAGCCGGTCCGAGGTGGAGATGACGGTCAGGATCCGCAACACCCGGACGGGCGAGACCCTGACCGACGGGGTCTACCCGCTCAACGTCTACGAGTACGACCCGCACCGGGCGCCGTACGCCTGGAACGGCCAGCTCGCCTGGAACAACACCCCGGACCTGTGGACCGGCGCGCAGAGCGGGCCGTACACCTGGGAGATCACCGCCAAGCCGATGAACGGCATCGGGCCGGAGCTGAAGACCTCCGGCTCGTTCACCGTCACCCGGAAGCCCGGCGCGCACGACTACGACGCCGACGGCTCGCCGGACGTGCTCACGCGGGACACCTCGGGCCGCCTGTGGATCCACGACACCTTCCCCGCCCCCGGCCTCGACCCGCTGACGGAGAAGCCCTACTCCGACCAGGTCGACCAGAACCCCGGGCTGCTCGTGGGCGCGGGCTGGGGGATCTACGACCGGATCGAGGCGGCCGGGAACATCGCCGGCTCGGCCGTGAGCGACGTCGTCGCCCGGGACAGGTCCGGCGTCCTCTGGCTCTACCAGGGCACCGGCCTCGCCAAGACCCCGCTGGCCACCCGGGTCCGGATCGGCTCCGGCTGGAACGCGTACACCCAGCTCACCGGCGGCAGCGACCTGACCGGCGACGGCCGCCCCGACCTGGTCGCCACCGACAAGGCGGGCGACCTGTGGCTCTACAAGGCCACGGGCTCGACCACCGCCCCGTACGCGGCCCGCAAGAAGATCGGCTACGGCTGGGGCGTCTACAACCAGCTGACCGCCACCGGCAACATCGCCGGCGGCCCCGCCGGAGACCTCGTCGCCCGCGACAAGGCCGGCGTCCTCTGGCTCTACCTCGGCAACGGCGACGGCACCTTCGCCGCCCGCACGAAGATCGGCGCGGGCTGGGGCGCGTACGACCAGCTGCTCGGCATCGGCGACGCGAACCGCGACGGCCGCCCCGACCTGTACGCCAGGGTGAGCAACCGCACCGAGGCCGTGCTCTACAAGGGCACGGGCTCCTGGAAGGCGCCGTTCCTCCCGGGGAAGACGGTCACCTGGAACTCCCTCTCCTCCGACGAGCTCAGGTACGACCTCCTCTCCTGAGGATCCTGGGAACCGGCTCCAAGATCCCGTACAACCATCGGCCCCGATCTTGAGTCGAACCGGGTGTGGCGCCGCAACCGCGCCGCACCCGGTCTCTGGGGGGAGAACCCAAACGTGAAGCACCGTCCTTCGGCCCGTCGCCTCGCCGCCGCCGTCACCGCCGTCCTCGCGGTCACCGCCGGCACACTGGCCGCAGGCCCCGCCGCCCTCGCCGCCGCCCCGGCCGCCGCGCACACCGCGGCCGCCGTGTCGGACACGGCGGCGGCCCCGGTCCCGTACCCGGGCGACGCGAAGATCGCGGGCGCCGGTACCACCGGCTTCCTGACCCGCTCCAACGACAGCGCGCAGGAGCTGCGCTGGACGCGGTACGCGGACGGCACCTCGACCGAGGTGACCTACGCCCAGGGCGGCGGCATCGACGTCACCGGCACCGACGTGCTCGTCATCGGGGACTCGCGCTTCCCGAACCAGTTCCGCACGTTCACGCTCCGGGACATGGGCCACCCGGACGCCGGGTCCGTCCACTTCGACCTCGGCTCCGTCTTCCCGCAGACCACCGCCACGTACGTGAAGGCCGTCAGCCCGAACTCCGCCCTCGTCCGGGTCACCAAGGCCGACGGCCTGAGCGAGCTGCACCTCGTCGTCTCCGAGGCCGGACGCGTCTCGGAGCGCCCGATCACCGGGCTCTCCGCCGACGCGCGCGACTTCTTCACCTCGGCGCCCGTCATCGACGGCAAGGTCCTCGTCGGCTACGACCTGGGCGTCACCCCGGTCCCCGAGGAGAACCTGCCCACCGGCGGCCGGGCCGTCATCGACCTGCTGTCGGGCAAGGTCGAGAAGACGTACACCTCCGCCACCTCCGGCTACCTCAGCAACCCGCTCCTCTTCTCCGCGACCCAGGTCGGCTGGGAGGAGGGCACCTCCACCGGCGGCGAGCGCGCCGTCGTCACCGTCGACCGCACGACCGGCGCCAAGAAGACCCTCCCGCTCGGCCACCCCGAGGAGACCCTCACCGGCCTGGTCGGCGACTGGCTGGTCTACGGGCAGCCGACCGCGCTCACCGACGGCTGGAAGGCGCCCCTGGGCCCGCTGCGGGCGGTGTCCCGCACGACCGTCGGCGAGCCGGTCGAACTCCTCGCGTACGCCACCTCCGTGAAGCCCGCCGCCGACGGCACCCTGCTCGCGCGCGGCGGCACCCTCGACAAGGGCGAGGGCCTCTACCGCATCGCCCCCGGCGCCGACGGCACCCCCACGGCCGAGCTGGTCGCCACGACCGGCAAGCCGACCGCGCTCACCTACCTCGGCGACGAGGTGCCGGACGTCATCGACTTCAAGGGCGGGGTCGCCGGTCTGAAGTGGCGTATGAGTCGGGTCAACGCCGACGTCTTCATGAAGCTGACGAACCAGAAGACCGGCCAGACCTTCACCCGCATGCTGAAGCTGAGCCGCGAGTCCGGGTACGTCTACGACGACACCAGCTTCTGGTACGTCTGGGACGGCGTCCTGGAGGACTTCGACGGCACGCGGCCGGGTACGCCCGCCCCCAACGGCGACTACACCTGGTCGATCCGCGCCACCCCGCAGAACGGCATCGGGCCGGTCGTCGAGCAGACGGGCGCCTTCAAGATCGCCCGCTCCCCCAAGCTCCACGACTACAGCGACAACGGCACCCCGGACCTCCTCGCGCGGAACGCGGCGGGCGAGCTGTTCCGCGCCGACACCCTGGAGGGCCGCGCCTCGGGCACGCCCGTCAAGGTCGGCACCGGCTGGAAGTACCCGCAGATCGAGTCCGTCGGAAACGTGGGCGGCACGAGCGCCCCGGACGTGCTCGGCGTCGACGCGGCCGGCGTGCTGTGGGTGCACCCGGGCACGGGCAACGCGCAGAAGCCGTTCGGCACCCGGGTCAAGATCGGCGGCGGCTGGCAGGTGTACGACAAGCTGGCGGGCGGCTCCGACCTCACCGGCGACGGCCGCGCGGACCTGGTCGCCACCGACAAGTCCGGCGTGCTGTGGCTGTACAAGGGCACGGGCTACCTGACGGCCCCGTACGCCTCGCGCCAGAAGATCGGCACCAACTGGGGCATCTACAACCAGCTCACCGCCACAGGCAACCTCGCGGGCAACAAGGCCGGAGACCTCGTCGCCCGCGACAAGGACGGCGTCCTCTGGCTGTACCTCGGCAAGGGCGACGGCACCTTCGCCACCCGCGTGAAGATCGGCGCCGGCTGGAACCAGTACAGCCAGCTCGTCGGCGTCGGGGACGTGACCGGCGACGGCCTCAACGACCTGTACGCGTACGGACCGAACAACACCTCGTACGTCTACGAAGGCAGGAACGACAGCTGGCGTGCGCCCTTCTGGCTGCGCAAGGCCACCGGCATCCTCCTGAACGGCGGCACGACCTACAACCACGTCTCCTGACCCCACCCCACCCACCGGAAGCAGAGCCCCTGATGAACCCCCGTCCCCGGTGGGTCGCCGCCGCCGTCACCACCGTCCTCGCCGTCACGGCGGGCGCGGCGGTGGCGGCGCCGGCCGTCGCCGCCGCACCGCAGACCACCGCGACCGCCGTCGCCACCCCCGCCGCCGTCACGCCGGGAACGAGCAACCCGATCGTCCTCGCGCCGGGCGCGAAGGTGTGGCAGCAGGGCCCCAGCGGCTATGTGACGTCCAAGGAGTACGTCTACGGATCCACCTCGTCGTACGACGTCGTGTGGCACCGGCCCTCCGACGGGTACGCGACCTTCCTCGCCGAGGCGGGGAGCGGGGACGGCGTGCTCGCCGCGTCCGCCCCGTCCGACGTCGTCCCGACCTACCGCGACCGGGACGACCGGCGCGTCCTGCTGCGCGACATGGCCGCGCCCGCCGCTTCCCCGGTCCTGATCGACCTGGCCGCCGTGGCCGGGTCCGTCCGCTACGAGACCGCCGTCGGCTCCACCGTCGTCATCCGGCGCGACGAGGCCGACGGGACGCGGACCCCGCTCCTCCTGGGCAGGTCCGGCGGCGAGCAGACCGCCCGGACCGTCGCCGGGCTGCCGACGGGGCTGACCGCCTTCCGCGTGGAGACGGCCGACGGGAACGGCGTCGCGCTCGTCTCCTACACGTCCGCCGCGGGCAGCGCGGTGGCCCTGGTGGACACCCGCACGGCGGCCGTGACCGAGACGTACGCCCGTCCGACCGGCCAGATCGCCCTGGACAGGCCCTTCCTCTCCGCCGCGCGGGTCTCCTGGTGGGAGCACACCGCCACCACCTCGGCCCTCGTCGTCGCCGACCGCGCGACGGGAAAGACCCAGCGCTTCGACTTCCCCGACCAGCCGAGGAGGAACACCCTGTCGGCGCCGCTCGGGGACTGGGTCCTCTACGGCACCTACGGCGCACCGGGGTCGGGTTCCGCAACGGACCCGCTGCTGCCGCTCACCGGGCGGTCCCTGAAGGACGGGACGCTGGTCAAGGTCCTCGACCGCGTGACGAGCGCGCCCGTGACCGGGCCCGACGGCGCGATGTACGTGCAGGGCGGGACCGCCGCGCACGGCGAGGGGCTGTACCGGATCACGGTCGGGTCCGACGGCGCCCCCTCGGCCCGGCTGGCGTACTGGGACGGCACGTCGACCTCCCTCACCCTCACCAGGACCGGGTTCGGTCCGTCCGTCGCGCTGGACCCGCTGGAGGCCGAACCCCCGCTGACCTGGAAGCTCTCGCACCCGAACTTCAGCTACGACGTCACGCTCACGAACAAGGCGAGCGGGCAGAAGAAGGTCTTCCGGGGCATCTCGGAGCGCGACACCCTCAAGATCTCCTGGTACGGGAACCTCGACCCCGCCGAGGGCGGCGCCTGGCCCCCCGGCGCGTACACCTGGGAGCTCGACGCCGCCCCCGCCGACGGCATCGGCCCGAACCTGCACGCCACGGGCGACTTCACGCTCTCGTACCTCCACCGGCCGCACGACTACAGCGGGAACGGCATGCCCGACCTGTTCGCGCGGGACTCCGCGGGCAGGCTGTGGCGCGCCGACAGCGTGCTCGGGGACTCCGCCGGATGGCAGATGCCCCTGCCGGCCGGCTCCCCCGTCGCCGTCGGCACGGGCTGGAACATCTACGACCGGATCGAGTCGGTCGGCGATGTCGCGGGCACGGTCGAGCCCGACACGATCGCCCGTGACAAGACGGGCGTGCTCTGGCTCCACCAGGGCACCGGCAGCGCGGCGAAGCCCTTCCTCGACCGGGTGAAGATCGGCGGCGGCTGGCAGATCTACAACCAGCTCACGGGCGGCTCCGACCTCACCGGCGACGGCCGCGCGGACCTGGTCGCCACCGACAAGGCGGGCGACCTCTACCTCTACAACGGCACGGGCAACACCGCCGCTCCCTTCGCCCCGCGCAAGAAGATCGGCTTCGGCTGGGGCATCTACAACCAGCTGACCGCCACCGGCAACCTCGCCGGCGGCCCCGCCGGAGACCTCGTCGCCCGAGACAAGGACGGCGTCCTCTGGCTCTACCTCGGCAAGGGCGACGGCACCTTCGCGTCCCGCGTGAAGGTCGGCCCCGGCTGGAACGCGTACCAGGACATCGTCGCGATCGGCGACGGCAACAAGGACGGCCGCAACGACCTGTACGTCTACGGCCCGAACAAGACCGCCTACTTCTACGGCGGTACGAGCGACTGGGGCATGCCCTTCACGATCCGCCGGCCGTCCACGCTGCTCCTGAACACCGGCACCACCGCCTACAACCACGTGTCCTGACGGACACTCCTGGGTGAACCGGAGGTAATACAACCCTTTGGCTCGCTCGCATGTCTCATCGAACGGCACGCACACATGTGCGTGCCGTTCGATGCTTAGGAGAAACAAACGTGACTTCACGCACGGCCCGGCGCCGGCTCTCCACCGCGATCACCGCAGTCCTCGCCGTCACGGCGGGCACGGCGCTTGCGTCCGCCCCCTCCGCGGGCGCCGCCACGGCGGTCGCCCCGGCCGCCGTCAGAGCGGCCGGAGACACGGCGAACGCGCAGGACGTGGCCGAGCTGCCGGTCGGGTCGGAGGTCACGAGCGCGGGACCGGGCGGCTACCTCACGTCCACCGAGCACTACGACTCCGAGGGCATGTACTCGTACGACTACCACTGGCGCCGTCCGGACGGCACCTCCACGCTCGTGGTGGCCGCCTCGGAGAACCGGGCCGCACTGCCCAACGCCGCCGTGTCCGACATCGTGCCGGTCCCCCAGAACTACGACAACCGCATCATCCGGCTCCGTGACATGTCCGCCCCCGACCCCATCGGGACGGCCGTCGTCTTCGACCTGAACGCGCTGTCGACCGCCACCGCCCGGTACTCGTACGTCGCCACGATCGGCTCCACGCTCCTCGTCCAGGTGACGCCCGCCAGCGGCCCGAAGGAGTTCCGCCTCCTCGCCAAGCCCGGCGACAAGGGCACGAAGATCAGCGGCCTGCCCACCGACATCGACACCGTCGACAGCGTGCGCGCCACTGCCGGCACCGCGCTCCTCGCCTACCGGAGCACGCCCGACGGAAGCAAGTACGGCACCGTCACCGTCGACCTGGCGACGGCCACCGCCGGTACCGCCCACACGGCGGTCCCCTCCGGCTGGAACGGCTCGGGCGCCGTCGACGCCGCGCACACGGCCTGGTGGCAGGACAACACCACCCTCGTGGTCGCCGACACCACCGGCGGTGCCCCGCAGACGATCGCCCTCGACAAGGCCGACTCCCCGACCGTCGGCCTCCTCGGCGACTGGATCGCCTACGGCACGGCGACCGGCGTCGGCGGCGGCACGGCCGGCGACCCGATGCTGCCGCTCACCGCGCGCCCGATCGCCGGCGGCGAGCCGGTGAAGCTCCTCGACCGCCTGTCGACCGTCGTCGCGGGCCCGAACGGCACCCTGCTCGCACGCGGCGGGACCGTCGAGCACGGCGAGGGCGTCTACCGGATCGCCCCGGGCGCCGACGGCAAGCCGACCGCCACGCTCGTCTCCTCCACCGGCGAGGACACCGCGCTGACGTTCAAGAAGACCAGCATCGGCCCGGTCGTCGACCTCGACCCGATGAACAACCGGGTCCGGCTGTCCTGGGACCTGTCGCACAAGGGCTTCACGTACGAGGTGAGCCTGGTCCACAAGGCGACCGGCAAGCGGTACCGCTACAGCATGGATTCGAGCTACTCCTCGGACTTCAACTTCCTCTGGCGGGGGAACTTCGCCTCCTCGGAGGCCGACCCCGGCGAGAACGCCTACAACGGCGAGTACCGCTGGGAGCTCACCGCCAAGCCGACCAACGGCATCGGCGGCGACCTCCAGGAGATCGGCCACTTCACCGTCACCCGCTCCCCCAAGGTCCACGACTACACGGACAACGGCTCGCCGGACCTCCTCGGCCGCGGCTCCAACGGCGTCCTGTTCCGGATCGACACCGTCTACGACGCGTGGAAGGGCAAGGTCGCCCCGGCCGAGGACCCGACGTACATCGGCTCCGGCTGGAACTACCCGCAGATGGAGTCCGTCGGCGACGTCGCGGGCACGAGCGCGCCCGACGTCATCGGCGTCGACTCCGGCGGCGTGCTCTGGCTGCACCCGGGCACGGGCGACTGGCGGAACCCGCTCGGCGCCCGCGTGAAGGTCGGCGGCGGCTGGGGCATCTACAACAAGCTCGCCGGAGGCTCCGACCTGACCGGCGACGGCCGCGCGGACCTGGTCGCCACCGACAAGTCCGGCGTCCTGTGGCTCTACAAGGGCACCGGCAACACCGCCGCGCCCTTCGCGACCCGCAAGAAGATCGGCACCGGCTGGGGCATCTACAACCAGATCACCGCCACCGGCAACCTCGCCGGAGGCGCCGCCGGAGACCTCGTCGCCCGCGACTCCGCAGGCGTCCTGTGGCTCTACCTCGGCAAGGGCGACGGCACCTTCGCCAGCCGCGTGAAGATCGGCGCCGGCTGGAACCAGTACTCCCAGATCGTCGGCGTCGGCGACGCCAACATGGACGGCCGCAACGACCTCTACGTCTTCGGCCCGAACAACACCTCGTACGTCTACAACGGCACCGGCGGCTGGAGCGCTCCCTTCGCGACCCGCGTCCCCACCGACGCCCTGATCAACACGAGCATCAAGTACACCCATGTCCTCTAACGCTCTGACATTCGAGGAGAAGCAGGTGGATTCACGCACGGCCCGGCGCCGGCTCTCCACCGCGATCACCGCGGTCCTCGCCCTCACGGCGGGTACGGCACTCGTGGCCGCCCCGCCGGCGGGCGCGGCCCCGGCGCCCGCCCCGGCCGCCGCGACCGCCGCGACCGCCGCCGCCGGGAACACGGCGAACGCGCAGGACGTGGCCGAGCTGCCGGTCGGCGCGGGGGTCGAGAGCGTGGGACCGAGTGGCTACCTCACGGGCCTCTCGAAGTTCCTCTGGGACAGGGACACCACCTCTTACGAGTACCGCTGGCACCGCCCGGACGGTACGTCCGAGTTCGTGGTG
This sequence comes from Streptomyces sp. NPDC021012, assembly GCF_044333355.1. Taxonomy (NCBI): domain Bacteria; kingdom Bacillati; phylum Actinomycetota; class Actinomycetes; order Kitasatosporales; family Streptomycetaceae; genus Streptomyces; species Streptomyces sp. NPDC021012. The sequence goes on from NZ_JBIRQU010000001.1 coordinate 1,022,391, forward strand.
CCCCCCGACAGCGCGTGGCCGGAGCCCAACGCCGCGGTGTCCGACATCGTGCCGATCCTCAACCCGTATTTCGATGCGATCCGGCTCCGCGACATGTCCGCCCCGGCCGGCACCGCGCCCGTCGTCTTCGACCTGAAGAAGCTGAGCACGCCGACCCTGTCGTACACGTACGTCACCACGATCGGTTCCACTCCCCTCGTCCGGGTGAAACCCACCGGCGGCCCGCAGGAGCTCCGTCTCCTCACCAAGCCGGGCGACCCCGGCAAGAAGATCACCGGTCTGCCCGACGACCTCGACATCGTCCCGAAGGTCCGCGCCGCCGGTGACACCGCACTGTTCCAGTACCGCACGGGCACCACGTACCGCCTCTTCACCGTCGACCTCGCCACGGCCACCGCCGGTGCCGAACGGACCACGGCCTCCAGCTCGTTCTGGATCGACGCCGATCGCATGGCCTGGTGGCAGGACGAGACGACCCTCGTCGTCACCGACCGGGCCACCGGCACCTCGAAGACGATCGCGTTCGACCCGACCGTGTACCCGGTCGCCGGTCTCCTCGGCGACTGGGTCGTCCACGGCCAACGGAGCACCACCGGCACCGCCGTGGGGCTCGTCGCGCGCCCGATCGCGGGCGGCGAGCCGGTGAAGCTCCTCGACAGCCTGTCGACCGTCCTCCCGGGCCCGAACGGCAGCCTCATCCTCCAGGGCGGCACCATCGAGCACGGCAAGGGCGTCTACCGGGTCACCCCGGGCGCGGACGGCAGGCCCAGCGCCGAACAGATCGCCTCCAGCGGAGAGGGCATCACGCTCACCCTGCAGAAGGCGAACGTCGCCCCCGTCGTCGACCTCGACCCGGGGCACAACTCGGCCCGCCTGAGCTGGGAGCTCTCCCACGGTTACTTCAAGGCCGACGTGACCCTGGTCCACAAGAAGAGCGGGCAGAGGTTCCGCTACCACTACGAGGACACGCGAGGCTGGTCGGGCGTCGACCTCGCCTGGCCGGGGAACTTCGCCTCCTCGCGGGACGAGGTCGGCGTGAACGCCTACAACGGCCAGTACCGCTGGGAGCTCGACGCCGAGCCGACCGACGGCATCGGCCCGGATCTCCACGAGTCCGGCGACTTCACCGTCACCCGCTCCCCCAAGGTCCACGACTACAACGACAACGGCTCGCCGGACCTCCTCGCCCGCGGCTCCGACGGCGTCCTGTTCCGGACCGACACCGTCTACGACCAGGGGAAGAAGAAGGTCCTCCCGGTCGGGGACCCGACGCCCGTCGGCTCCGGCTGGAACTACCCGCAGATGGAGTCCGTCGGCAACGTCGCGGGCACCACCGCCCCCGACGTGCTCGGCGTCGACTCGGCCGGCTCGCTCTGGCTGCACCGGGGCACGGGCGACGAGCAGAACCCCCTCGGCGCCCGCGTGAAGATCGGCTTCGGCTGGCAGATCTACAACAAGCTGGCAGGCGGCTCCGACCTCACCGGCGACGGCCGGCCGGATCTCCTCGCCACCGACAAGGCCGGCGGTCTCTACCTCTACAAGGCCACGGGCGACGACGCCGCGCCCTTCGCGGCCCGCAAGAAGATCGGCACCGGCTGGGGGATCTACAACCAGATCACCGCCACCGGGAACATCGCGGGCGGCACCGCCGGAGACCTCGTCGCCCGCGACAAGGACGGCGTCCTCTGGCTCTACCTCGGCAAGGGCGACGGCACCTTCGCGCCCCGCGTGAAGGTCGGCGCCGGGTGGAACGCGTACAGCCAGATCGCCGGCATCGGCGACGCGAACCGCGACGGCCGCTCCGACCTGTACGTCTACGGTCCGGACAACACCTCGTACGTCTACTACGGCACGGGCAGTTGGAGCGCCCCCTTCGCGGCCCGCGTCCCCACCGACGCCCTGACCCACACGAGCATCAAGTACACCAACGTCCTCTGACGCTCCGTACAACCATTCGGGCCCCTCGCGAGTCGAGTACGGGCACGGCTGATCATCCGCCGTGCCCGTACTCCGAGGGGGACCACACCTTGAGCTCCGCCCGTACGCCCCGTACGCCCCGTCCGCGCCTCGCCGCGGCCGTCGCCGCCGTGCTCGCCGTCACCGCCGCCGGACTGGCCACTCCGGCCGTCGCGGCTCCGTCGGACATCCACGCCACCGCCGTGACCGCGGCTGCCGGGCAGCAGGACGTGCCGACGGTGCCGGACAGCACGGCGATCTTCAGCAGCGGCCCCACGGGCTACCTGACGGCCCACTTCGAGAACGGAATGCAGCGCGTCTTCACCTGGACGCGGTACGCGGACGGCGTCCGGACCACGCTGCCCGGGAGCTCGTACGCGGGAAGCCCCGGCACGGACGTCGTCGTCCGGATCTCCGGGACCACCTACACCTACCTCGACATGTCCACGGGCGCCGAAGTCGGCTCCTTCGACACCAGTACGCTCCTCGGCGACACCTACGATCGACTCGCCTTCGTGGGCACCACGTTCGCCGCGATGACCTACGTGAACGGCGTCCGCGAACTGCACCTGTTCCGCAAGGAGCAGGGGGCCACGGTCGACCGCACGGTGGCCGGCATCCCCTCCGAAGCCGCCTACAGGCGGCTGGAGAGCGTCGGCCCGGACACCCTCGTCGTCCACTACCGTGCCAAGGTGGACGGCGTCTACGTCAGCCGTGTCGCGCTCGTGGACGTCGCCACGGCCACGGTCACCGAGGTGTACGACACGCAGCAGACGGACTCCCGGGCCGCCTCCGCGGTGTCGGCGACCCACGTGGCCTGGATCGAATGGCCCTCCGCCGACCAGGCGGCCCTGGCGGTGGTCCGCCGGGGCACCACGGAGGTCACCCGCACCCCGCTGGGCAAGGCGAACTCCCCGACGGTCGGGCTCGTCGGCGACTGGGTCACCTACGCCCAGCCCGGCGGCGGAACGGCCGCCTTCCCCCACCCGCTCTGGCCCCTCACGGCCCGCTCCCTCAGCGACCCGCAGCGCACGGTCAAGCTCCTGGACCACGTCTCGAACACCACCGTGGGCGCCGACGGCAGCCTGTACGCCACCGGCGGCACGGTCGAGCAGGGCGAGGGCATCTACCGGATCTCCGTCGGCACGGACGGCGATCCGGTCGTCACGAAGACGGCCGACAAGGACAGGAGCACCGCGCTCCTCGTCGGGGACAGCGCGACCAGCCCGCTCCCCACCGTCGTCGACTTCGCGCGCGGCCAGGACGCGACCCTGCTCTGGGAGTTCAGCAAGGCCGCGAACTTCAGCGTGGTCATCACCCACAACGCCTCCGGGCGCCGCTGGACCTCCGAGCGCGTCCACCTGGACCGCCCCTACCTCAGCGGAACGACCTGGACCGGCCTGCTCGACGACAAGACCTCCGCCCCGCTCGGCGACTACACCTGGAAGCTGACCGCCGAGCCCGCCAACGGCATCGGGCCCTCCGTGGAGCGGACCGGCACGCTCAAGGTCACGGCGAAGCCCGCCCCGCACGACTTCACGGACAGCGGCACCCCCGACCTGCTCGTCCGGGACAGCGCGGGCCGGATCATCAACTACGACGCCCGCCAGACCCTCTACGAGACGGGGCACTGGGCCATCCCGGCGCAGCCCACGCAGGTCGTCATGGGCACCGGCTGGCAGATCTACGACCGCGTCGTGGCCCCCGGCAACGTGGACGCCTCCCCGCAGGCCGACGTCATCGCCCGGGACCGCGGCGGCCTCCTGTGGCTGTACTCGGGCACCGGCAAGGGCCTGGCCGCCCGGAAGCAGATCGGCACCGGCTGGGGCATCTACCGCCACCTCACCGGCGGCAGCGACCTCACCGGCGACGGCCGGGCCGACCTCCTCGCCACCGACAACGCCGGCGCCCTGTGGCTCTACAAGGGCACCGGCAACACCAACGCTCCCTTCGCGACCCGCAAGAAGGTCGGCACCGGCTGGGGCATCTACAACCGCATCACCGGCACCGGCAACATCGCCGGGGGCCCCGCCGGGGACCTCGTCGCCCGCGACTCCGCCGGCGTCCTCTGGCTCTACCTCGGCAAGGGCGACGGCACCTTCGCACCCCGCGTGAAGATCGGCTCCGGCTGGAACCGCTACACCGACATCGTCGGCGTCGGCGACACCGACCGCGACGGCCGCCCGGACCTGGTCGTCCAGGGCGTCATGGGCGGCACGTACGACACCCTCGCCCTCTACAAGGGCACCGGCAACTGGAAGGCCCCCTTCGGGTCCCGGACCGAGGTCTACAGCCCGGCGCCGCTCGGCACGGGCGCCGTGACCCTGTTCTGACCGTCCCGACCGTTCCCAGGAAGGCACCACCTTGCTCCACGCACGTACGCCCCGGTTCGGACTCGCCGCAGCCGTCGCCGCCGTCCTCGCCGTCACCGCCGCCGGGCTGGCCACCCCGGCCGTCGCGGCTCCGTCGGACATCCACGCCACCTCCGCGACCGCCTCCGCGACGGCCGAGCAGCAGGACGTCCCGACCGTGCCGGCCGGCACGTCGGTCAGCACCAACGGCCCCACCGGCTTCCTGACGTTCCACACCGAGAACGGGGCCTCCGTCTACACCTGGACGCGGTACAAGGACGGCGTCCGGACCACGCTGCCCGGGACGAGGTACGCGGGAAGCGTCGGCACGGACATCATCGTCCGGATCGAGAACGGCACCTACACGTACACCGACATGTCCACGGGCACCGAGGTCGCCTCCTTCGACACGAACGGCACCGCCTACTCCCCTCTCCGCTACATGGGGACCACGTTCGTCGCCGCGAAGACCGTGGGCAGCGTCCGCGAACTGCACCTGCTCACCAAGGAGCAGGCGGCCACCGTCGACCGCCCGGTGGCCGGCATACCCTCCGGAGCCGTCCTCGTCCGGACCGAGAACAGCGACCCGAACACCCTCGTCGTCCACTACCGCGTCAAGGTGGACGGCGTGTACGACAACCGCGTCGCGCTCGTGGACATCGCCACCGCCGCGGTCACCGAGACGTACGACTCCCTGGAGACCAACGCCTCCTCCGCCTCCGCCGTGTCGGCGACCCACCTGGCCTGGCTCGAATGGTCCGACACCAACCGGGCGACCCTCGCGGTGGCCCGCCGGGACACCAAGCAGATCACCCGCACCCCGCTGGGCGAGGGGGCGGCCGTCATGACCGTCAAGCTCGTCGGCGACTGGGTCGCCTACGCCCGGCTCGACGCGGCGACGGCCGAATCCCCCAGCCCGCTGTTCTCCCTCACCGCCCGCTCCCTCAGCGACCCGCAGCGCACGGTCAAGCTCCTCGACGAGGTCTCGGGCTCCAGCACGTCCGCCGACGGCGGCGCGCTCGCCACCGGCGGCACGATCGAGCAGGGCAAGGGCATCTACCGGATCGGCCTCGGGGCCGACGGGGTCCCCGCCGCCACGCTGCTGGCGAGCACGGGCGTGCCCACCGCGCTCGACGTGAAGATCCGCTGGGTCCCCCCGACCGTCGACTTCGGGGGCGGCGCGGACGCGGCCGCCATGTGGGACCTCAGCAGGAAGGCGAAGGTCTCCTTCGTCTGGACCCACAACGCCACCGGCAAGACCTACACCTCGGAAGTCTGGCCCTCGGGCACCAGCGCGTTCTTCTACGGGATGCTCGACGACAAGACCTCCGCCCCGCTCGGCGACTACACCTGGAAGCTGACCGCCGCGCCCGCCAACGGCATCGGGCCCTCGGTGGAGCGGACGGGCACGATGAAGGCCTTCTCGTCCAAGTCCATCCCGCACGACTTCTCCGACAGCGGCGCCCCCGACCTGCTCGTCCGGGACAGCACGGGCCAGGTCGTCAACTACGACGCCCGCCAGACGCTGTACGAGACCGGGCAGCACGGCGACCCCTCCAAGCGCACCACCGTCGTCATGGGCACCGGCTGGCAGATCTACGACCGCGTCGTGGCCCCCGGCAACTTCGACGGCTCCCCGCAGGCCGACGTCCTCACCCGGGACCGCGAGGGCCGCCTCTGGCTGCACTCCGGCACCGGCACGGCCCTCGCCCCCCGCAAGCAGATCGGCACCGGCTGGGGCATCTACCGCCACCTCACCGGCGGCAGCGACCTCACCGGCGACGGCCGCATCGACCTCCTCGCCACCGACAACGCCGGCGCCCTGTGGCTCTACAAGGGCACCGGCAACACCAACGCCCCCTATGAGGCCCGCAAGAAGGTCGGCACCGGCTGGGGCATCTACAACCGCATCACCGGCACCGGCAACATCGCCGGAGGCAAGGCCGGGGACCTCGTCGCCCGCGACTCCGCCGGCGTCCTCTGGCTCTACCTCGGCAAGGGCGACGGCACCTTCGCGCCCCGCATCAAGATCGGCTCCGGCTGGAACCAGTACATCGACATCGTCGGCGTCGGCGACACCGACCGCGACGGCCGCCCCGACCTCGTCGTCCAGGGCGTCTCGGGCGGCGCCCTGGACACCCTCGCCGTCTACCGGGGCACGGGCGACTGGCGCTGGCCCTTCAAGGCCCGTCTGAACGTCTACAACCCGGACCCGCTCGGCACGGGCTCCGTGACCCTGTTCTGACCGGGCCCCACGGTCCACCGCCGGTCCGTCGGCACGGTCGCCCAGACCGTCTTGCCGACGGACCGGTCCTTCACCCCCCACGCCGTCGCGAGGGCGGCGACGAGCAGCAGCCCGTACCCGCCCTCGTCCTGCTCCCGCGCCGGTACGGGCCTCCGCTCGCCCCGCGCGTCGGACAGCTCGATCCGCACGTGGTCCTCGTCCAGCTCCATCCGCACCTCGAAGTCCCGCCCCGCCACCCGCCCGTGAAGGGCGGCGTTGCTCGCGAGCTCGGCGACGACCAGCTCCGCCGCCTCGGCCGGGGCCCCCGTCACCCCCCAGTCATGCAGCTGCTGCACAGCCAGTAACCGCGCCAGGCGTGCGCCCCGGCGCGTTGCCGAGAGCCGGAGCGTGAACTCACCGGTTGGAGTGGCAGTTTCAGATTTCATGCCTCCGAGCCTGGGCCCCCGCCCGTACGCTGACCAGCAGCGACGCGACGACGCTGGGTAACTGTACGGGTACGCCAAGAAGGCGGTACGGATGTCGGGGAACAAGGAGGAGCGGCCGGAGCGGCCCTCCGAGGCGGACGGCACGGCGCATCTCTTCCGTGCGATCGGCAAGATCATCAAGGTGCTGCGGAACAACGCGGGCCTGAGCCAGGCGGAGCTGGCGGACATCACGCATTGCAGCGAGGACCTGATCTCGGCGGTCGAGAGAGGGGTGCGGACGCCTCAGCCGGACTTCCTGTTGCGGGTGGACCCGGCCGTGGGGGCGGGGGGCGTGCTGGCGGCGGCGGTGGAGGACGTGCAGAAGGCGTTGGCGCAGGCGCGGGTGCGGCACCCGGACTGGTTCCGGAACTTCGCGAAGGCCGAAGCCGATGCGGTGGCCCTGCACTACTACGGAGTGCAGGCCGTTCCCGGCCTCCTGCAGACGGAGGCGTACGCGCGGGCCGTCATGCGCCACCGGCGACCGGTGTGGAACGAGGAGACGATCGAGAAGTGGGTGGCCGACCGTCTCGCCCGCCAGTCGATCTTCGACAAGTGGCCGCCGACGACGATCAGTTTCGTACTGGAGGAGGCCATCCTGCGCCGCCCCACGGGCGGACCGGACGTCCTCCGCGAGCAACTGCGCCGCATCCTGGACATCGCCGGTCGGCGCACGGTCCACCTCCAGGTCATGCCGCTCAAGTGGGAGGAACACCCCTCGCTCGACGGCGCGTTCACGCTCCTGACGCCCCCGGGCCGACGCGAGGTCGCGTACACCGAGATCTACGGGCATCCCCGGCTGATCACGGCCCCGGAAGAGGTGCGCGTGTACACCGAGCGCTATGGGATCCTGCGGTCGCAGGCACTCACGCCCCGCGAGTCCCTGGAGTTGATCGAGAAGATGCTGGGAGAGCTATGAGCACCACCGGTCTGGCCTGGTTCAAGAGCAGCTACAGCAGCGGCGAGGGCGGCGAGTGCATCGAAGTCGCCTACGACTGGCGCAAGTCCAGCTACAGCAGCTCCGAAGGCGGCAACTGCATCGAGGTCGCCGCCCACCCCACCCTCATCCACATCCGCGACTCCAAGAACCCCCACGGCCCCCAGCTCGCCGTCTCCCCCACCTCCTGGGCGGCGTTCCTGGACGTAGCATCCGGGGCGTGACCTCCATAAAGTTCGTTCTCTTCGACGTCGACGGCACTCTGATGGACGCCGTCGAGAACCAGCGCCGCGTCTGGCACGAGTGGGCCGCGCGGTACGGGCTCGACGGCGCGGAGGTGTACGCGACGGCGTTGCGGACGCGGCCGGTGGAGACGTTCGCGGAGGTCGTGCCGGACGAGGATCCGGACGAGTGCCTCGCCCTCCTGCATGCGCTGGAGGACGAGGACGTCCGTACGGGCTCGTACGAGGCCTTCGAGGGGGCCGCAGAGCTGCTCCACGCGCTCCCGGCGGACCGGTGGGCGCTGGTCACGTCGAACTACGAGCACCGGGTGCGGGGGCGGTTCGAGCGGACCGGGCTGCCGTTGCCGGGGCTCATCGTCGACGCGGGCTCGGTGGCCGAGGGGAAGCCGTCCCCCGTCCCGTACCTGACCGCCGCGGAGAAGCTGGGCGCGGACCCGGCGGAGTGCCTCGTGATCGAGGACGCGCCGTCGGGGGTGCGCTCCGGGCTGGCGGCGGGGATGACGGTGTGGACGGTCAACACCCCGGGCCCGCATCCGGACGCCCACCGCCACTTCCTCACCCTCGCGGAGGCGGCCGCGGAGATCCTCGCGTACACGCGGGGTTGATTCCCGTACAACCTCCCGTTCCCCTCGTGGGTCCCACGGGGTGTGGTGCGCGCACTCGGCGCGCCCCGCGCCTCGTGAGCCCCGCTCGGCTCCACCAGGGGAGGAAACCCGCTGTGGCCCATGCCCGGAAAGCCCTGTCCGCCGCCGTCGCGACCGTTCTCGCGCTGACGGCGGGCGCCGCACTGACCGCCGTACCGGCGCAGGCCGCCGTGAGCCCGTCCGTGAGCGCGGGGGTGGAGGCGGGCCAGGAGGTCCCGCTCTCCTTCCCCGCCGAGAGCGAGATCGTGAGCGCCGGGAAGACCGGCTTCCTGACGCAGGGCGAGAAGCTGCTCTGGACGCGGTACGCGGACGGGTCGACGGTCGAGCTGCCGGGGAAGCCGGTGGGGAACAGCCGGTCGGACGTCGTCGCCGTGACCACCGCGCGGAACGTCTTCAAGCTGTACGACATGGCCGCGGGCGGCGAGCCGGTGACCGTCGACCTGTCCGCCGACTCCTCGACGTACACGCCGGCCGCCGTCAACGGCTCGACGCTGGCCCTGTGGTACCTCGGCGAGCTGCGGCTGGTCCGCAAGGAGGGCGACGCCGTCTCGCAGACCACGGTGGACCGGCAGTACAGGGCGACGCGCGCCGTCGTGTACATGGCCGACGGTGAGCTGGGGGTGTCCTCCGTCCAGCCGGGCGAGACCCACGGCATCGAGCAGATGGACATCGTGGACACCGCCACGGGGAAGGTCACCCAGTCGTTCGCGGCCCCCTCCTCCCTGGAGCGCGTCGCCGCCACGGACAAGACCCTGGCCTGGTTCGAGGCGGGCACCCTCGTCGTCCGCGACCGGGCCACCGGGGCGACCACGAGGAAGCAGCTCGTGACGACCACCGAGCAGATGCGGGTCGACCTGCTCGGGGACTGGGCGCTCACCGGGCAGCGGCGCGGCCTCGACGAGGCCGTGTCCCCGGAGACGGCCCCGCTGGTCGCGCGGTCCCTGAAGGACGGCGGCGCCACCGTCCTGCCGGTCCTCACCCACCGCGCCTCCTCGGTCGTCGCGCCCGACGGGGCGCTGCTCGTGCGGGGCGGCACGGAGGAGCACGGGGAAGGGCTGTACCGGATCGCCCCGGACGCCGACGGGGTGCCCGCCGCCGCGCTCGTCGCGGCCAGCGGCGACGAGACCGGCATCGGGGTGCCCCAGTACACGGGCGCCGACACCCTCACGATGTTCGGCAACATCCGGAACGTCGGGCTCTCCTGGAAGCTCAACCGGACCAACGTGAACGCGCGGATCACCCTGCGCCACAACGCGACCGGCCAGGAGAAGAAGTTCACGTACTCCGGCGGATACGTCCACCGCACGGGCCTCTACATCGGCTGGGACGGCCTCTTCGACAGCTCCGCCGCGCCCAGCGGCACCTACACGTGGGAGGTCGAGGCCACCTCCCGCAACGGGATCGGCGAGCCCGTGCACGGCACGGGGACGTTCACCCTCGCCTACAACCCGGAGCTCCACGACTACACCTCGAACGGTTCGCCGGACGTCCTCGCCCGCGACTCCGCCGGCCGGCTCTGGCGCGACGACACGTACTACCGCGGGGGGATCTTCTACCCGGCGGGGCGTTCCCTGGTGGGCAGCGGCTGGCAGGCGTACGACCGGATCGAGGCGGCCGGGAACCTCGGCGGGAGCAAGGCGCCCGACCTGGTGACCCGGGACAAGGACGGCGTGCTCTGGCTCCACGAGGGCAAGGGGGACGGCACGTTCGCGCCGCGCCGCAAGGTCGGCGGCGGCTGGGGGATCTACAACAAGATCGCCGGGGGCAGTGACCTCACCGGCGACGGGAAGCCCGACCTCCTCGCCACGGACAAGGCCGGGGACCTCTGGCTCCTCCCCGGCACCGGGAACCTCAACGCCCCCTTCTCCGCCCGCAAGAAGATCGGCTGGGGCTACGGCATCTACAACCAGCTCGTGGCCACCGGGAACGTCGCGGGAGCCACGCCCGGCGACCTCGTCGCCCGCGACGCCGCCGGCGTCCTGTGGCTGTACCTCGGCAACGGCGACGGAACCCTCACGAAGCGCATCAGGGTCGGGTCGGGCTGGAACCAGTACACCCACCTGGTCCCGGTCGGGGACGCCAACAGGTGGGCCCGCCAGGACCTCCTGGCGATCGGCCCGAACGGCTCCTACCTCTACGAGAGCCAGGGCGCCTGGGACGCTCCCTTCCTGCCCCGCTCCACCACCTCGCTCTACGCGGGCGAGACCGGGAAGTTCAACGAGTTCTCCTGAGACGGTCGCTCCCGGCAGGCGCGGGCGCCGTCAGCCGGTCCTCCAGGGGCGGAGCTTCTCCGGGTTCCGCACCGCCCAGATGCGCCGGATCCGGTCGCCCGCGATCTCGAAGGCGAAGACGGTCGCGAGGTCGCCGTCCTGCCAGGCCACCAGGCCGGGCACGCCGTTGACCGTGCGCTCCTGGAAGGTCGTGCGGCCGTCCCACAGGCGGGCGATCTCGGCGTAGCCCCGTGCGATCCGCTCGGCGCCCACGAGCGGGCGCGGGTGGGTGACGGCGAGGCCGCCGCCGTCGGCGGTCGCGACGGCGGCGGGGTCGAGCAGGCCGATGAGGGCCTCGATGTCCTGGGCCTCCCAGGCCGTCCTGAACCGCCGCACGACGCCCGCCTGCCCGGTGGCGGCGCCCGGGCCCGCCGGGCCCCGCGCCGTGGCCGTACGGAGGCGGCGGCGGGCGGAGGAGGCCAGCTGGCGGCAGGCCGCAGGCGTTCGACCGACGATCTCGGCGACCTCGCCGAAGGGGTAGCGGAAGACGTCGTGGAGGACGAAGGCGACGCGTTCGGCGGGGGTCATGGCGTCGAGGACGACCAGGAAGGCCATGGTCACGGACTCGTCGAGGGTGATCCGGTCGGCGGGGTCGGCGCTCTGTGCGGGTTCGGGCAGGGGTTCCGGGATCCAGTCGCCGACGTAGGTCTCGCGCCGGACCCGCGCCGAGCCGAGCAGGTTGAGGCAGATGCGGCCGGCGACGGTCGTCAGCCAGGCGCCGGGGGACTCGATGGCCTGCTGCTCGCGCGCGGACAGGGCGTACCAGCGGGCGTACGTCTCCTGGACGACGTCCTCGGCGTCGGCGAGGGAGCCGAGGAGCCGGTAGCCGAGGTTGAGCAGCCGGCGCCGTTCGTTCATGATCTCGGCTCCTGTGGTCATGGTCCGGCGTCTCCCTCGCTCGTGTCGGTGCGCGCTCGTGTGCCTGCTTCCACCGTGTACGACCGGACAGCGCCCCGGAATGTGAGGCCGCCGCGCCGCCTCACATTCCGGAGGGCTGCCTTGTCGTCTCGGTGAAGGCGGTGACACGACCGAGAGGGAACACCGATGAACGACTTCCAGGCCATCGCGGACCGCGTCGAGATCGAGGCGCTGCGCGGGGAGTTCACCGACGCGGCGATGATGCGCGACCGGGCGCGTCTGGCGGCGCTGTTCACACCGGACGGGGTCCTGCGGATGCCGAACATCCCGGTGGAGCAGGTCGGCCGGGAGGAGATCCTCGCCGGGGGCGAGCGGCTCCAGAGCCAGTGGGACTTCTTCGTGCAGACCACGCACCCCGGCACGATCCAGGTGGACGGCGACAGGGCGACCGGCCGCGCGTACATCCAGGAGCTCGCGCGGACGCTCGACGGGCGCCAGGGGATGAACTTCGCGGTGTACCACGACCGGTACGAGCGGACCGGGGAGGGCTGGCGGTTCGCCGAGCGGGAGTACGAGGTCAGGTATCTCGACACCTCCCCGCTGGCGGGGGCGGCGCCCGGCTCCGTTTCCTCCGGCGTCTCCTTCGCGGACCCGGCGACGGGCGAGCGGCTTGAGCGGGTGGCCGCCGCGCTGCGGGCGAACGGTTTCGCCGTCGAGGTCCTCGACGACACGGCCGGGGCACGCGCGCGCGTGAGGGAGCTGATCCCCGAGGGGGCGAGCGTCTTCACCGGGGCGAGCGAGACCCTGCGGCTGTCCGGCATCGAGGAGGACCTCAACGCCTCCGGCCGGTACGACGCCGTCAGGCCGCGCCTCCTGGCGATGGACCGGGCCACCGAGGGCGACGAGATCCGGCGGCTCGCCGCCTGCCCCGACTTCGTCGTGAACAGCGTCGCGGCGGTGACCGAGACGGGCTCGCTCGTCCTCGCCTCGGGCAGCGGCAGCCAGCTCCCCGCCAACGCGGGCGGCGCCGCGCACGCGGTCTGGGTCGTCGGCGCGCAGAAGGTGGTGCCGGACCTGGGCACGGCCCTGCGGCGCGTCGAGGAGCACTGCCTCGGACTGGAGAACGCCCGCTGCCAGGCGGTGTACGGCTCGGACAGCGCCGTCAACCGCCTGCTCGTCCTCAACGCGGAGCCGTACCCGGGGCGCGGCACCGTCCTGCTGCTGCGCGAGGCCGTCGGCTACTGACCGACCTGGTTTTCCCACCTGGTCCACCTGGCCGGAATACGCCTGTCAGGGGGCCGGTTGGACCGGGACATGCGACGTGATCTGGAGCCGTCCGGCGGCATACACCCCCTGCTGGCCGGACGGTTCAGCCCCTACCGGTTCGACCCGTCGGCGGTCGTCGACGACGACACCCTCGGCCTGCTCCTCGAAGCCGCGCGGTGGGCGCCGTCCGCCGGGAACTCCCAGCCGTGGGGCTTCTTCGTGAGCCGGCCGGGCGAGGCGGACCACGAGCGGGTGCTGCCGCACCTCGCGCCCAGCGCGGCCCGGTGGGCGACGGACGCGGGACTGCTGGTCGTCACGTTGACGCGACGTCATGTCGACGACACGGAGCTGCAGTACTCGGAGTTCTCCGACTACGACCTCGGCCAGGCCGTCGCCCACATGACCGTACAGGCGCAGGCGTCGGGGCTGTCCGCGCACCAGTTCCGGGCCTTCGACATGGAGGGCCTGACGAAGGAGCTGGACCCGAACCCCGGGTGGGCGATCGTCTCCATGGTCGCGCTGGGGAGGGCGGCCGAGGAGGCGCCCGAGGGGCGGGGGCGGCGGAGTGTGGCCGAGCTGCTGTCGGCGCCCTGGGCGCCGTGACCCGACCCGCCCCGGCCGGCGGTGGTGCCGGCCGGGGCGGCGTCCGCCGCCGGTCCTACTTCAGGTGCCGGGCGAAGAACCCGGCTCCGGGGGCGAGCTCGAACTGCGGGACGCCGGCGTGGCCGCCCGTGTTGGCGTGGAGCGTCTTCTCCTTCGAGGCGAAGGCGTCGAAGAGGTCCAGGGACGCCTGCCGGTCGTTGACCTCGTCGTCCCACTGGAGCAGGACGTGCAGCGGGACGGTGACCTGGCGGGCCTCCTCGAACACGGCGCGCGGGATGAAGCTCCCGGCGTAGAGGCCGGCGGCCTTGATGCGCGGTTCGACCCGCGCCAGGCGGACGCCGATGGAGATGATCCCGCCCTCGTACCCGACCGGGCCGTCGATCTCGGGCAGGGAGAGGAAGGTGTCCAGGGCGGCCCGCCATTCCGGCACCGCCCTCTCGACCAGCGGGAGGACGACGCGGTCGATGATCTCGTCGGTGACCGGCTCCCCGGCCTCCAGCACCCGGCGCATCTCGGCGCGCGCCTGCTCGGCCTCCTCCCACCGGGGGCGTTCGCCGCTCCCGGGGAGCTCGATGGTCGCCGAGGCGAAGCCGTGCTCCGCCGCGTAGTACCGGGCCCGCCCCGCCAGCCGGGGGTACACCCTGTCCAGTCCGAGCGGAGGGGGGCAGATCAGGATCAGCGGCACGGGGGCGGCTGCGGAGGCGGACGCGGGCGTCCACAGGATGCCGGGGATGCCGGGGATGCCGGAGGCGTCGGGGGTGTCGGAGGCGTCGCCGAGGGTGAACGCGCGCTCAAGGACGTCGCCGTCGAGACGCTGCTCAGAGGTGAAGTGCATGGTCATGCCTTTCGGGAATGCTCGAAAACGGCGCTCCCGGGCGACGACCTACCGCCCGACCGTGACCTCGGAGAGGAGCACCCATGTCGTCGATGTGTTCACGGGTACCACCTCCAGGTTCTCTTGCACGGCTGTCCGAAAAGTAGCAGCGGTCGCCCCGGCCCTCCAACCGGTTTTTCCCTCATGGCCCGCAGCGCCCCAACCACGGCTTGGAAACGGGCACTTGGCCTCCATTCAGATCGCAAACCCGCTCGGCTACTGTGTGGCCCATGCAGGGGGAACCGGAAGACCGATCCACTTCGGACAGTTTGAGCGGCAGCGGGGCAATGCCCCTTGAGCCGGGCGACCCCCGGCAGATCGGGGCGTTCCGGCTCCTCGGGGTGCTCGGGTCCGGCGGCATGGGGCGGGTCTACCTGGGGGCCGTGCCCGGGAAGTTCGCGGCGGTGAAGCGGGTGCTTCCCGTGCTCGCCGAGGACGCCGACTTCCTCAGCCACTTCGGGCACGAGCTCGACAACCTGGCCCGGCTGCCCGCCGGGGCCAACACCAAGCTCCTCGCGAGCGACCGCACGGCGAAGCCGCCGTGGTTCGCGACCGAGTTCATCCCCGGCATCACCCTCAACGAGGCCATCCGCCTCAACGGCGGCCCGCTGACCGGCGACGCCCTGTGGCGGCTGCTCCGGGAGGCGGCGGCCGGGCTGCGGGTGGTGCACGGCGCCGACATGGTGCACCGCGACCTCAAGCCGTCGAACGTGATGCTGACCGGCGGCGGCCTCTCCCTCATCGACTTCGGCGTGGCCCGCGCGGCCGACCAGAGCCGGCTGACCAAGACCGGCATGGTCATCGGCACCCCCGCCTACATGGCGCCCGAGCAGGCCGTCGCCGACCGGCGGCTGACCGGCGCCGCCGACGTGTTCGCCCTGGGCAGCCTGCTGCTGTACGCGGCGAACGGGCGGCCTCCGTTCGGGGACGGTTCCGGGCCCGACCTGCTCTACCGGGTCGTCCACGGCGAGCCCGACTTCGGGCGGCTCGCGGACGGCGACCCCGCGCTCGCGGAGCTCGTACGGAAGTGCCTCGCCAAGGATCCGGCGGACCGGCCGACGGCCGAGGAGCTCGTCGCGCTCGCCGAGGAGCGGGCGGCGGGTGCCGTCTGGCCCGAGGCCGTCGCCGGGCGGATCGCCGAGCGGGCCGCCTTCGCCGCCGGGGCGCCCACCGCCGAGCAGCTCGCGGAGCTGGAGCGGACGGACCCGGCGCAGGACGTGGCGACGGCCCCGCTGACCCCGCAGGCCCCGAAGGAGCCCGCGACCGGCTCCCCGGACCCCCTGGCCGTCACCGGTCAGGCCGTCCCCGAGAAGCCCCGGTGGCGGCGGAACAGGTTCGTGGTGCTCGCCGTGCCCGTCGTCGTGGCGACCGGCACCACGCTGACCGTCGCCCTCAGTCCGTACGTCGGCCACCTGGGAGCGAGCCCGCCCGCGTCGTCTCCGTCCACGGTGGCCTCGCAGCCCGCCTCCGTACCGCCGGCGACCGGGACGACGGGGACGCCGTCGGCGAAGCCCTCGGCGAAGCCGTCCGCCAAGCCGTCGGGGAAGCCGTCGCCCGGCGCCCCGCCCCCGGCCGCCACGGGCGGCGGCGGCTCCGTCGCCGGCGGGGGCTCCTCCACCGGCGGGGGCGGTTCGAGCACGACCACCTCCGGCGGGTCCGGGTCCGGCTCCTCCGGCGGCTCCACCTCCGGCTCCGGCTCCACCTCCGGCTCCTCCGGCGGGTCGACGCCCCAGCAGCCCGCCCCGCGGCCGACGACCACCAGGCCCGCGCCCCCGCCGCCCACCACGTCGGCGCCCTCGGGCACGTACTCCCTGGAGAACGCGAACACCGGCAACTGCCTGGCGGAGTACAACGCGGGCTTCGGCGATCTCGTCACCACGGCCGAGTGCGGCTCCCAGGGCAGCAACGGCACCGCCTACCGGTTCTCCTGGACCTACGTGTCCGGCGCGAACGGCACCTTCCGCCTGGTCAACAAGAAGTCCGGCCGCTGCCTCCAGCCCGCGGGCAACACCACGGTGACGACCGCCGCCTGCAACGGAGCGAGCCTCCAGTCCTGGAAGGTCGTCTCCTCCTCGTCCTCCGGCCGGACCTTCAAGAACATGAGTGACGGGCAGTGCCTGACGGCCGGTTCGTTCGCGATGGACTACGCCTGCGGTTCCGACTCCAGCCAGCTCTGGCGGAACATCCCGGCCCTCTAGACCCCGAAGACGGGGACCGTCACGTCCCCGTCCCGGCGGAAGGCGACCCGCAGCTCCATCCCGATCCGCAGGTCGCCCTCCGCCACGCCCACGACCTCCGTCATCATGCGCGGCCCCTCGGCGAGGTCGACGACGGCCGCGACGTACGGGACGCGCTCGCCGAAGGGCGGGAGGTCGTTCCGGTGGACGACCGACCAGGTGTAGAGGGTCGCGCGGCCGCTCGCCCGCCGCCACTCGACGTCCTCGCCCCAGCAGTGCGGGCAGAACTCGCGCGGGTAGTGGTGGGCGCGGTCGCAGGCGGCGCAGTGGCGGAGCAGCAGGTGTCCGTCCGCGGCGGCGTCCCAGTAGGGGCGGGTGAACGAATCGATGTCGGGGAGGTTCGCCGGGGTGGCCGTCATCAGAAGAGTCCGATCGCGGAGTCGAGGGACCAGGTCTGCCAGGACATGGCGAGGAGGGCGACGAGGGAGATGAGCGCCATCATCGCGTTCTGCCCCTGCTCGGCCCAGTCGTGGATCATCAGGACGAGGTAGAGGAGGTTGAGGAGGAGGCCGCCGACGAGGGCGACGGGGGTGAGGAGGCCGGTGACCAGGCCGAGGCCGAGGGCGAGTTCGGCGTAGACGACGACGTACGCCATGAGCTTGGGGCGCGGGGCGACGACGGTGTCGAAGCCGCTCTTCACGGCCGCCCACCGGTGCTTGCCGGCGACGTCCGCGGCCCAGGCGATGCCGGTGCCGCGTTCGAACCAGCCCTTCTTGTCCTTGTGGCGCCAGCTCTCCAGCCACCACAGGCCGAGGCCGATGCGGAGGACGGCGAGCCATTCGGCGCCGGTGAGCCAGACGGTCTGCATGCGCGTCCTCTCGACGAGGGGATCTGACGGTACGTCAGTTCAGCGCAGACCGGGCTCCGCCGCAAGGCCCCGGCCCGCGTGACCGATTCGCAACCGAAATCCCCTCATGACCGAGACCCACTGCGTGTACACGTCATTACGCTCAGCGTTCATGGTCACCACTTCTCCCGCACCTCCCGTCCACCCCGTGTACGTCATCGGTGGCGGACCCGGCGGACTCGCCGTCGCCGCCGCCCTGCGCGCGCGGGGCGTCCGGGCCGTCGTCCTGGAGAAGTCCGAGGCCATCGGCGCCTCCTGGCGCGCGCACTACGACCGGCTGCGGCTGCACACCACCCGGCGGCTCTCCGCCCTCCCCGGACTGAAGATGCCCCGCTCCTTCGGCCGCTGGGTCGCCCGCGCCGACGTCGTCCGCTACCTGGAGACGTACGCGGAGAAGCACGAGCTGGAGATCGTGACCGGGGTCGAGGTCCACCGCGTCGAGCGGTCCGGCGCGGACTGGATCCTGCACGCCACCGGCGGGCGCCGGCTCACCGGCCGCGCGGTCGTCGTGGCCACCGGCTACAACCACACCCCGCACCTGCCCGAGTGGCCCGGCCTCGACGCGTACGGCGAACGGCTCGTCCACGCGCGCGCGTACCGCTCCCCCGGGCCGTACGAGGGCAAGGACGTCCTCGTCGTCGGCATCGGCAACACCGGCGCCGAGATCGCCGCCGACCTCGCCGGCGGCGGGGCCGCCCGCGTGCGGCTCGCGGTCCGCACCGTCCCCCACATCGTCCGCCGCACCACCCTCGGCTGGCCCGCCCAGCGCTCCGGCATCCTCGTCCGGCGGCTCCCCGTGGCGGTGGTCGACCGCCTGGGCGCCCTCCTCGCCCGCTTCGCCGCCCCCGACCTCACCCCCTACGGCCTCCCCCGCCCCGACAAGGGCCTCGCCACCCGCCAGCGCGAGGGCGCCGTCCCCGTCCAGGACGTCGGCCTGATCGACGCCCTCCGCGCCGGCAAGGTCGAGATCGTCGCCGCCGTCGAAGGCTTCGAGGCCGACGAGGTCCTCCTCGCCGACGGCACCCGCATCACCCCCGACACCGTCATCGCCGCCACCGGCTACCGCCGCGCCCTCGAACCCCTCCTCGGCCACCTGAACGTCCTCGACCCCCGCGGCCTGCCGGTGGCGCACGGCGCCCGCAGCCCGCGCGAGGCCCCGGGCCTGTACTTCACGGGCTTCACGAACCCCATCAGCGGGATGTTCCGCGAGATGGCGAGGGACGCGGAGAAGATCGCGCGCCGGATCGCGCGGGCGGACCGCGGGACGCCTGCGGCCTCACCCCGGGGGAACTGACCGGACGCCTCCGACCCCGCCCCGGGGGAACCGACCGGACGCCTCCGACCCCGCCCCGGGGGGAGCCGACCGATCCGATCCCCGTCCACCCATTCCTGACTGAGCGTCAGTTCTGTAATCTGACTATGCGTCAGTAAAAAGTCATGGGCGGAAAGGGCGGAGCGGAACGATGCTCGGATCGACTCACGGCACCTTCACCACCGATCTCCGCGCCCGCGTGGTCGCCTGCGGGGAGGAACCCAGGGACGCCGTGCACGGCGTCACCGCCGTCGCGGGCGACCGGGACGTCAGCGGGCGGCCGCTGCACCTGCCCGTGCCCGACCTGGACCGGTTCTTCCGGCCGGAGTCCGTCGCGGTGATCGGGGCCTCCGACACCGAGGGGCGGCCCAACACCGGGATCACGCGGCAGCTGCTCGCCTGGGCGGAGCGGGTCGGGGCGCGGCTCGTGCCCGTGCACCCGACCCGTACGAGCGTCTTCGGGATCGACTGCGTGCCGTCCGTCCGGGCGCTCGCCGAACCCGTCGACCTCGCCGTCCTCCTCGTCGCCGACCCCCTGCCGGTGATCGAGGAACTCGCCGAGACCAAGGTGCGGTTCGCCGTCGCCTTCGCCTCCGGCTTCGCCGAGACCGGGGAGAGCGGCGCCGCCGCGCAGGAACGGCTCGCCGCCGCCGTGCGCCGCTCCGGGCTCCGCCTCCTCGGCCCCAACACCAACCTCAACGCCTTCGAGCGCTTCCGCGAGGACCTCGAAGGCCCCGCCATCGCCCTCATCACCCAGTCCGGCCACCAGGGACGGCCCGTCTTCACCCTCCAGGAGCTCGGCGTCCGCCTCTCCCACTGGGCGCCCACCGGCAACGAGGCCGACCTGGAGACCGCCGACTTCCTCTCGTACTTCGCCGGCCGCCCCGAGGTCGGGGCCATCGCCTGCTACGTGGAGGGGCTCAAGGACGGCCGGTCCTTCCTCCTCGCCGCCGACCGGGCCGCACGCCAGGGCGTGCCCGTGGTCGCCGTGAAGGTGGGGAGGACCGAGACCGGGGCCCGTACCGCCGCCTCCCACACCGGCAAGCTCACCGGCGCCGACCGGGTCGTCGACGCGGCCATGCGGCAGTACGGGGTGATCCGGGTCGACGGGCTCGACCAGCTCCAGGACACCTCCGCCCTCCTCGCCCGCGCGCGCAAGCCGCTCGCCGAGGGCGTCGTCGTGTACTCCATCTCCGGCGGCACGGGAGCCCACTTCGCCGACCTGGCGACGGCGGCGGGCCTCTCCCTGCCGGAACTCCCGCAGGCCAAGCAGGACGAGCTCCACCAGTGGATCCCGGAGTACCTGAACGTCGCCAACCCCGTCGACAACGGCGGGCACCCGGTGGGCGACTGGCGCGGCCGGAAGATCATCGACGCGATCCTCGCCGACCCGTCCGTCGGGGTCCTCATCTGTCCCATCACCGGCCCCTTCCCCCCGATGAGCGACAAGCTCGCCCAGGACCTCGTCGACGCCGCCGAGGCCACGGACAAACTGGTGTGCGTCGTCTGGGGCTCCCCGGTCGGCACCGAGGACGCCTACCGCACGACCCTCCTCGGCTCCTCCCGCGTCGCCACCTTCCGCACCTTCGCCAACTGCATCGGCGCCGTGAAGGCCTACCTCGACCACCACCGCTTCACCGCCTCCTACCGCTCCCCCTTCGACGAGGCCCCCCGCACCCCCTCCCCCTCCCTCCGCAAGGC
Source organism: Streptomyces sp. NPDC021012 (assembly GCF_044333355.1). Taxonomy (NCBI): domain Bacteria; kingdom Bacillati; phylum Actinomycetota; class Actinomycetes; order Kitasatosporales; family Streptomycetaceae; genus Streptomyces; species Streptomyces sp. NPDC021012. Next base: position 1,043,195 of record NZ_JBIRQU010000001.1, read on the forward strand.
CCAGGCCCTCGTGCGGCCCGGCCGGCGGCTCAGCGAGCACGCGGCGAAGCAGCTGCTGCGGGCGTACGGGATACGGGTGCCGCGCGAGCAGCTCGTGACCAGCGCGGCGGCGGCCGTGCGGGCCGCGGGGCTCGTGGGCTACCCGGTGGTGATGAAGGCCTCGGGCGCCCAGCTCGCCCACAAGACGGAACTGGGCCTGGTGAAGGTCGGCCTGACCTCGGCCAGCCAGGTCCGCGACACCTACCGCGAGCTGACGGACATCGCCCGGTACGAGTCGGTGGACCTCGACGGCATCCTCGTCTGCCAGATGGTCGGCCGCGGCGTCGAGATGGTCGTCGGCGTCACCCACGACGAACTCTTCGGCCCCACGGTCACGGTAGGCCTGGGAGGGGTGCTGGTGGAGGTCCTCGACGACACCGCCGTCCGCGTCCCGCCCTTCGGCGAACGCGAGGCCCGCTCCATGCTCGACGAACTCCGCGGCCGCGCCCTCCTCGACGGCGTACGGGGCGCCCCGCCCGCCGACGTCGACGCCCTCGTCGAGGTCGTGCTCCGCGTCCAGCGGATGGCCCTCGAACTCGACGGCGACCTCGCCGAACTGGACATCAACCCGCTGATGGTGCTGCCGCGCGGACAGGGCGCGGTGGCCCTGGACGCGCTGGCCGTCTGCCGATAGGAGTCCCCGTGCCCGACGTCCTCCACTCCCTCGACAACGGCGTCTCCTGGATCACCCTCAACCGCCCCGAGGCCATGAACGCGGTCACCTGGGACCAGCGCGAGCAGATCATCCGCCTCCTGGACGAGGCCTCCGCCGACCCGGCCGTCCGCTGCGTCGTCCTCACCGCCACCGGACGCGGCTTCTGCGCCGGCGCCGACCTGCGGGGCGCCCCGTCCACCGGCGACCGGGTCGCGGGCGACGTCTCCCGCATGATCCGCCTCGGCGCCCAGCGCTTCGTCTCCGCCGTACTGGACTGCGAGAAGCCGGTCATCGCCGCGGTGAACGGCACGGCCGCCGGCATCGGCGCCCACCTCGCCTTCGCCTGCGACCTGGTCCTCGCCGCCGACTCCGCCCGCTTCATCGAGGTCTTCGTCCGGCGGGGGCTGGTCCCGGACGGCGGCGGGGCGTACCTCCTCCCCCGCCTGATCGGCCCCCAGCGGACCAAGGAGTTGATGTTCTTCGGCGACGCCCTGCCCGCCACGGAGGCCCTCGCCATGGGCCTCGTGAACCGTGTCGTCCCCTCCGACGAGCTGGCGAAGACGGCCCGCGAGTGGGCCGAACGCCTCGCCCAGGGCCCGACCCGCGCCCTGACCCTCACGAAACAGCTGGTCAACGCCTCCCTCGACGTGGACCGCTCCGTCGCCTTCGCGGCGGAGGCGACGGCCCAGGAGATCAACATGACGACGCGGGACGCCCAGGAGGGCGTGGCGAGCTTCGTGGAGCGGCGGGAGGCGCGGTACGAGGGGCGGTAGCGGAACGTGTCGTACCGGGGCCCTAGGGTGTGAGCCGCATATGCCACACACTGCCGCTCCGGGGGGAACGGAATGCTCAACTCCGCGCGCTCGCGCGAAAAATCACGAAGATCCGGAAGATCCCTTCTTCTGGTCCCCACCCTGCTGACGGCCCTCCTGGGCCCCCTGCTCCCGACGGGCACGGCGCTGGCGGCGTCGCCGCCCTCGTCTGTGTCCTCGTCGGCGCCCTCGTCGGCGTCCGAGCCGACGACGGACCCGACGCCGGAACCCACGACGGACCCGACACCCGCGCCGACCCCGACGGTCGACCCGACGCCGACCCCGACGGAACCCACTGCCGACTCCTGCCCGGCCCTGCCTCTCGCCCCGCTGGGCGGCGATCCCGGGGACGCGATCGGACGGGTCTCCCTGGAGCCGAACGGCACCGCCTGCTTCACGGTCACGGTGGAGCGTCCGGGTCCGCACCTGCTGCGCCACGACGGGGCCGGCAGCATGCAGGCCAAGCTCTACGACGGCGAGACGCCGCTCGACTGCTTCAACCGGCGCACCTACGCGAACGACTGGTGCCGACCGGGCCACGCGGGCACGTTCACCCTTCGACTCACCAACGGCGGCACGAGCCGGGCCTCGGCCGCGTTCGCCGTCACGCCGCTCGCGGCGACGGCGGCCTGCGGCACCGAGGTGAGCACCCGTTACGACGCGGAGCCCGTCACGGGAACGGCGTCGAACCGGTTCGCCCTGCTCTGCCAGAACTTCACCGGCCTGCCGGGCGAGCGCATCACCGTCGACACCAAGGCCGAGGCCGGTCGCTGGACGTACTCCTGGATCACCGACGCGAGCGGGGAGCAGATCTGCCCCCAGTTCAACCCGGACGACTCGACGGGCTGCGTCCTCCCCGGACAGGGCCCCTACCGGGTGCTGACCGAGGTGCGGACCGACGACTCGGCCTACCCCGTCGCGTACACCCAGAAGATCCGCCGCCTCTCCGACCCCGCGGGATGCACCGCCCTGGCGGTCCACGCCTTCGGCTCGGCCCCCACCGCCTCGCCGGGATCCGCGTGCGCGACCTTCACCCCCACCGCCACGGCCCCGCACGACGTCTACGACACCGACGGCACCTGGGCGCGGCGGCTCACCGTGTACGCCCCCGACGGCCGCACGGCCTGCGAGGCGTGGGCGAGCACCTGCTCCCTCACCGCCGGGACCCGCTACACCGTGGTCACGGAGAAGCCGGTCCTGATCCTCGACCGCTCCTCCCTCGCGGGCTGTGCCACCGCCGCCATGGGCGCGAACACGAACGGCACGTTCGACGCAGCCGGCGAGGTCGACTGCCTGACCCTGCCGCTGCCCTCCGGCGCCCACCTGGCCGCGCTGAAGGCGTACGGCAGCTCCACGCCGTACCCCGAAGCGACGGTCGTGGACGCGACGGGCCGGCAGATCTGCGCCTCCGAGAGCGCGGAGGCGGGGGTGTGCGTGCTGACCGGCCCCGCTCCGTACCGCGCCCTGGTCACCATGAACGGCACGCCCATCGGCTCCCCGACCATGACGGGCACGTACCACGTCGCGTTCCAGCGCACCGACGGCGAGAGCTCCTGCCCGGTGCTCCCGGCGGGCGACTTCACCGCCGACAGCCCGCGGGCGCAGGTCACCATCGGGCAGGGGGACTTCGCACAGTGCCTCTCGATCCCCGCCGACGACCACACGGCCGGTGAGCTCATCGAGTTCGGCCCGTCCCACTGGTCCGGAAAGCTGTCGGTCTTCGACGAGACCGGGGAGCGGGTCTGCTTCATGACGTCCGGCGGGTGGACCTCGTGCGCCCTCACTCCCGGACTCGCGCACACGGTCCTGCTCTCCGGCACGTACTGGGGCACCACCCGCACGGTGGCCCGTCACGACCTCGGCGCCACCACGCGCGGCTGCGTCACGACCCCGGCCACGGCCGTCGGAGGCCCGTCCACCGGCGGCGCCATGCCCGCGAACGACACGTTCCTGTGCCTGCGCGTGACGACGGCCGACGCCGGGGACACCCTGCACCTCGGCCTGCGCGACGCGCAGGGCAGGGCGCAGTTCTTCGCGTACGACGCGAACGGCGAGGCCGTCTGCGGCCCCTACGACCCGGGCTGCGCCGTCACCGGCTCCACCGCCTACCAGGTGCTCATCAGGACGGACTGGGCGACCGCGCCCACCTACCGGTTCGACGCGCTGCGCATCGGCACGGCGGCCGGTCCGGCGCCCGAGTGCGTCAAGGTCCCGAACGTCAGCTACGGCTTCGGGCCGCTCGTCGGCACCCTGAGCGAGGAGCACACCGCGATCTGCGCGGTGCTGCCCACCGCGGGCGGCGACGACTTCGACCTGGCGTTCACGCCGGAGGGTTCCTTCGAGCAGTCCCCGACTCCCGTGCTCTACGCCGAGTCGAGTTCCGTGAACACCTGCCGCGGGTCGTACACGAGCGAGGGCGACAAGTACCGCTGCTCCGTGTCGGGGTCCTCCTCCCCACGGGTCTCCCGTCCGTCGACGCTCGTCATCGGGCTCCCGGCGCAGCCCGCGCAGGCGTCCACGGCCGTGCGGGTCACGGCCGCGTGCACCGACACGTACTGCGGCACCGAGAAGCCGGCCATCGGCACCGTGAGCCCCACCACGGGTGGCGCGGGGAAGATCACCGTCACGCTCACCGGTACCGCTCTGCACGAGAACGACCAGGTGGCCGTCCTCGGCCAGGACGGCAAGTGGCGCCGGTCCACGACCGTGTCGGTCGCTCCTGACCGGCACAGCCTGACGGCGGCCCTCGACCTGACGGGCGTGAGCCTCGGCGCGCGCGGCCTGAGCGTGTTCACCCACAACGGCTGGGAGTACGACAAGGGCACCTTCACCGTCGTCGCCCCCCTCCGCGCCACCACCGCCCCCACCGTGAGCGGCACCGCCGTCGTCGGCGGGAAGGTGACGGCGACCACCGGTTCGTGGACGCCCTCGGCCGAGTCGTACGCGTACCAGTGGCGGGCCGACGGCGTCGCCCTCGCCGGGGCCACCGCCTCCACGTACACGATCCCCTCCACCCTCCAGGGCAAGCAGCTCTCCGTGGCCGTGACCGCCCGCAAGACCGGACATCCGGTCGTCACCGCGACCAGTGCCGCCGTGGTGGTGAAGGGCGTCGCGCCCAAGCCCACCAAGGTTCCGTACGTCTCCGGGACCGCGCGGGTCGGCGGCAAGGTGACGGCTGCCGTCGGGACCTGGTCGCCCGCGCCGACCTCGTACGCCTACCAGTGGCGGGCGAACGGCGTGGCGGTCCCGGGCGCGACGGGGGCCTCGTACGTGCCCGTCGCCGCCACGCTCGGCAAGAAGCTGACGGTGACCGTGACCGCGCTGCGGACCGGGCACCTGAGCGGGGCGTACACGACGGCGGGCGTCACCGTCGCCGTGGGGCTCGCGCCGAAGGCGACGGCCGCTCCGTACGTCACCGGCACGGTACGGGTCGGGCGGACGCTCACCCTGAACCGGGGGACGTGGACGCCGGCGCCGAGCTCGTACGCGTATCAGTGGTACGCGAACGGGCGGGCGATCAGCGGGGCGACGAAGTCGACGTTCCTGCTGACGAAGGCCCAGCGCGGGCTGAGGATCACCGTCCGGGTGACGGCCTACCGGACCGGGCACACGGCGGGCGTCGCGTGGACCCGGGCGACGGTGGTGGTCGCCGGATAGCGGGAGCCGGTGGCCGTCGTCCCCGAAGGCTTCCCATCTGACGAACCGTCAGTTTCAATGGACGGTGTGATGGGACACGCGGGGATGGCGGCCACCGCCGTCCGACACCTGAGAGCGGCCGGTTCACCGACGGCCGTCGAACCACTGCCCCGGCCGGCGCTGCGCGCGGTCGGGGACGACGAGCGGGCCCCCGTCGACCACGGCGAGTTCCGCCGCGTCCTCGGGCACTTCGCCAGCGGCGTCACGATCATGACGGCGCTCGACGCGGACGGACCGACCGGCTTCGCCTGCCAGTCCTTCGCCTCCCTCTCCCTCGACCCGCCCCTGGTCGCCTTCATGGTCGCCCGGACCTCGACGACCTGGCCCCGCATCGCGGCCGCCGGGACCTTCTGCGTCAACGTCCTCGGCGCCGACCAGGGCGCCCTGTGCCGCTCCTTCGCCGTGAGCGGCGCCGACAAGTTCACCGGCGTGGACTGGTCCCCCGCCCCCGCCACCGGCTCCCCGCGCCTCGCCGGCGCGCCCGCCTGGATCGACTGCACGATCACCGCGGTCCACACGGGCGGCGACCACCTGATCGTGGTGGGCCGGGTCGAGCACCTGGGCGCGGAGGAGGAAAGCGAACCCCTCCTGTTCTACCGCGGCCGCTTCGGCCGCTTCAGCGAGTAGTCACCCCACCGACCCCGTGACGGGCCGCGCCCGGGCCCGGTCAGGCGCCGATGACGCCCGTGTAGACGCCCGCGCCGCCCAGCAGGAACGCGGTCAGGACCGCGACCGTGCCCCACAGGAGCAGGGAGACGAAGTAGCCGCGGCGGGCGGGCCGGGTGAGCAGGGCGGCCAGGGCGAGGCAGGCGGCGCCCGCGAGCCAGCCCGGCCAGCCCGCGAGGGGCAGGAGGAGGGCTCCGGCGGCGGCGGAGAGGAGCAGCTGCCAGGCGAGCGGACGGCCTCCGAGGCGGCGGGCCAGGTCCTCGCCGAGCAGGACCGCCGGCAGGACGAGCGAGGCGGAGACGGCGGCGGTGAGCAGGAGCAGGAGCGGCGGCAGGAGCGGGAGCATCATGAGGCTCCAGCCGCTGAGGCCCTCCGTGCCCGGCTCCGGTCGCCAGGCCTCGTCGAGCGCCGAGCCGAGCACCGACCCGGACATCACCACGAGCACCGCGGCGAACGCCGCCTCCAGGAACAGCGCGAGCATCGAGACCCGCAGCATTCGGGCAAGGCTCCGCCCGTTGTCAGGACCGCTCATCGCGATCACCCCCTGACGGTCATCATGCTCCTGCCAGGGACGGCGCCTCCGTCCGGGGTCGGCTGATGACCAGGGCCATCAGGGCGGCGGCCGCGCACAGGGCGCCCGAGGCGTACCAGACGACGTCGTAGGTGCCGAAGACGTCGCGGGCGACGCCGCCCGCGAAGGCGACGGCGGCGGCGCCGACCTGGTGGGAGGCGAGGACCCAGCCGAAGACGATGGCGGAGTCGGCGCCGTAGTGCTCGCGGCAGAGGGCGATGGTCGGCGGGACGGTGGCGACCCAGTCGAGGCCGTAGAAGACGATGAAGAAGAGCATCGGGGGGTGGACCGACGGGGCCAGGAGCATGGGGAGGAACAGCAGCGAGACCCCCCGCAGCGCGTAGTAGACCGCCAGCAGGCGGCGCGGCGAGAAGCGGTCCGTGAACCAGCCCGAGGCGATCGTGCCGACGACGTCGAAGACGCCGATGACCGCGAGGAGTCCGGCCGCGGCCGTCACCGGCATGCCGTGGTCGTGGGCCGCCGGTACGAAGTGCGTCTTGACCAGGCCGTTCGTGGAGGCGCCGCAGATCGCGAAGGAGCCGGCGAGGAGCCAGAACGGGCCCGTGCGGGCCGCGCGGAGGAGGACGGTGACCGCACGCCGCGCCGCGCCCGTGACCGGGGCCGGCTTCTCGGTGTACTCGCCGCCGTACGGGGCGAGGCGGACGTCCGCCGGGTGGTCGCGGAGGAGGAGCCAGACGAAGGGGACGACGGTGAGGGCGGCCAGGGAGACCGTCACGGCGGCGGGGCGCCAGCCGTGGTGTTCGACCAGCCAGGAGAGCAGGGGCAGGAAGATCAGCTGGCCCGAGGCTCCGGCCGCCGTGAGGATGCCCGTGACCAGGCCCCTCCGGGCCACGAACCAGCGGTTCGTGACCGTCGCGGCGAAGGCGAGGGCCATGGAGCCGCTGCCGAGGCCGACGAGGACGCCCCAGTAGAGGACGAGCTGCCAGGCGGCCGTCATCCACACCGTGAGCAGCGAGCCCGCCGAGATGATCGTCAGGGCCACCGCCACCACCCTGCGGATGCCGAAGCGGTCCATGAGGGCGGCGGCGAACGGCGCCGTCAGGCCGTACAGGGCGAGGTTCACCGAGACGGCGAAGCCGATCGTCCCCCGCGACCAGTCGAACTCCTCGTGCAGCGGCTCGATGAGCAGGCCCGGCAGGGAGGCGAAGGCCGCGGCGCCGATGATCGTGACGAAGGTGACCGCCGCGACGAACCAGGCGCGGTGGACACGGGGGGTACGGGACTGTGCTGCGGGTGTACGCGTACCCGCCTCGGTTGTCTGGGCCATGCCATCGAGCATCCCGGCCCCGGCCCCCGCCCCGCCATTGGCCCGGATGACAGGTTTCCAACAGATCGGGCCATGCCCCGCTATGCCGCGCGGGGCAGCGTCCTGATCGGTCGCGCCAGCAGCAGCGCCGTCACCACGAGCACCGCGATCCCCGCCCCCGTGAGCAGCACCGTCTCCGTGCCGACCGCCGCCGCCACCGGGCCCGACAGGGTGCGGCCGACGCCCATCATCAGGAGCGAGCCGGCCACGTCGTACGCATGCATCCGGTTCAGGGCCTCCTGCGGCACGTGCGTCTGGACCGAGGTCGACCACATCACCAGCCAGAAGGCGAAGGCCGCCCCGCCGATGAACTGGCCCGCGCCGAGCACCGCCACCGGCGCGCCCGTCCCGAGCAGGAACAGGTTCACGGGCAGGCCGGTCAGCGCCACCGCGCCCGCCGCGAGGGGGCGGCGCGGGCGCAGCCGGATCGCGAGGAGGCCGCCGACGGCGCTGCCCGCGCCGTTGACGGCCATGAGCACCCCGTACGCGGCCGAGCCGTGCTCCTCGGTGACCAGGCTCGCCGTGAGCGGGACCATGGGCCCGGCGACGGTCAGCCCGTACACCGTCCAGATGGAGATGACGCCCCAGAGCCAGCTCCGGGACCGGAACTCCCGCCAGCCGCCGACGAGTTCGGTGGCGAGGGAGTCGCGCCGGGCCGTGTCGGAGGGGATCGGGACGAGGCGTATCAGGAGGAAGCAGACGGCGCTGACCGCGAAGGTGACGCCGTTGACGGCGAAGGCCGCGCCCGCGTTCCACACGGCCACCAGCAGGCCCGCCGCGGCCGGGCCCGCCATGGTCATGAGGGCCTCGACGACCCGCAGGACGGCGTTGGCGCGCTGCACGTCGGGGGCGATGCGGGGGATGGTGGAGGCGACGCCCGGCTGGAAGAGGGCGGCGCCGATCCCGCTGAGCACGGACAGGGCGTAGACGGCCCAGAGCGGCGGGCTGCCGAGGGTGAAGGAGACGGCGAGGACGGCGGCGCCGGGCAGCCGCAGGAGGTCGGCGAGGATCATCATGCGGCGGGCGGTGAACCGGTCGGCGAGGACGCCGCCGAAGAGCACGAAGCACGCGAAGGCGGCGGTCCAGCCGCCGAGCGCGTAGCCGACGGTGGAGCCGGGGTGGCCGGCCCCGAGGAGTCCGGCGGCGAAGGCAACCGGGACCATGCCCTCGCCGAAGACGGCGACGCCCCGGGCGACGAAGAAGAGCCGGAAGTTACGGTTCCACAGCGCGGGCGGCTGCTGTACGGGCGGCGCAACCGGGGCGGGAATCCGCCCGGCGGCCTCAGACTTGTACGTGTTGTCCGTCACGGACAAGTAGAGCTACCAGCAGGTGGTCTGGACCACCACCGATTTACGGAGGGAGAGCCGCCCGTGCCGCCGTCGCCGCACCGCGTCGCCGTTCTCGCCCTGCCCGGCCTCCTCCCCTTCGAGCTGGGCATCCCGCACCGCATCTTCGGCCGCGCGAAGGACGCCGGGGGACGGCCGCTGTACGAGATCGCGACCTGCGCCCCGGTCGCCGGGCCGGTGCAGACGGACGCCGACTTCGCGATCCACGTCGAGCACGGCCCGGAGGCGCTCGCCACCGCCGACACGGTCGTCGTGCCCGCCTCGTACGAGCTCGGTCCCGTCTACGACGAGGGCAGGCTCCCCGAGGAGCTGGCCGCCGCGCTCGCGCACATCCGGCCCGGCACCCGGCTCGTCTCCATCTGCACCGGCGGGTACGTGCTCGCCGCCGCCGGCTTCCTCGACGGGCGCCCGGCCACCACGCACTGGGCCTCCGCCGAGCACTTCCAGCGCCTCTTCCCGCGCGTACGGGTCGACGCGGACGTCCTCTTCATCGACGACGGCGACGTCCTCACCTCGGCCGGGGTGGCCGCCGGGCTCGACCTGTGCCTGCACATCGTGCGCCGCGACCACGGCACGGCCGTCGCCAACGACGTCGCCCGCCGGACCGTCGTACCGCCCCACCGGGACGGCGGCCAGGCCCAGTACATCGAGCGGCCCCTCCCGGAGACCGGCACCCACACCACCACCGCCGCGCGCGCCTGGGCCCTCGCCCACCTCCACGAACCCATCCAGCTCCGGGACCTCGCCGACCAGGAGGCCATGAGCGTACGGACCTTCACGCGCCGCTTCCGCGACGAGGTCGGCATCAGCCCCGGCCAATGGCTCACCCAACAGCGCGTCGAACGCGCCCGCCACCTCCTGGAATCCACCTCCCTCCCCGTCGACCGCGTCGCCCAGGACGCCGGCTTCGGCACGGCCCAGTCCCTACGGGTCCACCTCATGTCCGCGATCGGGGTGACCCCGACGTCCTACCGCCGCACCTTCCGCACGTCGACGGGGGCGGGCTCGGCCTGAGGGTCCTGAGGGCCCTGAGACGCGTGCGTCCGTCGGGTCAGCCGTCGCTCCCCCACCGCCCCCACCACCGCGAGCAGCACCGTCAGGCCCACCCCGCAGAGGATCGCCGTCGACGGGGCGACCACCTTGAGCAGCCCGCCGGCGAGGGTGCCGCTGGCCGCGTAACCGGCGCCCACCGCGGCGTACATGACCGAGTAGCCGGCGGCGAGCGCGCCCGGTGGCAGCAGCTCGCGCAGGGCCAGGTTCCGGGTGAGGCCGGCGGGGGCCTGGACGAGGCCGGCGAGGACCAGGGCGATCGCGATGGCCGCCGCCCAGGGCAGGACGGCGACGAGGGCGACCCCCGAGGCCACCGCGAGGACGAGGACCAGGGACTGCACGGCCAGCGGGCCGGGCCAGCGGCCCCGGAGGCCGTACACGAACGCTCCGGCCGCCGATCCGATCGAGAACCCGGCGAGCAGCGGCCCCGCCCAGCCGAGGTCGATCCCCCGCTGTTCGAGGAGCGCGGGCAGGATCAGTTCGGCGAGCGCGAGCAGGGTCAGGCCGGCGGCCCCGAGGACGTACACCGGCCAGGCCCGCAGCAGCGCCCGCCGCACGGAGGCCCCGTCCTCCTCGGCGGCCTTCCGCCAGCCGGCCGGCAGCGTCCACAGCCCGGCGACCGCGATCCCCATCAGGGCGCCCTGGAGCAGCAGCGGTCCGGCGGGGGCGACGCCGAGCGCCAGGCCCGTGGTGAGCGCGGGCGCGGCCGCCCAGATCCCGAAGACCAGCACCGACTCCATGCTCATGGCCTGGGTGACGGCCCCCTCCGGGACGAGGCTGGTGAGCAGGGCCCGCTGTCCGCCGGGCACGGCGCCCGGGGCCGCGCCCGCGAGGAACGCGAGCACGGCGAGGACTGCGGGGTGGGCACCGGGCGCGAGCCCGAGCCCGGCGAACCCGGCTGCCCCGACCGCGAGTCCGGCGGCGAGCTGCGGCCGGGCCCGCTCGGCGTCGAGCCGCATGCCGAGGACGGGCGCGGCGACGATCTCCCCCAGGACGTACGCGGCGGCGAGCACCGCCCCGAGCGTGTACCCGCCTGGCCGCTCGCGCACGAGGAACACGAGCGCGAGCGGCGCCATGGCGACGGGCAGCCGACTGGCGACGGTGACGGCGCACCAGGCGAGGACGGGACGGGTGGCGAGCTCGCGGTAGGACATGCCCGGGACGGTAACCCGCTGGTGACACCGGCTCCCAGCGGATTAGCCGTACCCCTCAGAACGTCAGCACCCCCCGCGCCACCTTCCCCCCCTCCGCGTCCTCCGCCGCCCGCGCGAACTCCTCCACCGGATACGTCGCGGTCACCAGCTCGTCGAGGAGCAGGGCCCCGGAGAGGTACAGGTCGGCGTAGAGGGCGATGTCCTTCTGGGGGCGGGAGGAGCCGTAGCGGCAGCCCAGGATGGACTTGTCGAGGAACATCGCGGCCGGGAGGAAGGTCGCTTCGGCCTTGGGGGCGGTCATGCCGAGCAGGACGGCCTGGCCGTGCCGGTCGAGGAGGTCGACGGCGGTGCGGACGAGGCCGGTGTGGCCGACGCATTCGAAGACGTGGTCGGCGCCGGTGGGGAGGATCTCCCGCACCCCGTCCGCGGAGGTCAGGAAGTGGCTGGCCCCGAACTGCCGGGCCACCGCCTCCTTGTCCGGGTTGGTGTCGACGGCGACGATCGTGAGGGCGCCGGCGATGCGGGCGCCCTGGAGGACGTTGAGGCCGATGCCGCCGGTGCCGATGACGACGACGGTCTCGCCGCGGCCGACCTTCGCGCGGTTCAGTACGGCTCCGACGCCGGTGAGGACGCCGCAGCCCATGAGGGCGGCTGAGGTCAGCGGGATGTCCTTCGGGATCTTCACGGCCTGGACGGCCTTGACGACGGTCCGCTCGGCGAAGGACGAGTTGGAGGCGAACTGGAAGAGCGGCTGCCCTCCCCGGGAGAAGGGCCGGCCCGGCATCCCGATGGCCTTGCGGCACATCGTCGGACGGCCCCGGTCGCAGTCGGCGCAGGCGCCGCAGTTCGCGAGGGTGGACAGGGCGACGTGGTCGCCGGGGACGACGTGGACGACGCCGGGGCCCACGGCCTCGACGACCCCGGCGCCCTCGTGGCCGAGGACGACGGGCGGGGGGAAGGGGATGGTCCCGTCGATGACGGACAGGTCGCTGTGGCAGAGCCCGGCGGCGGCGATCCCGACGAGCACCTCCCCCGGGCCCGGGTCCCGTACCTCCAGGTCGTCGACGACCTGGACCTGCTTCCCGTCGAAGACGACGCCCCTCATGATCCGCTCCCCCGGCCGGTGTTGGGGCGTTCGCCGGCGGCGGCCGCCCTCGCCATCTCCTCCAGCATCGCCAGCATCGGCATCGGGTCCGTCCCCACCGTGCCGGGCAGGAAGTCCGCGATGCGCTCGGGCGTCCAGGCGCCGCCCTCGGCGTATCCGGCCCGCAGCTCCCGGGGCTGCGCCCAGACGGCGATCTTGGGTCCGGCGATCGTGTACACCTGGCCGGTGATCTTCTCCGCGCGGGCCCGGTCGGACAGCAGGTAGACGACGAGCGCCGCCACGTCCTCCGGTTCGCCGATCTCCTTGAGCTCCATGGGGACGTTCGCGGACATGCGGGTACGGGCCACGGGCGCGACCGCGTTGGCGGTGACGCCGTACTTGTGGAGGCCGAGGGCCGCCGACCGTACGAGCGAGATGATCCCGCCCTTCGCCGCCGAGTAGTTGGCCTGGGCGACGGACCCCTGGTGGTTGCCGCTCGTGAAGCCGATGAGCGTCCCGGTGCCCTGCTTGCGCATGACGGCCGAGGCCGCCCGGAAGACGGTGAAGGTGCCCTTCAGGTGGGTGGCGACGACGGGGTCCCACTCCTCCTCGGACATGTTGAAGAGCATCCGTTCGCGCAGGATGCCGGCGACGCAGACGACCCCGTCGATCCGCCCGTACGCGCCGAGGGCTGTCTCGACGACCCTCGCCCCGCCCGCCATGGTGGAGATGTCGTCCGCGACGGCGACGGCCGTCCCGCCCGCCGCCTCGATCTCCTTCACGACCGAGGCGGCGACCTCCGAGGTCGGCTCGCCGCCCTCGATCGACACCCCGTAGTCGTTGACGACGACCTTCGCGCCCTCCGCCGCGCAGGCGAGGGCGACGGCGCGGCCGATGCCGCGCCCCGCCCCCGTCACGGCGATGACCTTGCCAGCCAAGAAGTTCCCCACGCCCGGCCCCTTCCCGCACTTTCTGACGGTCCGTTAGATTCGTTCGTCGTCAGGATTCTACGGTCCGTCAGATACCGGAAAACAAGACCCCGGAGGCCCCGATGTCTCTTCCTCCCGCCTTCCACGAGATCGCCAAGCGCGTCAACAACTGGGGCCGTTGGGGCCAGGACGACGAGATCGGCACGCTCAACCTCGTCACCGACGAGGTCGTGCGGGAGGCCGTCGCCACCGTCCGCAGCGGCCGCCGCGTCCCCCTCGCCGTCGACCTCAAGCAGGACGGAGTGCAGACGGGCATGATCCCCGGGCGGGTCAACCCGCTCCACACCATGGTCCAGGTCAACCAGGAGCTCTTCGGCCCCGGCACGGTCGCCACCAGCGACGACGCCGTGACCCTCGGCCTCCAGGCCGGCACCCACTGGGACGCCCTCACGCACGTCTCCCACTCGGGCCGCATCTACAACGGCCGCCCCGCCGCCACCATCACCCCGCACGGCCGCTCCGAGTTCAGCGGCATCCACACGGCCCGCCACATCGTCAGCCGCGGGGTGCTCCTCGACGTGGCGGCGGCGAAGGGCGTCGACCGGCTGCCCGGCGACCACGCCGTCACCCCCGAGGACCTCGACGAGGCGGCGGAGTTCGGCGGGGTGACCGTGCGGTCCGGGGACATCGTCCTCGTACGGACCGGGCAGATGCAGGTGTACCTGGCCGGGGACAAGCACGGTTACGCGTTCCCGTCACCGGGCCTCTCGGTCCGTACGCCGGAGTGGTTCCACGCGCACGACGTCGCGGCCGTCGCCAACGACACGCTCACCTTCGAGATCTTCCCGCCCGAGATCGAGGACCTCTGGCTGCCCGTACACGCCCTCCACCTGGTCGAGATGGGGATGCTCCAGGGACAGAACTGGAACCTGGAGGGCCTGTCCACAGCCTGTGCGCAGGAAGGGCGCCACGCCTTCCTGCTCTCCGCGATGCCCGAGCCCTTCGTCGGCGGCACGGGCACCCCGGTGGCACCGGTGGCCGTCCTCTGACGCTTCTTCGGGCGGCGGCGCGCTCGCGCGCGCCCCGAGCACGGCACGGCCCGCCGCCACCCGGCCGCGACCCGCACATGCCGAGGACACACGGCCCTCGGCTCCCCTCGCTCGCCACGAATCGCTCACCCCAGAGTGGGCAAAACGGAACGAATCGTCAACAGCGCACCCGAGCGGGCGACAGGGACGACACGGCGGACGCGGGCGCCACCGGGTCCACCTCGCACCAGATGCTCTTGCCGACGCCCTCCGGCTGCCAGCCCCACCGGTCCGCGAGGCCGTCGACCAGCTCCAGGCCGCGCCCGTTGGTGTCGTCGCCCTCCGCGTGCCGGGGCTGCGGCGGGCAGGCGCTCGTGTCGGCCACCTCGACCCGCACCCCGCCCCCCGCGGCGAACAGCATCCGCAGGACGGCCGGGCAGCCCGTGTGCACCACGGCGTTGGTCACGAGCTCGGAGATGAGGAGCACCAGCGTCTCGGCGAGCGGCTCGTCATCCCGTATGCCCGACCCGGCGAGCCGCGAGCGGGCCCACCTCCGGGCTCGTCCCACCTCGGCCGGGTCCGGCCCGACCTCCAACTGCACCTGAAGCACCTGCACCGCTCACACCATCCGAACCGGCGGACACACCTTTACGGAACGTGATTCCCTTATGGGACAGCATGGTTGACGTACAGTCACCGCAACAAGCGCTTCGGGCATATTCCAGCGCGAAGGAGTACGCATGGTCCATACTGTGCGACGCACGCTGCGGGTAGTCGAACGCCGGGCGCGAGCGGCGGGCATCCCCGGCCGCGGGGCCGCCGCAGGGGCGACACCGGGACGATCCGGGCCAATCAGCACTCGCATCCCACGGAGCGTACCGGAGGCGGGGGCCGACTCCGGGCCGTGACGGCCCCGCCGAAGGACACAACCCGATATCAACATTCCGTGACCCGCCGCGCGCGCTGCGCTACAGCGCCGCCGCCACGGCCTCCTCCGCCTGACTCACGGTCATCCCCAGCTCCGCCCGCACCCACGCCCGCTTCAGATGCAGATGCACGTCCGCCTCCCAGGTGAACCCCATCCCCCCGTGCACCTGCAGACAGTCCCTCGCGTTGCGCGTCGCCGCCTCGTCCGCCAACAGCTTCGCCCCCGCGATCTCGACGGCCTCCCCCGTGACCGCGGCGGCCCACACCGCCGCCCGCGCGAGCTCGGTCCGCACCAACATCCCGGCACACAGGTGCTTGACGGCCTGAAACCCCCCGACGACCTGCCCGAACTGCTCGCGCGTACGGGCGTGGGAGACGGCCATGTCGGTGGTGGCCCCGGCGCTGCCCACTTGCTCGGCGGCGGTGAGCAGCACTGCCGTCGTGGGCAATCGTTCCGCGGCGGGGGTCCCCCCTGGACGAAGTCCTTGGGGGAGGAACGGGTGGGCACGACCCCCGGTGCCGGGCAACCGATGGAGCGGCGTGAGCGGATCGACCGACCGCACCGGGACCGCGCCCGACACGTCACCGACCACCACATCGGCCTCGTCCAGCCAAGGAACAAGCCCCTCCGAGGCACCGGTCACCACGACAGCCCCCTCCGCCGCCCCCGGCACGGTCCCCGCCGCCAAGTGCGTGGAAACCAACGGCCCCGGCAGCAACACCCTCCCCGCCTCCTCGAAGACGAGCACCGCCTCGGGCAGCCCGAGCCCGACGCCCCCCTCCGCCTCGGGGAGCCGCAGCGCGAAGAACCCGGCGGCACCCAGCTCCCGCCACAGGTCCCTGTCCAGGGAGCGGGCATCGACCGCGGCCCGCAGCGCCTCCCGGTCGAAGAGCCGCGCGAGCAGCTCCCGTACCCCCCGCCGCAGCGCCCGCTGGTCCTCCGTGAGCCGGAAGTCCATGAGAAGCTCACCGCCCCTTCGGCAGGCCGAGGATGCGCTCGGCGACGATGTTGCGCTGGATCTGGGAGGTGCCGGCCGCGATCGTGTACGAGAGCGAGGACAGCCGGTCGAGGGTCCAGTCGCGCCCGAGGTCGAGCGCGTCGGGCCCGAGGACGGCGGCGGCCGCGTCGTACAGCTCCTGGCGGGCATGCGAGTAGTGCAGCTTGAAGACGGAACCGCCCGCCCCCGGCACCCCGCCCGTCGCCTGGGCCTCGCTGACGTTGGCCTGCGTGAGCCGCCACAGCGCCTGGAACTCGGCGGAGAGCCTGCCGAGCCGACGTCGCAGGACGGGATCGTCCCAGGTGCCGTTCTTCCGGGCCGTACGGGCGAGTTCGCCGAGCAGCCGGCGGCATGCGACGACCTCGCCGACGAACGCGGTGCCGCGCTCGAAGGACAGGGTCACCATGGTGACGCGCCAGCCGTCGTTCTCCTCGCCGACCCGGTGGGACACCGGCACCCGCACCTCGTCGAGGAAGACCTCGGCGAACTCGGTGGACCCGGCGAGGGTGCGCAGCGGCCGTACGGTGATGCCGGGGGCGTCCATGGGCATGGCGAGCCAGGTGATGCCCCTGTGCTTCGAGACGGCGTCCGGGTCCGTCCGCACCAGCAGCTCGCACCAGTCGGCGACCTCGGCATGCGAGGTCCAGATCTTCTGTCCGGTGACGACGTACGCGTCCCCGTCCCGTACGGCCCTCGTCCGCAGGGAGGCGAGGTCGGAGCCGGCGTCGGGCTCGCTGAAGCCCTGGCACCAGACCTCGTCGCCGCGCAGGATCGGCGGCAGCCACCGTGCGCGCTGCTCCTCCGTGCCCTCGGCGGCGATGGTGGGTCCGGCGTGGAGGAGGCCGACGAAGTTGGCGCCGACGTAGGGGGCGCCGGCGAGTTCGGTCTCCTCCAGGAAGACGAGGCGCTGGGTCGGGGAGGCGTCCCAGTGGGTGTCGGCGTATCCGGCGTCGTACAGGCGGCGCTGCCAGCCGCAGTCGTAGGCGCGGCGCGCGGGCCAGTCGAGCGGGTCGGGCCGCTCGGGAAGGCCGGGCAGGGTGGCGGCGAGCCACTCGCGCAGACGAGCCCGGTAGGCCTCCTCCTCGTCCGTGCAGGAGAGGTCCATCAGACGATCCCCAGATCCAGCATGCGGATGGCGTTGCCCCGCATCAGCTTGTAGACCGTCTCGTCGTCGAGGCCCCGGACGTGGTCGAGGGCGACCTCCTTGGTGTGCGGGAAGGTCGAGTCGACGTGCGGGTAGTCGGTCTCGAAGGTGGCGTTGTCCCGGCCGACCACGTCGAGCGAGGCGATGCCGTGCTTGTCGCGGAAGAAGCAGCAGTAGATCTGCCGGTAGTAGTACGTGGACGGGGGTTCGGGGATGAGGTCGCGGACGCCGCCCCACGCCCGGTGCTCCTCCCAGACGTCGTCGGCGCGTTCGAGGGCGTACGGGATCCAGCCCATCTGGCCCTCGCTGTACGCCAGCTTCAGCCGGGGGAACTTCACCAGCACCCCGCTGAAGAGGAAGTCCATCATCGATGCCATCGCGTTGTTGAAGCTCAGCGAGGCCTGGACGGCGGGCGGGGCGTCCGGGGACGCGGCCGGCATCTGGCTGCTGGAGCCGATGTGCATGTTCACCACCGTCCCGGTCTCCTGGCAGACGGCGAAGAACGGGTCCCAGTAGCCGGAGTGGATCGACGGGAGCCCCAGATGGGTGGGGATCTCGGAGAAGGTCACCGCCTTCACCCCCCGGGCGGCGTTGCGCCGGATCTCGGCGACGGCCAGGTCGATGTCCCAGAGCGGGATGATGCACAGCGGGATCAGCCGGCCGCCGCTGTCGCCGCACCACTCCTCGACCATCCAGTCGTTGTAGGCGCGGACGCAGGCGAGGGCGACCTCCTTGTCGTGCGCCTCGGCGAAGGTCTGTCCGCAGAAGCGGGGGAAGGTGGGGAAGCAGAGGGAGGCCTCGACGTGGTTGAGGTCCATGTCGGCGAGGCGGGCCTTCGGGTCCCAGCAGCCCCGGCGCATCTCCTCCCTGGTGATCCCCTCCAGGGTCATGTCGTCGCGGTCGAAGCCGACGGCGGCGATGTTGCGCTTGTACGGGAACTTGAGGTCCTCGTAGATCCACCAGTCGGTGGGCGGCCCTTCGGGGTCCATCGTGATCTGGTACTTGCCACCGACGTAGGCGAGCTCTCCGATGCCGGCCGTGAGGGGCCGGGGTCCGCGATCCCGGTACTTCTTCGGGAGCCAGGTCTCGAAGAGGTGCGCGGGCTCGATCACGTGGTCGTCGACGCTGATGATGCGGGGCAGTTCCGTCATGGAGCCTTCTCCCGTTTCTGATGACCCGTCAGATCTGACGGCATCAGGCTAGCCCCGGACCCCTGGACCGACAAGCGCCGGACCTCTACGCTCACCGCACCATCTGACGGAACGTCAGCCATGAGGAGTACGGGATGAACGAGACCGCACGCACTCCCGGCGAAACCGCACGCACTCCCGGCGAGACCGCGCACGCCCTGGGCGAGTCCCGCACGCTCTGGGAGCTCGTCGAGCGCCGCGCCGCCCTCACCCCCGACCGGCCCGTCCTCCTCCAGGACGACCGCGTCCTCACCTTCGGGGGCCTGCGCGAGCGCGCCGAGCGCTGCGCCGCCGGGCTGTACGGGATGGGCGTGCGCCCCGGCACGGTCGTCGCCTGGCAGCTGCCCACCCGCATCGAGACCGCGGTGCTCACCTTCGCGCTCGCCCGCATCGGCGCCGTGCAGTCCCCGGTGATCCCCTTCTACCGCGACAAGGAGGTCGGCTTCGCGCTGCGCGAGTCGAAGGCCGAGTACTTCGCGGTCCCCGGGATCTGGCGCGGATTCGACCATGCGGAGATGGCCCGGAGGCTCGGCGCGCGCGGGATCTTCGAGGCGTACTCCCCGGAGGGCCTGCCCGACGGCGACCCGGCCGTCCTGCCCCCGCCCCCCGCCTCCGGCACGGACGTCCGCTGGATCTACTGGACCTCGGGGACCACCTCCGACCCCAAGGGCGTCCTGCACACCGACCGCTCGCTCCTCGCCGGCGGCTCCTGCCTCGCCCACGCCCTGCACCTCACGGCCGAGGACGTCGGCTCGATGGCCTTCCCGTACGCGCACATCGCCGGGCCCGACTACACGGTGATGCTCCTGCTGTACGGGTTCCCCGCCGTGATGTTCGAACAGTTCGCGCTGCCGGAGGCCCTCGACGCGTACAACCGGCACGGCGTGACCGTCGCCGGCGGCTCCACCGCCTTCTACTCGATGTTCCTCGCCGAGCAGCGCAAGCAGCCGGGGAAGCCCGTCATCCCCACCCTGCGCCTGCTCGCGGGCGGCGGGGCGCCCAAGCCGCCCGAGATCTACCACGCGGTGCGCGAGGAGCTGGGCTGCCAACTCACCCACGGGTACGGCATGACCGAGGTCCCCATGATCACGATGGGCGCCCCCGACGACACCGAGGAGAACCTCGCCACGACCGAGGGCCGCCCGCCCGCCGGCATGGAGATCCGCATCACCGGCGACGGCGAGGTCCGGCTCCGCGGCGAGGCCGTCTGCCGGGGCTACCTCGACCCGGCGCAGACGGCCGCCGCCTTCGACGAGGACGGCTTCCTCATCACCGGCGACGTCGGGCACCTCACGCCGAGCGGCCACCTCGTCCTCACCGGCCGCGTCAAGGACATCATCATCCGCAAGGGAGAGAACATCTCGGCCAAGGAGATCGAGGACCTCCTCCACACGCACCCGGACGTGGGCGACGCGGCCGTCATAGGCCTCCCGGACGCCGAGCGCGGCGAACGCGTCTGCGCCGTCGTCGAACAGCCCCCGGGCGCCGCCCCGCTGGACCTCCCGCGGGTCACGGCCTTCCTGCGGGCGGCCGGGCTCTCCGTCCACAAGCTGCCGGAGCAGCTGGAGGTGGTGGAGGCCCTGCCCCGCAACGAGACCCTGCGGAAGGTCCTCAAGTACAGGCTCAGGGAGCGTTTCGGTACGACGGCTCCGTGAGGGGACCCGGCTGCTCCGGGAGGATCCCCGGCGGCTCCGTGAGGGCCCCCGGCACGTCCTCGTACACGTCGAAGAGGCGCCGGACGCCGAGCGCGGAGAGCACCCGTCCGACGTGACCGTCCCGGGTGCCGGAGTCCTCGGGAAGGATCAGGCGGAGCCGGCCGCCGCAGGAGCGGAGCAGCCGACGGGAGGCGATCAGCACGCCGACGCCGCTGGAGTCGCAGAACCGCACGGCGGACAGGTCGATCACCAGGTCGCGGCGGCCGCCCGCCACGGCCTCGTGGACGCGGCGGCGTATCCGGGGGGAGGTGACCAGGTCCAGTTCCCCCCGGACGTGGAACACCGTCCAGGAGCCGTACGCGTCCTCGTCGACCTCGATCGTCGTCACGGACGGGCGCCTGCCCCGCCACGCCCGCCCGAAACCCCCTGGCCCGAGGGTGACGCTTTCCTTACCATCCACATCCGCGTCAAGGTCGCACTTGCGGCAAACAGGCGTGAGTTGTCGGATCGGCGCATTACTTTGGAGGAGAACCGGTGTGCCGGGACCGGGGATCCGGTGTCCGGGAAGGGGCGGAGAGCCGCATGGCGATGGAGACACCACGGCGCTGGGACCGCAGGATGCAGCAGCGGCTGGCGCGCGGGGAGGCCGCTGCCCTCGGCGAGTTCTACGACCGGTTCGCCTCCCTCGTGCACAGCCTCGCCCACCGGGTCCTCGACGACGACGCGGCGGCCGACCAGGTCACCCGCGAGGTCTTCGGCCACATCTGGGAGAACCCCGACTCGTACGACCCGAAGCAGGGCAGCATGCGCGCGTGGGTCGCCCGGCTGACCCAGCGGCAGGCCGTGCAGCGGCTGCGGCAGACCGAGGCCACGGCGTACGAGGAGACGGGGATCGGCTCCGCCGAGGAGCTGGAGCAGAAGGTCCGCCGGGCCTGGGTCGCGGCCCGCGCCGACTACATCGTGACGTCCATGCCCGCACCCCTGCGGGCCGCGCTCGAACTGGCGTACTTCCAGCGGCGCGACTACCGCCAGACCGCCGCCGACCTCGGCGTCACCGAGGACGAGGCCCGCCGGCGCCTCCGGCTCGGACTCCAGCTGCTCTCCTCCGCGAACGGCTACGGACGGACGCCGTGAGCGAGGCGACCGGCGAGCCGGAGGACGTCGCCCGCGCCCCCTGGATACCGGGGCCGCGCAAGGCGGCCGACGACCACGCGGACCTGACGGCACGACCGGCGGAACCACCGAAGGAGGAGACGGAAAAGGAGGAGATGGAAGCGGCGGCGGAGGAACCGGAGGTACCGGTCCTCACCCACAACGTGCTCAAGTCCCTGCTCGGGGCCTGGGCGCTTTCGGCGTGCTCCGCCGGCGAGACCGCGGCCGTCGAGAACCACCTCACCACCTGCGCCCCCTGCGCGGACGAGGCCCTCCGGCTCCGCGACGCCGTCACCCTCCTCCACGAGGACCGCGACCTGGACCTCGACCCGCTGCTGCGCTCCCGGGTCCTGGAGACCTGCCTGGGCCGCCGCCCCGCCCGCATCCCCGTCCCCGACTGGGTCACGCCGTACGACGCGGAGACCGCCCGGCTCGACGCGCTGCTCCGGGACATCGGCGAGTCCGAGTGGCACGCGCCGGTACGGCTCAAGTGGTACGAGGAGGACCGCACGGTGCGCCGCAAGGCCACCGTCGCCTCGGTCATCGGCCACCTCATGGCGGTGGACGGCCTGGTGTCGACGGCCCTCGGCCTGGAGGACCCGCTCGGCGCGGACGTGCCGGAACTGTCCCCGACGGAACGGACCGAAGCGTTCTGGGCGGCCCTGGACCGGCCGCCGAACCGCTCCATCCGGGAGCCCTGGCGGAACCAGTCGCACACGCTGGTCCGGACGGCCGCGTTCGCGGGCCGGAGCGTGGCCGACCTGACGGTCACCTACAAGTGCTTCTCCCTCCCGCTCCGGGACTCCCTCCTGGAGCGGGCCTTCGAGTGCTGGCTGCACGCGGACGACATCGCGACGGCGGTGGCCTACCCGTACGCGCCGCCCAGCGGCACCCACCTCCACGACATGATCGACCTCGCGGCCCGCCTGCTCCCCGGAGCCCTCGCCAACCGCCGCCGCACGGGCCTGGCCGCCCCCGCCCGGGAACTCGTCACCGCGGGCGCGCCGGGCCGCTCGCTCCACCTGGAGGTGGAGGGCGCGGGCGGCGGCCACTGGTACATCGCCCTGGACTCCCCCGCCGCCGTCGGCTCGCCGGACCGCGCGGTCGCCCAGGTCGCCATGGACGGGGTCGAGTTCTGCCAACTGGTGGCCGGCCACATCACACCGGAGGAGGCGGCCGCGGGCCAGGACGGCGACCGCGAGGCCATCAGGGACGTCCTGTCGGCCGCGGCGTCCCTGAGCCGCCTGTAACGGCGTACGGGGTACGACCGGTCGTTCCCGGCCGTACCCCGCTGTTCCCGCGACCCCGCTCAGGCGGTCCCGGTCCCGCTCCTTCCGGGCCGCTCCTTCCGGGCGTCGACGACGGCCCGCTCCAGGACGGCGGTGCGCTCGACGACCGTGCCGGGCGCGACGTCGCCGGACGGCTTGACCTGGACGCCACGGCTGCCGAGGTAGACGAAGGTCTTGCGGTCGAAGATCAGCTCGGTGCGCTCGCCGCTCTGCTCGTCCAGCCGGGCCAGGGCGAGACCGGTGCGGCCGGCGGCGTCCTGGGAGTGGGAGACGACGGACACACCGGGGATCTTCGCCGCGGCGCGGTAGAGCGCGGCGGCGGTCGGGGCCGGGACGAGCTGCTCGTTGATGATCTCCTCGATGGCCTCGAACGTCTGCTGGTCGCGGTCGTGCGAGCCGCCGTCGGTGGCGGTGGCGCGGATGGCGGCGAGGAGCCGGTCGGGGTCGGCCGGCTGCTTCCTGACCCAGTCGTAGGTCAGGTACGGCAGGGCTTCCTGCCCGCCGTCCAGGTCGAGGGTGATCCCGCCGGCCGGCTGGTAGCCGGGCTCGTCGAGCCAGCCCTCGCGTCCGTCGGGGGACTTCCAGACCTCGCGCTGGTGCAGCGGCTGCACCCACGTCCGGGACTCGTTGGTGTCGCCGTTGAACATGGACGTCAGGAAGGAGACCTTGCTCTTGATGTAGACGTACTGGCCGGGCTTCGGCTCCGGGATCCGCTGCGCGCTCGCGGCGGCGGCGATCCGCTGGACGGTCGAGGCGAGCTGGACGGTGCTGCCCTCCTCGATCCGGACGACCGGCGCCTCCACCGGGGAGGCGGCCGTGGGCGGTGCGTCGGTGCCGCCGCCGGTCAGCGTGCCGACCGCGAGGGCGGCGGTGAGCGCGGCGGCGGTGACCGGGACGCCGATCAGCAGGGCGCGCCGGACCGGCCGCGCGGGGGCCTCGGGGGCGGGTGCGGGGGTGCGGATCTCGCTCAACAGGTGCTCCTCCAGCTGCGACTGACGGCCGGAGGGCATCGCGGGGGTCGACGGGGCCGGCAGCAGCCGGGCGAGCTCCGTGCGGTCCAGGGGCTCGGTCCGCTTCCCGAACATGCGGATCATCTGTACGTCTCCTCCTCGTGCGGCTCGTACGACCGGGCCGCGGAAGTGCGGCCGCCCGGTACTTGTCCGGGGCGCGGAAGCGGTTCCCTGTCCTTTCCCCCGGGCTCGGGTCCCGTCTGCGACTCGCGGTTCCTCCACGGCGCGCGGTTCTTCCGCAGTTCGTCTTCGGCGAGTCCGCGCAGCCGTGCGCGGGCGCGGGAGAGCCGCGACCGTACGGTGCCGACGGGGACGCCGAGCGCGGCGGCGGCCTCGGCGTACCCCAGGTCGGACCAGACGCACAGGGTGAACACCTCGCGCTCGCTGCGGCGCAGCTTCTTCAGGGCGCGCTGGACGGCGGCGAGCTGCTCGGCGTCGGCCAGGCGTCCGGCGAGTTCCTCGGCGAAGTCGGGGACGGGGTGCCGGGCCGGCAGGCGCGCGAGGGCCGCCTGGTGGCGGCGCGCGGCGCGGCGCGTGTTGCGCAGCACGTTGACGGCGATGCCCATGAGCCAGGGGCGCGGGCCGGCCTCGTGGTCGAGGAGCCGCTCGCGCAGGCGCCACGCCTCCAGGAAGGTGAGCGAGACGACGTCCTCGGCGAGCCCCCGGTCGCCGCTCACGCGGACGGCGTGCCGATGGACCAGGGGCGCGTGGTCGCGGAAGAGTTCCCGGAACGCCTCGGGGTCCCCCGCGCGTATCCGGGCGTGCAGTGATGAGTCCACGACCTGCCTTGTCCGCCGGACGCCCCGGGTTCCGGTGATCCGGATCACACGCCGGGTCGGGCGCCGGAGCGGTCGGCGGCGGCAGGCTCTACGCGAAGACGACCGTGCGGCGGCCGTTCAGGAGGATGCGGCGTTCCGCGTGCCACTTGACGGCGCGGGCGAGGGCCTGGCATTCGACGTCGCGGCCGATCGCCACCAGCTGGTCCGGGGTCACCTCGTGGCCCACCCGCTCGACCTCCTGCTCGATGATCGGGCCCTCGTCGAGGTCGGCGGTCACGTAGTGCGCGGTGGCGCCGATGAGCTTCACGCCGCGGGCGTGCGCCTGGTGGTAGGGCTTGGCGCCCTTGAAGCTCGGCAGGAAGGAGTGGTGGATGTTGATGATCCGCCCGGACAGGGCCTTGCAGAGGTCGTCGGAGAGGACCTGCATGTAGCGGGCGAGGACGACCAGCTCGACGTCCTGCTCCCGCACCAGCTCCAGGAGCTCCGCCTCGGCCTCCGGCTTGTTCTCCTTGGTGACGGGGATGTGCCGGAAGGGGATCCCGTACGAGCCCACCAGCTCCTCGAAGTCCCGGTGGTTGGAGACGACCGCGACGATCTCCACCGGCAGCGCGCCGATCCGCGAGCGGAACAGCAGGTCGTTCAGGCAGTGGCCGAACTTGGAGACCATCAGGACGACCCGCATCGGCTGGTCGGCCCTGTTGATCTGCCAGTCCATCCCGAAGGAGTCCCCGACGGCCGCGAAGCTCGCCCGGAGCTTGTCGACGGTCACCGGCGCCTCGGCCGAGAAGTGGACCCGCATGAAGAAGAGACCGGTGTCACGGTCTCCGAACTGCTGGCTGTCCTCGATGTTGCACCCGGTGATGAAGAGGTAGCTCGACACCGCATGCACGATGCCCTGCTTGTCGGGGCACGAGATGGTGAGGACGTACTGGTCGGTCATCCCGACAGCCTGCCACAAGCGCCCCGCCGGGCGGTCCCCCCGTCCGGCAGACGGACGGAACGGCTCAGGACCGCGTCATGATGCGGAGCACGTCGAGGGAGCGCGGGGGCGTGTCGGGGTCCTCGCCGTCGGCCTGGGAGAGGCGTACGTGGGCCTCGCGGGCGGCGCGGACGGCCTCGGGCCAGCCGGGGTGCTGGAGGTAGGCGGAGACGGGGGCGTCCGGGCCGACCTGGTGCATGATGCGCAGGACGCGGAGGACGGCGACGTCGACGAGGGCGGCCTCGGCGGTGTCGCGGAAGATCGAGCCGACGTACTTCTCGGCGGACCAGTTGTCGAGCCAGGTGTCCTCGACGAGGCGGTAGACGGCGTCGGTGACGTCGCCGTACCCCTCCTGGCCGGTCAGCCAGGCGGTCTCGTGGAAGACGGGGTCGGAGAGCATGTGCAGCGCCGAGCGCACGTTGCTGCGCCAGCGCCACCACGGCATGTCGTTGAGCGGCATGCCGCCCATGGTGGAGGAGCGACGGCCGCGACGGGAAGAGTTCACCGAACCGGAGGCGGGACTGGGGGCGGGACTGGACACGTTTCGATCGTACGTTCCCCGTCCGACAAGCGGAGTCGCACCCTCCCCATCCGGACGCCGACCCCCGTAATTCACCTTCACGTCACCCTTCGTTGAGCCTCGCTCACTCCCGCGTTACCCGTGAGGCGGAAACGTGCGTGTCCATGACCGGTAGGCGACTGACCCCACTCCTCGCGTACGTGACCACCGCGGCGGCCGGAGCGTCGCTGCTCACCGGCTGTGGCGTGCTCCCTGGTGCCACGGGGGGCTCCAGGGAGCCCGTCACGGTGATGACCTGGGCCCCCGACCAGACCCGGGCGACCAACATGCCCGGAATGCCCGCCATGGCGCAGACGTACGCCCGATGGGTGAACGCGCAGGGCGGCATCGACGGGCACGAGCTGCGCGTCCTCACCTGCAACGAACAGAACACCAGCACCGGCGCCGCCGCCTGCGCCCGCCGCGCGGTGCGCGAGAACGCGGTGGCCGTCGTCGGCTCCTACAGCCAGAACGGCCGCGCCTTCATGGCCCCGCTGGAAGCCGCGGGCATCCCGTACATCGGCGGCTACGGCATCGCGGAGGACGAGTTCACCAGCCCGATCTCCTACCCCGTCAACGGCGGGGTGGCCTCGCTCGTCGCCGGGCACGGCATGCAGCTGGCCGACTCCTGCGAGCGGGTCTCCCTCGTCCGCCCCGACACCACCGCCGGGGACAAGCTCCCCGAGCTCCTCAACTCCGGCCTGCGCAAAGCCAGTCACCGCAGCGCCATCGACATCCCGGCCCTGGAGGACGCCGCCGAGTACAGCCAGCAGGCCGGGCGCGCCCGCAAGCGGGCCGGCGGCGAGAAGGGCTGCGTGACCGCCGTCCTCGGCGAGCGCACCCAGACCTTCTTCGACTCCTTCCGGCGCCTCCCGGAGGAGCAGGAGGGGAAGCGCGGCAAGAACGGCGTCCGGATCTCCTCGGTCCTCGGCAGCGTCGACCAGCCCGTCATCGACCGCACCGGCGGCCCCCACAGCCCCTTCGAGGGCGCGTACGTCACCGGCTGGTACCCCGAGGCGGCCGACAAGAGCTGGGCGCCGATGCGCGAGGTGATCCAGAAGTACGCCTTCGCCGACAACCGCGTCGACCCGGCCGACACCGGCGTCCAGACCACCTGGATCGCGTACACGGTCCTCAAGGAGGTCGTCGAGGCGCTCCACCGGGACGACATCACCGCCGACCAGATCAGCCACGCCCTCGACCAGGGCGAGCGGATCGACACCGGCGGCCTCACCCCCAGCCTGCGCTGGAAGTACGACGACCTGCTCGGTGCCCCCGGCTTCACCCGGATCGTCAACCACGAGGTGACGTTCCAGGTGGTCCGCGAGGGGCGGCTGGTGGCGCAGAAGCCCGGTTTCGTCGACGTCGGCGAGACCGTCCTCAGCGCCCCGTAGGCCCGCTCAGAGCTCCGTCCACTCCCGCTTCTCCAGGCCGTACTTCGCGGCGGTCGGGTTCCACAGCCCGGCCGCCGTCTTCTTGGCCGCGGTGGCCTCGCCGCTCTTCTGGTTCGCCGCGGCCTTCTGGCTGGTGGAGCGGGCGTGGCCGCCCTTGCAGGCCTTCTTGCCCTTCATCTGGTCGGCCCAGGCCGCGTAGTGGTCGTCGGCGGCGGCCGAGGCCTGCCAGGCCTTGGTGAGCGCCGCCGACAGCGCCGCGTTGTCCGGGATCTTGTCGACCGACAGCGCCTGGAGCTTGGTGATCAGGCCCCGGCGCTGCTCGGCGGCGCCCCGCAGGTCGGTCGCGGCCTGGTCGAGGTTCTTGCAGCGGTCGATGGACGCGACCGAGTCGATCACCGTCTGGCGGCTGCTGCTGCTGGTCGCGAGCAGCTTGCTGAGCTCCTGCGCCTGCGGCTCCGCCGGGTCGGCGGGCTTCTCCGAGGGCTGCTCCGCCGAGGCGGACGGCGCGGCGGAGCTCGCCGCGACGTTCTGGCCCCCGGCCTTGGGGTCCTTCTCGTCGTCCCCGCCGCTGAGCAGCGCCCCGGCGCCGAGGCCGACGACCGCGCAGCCGACGACGACGGCGGCGATCAGCGCGACCGGCGACTTGCGGCGCGGCTCGGGCTCCTCCTCGTAGTAGGCGTCCTGGAAGCCGCCGTACTGCTGCTGCGGGGGCTGCGGAGGCTGGTGCTGCTGCTGGTACGGGGCCGGGCCCGGCTGCTGGTAGCCCTGCGGCGCGTGCGGCTGCTGGGGCGCCCGCGGGGTCTCCGTACGGAAGAGGTTGTCGAACTCGGCGGGCGGCTGCCGCTCACCGGGCGCCTGCGCCGGCACGGGGGCGATGTACTGGGTCGCGTCCGAGGCGCCGGCCGGGGCGGGCCCCTGGTGGGCGAGCGGGCCCGTGCCGAGGAACTGGGTGTCGGAGCCCCCGCCCTGCTGCGGCGGCACCGGGGCCATGTGCTGGGTGGCCTGCATGTCGGCGGCGGCCGGGGCGGCGGGGCCCGGGTAGCCGTAGCCGGGCTGCGGGGCGGCCGGGGCGCCGGGACCGGGGTAGCCGTACCCCGGCTGCGGGGCGGCCTGCGCCGGAGGCATCCCCGGCTGCTGCGGCGGCATTCCCGGCTGCGGGGGCGTTCCGGGCTGCTGCGGCGGCATCCCCTGCGCCGGCGGCATCCCGCCCGGGACCGGGGCCATGTGCTGGGTCGCCTGCATGTCGGCGGCACCGGGGCCGGGATAGCCGTAGCCGGGCTGCGGCGGGGCCTGCTGCGGGGGTATCGGCGGCAGGTACTGGGTGGACTGCATGTCGGCGGCGCCCTGCGGCGCCTCCGGGGGCAGCGGCTGCGCGGGCGGCAGCGGCTGCCCTCCCGGCTGACCACCTGCGGGGCCCCAGGCGCCGCCCCACGGCTGACCGCCGCCATGCTCCGGACCCTGTCCGTTCTGCGTCACCGGGACTCCCACTGATGGACCAACCTACGGAATCGTCGGCTCACGCTACCGGGTGCGCCCAGACCTCCGCACACACGTGTGAGACCCATTACACGGTTGACACGTCAGGCCGCGTACAGCTCCATCCGCGCGCCGAACTCCCGCACCACCGCCTCCCCCGCGTACGGCTCCAGGCGCTCCCGCAGGTCGTCCAGGTACTCCGCGCCCCGCGACGACCGCAGCGTGCCGAGCAGTTCGAGCGCCCGCGTGCCCGTGCGGCAGGCCTGCTCCACCTCCCGCTGCTGGACCTGCGCCGAGGCGAGCAGCGCGAGGCCGATCGCGCGCCGCCGCGCCCGCGACTCCGGGTGGCCGGCGATCGACTCCTCGGCCGCCCGCGCCGCCGCCTCCGCCTGCCCCAGGTCCCGGTAGCAGTGCGCCAGTTCGTCCGCGAGGTAGGCCGCGTCGAAGTGGGCGATCCACGCCGGGTCGTCGCCCGCCTCCGGATCGGCCCGGTCGAGGGCCCGTACGGCACGGCCGGCCGCCGACTCGAAGGCGGGCACGTCTCCCATCAGCGCGTGCCCGCGCGCCTCCGCCGCGAGGAACATCGCCTCCGCGCGCGGCGGCACCTTCCCGCGCGCCCCCTCCTGCGCCGCCCGCGCCAACTGGGCGATCTCCCGCGGGTTGCCGAGCTGCGCGGCGAGGTGGCTCATCGACGCGGCGAGGACGTAGCCGCCGTACCCCCGGTCCCCCGCCGCCTGCGCGAGCCGCAGCGCCTGGATGTAGTACCGCTGCGCGAGCCCCGGTTCACCGGTGTCCACCGCCATGTACCCGGCGAGCTCGGTGAGCCGGGCGACCGCCCCGAACAGCTGCCGGCCGATCGCCTCCCGGTACGAGCCGGACAGCATCCCCGACACCACGCTGTTGAGGTAGTGCACGACCACCGGCCGGACGTGCCCGCTGCCGAAGCGCCGGTCGAGGTCGACGAGCGCCGCCGTCATCTCCCGTACGGCCGCCACGTCCGCGACCCCGACGCGCGCGCCCGCCATCCGCGCCACGTGCGCGTCGGGGCCCGTGATCAGCCAGTCCCGGCTGGGCTCGACGAGGGCCGAGGCCGCGACCGCCGAGCCGCTCAGGAAGTCCCGGCGCCCGACGTCGCTGCGCCACAGCTCGCAGACCTGCTCGATCGCCCCGGGCACGGTCGGCGCGAACTGGAGGCCCACCCCGGCTGCGAGGTTCCGGCCGTTGGCCATGCCGACCTCGTCGATCGTGACCGTACGGCCCAGCTTGCGGCCGAGGGCCTCCGCGATGATCCCGGGCGCCCGGCCGCGCGGCTGCTGCCCGCGCAGCCAGCGCGCCACCGACGTCTTGTCGTAGCGCAGGTCGAGGCCGCGCTCCGCGCCGACCATGTTGACCCTGCGGGCGAGGCCGGCGTTGGAGCAGCCGGCCTCCTGGATGAGCGCCTGGAGCCGTTCGTTGAGCTGACGCGGAACGAGTGGCCTGGCTGCCATGAGTACCCCCTGTGGCCGTGCGGTGATCACGAGAGAACTGATCAATGCCCGGCTGATATCCGGTCAATGCAGATGTGAACACGCGAAACCGGACACGTCGGCCGCGAGGATCGAGCCCCCGCCACCGGCGCCCCCTTCTCTCCGTACCCGCCCCCGCTCCCCTGCCCGCCGCGCGCCCCCGCGAGTGCATCCATGCGCCCCGCGTGCAGGATCGATGCGTCAACACGGCCACCGCCACGCCCGTAACCCCAGGTGGCGGGGGCAGTTGTGCTCTCCGTGGAAGAGACCATGGGAGTCACGGAAGCCGCACAGATCCCCAAGCAGCGGGGCGAGCAGCTGCTCGACAGCGCCGTGCGGTATGCGGAAGAGCGGCACTGGGACGTGTTTCCCGGGACCTGGCTGGAAGTCGTCGAGGGCAGGGAGCGCTGCTCCTGCGGAGCGGACGCGTGCGCCGTGCCCGGCGCCCACGCGGTCAGGCCCGACTGGTCGACCCAGGCGACCGGCAGCGGCGTCGGGGCGCGCCGGATGTGGTCCAAGACCCCGAAGGCCTCGATCCTGCTGCCGACCGGCCGGACCTTCGACGCGATCGAGGTGCCGGAGACCGCCGGTTTCCTGGCGCTCGCCCGCATGGAGCGCATGGAGCTGACGCTGGGCCCGGTGACCTGCACCCCGGACCGCCGCATGTACTTCTTCGTCCTGCCCGGTGCCGCGACCAAGGTGCCCGACCTCGTCCGCAAGCTCGGCTGGGCCCCCGCCTCCATCGACCTCGTCACGCGCGGCGAGGGCCACTACGTGGCGGCCCCGCCCACCCGGGTCGGCGGCTTCGGCGCGGTGCAGTGGGCCAGGCGTCCCACCCCCGCGAACCGCTGGCTGCCGGACGCGGAGGAGCTGATCAGCGCCCTCGCGTACGCGTGCGGCCGGGAGGCGGCCGAGGCGAGGAACCGGACGAACTGACCGGGAGCCCTGGCCGGTTCCGCCCGTAGGGTGGCCCCCGTAAGCATTACGGGGACCATCGAAGGGTTGACGGAACATGCCTGACCAGGCATTTGACGGGGCGTTCGACACGGCGGGCGCCGCACCGGGCGACGGTGCGGCGCCCGCCGTGCGCATCGAGGGGCTGTGGAAGCGCTTCGGCCAGCAGATCGCGGTGAACGGGATCGACCTCGTCCTGCCCGCGGGGAAGTTCATCGGGCTCGTCGGGCCCAACGGCGCCGGCAAGACCACCACGCTCTCCATGATCACCGGCCTGCTCCGGCCCGACCAGGGGCGGATCCTCGTCGCCGGGCACGACGTGTGGGCCGACCCGGAGTCCGTCGCCCAGGTCAAGGCCCGCATCGGCATCCTGCCGGAGGGCCTGCGGCTCTTCGAGCGCCTCTCGGGCCGCGAACTCCTCGCCTACACCGGCCGGCTGCGCGGACTGCCCGGCGCCGAGGTCGACAAGCGGGCCGCGCAGCTCCTCGACGTGCTCGACCTGACCGGCTCGCAGAACAAGCTGGTCATCGACTACTCGACCGGCATGCGGAAGAAGATCGGCCTCGCGGCCGCGCTCCTCCACAACCCCGAGGTCCTCTTCCTCGACGAGCCCTTCGAGGGCGTCGACCCGGTCTCCGCCCAGACCATCCGGGGCGTCCTGGAGCGGTACACCTCCTCCGGCGCGACCGTCGTCTTCTCCAGCCACGTCATGGAGCTCGTCGAGTCCCTCTGCGACTGGGTCGCCGTCATGGCGGCCGGCCGGATCCGCGCGCAGGGCCCGCTGGCCGAGGTCCGGGGCTCGGCGTCCTCGCTCCAGGAGGCGTTCCTGGAGCTCGTCGGCGCGAACGGCCGCGCGGCGGCCGGGGACTCGCTGGACTGGCTGGGCGGCGGGGCGACCGGTCCGGGCGGCACGGGCGGTACGGGCACGGGCGCTACGGGTAAGGGCGGTACGCAGCGATGAGCGCCGCCACCACCCCCGTACCGCCGTCCCTCACGTCCGTCTTCGTCCGGCTCAAGCTGTCGCTCCTGAAGAACGGACTGCGACAGTCCGGCGGACGGACCGCCGCGTTCCTCGCGTCGATCTTCTTCGGCGCCGTCTTCGCCGCCGGTCTCGTGCTGGCCCTCGTCCTCCTGCGGGGCCACGCACACGCCGCCACCGTCGCGATCCTCCTCACCGGGGCGCTCGCCCTGGCCTGGACGGTCATGCCGCTGTTCATCCCGAGCGGCGACGAGACCCTCGACCCCTCGCGGCTCGTGATGCTGCCGCTCCGGCCCCGGCCGCTGGTCCGGGCGCTGCTCGTGGCCTCCCTCGTGGGCGTCGGCCCCGTCCTCACCTCCGCCCTCCTCGTGGGCGCCGCCCTGGCCGTCGCGCACGGCGCCGCCGGCACCGTCCTCGCCGTCCTCGCCGTCCCGCTCACGGCGGTGACGTGCGTGGCGCTGTCCCGGGCCGTGGCCGCCGCGAACATCCGGCTCCTCACCTCCCGCAAGGGCCGGGACCTGGCCCTGCTGAGCGGTCTGGTCGTCGCGGTCGGCATGCAGTTCGTGAACTTCGCCGCCCAGCGCCTCGGCCAGGCCGGCGGCCTCGGCCCCCTCGAACCGGCCACGGCCGTCGTCGGCTGGCTGCCGCCGGCCGCCGCGATCGGCGCGGTCGACTCCGCGAGCCGCGGCGACTACGCGGTGGCGGCGGCCCGGCTGCTGCTGACGGCGGCGGCCCTCGTGGCGCTCCTGTACTGGTGGCAGCGGAGCCTGGTGCGGCTGATGGTCGAGCCGGACGGCTCCACGATCGGCGCGGCCCCGGACGCGGGCACCCCCGACAAGGCGGGCTCGGGGCTGCTCGCCCGGATCCTGCCGGGCGGACGGACCGGCGCCGTCATGGAGCGCAGCCTCCGCTACATCTGGCGCGACCCGAAGACGAAGGCGTCCTGGGTGACCTCGCTCGCCGTCGGCCTGATCGTCCCCCTCTTCAACGCCATCCAGGGCGGAGGCTCGGTCTACTTCGCCGTCTTCGCCTCCGGGATGCTCGGCATGCTGATGTACAACCAGTTCGGGCAGGACGGCTCGGCCTTCTGGATGGTCGCCCAGACGATCTCGACGCCCGCCGACGCCTACGCCGAACTCCGGTCGCGGACCCAGGCCCTGCTCATGGTCACGCTGCCGTTCACGGTGCTCGTGACGGCCGTGACCGCCGGCGTGCTCGACGCCTGGTCCCAGCTCCCCGAGGCCCTCGGCCTGGCGCTCGGCCTGCTCGGCGCGATGGTCGGCACGGGCGCGGTGACCTCGGCGAGCTTCCCGTACTCGATCCCCCAGGACAGCGGCTACAAGAACGTCGCGCCGGGGCAGGGCGGCCTGGCCTGGATCTCGATCATGGGCGGCATGCTCACGGCCGGTCTCCTCTGCTCCCCGCTGATCGCCGCGACGGTCTACCTCCACCTCGCGGACCAGCGGTCCCTGCTGTGGCTCCTCCTCCCGGCCGGAGCCCTCTACGGCGCGCTCCTGACCCTCGCGGGCCTCAAGATCGCGGCCCCGCGCGCGGCGGGGCGCCTGCCGGAGATCCTGGCGGCGGTCAGCAAGGGATAGGTTCCCCCAGCACGCGCGCGAGGGCGGCGCGGCCGGCCGGCCCCCAGGTCGGCTTGCCGCCCGGGAGGCCCCGGTCGCCCGCGCGGCCGATGGCGACGAGTCCGGCCGCGCGGAGCAGGGCCCAGCCCCGGGCGCGGCGCACGGTGGCGGGGTCCACGCGCGCGTACGTACGGAAGAACCGCGCGGCCGCCCCTTCCGGCAGCAGCAGCCACGCCGCCGAGAGGTCCGTCGCCGGGTCGCCCGCGCAGACCTCGCCGAAGTCCACCACTCCGGCGAGGGTGCCGTCCGCGACGACGACGTTCGCCGGGTGCAGGTCCCCGTGCAGCCACAGCGGCGGGCCCTGCCGGCCGGGGGCCGCGAGTGCGTCCTCCCACGTCCTCCGTACGGCCACGGGGTCGGCGTGCTCGGCGAGCAGCGCGAGCCCCTCCTCGAACCCCGCCGTCCGCGCCGCGAACTCCCCCAGGGGCACGCCCCGGTCCGGGTTGGCGGGCGCCTCCGGGGGCGCCTCCCGGTGGAGCGCCCGCAGGAAGCCCGCCAGGGCGTCGGCCGCGTGGTCGCCGCGCGTGACGGGCGTGACGTCACCCGGCCCGCCCCGCACCCAGCGGACGACCGCCCAGGTCCGGGGGAACCGCGCGGACGGCTCCCCGGCGCGTACGGGGACGGGCACGGGCAGCGGGAGCAGCGGCGCCAGGGCGGGCAGCCAGCGGTACTCCTTGCGGAGCAGCTCCGGCGCCCGTTCGGTACGGGGCATCCGTACCGCCAGCTCCTCGCCGAGCCGCCACATCCGGTTGTCCCAGCCCCCCGGCACCTCCCGGACCGGCAGCTCCGCCAGGTCCGGGTGCTGGTCCCGGAGCAGGTCCCGTACGAGGCTCTCGTCGATCTCCACGGCGTCCCCCCACATCGTCGACCGGCTCGCAGCGTACGCGCGGAGGCGGCAGCGCACCGGAATCCCCTCGGCCCCGGAATTCCCTTGCCCGCCGTGACCGACACGGACGATCCTCCCCGCATGACCCCTTCGCAGACCCCGACCCCGCCCCGGCCCGCCCCCGAGGTCCGCATCGAGCTCGACGGCGGGCTGACGCTGCGCGCGTTCGAAGGGGAGGCGGACCTCCCGGAGTACTTCCGGACGGTCGACGAGTCGGTGGAGCACCTGCGCCCGTGGATGCCGTGGGTCGCCGAGCACAGCCGGGAGAGCACCGCCGCCTTCCTCGTCGGCCGGGCGGCGCTGTGGGCGAGCGGCGCGTCGTACAGCTACGCGATCGTGCTCGACGGGGCCCTCGTCGGCTCCTGCGGGCTGCACCGCCACGACGACACCCCGGACGGCACGCTCGAGATCGGCTACTGGCTCCACCCCTCCGCCACCGGCCGCGGTCTCGCGACCCGCGCCGCCCGCGCCCTCGTCGACCAGGCCTTCCGCCTCCCCGACGTCACGGCCGTCGAGATCGTCCACGACGCCGCCAACCACTCCAGCGCCGCCGTCCCCTCCCGCCTCGGCTTCACCGACCACCTCCGCCGCCCCCACGAGCCCACCGCCCCTGGGGAGACGGGCGAGGACCGGGTGTGGCGCCTGAGCCGGTGACCGGTGTTCCCCGGGACGCGCGGATGCCGCGTCGCCGAGCCGGCCGAAGTCCCGGGCGGCCGCCCCACCCGTCTGCCGGCGGGCGAGCTCCGACCGGGGCGGCCCGTCGGTTCAGACGAGGGCGGTGACCAGCAGGGTGAAGGCGCCGATGATGACGGCCACGCGGGCGTAGTGGAAACGGTCCCAGCGCTTCACCTGCTCCTTCCAGTCGGCGGGCCGGTTCTCGGGGGTCCACGTCTTGTTCCGGTTGTTGATCGGGACGAGCAGCAGCAGCGACATGACCACGCTGAGGATCAGCAGCGCTCCGGCGGCGACGACGAGGCCGGCGCCCTGGTCCTGCCGTCCGGTGACGGCCCAGATCGCGACGAGGACGAGCGAGGCGACGTACCAGACCGGCATCACGGCACCCAGCATCCGGCCTCCGTGGGCGCGGCCGAGTTGGCCGCTGTCGCCGGGGAGGGCGTCGAGGATCGGGTTGACGACGAAGGAGACGGAGAACTCCACCCCCACCATCAGACCGACCGCCACGGTGGTGAGGACCTGGAGTGCGTCGAGCATGATGACCCCTCGGGAATCTAGCGCCGCTAGCCAATGATGCAAAGCTAGCACTGCTATCGCTCGATTGTCTAGCAGTGCTAGCATCCAGCCATGTCGGTACAGGAACGCAAGCAGCGCGAACGGGTGGAGCGCGAGCGACTCATCGTGGCGACAGCCCGCGAACTCGCCGAGCAGCAGGGCTGGGACGCGGTCACCACCCGCCGGCTCGCCGAGCGCATCGAATACAGCCAGCCCGTCCTCTACAGCCACTTCCGCGGCAAGCGCGAGATCATCGGCGCCGTCGCCCTCGAAGGCGCCGCCGAGATGGCCGCGACGCTGCGGGCCACGGCCTCCGCCGTGGACGGACCGCACGCCCGCGTCACCGCCCTCGCCCGCGCCTACCTCGACTTCGCGGAGCGCCACCCGGCGGTCTACGACGCCATGTTCCAGCTCGACGGCGGCCTGGCCTTCGCGGACGAGGAGACCCCGGAGCCGCTGAAGGACGCCTTCGCCGCCCTCCTGGAGACCCTCGGCGAGGTCGCCGGGGACGGTGTCCAGCCGGGACTGTTCACGGAGGTGTTCTGGGCGGCCCTGCACGGCCTCGCCACCCTGACCCGGGCCGGACGGCTGCCGAGGGAGGACACCGAGCGGGGGGTGGAACTGCTGGTGGACCGGCTCGCCGTGGCCTGACCCGCCCGCCGCCCCCGCCGGGCACGCGAAGGGCCTCCACCCGTCGGGGTGGAGGCCCTCGCGCACTCATCCGGTACGGATCAGAACGCGCCGTTCAGACCCCACCAGTCGCCGTCCTCCAGGACGCCCGCGTTGTACGCGCCCGTCCCCTTGCCCGTGTAGAGGACGAGGCAGCCCACGCCACGGCACGCCGAGGAGACGTAGTCGGCGTTGGTGATCGTCGCGAGGTCGTTGCGGCCGTCGGCGTTGTAGTCGCCGACCGAGAGGAACGTCGCCATGACGTTCCAGCCGCCGCTGCCGATCAGGACGCGCGAGCCGACGCCGCCGGCCGGGGTGCCCGGGTAGAACCAGAGCTTGCCCGTGGAGCCCTCGCGGGCGACCAGGTCGGCGCGGTTGTCGCCGTTGAGGTCACCGGCGCCGACCAGGGCGTTCATGGCGTTCCAGCCGCCCGAGCCGATCAGCTTGCGGGCGCCGACGGTGCCCGTCGAGGTGCCCGGGTACAGCCACAGCCTGCCCGTGGACTTCTCGACCGCGAGGAGGTCCGAGCGGCCGTCGCCGGTCAGGTCGCCGAAGGCGGTGAGCTTGTCCATGGCGTTCCAGCCGCCGCTGCCGATGAGCTTGCGGGTGCCGACGGCGCCCGTGCCCGTCCCCGGGTACAGCCACAGCTTGCCCGTGGCGGACTCGCGGGCGATGAGGTCCTCGCGGCCGTCGCCGGTGAAGTCGCCGTGCCGGGTGAGGGCGTTCATGCCGTTCCAGCCGCCCGAGCCGACGAGCTTGCCGGAGCCGTCGCCGGGCAGGAACCACAGGCGCCCGGCCGTGTCGCGGACGAGGACGTCCGACTTCCTGTCGGCGTTCAGGTCGCCGAAGCCCGCCGCCTTGGGCGCGGTGGACGCATGCCACTCCGGGTACGCGGGCAGGACGCACTCGCGCTCGGTCGGTACGAACTTCAGCGAGCTGACCGAGTTGGTGCCGGGGCCGCCCCACTCGGTGCCCGCCGGGTCCGAGGGCATCGAGTAGACGGCGCCCGAGTCGCCGTAGCCGGCGTCCTCGTACAGGCAGGCGATCCTGCTCGTGCGGTTGACGACCGAGCGGAACGTGTTGTCCCAGCTCCCGAGCGTCGCCGTGTTCACGTTCGTCTTGTACATGGTGCCGGTGCCGTTGTCGGTCTTCCAGGCACAGAAGTAGCCGGCCGGGCAGTCGCTGACAGCGGCCTGCGCCGGCGCCACGCTCGCGCCCAGGAGGCCGAGCGAGGTGAGCCCCAGCGTCGCGGCCGCCGCGACCGCGCGCCGCAGCAGAGATGTGCGCATTCAATCCCTCCAAGAGGCGGCGCGGAGATGAGCTCGGACGCGCCGCGAGAGGGACCGTACCCTGCGGGCTTCCTCCTGTCATCGGAGGGGGCGGTTCCGCCGGACGGCCCCCTTCCGGACCTGCCGTCAGGGCGTCAGCACCCCGTTCAGGAAGGGCTCCACGGCTTCGCTCCAGGCCTCCGGGTGGGTGTAGTGGAGGAGGTGGCCCGCGTCGGGGATCTCCGCGTACGCCCCGTGGGGCAGGACCCGGACCATCTCCTGGGCCTCCGCGCGGCCCAGCTCGCCGTCGAGGCCGCGGACCACGAGGGTGGGGCAGCGGACCTGGGCGAGGGAGTCCCAGTGGGCGTCGTGGACCCAGGTCTCGCGGGAGGTCAGCATCTGCTCCGGGTCGAACACCGGGCGCCAGCCGTCGGGGTGCTCGGCCATCACCTCGGCGAAGAACGCGCCCCGCGCCGGGTTCGGCGTCTCCACCCAGGGGTCCTCGTCGCCGAACCAGCGGTGGACGGCCTCCAGGGACGGGAAGGGCGCGGGCCAGCCGCGGAACCAGTCCTGCCAGGCGCGCTGCGAGGCCGCGCCCAGGGCCGAGGCCCGCATGTCGCAGATGACGAGGGCGCGGACGAGGTCCGGGCGCTCGGCGGCCAGCTGCCAGGCGGTCAGGGCGCCCATGGAGTGGCCGACGAGGGTCACCGGGCCGAGACCGAGCTGCTCGACGACGGCGGCGGCGTCCGCCACGTACGCCTCGCGGGTGAAGGGGCCGGCGGCGGGCTTCTCGCTCGCGCCGTGCCCGCGCTGGTCGAGGGCGACGATCCGGTGGCCGCCGGTGAGGTGGCGGACGGCGGGCGCCCAGTGGCCGGCGTGGCCCATCAGCCCGTGGAGGAGTAACACCCCCGAATCCGGAGGCGCTTGCGGGGACCGGGGCGGCTGCGGGGCCCGTACAGGACGGGGGACGGACCGGCCGCCGGGACGCGCGGCGGTTTCGGGGCGCGCGGCGGTTTCGGGGCCGGGCTGCGGGACGATCCCGGGCACGGCGGTGCGGTCCCTGGCCGTGCGGCCGGAGGGCGTGTCGCCCCAGGCCGTACGGCCTGACGGAGCCGTACGGCCCGCCGGAGCCGCGTGGTCCGGAGCTTCGCGGTCCGGAATCGTGTGCTCCCAGGCCGTCAGCCGGACGCCGTCGGCCCCGGTGACGTCGAGTCGTCGCGCCATGGATCCGGCACCCCCTCTTTTCCGTCGAACCTCGCCAGACTATCGAACTCGCATTCGAAAATGCGCTCCTGCCACACAACACCCCTCGTTCGAGTGACAGGGCTCAAGGATTGACGCGCGCTGCCGAGGGGAGATCTTGAGCGGGAGGCGGACCGCTCGGGGAAAAACGGTCCGAGGGGAATGACCTTGAGAGCTCGGGGCTCCAGGTCAGCACAGGGGAGGACAGGCCCCGGCGCCGGAAGGCGCCGGGGCCCTCTGTCGCCCGTAGCCCTCATGGCCCCACCCCCGCAGCCGCTCATCGCCCCGCTCCCACCAGCGTGGCACGGCAAGGGCGCGGGCGTGGCGATTCCGGCGTAAAACGGTGCGCCCCGCCGGTCGCCGGAGCGACCGACGGGGCGCCCCCGTCACGTACGAGCGGAGCTCAGCGCTTCGCGACGAACACGTGCGCCGCGACCTCCGAGTCCAGCTCCGCGGCCTCGCCGCTGCTGCCCACCAGGACACCGCCCGGCGACTCCGACACCGACACCACCGAGCCGGGCTGCACGCCCGCCCTCCGCAGCGTGTACATCAGCTGGGCGTCCGTCTGGATCGGCTCGCCGATCCGGCGCACGATCACCGTCTTGCCGCCGCTCGCGTCCAGGTCGGCGAGGGACACCATCGAGTCGTCGAGGAAGGCCTCGGGCTCCGCCTTCTCGCCCAGCTCGTCCAGGCCCGGGATCGGGTTCCCGTACGGCGACTCCGTCGGGTGGCGCAGCAGCTCCAGGAC
Organism: Streptomyces sp. NPDC021012; assembly: GCF_044333355.1. NCBI lineage: Bacteria > Bacillati > Actinomycetota > Actinomycetes > Kitasatosporales > Streptomycetaceae > Streptomyces > Streptomyces sp. NPDC021012. Next base: position 1,083,222 of record NZ_JBIRQU010000001.1, read on the forward strand.
CCGCCGCTCCACGGCCTCGCTCATCACGTGCTCCCAGCGGCACGCCTCGGCGTGGACCTGCTCCCACTCCAGGCCGATCACGTCGACGAGCAGGCACTCGGCCAGGCGGTGCTTGCGCATCACCCGGGTGGCGAGGCGCCTGCCCTCGTCCGTGAGCTCCAGGTGGCGGTCACTCGCCACGGCCACCAGACCGTCGCGCTCCATCCGGGCCACCGTCTGGCTCACCGTCGGCCCGCTCTGGTCGAGCCGCTCGGCGATCCGGGCACGCATGGGGACCACACCTTCTTCCTCAAGCTCGAGGATGGTGCGGAGATACATCTCCGTAGTGTCGATCAGTCCGGACATACGTGCCCCTCGATGAGTCGTGCGCTGGCCCTGCCCCAATTCTGACGCATCGGACCGACAACCGGGCCGCGCCCGGTGAGACCCTATTGACAGAGCAATGGTCCAGACCGCACCGTGATCGGCGACCACGAGGACGAGAAGGAGCCGCCGCGATGGGCGAGAGCAAGCTGGCCGGACAGTTCTTCGACGCCGCGATCGGCCTGCTCAAGGAGGTGCGCGACGGGGACGCCACCGAGATCGCCGCCGCGGGCAGGGCCATCGCCGAGGCCGTCGCGAACGGCAACCGGCTCTTCGCCTTCGGCGCCGGACACTCCTCGCTCGCCGCGCAGGACGTCGTCTACCGGGCCGGCGGCCTCGCCCTGATGAACCTGCTCGCCGTCCCCGGCGTCGTCGGCGTCGACGTCATGCCGGCCACCCTCGGCTCCGCCCTGGAGCGCGTCGACGGCCTCGCCGGAGCGGTCCTCGACTCCTCCCCCGCCAAGGCCGGCGACGTCCTGATCATCATCTCCCTCTCCGGGCGCAACGCCCTGCCCGTCGAGATGGCCATGAACGCCCGCGCGCTCGGCCTCACCGTCATCGGCGTCACCTCCGTGGCGTACGCCACCGAGACCAAGTCCCGGCACGTCTCGGGGACGTACCTCAAGGACCACTGCGACATCGTCCTCGACTCGAAGATCGCCATCGGCGACGCCGAACTCACCCACGAGGGCATCGAGGCCCCCTTCGCCCCCGCCTCCACCGTCGTCACCAGCGCCCTCATGCAGGCCACGATGGCCGCCGCCGCCGAGGAACTCGTCCGCCTCGGCGTCGAACCGCCGCTGCTGCGCTCGGGCAACGTCGACGGCGGGCACGAGTGGAACGGCCGCGTGATGACGGAGTACGGCGACCGGATCTTCTACCGGCGCTGACCCGACGCTGTCGGCCCCCTTTCCGTCACCCGTCGCCCGTCACCCGTCGCCCGTCACCCGCCAGCCGTCAGCCGTCACCCGCCACCCGTCAGCCGCGCTCCATCACCCGCGTCACCCGCGTGAAGCCGTCCGCCCCGTGGCCCCGGTCCACCGCGCGGCGGGCCAACGTCTCCGCCGCGCGCATGACGCTCGCGTCGACGCCGTGCGCCTCGGCGGCATGCACGACGTGGGTCATCGTCGACAGGGCCGAGGTGAGCGGATTGCCCTCGCCCGAGTACGAGCCGCCGTCCACGTCCTCCGCCCACTCCCGGAACAGGGGCGGCAGGATCGCCCCGATGCCCTGGGCGAACGGCGCGAGCTCCCGCGCCGAGATCCCCTCCGCGCGGGCCAGCGCGAGGGCGTGCACGTACCCCGTCATCGACGTCCAGAAGATGTCGAGCAGCGCGACGTCGTAGGCGGCGGCCCGGCCGATGTCCCCGCCGAGGTGCGTGTGGGAGCCGCCGAGCGCGTCGAGCACCGCCCGGTGCTCGCCGTACAGCGACTCGGGGCCGCTGTGCAGGAACACCCCGGCGGGCGTCCCGATCGTCGGGGTCGGCGTCATGATCGCGCCGTCCAGGTAGCCGATGCCGTGCCCGGCCGCCCAGCGGCCGGTGTCGCGGGCCCGGTCCGGGACGTCGGCGCTCAGGTTGACCACGGTCCGGCCCTTGAGCGCGTCCGTGACGGCCGGGTCCCTGAGCACGGAGTCCGCGGCGTCGTAGTTGACCAGGCAGATCACCGTGAGCGGACTCGCCGCGACCGCCTCCCCGGCGCTCGCCGCCGAGACCGCTCCCCGCTCGACGAGGTCGCCCTCCCGGCCCGGGGTCCGGTTCCACACGGTGGTCCGGACGCCGGCGTCGAGGAACGCGCCGGCGAGCGCACGCCCCATGGGCCCGAGGCCGAGAACGGTGACGGAGGCCTGGTCGCTGGAAGAAGACATGGCGGAACTCCCTTGCACATACGTGGGTTGGAAAGAGATGACCGACGACGGAGAGGGACACGCATGACACGCCTCCGGGCCCAGGACACGAACCTCTGCGGGGTGTCCGCCGCGATCGCCGTGATCGACGGCAAGTGGAAGACCTGGCTGCTGTGGCTGCTGGAGTCGGGCCCTCACCGGCCCGGCGAACTGCGCCGCAAGATCCCCGGGATCAGCGAGAAGATGCTGACCCAGGCGCTGCGGGAGATGGAGACGGACGGCCTCGTCCACCGCGAGGTGCACGACGTGGTGCCGCCGAAGACCGTCTACTCCCTCACGGAGTTCGGACGCGAACTCTCCGACGTGCTCGGCCCCTTGTCGGAATGGGGCCACCGCCGGCTCGACCGGCTGACGGAGGCGCGGACCGCCTCCTGAGCCCCCGCCGCTCCCCTCTCCGCCCCGGGCTCGCCCTCAGCCTCTCCCGGGGCCGGGACGGCGGACAAGTACCCACAAAAAAGTGGGTGTACGGGGGTGCTAGCGGGCGTCCGCGTCGGCGAGGTCCAGCTCCGCCGCCACCCGGGACGCCACGGCCTCCGCGTACACCACGTCCTCCCGCTCGAAGGGCTTGCGGCAGGCGGCCCGCAGGAACGTCAGGACGCCGAGGGTCCGGCCCCGGGAGCGCAGGACCACGCACAGGGCATGCGCCGCGTCCCCCGGCCACTGGTGGGCCTCCGCCCACACCTCGGCGGTCCGGCCCGCGCTCGCCCGGACCGTGCCGATGCGGTCCCAGGCCTGGAGCGCCGGATGCCGGGGCCCGTACCGCAGCGGGATGCCGCCGCCCACGACGGGCGAGGACGGGCCGGGGGCGGCGCCCGCCGGGGTGGCCAGGGTCCGCGTGAGCCGCCGCTCCCCCGCCGGGCGGTCCACCAGGGCGTGGTCGGCGAACCCGGCCAGGGCGAAGTCGAGCAGGAGCGCCGCGGCCTCCGCCGGGTCCTCGCACTCCGCGACCGCCGCGCCCGCCCGGTGCAGCTGGCTCCACCGGAACCGCAGCCGGTCCGCCTCGCGCGCCGCGAGCCGCTCCTCCGTGACGTCCTGGAACAGCCAGGCCACGCCCAGCGGCACCGGCTCCTCCGCCATCGGCGACGACAGCCGCAGGAAGCCGCTGCGCCAGCACCGGCGGCGCTCCCCCGCGGCCGTCCGCAGCGTCACCCAGACCTCGGCGGGCGAGGCCGGCGAGCCCTCCGCGAGCACGTGCTGGAGGGCGGCCTCCAGCTCCTCCACCCCCTGCACGACGACGTCCCCGAGGGGCCGCCCGAGCAGGGCCGTACGCCCGGCCCCGAGGGCGCGGGCGGCGTGGCCGTTGACGACGGCCGGCCGCAGATCGGCGTCGACGAGCACGACCCCCCACGACGCGTCCTCGAACAGCGCCTCGCTCAGCGCGACCGACCGCTCCAGATCCAGCTGTACGTGCACCTCGCTGAACGCGCAGTACACCCCGGCCGGGCCGCCGTCCGCGCCCCGCACCCCGGCGGCCTGGCTCCGCACGAGGACCCGCCCGCCGTCCTTCCGCAGCAGCACGAACTCGTGGACCTGCCGCCCGGGCCCCTTCATGGCCCCCATCAGCCGCCCGAGCGTCTCCTCGGCGTCCGCGCTCCGCGCCGCCCACCCCTCGAACCCCCGCCGCCCGACGGCCTCCCCCGCCGACCAGCCGAGAATCCGCTCCGCCTCCCGGTTCCAGTGCGTGACCGTCCCGTCGGCGTCGAACGCGCACAGCGCCGCGTCCATCCCGTCCAGCAACGCGGCCAGCAGATCGGCCCCCGCCCCCGGAACGGACACGGCGTCGCTCGCGGCCCCCGTGAATGCACTCATCCAGGCACCCCCCATTACTGCGTCCATTCAACTGGAACGTGACGTGGAGCACATCACCTTCATCGAAATCACCGCATCAGGGGAACGAATGCCGGAGCCCGCCCACTCCCCTCCCACCCACCCCTTTGTGATGCAGATCACATGGCGGTCTTCGCGGGGAAGTCCGCCCCGGCACCATCCCTACGCTGCTCACGCGGACTCGTGAGGTCACTCGCTCCCCGGCGTCTGCCGGAATCCCTCGTGGAATCGGAGTGACCAGCCCCAGTCATCGTGATCGTCGGATCGGAATCGGGTGTCTTCGATGACTACGTTCCCGGCAGGCCGGAAGACCCACCAGGCTGTGCTTCCTCAGCAGCCTGCTCTGGAATCCGCGAGCGCAGACACCCCTGGGAGCAGGGACGAAACGGCTCGCGGACACCTCACGGAGACGCGAGGCACCGGCCGGGGACATGGGCGAGGGGAGACCGACGGGCGCGGCACCCGGGCCCGTCGGCGTCACGCCGAACAGGCAGAGAACAGGGGCGGTGACGCCCCACAGGCGCGTACTGGAAGCGGTAGCCATCGCGTGTTCGTCCTCTCCCGGGACGGGCTGCCGCTCATGCCGTGTCACCCTGCCCGCGCACGCGCCCTGCTGGCCCGTGGGCGGGCCGTGGTGGCACGCCACACACCCTTCACCATCCGGCTGAAGAACCGCAGGCGGGCTGACGCCGAGGTCTCGGGCGTCGAGCTGCGGATCGACCCGGGGTCCCGCGGCACCGGGCTCGCACTCACCGAGACGCTGAGACAGACGTCCCGGGACGGCCGTGCGGCCACCGTCCGGCGGGGGCTGGTGGCGATCGAGCTGCGGCACCGCGGGCCCCAGATCCATCAGGCGATGGTGCGCCGCGCCGGGTACCGGCGCAGACGCCGAACGGCGGGGCTCAGGTACCGATCTCCCCGATTCGCCAACCGGGTCCGCCGGCCGGGCTGGCTCGCACCTTCGCTGCGACACCGGGTCGACTCGGTCTGCTCGGTCGTCGCCCGTCTTCGCCGGTACGCCCCGGTCGTCGAGATCCACGTCGAGGAGAACTCCTTCGGCATCCCCGCCCTCAGCACGGCGGAGGAAAAGGGGGCAGGCGGCCGCACACGCCCACGCACCCGGTCGCACAGGAGCTGTGCCTACTGCGGAGCGTCCGGCGTCCCGCTCAACGTCGACCACATCCGGGCCCGCGCCCGCGGCGGCACCGACCGCCCCGCCAACCTCCTCCTCGCGTGCGTGCCCTGCAATCAGGCCAAGGCAGCCCGTCCCGTCGAGGAGTTCCTGGCCCACCGGCCCGAACGCCTGGCCGCCGTCCTCAGCCGGTTGCGGTCCCCCCTCGGCGACTCTGCCGCCATGAACGCGACGAAGGCACAGCTCCTCCTGATGCTCGAAGAGACGGGCCTGCCGGTGCGCTGCTGGCCCGCGTCGCTGACCTCGGCGAATCGCACTGCGATGGGGCTGGCGAAGTCCCACACGCTCGACGCGCTGTGCGTGGGACCGCTGGGTTCCGGCGCCGGAGACGCCGTCGTCCGTCTCGCCACTTCCGTGTACGTCTTCGCGGCGACAGGCCGCGGCTCCTACGCCCGCACCACCCCGGACCGCTACGGCTTCCCCCGGCTCGTGCGCCCGCGCCGGAAGCGACACCAGGGGTTCGCGAGCGGCGATCTCGTGCGGGCGACCGTACGCAAGGGCCGCTGGACGGGAGTCTGGACCGGCCGGGTCTCGGTCCGCAGTACGGGCCGGCACAGCGTCGCCACGCCCCTGGGGCGGTTCAACGCGACCCACGAGAACCTGCGCCTGCTCCAGCGGGCCGACGGATTCGCGTACGCCTGGCGCGGCGAAGTCGAACTCGTCGAATAAATCGGTTGAGCGCCCTGCCCGGGGTTCGTAACGTATGAGTCACGCATGAAAGGAGGTGATCCGGAAGTGATTTCTTACCGGACCAGCGAGGTGACTGCGGGCTAAGGCCTGCCAGTCGCACTCTGTGCACCTCGGCAGGCCGAACTGCCGAAAAAAACGCAGTCACCCGACACCGTGGGTCGCCGGTAAGTCCGGCCGGCTCCTGTCCGAACCTAGGCGGACAGGACCAGACCCACGGTGTCGTCTGCGTTTCCGGGCCCGTCGGCTCCCGCCGCCGTCAGGGCGCCAGCCGTTCCACCCGCCAGGAGCCGTCGGGGTCGTGGACGTAGCGGAGGCGGTCGTGGAGGCGGTTCTCGTGGCCCTGCCAGAACTCGACCGTCTCGGGGATGACGCGGATGCCGCCCCAGGACGGGGGGACCGGGACCTGTTCGTGGTCGGGGTAGCGGGCGGAGAGTTCGGCGTAGCGGGCGAGGAGGTCGGCGCGGGAGTCGATGACCCGGGACTGGGGGCTGGCCCAGGCGCCGAGCTGGGAGCCGTGGGGGCGGGTGCGGAAGTAGGCGACCGTCTCGTCGCGGCCGACGCGGACGGCGCGGCCGTTGACGATGACCTGGCGGGCCAGGGGGTGCCAGGGGAAGAGGAGCGAGGCGTACGGGTTGGCCGCGAGCTCCTCGCCCTTGCGGGACTCGTAGTTGGTGAAGAAGACGAAGCCGGCTTCGTCGTAGTGCTTCAGGAGGACCGTGCGGGACGACGGGCGGCCTTCGGGGGTCGCGGTCGAGACGATCATCGCGTTCGGTTCGTGGATCGCCGGATTGGAGGCGGTCTCCTTGAACCAGCGGGCGAACTGGCCGATCGGTTCGGGCGCGAGGTCGGCCGCGGACAGCTCCAGGGTGCGGTACTGCTCGCGCATGTCTGCGGGATCCAGGGCGTCGGTCACAGGGCCATCCTGCCGCAGCACCCCAGTCTGCCCGGCACCCCGGGGCGGTAATCCTCTCTCGCCGGATCGGCGCAGTGTGCCGGATGTCACCTTTCCCCGCATCATCGGAACCGTACAGACTCGTCCCCTGGATGACTGTTGATTCCCCACCACGATCAACGCGTTTGATCGATCATCGATAGAGGAGCTGCCTGATGTCCGACTTCGTACCCGGGCTCGAGGGAGTCGTCGCGTTCGAGACGGAGATCGCCGAACCCGACAAGGAGGGCGGCGCCCTCCGCTACCGCGGGGTCGACATCGAGGACCTCGTCGGTCATGTCTCCTTCGGGAACGTCTGGGGCCTGCTCGTCGACGGCGCCTTCAACCCCGGTCTGCCGCCCGCCGAGCCCTTCCCCATCCCCGTGCACTCCGGCGACATCCGCGTCGACGTGCAGTCCGCGCTCGCGATGCTCGCGCCCGTGTGGGGCCTCAAGCCGCTCCTCGACATCTCCGCCGAGCAGGCCCGCGACGACCTCGCCCGCGCCGCCGTCATGGCCCTCTCGTACGTCGCGCAGTCCGCGCGCGGCCAGGGCCTCCCGATGGTCCCGCAGGGCGAGATCGACAAGGCCGAGTCGGTCGTCGAGCGGTTCATGGTCCGCTGGCGCGGCGAGCCCGACCCGAAGCACGTCAAGGCCGTCGACGCCTACTGGACCTCCGCCGCCGAGCACGGCATGAACGCGTCCACGTTCACCGCGCGCGTCATCGCCTCCACCGGCGCCGACGTGGCCGCCTCGCTCTCCGGTGCCGTCGGCGCCATGTCCGGCCCGCTGCACGGCGGCGCGCCCTCCCGCGTCCTCGGCATGATCGAGGAGATCGAGCGGACCGGCGACGCCACCGCGTACGTGAAGCAGGCCCTCGACAAGGGCGAGCGCCTCATGGGCTTCGGCCACCGCGTCTACCGCGCCGAGGACCCCCGCGCGCGCGTGCTGCGCCGTACGGCCAAGGAGCTCGCCGCCCCGCGCTTCGAGGTCGCCGAGGCCCTGGAGAAGGCCGCCCTGGAGGAGCTGCACAACCGCCGCCCCGACCGCGTCCTCGCGACGAACGTCGAGTTCTGGGCGGCGATCGTCCTCGACTTCGCCGAGGTCCCGGCGCACATGTTCACGTCGATGTTCACGTGCGCGCGTACGGCCGGCTGGTCCGCGCACATCCTGGAGCAGAAGCGCACCGGGCGTCTCGTCCGCCCGTCCGCGCGGTACGTGGGGCCCGGCCAGCGGGACCCGCGCGAGATCGAGGGATACGCCGACATCGCCGGCAGGTGATGCCCGCGGGGAGGCGCTCCGGGAAGGCCGGAGGCCGCCCCGGACACCGGGGCCCGGCGGGTCCGCACAGTCCCGCCGGGCCCCACCCGTCTCCTAGACCAGCTGCGCCGACTGCTCCTGCGGGTGCAGCAGCAGGTCCGCGTGGTGGCGGGCCGTCGTCAGGGGGTGGGCCCGGAGCTTGCCCTTCAGCTCGTTGCGGCCGTACTCGGCGAACAGGGGGTTCGCCGGGTCGACCGTGACGCCGGGGGCCCGGTCCGCGTACGGGAACTGCAGGGGGGCGATCCGGGCGTCGAGGCGCGGGTTGTAGAAGAACGGCACGGAGAATCGTTCCGTCGCCCCGGGCGGCGAGACCACCCGGTGGTTCGTCGCGATCAGGTAGCCGTTCGTGGCGACCTCCAGGAGCTCGCCCAGGTTGACGACGAAGGCGCCCGGCAGCGGCGGGACGTCGTGGAAGTTGCCGTCCTCGCGCTGCACCTGGAGCCCGCCGACCTGGTCCTGGAGCAGCAGGGTGAGGAAGCCGTAGTCCTTGTGCGCGCCGACGCCCTGGTCGTCGCCCTCGCCGCTGCTGCCCGGGTAGCGCACCAGCTTGAGGTGCGGGTGGGCGCGCGGGCCGAAGATGTCGTCGTAGAAGTCCGCGGGCGCGCCGATGGAGGCGAGCAGCTCGTGGAGGAGCCGCTCGGCGACGCCGCTGAGGCGGTCGATCCAGTGCAGGGCGGCCGTGCGGAGCTCGGGGAGGGCGGCGGGCCACTGGTTGGGGCCTTCGAGCCACCAGTACGGGGCTTCCCAGGGGCCGGGGTCGCGGGCGGGCCGCTCGGCGCCGATGTCGAGCTGGTCGCGCCAGTCGCGGGCGCCGGCGGTGCGCTCGTCGCCGATGCGCGTGTAGCCGCGGAAGTGCGGAGAGTTGATGTTGTCGAGGGCGAGCCGGTCGGCCTCGGGCAGGGCGAAGAAGGCGCGCATGGCCGAGGTCAGGGCCTGGGTCTCGGCCTCGGTGATGCCGTGCCCGATGAGCTGGAAGAAGCCCACGTCGTGGGCGGCCGAGTGGAGCTGTGCGTGGAGCAGCTTCCGGGCCTGGTGGCCCCGGTCTGCGGCCGAGAGGTCGACGATGGGGAGCTGCGAGGCGTACGAGCTGTGCGTCATGTGTGGATCCGCGGGGTATACGGGTGCCCGGGCGGCCGCCAAGGGTGGGGCGGGGGCCACGGGTGCCGGTCGGCTGGGGCTCTGAACGAGGGACCGCGGGGGTGTGGAGTGGTACCCCGGAAGGTCAGGCGGAGCGGCGACAGCTCATGCTCGTGACGCGGACGTAGTCCACGTGGCGACGGCGTACGAGCAGAGGCATGGGGCCAGCGTACTGCGACGGGGGGCGGGGCCACTGTGGTCCGCGTCACGTCGGGCGGCTCGATGGCGCAAAGTCTGTTCAAAGCGGCCGGGAGTGAGCGAAGATCGCCGCCACGCGTGTTGCGTACACGCCATACTTCCCGTCGCTTCTCGCCTTCTTCCGTCTTCTTCTTCCCGTCGCAGCATCCCAATCGCAGGAGGATGTCCATGACCCGCCGCACCTCTCGTGGCCTGGTCGCCGCGGCCGCCGTCACCGTGGCCTCCGCCACCGCGGCGCTGCTCCCGTCCGCGGGAGCCTCCGCCGCCGCCGCCGCTCCGCAGGCCCGTGTCTTCATGGTGAACCCGGTGCAGTCCTCGGGCGACCAGTCCCTCGCCGACCACAAGGACGCGGCGAGCGACATCCCCGCCTCCGCGTACGCCACGGTCGCCCTGCGCAACCTCGACGCGAGCGGCGGCCTGTCGGGCAGGTGGGCCGCCGTCCGCTCGGAGACCGGCAACCCGGCGAAGGCCGCCGCTGCCGCCTCGTACGACCGCCACGACGACGAGTTCGAGCAGGTCATGGCGTACTTCTGGGTCAACGAGGCGCAGGAGTACCTCCAGGGCCTCGGCTTCGGCACCGAGCTGCGCGGGGCGAACGACCGGGTGCAGCCGGTCCGCCTCAACCAGTGGGGCTCCGACAACTCCTTCTTCACCGACAAGAAGGACGAGATCCGCTTCGGCAAGGGCGGCGTGGACGACGCCGAGGACGCCGAGGTGATCGTCCACGAGTACGGCCACGCCGTGCACGAGGCCCAGGTCCCCGGCTTCGGCAGCTCCCCGGAGGCCGGCGCGATCGGCGAGGCCTTCGGCGACTACCTGGGCATGGAGGTCGGCGCCGCCGCGGACGCCAAGTACGGCTGGCCGATGAAGACCGAGCTGGCCTGCGTCGGCGACTGGGACTCCACCGGCTACACGGCGACCGCCCCGCACTGCCTGCGCCGCCTCGACGGCACCAAGACGTACGCGGACCGGGTGGGCGAGGTCCACGCCGACGGCGAGATCTGGTCCCGCGCGCTCTTCGACATCCGCGGCAAGCTCGGCGCCCGCACCGCCGACCGGATCATCGTGAACGCCCAGTTCGGCTTCGCCCCCGACACCAGCTTCAAGGACGCGGCCCTGACGACGGTCGCGACGGCGCAGAAGATGTACGGCACGGCGGCGGCGACCGCGGTACGGGACGCTTTCCGGGCGCGCGCGATCCCGGGCGTCTGACGGGTGCCCCGGTCGGGGGCCGTAGGGCACAGTGAGGGCGTGCTGATCACCGTCGCGGATGTCGAAGCCGCTGCCGAACGCCTCTCCGGACACGTCGTACGGACCCCGACCCTGCCCAGCCCCGGGCTGACCGCGCTGCTCGGCGCGGACGTCACCGTGAAGCTGGAACTCCTCCAGCGCACCGGCTCGTTCAAGGCGCGGGGCGCCACCGTCAAGCTGCTCTCGCTCTCCCCCGCCGAACGGGACGCCGGGGTCGTCGCGGTCAGCGGCGGCAACCACGGCATCGCGCTCGCGGTCATGGCCGGGGTCCTCGGCGTCCGGGCGACCGTCGTCATGCCCCGGACCGCCCCGGCCCGCGCCGTGGACGCGGCCGGAGCCGCCGGGGCGAAGGTCCTCCTCACCGACACCGCGCCCGAGGCGTTCGCCCTCATGGAGGAGCTGCGCGCCGGGGGCCTCACCCCCGTCCACCCCTTCGACGACCCGCTGGTCGTCGCCGCGCAGGGCACGGTCGGCCTGGAGTTCGCCGAGGACGCGGGCGAACTGACCGACGTGCTCGTCAGCATCGGCGGCGGAGGTCTGATCGCCGGCGTCGCCACCGCCCTGCGCGCCCGCCGCCCGGGGATACGGATCTGGGGCGTCGAGACCGAGGGCGCCCAGGCCATGACGGCGGCCCTCGCCACGGGCAGCCCGGTGCCGGTCGAGCTCTCCTCGGTGGTGTCCACGCTGGCCGCCCCCAGCGTCTCGGCGCTCACGTACGCGCACGCCGAGGCCCTGGTCGAGGACGTGCTCACGGTGACCGACGCGGAGGCCGTGCGCGGCACCCTCGACCTGGCCGAACACGCCAAGGTCTGGGCGGAGCCCGCCGCCGGCTGCCTCCTCCCCGCCGCCCGCCGCGTCCTGGAACAGGTCGGTCCCGACGCCCGTCTCGGCCTGGTCGTCTGCGGCGGCAACGCCACGACGGCCGACGTGACGGCCTGGGCGGAACGCTTCGGGGTGCGCTGACCGACCCGTCAGTGCTCCGAGAGCGCTTCGCTCACCAGCCGCGCCCACTGGGACACCACCCGTTCCCGGCGGGCGCGGTCGTCCGTCAGGAGGGTCGCGAGGCCCAGGCCGCGGGCCATGTCCAGGAGGCCCTGGACGGTCTCCCGGACCCCGGGCCGCGACTCGTCGGCGCCCAGGACCTCGACGGCGATCCGGTGGGACTCGCGCCCGACGCGGGCCTCCAGCTCCGTGACCCGCTCACGGAGCTGCTCCTCCCCGGAGGCGGCGACCCACAGGTGGAGCGCGGCCCGGAAGAGGGGCCCGGTGTAGAGGCCCACGAGGGCGGCGACGGCCTGCTCGCGGTCGTCCGTGGGGACCGCCCGCAGGGCCTGGGAGCGTTCCTCCGCGACGTACTCGACGGCGGCCGTGAACAGGTCCTCGCGGGTCGGGAAGTGGTGCTGGGCCGCGCCCCGGGAGACGCCGGCCCGTTCGGCGACGACGGCGACCGTGGAACCCGCCCAGCCGTGCTCGGCGAGGCAGGACACGGCGGCCTCCAGGAGCCGCTGCCGGGTGGCGCGGCTGCGGTCCTGCTTGGGGTTGCGCTCGCTCCGGTCCGGTCGGGGTGTGGTCAGAGCCGCCATGCGGGGTCCCGTCGTTCGAGGAAGGCCGTCATCCCCTCGCGCGCCTCGGCGGAGGCGAAGAGCGTGGCCGACCTCTGCACGAGGTCCTCCGCGTCGCGTTCGAAGGTTTCCAGGACTCTAGCGGTGACCAGCCGTTTCGCCTCCCGCAGGCCCTGCGGCGAGGCGGCGCGGAGGGAGTCGAGGATGGCGTCGAGCTCCCCGTCGGGGGCGGTCACGAGGCCCATCGCGACGGCCTCCCGCACCCCGAACCGCTCGCCCGTCAGATAGTGCCGGGCGGCCGCGCGCGGTTCGAGGCGCGGCAGGAGGGTGAGGGAGATGACGGCGGGCGCGACCCCGATCCGCACCTCCGTGAGCGCGAAGTCCGCCCCCTCCCCCGCCAGCACGATGTCGGCCGCGCCGAGCAGACCGAGGCCTCCCGCCCGGGTGTGGCTGCCGGCGGTGACGCGGGCGACGACCGGTTTCGGCAGCTCGACGATCTGCCGGAGCAGGTCGACGAAGGCGTACGGGCTGGGCGGGGCCTTCAGGTCGGCGCCCGCGCTGAACGTGGAGCCGGTGTGGGTGAGGACGACGGCCCGTACGGAGGGGTCCTTGCCGGCGGCGCTTAGGGCGTCGGCGAGCTCGGTGACGAGCGGCGCGGAGAGCGCGTTGCGGGTGGCCGGGGAGTCCAGGGCGAGGGTGGTGATGCCCCGCTCCTCGGAGACGTTCACAAGGGTCATGCGCGGTCCCTCAACTCTCTGCGGAGGATCTTCCCGGACGCTGCCCGGGGGACGGTGTCGATGAACTCCACCGCGCGGACCTTCTTGTACGGGGAGACCCGCGCGGCGACGTGCGCGACGACCTCCTCGGCGGTGAGGCCGGGCGCGGCGGGCTGCCGGACGACGTACGCCTTGGGGATCTCGGTGCCGTCCGCGTCGGTCACCCCGATGACGGCGGCGTCGGCGACGCCCTCGTGCGTGAGGAGGACCGCTTCGAGCTCGGCGGGAGCGACCTGGAACCCCTTGTACTTGATCAGCTCCTTCACCCGGTCGACGACGAACAGCCACCCGTCCTCGTCGACCCGCCCGATGTCCCCGGTGTGCACCCACCCCTCGGCGTCGATCATCGCGGCGGTCGCCTCGGGCCTCCCGAGGTACCCCTTCATGACCTGCGGCCCCCGGATCGCGATCTCCCCCTCCTCGCCGGGCGCGGCGTCCTTCCCGGGGTCGTCGAGCGAGAGGATCCGCATCTCGGTGGACGGCAGCAGCCTGCCGACGGTCCCGGGCGGCGGCTCCGGCGCGTCCAGCGGCACGACGTGCGTCCCCGGGGACAGCTCCGTCATCCCGTACGCCTGCCCGACCGGCGGCAGCCCGAGCCGCGCCGAGCAGGCCTCGGCGAGCGCGGCGTCGAGCGGTGCGGCGGCGCTGACGATGTACTCCAGCGACGACAGGTCGTACTCGGCGACGGCCGGGTGCTTGGCGAGCGCGAGGACGATCGGCGGGGCCACGTACAGCCCGTTGATGCGGTGCTCCTGGATGGCCCCGAGGAAGGTGTCCAGCTCGAAGCGGGGCAGGACGACGACGGTGGCGCCGGAGCGGAGGGGTGCGTTCATCAGGGCCGTGAGCCCGTAGATGTGGAAGAAGGGGAGCACGGCGAGGATCCGGTCACCGGGCCCCATGGGTATGACGGGCTCCAGCTGCGCCAGATTGGTGGCGATCGACGCGTGGGTGAGCATCACGCCCTTGGGGACGCCGGTGGTGCCGGAGGAGTACGGGAGGGCGGCGACGTCCTGGTCGGGGTCGACGTCGATCTCGGGCACGGGGGCGGTGGAGGCGAGGAAGTCCTGCAGCGAACGCACGCCTTCCTCCTCCGGTGCACGGTCACAGACGAACATCTCCTCGACCCCGCCCGCGAGTTCGGCGGCGGCCCGGGCCGGGGCGAGCAGCGGCGACACGGTCACGATCCACCGCGCGCCCGAGTCCCGCAGCTGCTTCGCGAACTCCTCGGGCGTCGCGAGCGGATGCACGGTCGTGACGGCGGCCCCGGCGCGGGTGGCGGCGTAGAACGCGACCGGGAACAGCACGGTGTTGGGACTGTGCAGAGCGACCACGTCCCCCTTCCGCACCCCCGCCTCCGCCAGCCCCGCGGCGACCCTCCGATGAAACGCGTCCACCTGCCCGTACGTGAGGCCGAGCCCCCCGGCCCCGTCGACCAGCGCGGGCGTGTCGGCCCACTCGGCGGCGCGCCCGAGGACGGCGTCGTGGATGGGGAGGGAGACGGTGGGAACGGGCTCGTACGCGCTGTGGAACACCATGCGTTGCCCCCTGGGGAGGTGGAAGGTGATCGCCAGGATCGCTGCTGCGGAGGGGACTTGGGGAGACCCCGTCCAGACCTTCTCAGCACCCCGGAAAACAATCAAGCACGCCTGCATGATTTCAAGTCGAGGGCCCGCTGGCCCCGGGCCAGCCAGCGCACCGGCCAGTGGAGGAGGACTGCCAGGCAGAGGAGCCAGCCGAGGGCGTGGACGGTCCAGACGCCGGCCATGGTGGGGCCGCCCCAGGCCTGGTGGTAGTCGGTGTCCCCGTACCAGAGGGGGTAGGCGAAGTTGCGGGCCGAGTTGAAGAGGGAGTAGCCGATCAGGGCGAAGGCCGCCGCGTCCAGCGGGAGGCCGAGCACCGCCCGGCCGAGGACGCGGCCGCCCGTCCACCCCTCGCCGCCCGCGAGCCGGGCCTGGAGGCGGGCGGCCCGGGTCGGCTGGCCGGTCAGGGTCAGGGCGGACGCCGCGAGGCCGACCGGCAGCGCCAGGAAGGCGCGGGCGGCGGTGGAGACGGTGCGGCGGATCGGGGGCATTTGCGGGCTCCTCGCGTCGTTCTGCGGATGCCCGTACCTTCGTGCCCCCTCCCCGTCGGCGTCGTCACACCCCGGGGCCAAGCGGCCCGTCATACCTGGGTGCTACCCGGTTCGGGTCAGTACGACTTGGGCAGGCCCAGGGTCTGGTGGGAGACGAAGTTGAGGATCATCTCGCGGCTGACGGGGGCGATGCGGGCCACGCGGGCGGCCGTGATGAGGCGGGCGAGGCCGAACTCCTTGGTGAGGCCGTTGCCGCCGAGGGTGTGGACGGCGGTGTCGACGGCCTTGACGCAGGCCTCGGCGGCCGCGTACTTCGCCATGTTGGCGGCCTCGCCCGCGCCCATGTCGTCACCGGCGTCGTAGAGGGCGGCGGCCTTCGCCATCATCAGGCGGGCCAGTTCGAGTTCGATGTGGGCCTGGGCGAGGGGGTGGGCGATGGCCTGGTGGGCGCCGATGGGGGCCTTCCAGACCTGGCGCTCCTTCGCGTACGTGACCGCCTGCGCGAGGGCGTACCGGCCCATGCCGATGGCGAAGGCGGCGGTCATGATGCGCTCGGGGTTGAGGCCCGCGAAGAGCTGGAGGAGGCCCGCGTCCTCGTCGCCGACCAGGGCTTCGGAGGGGAGGTGGACGTCATCGAGGGTGAGTTCGAACTGCTTTTCGTTTGCAGCGAGTTCCATTTCGATGGGGCGGCGGCCGAAGCCCTCCGCCTCGCGCGGGACGATGAAGAGGCAGGGCTTGAGCGAACCCGTGCGGGCGTCGGACGTGCGGCCCACGATCAGGGTCGCGTCGGCGATGTCGACGCCCGAGACGAAGACCTTGCGGCCGTTCAGGACCCAGCCTTCCTCCGTGCGGGTCGCCGTCGTCGTGATGCGGTGGGAGTTCGAGCCCGCGTCGGGCTCGGTGATGCCGAACGCCATCGTCTTGGAGCCGTCGGCGAGGCCCGGCAGCCAGGCCCGCTTCTGCTCCTCGGTGCCGAAGCGGGCGATGACCGTGCCGCAGATCGCGGGCGAGACGACCATCATCAGGAGCGGCGCGCCGGCCGCGCCCGCCTCCTCCAGGACGATCGACAGCTCGGCCATGCCGCCGCCCCCGCCGCCGTACTCCTCGGGGAGGTTCACGCCCAGGTAGCCGAGCTTGCCCGCCTCCGCCCAGAGTTCGGCCCGGTCGAAGCCGGGGCCGTGGCGGTGGCCGAGGGCGGAGACGGCGGCGCGGAGGGCCGTGTGCTCTTCGGTCTCGATCATGGTGCTCATGCGGGGTGTTCCTCCTGTGCTTCGGTCGAGGCGTTTTCCTGTACGACGGCGAGCAGGGCGCCTACCTCGACCTGGCGGCCGGGGGCGGCGTGGAGCGCGGTGAGCGTGCCGGAGGCGGGGGCGATGACGCGGTGCTCCATCTTCATGGCCTCCAGCCAGAGGAGCGGCTGCCCGGCGGTGACCCGGTCGCCGACGGCGAGGCCGTCCGCGACCCGGACGACGGTGCCGGGCATCGGGGCGAGCAGGGAGCCGGGCTCCCGGAGGTCCGCCGGGTCGGTGAAGCGGGGGCGGGCGGTGAGGCGGTGCCCCCCGGAGTGGACCGTGTCGCCGTATGCGGCCACGGTGAAGTTCCTTACCACTCCCGCCACTTCGAGGCGTACGGCCTCCGGGGTCGCCTCCACCACCCGTACGCCCTCCGGGGACGTGACCTCGTAGCCGCCGTCCCTCGTCGGCCGGTAGCGGACCTCGTGGTCGCCGTACGTCCTCGTCTCGTCCTGGGAGCGGAGGTTGCGCCAACCGCCGCCGAACCGGCCCTTGCCGGAGGACGCCGCGGCGAGGGCCGCCGCGACCGCCGCGTACTCCCCGCCCTTCGCCGGGGCCGTCAGTTCGGGCAGGTTCCGGTCGTAGAAGCCCGTGTCGAGGGCTGTTCCCAGGGCGTAGTCGGGGTGGCCGAGCGAGGCGAGCAGGAGGTCCCTGTTGGTGACCGGGCCGTGGAGCACCGTCCGCTCCAGGGCGTGCGCGAGCTTGCGGAGGGCCGCCTCGCGGGTCGGGGCGTGGACGATCACCTTCGCGAGCATCGGGTCGTAGTGGACGCCGATCGGGTCCCCGGAGGCGTATCCGGTGTCGACGCGGACCCCTGCCGGGACCTCGAAGCGGTGCAGGACCCCGGTCTGCGGGGCCCAGCCCCGGGCCGGGTCCTCGGCGTAGAGCCGGGCCTCGATCGCGTGGCCGCGCGGGGCCGGGGGCTCGGGGGGCAGGGCGTGGCCCTCGGCGACGGCGAGCTGGAGGGCGACGAGGTCGACGCCGTAGACCTCCTCCGTCACCGGGTGCTCGACCTGGAGGCGGGTGTTCATCTCCAGGAAGTGGGCCCGGCCGTCCGCGACGAGGAACTCGACCGTGCCCGCGCCGACGTAGCCGACGGACTTCGCGGCGGCCGCCGACCGCTCGTACAGCTCGTCCAGAAGCGCGGCGGGCAGGCCGGGCGCCGGGGCCTCCTCGATGACCTTCTGGTGGCGGCGCTGGAGGGAGCAGTCGCGGGTGCCGAGCGCCCAGACCGTGCCGTGGGTGTCGCAGAGGAGCTGCACCTCGACGTGGCGGCCGTTCTCCACGTACGGCTCGACGAACACCTCCCCGTCGCCGAACGCGCTCGCGGCTTCGGCCGACGCCGCCCTCAACTCGCCTTCCAGGGAAGCGAGTTCTCTTACGATCCGCATCCCCCGGCCGCCGCCGCCCGCCGCCGCCTTCACCAGGACGGGCAGGTCGGCCTCCGTCACCTCCCCCAGGGGCTCGATCCCCAGGATCTCCTTCGCGCGGGTCTTCGACGCCATCGCCTCGATGGCCGCCGGCGGCGGGCCGATCCAGAGCAGGCCCGCGTCGGTCACGGCGCGCGCGAAGTCGGCGTTCTCGGAGAGGAAGCCGTAGCCGGGGTGGACGGCGTCGGCGCCCGCCGCGAGCGCCGCCTCCACGACGAGGTCGCCGCGCAGGTACGTCTCCGAGGGCGCGGCCCCCGGCAGGCGTACCGCCGCGTCGGCCTCCCGGACGTGCAGCGCGCCGGCGTCCGCGTCGGAGTACACGGCGACGGTGGAGATGCCCAGGTCACGGCAGGTGCGGAAGACCCGGCAGGCGATCTCGCCCCGGTTCGCGACCAGTACGGTCTTGATCATCAGTGCCTCACATTCGGAAGACGCCGAAGCCGCCGCGCGCGCCCTCGACCGGTGCCGTGTGGATCGCGGAGAGGCACAGCCCGAGGACCGTGCGGGTGTCGCGGGGGTCGATGACGCCGTCGTCGTAGAGCCGGCCGGAGAGGAACATCGGCAGGGACTCGGACTCGATCTGGGCCTCCACCAGGGCGCGCAGACCGGCGTCGGCCTCGTCGTCGTACGGCTGCCCCTTCGCCGCCGCCGAGGCGCGCGCCACGATGGAGAGGACTCCGGCGAGCTGCTGCGGGCCCATGACGGCGGACTTCGCGCTCGGCCAGGCGAAGAGGAAGCGCGGGTCGTACGCGCGGCCGCACATCCCGTAGTGCCCGGCGCCGTACGAGGCCCCCATGAGGACGGAGAGGTGGGGGACCTTCGAGTTCGACACCGCGTTGATCATCATCGCGCCGTGCTTGATGATGCCGCCCTGCTCGTACTCCTTGCCGACCATGTAGCCGGTGGTGTTGTGGAGGAAGACGAGCGGGATGTCGCGCTGGTTGGCGAGCTGGATGAACTGCGCGGCCTTCTGCGACTCGGCGGAGAAGAGGACGCCCTGCGCGTTGGCGAGGATGCCGACCGGGTAGCCGTGGAGCCGCGCCCAGCCCGTGGTCAGGGAGGTCCCGTAGAGCGGCTTGAACTCGTCGAAGTCCGAGCCGTCGACGATCCGGGCGATCACCTCGCGCGGGTCGAAGGGGGTCTTGAGGTCGCCGGGGACGATCCCGAGGAGTTCCTCCGGGTCGTACTCGGGTGGTTCGGCCGGTGCCGGGTCCGCGTGGTGCTTGCGGTGGTTGAGGCGGGCGACGATCCGGCGGGCCTGGCGGATCGCGTCGGCCTCGTCGACGGCGTAGTGGTCGGCGAGACCGCTCGTGCGCGCGTGCATCTCGGCGCCGCCGAGGGACTCGTCGTCGCTCTCCTCCCCCGTCGCCATCTTCACCAGCGGCGGGCCGCCGAGGAAGACCTTCGACCGCTCCCTGATCATCACGGCGTGGTCGGACATGCCGGGGACGTACGCGCCGCCCGCCGTCGAGTTCCCGAAGACGACCGCGACGGTCGGGATCCCGGCGGCGGAGAGGCGGGTGAGGTCGCGGAAGAGCGCCCCGCCCGGGATGAAGATCTCCTTCTGGGAGGGCAGGTCGGCGCCGCCGGACTCGACGAGCGAGATGACGGGCAGCCGGTTGGCGTACGCGATCTCGTTGGCCCGCAGCGCCTTCTTCAGCGTCCACGGGTTGGAGGCGCCGCCGCGCACGGTCGGGTCGTTGGCGGTGATCAGGCACTCCACGCCCTCGACGACCCCGATGCCGGTCACCAGGGAGGCCCCTACGGTGTAGTCGCTGCCCCAGGCGGCGAGCGGCGACAGCTCCAGGAAGGGGCTGTCGGGGTCGACGAGCAGCTCGATGCGCTCGCGGGCGAGGAGCTTGCCGCGCTTCTTGTGGCGGGCGGTGTACTTCTCGCCGCCGCCGGCGAGGGCCTTGGCGTGCTCGGCGTCGAGGGCGGCGAGCTTGTCCAGCATGGCGGCGCGGTGGGCGGCGTAGTCGGGTCCGCCGGTGTCGAGGGCGGAGGCGAGGACGGTCACTGGAGTACCTCCGGGACGTCGGACGGGAGGGCGGCGGCGGGGGCCTCGGGCGGGAGGGCCTCCGGTACGTCGGGCAGGAGGGCGGCGGCCGGGGCCTCGGGCAGGAGGGCCTCCGGAATGTCGAGGTGGCGGGAGCGGAGCCATTCGCCGAGGGCCTTGGCCTGGGGGTCGAAGCGGGCCTGGGAGGCGACGCCTTCGCCGAGGATCCCGGTGATCGTGAAGTTGAGGGCGCGGAGGTGGGGGAGGAGGTGCCGGGCCACCTTCAACGGGGCGGTTTCCGGGAGGAGTTCCCTGAACTTCTCCACCGTGAGGGTGTGGGCCAGCCAGCGCCACTCCTCCTCCGTCCGCACCCACACCCCGACGTTCGCGTCGCCGCCCTTGTCGCCGCTGCGGGCCCCGGCGATCCGGCCGAGGGGCGCCCTCCGGGTGGGCCCCTCGGGGAGCGGCGGCGGAAGGTCCGGGTCGGGTACGGGTTCCGGTTCGCGGGTCCTCGGGGGTACGGGGAGCTCCCGGCGGGTCCCGTCGGGGAGGACGGCCGTGTGCGGGACCTCGCCGGCCGGTACGTACTCCGCCTCGAAGACCCCGTAGGGGGCGCCCTTGCCGGGCGGGGCGGTGACGTGGAAGCCGGGGTAGCTCGCGAGGGCCAGTTCGACGGCGGCCCCCGTCACGGCGCGGCCGACCTTCTCGGGGTCCTGGTCGCGGACGACGAGGCGGAGCAGGGCGCTCGCGGTCTCCTCGGTCTCCGCGTCGGGGCGGTCGGTGCGGGCGAGCTCCCAACGGACCTCGGAAGGCGCCGACTTGGCGAAGGCGTCGGTGACCTGGTCCTGGAGGAGGGCCGCCTTGGCCTCGATGTCGAGGCCGGTGAGGACGAAGACGACCTCGTTGCGGAAGCCGCCGAGCCTGCTGAGTCCGACCTTGAGGGCGGGGGGCGGGGCCTCTCCCCGTACGCCCTCGACGCGGACCCGGTCGGGGCCCTCCTGGGTGAGCCGTACGGAGTCGAGGCGGGCGGTCACGTCGGGGCCGGGGTAGCGGGCGCCGGCCGTCTCGTAGAGGAGCTGGGCGGTGACCGTGCCGACGTCGACGAGGCCGCCCGTCCCCGGGTGCTTGGTGATGACGGAGGAGCCGTCGGCGTGGAGTTCGGCGACCGGGAAGCCGGGGCGGCGGAAGGCCAGCGGGTCGTGTGCGGCGAAGAAGGCGTAGTTGCCGCCGGTGGCCTGGGTGCCGCACTCCAGGACGTGCCCGGCGACGACCGCGCCCGCCAGTTCGTCGTACGCCTCCGGGCCCCAGCCGAAGTGCCACTGCGCGGGCCCGGTGACGAGGGCGGCGTCGGTGACCCGGCCGGTGACGACGACGTCGGCGCCGGCGGCGAGGCAGGCGGCGATGCCGGCGCCGCCGAGGTAGGCGTTGGCGGTCAGCGCGCCCTGGCGCGGCGGCAGCCGGTCGCCCTCGACGTGGGCGATCCGGGTCGGCAGCCCGAGCTTCGCGGCGAGGGTGCGGAGGGCGTCGGCGAGACCGGCGGGGTTGAGGCCGCCCGCGTTGGCGACGATCCGGACGCCGCGCTCGTGGGCGAGGCCGAGGCCCTCCTCCATCTGGCGCAGGAAGGTCTTCGCGTACCCGGCCGTGGGGTCCTTGAGCTGGTCGCGGCCGAGGATCAGCATGGTCAGTTCGGCGAGGTAGTCGCCGGTGAGGACGTCGAGTTCGCCGCCGGTGAGCATCTCGCGGACGGCGTCGAAGCGGTCGCCGTAGAAGCCTGAGGCATTGCCGATGCGGATCACTTCTCCGCCTCCTCGGGGGCGCGGCCGGGGGTGTTGCCGATGCGGAGGATGTTCTTCACGAGGCCTCCTTGGCGGCGCGGCCGCCGCCCGCCGGGCCCGCGAAGGCCTGGGCGATGCCGAGCCACCGCTCGGCGTCCTCGCCCTCGGCGGTCAGGGCGGTGTCGTCGCGGTGGACGCGCTGGGTGACGAGGAGGCAGAAGTCGAGGGCCGGGCCGGTGACGCGCTGGGCGGCGCCCTCGGGGCCGTACGTCCACGACGTGCCGTCGGGGGCGACGAGTTCGAGCCGGAAGGGGTCGGTGGGCGCCGGGACGCCCCTCACCAGGTACGCGTAGTCGCGGGCCCGGTGGCCGATCCAGGCGACGTGCCGGAGGCGGGCGGTGGGCGTGCGGACGACCTTCAGCGCGTCGGCCACGTCCTGGCCGTGCGCCCAGGTCTCCATCAGCCGGGCGGTGGCCATGGCGGGGGCGCTCATCGGCGGCCCGTACCAGGGGAACCTGGCCCCTTGCGGGACCGCGCGCAGGGCCTCCTTGAGCTTCTCGCGGCCGTCTCGCCAGTGGGCGAGGAGCTCGGCGGGCGGCAGCTTCGCGCCCTCCTCCGCGCCCTCGTCCACGAAGCGGTCGGGCGCCGCGAGGGCCTTCTCCGCCTCGACGGCGAAGGCCTCCGCGTCGGTGGCGGCGAGGAGGGCGGCGCGGTCGGTCCAGGCGAGGTGGGCGATCTGGTGGGCGACGGTCCAGCCGGGGGCGGGGGTGTCCGCCCTCCACTGCCCCTCGCTCAACTCCGCGACGAGGCTGTCGAGTTCCTCGCTCTCCTCGCGCAGGTCGTCGAGGACGTCGACGGGGTCGGACACGGTGCGCTCCCCTCGGGGGACGGGCGGTCACGGGCCTTCGCGGAGGAGCATGCCAGCGGGACCAGAAACAATCAAGCGTGCTTGCTTTAGTTTCTGGGCTTGCGGTGGGCGGCGCGGCGCGGGCCGCGCCGCCGTTGTGGGCCGCGCCCGCCGGGGCGGTACCCACCCTCAACGGGCAGCGGGTGCGGGCCCCACACGAGGGGGCCCACACGGGGCGGGGCGAAGCCCCAGGCGGGTGCGGGAGGGGCGGGGGCGGAGCCCCGGGGGAAGCGCGCCGCCCGCGCAGGGGCGAGGCGTCATCCCGTAGAGGTACGCGCGGACCCGTCCCGTACTGCCTTCGGTATGACGCCGAATCCGTCCTGGTGGGGCCGTGTCGGGCCGGTCCCCGCTCCTAGCGTGGAGGGCATGTCGTCGTCACTGTTCTCCTTCACGATCAAGGACTTCCGGGCCCAGTTGCGCGGGCTCGTGCTGACCGGTTCGGCCGTCGCCGTCGGGGTGGCCTTCCTCGTGCTCTCCGTCGGCGGGGCGGGGGCGCTCGTGCAGTCGTACGAGCAGTCCGCGGCCGCCGATGTCGGTGGGGCCGCCGTCCAGGTCGTCCCGGGCGGCACCGGGGGGACTCTGCCCGTCGGGGCGGCGGGGCGGGCCGCGCGGGTGCCGGGGGTGACGGTGGTGGCGGAGCGGCTGGTGGGGCACGCGAATGTGATCGCGCCGTCGGGGCGGCCGCTCGACGACCGGGCGCTCGTCACCTCGATCGCCGCCGATCCGGCCCTGCGCTGGCAGCGGCTCGCCGCGGGGCGCTGGCCCGAGGGGGCCGGCGAGGTCGCGCTCGACCGGGAGAGCGCGGAGCGCGTCGGCGCGGCGCCCGGCGGGACCGTACGGGTGACGAGGGCGGACGGCGGCACGACGGAGGTCCGGCTCACCGGGCTCCTCGACACCTCGGCCTCGCAGGCGCTCGGCTCGCAGCCCGCGATCGGGGTTCCGTACGCGCGGGTCGGGGCGTACGCGACGGGGGCACGGGCCACCCACCTCGACCTCGGTCTCGCCCCCGGCGCGGACGCGCTCACGGTGGCGAAGGCGGCCAAGAAGGCCCTGGGCGGGCAGGTGTCCGCGTACACGCACGCCGGCGCCGTGGACAACGCCCTCCAGAGCGGCAAGACGATGTACGCGGTCGTCCTGACCGCCGCCCTGTCCTTCGTCCTCATCGCGATGGCCGTGGCCCGCATGGTCGTCACCAACACCTTCTCCGTCGTCCTCGCCCAACGCGCCCGCCAGCTCGCCCTGTTGCGCTGCGTCGGCACCGACCGCGACCAGCTCCGCCGGATCATCCGCCGCCAGGGCCTGATGCTCGGCGTGCTGGCCTCGGCCGCCGGGCTCGCGGCGGGCGCGGCGGCCTGCGCGCTCGGCACGGCGGCCGTCAACGGGTTCGCCGACCTCGGGCCGATCGAGGTCTCCCTCGTGCCGGGGCCCTGGACCTTCGGCCTCGCCGGGGCCTTCGGCGTCCTGCTCACCCTGTGGGCCGTCCGCAGGCCGGCGCGGGCCGCGGCGGCGGTGCCGCCGGTCGCCGCGCTCGCCGCGAGCGGCTCGGCGAAGCTGCCGGAGCCGGGCAGCCGGGCCGTCCGCGAGGCGGCGTCGGTGCTGATGCTCGTCGCCGGCGCGGGCCTGCTCGTCCTCGGGGCGTTCGGCGGCTCGGCGGTCTCGCTGCTCGCGGTGACGGCCGGCGCGATCCTCACGTTCTTCGCCGTACTCCGGTACGCCCAGTACCTGTTGCCGCCGCTCGTCGGACTGCTCGGGCTCGCGCTGCGCCGCCCGCTCGGGACGGTCGGCAGGCTCTCCGTGCAGCAGCTGCGGGCCAACTCCCGCCGTACCGCCGCCGCTTCCTCCGCGATGCTCGTCGGCGTGACCGTCGCCGTCTCCGCCGTGACCGCGATCGGCGCGACCGAGGGCGGCCTGGACGCCATGCTCGCCAACCGGATGCCGGCGGTCTTCGCGCTCGACACGGACGCCGCCCGGGTGCCCGCCGACGCGATCGCCGCCCTGCGCGCCGAACGCGGGCTGACCGTCACCCCCGTCCGCACCGCCGCCCTCACCGTCGACGGCCGGAAGACGGTCGTCGCCGCCGCCGACCCGGCCGGGCTCAACCCGGACGCCGAGGGCGTCGGCACGGCCCGGGGCCTGGGGGACGGCGAGGCGATCACCCTCACCCAGCGGCCGGGGCCGACCGTCGGGGGCGTCCGGCTCACGGGCGTGAGCGGCGCGCCGATGTTCCCCGTCTCCCTGCACCCGGAGGCCACGGTGTACGTCACGGGGGCCACCCTCGACCGGCTCGCGCCGGGGGCCGCCGCCGTCTCCACCGTACTGATCAACCCGGCGGGCGGCACCGGCCACGACGAGGCCCGCGCGGCGGTGGACCGGGCGCTGGCCGCGCACCCGGAGATCCGGATCGCGGACACCGGGTCCGACGCCGACCTCATCCGCTCCCTGCTCGGCCGGATGATGCTGGTCGTGACCGTCCTCCTCGGCTTCTCGATCGCCATCGCCGCGCTCGGCGTCGCCGCCACGCTGATGCTGACGGTGGAGGAGCGCACCCGCGAGTTCGGGATGCTGCGCGCGATCGGCCTCGCGGGCGAGCAGCTGCGCCGGATGCTCACCCTGGAGTCGGTGCTGCTCGCGCTCACCGGGGCGGTCGCCGGAACGCTCCTCGGCCTGCTGTACGGCACGCTGGCCTCCCGCGCCGTCCTCGCGGGCCACGTCTCGCCGCTGGAGGCGCTGGCCTCCTCGGGCGGCACGGCCCTGACGGTCCTCGGCATCCTCGCGGCCACCGTCCTCACGGGCGTCGCGGCCTCGGTCCTGCCGGCCCGCCGGGTCCGCCGCATGGTGGTCGTGGACGCGCTCCAGGCGGCTTAGCCCTCCTTCTTCCTCCTCCGCACCAGGGAGGCCAGGGCGGTGACGCCGACGACGAGGGCGAGGGAGCGCAGCGGGAGGAGGGTGTCGGGGGCGTCGTCGATCAGGTCGATGCCGTTCCCGACGGCCGTGATCCACGCGACCACCCCCACCAGCACCATCGGTCCCACCCGGCGCTCCCCCGTGATCCGCATCCCGATCCACAGGACCAGCGGCATGACGAGGAAGGTGTTGATGAGCGCCGTGGTGAACGCCTGGTCGGCGGAGTACCCGGGCCCCGCCCCGAGCGACGAGGCCGCCTGACCGGCGAACGACAGGTAGAGCGTGTCGGACAGGATCAGGTGCGAGGCGGCGACTCCGAGGACGGAGACGATCAGCGCCTTGAGGAAGCGGGGGCCGAGGGGGGTGGGTTCGGACGGTGCCATGGCGCCGACTATACGCAGGGTTTATACACCGCGTGTATAGCACCCCCTCCCCGAGGCTCAGGAGGCCGACGGGAAGACCGTGGCCGCGTAGGCGGCGGCCGCCGGGGCGGGCTGGAGGGCGGCGTGGGCGGCGATGGCGTGGATGTCGCGCCAGGCGCGCTCCAGGCCGCCGCCCCTGACGAGGCCGCGGGCGCCGGCGGTGCGCATGAGGCGCTCCACCGCGCCGACGAGGAGGTCGACGGCGACGGTCGCGTCCCGCTGGTTGAGGGCGGCGGCGCCGACCACGTCCCGCTGCTCGGGGGCGGTGCCGGCCGGGCCGTCGGCGCGGTGGGCGGCGGACTCCAGGAGCAGGCGGGCCGCGTCGATCTCGGCGGAGCAGCGGGCCAGGGTCTGCTGGACCGCCGGGTCGTCGGTGTGCGGACGCCCGTCGGGGAGGCGGCGCAGGCCGGCGAGGAGGGTCCAGGCGTCCAGGGCCCCGCGCGCCGCGCCGAGCGCGGGGGCGGCGAAGAGGAGGGCGGCGACCAGCTGGTACGGCACCCGGTGGCAGGGGGCCGCGTCGGCGTCGGCGACGCCGGTCACCAGGGCCTCGCGGAGGAAGGTGCGGTGCTCGGGCACGAAGACCGCCTCGGCTATGACGCTGTGGCTGCCGGTGGCGCGGAGCCCGACCGCGTCCCAGGTCTCGCGGACCCGGACCTGCTCGCGCGGGACCGCCAGGACCCTGTACCCCGGGGCCCCGTCCCCCGAGTGGTCGAGGGAGGCGAGGAGGACCCAGTCGGCGTCCTGGACCCCGCTGGCGAAGCCCCACTCCCCGGACAGGGTCCAGCCGCCGGGCGCCGGGGCGAGCCAGCCCGCCGGGGGCACGACCGCCGCCGCGATCCGCACGTCGGGCGAGTCGCCCCACAGGTCGCGCTGCCCCTCGGCCGGCAGGTGCGCGGCGAGGCGGCCGTGGGCGGCGTACAGCGCCGCGCACCAGCCGGTGGAGGCGCAGGCCGAGCCGACCGCGGCGACCGTGCCGAGCAGCTCGGTGAAGCTTCCGGCCGTGCCGCCCCAGCGGCGGGGCACGAAGTGGCGGGCGAGGCCGGCGGCGGTCAGCGCCCCGACGACCTCGGCGTGGAGCCGTCCGGTCCGCTCGGCCTCCTCGGCGCGGCGGGCGACGATGGCCTGGAGGGGACCGGTCCCGAGGAAGGCGAGGGCGGGGGCGGGGGCGTCGACGATGGTCATGACTCGTACTCCTTTACGTGGAGGTTCAGTGGTGGTGCTGATGCGAGTAGCAAAAAATTCAGTCCGGAAGGTATTTTCTGAGTGGCCGTCATGAAGGACATCGACGGCCGCTACAGCGGAAGGGAGGCGAACGCTCGATGAGGCAACAGGACAGGGCCCGTATGACCTATGACCTGGTCATCGGCGCGGCGGCGGCCGAGTTCGCCCTGCACGGATTCGCGGGGACGAACCTGGCCGACATCACGGCCCGCACCGGACTCACGAAAGGAGCCCTCTACGGACACTTCTCCTCGAAGGCCGATCTCGCCGGTGAGCTGACCCGCTCCTTCGAGGCGGTCTGGGACGACGCCCTCGCCACCGCCGTCGGTGCGGCGGAGGAGGGCGGCGCGGCCCTGACCGCCCTCCGGAGACTGCTCCTCCACCTCGCCCGCCGGGTGCACGAGGACCTGTCCTTCGCCGCCGGACTGCGCCTGGTCATGGACGCCGCCCGCGCCGAGGGAACCGTCCCCGTCCACCTCGGCAGGCTCTGCGAGGTCGTGGCGCTCCTCGTCCGCAGGAGCCAGGACGAGGGTTCCGTACGCACCGCCCACCCGGCCGACGTACTGGCCCGGCTGGCCGTGGCCCTCCTGGTCGGCGCCCCTGCCGTGGTGACGGCGTCGGACGCGGCCGGTCCCGCAGAGCTGGTGAGCGAGCTGTGGGACGTCCTCGAGCCCGCGTTGTCGGGCTCAAGCGGCGCTTGAGCGGGAGGAGCCACGATGGGGTCCGCATGTGGGAGGGCACATGCGGACCTCACGCGTGTCGAGCTTCGCGTGAGGTGGGGCTCACGCGGGTGGGGCTTCGCGTGATGTGGAGGTCACGCGTGTGGAGCTTCGCGTGATGTGGGGCTCACGCGGGTGGGGCCCTGCGCAACGTGGGGGCTTGCGCGTGTGGAACTGTGCGCGATGCGGGGCTCACGCATGTCGAGCTCTGCGCAACTGGGCTTGCGCGTAAGGGACTTCGCGCGATGTGGGGCTCACGCGGGTCGAGCTGTGCGCAGCGTGGGGACCTGCGCGTGTGGGGCTCGCACGGGGTGGGGACCTGCGCGTGTGGGGCTCGCGCGGGGTGAGGATCCGCGCGTGGGGGGGCTCGTGCACGTGGGGTTCGTGCGTGGGACCTTGCGCGCGTGGGGGTTCACGCAAGGAGAGAGGGCGCGTTACGGGGAGGCTCAGGGGTCACGGAGTCGTTCCAGGGCCTCGGAACCGCCGTGACGGCGGGGCTCTCGAAGGGGCGGGGCTGCCGTGACGGGCCGCGGCGGCGGAGAGGTCCGCGCCCGGGTCCGGAGCCTCAAGCCGCCTGTGGAGCCAGGCTCTTCGCGGCCGCGGGGGCGGCGGGGGCGGCCGGCGCGGGACCCGGCAGCCAGGACCAGGTCGCCCGCTCCGAAGCCGGGGCGGAGACCGGCGCGTCGCCCACGAGGACGGGGTGGCCGACGGAGCGCAGCAGCGGCAGATCGCTCTCGTCGTCGGCGTACGCGAAACACTCCTCGGCGGCGATGCCGAAGGCCGTCATGATCCGGCGGACGGCGTCGGCCTTGGCCTCGCCGATCATCGGCGGGCCGGACAGCTCGCCGGTGAGCGCCCCCTGAGAGGTCACCTCGGGCAGGGTGCACACCACGAGATCGGCGCCGACCTCCCGCGCCAGCGGGTCCAGGCAGGCGGAGAAGGCTCCGGAGACGAGGACGATCAGGTCGCCGGCCTCGCGGTGGCGGCGGAGCGCCTCGTACACGGGGGTGTGGAGCAGTCCGCCGGCGCGGGCCTTCTCGTACCACTCCCGGCCGCAGGCCTCCAGGTCGTCCAGGTGGCTGCCGGCGAGGAAGCGGAAGAAGGAGCGGTTCACCTGCTCGCGGGGCACGCCCTCGCGGATCTGGCGCTGGAGCGAGGCGCGCGCCGCGGCGAGCCTGCGGGCGGCCACGTCTCCGTGCCCCCAGTAGCGGGCGAGGAGGCAGGCCATGCTCTTGCAGGTGATCAGGGTCTCGTCCACGTCGAAGAACGCGGCCCGGGCGGGAGCGATGCTCATGCTCTGCCCCCTCTACCACCGAGGCGGGCGTCGGCGAAGCGGCCGTTCGCGCCGGCCGGCAGGGCCATCCGGCGGTCCGTCGCCCCGCGGTTCCCGGCCGGGGCGGGGTCGGCGATCTCGTACTGCGCCGTCTCGACCAGTTCGAGGATCTGCTCCGCCAGCGGGCGCAGGCGGGCGCCGGCCGGGGTGAGTTCCACGGAGCGGTTGCCGCGCCGCTGGAAGAGCGAGGCCCCCATGTCCTCTTCCAGGCCCTTGATCTGCGCGGTCACCGCGGGCTGGGAGTAGTGCAGGTTGTGGGCCGCGCGGGTGAAGCTGAGTTCCCGGGCCACTTCGCGGAAGGCCCGTAAGTGCTGGAGTTCCATCCTTCTGCCTTTCTACGCTCGTCCGTTCTTCCCCTGAACGTGCAGCTGAACGTCGTGTCCGCAGCGTCACCCGCAGCGGGCCACGGCCGTGGCGAGGACGCGGGCGCCCTGGGTGGCGGAGAGGCGCACCCGGCCGTCCCCCGTGGGCGTGGCCTCGACGGCCACGGCCTCGGCCAGTTCCCCGAAGACGGCGAAGTCGGCGTCCAGCGAGGTCAGTGCCGCGCCTCCCGCCGTCTGCCGGGCGGCCTGCCGGAAGGCCTCCAGGAGCAGCATCCCGGGCACGTGGTCCGAGGGGTGCTCGAAGTAGCCGGGGTGCGTGGGGTCGACGTGCAGCCGCCATTCCCCGCAGCCGGCGGGCAGGGCCTGCGCCTCCGCCGCGGGTACGGGACGCAGGACGCCCCGGTCGTCCTCGGCGCCCGAGTGCACCCCGTACGCGGAGGAGGCGGAGGCCTCGCGGCCGGTCGGCCGCATGGTCCCGTCGATCCGGCCGCGCTGCCGCAGCCGCCCGTACCGGACGTCGTCGATCACGATGACCCCGGCGGAGGCGCGGGCGCACTCCCGGCCGCCGACCTCGATCACCATGTCGAAGCGGGCGTCGAAGCGGCGCGGGTTGCGCGCTCCGGCGGGCGTCACGACCTTGACGTCCAGGACCGCGCCGAGGGGTCCGCAGCCGACCCGGAGGGCGGCGGGGTCGCTGATGTGGAGCGACAGCGCCTTGAAGATGAAGTGGTGGCCGAGCGGCACGTCGTGGAAGCGGTGGCTCAGGAAGATCCCGGCCTGCCGTACCGTTTCGACGAGGAGCATGAAGTCGCACTGCCCGGTCCTCTCCGGGCGGTACAGCGCGTGGTTCCGGGGCAGTTGGGCGCCGACCAGGAAGCGGTCGGGCCCGGCCACGGTCGCGTCGGTGAGGAAGACCTCCGTCACCGAGGCGCGGTGCACGAACCGGCGCGAGATCGTGCGGTCGAAGGTCAGTCCCGCTTTGGCGTCCCGGACCAGGGACTCCAGGGGCTCGACGGGCGCGAGCTGTTCGGCCGGTAACACGGTCTGCAGCACACCGATGGACATCCTTATCCCCCTACAAGGTGAAGCATCGCGGCGACGAGGAGCCTCCGTGGCCCCTCGACAGCAAGAAATATACCTTCGAGAATGTATATTGCAAGGCGTAGACACGAGAGAGGCGGACAGGCATGGCGACACCACGAAGCGAACCGAAGCAGGAACGGGCCCGGCGGACGAAGAGCCACATCCTCCAGTCGGCGGCCGAGCTCTTCGCCGAGCGCGGCTACGCGACCGTGACCCTGCAGGACGTGGCCGAACGGGCGGAGATGACCAAGGGAGCGGTCTACTTCCACTACACGAACAAGGAGGCCCTGGCCGTCGCCGTCGTGCAGGAGCACTACGCGCGCTGGCCCGAGATCCTCAAGGGCGCCGAGGGCACCCACGCGAAGCCGTTCGACGCGCTCACCGCCGTCCTCGACACGGTCACCCAGGCCTTCGCGCGGGACATCGTCGTCCAGGCCGGCGCCCGGCTCCAGATCGAGCGGGCCCTCATCGACGCCGAGCTCCCCGAGCCGTACGTGGGCTGGGAGGACTACCTCACCCGGCTCATCGCGGAAGCCCGCGACGCGGGTGAACTGCGGGAGGGAGTGGAACCCCGCGCGGCGGCCCGCGTCCTGGTCTCCGCCTTCTTCGGCATGCAGCACATCTCGGACGTCCTCAGCCGGCGCAGGGACCTCACCGAGCGGCACGAGGAACTGCGCAGCGTCCTCCTCGACGGGATCCGCGGCTGATCGGCCGCGCGTGCCCGCCGTGAGAGACCGGAAAACGGCGTGGCCCCCCACTGATGTGGGAGGCCACGCCGTACGCGTTCAGCGGGTCCGACCGGTCAGGACCTGCTGCCCGAGGTGACGGGCACCTGAGCGGAAGCGGAGCCCGTAGCGGAGGGGGAAGCGGAGCCCGAACCGGAGGCCACGACCGGGGTCGGCGCGGCCGCGGCGGCCTTGGCGGCCACCTTGCGCAGGTACAGGTTGTTGAAGACCAGCGCCGCCGCCGTGAGCGAGGCACCGACGATCTGCATACCGGCCGGGACGACACCGGTCAGGGCGGAGATCACGAAGGCCGTGATCGGCACGACGTCCATGAAGAGGACGCCGTTGAGCGGGCCGAGGTAGCGGTTGCCGAAGTTCCAGCCGAGGACACCGACGAAGCCGGCGATGACGCTCATGTAGGCGAGCTGCGGGATGATCGAGCCCACGGCACCGGCCGTCGGGACCGGGACGCCGCCGGAGGCCAGGATGATCACCGTGATCACGGCGGCGGAGGCGAGACCGAGGACCGTGGTGATGGCCGTGTACTTGATCGGGGACCAGGTCGGGAAGTAGCTCGCGCCCGAGGTGTAGACGACCCAGCACAGCGCGGCGAAGAGCAGCAGCGCGTCGGCGCCGGCGGTCTTCGGGTCGGCGATCAGCGAGCCGATGTCACCGTCGGAGACGACGAGGATGGTGCCGACGAAGGACATCGCGATGAAGACCAGCGAGAACTTCGGCGGAACGACCTTCTTCAGGACCCAGTTCACCAGGAAGCCCATCATGGGCATGGTCGCCATCATGATCGAGGCGTTCAGCGCGCCGCGCTCGCCGATCAGGTCCTGGCCGAAGAAGACCAGGAACTGGAAGCCCGCGAAGCCGGCCGTGCCGAACAGCCAGGCCAGACCGATGCGTTCGCCCTTGAGGCGCAGCCCAGCCCTGCCCTCCCGGATCCGGAGGAAGACCAGGAACATCGCACCGGCGATGGTGTAGCGCATCACCGTGAAGGTGAAGGGGTCGATGTGCTTCAGGGTGGAGTCCATGAGGGGGAACATCGCGCCCCAGGACACCGTGGCCAGGAGGCAGAGGAGAACGCCTCGCGTGTAAGTGTTCTGACTGTTCATGAGTCTTCCTGTCGGGCCTGAGGCGGCCGGGAGTCGGGAGGTCGGGGAGGAGGCGGGGCCGGGTCCTGCGGAGGGGGTGCGGAACCCGGCCCCGGGTGCGACGGGAGGGATGGGACGGGAGGGGCTGGAGGGACGGGTGGGGTCAGACCCCGGCCGGCTCCGCCGAGCGGGACTCCGCCGGCTGGATGTCGAGCAGCGGCAGGACCGACTCCAGGAGCTGGGCGGCCCGGACCTTGCCGGTCGGGCTGTACGGGATGGACTCGACCGGCACCACGTACGCCGGGAGGCAGGGCACCCGGCGGGCGCAGGCGGCGCTGACCGCCCGGTAGCCGCTCTCCTGCCGCTCGGGCGCGACCGGGGTGAAGGGCACGACGAGCACCTCGCCGACGCCGTCGAGCCGCGTCCGCAGGACGGCGGTCTCCCGGACGCAGGGCAGGTCCATCAGGTCCGCTTCGAGGCCGAAGATGTTGACGTCGAGCGGCTTGCCCGCCTCGGCCTTGGCGACGCCGTCGTTGCGTCCGGTGAGTTCGAGCCGGCCCGCCTCGTCGACGAGCCCGCTGTCACCGGTGAGCAGGAAGCGCTGCGTACGGCCGCCGTAGTCGAGCGTCATGAAGTCGGGCTCGCTCGTCGCGTAACTGTCCATCAACTGGTAGCTGGCGATGGCGACCCGGCCCCGGCTGCCCTTCGGGAGCGGCTTGTTGTCGGCGTCGAGGACGACGACGGTGTTGCCGGGCATGGGGCGACCGGAGCGGCAGGGCGCCACGTGCAGCTCCTCGGGGCCGATCATGACGTTCACGCCGGTCTCGGTCGTCCCGTAGTAGAGGTGCAGCACCGGACCGAGCCGGTCCCAGGCGTTGTTGATGACCCATCGGTTGAGGTGCCGGCCGCCGGAGAGGACGAAGTGCAGGCGGGAGGTCTTGTGCAGGTGCTCCGACTTCGGGTGGGCGACGACCCGGGCCAGGACCGGCGGCACCATGAGCGTGGTGGAGACCCCCTCGTCCTGGATGATGCGGATGAGCTCCTCGGCGTCGTCGTACGGGCCGAGGACGACCGTGCCGCCCAGGGTGAGGAAGATGCGCGCCCAGCCCGGCCCGGAGGCGTGGTAGAGCGGCACCGTGACGAGGTGGACGTCCTCTTCGTCGAAGGCGTACTGGTCGACGAGGTCGGCGAAGCGGCGGGCCTCGAAGGAGGTGCGCCGGACCACCATCTTGGGGACGCCGCTGGTGCCGGAGGTGAAGGAGAAGGCCTCGAAGGGCTGCTCCACCGGCTCCGGGTCGCCCGGCGCCGACACGAGGAGGTCGGAGAAGCTGACCGAGACGGTCTGCCCGTCGGGCAGGCCCACCGGCTCGCTGTCGATGAATATGTCGAGTATGTCTCTGCCGCCCGGCCAGCCGCACTCCTCAACGAGCGCCCGGTGGGCCTGCGAGGTGATGACGACGGTCGGCTCCAGCTGGTCGAGCGCGGCGGTCGTCGCGACGGGTCCGGCCGTGTAGTCGAGTCCGACGCAGGGGATGCCGAGGGAGCTGACGGCGGCCATGGAGACCACGAGCTCCCAGCTGTTCTCGGCGAGGAAGACCGCACGGGCCGGCCGGGTCTCGGGCAGCAGGTCCTGGATGGCGCAGGCCACCCGGCTGACCTTGTCGGCGAAGCTCGCCCAGGTCATGCGGGTCTCACCGTCGACGACGGCGACGCGCTGGGGCCAGCGGGCGGCGTGCTTGCGGATGTCCGCGATCTTGATCATGAGTTCCCCCTCGGGATCGTTGGGCGGATCAGCTGGTGGCGACTGCGGTGGCGGCGGCGCTGACGGTGGCCGCGGTGGTGCCGGTGGCACCGATGGCGGCGGCCGCGCCGGCGAGCTGCTGGGTGGTGCGCTTCTCGACGGTCAGGTGATCGGCGGTGGCCGGTACGGAGCCGGTGGCGGCGGCCTGGACGGCGAGCTCCCGTGGGGAGACCGTCGGGTTCCGCAGCGTGTAGATCTCGCAGCCGCTGGAGCGCAGCTCGTCGATCTGACTGAGCGTCCGCTCGCAGAGCTTCTCGCCGGGCACCGTGATGGGGATGCCGGGCGGGTAGGCGATGATGAAGTGCTCGGAGGTGCCCGTGGACAGGGCCGCGGAGGCGCTCCGGTAGGTGCGTTGGATGGTGCGCAGGGCGTCGAGCAGGCGCAGCAGGGTGCCCTCGTCGACGCCGATGTGGATGTGGAAGAGGACGGCGTCGCCGCTCTCCCGCGCCACGTACAGCGCGTACTCGTCGAAGAGCATCCGGCGGAAGTCGGCGGCCGTGATGCCGAGGGCGCTGATGTCGACGAGGACCCGGGTGGGGTCGTCGCTGACGAGCTGCGCGGCGTCGGTGAGGTGGCCGTCGGGCCCGAGCGGGCGGTACGCGGAGAGCCTCGGGTCGGTGGCGAGCTCGACGCGCAGGGTGCTGGCGAGCTTGAGGGAGCGGCCGAGGAGCGCCTCGCCCTCGGTCTCGGCCTGCAGCCGGGCCAGGTCCAGGCTGGCGAGCACGGGCCAGCTGGGCGAGGTGGTGTGGTGCTGGAAGAGGGCCTGCGCGGTGCGCTCCTGGGCCTCGCCGTCGCCGATGAGGTGCAGGTAGGAGCCTTGGCGGAGCGCGGACATCGACTTGTGCGCGGAGTGGGTGACGGCCACGTTCAGGGCGAGCCGGGGGTCGGCGGCGCGCAGCGCCTCGACGGCGTGCAGCGCGGTGAGCGGGCGCAGCCGGGGGTGGAAGCGGTGCGCGGCGCCCCAGGCCTCGTCGACCAGGACCGAGACGGTCGGGTGGACGGCGGCGAGTTCGGCGAGGACGGTCGGCAGGTCGTACCGGACCCCGTCGTAGGACACGGCGGAGAGGACGACGGTGTCGAAGGGCCGCCCCTCGGCCGCCGCGGCGCGGAACATCTCGAGGAGCCGGGGCAGATCGGCGTACGTCCGGGGGCAGCCGTCGCAGCAGCGCTGCATCGGCGCGTACGCGACCTGGACGCCGAGCGAGTTGAGCGCGAAGTGCACCGACTGGTGGCAGGAGCGGTCCGCGAGCACCCGGGAGCCGGGCTGGGTCAGTGCCGTCAGGGCGACCCGGTTCGCGGTGCTCGTGCCGGCCGAGAGGAAGTAGGTGGCGTCGGCCCCGAAGCTGCGTGCCGCGAGGCGCTGCGCCTCCCGGAGCGGGCCCCTGGGCCGGAAGAAGGAATCGAGCATCGTGCCGCTGTACGACACGTCGGCCGCGAGCTGCGCGACGCCGAAGAGCGCCTCGTAGGTCTCCCTCATGTGGGAGTCGCGGATAGACCGGCCGTGCGAGAGCGGCAGCGCGTGGAACGTGGCGATGTCACGTCGGGCGACTGCGAGCACGGCGTCAGCGAGGGGGGTCCTGCCGTCCGGGTAGGCCCCGGGACGAGCCGGCAGTGCTGCCGGCTCCGGAGTGGAGCTGGTGGATGCGGTCATGGACCTATGAAATAAAAACCTTCGCGAAGGTATCAACTATCATCAGCGAGACTGATGAACCCCCACGACCACACCCCCTCCCACCTGCGCGAGCGCCGGGACCCCCGTCTATGCGGATCCCGGCACTCCGGCGGGCGCGCCCGCTCCAGGGCTGGCGCGCCTACCTCACGAGGCCCTCGAAACCCGCCCGGTCACAGGAGGACACGACGCGCCCCTCGGCCACCAGGTCCGCGCCCGTGACCGCGGCGACGGTGTCGTCGAGGACGTGCGCACTGTCCTCGTCGCGCCCCTCCCTGTCGAGCACCCCGGCGGCGGAGACCACCGCCCGGGCGAGCTCCCCGGTGCCACCGCCCGCGCCGCCCGCCTTCCCCGGGAAGGCGTCCACCGAGTTCCTCGCCTCCTGCCAGGCGCCCAGCCTGGTGCAGTAGTCCTGCCAGTACGCCCCCGCCTCCTCGGCGCCGGACGACGAGCAACCGCCCAGCACGACGGCGGCGAACACCACACCCAGCGCACGACTCCCCCTCCGCACGGCGCGCCCCTAACCCCGGACGCGCCTCGGACGGGCGACGAGCTCCCCGCCGCAGTTGGGGCAGACGCCCTCCATCGCGTCGGCACAGGGCACGCAGTAACTGCACTCGTACGAACAGATCCGCGCGGGCCCGTCCACCGCCAGAACCGCCGTCTCACAACGCTCACACCGGTCACGCATCTCCAGGGCCATGCTCGACTCCCCCTCCTCGTACGACTGAGAACCCCTCCATGATCGACACCACCGCCCGCCCCCTCAACAGCCCGAGGGTCACAGATCGACAGGATCGGGTCAGGATCCCACCGCCCGGCAGACCCGTACCTGACCAGGAAGAAGGGACGCCCCGCCGGGTCGGCGTACACCTGCCGGCTCCGCGCGCCCGCGCCGTCGTCGAGGAGGGTCGCGCCGTGCGCGAGGACCCGCTCCTGCGCCGCGTCCGGATCGGCGACTCCCTGGAAGCAGAGGACGAGCCCGCCGGCGCACGCGGCGCGGGCCAGGCCTCGCCGAGGGACAGGCGCGGATCACAGGCGCCCGCCCCTCCCGCCCGAACCCCGCTCCGGCCGCACCCGCTCCTCCCGAAACCCGCTCCCCCGGGCCTCCCGGCGGGAAGAATGGCCGTGACCGGAGCGACCAGGGGGGAGCGGGCGTGCCACAGGTGGGGGACGTACTCGACGGGCGGTACAGGCTGGACGCGGAGCTGGGGGCCGGCGGCTTCGGCACCGTGTGGCGCGCCCGCAATCTGCGCATGAACCGCGAGGTCGCCGTGAAGACCGGGCTTCCCGCGACGGCGGACGAGGCCCGCCGCTTCGTACGGGAGGCCGAGCTCGCGGGCTCCCTCACCCACCCCAACATCGTGACCGTCCACGACTTCGCCCACATCACCGCCGACGGGCGCGAAGTGATCTACCTGGTCATGGAGTTGGTACGGGGAGAGAGCCTGGCCACGGTCCTGGGCCGGGGCCTCCCCGACTTCCAGGCCTCCCTCGCCTGGGCCGAGCAGATCTGCGCGGCCCTCGAAGCCGCCCACGCGGCGGGCATCGTGCACCGCGACATCAAGCCGCCGAACGTGATCATCGGGGAGTCGGGGCCCGTCAAGGTCCTCGACTTCGGCATCGCGAAGCACCAGCTCTCGCAGACCAACCTCACCGGCACGGGCAACCTCATCGGCAGCTTCGCCTACATGGCCCCCGAGCGCTGCCGGGGCGGCACGGTGGACGGGCGCTCGGACCTGTACGCGCTCGGCTGCCTCCTGATGGAGCTGTGGACCGGACGGCTTCCGTTCCTCGGCCGCGAGTGGCCGGAACTCTCCGTCCAGCACATGACCGCCCCGCCGCCCACCCCGAGCGCGTTCGCCCCCGCCCTCACCGCGACCGCCGACCGGCTCGTCCTCGACCTCCTCGCCAAGGACCCGGACCACCGGCCCCCGCACGCGGCCGCCGTAGCGCAGCGCCTCGCCGTCATCGCCCGGGAGGCACGGGAGACGCGCGGGACCCATGGGTCCTACGGAGCCCGGGAGACGCACGAGGCTCACGGAGCCCAGGCAGCATATGGAGCCCATGAAGCCCAGCAAGCACACGAAGCCCACCCGGCCCACGGAGTCCCGGCCGCGCCCGAGCCGCGCGGCCTCGCCGTCGAGCCGCCGCCCCTCCCCCCGTACACGCCCACCGTCCTCGACGGGACCGCCGAACCGGTGCGCGGCGCACTGCGCCGACGGCTCGACCAGATCCTCGCCCTACCGGACGACGCCGACGCGGGGGAGTTCCAGGAGCTCCTCGACGCGCTGGTCCTCGAGGCACAGCGCGAGCTGGGCCCGGACGATCCGCTGACCACCGAGGCCGTCCTCGTCCGCGCCCGGCGGCTGTGGCGGCGCGATCCCGGCGACCCCGCCCTGTCCCGGGTCGTGCCCAAGCTCGTCCGGGTCTTCGGCGAGCGGGACCGCCGGACGATCGAGGCGCGGGCGCTGCTCCTCTCGTACGGGGCGGGCGCCGATCACGCCGGGCGCGAGGGCCGGGAGGCGGCGCGGGACGAGCTGCGCGAGCTCATCGGGGTCGCCACGCTCGCCCTCGGCCCGTACGACCCGGTCACCCTGCGCGCCCGGATCGCCCTGGTCACGAGCCTGTGCCGGGGCCTGTCCCGGGACCGGGAGACGGACGTGAGGCGCCGCCGGGCCCTCCTGGAGCGGATCCTGCCCGACCTCGCGGTCGGCCTGCCCGCCGGCGACCCCGAACGCCTCCGCGTCCAGGCGACCGTGGCGGACGACGCGTACCTGCTCGCGGACTACCCGGCGGCGGCGCGGTACTACGACGAACTCGCGGTCCTCACCGGCGGCGACGTCCGCGACTGGCCCGCCCGCGACGTCCTCGCGCACGGCCGCAGCCTCGGCGAGTCCGGGGAGTTCACGCGCGCGGCCGACGTCCTGACCCGCCTGAAGCAACGGCTCGCGGCCGAGCCCGGCCCGATGAGCCACCTCGTGGACGAGGTGCACCGCCTGGAGAACCGCTACCTCCGCAAGGCCCGCCGCCAGGACCGCCCGGCCCGGAGCTGGTTCCGCTAGCGGGCGTCCCGGCGGCGCGCCTGCGTCCGCACCGCGCCCATGCTCGCCGCGATGACCAGGGCGATGGCGAGGGCGTCGGTGAGGGACAGGGCCTGGCTGAGGACGAGGAAGCCGGCCGTGGCGGCGATGGCCGGTTCGAGGCTCATCAGGATCGCGAAGGTGGGGGCGGGCAGGCGGCGGAGGGCGAGGAGTTCCAGGGTGTACGGGAGGACCGAGGACATCAGCGCGACGACGAGGCCCAGGCCGATCGTCGACGGCACGAGGAGCCTGCCGCCCGCCTCCACGATGCCGAACGGCAGGCTGAGGACGGCCCCGAAGGCCATCGCGAGCGCGAGCCCGTCGGCCTGCGGGAAGCGGCGGCCCGTACGCGCGCTGAACACGATGTACGCCGCCCACATCGCGCCCGCCGCGAGCGCGAAGCCCGCACCGGCCGGGTCGAGCCGGTCGAAGCCGCCGCCCCCGAGGAGGACGACGCCCCCGAGGGCGAGCCCGGCCCACAGGAGGTTGACGAGGCGGCGGGAGGCGACGACCGAGAGGACCAGCGGGCCGAGGACCTCCAGGGTCACGGCGGCACCCAGCGGGATCCGGTCGGCGGCCTGGTAGAAGAGCATGTTCATGCCCGCCATGGCCGTACCGAAGGCGGCGATCGTCCCCCAGTCGGCGCGGCCGTAGCCGCGGACCTTCGGTCGGCAGACGACCAGCAGAACGGCGGCCGCGAGCACGAGCCGCAGGGTGACGACCCCGAGCGCGCCCGCGCGCGGCATCAGGAGCACGGCGACGGCGGACCCGAACTGCACGGACAGCCCACCGGCGACGACGAGCGCTACGGGCGCGAACCGATGCCCGGCCACGGACCGGACCAAGGGACGCGCTCCCACCGCGGGAGCCACCTGAGGCCCGGCGGCGGGCGCCGCGGCCGGAGCCGCCTCCTTGACCTGACTGTCCACCGACGGCTCCTCACTCACCCACACGCAAGTCCACTGAAGTGAACTTCCAGTCCAGAATAATGCACCCCCGTCCGGCGCGCGCAGCCCGGATCCCCCTCCCCGTCACGAACTCCCGCCGCGAACCGCGCGACGAACCCCGCCCCCACCACGCTACGAGCCCCCGCGCGGCACCGGAAATGCCGATTGCCCTGCGGTTATGCTCCGGACGCATGAGCATCGAGCTGCGCCACCTCCGCTGCTTCCTCGCCATCGCCGAGGAAACCAGCCTCACCAGGGCGGCCGCCCGGCTCCACCTCACCCAGCCCGCCGTCTCCCGCACCCTCGCCGCCCTGGAACAGCACCTCGGCGCCCGCCTCGTCGACCGCTCCACCCACCACCTCGCCCTCACCGCCGAAGGCCGCGCCTTCCAGGACCGGGCGGCCGCCGCCCTCGCCGCCTTCGACGCCGCCGTCGACCCGGCCCGGCTCCGCCACCGCCCCCTGCGCCTCGGGCACGCCTGGTCGGCCTTCGGCCCGTACACCACCCCGCTGCTCCGCCGCTGGCAGCGCGCCCACCCCGACACCCCGCTCGAACTCCTCCGCATCGACGACCGCACCGCCGGCCTCGCCCGCGGCGAGGTCGACGCGGCGCTGCTGCGCGGGGCCGTCGAGGCCCCCGGCCTGGTCACGGCGGAACTCACCACCGAGAAGCGCGTGGCCGCCCTCCCCTCCGACAGCCCGCTCGCGGACCGCCCGCACCTCACCCTCGACGACCTCGCCACCGAGACGGTCGTCCTCAACACCGTCTCCGGCACGACCACCCTCGCCCTCTGGCCCGCCGCCGCCCGCCCCGCCGCCACCCTCACCGTCGCCAACACCGACGACTGGCTCACCGCCATCGCCGCCGGCCGCGGCATCGGCGTCTCCTCCGCCTCCACCGCCGCCCTCCACCCCCACCCGGGCGTCACCTACCGCCCCCTCCCCGACGCACCCCCGCTCCCCGTCGTCCTGGCCTGGCGCGACGCCTTCCCCCACCCGGCGACGGGCGCGCTGGTGGAGATGGCCCGAGAGATCGTCAGCGAGAGCTGAGCCCTCCGGCTCCCCGCCGCAGGAAACGCCAGACGCGCAGAGCCCAGGGACGCCGCTCGACGCTCTCGCACGAGCAGAACAACCCGGCCGCCGAATCGGGCAACCGCCCTCCTTTCGAGGGGAGTCAAAGCTCCGGGTCCGTGAAGTGCGGGGCGGGGCGGATCGGGTGATCCGGCTCCGTCCGACCAGTTCAACATCACCGATGTGATCCCCTCGCTGACGCTGGAAGAAGGCCTTGCCGAGATCCAGTCCGCGACTCCGATCTTCTAGAGAACTCGGCGCCGATGGCGCCCTCCCTCCGTGCCGGACGCACGTAAGCGCGCGCTACTTCGGGTAACGGGCACGGAATCACCCCCACACAGGACCCCAAGGCCGAGTTACCCGCAGAAACCTCACTCGGAGGCCCTGCCGGGAGCGGCCGTAGGCTCTGGCGGCATGTCATGGAGCGAAGCCCAGTACGAGGAGTACCTGCACGGCGAACGACGCCGTTATGCGTGGACGATGCAGCATCACGGCGGTCTGACACCGCCGGACTCCTGGACAGCAGCCCTGGAGTGCTATCCCTACGAACCCAGCGATGACCCGTATCGCGGTCTCGTCTTCCACGATGAGGCGTGGCACTGGGCCATGCGTGCGATCCACGGCGACCGATACCCGGTCCACCACCCCGAGCTGGTCGAACCGCCGCCGGAGTACCTCGCTCTCGACTGAGGGTCTCCCTCTCCACCCACCGTGGGTGACCAGCGGGGCCTGAAGCCCCGCCACGCGACGGCCGCCATCCGCTGAGCCGACCCGGGCCGCCCCATTGAACTCCGCGCGACCCCACCCACGGACACAGTCCCACCCACCCCCGCCGCTGACCATGCCCCCACCCACCGGCCCGCACCGCCAGCACCCGCCCCACCGATGCCCGGCCTCGCCACCACCCCCACACCCCCACCCCCCCCACCCGCCCACGGCGGGCAACGGCATCCGGCGCCCCCGCGTGGACCCCCTCCCCCGGGCCGCCCTCCGAGAGGTCCTTCGCGCCTGGAGGTGCCGGGTCAAGGGTGGAGCGAAGCGGAATCGGCGAAGCCGACGCGACGAAGGAGCGCCCTTGACGCGGCACCGGAAGGCGCGACTCTCGGAAAGAGGGCGGCCGCACCAGAAGCCCGCGAAGCCGGACGCGCCGAGCAGCCCCACCCCGGCCCGCGCTTCACGCACCCGTATCGAGCAGGTCGTTCACCCGCCCGTCGGCCCCGTCGCGTAGGCCAGTGGCGGCGCGATCGCCTGGGCGTCGGCGTGTTCGCCCACCCAGAGGCCGATGTAGAGGGCGGCGGTGGCCTCAAGGAGGCCGGCGCGTTCGAGGCCGCCCCCGGACACCGGCTCGCAGCCCGTGTCCCGTACCAGTTCCCGTACGCGTGCGAGGGCGGTGTCGTCGCCGCCGCAGATCGGGACGGCCAGGGGGCGGCCGTCGAAGACGGGCGGGGTCATACGCCACACGTCCTCGTGGCAGAGGTTGAAGGCCTTGACGACGTGGGCGGCCGGGGCGGCCTCGGCGAGCCGGCGGGCGGCCGAGGGGCCGCCTTCCGTGAGGAGCAGGAAGCCGGGGCCGACGGGGTTGGAGCAGTCGAGCAGGACCTTTCCGTCCAGCTCCGTCCGCAGGGCCGCGACGGCCTCCGCGCCCGCGCCGTACGGCAGTGCGGCGAGGACCACCTCGCCGAAGCGGGCCGCCTCCCGCAGGCTTCCGTGCCCGGCCCCGCCGCCGATCCGCTCCGCGAGCCGGCGGCCCCTCCCCGCGTCGCGGCCCCCGACGAACACCTCGTGCCCGGCCCGTACCCAGTGCGTGGCCAGGGCGTCCGCCATGTTGCCCGTGCCCAGTACGCCGATCCTCATCGTCCCGTCCCCTCCTCGAAGAGTCCGCTGTTCGCGGCTTCCGGAACGACAGTAGGAAGCCCGTCAGGCACCATTCGGTACGTGACGACCGACGCCTATCTCGCCGACTGCCGCGCCCGGCTCGCCTTCGACCTCCTCTCCAACACCTGGAACGCCGTGCTGATCTGGGCCCTGCGCGACGGCCCCGCACGCCCGGGCGAACTGCGCGCCCGCATCGGCGGAATCCGCCCCAAGGTCCTGACCGAGACGCTGCGGCGCCTGGAGTTCAACGGCCTGGTGACCCGGCACGCCTACGCCGAGGCGCCACCCCGCGTCGAGTACGAACTCACCCCCCTGGGGCGGACGTTGCTCGACCCGATCGACGCTTTCGGCGCCTGGGCCTTCGAGCACGGCGACGAGGTCATGGCCGCGCAGGAACGACAGGAACGGCAGGAGCGGCAGGAACAGCAGGAACAGCAGGAACGACAGGAACAGCAGGAGCGACAGGAACAGCAGGGCGAGTGAAGTGCGGGGCCCGGGGACCACTCGGTCCCCGGCCCCCGGGCTCCGCCCCCGCCCCCGCCCCCGTCGCCCCGTCCATACCCGCCCCCGTCAGAACAGGCGGTCGTACGTGTTCCAGCCGCTGCCGATCTTGGTCCGGGTGGCGAACGGCGCGCCCGCGCCGCCCGTGCCCCGGTAGAG